>JAAFJN010000014.1:111564-115961 GCA_013298845.1 Chitinophagales bacterium
AACCAGCGGTAGGTGCCGCTACGGCACCCTCTTTTTTACTGTACACGGTTTGGTAGGTTTGGCGGTCGCTGTCTTCGGCGGCGCGTTGCAGATAGGGCGGAATGGGCGTCTGACCGGCCGCTTCCAACACCTGCACCAGCGAAAACCCGCCGTCCCAGGTAAACCGCACGTGCATGTGGGCCGCGTCGAGCAGTTCGGCTTTTAGGTGCACCAATTGGCCCTGCACCTCCATTTCGCGTTCCAGTACCAGGTCTTTTTTCCAGGTTTTGAGGTTGCCAATGGTGCAGCACCAATCGCATTGCGCCGTTTGCTGCATGGCCATATCCACCACGGCGGGTGCCACCGGATTTAACAAAAATATTTCGATGAGCGCGCCCGTTGTTTTGCGAAAAAACAACCGCGCCGGAATCACTTTTGTGTTGTTAAAAAAAAGCACTTCGTTGCCGGAAAACAAATCGGGCACTTCGCCAAAATGACGGTGCCGGATATGGCCGTTTTGCCACACCAATAATTTTGAGTGGTCGCGTTGGGCCAAAGGGTATTTAGCGATCCGTTGGTCCGGTAAATCGTACCAATAATCGCGCATGTTTATTTGTGGGAGCATAAAAAATGCAATCGCTATCGAAGGACACTAACGGTACCCGATTGTACCTTTTCTTCACCTTTACAACGGTACCGCAAACGATACAAAAACATACCGGGATTCACGGGTTGTCCGCCAAAAGTACCGTCCCAGGCATCACTCACCGAAGCAGCGTTGAATACCCGACCACCCCAGCGATCAAAAATTTCGAAGGAGATAAAATCGGTGATCACAAAACCATTGCTCACGAAAAATAAGTCGTTGCGCCCCGACGAAAAACCGGGGGTAAACGCATTGGGCAAAAATGCCTGCGTGCAATCGAGGGTATCGGGGTCAATCACATTCACGCGCAACGTGTCGTAAGCATCGCAACCATCGGGATGATTAAAACGAATGACGTACGTGGTGGGTTCGGTGGGCGCAATCTCCGGGTTGGGAACGTCATTCTGAGAAAGGCCCGCGATGGGCGACCAAATAAAAGAATTGGCGCAGGTGGTGGTAATTTGGGCGTTAAAAGCGTTGCCCACGTAAATCAACGTATCCTGGTTGACCAATTCATCGGGGTGAAGGGCCAAAATTTCATTAATTTCGTCCTGAGTATAAGCGCGGTTATAAAGGCGAATTTCGTCGAGTGCCCCGTAATAACCACCGTCAACGGTGCATTGTGGTTTACTGAGTACCAGAGCCGCCGGGTTGGTGAGGTCCAAACGCACATTGGTGCTTTTCTGGTCGCGCAATTGGCCATCCACGTACAGAAGGTATTTTACGCCGTCGCGCACCATCACAATATGGTACCAGCAGCGGTCATCGTCGAGTTTGGCACTGAGGGTAACACCGAGCGTATCGTTTTGGCTAATTCCGGTGGAAATCACGTTGGAGGACTGGTTATTTTGCCCTTGCCGACGGTAACGCACCCAGAACGCATTTCTCAAACTACAAGAATCCTGTTTGGACATGACCATTTGGGTCGCGCCCGGAGTGGGTGTATTTTGGGGTTTCATGTAAAAACTAACGGTAAAATTACCGGTAGAAAACACGCTGGAAACATTGCCAATAAAACGAGCATCTTCGTTGGCGGCATCGAACACCAAACTGGAGTCGAGTACCCCGCAATTGCAAAGAATGGTCGAGTCAATGGAACCACTGGAGCCACCGTCGGGGCTTTGATCCTTACCTGTACAGTCGCTAAAGGGAAAATAAGCGGCCAGTTTGGTGTTAATATCAATTTGCTGCGCCTGAGCGACCGAAAAAGATACACCGATGAAAAATAGGAGGATAATACGAAGCATAAGTAAATCAGTTTTTGTAGCTCGCGCTCCGTGAACTCGGGTGAGAGCAGGCGCTCAGCGGATAATTAAAGTGCAAAATTAAAAAGGTTTTTTCAAACGGGATTTTGCGCGGCAAATTACTTTGCCCATACCCTTTAATTACCTTTCTTTACACGTCAAAACGCACCAATTGCGCAAACTGTTGCACTCGTTTCTGAATTGCAATGGGATCGAGTTCGAGGAGTTGCTCGATACTAAATTTTTGCACGCAAAACGAAGCCATGGCGGAGCCATAAATAATGGCGCGTTTCATGTTTTCGAAACTGGTATCGTCCGTTTTGGCAATCCAACCAATGAGGCCTCCGGCGAATGTATCACCCGCTCCGGTGGGGTCTTTTACTTCTTCCAAGGGCAACGCGGGCGCAAAAAACACTTCGTCTTCGCTGAAGAGCAACGCGCCGTGTTCGCCTTTTTTAATAATCAGGTACTTAGGCCCCATACCGAGGATTTTGGCGGCGGCCTTCACCAACGAATGCTCGCCCGAGAGTTGGCGGGCTTCTTCGTCGTTGATGGTCAGCACATCAATGCGGGCAATCACTTTTAACAAATCTTCCAACGCTACGTCCATCCAGAAATTCATGGTATCGAGTACCACCAATTTGGGGCGTTGGTTCAACTGATCCAATACGCGCATTTGCACCTGCGGCGTGAGGTTGCCCAGCATCAGGTATTTGGCATCTTTATAGGATTCCGGCAAAATCGGGTCGAAATTGGCCAGTACATTGAGTTGGGTATCGAGGGTATCGCGGCCATTCATGTCTTTGTGGTAACGGCCCGCCCAAAAAAATGATTTTTCGCCCACTTTGATTTGCACACCGGTGGTATCAACACCACGGTCGCGCATTTCGCTCAACATATCTTCGGGGAAATCATCGCCCACGACCGATACAATTTGGACCGGTTGGACAAAATATGAAGCCGCCAGTGAGATATAGGTACAAGCGCCACCAACTACTTTTTCGGCGCGGCCAAAAGGCGTTTCAATGTCATCGAACGCTACGGTTCCTACTGCAACTAAACTCATAATGTGTTGAAAGTCAAAAATTTGCCAAAAAAAAAGGCCACCGAATCGGTGGCCTTCTGCGCTCCATCAAGGACTTGAACCTTGGACCTACGGATTAACAGTCCGCCGCTCTAACCAACTGAGCTAATGAAGCATTTTGCTAAAAGCGACGCAAAGGTAATACGATTCAATTTCTACTGCCAAACTTTTTCAAAAAAAATTTTAAAAAATTTTTCGCCGCCTAACATTCGGGTAATTTTGCGGCCAGTTTTTCACCCAAACACGGTTAAATTGGCGCCGTTTATTTTATTCGCAAATAAATTTCAACCCATGACTTTAAAATTTTTATCCACCCTCGCGTTTTGTTGCGCGCTATTCACCACCGTTTTTTCCCAAACTTCGATTTACGAGGTACAAACCGGCAATCCGCTCCGCAAAACGATTTTGGACGTGGTGCGCAAACCCACCGCCGCCGAACTGGGCCAACCCATTGAGTTTATTGTCAATGGTATTTACGCCAAAGGCAATTGGGCATTTGTGTACGGACAATTGCAACAGCCGGGCGGGAAAGCACTCGATCACAGCAAATTTGCCGACAAAGCCTACGCTGAACAAAGTAAAGCGGAGTTGTTCGACAATAATTTCCAGGCACTGTTGGTCAAAAAGAAAGGCAAATGGACCATCGCCGAACGCGCCCTGGGCTGCACCGATGTCTGCTGGCTGGAATGGGCCGACCGCAAAGACGTTCCGCAGGAGATTTTTCCGCACAATATGGAAGAAAAGGAGTAGTCCTCACCCAGAGGTTAACAAATCCTCCAGATTCCGGTCTTTTCGCCGATAATGCACCGATATCCACGGCAAAGCGTACCAATTGCGTTCAATTCCGGTGGGCCAACCCGGTTCGGTAACGGGCGCTAACACGATACCGATATCCAGCGCAAGCCGTTTTTTCCAATAACGCACCCCGTTCATGGAGACCGCCGACCAACGTTCGTTTTGCAGCAGGACGTAGTTTTCGGTAATCAGGCAGGAGCGCCGCCCGATGCGGGCCATTCCGTGCATCGTGATCACCGGTGGTATTTTTCGCAGCATGGTACGGCCATTTTCGGGGTTTCGGCCATCGGTATAGGCTCCCAGGCCACCGCCTGCGGTCAGCATGAGGTCGGGAGTGCCCAGCGTAACGGAGGTATAAGGCACCATAATGGCACTGGAATTGTCGCGGCCTTCCCGATACATGAACGCCATACAACCCCAGTTCAGAATTGGCCCTCGGGTGGCGTTTTTGGGATAACGGTTTTGAATGGCCCACCAAATGGGTGTTTCACCACGGGGTATTAAATGCGGAATGGCGCCCCAATAAGGATGCCCGCCTTTGTCGGTGCGCCCGGCGAATTGTTCACGGATAATTTGGAGGGCAAGTGCTGCGTACATGTGTTATCGGGTAGGGAAAAATTAGATATTATACACCTCTTTTAAGGTGTCG
>JAAFJN010000015.1:0-35056 GCA_013298845.1 Chitinophagales bacterium
GCGACTATCCCACCTGGGGCGAGTGCGACTACCACAGATGGGGCGAGTGCGACTACCACAGGTGGGGCGAGTGCGACTACCACAGATGGGCCAGTGCGACTATCCCACGTGGGGCCTGTGCGACTACCACAGATGGGCGACCACGACTATCCCAGGTGGGCCTGTGCGACTACCACAGATGGGCGACCACGAGGGTCGCCCTTACGGGTGTGCTACGTCTATCCCAGATGGGCGACCACGAGGGTCGCCCTTACTTGGGCTGGAGTATGGGCTCTGTGATGTGTACTGTCGCTACGCCGTCCGTGAGGTTGACTTCGTGGCAGACCAGTTCGCGGTTCCAGTTGGCTTCAAAGGCGGCTTTCATATAGGTCAAAAAGCCGGACAAAGCGGTTTTTCGAACCAAATTGATCGAACAACCGCCAAAACCACCGCCCATCATACGCGATCCCAATACGGCCTGCGGAACGGACGATACCCGATTAAATTCCCGGGTGCAGTCCACCAGAAAATCCAATTCGGGACAACTCACCTCGTAATCGTGTTGTAAACCTTCGTGGGTTTGGTACATCAATTGGCCAAAAGTGACCAAATCACCACTTTTGAGCGCTTCGCAGGCCACCTCTACCCGCCTGATTTCCTGAATGACGTATTTGCAGCGCCGGTACACCACTTCGGGCAATCGGTGGGCCTGTTGCTCAAATTGCTCGGGGCTTACATCGCGCAGGGTTTTTATACCGGGCAATTGTTCTTTCATAATGGCAACGCCCTGTTCGGCTTCCTGGCGACGTACGTTATACTCCGAATCCACCAGTGCGTGTTTTACCCCCGAATTACACAAAACAATGGTGTATTCGTTGGTTTCAAAGGGAAAATACTCATATTCGAGGCTACGGCAATCGAGGCGGACCACGTGTTTCTTTTTGCCCATGACCGATGCAAACATGTCCATAATGCCGCATTGCATCCCCACAAAGTTATTTTCGGCGCGTTGGGCGAGTTGTACAATGTCCATTTTGCTAAAACCAATGTGCAACATTTCATTAAGCAAATGTCCCATGCCGCTTTCCACCGCCGCCGACGATGAAAGCCCGGCTCCCAAAGGTACATCACCCCCAAAAACCAAATTCAGTCCTTCGGTTTTAAGGCCGTCTTTGTGCAATTCGCTAATGACCCCCAGCAAATAATTCGCCCAGGTTTTGTGGGCTTGTTGCCGTATTTGGTGCAGGTCCACTTCGATATTATCCGCCAAATCCAGCGCGAAAAACGAAAGTCGGGTATCCTGGCGCGGACCGGCCGCAAACCAAATGGCTTTGTCAATGGCCGCGGGCAACACATAACCGCCGTTATAGTCGGTATGCTCTCCAATCAGGTTAATTCGACCGGGAGCACGTACCACAATGGTAGGCTCCTCCCCAAAAATGGTCTGATAATGTTCAATTACTGTTTGCGGATACATATTATTGAATAATCGAGGATTTACTAAAAAACAACAGGTTATCGTTATTTTTTGCGATAAGATAATGTATGTTCGGGTGGCGAATGAATTTCAAAGCCCTGCCATCGCCTTTGGCAAAAGCCCCGCCGGGCATTGCGGCCCAATTGAAGTGATCTTTTGTGTCTAATATCCAGCCGGAGGATGCATCCATACGGCCACTGCCCGATTCCCAGGCGTAATCATTTCCAATGGCGATAATATTGGGTGTTCCGTTGCCATCCACGTCCGAAATTAATACGTCGCGTAGCGGGGCCGTTTGCATTTCATCGGGCAAAAAACAAGGCGTAAAACCGCCCTTACCATCGTTGTAAAATACCGCCGAACGGCATTCTTCCATCGTTAACGCAAGGGCATCAGCGCGGTCTTTGGCCGGAAACACCTGTTCTAACGTGGCACTGGCGTAGGCTTTGTACGAGTTAAACTGTTTGCGCAATTTGGGCAACTGGCGCATGAGTTCGTCGCGGCCATGCACCGTAACCAATTGGTTTTGAATAAAATATCCCATTACCGGATCAAAATACCCGTTGCCGTCAAAATCCTTGGAAAACAATTGCACCGGGGTTTTGGCCGAAATGCCGTATTTGTTGTTTTTGCCCATGTTTCCCGCAACCACGTCCAAATCGCCGTCACCGTCGAGGTCACCCGATTCCAAACAATACCAAAAACCCCGCGTACCGGAAAGGGCCGTTGGGCGAAACGCACCGTTGTTTTGGACAAATAACGTCAGGGGCATCCATTCACCCGCCACGAGCAAATCCAACTGCCCGTCGCCGTTCCAATCCGCCCAAATGGCGTCGGTGAGCATACCGGCCGCGCTGAGACCGGGGGCAATCCGCTCGGTCACATCGGTATAGTGACCGGTGCCGTCGTTTTGCAACAACATACTTTTTCCGGGCACTCCGTATTTCAGACTGGTGCGTCGGCCGCCAATGAACAAATCCTGGTCACCGTCGCCGTCGTAATCACCGGCGGTAACGCAGCCGCCCGGTTGTCGGGCCACCGGCAAATAGCCTTCGGTTGGCGTAAAAACACCTTTTCCGTCGTTGAGGTAAAGGCGGGGACTGTACCGTAGTGCGTCGGGTTCCAATTCAATTCCGCCGCTGATGACCACCAAATCGAGGTCTTTATCGTTGTCCACGTCGGTGAACAGCGCCGCCACATCTTCTTCAAATTTGGGCAATGTCCCAATGGCTGTTTCGGTAAAAGCACCGCCGGGGGTTTGGAGCATCAAAGTACCCAATTGGCCTTTGGCCCCGGTGACAAAAATATCGTCGAGACCATCGCCGTTGGCATCACCCACGGTAACGCCGGGACCCTCGCGCGAATATTGCCGGGGTAACAAAGGTTCAATGTCAAAGTCGTTGTAAGGTGTTTCCGCGTGTTTCCACTTGGTTGCACCCGTTTTTTGGAGCAAAGGTGCCGCCAACGCCGCCCAATCGGGGGTAGCCATCGGCCCCGGTGTTTTTTTAACCACCACCAGACCGGCTACTTTTTCCAAGGTTTGATATTGCCCGTCGGGCCAAATCACCTCCACTTTATCGGCCACGGTATTGCTGTCCAACCCAAAATACAAGCGGCCGTCACCGGCACTTTGGTAACCGTGGGTATAACTCAGGTAGCGGGTTTGAATCGTTGCGCCCGTGTGCACGCGCACGAGCGAACCAATGGTCTGTGGCGCGGACAATTGCACCGTCAGGGTATTTTTGGGCGTTTTTTCCTGGTTTTTGGCGGTATTCACCAAGATATCCGGCGATTGGTTGATGTTGTTACTCACCACATCCAAATCGCCGTCGCCGTCGAGGTCCACCGCCACGGAACCATTGTGAAAACCATCTTTTTTGGGGTTCCAAATGCCCGTTTGATCGGTAAAAGACCACGTGTTGTTTTGTTGAAAAAAACGAATGGCCGAAGCGTAGGGCGTTTGTTTGGCCGCCCGTTCTTTGATAATTTTATCAATTTCCTGCAAATTCATGCCCGTTCGGCCCAATTCGTTGTTTTGCAGGATAAAATCCATGTCAATAATGTCGTGCAAATAGCCGGTGGTCATCACCAGATCCTGTTTTCCGTCGAGGTCAAAATCGGCAAACAACGGCGACCAGGTCCAGTCGGTGGAAAACACCCCGGCCATTTGGCCAATTTCGGCAAAGCCCTGGCCCGTATTCAGTTGTAAGGTATTGCGCATGTACTGCGGCGCGTACCCCGATTCCAGCACCATTTGGTAAGCCTGGGCGGAAAGTACGCCGGTCATTTTTTTGCGTTGCAGGTTGGTAGAAGGCATCATATCGGCCACAAAAAGATCGGTGCGTCCGTCGTTGTTATAATCGGCGGCGTCGCAGCCCATCGAGAAGTGACTGGTATGGCCCAAAAGGGAATCGGTAAGGTTGCGGAATTGGCCGTTTTTTTGGTTGATGTAGAGGAGGTCATTGGCCAAAAAATCGTTCGCCACGTAAATATCGGGCCACAAATCGCCGTTAAAATCGGCAATGCTCAACCCCAGTCCCCAGGCATCGTCGCCCAGCCCGGCGGCCACGGTAGCGGGTTCAAAGTGCCCGTTGTTGTTGCGGTAAAACTGGTCGGAAGCCGGGTCCGAACCATCAAATTTGCGGTCTTTTTTGATGCGGTTGGGGTAACGATCGGTGTTGGTGGCGTTGAGCACGTAACAATCCAGATCACCGTCGCGGTCGGCGTCAAAAAAGGCAGCCTGGGTGCTCCATCCGGTATCGGCGAGGCCCAGTTCGGCGGCTTTTTCTTTAAATTGGAGGTTGCCTTGGTTAATAAAACAAAGGTTGGCGCGTTGGGGTACGTCGTAATTGCCAGCCCGGGAAATATAGATGTCGAGCAGGCCATCGGCGTTAATATCGGCAAAGGTAACACCGGTGCACCAGCCGTCGGTTTTCAGGCCCGAAGCGGCGGTAATATCTTCAAACTGAAGGTTACCCCGGTTTCGGTAGAGGGCGCAGGGCACCTGGTTACCGGTAAAAATGAGTTCGGGCAAACCGTCGTTATCGAGGTCGGCCGCGCCGGTTCCGCCGCCGTTGTAGGCGTATGAATAATTAATAAAATTGTGGCGCTCGTCGGAGGTTACAGTATTCACAAACTGAATACCGCAGGCGACAGCGTCTTTTTCCAGGAACAGGTACGTTTCTTTTTTTGCACAGGAAAAGCACAGAAAAAATATGGGAAGGAGCCTTCCTCCTCCCCATATTCCGGAATATTTACGTTGATTATTTTTTGTAAAAATCATTAGCACAACGGATTACCACCCTGCATTCTGCGTGATATTGGCATTCGACAGGATTTCGGCCTGTGGAATTGGCATTACCCGGAATTTGTTGTTATCCACGGTACGACCAGCGTATTTTTGGATAATTTCGGCCGTTTTGCCAAAACGACGGCACAATGGGAAAGCCCAACCGTCGCCCGCAAATTCGCGCATCCACTCTTCAAATACCGCATCAGTTGTAAGGGCTGGTGCATCGGCCAAACCGGCGCGTGAACGAATAGCGTTCAAAGTAGTCAAACCGGCATTGTCGTTGAGGCGGGCGCAAGCCTCGGCGTGCGCAAGGTAAGCGTCGGCTACACGAAGTAACACGTAGTTTTTCTTGGTGTATTGCCAGCCGCCAATGTTGTACTCGATTACTTTTTGGAAAATAACGTTGTTGAACTTGCGGTTAGCACTACCTGGCGCGATAAATGGAGAAGAAGCAGCGGGATCCCATTCTACTACGTCGCCGTTGGCATTTTTAGAGCGGTAACGGCTCATAAAAGTCACCGAAGTGCGGCGGTCGTTGTCGCTGAAGAAGTCTTTGCGCCAATTGATGTCACCCACGATCCAGGCATCACCCCAACCGGCAGCAGTAACACCGTCACCCGTACTGAGGGTATTAGGATCGCCACCATCCCAGTCCGTTGGGGTAAAGTGGGCGTGCATATTGTTGTAGTTGTTCCACGGAGACAAGTCAAAATCGTTCTGAATCTCGAACAAACGCTCGCCGGTGTTTTCGTGCGCTACGTCAATAGTGCTCAGGAAATCGGGGAAAAGGGTCAAACCGCTTTGGTTCACCACTTCTTCGGCTTTTGCTTTCGCGGCAGCCCAGTCGCCTTTTTCCAACAATACTTTTGCCAACAGCGTTTTAGCGGCCCATTTAGACGGGCGGCCGTCGGTTGCCGTAGCCGGGAGTTCATTTTCGGCGGCGGTGAGGTCGGCGATCATTTGCGCGATAGCCTTGTCTTTACCACCGGCATTTGATTCAAATGTGCCCAATTCATTTACCGTAGCCCGGGTTGGAACCGGAATATTTTCGAACACCCCAAATAACTGGTACAGGTAGAGGGCGCGCAAGAACCGGGCTTCACCGGCGGCCTGTTTGGCCACATCGGCGGTGAAATTAGCCGTTTTGGTGTCCAATGCCTCCAACACCACGTTGGTGCGATTGATACCATCGTAGTTTTGCGCCCAAAAAGCCAACAAGTATTCGTCGGTGGCTACATATTGACCACGTTCGTAATATTGTGGGCCTTTTTCGTAACCGGCTTGGGTGCCCAAAGCGCAATCAATTACGCAACGGTTGTAATAAGAGTTGAACCATTCATAGTTCAACGGACGATACGCGCCGTTTACGGCGGCAGTGAGGTCATTGTCGTTGGAAAAAAAAGTATCCGGGCTGGCGGTATCTGGCTTCTCCGTCAGGTTTTGGCAAGCCGTCAAAGAGAAGGCGATTGCACCGGCAACGAGTAATGAATTTTTAAACATCTTTTTCATTGTTAAAAAGTGCTTGTGTAGTTATGTATAGTGTTTGAATTTTACAGACCAAGTTGTACACCAATGTTAAAGGTGCGTGCCCGTGGGTAAGCATCATAGTCATCGCCACGGTTCAGCGGAGATTGGCCACCGTTGCTTACTTCGGGGTCGAAACCGGAGTATTTGGTCCACAACGCCAGGTTTTGGCCACTCACGTAAATCCGCAAACTACGGATATTTTTCATGGTTGGCAAGGTATAACCAATGGCCATATTTTGCAAACGTACGAAATCTCCGTCTTCAATAAAGAAATTTGAGCGACGGAAATACGATGGAAACTCACGGGTTGCATCGACTACCGGACGCGTACCGCCTGGATTGGTGGTTGACCAAGACTCCGTGGCGACCACTTTGTATTGGTTATAGTTACCTACACCGTCGGCGTGTTCAGAAGCCTGAAGGTTACGAATCTGGTGGCCGTGTGCACCGCGGAAAAAGATATTAAAATCAAAATTTTTGAAATTAATACCCGTATTCAAACCCCAAGTGATGTCTGGGTTGGGATCACCGAGGAACTTACGGTCACCGTTGTCAATAGTACCATTACCGTCAACGTCTTCGTAACGAACATAACCTGGCTTATCAATACCGGTAAGGTTAGGATTAGCATCAATTTCGGCTTGGTTTTGCCAAATACCGATGGCGTTAAAACCGTACCAACCGCCAATGGGCAAACCTTCGGCAACGTAAGAGCCTTCCGGGCCTAAGTGCGACACCACGTATGAGTAAAATGGTGCAGTACCACCCAATGACAATACTTTGTTTTTCAATGTAGAGATATTACCACCAATGTTCAAAGAGAAATCACGGGTTTTTACCGCCAATGCATTCATGGTTAATTCTAAACCCTTGTTTTCCAACTCACCAGAATTCTGTAAAACAGAACGGAAACCAGTGGAGAACGGTGTTACAACGTTTAACAACAAATCGCTGGTGCGGTTTCTGAAATAATCCGCCGTAAAGTTAACGCGGCCATCCAAAATACCAAAATCTATCCCGAAGTTCATCATTTGGGTGCGTTCCCAGCGCAAGTCCGGGTTACCTACGCGGATTACCGCCGAACCTGGCACTAATTGACCATTAACAAGATAATTCAAGTTACCCCCCACGGATAACTCTGCTACAGACCGGTACGCCGGAATTTCGGAGTTACCCGTAATACCGTAAGAGGCCCGTACTTTGAAATCTGAAAACGCATCTACGTTTTTCAAAAAAGACTCTTCTTTCGCCCGCCAAGCCAAAGCGATGGACGGGAAATTCGCGTATTTGTTGTTTGGACCAAAACGGGAAGAACCATCGCGGCGGAATGTTACGGTCACGAGGTATTTGTCCATCAAAGCATAGTTTACACGGCCCAACATAGAGCGTAAAACCCAGTTAGTACGATTAGAAAATGGCACTTGTGGACGAACCCCACCTTCTAAACGATTGGTTTCCAAGTCATCGGTGATAAAATCATTGGTCGTAATACCAAATGAGCGGTTGTCATCGGTTTGATACGTATAACCTGCCACGGCATCGAGGCGGCTGTTACCAAATGATTTACTGTAAGAAAGGATATTCTCGTTGATATAATTCAACACATTTCTGGATTGAATTTCGTAAGAACGGTTGCGCTCACGACCCAAACGCGTTTGACGGCTGTACCAGGTTTCACGGTTGCCGCTAAATAGATCCACACCAATAGAGGTACGGAAATTTAAACCTTTGGCCAATTCAAAATTCACGTAGTTGTTGCTCAGGTAACGCATACCACGATCTTCGTCAATTACCTCTCTTACTTCCGCCAACGGATTGGTCAGGAAGCGACCATCGTATGCCTGAAGATCATAAGAACCATCGGTACCGTACACCGGCCCAATGGGGCTTTGGCCCAAAATCGTAATAATGGCACCACCCGGACCACCGCGGTCGGTTGGAATACCGTTGGTCGTTGTTCTGGACAAAACCGTGTTGGTACCCAGACGAACCCGGTCGTTGAGGAATTTAGCCTCTACGTTACCGCGCAAACTGTAGCGCTCGAAGTCCGTGTTTTGAATAATACCTTCGTTTTTGAAATAACCGGGCGCGATAGAAAACGTTACTTTGTCGTTACCGCCGGAGAATGTCAGGTTATGGTTCATCACCGCCCCGTTGCGCGATGTTTCGTCCAACCAATTGGTGCCTTCACCCAAAGATGCCGGATTAGCGTATGGCTCAGACTGGTTACGCGAACGGGCACGGGCGTTTTGATACTCGGCGTATTCGGAGGCGTTCATCATTTCGATGCGTTTTGCAATCGTCTGAACACCTTGTGAGCCTTCGTAATCAACGCGGGTTTGGCCCGCTTTACCACGTTTGGTCGTAATCAACACCACACCGTTAGAACCGCGTGAACCGTAGATGGCAGTACCGGAAGCATCTTTTAATACTTCTACGGACTCAATATCGTTGGGGTTCAGGGTTGCCAAAGCGTTGCTGGCGGTACGGTTCCCACCCACCGAAAAATTATCGTTGCTGGAATACACCGGAATACCGTCAATAACGTACAATGGCTCGGCACCGGCAATGATGGAGTTTGGGCCACGTACACGAACGGTAACACCACCGCCCGGCGCGCCGGAAGCCTGGGTAATGTTTACACCGGCTGCCCGGCCCGAAATGGCCTGATCCACCGAAGTAACCGGCATGGCTTTCAAATCGGCCGATTTAACGGTCGCCACCGAAGCCGTCAGGTCCGATTTACGCACGGAACCATAACCGATAACCACCACGTCGTTCAACAAATTTTCGTTCGACTTGAGGCGCACATCAACCACGGCGCTGTTGCCTACGTTGATCTCCTGGGTTTCAAAACCCGTATAGGTAAATACCAGAGTTGCACCCGCCGCGGCTTCAATCGCGTAAGTACCATTTAAATCAGTAACGGTAGCTGTAGTGGAGCCTTTTACAGATACCGTTACCCCCGGAAGCCCGTCGCCCGTGTCGTCGGTAACTTTACCGGTAACACGCATGCTAAACTCATCGGGTGAAACAACAGGCCCGGCCGCATGGGCATACGTTACTACCGCCGGAACGGACAGCAGCACTGCAATACCCATGAGCATCCGAGCCAAAAATTGAGTGGAATACTTCATCATACTTTGAATGTTAGAGAATAAGTGAAAAATTAAAATCGGACGATCTGTTGGTGTGTCGTTTTTTTCGCAGAATAAAAATTTACCGATTTGCAACGAAAGGTATTTACATCCTGTTGAGAAAAAAAAATTTATCCATGTCGAACAAATGCTCGTTTTTTGCATTAGAGATTAAAATCGCTTATTTCATCTAATTTTTGCTTGTTAAAACGTTTGCGCAATTTTTATTTTGAAGCGACAAACTCCGGCAGAAAGGAACTTTGTTTTTCCATGAGTAAACATCAGGCAACGATTAAAGAAATTGCCCTCGCACTTAATGTTTCCGTTTCTACCGTATCCAGGGCATTACAGGATGACCCGCGCATTGGGTTGCGGACCAAAATGCGCGTTTCCGAGATGGCCAAGGCCCTCCATTATATTCCCAATCCGGCCGCCAAATCACTCCGCAAACAAAGCACCCTGACCATCGGGGTAATACTGCCCCAATTGCGCGAAGAGTTCTTTTCACTCGCCATTACGGGTATCGAAGATGCGTTTGAAGGAAAAGGTTACAATATTTTTATTACCCAAAGCCGCGACAAATACGAGCGGGAAATAAAGGCCACCCGCTACTTTTTGCAAAGCCGCGTGGATGGTATTATCGTCAGTATTTCGGCCGAAACAACCGATTATCAGCATTTCCGCGAATTGCAGGAATTTGACGTGCCCGTGGTGTTTTTCGACCGCGTACCCAACAACATGCCCGTGCATTGTGTACGCTCGAACGTGGAAGACGGCGTGCTAAAAGCAATGGGTTACCTGGCCCAAAAAAACCTGCACAAAATTGCGTTGCTCAACGGTCCCAAAACCCTCGGTATTTCGCAGGAGCGGTTGAGCGGGTACCTGGCCGCCCTCAAAGAATTTAACTTTGAAGCCATTCCCGGTTATATCAAATACACCGACCTCAGCCGCGAAGACATTGCCGCCAAAATGCAGGAACTGTGGACCCAAACTGAAGAACGCCCCGAAGCCGTATTGGCCTTTAACGACTACGTGGCGCTGGGGGCCATCAAATGGTGCCGCAACAACGGCATTAAACCCAACGAAGACCTGTACTTCGTGAGTTTTGCCAACCTGCCCATCACCGATTACCTCGACCACCCGCCCGCCGCTTCGCTCGAACAATACGCGTACCAAATGGGCCAAAACGCCGCCAACCTCATGATCGAACTTTTGGAACAACCCAACAGCACCGTCCCACGGCCATTTAAAGAAATAATCATGGATACCGAGTTGGTTATTCATATTTAATTGTTACCTTTGCAACCATCATTTTTTAATCCTTCTCATGGTTTCCCGACCATATTTAAAGTATGGGCAGGGCCGACAGTAGCATTGAACACTGTCGGCCTTTGTTTTTTAATAACTGCCGTGTTCGCCCGTACAAAATCTTCATTTTCACGCCGTTATGACATTTTGTAAAAAGATGCGTTTTTACAGGATTCTTTTTCCACAAAGAGTTACCAACAGTGTGGATAATTTTAACAAAAAAATTTAGCATTGATAATCAATAACTTACAAAAGTTATCCACATTATGTGGAAAACTACCGTTTGTTTAGGACATTTGCTCGCTCTACTTTCGTCCTCCGAATTCAATAATCAGTGATGCGTTCAAGGCTGTTCCCGTAGCAGTGCATCCGCCGCAGGTTTTCCATTTATTCGACAGGGTGTTTAACATCCGATCTCTAGTTTAATCCCAACAAATGCCAACGGCTTGCCGGTTACCAACGCCAGCGGACTGGCTATTCTGCGCACTTATATTTCGACTCCGTAGGTTTTGTGCATAAAATCCTTGGGACGTACCCACAATATGATGCACAAAACCAAGCGACGCTCAATATAAATAAATAAACTAACTATACAAACATATACAATGGTGAAGGAATTAGAAGTTACAGAGCCAATTCTTACTGAAAATCCTAATCGCTTTGTGCTGCTGCCGATCAAGTACCCCGAAATTTGGGACTGGTATAAAAAAGCCGAAGCGTCATTCTGGACTGCCGAAGAGATTGATTTAGCGCAAGACCTGGTTGATTGGGACAAAAAACTCAACGACAACGAGCGGCATTTTATCAAACACGTATTGGCGTTTTTTGCCGCATCAGATGGGATTGTGAACGAAAATCTGGTGATCAATTTTATGAGCGAAGTACAGATCCCCGAAGCGCGTTGTTTTTACGGGTTTCAGGTGGCCATCGAAAATATTCACTCAGAGGTGTATTCCCTCCTGATTGACACTTATATCAAAGATCCGAAGGAAAAGGACTTTTTGTTCAATGCCCTTCAAAATCTCGAATGCGTATCGAAAAAAGCGAATTGGGCGATGCGCTGGATCGAAAATGCGCCGTCGTTCGGGCACCGTCTGGTGGCTTTCGCTGCCGTGGAAGGCATCTTTTTTTCGGGTTCGTTTTGCTCCATTTATTGGCTCAAAAGCCGTGGCCTGATGCCCGGTCTTACGTTCTCGAACGAATTGATCAGCCGCGACGAAGGTATGCACTGCGATTTTGCGTGCCTGCTCTTCTCCATGTTGGAAAACCCGCCCTCCAACGACGAAGTACGCGACATCATCACTGAGGCCGTGGAATTTGAGAAAGAATTTGTGACCGATGCCTTGCCCGTGAGCCTGATTGGTATGAACGCCGCACTCATGCAACAATACATCGAATTTGTGGCCAACCGCCTGTTGTCGTCATTGGGCCAGGAAAAAGTGTACGGTGCCACCAATCCGTTCCCGTTCATGGATATGATTTCGATTCAGGGAAAAACCAACTTTTTCGAAAAACGCGTGGGCGATTACCAAAAAGCGGGCGTGATGAACAAACGCGAAGACCAGGGCTTTTCGCTGGATGCGGATTTTTAAAAAAATCAAAACAAAATTGGCCTTAAACCCGCCCATTTTTTATTAATACATTACCAAACTATGCAAGTAATAAAACGCTCCGGTCGCCGCGAAGATGTATCTTTTGATAAGATTACCGCTCGCCTCCGCAAATTGTCTTATGGCCTCGATCCGCATTTCGTCAACATGATTGAAGTGTCCAAAAAGGTTATTATGGGCCTTTACGACGGCGTTACCACCGTTGAACTCGACAACCTCGCTGCCGAAACGGCCGCTACCATGGCGACGATTCACCCCGATTACGCCCTGCTCGCGGCGCGTATCGCCGTGAGTAACCTCCACAAGGAAACCGAGAAGTCCTTTTCAAAGGTAATTGACGCCCTTTACAAATACATTGACCCCAAAACGGGTGATCGGGCGGGCCTTATCAGCGAAGAAACCCACAAAGTGGTGCAAAAACACAAGGATCGCTTTGATTCGGCCATTATTTTTGACCGCGACTTCGAGTTTGATTACTTCGGTTTCAAAACCCTCGAACGCTCTTACCTCATGCGCATGAACGGCCGCGTGGTGGAGCGCCCGCAACACCTCTTTATGCGCGTTGCGGTGGGTATTCACGGTGAAGACGTGGAATCGGCCATCGAGACCTATAACCTCATGAGCGAGCGGTGGTTTATCCACGCCACCCCTACCCTCTTTAACGCCGGTACACCCAAGCCGCAGTTGTCTTCGTGCTTTCTGTTGAGCATGACCGACGACAGCATCGCGGGTATTTTTGAAACCCTGCAACGCTGCGCGCTGATTTCGCAAAGCGCCGGTGGTATCGGTTTGAGCATTCACAATGTCCGCGCTACGGGTTCTTATATTAAAGGTACGGGCGGTACTTCGAACGGTATCATCCCGATGTTGCGCGTATTTAACGACGCGGCGCGGTACGTGGATCAGGGCGGTGGCAAACGCAAAGGCGCTTTTGCGGTGTACCTCGAACCGTGGCACGCCGATATTTTTGAATTCCTCGACCTGAAGAAAAACCACGGTAAGGAAGAAATGCGCGCCCGCGATTTGTTCTACGCGCTGTGGATCTGCGATTTGTTCATGGAACGCGTGCGCGACGACAAAGAATGGTCGTTGTTTGACCCGAACGAAGCACCGGGCCTGTTCGACGTGTACGGCGGCAAATTTGAAGATATGTACCACAAATACGAAACCGAAGGCCGCGCCCGTAAAGTGGTAAAAGCCCGCGATTTGTGGAATGCCGTTTTGGAAAGCCAGGTGGAAACCGGTACGCCGTATATTTTGTACAAAGACCACGCGAACAAAAAAAGCAACCAGCAAAATCTGGGGACTATTCGTTCGTCGAACCTTTGCACCGAAATCATCGAATACACTTCCAAAGACGAAGTGGCGGTGTGCAACCTCGCGTCGCTGGCGTTGCCCAAATACGTTAAAAACGGCGAATTTGACCACAAGCACCTCTACGACATTACCCGCGTAGCGACCCGTAACCTGAACAAAGTGATTGACATCAACTTCTATCCGGTGCCGGAAGCGCGCAATTCGAACATGCGTCACCGCCCGATTGGGTTGGGTGTTCAGGGCCTCGCCGATGTATTTATCCTGATGGGTATGGCCTTCGACAGCCCGGAAGCCCGCCAGGTGAACCGCGATATTTTTGAAACGATTTACTTCGCGGCCATGACCGAAAGTTGCGAATTGGCCGAAAAACACGGCGCTTACGAAACCTTCCAGGGTTCACCGTTGAGCAAAGGGATTTTCCAGTTCGACATGTGGAACGAAAAACCATCCGATCGTTGGGATTGGGAAAGCCTGCGCGCCAAAGTTCAAAAAGTAGGTGTGCGCAACTCCCTGCTGGTGGCTCCCATGCCAACGGCCAGCACCAGCCAGATTTTGGGCAACAACGAGTGCTTTGAACCTTATACTTCTAATCTGTACACCCGCCGTACGCTGGCGGGCGAGCATATTGTCGTGAACAAACACCTCATGCGCGATTTGGTGCGCCTGGGTCTTTGGGATGAAGAAATGCGCGAAGCCATTATGGCGGCCAATGGTTCCATCCAAGGCATCGAGGTCATCCCGGAGAAGGTACGCTCCATTTATAAAACCGCTTACGAATTAAGTCAAAAGGTGATTTTGGACATGGCTGCCGACCGCGGTGCGTTCATTTGCCAAAGCCAAAGTCTCAACCTGTTTATGGAGGCACCGTCGTTCTCTAAACTCTCGTCCATGCACTTCTACGCGTGGCAAAAAGGGTTAAAAACCGGCATGTATTACCTGCGCTCTAAAGCAGCCACCGACCCGATTAAATTCACCCTCAGTCAAAAACACCAGAACAAATTCGCAAGTGCCAACATGGCTGTAGCCGCTGAAACAAGCATCAGCGCCAAAGCACCCATGACCGCCTTGGACCCATTGCCCGTTGCCGAAAAAGCCCCCATCTCGATGTCGGTTCCCGAACCCATCGTAGAAGGCAAAGTTTGCAGCCTCGATGATCCAAGTTGCGAAGCATGCTCTGCTTAATTTAGTGAAGAGTGAAGAGTGAAGAGTGAAGAGTGAAAAGTGAAAAGTGAATAACGAAGAGTGAATAGTGAATAGTTTTGCTCGTCGTAGAGTGTTCTCTTTTGGTATTTTTTTACTGAAAAGTACACCCAAAGATTATTCACTTTTCACTTTTCACTATTCACTTTTCACTATTCACTTTTCACTATTCACTTTTCACTAAAAAAAAATAATCCTGTCTTTTATATGACTAAACTGAAAGACAATACAGGTCGCAACAGGAAACGGACGCGGTAACACACCATTATTACCTTTCCCTTTGCTTTTCCTCATTTCTTTTGGTTGTTCAGGTGCCGGAAGGTGCGCTGTTCAAACCGCAACGATAACTGTTTCGTACCAAAAATAAAGGCGTATCCGAACGAGGGTGCGCCTTTTTTTGTGCCTTTTTGTACATTTGTGCAGACAATACAGATTATGGCAGATATTATTCAAATCATGCAGGAGGACAACGGCAAGTTGTCCAAAAAACAAGCGGAATTTCACCGTTTGAACATTCAAATAAAAAATTTGTCGGACACGATTGATTTGATGCAAAAAGAAATTCCCAAATTTCACGAACGGGTAAGCCGGGAAGTAGAACCTTTGATCGAAAAAATAGTATTGCTGCGCAAAGAGACCATTCGCATGGGTGAACAAATGTTGTCCAACCACTTTACCAAAAAAAAGGAGCGCGAAACACTAATTGAAATCCTGTTGGAATTGATGGACAGTTTGCCCAATATGGATGAAGAGGTTATTGAATTGTACAACAAAGTGACCAACGGCAATTTCGAGGAGGACGTAAAAGAAATGCAAATGGCCGAGTTTCTCCAAACGAAAAAGAGGTTTGAAAGTATGTCGGGCGAAAAAATAGACCCCGAAATTGATACCCTCGAAAAACTGGTGGAATTCATGAAATTTCGGGCCGCTCAGATGCACGAAGAACAAGAAGAACTTCGGCGCCGCATCGCTGAAAAAAAACAAGAAGCCAAAGGAACCCGGCCCAAAACCGCCCGTCAACTGGAAAAAGAACGAATCGCGGCGGAAAAAAAGGCCAAAAAAGAAGCCGAAGCACGGGTGGCATCCAAATCGGTGCGGGAATTGTACATGGAACTGGCCAAAACATTTCACCCCGATCTGGAACCGGATGAAAACGAAAAAGTGCGCAAAACGGCCATTATGCAACGCTTAACTGCGGCTTACGAAGAAAGTAACCTGCTCGCCCTGTTTCAAATCCAACTCGAACTGGAATGCCTGGCCCCAGAGGTATTGACCGATCTTTCGGAAGAAAAATTAAACGCTTTTGTCCGCGTTTTGAAAGGTCAAAAAAGGACACTCCAGTACGAACTGGCCTTTATGTTGGGGAATGTTACCCAGTTGCTGCAACAAAGAATTACGTTGAGTACCATGGAGCACCAATTCGACCAGTACATAAAAAGTTGCAAACGCAGCGCCAAAAAAAGGATAAAAGACTCCGAAGAATTATTAGCGATTTTCTCCAACCCAAATACCCTGCGTGCGTGGATGAAGTGAGGCTAAACATAAAAAAACTTGCCCGCTGTAACGGCATTTTGTTACAACGGGCAAGTTTATAGGATCAGAAAAATCTAAATTTGTGCGCTATTAATGGCGGAAGTGGCGGAAACCGGTCATCACCATCGCCATGTCAAATTTATTGCAGGCATCCACGCTGTCCTGGTCTTTTACCGATCCTCCTGGTTGAATCACCGCCGTAATACCCGCTTCGTGGGCAATTTCGACGCAATCGGGGAAGGGGAAAAACGCATCGGAGGCCATAACCGCGCCGTTGAGATCGAACCCGAAGGCTTTGGCTTTGGCAATGGCTTGGCGCAAGGCATCCACGCGCGAGGGTTGTCCGCAGCCCATGCCAATCAACTGGCGTTCTTTTACCAGCGCAATACCGTTTGATTTGAGGTGTTTTACGCATTTCACCGCAAAAATCAACTCACCCACTTCTTTGGGTGTTGGCTGGCGGGTGGTAACGGTGCGCAAATCGGCTTCGGTTTCGGTTTTGAGGTCGGCATCTTGTTCGACCACGCCGTTGAGGAGCGAACGGAAATTGCGTTTTTTAATTTCGAACGTTTTAATTTTCAACAAAATACGCTGTTCTTTCTTTTGGAGCAATTCCAGCGCATCGGGGGCGAAATCGGGCGCGATCAGCACCTCGTAAAACAGTTTATTAATTTCCTGCGCCGTGGCCAGGTCTACGGTAGAATTGCAAACAAATATCCCCCCGAACGCCGAAGTAGCGTCGCAGGCCAGGGCCGCCTGCCAAGCCTCCAAAAGGGTATGACGGCGGGCTACGCCGCAGGCATTGGTGTGTTTGAGGATGGCAAAACAAGGTTTACCCACCTGAAACTCGCGCATGAGTTGTACGGCCGCGTCAATATCCACGAGGTTATTGTACGAAATGGCTTTCCCGTTGAGTTTGTCAAAAATTTGGTCAAAATCGCCAAAAAACACCCCGGACTGGTGCGGATTTTCGCCGTAACGGAGAATATCGGAGCGGTGAATGGAGTATTTGAACGAAATATCGGTAGTGCCTTCGTTGAACCAGTTAAAAATGGCGATATCGTAATTGGAGGTCACCTTAAACGCCCGGCGCGCCAATTCGCGGCGGTCCTCTTCGGTGAGTTCGGTACCGTGCGCGTCGAGCATATCCAGGAAGAGTTTGTACTCGTCTTTGGATGCCACGACCGACACATCTTTAAAGTTTTTGGCGGCAGCGCGAATGAGCGAAACCCCACCAATGTCAATTTTTTCGATAATATCATTTTCCACGTGGGTACTCGCAACGGTATCTTCAAACGGGTACAAATCCACGATGACACAATCAATTTGTGGGATATTAAACTGCTCCAACTGCGCCAGGTGTCCTTCTTCGCGGCGGGCCAGCAAGCCCCCAAAAACGGCGGGGTGCAAGGTTTTTACCCGACCATCGAGGATACTCGGATAGCCGGTAAGCGACTCTACGGAAGTAACGGGGATGCCTAATTTTTCAATGTACGATTGCGTGCCGCCAGTGCTGTATAACTGTACGCCAAGTTGATGCAAACGTTGGATAATGGGTTCGAGTCCGTCTTTAGAAAAGACAGAAATTAACGCAGAACGGAGCATTTTTTATCAGAATAAGTAAAAATTGGTGAAATTATGCCGAAAGGCGCGCAAAGGTACGAAAATAGTGAATAACGAATAGTGAATAGTGATAAACGAATAATCGTAGAGCCGCACGGCCGTGCGACTCCACACCCAAAATAAATAACCATACCCAAATGAAAATATATCCGAGCCGCACCGCCGTGCGACGCCACACCCAAAACAAACCAAATTCACAAAGCGTCGTTCAAACCATCATTAACGCCAACGGCGAACGCCGTTACGGCGGCGGCCACCAGAATCAAAATAAAGGCCGTGAGTACGCTGCGCACCGCTAAACCCCATTTAGAATAGTTTTTTGAAACCAATGGCCAATAACGTAAAAACAACGGTCACCAGAATATCTCCGGCCACTTTGTAGGTGTTGAGGACGATGTGTTCGCTGTAATCTACAGTTTAAACAATGCGGGTGCATACATCTGCTATTTTTGCCCTTAAACGGGCATTAGAGGAACCATAACTAACAAAATTCACGTCCAAAGGTACATTTTTGAACTGAAGAACAACCTTTTGAATGGATTCCCAAATCCAGTTTTCATCGTTTCCAAATGCGCCGCCGCCCACCAAAGTCAAATACAAGAGGTTCGAGCCGGTCGTTTGCAGGTTGCGAAGGGCCGCGTAAAAAGTGGCTTCGTAGGTCGCTTCAAGGATAATTCTGGCAAAACTTTCCCAGTACATCGCGTCCGTTGAATTGTAGGCCACCGGTAAAGCGGAGCAATAGATTTGAGATACGCGTTGCGGCTGTTCGGCGATGGTCACTTCGGTGTTCCACTGAATTCCCACTTTTAACTTACCTTTTAAGTCCTCGCGTTCTTCGTCGGACAGTGCTTGTAATTTTTCATTAATGGCCAGCAAACCCGCTTGTGAAATAAGGGCATAGCCGTTTTGCATGGTCCAAAGCGGCCGTTCATCGTCCTGAAGGTATTGGCCCACCAGTTCCAGGCAATCAATTTGTTTATGGGCGGTTTGGCCCAATTGATCCCCCATTTCTACAAAATAATTGCGGTAAATGGTTCCCGCGCCGCAGGCAATGGCGCAGGCCGGACCTTGGGTATGGTCCAATTCGTAGCGGTCAATACCTTGTTCGGGTGTAACATTTGGCTCCACCATTTCCAACAGATTAAACTGCGATGCCGCCTGAAACAAAGCGTTGGCATTATGGGGTAGCGTGTGCAAATGCCGGACATTACCCACAATTTCGCCGAGGTTCAGCGCACCGTTATACGTCGTAAGTGCCGTCGTCTGGTGCTGCCTTAGTTCTTCCAAAGTGGCGATTTCCAACTTTCCGAAGGCAAATTTTTTCTGATTCACCGCCGAAACAAAGGCGTCCCCCTCTATCCGAAGGTGACGCCGGACGTTTTCGGGAGATTCTTCGTGAAAACCGGTTAATTTTTTAAACCACATGCGTTTTTATTTTTAGATGCTTTTTTTGTAAAAAACAGGCTACTCATATCTCATCACTATTCATTTTTCACTATTCACTTTTCTCTCCTCACTGTTCGCGCGAAATTGCATTTCGTGTGAAACGATCCATGCGGCTGTGCCGCAGCGTAGCCGCACAAAACAAACCAGCGTCCAGCGGCTTTTTTGCGTATCTTGGGCGTCTTTTAAGCATGTTTTTTTTGATGTATGATTAATGACGTATGATAGCAGACATTAGAAGTTTTTTCCTCCTCACTCATCACTTTTCACTCATCACTTTTCACTCATCACTTTTCACTCATCTCTCATCACTCCCGCGTCACTAACCAATACACTAACCCCGCCAAAAGCGGCGCAATAGTCGAAATCAGCATGACCTGAAAATAGAGCCGAGGTACTTTTGTGCGCTCAATTCCTTCGGAGATCAGCGCAATAACCAATATCGCAAATACGATAGGCGCAATAATTGTCGTTAATAGCGTCGCCACGTATTCGCTGGCAACCCACAACCCCAACCAAACCAGTATTTCAATCAAAAAAATTTCCAACAAAGACAATTTAGGCAACGACATTCTTGTACCGATATTTTATGTGTAAAAAATTGATTGTCAAAACATTCATCGTGCTTTTCGCACTGAATACTTTCACTATTTCAGCCGTGCAGGCCCAACCGGAACCCAAACCCGAAGGCCCGGCAAATACCGAAGAGGAATACCAAAAACGCTACAACGAACGAATCACCAAAGATAAGTTACACGGCGTGTATATCCCAAAAAATCTGGACGATGCCTTCGCACAATTAGACAAAAGCATCTCTGCGGAGTCAAAAGAAAAAATTAAGACCATCCCCGAAGACACCGTTGACGCTGCCCTGCGCAACCGCCTCGGCCGTTGGATGATTACCAATTGGTGCTTCTACGAAGGGTCGCGTTTCTCCCATTACCTCCGCAGCGCCGGGGTGACGTACCCCGATGATATGGCCGATTTTACCATTATCGCTTATCACCGACACCTCCACGGAAAACCCGTTGAACTGCGCGAATTGGCCAAATTTTACCGCGAAACCCGGAAAAAAGCCTTCGAAGCCGAAAAAAAAGAGGGCAAAGTCCTGAAAGAAGAAGTCCGCAAAAAACCTAAAAATTGATTCCCACTCATCGCTTTATTTCAAACAATTCTCGTTTGTTTTGAATTTAATACAACATGAATAAACTCATTACTGCCTTTATCGTCTTGTTGGCCTGCTGCACTAACCTCTCGGCGCAAGACACGTTTTCGGACAACACCAATACTTTTATGGATCAATTGGACGGCTTTATGAATGCCTCCAAACGGCCCGATATGGCCGAATCCTTTTCCGTTTTAAAAAAAGCGCACAAATCAGCGCTCATTTCCGAAACGGATATGAAACGGGTCATCGCCCTCAGTAACCGCATGCGCGGGCTTAAAATGACGGCGTTTCCGTATTTCAAAAACTATATCAACGCCGTGTGCGGGGCCAGAACCAACCCCGACACCACCCTCTTTAACCGGTGGCATTCCGTGGCCGAAAAAACGCTGCAAAACGTCACGGCCGGTAAAATAAAACCCGTGGGTTTGTTCCTCGAATTCTCCGACGACCTGTTCAACAGCAGTGCCCTCCGCACCGGCGAAGGCGGCTCCGTTACCTGGAAAATCCGGGGTGGAAAATGGGATTTTGCGTACATAGATTCCAGTGGTCAGGCCATTTTAAACTGCCTCAATGTCAACCTCGCGGGCGTGCGCAAAAACGACTCGGTGGCCATTTACAACACATCGGGCACTTATTTTCCCTATACCCTGAAATGGAAAGGACGCTCTGGAAAAGTAAACTGGCAAACGGCGGGCCTCGACTCCACCGTGCAGGCCACTTTGGGTAATTATTTTATGGAGGTAAATACGCCTTTGGTCAAATGCGACACCGCCATGTTGTCGTATCCGCTGTATTTTCCCAACAAACTCATTGCCGGTAGTCTGCAACACAACATCGAATCGTCGGCAAAGGACAGTTCCGG
This sequence comes from Chitinophagales bacterium, assembly GCA_013298845.1. Taxonomy (GTDB): domain Bacteria; phylum Bacteroidota; class Bacteroidia; order Chitinophagales; family Saprospiraceae; genus M3007. The sequence goes on from JAAFJN010000015.1 coordinate 21,477, forward strand.
TTCTTATCCGCGTTTTGAGTCTTTTGAAAAAACCCTCAAAATTGGCAAATTGGGCGAAGGTATCGAATACGAAGGTGGTCTTAAATTGTGGGGAAGTTCCATCTACGGACAAGGCGCACCCGGTCAGCCCGCCCGCCTGACGGTATTTAACAAAAAACGCGAAGAGGTTTTTGCCGGAAAATCGGATTTATTCCTCATTCGCCGCGAAAGCAGTATTGCCGCCGAAAGCGTGGATGCCCGCATGAAAATGAACGATGGCACCGAAATTATGCACCCCGGCGCAGTGATGCGACTTGATATTAAACGGCAAAACCTGGCCCTCGAACGCGGACAAAAAGGCTCCCAAAAGAACCCGTTTTACTCCTCGTTTTACAATATGAACCTCACCGCCGAACGGATTGTGTACCACTTTAACCAGGATTCGCTGGAAATTGGGGCGCAAGTACCCGGTACCCGGGGTGGTGACCGCACCGTGTCGTTCGAAAGCAGTAAATTGTACGAACCAGCCACCATGATTCGCTTGCAAAACATTTCGAGCAAAAACCCCATCTCGTCGTTGTATTTGCTGGCCACGACCATTGGCAAAGATTCCAACGACGTATACGTGGTTTCGGATAATGATTTTGCCCGCGAATTGAATCCTTCCTGGGACAATTCCAATATTCAAACCATTTTAGCCCAAATGGTCGCCGAAGGTTTTATCAACTATTATTTTGAGGCCCACAAAATTGTTATCCGCGAAAAACTCCTGCACTACGCCGAAGCCTACGCCGGAAAAACGGACTACGACGCCATCAAAATTCAGTCCACAACCAACCAATCGAACGCCAGCCTCAACCTCAAAACCAAGGAGACCAACATTAAAGCGGTCAAAAACCTCGAATTGAGCGCGCGCCAACACGTGGCCATCATTCCGCAGGGCAACCAATTGACCTTGTTGAAAAACCGCGATATGCGCCTTTCGGGTCGCCTTTTTGCCGGTTATGCCGTGTTTGAAGGCCGCGATATGGCCTTTAACTACGATAAATTTGACGTTACGTTTGACTCCGTTAAAAACCTCGACTTTTATTTGCCCGTGGGCGAAAAAGACCTCAACACGGGTTTGAAAAAAGCCGGGGCCATGAACTCTACCATCGAATACGTTTCCGGGGTATTGCTCGTGGACGCGCCCAACAACAAATCGGGTAAAGAAGACCTGGAAATGTTCCCTTCTATGCAGTCCAAAAAGAACTCGTTCGTGTACTACCAGCGCCCCGAAACGCAAAACAACGCTTATCGCCGCGATTCGTTCTTTTTTAAACTCGATCCGTTTTCGTTTAATGCCCTCGATAACTACAACCCCGAGGACCTGAAATTTAAAGGCGAAATGTGCCCCGCGCTCATTTTCCCCATCTTTAAAGAAACGATCGTGGTGCGTACCGAAGACAAATCATTTGGTTTTATCCACAAAACACCCACCGCAGGCTACCCTACTTACGATAAAAAAGGGAAATTTGCGGGTACCGTTGACCTCAGCAACAAGGGGTTCCTCGGCAAAGGAACGGTAGAGTACCTCACCGCCGACATCGAATCGGAAGACCTTATTTTTAAACCCAAACAAATGACCGGTACGGCCAAAAAATTCTTCATGGAAGAAGACCGCGAGGGGGCCGTAAAAACCCCGCAGGCCAGTGGTCAGGACGTAAAAGTAAACTGGTTGCCTTTCCGCGACTCCATGTACGTAGAAAGTAAAGCGAAAGACTTTACCTTGTTCAAAGCCGACGGTTACGCCCACAAAGGCACCCTGATCCTCACGCCAACGGGTTTGAAAGGAAAAGGGGTATTTGAATGGGTGCAGGGTAAATTAACGTCCCGCCTGATTTCTTATGGTCCGTTCCAGGCTTCGGTGGATACGGGCGATATCCAGATTAAATCCATTACCGTGGCCGGTATCGCCCTCGAATCCAAAAACGTGGATGGCGAGTTGGATTTTGACAAACAACAGGCCCAGTTTAAAGCCAATACCGCCAACGCCAATACCGCCTTGCCGCTTGACCAATACGTTACTTCGATGAACGAATTTGATTGGGATATGAAGCAGCAAATCATCAATTTTAAAGCCGATCCCAATAAACCGGCGGTGTTTATTTCCACCGATCCCAACCGCGACAGTTTGCGTTTTACGGGTAAAACCGCGGTGTACGACATGAATACCAACCTGCTCAAAATTGGCGGTGTTGATGTCATCAAATCCGCCGATGCCTTTATATACCCCGAAAACGGCGATATTCAGATTAAATCGGGCGGGGCCATGGAAGCGTTAAAAAATGCGCGTATTGTGGCCGATACCATTAATAAATACCACACCATCAACCGCGCCGATGTGGTGTTGTCGGGTAAAAAAGACTACACCGCCAAGGGCTATTACCAGTACAATATTACCGGTTACGACCAGGAAGTTTATTTCGATAATATCATCGGCGAACGCGTGGGCGGCGGGGTAAAAAGCAAAAAAAATGTATTAACCACCGCCGAAGGTCCCATTAAAGAAGACGCCAAGTTCCGTTTGGGCGTAAAAACCCTGTTCCAGGGAAAAGTAAAATTGGAGGCCAAAAAACCCAATTTGCACTTTGAAGGTTTTGCCAAATTGGACGCCGACAAACTGCCCGGCAGCAACTGGTTTTTTGTGAATACCGACGTGGACAAAAACGACCCGTTGGTGCGCATTAAAAATTCCAAAAACCAGGCGGGCGACCCGCTCATTAGTGGTATTTATCTGAGCAAAGAAACCGGCGAATGTTATCCGCGTATTTTGTTGCCCGCTTACGCCCGCGTTGATCGCCCATTGATTAACGTGCAGGACTTTTTCAAATACGAATCCGCCAACGACCGCTTTATTTTTGGCGACTCGGCCAAAATTGCCGGTAGTGCCCTGCGGGGTACCAAACTCACTTTTGATAACCGCGTAGGTACGGTGTTGGCCGAAGGCCCCATTGCCCTCGGTTCGGGCCTGAACTATATGACCATCAAAGCGGCGGGGAAATTGCGCACCGATTTCAATATTTCGGACAGTACCACCTACAAAATCACGGGAGAAGTCATGAGCGGCGCCGAGTTTTTCTTGCCGCCCAAAGTGATGGATGCGTTGCTCAACGGCATTAAAGCGGCCACTTACGACGCCCCCAACGCCATTTACACGGCGCAAAATGCGTTTTACCAGCAGGCCGTTCCGGAATTTGTATCCGACCCTAAACTCGACGCGACGCTTTCGGCCGATTTGAAAAACAACCTGATTTTGTTGCCCAAATCCGATAATAAGTTTGCGTTTTTGTTGGGCAAACACAATGTCATCTGGAACCCCGAATACCAATCGTTCCTGGGCACCGATGACAAATTGCCCATCGTGACCATTGGCGGGGAACAAATCAACAAAGTGCTCACGGCCTACATTGAATACAAAATGCCCAATACCGTTGCCGACGACGAGCCCATTGAGGATGAAGAAATGGAAGAGGAACAAACGGAAGAAGAAGACGAAGGCTACGACGAAACGCCGGAAGATGAGTTGACCGAAGAAGAGAAAAAACAACGCGAAGAGGACAATAAAAAACGCGAAGAAGAGAAAAAAGCCGCCAAAGAAAAAGCGGCCAAAGAAAAAGAGGAACGCCTGCGGGTTGCCCGGGAAAAAGCCGAAAAACGCCGCACGAAAGGCGATGACCGCTTTTATTTGTACATCTCGGCCACGCCCGAACTTTGGTATTTCTTTGGTTACCAAAAAGGCACCATGAGTGTAGCGAGCAGCGATACTAAATTTAACGAAATTTTGGGGGCCATGAAACCCAAAGACTTGCAGGTGAAAATGCCCGATGGCGAAACCTACGAGGTAATTCCGGTGAACCAAAGTGGTGCCGCTGCCTTTGTCAGCCGCGTTAAAGAAGGCCGGAAAATTTAGGGAGTGAAAAGTGTATAGTGAAGAGTGAAGAGTGAAAAGTGAAGAGTGTATAGTGAAGAGTATCTTGTTCAAATAATTAAAAAAACACTCTACAACGGGCAAAAAACTTTTCACTCTTCACTATTCACTTTTCACTATACACTTTTATGTTATTCGACCAACTAAAATTATCCATTCACCGCCTCCTCCACTGGGAGTATTGGCCCATGAACGTGATTTATGCCTCCATTTATTTTCTTTGGATTTGGTATATTATCCGGTTTCGGCACTTCCATTTTTTCCGTTTTGCCAACCCCGCCATTCGCAACGGCGGTTTGTACGGTGTTAGTAAAAAAGACATTTACAATTTGTTGCCCGAGGCGTTGTACCCTACTACGGTGTTGGTGAAAAAAAACGAGGCGGTGAATTGGGCCGATTTGTTAAAAAACAACAACCTCCATCTTCCGGTGATTGCCAAACCCGACTACGGTTATCGGGGAACGATGGTGAAAAAAGTGGCGTCCGTGGCGGAATTGGAGCAATACGCCAACGACGTACAACAAGACTTTTTGGTGCAGGAACTCATCCATTACCCGAATGAAATTGGTTTGTTTTACGTGCGTATGCCCAACGAAAAACGGGGTAAAATTACCGGTATTACCCTAAAAAACATGTTGACCATTACCGGCGATGGCCAACAAACAATGGCGCAATTATTGGCCCAAAACCCACGCTACGCCATGCAAATCGGCGTATTAAAACGGCAATATGACCTCCAAAAAGTGCTGGCGGCGGGCGAAAGTCTTTGCCTGGCACCGTACGGGAACCACCACCGGGGCACCGAATTTTTGGATGGCAGTCATTTTATTACGCCCGGTTTAGAGGATGTTTTTGACCAAATTTTAAGTCAAATCAAGGGTTTTTATTACGGTCGTTTGGACATTCGCTACCGTAGTTTTGAAGATTTGGAAAAAGGGCAACATTTTTCCATTATCGAACTCAACGGCGTAATGGGCGAACCCACCCATATCTACGACCCCAAACATTCCTTTTGGTACGCGCAAAAAGAGATTATCAAACACCACCGTTATTTGGGAAAAATCGTTCATCAACAAATCTTTCAAAAAGGATGAAAAAACACGCACGGCTGGTACGAACAGAAGATGTTTCCGACGAATTTCGGTACGATGCTGAATTTGGTTATTCCTTTTTCCAACGCCGCTTATTGACTATTTTTAAAATCAACGGCATCGAAAGTTTTTACAATGGCTCTTTTCCCGTTAATCCGGTGGGTTTGTTTTCAAACAACGTGGAATTCATGGGTATTGGGCCTGAATTTTTGTATTATTTAAACGCCGAAAAGACGTTGGGACTTGCCGTTCGTGTTGCCGGGGCCGCCAAAGGCAAAAACGTATTGGCATCTCCCTCCTTTTCTTTTGGGATGTTTTTGGAGATGTAAAGACTGGCCCGTTAGATAATCCCGGCGATTAAAGCGCAGCGTATCTTTTTCAAATCAACTCATCGAACAATCATCTCGGACCGCAAAACCCTGCCTCCTTTCAGCACCCGCCAAAAATACACACCCGCCGCCAAATCACCTGTTTCCACGCGCACTACGCCGCCCAAAATAGCCTGATCGAGCACCACACTACCCAACACCGTGAACAACTGAAACCGAAGATCACGCTCCGTTTCGGGCGTAAATACCGTGAGGTGGTCAGTAAACGGATTGGGTGTTACCGATACACGCCGCTGCTGGGCCTCCACCGCCTCCGACGAAGAAACCTCCCCCAACGGCAGCACCCGACAGAGCGTATCGCTACTGTTGGCGTTGCCCACCACGAGGCAGACGGTGTAAACGCCCGCCGAATCGTAAGTATGGAACGGATGCCGCTCGGTGGAAGTGCTGCCGTCTCCGAAATCCCAAAGCCAGTAGGTCGGTTCGTAGGTGGTTAGATCCGTAAACGTTACTTCCAACGGCTGATTCAACCGCTCCTGCTCCCATCGCCAATGGCATAACGGGTGGTTATCAAAGCCGAGGGTATCGCAGGGAGAACCGTCAACCGGGCCGAGGCGGTAGTGGGGAAGAGTTGGTATGGTATGGTTTTGGAATTGTAGGGGTATGCCATCTTGTATAAAACCACACGAATCCGCACTGCGGTTGGGATAATTCATGATGTGCATGTGATAGGCACCGTTGATCGAGGCGAAATACAAACGTCCATCGCTGCCGACTTGTCCCACACCGAAGTACGAAGGTGAATTTGCCGAGACTTTATTGTTGTGTTTGGCTACCAATTTTTCCGTTGAAAATATATCGGAGGCAGTTAGGTCATATTGTAACATAAATTGAAGATGGCTTAAATACAAATAACGCGAGTCAGGAGAGATCGCTACATAAGCACCAAAACCAATCGAATCATAAGTACCGCTGCGCTGATTGGATAACAAACCAGAACAACGGTCGAAATCGAAAATGTCAATATGCGATGGTTGGTCAGTATAGACATCGTTTGCCAAGACAAAGGTTTTGCCATCGGGGCTAAATGTAGATTGACCAAGTCCATTTTCAATAGGGTGATCAAACGCTACTTTATCAACTACCATACTATCCAAATCAGACACTAATATTCTATAATATTTATTGGTATTCCACTCTGGCATAATTACCCACCAATCGCGGCCGTTAGCGTGTTTGACTGCGTTTAGTTGTCCAAGCACTAATGTATCTTCCAAAATTAAATATCTTTTAAGTGTCACTTTCCCAGATCCATTGTTTTCATTCATGTCAACAATATTTAGAAATATTTTTTTTGCGACGACATTCCCATTGGACAAGTAGCCTTTTTCCCAATGAAGCAGATAATATAATTTTGATTCACCTGGCTTTGGAATGATAATTGAAGATTGTGACTGTACATAACCGTACCCAGTACCATTTGTCACCAATCCAGCCCCATTATCCATCGTTTGATGATTTTTATTGTATACCCGTTCTCCATTGCAATAAAAAAGCAGGTTACCACTCGAATCACTTATAGAGGTATTGGATTCAGCGAAATTTGCTGCTATATTTCCCAGATCAATTAAATCTAATTGTGAGTTGTCGAATACTCCTTTATACACTCCAAAATTATCATTGGGTATCGGTGGGTTATTCCCACAGCCGCAATAACCCAAAATCCATGAATTATCAAATTGCTGGGCGGTGAGGGTACTGGTAAAGAGCAGGTACAAAAAGAGTAAAACTTGTTTCATAAAATATAAAATGGGCCACCCATATACATAGGTGACCCGATTTTTTTTAATGTTGAATAATAAAGGTGCCTTTTTGCTTGTTGGTGTTGGATACTTCTATTTATGTAGAAATGTAAAAAGCGCAATTGGAATACTCAAATTTAGTATTACAGCGTGTAATATACGGTATTTACCCAATAGGTTATTCACTTTACTCAACATTGCTGAATTTAGGCAAAAAATATCATTAATTCCTTCGATGTACTCCGCTTTACCTAAGTACTTTTGTAGCCAACAAACATTCGTTCAGCAAAATTTAAAAGATGATTCACACGCTTAAAACCCTGGTTGCCGGTGCTTTGTGCATCGGTGCCGCTTGGTTATTGTACCAAAACAACGCTACCCTAATTTCCAACGAAACGTACCGATTTAATTACCAAAAAGAAGCCGAAGAAGAGGCACTGAAACACCGCCTCAAACCCGATGCCTGGGAGCATACGGCCCACGGCGGCGATCTGGGTTTTCCGTGGCAGGCGGCCCAGGCCGAAACTTTTGCCCGGTTCCGCGACCAATACCACAACGCCGGAGCAACCGACCGCAGCGCGAGTTACGGACCGTTTTTGGCCGATTGGATCGAAAAAGGCCCGTCCAAAATTCCCGGCCGCGTGACGGCTTCGGAAGTATTGCACAACCAAAACCGCATTTACCTCATGACCGACGGCGGTTATTTGTTCCGCAGCAATTCCCTCACCGGCAACGATTGGCAATGCCTCAACGACCACTACCCGCTCACCCGCGATGTATCGGCGCGGCTGGAAGTGCTGCCCCTTCCCGACGGCACCAACCGCATCATCGTGGGTGGCTGGGATGAGCAGAATATGAGCGCAAAATTCCTCAAATACAGCGACGACGAGGGCCAAACCTGGCAAATTCCCAACGGATTGCCCAATAGCAGTTGGTACCGCCGCACTTTTGCCACCAACGACGGGCAAGTATGGCATTTGGTGAATACCAGTGCGACGGGCGGCGGCCCCAAAATGCAAATTTACCACTCCGTCAACTACGGCTCCGATTTCACGTTGCACTACAGTTTTGACTTAACGGCGGGTTATTACGACCGTCGCTGCGATATGTGGAAACCCCTTGACAGCGACACGATTTTTGCCGTTTTTGAGGATAAATTATTCAAAATCGCCCCCGACGGCACCGCGCAAAACTTAGGTTTGGTGTCCCAAAAACCCAACCCCGAATGGGTGGCTCTCACCGGTGGCCGCGCCGATGCCAGCCAGCCATACACCTTGTATTTCCGCATTTGGGACAACGGCGAAAACAACGTCTATCGCTCCACCGACGGCGGCGCATCGTGGGCGCAGTGGGCAACCCTCACCGATGGGCTGCACACCCCATTTTCGTTGTACTCTTTCGTTACCAACCCCGAAGATCCGTCCAAATTGTACTCCGCCGGTTGGATCGTGGGCGAAACCGAAGACGGTGTTACCTGGCATAATCCGCACGATTTGGGCGGTTACGTGGGGTACCACGGCGACGTACCCGATATGAATTTTGTCAAAAATCCGGCAACCAACGCGTACGAATTTTACATTGGTACCGACGGCGGTTATTACAAATACAATTTTGCCAATGACCAATTTACGTCGTTGTCGCTGCAAACATTGAACAACACCCAAATTTACAAAATGGCGTCCGACCACCAGGTGGAACACCGCATGTACATCGGGACGCAGGACAATGGTTTCAACTATAACCTAACCACGACGGCGGCCACTGCCATTGCGCCGTTTAGTTACCTCTGGGGCGGCGACGTAACGCAGGTGACCAGCGGCGACGGTGGCAAAAGTTTTTTCTGTTTTTGGATTGGTTCGGGTTGTAATTACGTCAAAAATGCCGCTCAAATGCAAAATTCCGGCATTGCCAACTGGGGACCGATCAATGATTCGGGATATTGGGAAACACCCGCCAAGGCCGACCCACTGGCGCCCGATGAATGCCTCGTTGGGGGACATAAACCACCTTCTACCGAGGGCAGTTACCTGATTCGCCTCAAAGCGCCCGCCGATTTGCAAAATGGCCAATTAAAACCCTTAGAAACGACTTTTGGCGACTACGATTTTAAAGCGGCTTCGGGCGGAGGCCGGATTGGGGCCATTGCTATTTCGCCTTTGGACAATAACCACCTGTACGTGATGACCGAAAACGGGGTGTTTTTCTGGTCTTTGGACAAAGGTTTGACCTGGCAAAAAAACGAATCGGCTAAAAACAAAATTTTCCCCCGGTACATCGCGGTTTCGCCCGTGAACGCCGGTGAGGTGTTTGTGGGCGGGGCAGCGTACGGCACCAACGCGCCCGCGTGGAAAACCAGCAACCACGGCCAAACTTTTGTGCGCGCCGAAAACCCGCTGAATTCCGTGTTGAACAACAACCGCGTGAACGCCGTGTGTTTTGATCCCGAGGGCAAATACGTGTTTGCCGCCGCCGATATTGGTGCTTTTGTGTACGTTATTGCCGAGGGAAAATGGCAGGTTATCAGTGGAAACCCTTCGCCCATAAGCCATTTTCACGACGTGGAATTTCTCGAAAACTCCAATACGGTTCGTTTTGCCACTTACGCACGCGGCGTTTGGGATTTTCACATCAATGGTTTAGTGTCCGGCACTTCGGAAACGGTTCAGGTTCCGGGCGTGCGGGTGTATCCTAACCCGGCCACCGACCGTATCACCGTGGAACCGGGTAACGCGCAATCGCTCATCATCACCGATGCCGCCGGACGGGTGCAATACCGCTCGCGTTGCGCGGGGACGGCGCTTGTTATCCCAACGGCGCAGTGGCCCGCCGGTACGTATTATATCACATTGGATAATGGTGCGGTGAAAAAAGTAGTGAAGAGGGAGGAGTGATGGTATCGTCACTTAACCCATATTTAATGCTTGCGTAACATCACTTCGAGGGGGATGATGGTAGTTTTGCAGACTTGCTAAAACAGTACTCGACCATGCGCATTTCTATCATCATTCCCACCCGTAACGAAGAGCGGGTTATTCAGGAGGCGATACAACAGTATATACCGTTTTTGGATACCTTCGATCTCGAAATTATTGTTTCGGATGCCAACAGCACCGACCGAACCGCTAATATTGTGCGCGAAATGGCGCTACTGCACGGTACCCGCGTGCGTTTGGTCCAAAAAACCGGCCCGCAAAATATTGCCATCGGGCGCAACGCCGGTGCGGCCATTGCCAGCGGCGAATTATTGTTTCACACCGATGCCGATGTCCGTATTTTGGATATTCCACATTTTTTGGAAACCATTACCCACACCTTTCAACGCCCCGAAGTGGTGGCGGCGACGGTGCCCATTCAGGTGTATCCGCAGGAGCAAACGGCAACGGATCGTTTTTACCATTTTTTAATGAATTCCGCCATCCGGTGGTCCATACCATTGGGGTGGTGCATGGCCAAGGGCGAGTGCCAGTTGGTGCGGCGCACAGCGTTTCAAGCCCTGAACGGCTACAACGAAAAACTCATTGCGGGAGAAGATTGTAATTTATTTTACCGCCTGCACAAACGGGGCAAAGTGCGGTATATCAGCGCCTTAACGGTACACCACTCGCCCCGCCGGTTTCGGGAATACGGCTACTGGAAACTCAGTTATGTTTATCTGATGGAAGGATTGTACCGCTTGGTGGCGCGGCGCTCGTTTTCGAGGGAATGGCGGGTCGTGCGGTAAGAACATTTGAACATCGAACACCGAACATTTGAACATCGAAGTATCAACTAAAGAGGCCGATTTTTTTCAATGTAGAACACCGAACTCCGAATGTAGAACACCGAAGTATCAACTAAAGAGAAAGCCACATCATGCGCTACGGCGCATTTTAACCATATTCAATTAAACTTTATTTCGGCGTTCGATATTCGGTGTTCGGCGTTTAAAATTCGGTGTTCGATGTTCGGTGTTCTATGTTCAAATGTTCGTTGTTATTTTTCGGTCACTCGCACCGCAATACGGCGGTTTTGCGCGCGACCTTCTTCTGTATCGTTCGAGGCTACCGGGTGTTGAGCACCGTAACCTTCGCCTGTCAACCGGGCTTTATCAATCCCTTTACCAACGAGGTAAGCCACTACGGCTTCGGCGCGGGCGGCCGATAACTTTTGGTTGGCGGCTGCGCTGCCCGTGTTATCAGTGTAACCTCCAATTTTCAATTTTACTTTGGGAAATGCCTTGAGCACTTCTACCATATTGTTCAACTGATCTTCGGATTTGGCCATGTCAATTTTGGCGCTGCCGGTTTCAAACAACAAGCGGTCAAAATTAAACCAAGTCGTTTTATCCACGGGCTTGGTCGCATCTTCGATAAAGGTCACCAATTGGCTTTCGATGCCGTTGTTGTTGCCTTTCAGTTCGAAGCCGGAAGCCAGTTTTTTCATGTAACCGGCGGCACTGGCGGCCATATCGGCGGCTTTGGAAGCCACAGTATCTACCGCAGCGGGTAATGCCAGTTCAGACTTGGGCATTTCGGGTTTTACCGTGCAATTTTTCATGTAATACACGATACCGGCTCCCAAACCGAGCAACAGCAACAAAGGCCACATCCAACGGTTACCGGTAGAAACTTCGGCTTCGGGGGTAGCGGCGGCATTGTTGTTACCAATACCCGATGCCAGCCCCATAATGGCCGACAAACCACCCGGTAAAGCGTTCATAATGCTGCTTTTTTCGCCACGAAGCAGGCCCAAAAGACCACTAACGTTGAGACCTTCGCCGTTGATTTTTTTGCCCAAAACACCCATTACCAATGGGCCTACCATACCCAACAACGTGGAGGTAGAGGTTGATTTAATATTGGCAAATGACGAAAGTGCGTTCAGGATAGCCGGTACTTTGCCCCCGAACAACGTGCCCATCAAATTACCCGCGAGGTCTTTAGGATCGTTGTGCGCCAGGTTACCGCCGCCCAATAAACCACCCAGATTGCTCAGGAAATTTTCATTTTTGCTGTCAGACAAAAGATTAAAAATACTGCCCATCGCGTTGCTGTCATCGGCTTTGTTCATGATGCCCGCCAAAATAGTGGGGGCTATTCCGCCGATAGCTTTGCTAATACCATTTTCATTTTCGCCAAGGAGCGTAGCAGCCTGGTTAATGAGCGTTGGTGTAACATACGATTTGACAGAATCTAAGAGATTTGACATGTTTTGTAATGATTGAGTTGGTGAATTAATAATCGTTATAATAATAGTTATTGTTGCGCTCTTCGCGGTAACGCATCCGGCCCGTAAAACGAATTTCGCCCACTTTTTTGCGGATAAAATCCAGTTTATCTTTGTCGTTGTTCAGGTTATTTTCGGTCATTACCTGAAACAAGCGCCCGCCCCCGGCATTGTAATCGCCGTAGTAATCGTAACTCGACATGGAAAAGGATGGAATTCCGGTTTTGCTTTTGTCCTTTGAAGGACCTTTAAGACCAAAGTCAAGGGGTAAAGTCACATAATTCAATTTCCACTCCGTTGTTTTTTTGCGTTTTATATCAAAAAAGTACATCATGGCGGGCTTTTTATCGTAGGTCACCGACTTGCTTTTTTGAATAAATTTCACCGAATCAATCTCTTCACTGGGAGTAAATTGTAACACGTAAGAGCGCGCCAAGGCAATGGTATCCGAAAACCAGGATTTGTACGGATCGGCAGTACCGCTGCTGACCATCATCTCGTACAAGCGGAAACGCGTTTCGTCGTTTTGGGCCAATGGTTCCAAATGCACATTTGCAATGTTTTTACCGGCTTTTAACAGCACCCGAATGGCTTCTAATTTATCGTATTTGGCACCTTTTAACAAAATTTGATCAAATAATTGACGCACTTCGGGGTCTTCTGCGTAAAATTTAACGAGCAACGACAATCCCGAACTATACGCAGTAGAGGTGCCTCCGTAATCTCCGCCGTACACCGCCGGATAAGTAGAGCCGCCGTAACCACCGCCGTAACCACCGCCGTAACCACCGCCGTAACCACCGCCGTAACCATAATCTTTGTAGGCATTTTTATCGCGGGAATTTTCGTCCCGATAGCGTGCCCGACCCAAATTCTGGTACTCCTGCACCAGAAATTTTTGTTTGAGCGCTTTTACTTTTTTGGGTTTAATCATTTCCCGTTCGTACAGTGTTGTAATAATACCCAATGCCATGGACGAATAGGTTTCATTTTGCGAAATAGCCATGAGTTCATCCACAAACTGAGCGGCCAACTCCAGCGAATCCGAAAGATAATATTGAATGGAGTTCACCGTCGAATAATCCAGGTAAGTTTCCTTTTGCCCCATCAAGGCGAGTGAAGATTTCCAGGCTTCTTTGGTTTTCAGTTGCACCATACTTAATATGGCTTCGTTTTGGTAACGAACGCTGTCGGCGTGCACCGC
>JAAFJN010000015.1:35066-115809 GCA_013298845.1 Chitinophagales bacterium
AAAGGCAATACTTTGGGCGACTTGGTATAACTTAAAGCGCGCAAAAGTGCTGTTTTATCGTTGAACTTTAATTTATCAAATTCCGGCGTATTGATCGTTGCGGCGATTTTGTCAAAATCCTCTTTTTGGTAATTACTGGCCATAAATGAACGCATTTCAGCCAATGCTTTTTTGCCATCCAGGGTATCTTTTGAATAAATACGGTCAAAAAACGAAATATCGCGACCGCCAAAAACGATCGGTTTACCCCGGCTGCTATCGGTTGGCATAAAAGTTTCAAACACTTTTTGCACAAACGGGCTAAGCGGTGCGTCGCGGTTCACGTTCACCATAAGGGCGTAATGGCGATCGCGGGTGTAAAACACTTTAGACATGACGGCACGGTTGCTGTTCGTGTCGGCAGCGGTATGCGTAATCACCAACAGGGTATCGTTCCGGTTTTCGAATTTGTAATTGTCCAAACGCAATTTTTTAAATTGACTGGCCATTTTTTCGCTCACCCGTTTCAACGAATCAAGGTCAGGAAAAGCATCGGAGTAAAATTTACCCGAACTAACGACAATGGATTCGCCCGTTGGTTTGTGTTCGAGGGTAGTAGCGTACGTGCGGTAGTCTTCGTAAACATCGTAATCATCGTTGTACCGTCCGCGCGATTTTTTGACAATTTCGTCGTTGATTTTTTTGAGGTTGAGGTACAATTGGCTCGGCTTTTTTTCCTCCGCCTGGGGAATAGTTACTGTAAACCTCCCGCTGGTATCGTTTTTGACCATCCAGCCTTCGGGCATGGCCGAGCGTTTAATTTCAAATGAATTAAAAAACGCGTCGGGAGATTTTCCCGTGCGGTTGCGCGCGCCCAAAAGGTAATATTGAGGGCCATCAATCACCAGTTTGCCGAAATAAAACGACGAATCTTTGTCCGATTTGAACGAAAACAACTGCGTTGGATAAGGTGATAAAGTCACCGGCGTCAGTGTTGGGTTCTCTTTGGTAAACTGCGCGGCTACTTTTTCGGCAATGATGTTGAGTTCAAAACTATCCTCTTCGATGTAATAATAATCGTCGTAAGTTACCCTCGTCAGGAAGTAAAAACCTTCGTCGGGGTTCTTTTCCTGCCCCGCGATATAGGTATCTTTGGCGGCTTTATCAGTGGTTGTGTTTACAAAGGGCACCGTAGGAAACTGCACTTTAAACGAGCCGGATACCGGTTCTACCCAGGTTTTTTTCTCCTGTACGATGGTTTTTGCGGGATTCAGTTGGATGCTGTTAAAAAACCGCTGTCCTTCGTCACCACCAACGTAATCACCGTTTCCGCCCATGATAAACATAAGGATTTCGGTGGCCGTGATATAAACTTTGTACCGTTGAATATCGCCCCGGCGGGTGCGGGTGGTAATATCGTACCCCTGAAACGGCGTATTAATGCGTTTGCGTTCCTGAATTTTTCCGGGCACTTTTTCGTAAATCAGACTATCAATCCGGGTAGAAATATACTCCGGGGTTTGGCCCGTCCAGAGGCCATTGGTTTTTACGCGATAGACGGCGTAATAAGCGCCATTGCTCATGTCGGCACAAAGGCTTTGTTCGATACGCCACATTTCGGAGGTGGTGTAAAATTTGCCCGGTGCCTGGGCCGACCAAACGGAATCAGGTGCCCATTGGGTAGCAAAAGTGACGGGAAACCGCATTTTTTCAATTTCCTGTTTGTCTCTTTTATCGGTATCGAACGAAAACTGCACGGCGCGCACGGTGTAACCGCGTTTTCTCAACTGTTCAATGACGCCAATATCACCGGGTAAATGCGCCGCTCCCACGGCCGAAAACATGTTTTTGCCCATGCGCGCAATGGAATCAATCCCGTCGGCCATAACGATATTGCGTACTTCGAGCATCCATTTTTTAAAGTTTTTACCGGGGCTTAAAATCGCATTTAACGAGTCGAGGGCATTCAGGTCTTGTTTGCGGTAGGCATCGCGGATACTAAAGGGCGAAATGTAACGGTTGCTGTACACGTCTATTTCTTCGGCGTCATCGTCGGGGATACGGGCACGGGTAACGGATTCGTAACTGCCATCCATCGTTTCGAGGCCAATGACCTTTTTGCCCAATTTTTTACCGGCCTGAAAAATAAACAAATCAAGGTACGTATCTTCTTCAAAATCTTCGCCGTAACCATTGGAGCGGTAAAGGAATTCGTTTGCCATAACGGGTTTATACGAAAACATGCCTTCAAACAACCGCGAATCGGGCGCATCAAACTTAAAATATTGACCGTAGAGGTCGCCATAGTTATTGTTTTTAGCGTAACTGGGGTAAAATGAATTCTCAGCGTAACCAAAAGTTTCGTTGTCTTCTTTCATTTTTTGCATAAACTCCTGCCAAACATCGTGGTCGGTTTCGAGGGAAACATAGTCGCAATTGCGCAATGCTACAAAAAAAGAATCGGACAAATTGTAGGCTAATTTTTCGGGAACGTGCATGGTACCATACAGGTAACTGGGTCGTGTTGTACCTTTACCACTGATTTCCCACAGAAGCCCTTGATATCGTTTGGTGGAACTGTTTTGTGCGTACATCTGCTGCCCGATAATGAGCAACAAAAAGAGATAAATTGTTCGGAGTTGCATAAAATTAAATTCGTCTGTTTGAATTTTTTGAAAAATGGAGGTGGAGTGTACCAATTACAGTTTTGCCAGTGCTCATAACGACTACTTTAACAATTTCGTTCGTTAACTGTTAAAAAATATTATCAAAATCAAACCATACAACTGTACTAATGGACCAATTACAGGCGAACAGTACGTCGGGATTGCTGGAAAACCCGCAAATTGAACTGGTACACTTATTTGATCGGATAAAAGCCGTTCGCGCTTTTGTTTTGGACGTAGATGGTGTACTCACCAATAATGACGTGTTGGTGACCGAAGCGGGCGAGTTTTTGCGCACCATGAACGTCCGCGACGGGCAAGCCATCAAATGGGCCACCGAACGCGGTTATCCCATTTGTATCATCACCGGCGGACGCTCCGAAGGGGTCATTACACGCCTCAAAACGCTGGGCGTGCAACAAATATACACCGGCCGCCACGATAAACTCCCCGTTTTTGAACAGTTTATCCGCGAATTTCAGTTGTCTCCCATCGAAGTATGTTATATGGGCGACGATTTACCCGACCTTCCGGTGATGCGCAAGGTGGGTTTACCCGCCTGCCCCGCCGACGCCGTTCCCGAAGTAATGCACGTCGCCCGCTACGTCTCCCCCCTTAATGGCGGAACAGGGTGCGTCCGTGATATTATTGAAAAAGTAATGAAACTACGCGGTCATTGGCCGATTTATTAAAATCCAACCCTCAAAAATGAACATAGGCATCCTTGGAGCGGGCCACCTTGGCAAAATACACATGAGTTGTGCACTCAACAGCGGCGTTTGGAACGTCGTGGGTTTTTACGACCCCAACGACCAACACGCGGCGACGGCAATTGAAAAATTTGGGCTGCGACGGTTCGACAACCTCGAAGACCTGCTGGCCGCCTGCCACGCCGTAGACATTGTTACGCCCACCGTCACGCATTACGAACTGGCGATCCAGGCCTTGTCGGCTGGTTGCCACGCATTTATTGAAAAACCCGTCACTCAAACCGTGGAGGAAGGGCAAAAACTGCTCGAAATGGCCGAAAAAACCGGCCTCACCGTGCAGGTTGGCCACGTAGAACGTTTTAATCCGGCGTTTCAGGCGGTGCAAAAAGAACACCTGAACCCGATGTTTATCGAGGCGCATCGGCTTTCGGTGTTTCAGGCCCGGGGCACCGATGTATCCGTCGTACTCGATCTGATGATCCACGATCTCGATTTGATTTTACACCTGGTCAAAAGTGAGGTTAAAACCCTGAGCGCCGGGGGCGTAGCGGTATTGAGCAAAACACCCGACATCGCCAATGCCCGGATTGAGTTCGAAAATGGTTGCATTGCCAACCTGACCGCCAGCCGCATTTCGATGAAACAAATGCGAAAAATGCGCTTGTTTCAGCAAGACACCTACATTAGTCTCGATTTTTTGGAAAAACAAGCCCAAATGATTCGGTTGTTTGACCAGGAAGATCAAAACCTGCCGCCCCTCGATCAACTCATGGAATTTGAAACCCAGGAAGGCAAAAAATGGCTGCAATTACAAATGCCCGAAGCCCAATCGGTGAACGCCATTGAAGAGGAACTGCGCAGTTTTGCCACCGCCATCCGGGAAAAAACGCCACCGCCCGTTACCCTCAACGATGGTTACCGGGCGCTCCGGTTGGCGCACCAGATTTTGGCCGAAATTGAATCTCGTTTGCAAAAACAATCCCTATGATTCAAATCATTGCGCCTCCCGGTTTTTTGCCCGAAAAAGCGTACACTTTCCGGATTTTGCTCGAAGAAATTCTGGGGCTACATTTCACCATTACTTACAGTGATACAACGACCAGTTACCAGTTGGTACTGCCCAATGCGCACGTACTGATATTGGCCGATTGTTTTTTTGGCCAAAAAAAAGAAGGCGAAGGCTACACCTTCAACGATTTGCCCGCCGAACCCGGCTATTTCCAACACCGCATTGCGCACCGCAGCGTCCCGGTATTGTACGGTAAGCCGGAGTTGCATCATTACGAATACTCCACTACCTGCGAAGCCGATCTGGTAGCGGCAACGTTTTTTATGACCACGCGTTGGGAAGAAGCCGTTAAACCCGAACGCGACCAACACGGGCGGTTTCCCGCCCACGCGGCCTACGCTGCCCAATATAACCTGCTGGACACCCCCGTCGTGCACGAATGGGCCGAATTCATTTGGCAATGCCTGCTCGATTTGGGTTACCCGGAAAGCGCCCGTACTCAACGCGCTTACACGGTACAACTCAGTTGCGACGTGGACCACCCTTTTTTGTGGTGGCAACCCTGGGAGCGATTGCGTACCCTGGCCGGGGCCGTGCAACGCCCCTACCCCATTCGGGAATGGTCCTATTGGCTGCAACGCAATCGGTTGGGAGGAAAAGACCCGTTTGACACGTTTGACGAATTGATCCGATTAGCGTGTACCAGTACCGTTCAGTTTAATTTTTTGGGCCAAAGACCACCGCATTTTGATTGTTGGTACGACCTTTCGCATCCCCGGATGGGGCAATTATTGCGGTATTTGGAAGAGCGAGGCCAAACCATCGGTTTTCACCCTTCCCGCGAAGCCGCTTTGGACCGGGCGCAGTTTGACCGCGAACTGGAAGGGCTTCGGCGGGCCACCACCGCCACCGTTACCACCGGACGGCACCATTACCTCTGTTTTTCGGCCCCCGATACCTGGCAAATGTGGGAAGACGCCGGAATGACGATGGATTCTACCGCCGGTTACCCCGAGTTGCCGGGGTTCCGAACGGGCATGTGTATAGAGTATCCGGTGTTTAATTTCCGCACCCGCCGCCCGTTACAACTCCGGGAGCAACCCTTAATCGCGATGGACGTGACTTTTTTGGAGTATTTGAAAAAAGACGTAGCGGGAACCATGAATAAATTGCAATATTTGCGCCACCAAACACAATTGCACCAAGGGCAATTTACCCTGCTTTGGCACAACTCATCAATTCATACACCCATTTGGCAACCTTATTGGGATGCCCTGACTAAAATAATGGTATGCTAAACTGGATCAAACGCAAACTCCGAGCCTGGTACCGCGACCTTCCCCGGACGGAAGCCGGTGATATTTCCTGGATGCGCTATTTCAGGCGATTGGTTATTCGCCTGACCCTGTGGTTTTTTGGTTTGACCATTGGCACCACCGTTCTTTATCGGTTTTTGCCGGTGCCTTATACACCTTTGATGATTAGTCGCCTCTTTCAGCAGGCCGGTGACGCCGAACGCAGTGTACGCCTCGAAAAGGACTGGGTTTCGATTGATGAAATTTCGCCCCACCTGCAATTGGCCGTCGTTTGCTCCGAAGACCAGGAGTTTTTGGAACACGAAGGTTTTGATTTTAACGCCATTAAAAAAGCGTACAAATACAATCAAACGCACAAAAAGAAACGGGGCGCGAGTACCATTAGCCAACAAACCGCCAAAAATGTGTTTTTGTGGGAAACCCGTTCGTGGTTGCGCAAGGGCCTGGAAGTGTATTTTACCTTCCTGATCGAGATCATTTGGAGTAAAGAACGCATTATGGAGGTGTACCTCAACGTCATTGAATTTGGCGATGGAGTATACGGTGCCGAAGCCGCCGCGCAGCATTTTTACAAAAAATCGGCCAAAGAACTCAATCGCCCCGAAGCCGCCATGCTCGCCGGTGTATTGCCCAGCCCATTGCGCTTAACCCCTTCTAACCCGACGCCCGATTTAAAAACCAAACAACAATGGATTATGCGCCAAATGCGGTACTGGAAAGGGCAAATTGACTACGAAGACCCCAATACGCCCACGACACCCGGCAAAAAATAATTTTGATGACTTTTATGAACGATAATATTCTGGACGACTTTGACGAACATCTTTACCTGGGTGAAGGCGATGACAACGAGGTAGTTGCCAAATATTTTTCGCCCTTAGAAGGAGACATTGCGGCCGCACGCCTGCGCAGTGAAGGTATTCCCTGTTTTTTGGCCAATACGACCTCGCAGAGTCTTATGCCCCACCTGCAACTGGTAGCGCGCCTGCACGTGCGCCCGAAAGACATTGAACAAGCAAGGGAAATTTTGGGTGAAGCCGCCATTGATGCGGGTGTCCCGGACAATTCGGGGCCAATTAAATGGTCCACGGCAGTGATTCTGATTGTGGCCATTGTGATGGGTATGTACCTGGCCCTGTTATTGGTCAGGCAACTATAAAAAAAGCCTTTTCAAAAAACCAATGGTGCATTGGAAATTTGAAAAGGCTTAATTATATGGGTTAAAACGCCCGTTTTACACCGAAAATGACTCACCGCAACTACAAGTACGGGAAGCATTAGGATTGTTGAAGGCGAATCCTTTGCCGTCAAGACCACCGGAAAATTCGAGGGTCGTATTAAAGAGGTACAGAAAACTTTTCAGATCCGTTACTACTTTTACGCCGTTGTCCTCAAATACCTGGTCGTTGGGTTTGGATTCGTTATCGAAATCCAACTTATACGACAAACCAGAACATCCGCCGGAAACGACGCTGACGCGCAAAAAAAAGTTGTTGTCTAAATTCCCGGAAGTTCGGATTTCGCCAATTTTTTCACGGGCGCTATCGGCTACATAAATCATGGTGTTGTTCAATTAGTGGGCTGAAACCAATTCGGCGCTTACCGGAATACCATTTTTCTCTTGGTAATCTTTAATTGCGGCCTTAATTGCGTCTTCGGCAAGTACGGAACAGTGAATTTTAACGGGCGGGAGGGCCAATTCTTCCACAATATCCATATTGTCAATTTTTGCGGCTTCGTCGAGGCTTTTGCCTTTGAGCCATTCGGTGGCCAATGAAGAAGAAGCAATAGCCGAACCACAACCGAAAGTTTTGAATTTCGCGTCGCTGATTAAACCGGCTTCATCCACTTCGATTTGGAGGCGCATAACGTCGCCGCATTCAGGGGCACCTACCAAACCCGTACCCACTGTTTTAGAGTCTTTGTTCAAAGAACCTACGTTGCGCGGGTTTTTAAAATGGTCGAGTAATTTTTCGCTGTATGCCATATGTTTAGTTGTTTTTTTTATGTTGTTTTTAGCCGAAACATGTTCGGCTTTTTATTCTTGTGGTACAAATTTCCCGTTCGGCTCTTGTCAAAATTGTTCGTCAAACGGGGTTTGACGGTACTTTTAGTGCGCGGCCCACTCGATTTTGGTAAGATCCACGCCGTCTTTGTACATTTCCCAAATGGGTGATAATTCGCGCATGTGGTTCACGCCGTTGGCAACGAGTTTAATGGCTTCGTCAATTTCTTCGTCGGAGGTGAAACGACCGAGGGAGAAACGGATGGAAGAGTGCGCCAGGTCATCGCCGAGGCCCATACCCACCAACACATAAGAAGGCTCTAAAGAAGCCGAAGTACAGGCCGAACCCGAGGAAACGGCAATACTTTGGTTAAATGTCATCATCAGACCTTCACCTTCTACGTGTTTGAAAGAAATATTGGTTACGTGTGGCATCCGGCTGTTTTCGTTGCCGTTTACTTTCGTTTCTTCTAATTGCGTCAGTTCGGCTTGGAGGCGATCGCGCATTTTGCTGAGGCGTTCGGCGTCCTGGGCCATTTCGAGGCGGGCGATTTCGGCGGCTTTACCAAAACCAACAATACCCGGAACGTTGAGGGTACCGGAACGCATACCGCGCTCGTGGCCACCGCCGTCCATTTGGGCCGTTACTTTTACCCGTGGATTTTTACGGCTTACGTACAAGGCACCTACACCTTTGGGACCGTACATTTTGTGCGCGGTAAACGACATCAGGTGTACCCCGATTTCGCGCGCCAGCGTTGGTATTTTACCCACGGCCTGCGTTGCGTCGGAGTGGAAAAGAACACCGTGTTTTTCGCAAATGTCGGCAATACCTTTCATGTCCTGAATAACACCGGTTTCGTTGTTGGCCCACATAAACGACACCAAAATAGTCGTTGGACGCATGGCCGCTTCCAAATCGGTGAGGCTTACCATACCATCCTCCTGTACTTTGAGGTAGGTCACTTCAGCACCCACTTTTTCGAGGTGTTTGCAGGTATCCAATACCGCTTTGTGTTCGGTTTCGGCGGTAATAATGTGGTTGCCTTTTTTGGCGTACATTTCAAAAACCCCTTTGATAGCGAGGTTATTGCTCTCGGTAGCCCCGGAGGTAAAAATGATTTCTTTGTCTTCGGCACCGATCAACTGCGCCACTTGTTCGCGGGCGTAATCAACGGCATCTTCCGCTTCCCAGCCAAATTGGTGGCTGCGGCTGGCGGCATTACCATGCTTCTCGTAAAAATAAGGTATCATGGCATCAACTACCCGCGGATCACACGGCGTGGTAGAATTATTATCCAAATAAATCAGGCGACGATTATTCATAATTGCTTAGTGTTATTCGCTATCTGGATTTAGTCCATTTTAGCGCTGCAAAGGTAACAGTATTGCTTTTAAATGGTTTAAAAATTGCCTCATAATTAGTCAAAAAAACTTTTGGCCAAAAACAACGCGAAAAAAACGAGTGTATTAAACCGGCGAAGCACACCAAAATACCATTGGGCCAAGGCTAATTCGTTTCAAATGGTACCACTATCTTTGGGCTTTTTTACAACGAGTTCGTTCTTTAATCTGAGTAACCTAAAACGTTTATTATAACATGCACCAAACTCTATTCATTCTGTTTTTGGGCTTTTTAAGTCCTTTTTATGCTTTTTCTCAAAATACCGCCCCCGAACTCCCGCTCATTCGCGTACACGGCAACCATTTTATCACACCCGACAGCCAAACCTTCGTGTTTAAAGGGCTTAATGCCAGTGACCCCGAAAATTTGATGAACGCCCAGCACTGGAATCAGGCGTATTTTAACACCATGAAATCGTGGGGAGCAAACATCGTGCGTTTTCCCGTTCACCCGCGGGCTTGGCGCAAATTGGGCAAAACCAAATACATTCAACTCCTCGACGACGGGGTAAAAATGGCCCGCGAAGCCGGTCTTTACGTCATTATTGACTGGCACAGCATCGGCAATTTGCGCACCGAAATGTACCAGGACGACAACTACGATACCACCCAAAAGGAAACGTTCGATTTTTGGCGCACCATGGCCAAACATTACAAAGGAAACACCACGGTGGCGTTTTTTGAATTGTTTAATGAACCCACCACCTACAACGGCCAATTGGGTACCTGCACCTGGGAAGAGTGGAAAAAACTCATGGAGGAAATCATCGGGATTATCCGGGCGAATGGCGGCACGGCAATTCCTTTAGTAGCCGGTTTCGACTGGGCCTACGACCTTACACCCATTTCCACCCAACCCATTGAGGCCGAGGGTATTGCCTATGTATCACACCCCTACCCCATGAAACGCAGCCAGCCCTGGGCCGAACAATGGGAGTCCGACTGGGGCTTTGTGCAGGAGAAATACCCGGTTATCCTCACCGAAATCGGGTTTTGCGGCGCGGAAGAAGAAGGGGCGCACATCCCCGTTATCAGCGATGAATCTTACGGCGATGCCATTACCCAATATTGTCAAAAAAAGGGCATTTCGTGGGTCGTTTGGGTGTTTGACCCGCAGTGGGCGCCCCGTCTTTTCACCGATTGGAACTACACCCCCACGCGCCACGGGGTTTATTTCAAAAAAGTGTTGTCAGGTAAAAAATAAAATCACTTTTCGGTTTTTACGCGCTCCCCGTTTTTCATCACCCAAATCACTTTTTCCATAACCCGAATTTCCTGCGTAGGGTCACCATCAACGGCGATGATATCGGCCCATTTTCCGGGTTCGATCGTGCCTATTTTGGAGGTCATATTGAGGAGTTCGGCGGCGTTAACGGTGGCGGAGCGCAAAATATCGGCGTTGGTCATACCGGCCCGCGCCATAAAGGCAAATTCCAAGTTGTTTTTGCCGTGCGGATACACCCCGGAATCGGTTCCAAAAACAATGGGTACCCCTTTTTTGTAAGCGCGGGAGAGGGTACCTTCAATTTTTGGGCCAATTTCGAGGGCTTTTACCCGCACCACTTCGGGGAAAAAACCTTTGGCGTATTTGGCACTGTCGGCCACGGCCCACGCGGCGGTGAGTGTAGGAACGTACCAGGTTTTGTACTTTTTCATCAATTCCATGGTCGAATCGGACATGTACGTGCCGTGTTCGATGCTTTTTACCCCGGCGCGAATGGCGCGTTGTATCCCTTCATCGCCGTGTGCGTGAGCCGCCACCGGCACCCCAAGGTCTTTGGCCGTTTGTACAATGGTTTCGAGTTCATCGTAAGCGTAATGCGGCAAACTGCCGTCGCGGGCCAGACTGATGACACCACCGGTAGCGCAGACTTTAATCCAGTCGGCGCCGCGTTTTATCTGCGAACGAACGGCAGTGCGGCACGCATCGGGGCCATCGGCGATACCTTCTTCGGCGGAAGGTGGCGGGTCGAACAAATCGTGTCTCGATCCGGTGGTAGCGTCGCCGTGCCCGCCGGTGATACTCAGGATGCGACCAGCGGTAAAAATGCGTGGTCCCGTTGCCCAGCCCTGGTTAATGGCGTTGCGCAGGGCAATATTGACGCCTTGTCCGCCCAAATCGCGCACCGAAGTGAACCCTTTATCGAGGGTGCGTTTGGCGTACACCGCCGACCGAAAGGCAATATCTTCGAGGTTGAGGGTGTATTTTTCGAGGTAAGTGGATTTGCTCTGCTCCCATTCCAGGTGCACGTGACAATCAATGAGGCCCGGCATAACGGTTGCGTTTTTCAGGTCCACCACGGTCGCATCAGCGGGGGCTTTGGAATAGCCATTTTCGACGCGTTCGATGGTATTTCCGTTGATGATAATGGTTTTTTGGATTTCGGTCGTTACCGCCGAATTGGCCATTGTCAGGAGTTTTCCGCAGTGGATATAAGTCTTTTGCGCGGTGAGGGTTTGGGCCAACAACAGCGCGAATAAGGTGAGTTTTTGCATCATTATTTGGGAATTGCTTTTAATTGTTCTTCAATCTGCTTTTTGCGCACCTGTTTGATAGAGTCAATCATTTGGGGCAAAACGGTGGTGTTTTGTACCTTGCAAAAACTATCAATGACGCGACGTTCGTTGCCAATGTAAGCGGCGGAAAGGGAATCTACCATGCGGCGCGATTCAGCATCGAGCGGTACTTTGCTTTGGTCACAGCCGCCGGTACCGAAGCCCGCCAACACAACAATAAACGTAAAAAACCGGATTTTCATGGGCATTATAAAAAGTTTTTCCACATCATACTTTCCACCGGGCGGATGGTCCGCTCGTTGTATTTAGCATTTTGTTTACGGTTGTAATAGTTTTCAATTTCCCCGTCCACGAGGAAATAAATGAGTTGTCCCACGGGCATACCGGCGTACACGCGCACGGGGTGCACGCACGAAATTTCGAGGGTCCAGGTATTGGAAAAACCCACGTCGCCTTTCCCGGCGGTGGCGTGAATATCAATGCCAAGGCGACCAATGCTGCTTTTTCCTTCCAAAAACGGCACTGCGCCGTGGGTTTCGGTGTATTCTTCGGTAACGCCGAGGTAAAGCGTGCCGGGTTGCAACACAAAACCTTCTTCGGGAATTTCAAAATGATCCACTTGATTGTGTTTTTTGGCGTCCAAAACAGCGTCTTTGTACGTGGCTAAATATTTACCCAGGTGAACATCGTATGAGTTGGTGCCGAGGCATTCGGGGCGAAAAGGGTCAATCACAATTTCGCCGTTTTTAATACCTTCGAGTATCTTTTTGTCGGTTAAAATCACTTTTTATACGTTTTAAGCCGCAAAGGTAGTTTATAGCGGTAGTTAAACCCACAAAAAACCGTCAACAACTTTCGGAACGTGACCGTTACACGCACGTCCCGATACCCACCACGCATGAATAAAGAACGTAAAAGCAGTATAAAAGAAGGATTATTCGCCGGTTTTTGGCTGTATCACTTCATCCGGGCCTATATTTTCGACGTAGAACGTTATTGTTTCCAACGGTGGCACCTGTCGCAGGAATGGCTGCTCGATTACCGCTGGTTGCTGCTGTTACTGGGGTTTACGGGGCTTTGGCTGGCGCTCGGTACCACGCGTTTTTGGATTAATTTCCTGCATCTTCTGGTGTACCCGCTGATATGGCTGTTTTGGCGCGTACCCGTGTTTTGTTTTTGGGGCATCCCGAAATACTACTATACCCGGCGACAGTACATTTCGTTGTTTGTGTACGTGTATTTTTGGATCAATGTTTTCTCTAACCTCAAACAAACGTTGCTGAAGGGTCTGCTCCTGACATTGGCCGCCCTGGCTATTTATTACTCCAACCACGTTTATGTATTAAGTGGAAGCGCCGTTATTTTGGTGGTGTTGCTCATCTTGCACCTCAAAAAGCGATTTGATCAGGCATTTACCCCGGTCAATATGTTCCGACTGGGCATTGAAACGTTGAATATAAAGGCACTTACCCAACCCAGTACCGCATCGGACACGGGTGAAGCAGCCCCAACGCCCAAGCAGCCGTTAGAAACTACAGCGTTGAGCGGTCAGTTGCTGGGCTTTTGGGGGCGAAAAATCAAAGGATTTTTGAACCAACAAATTTACCTCAAATATTTTGTCCAAAAAATGGCGTTCACCATACCTTTGGTTGTTGGCTTATTAACGTGGGTGAATTGGGCATTGTACAAAATCAACCCATTGTATTTTTCGGTGCCCACTCCGGTCGGCATTTTTGATGTTGTCCACTACACCATTTATTCCATCATCCCGGATGGCACACCTATGACGCCCGTCGCGGGTATTTCGATGGCCCTTCGGTGGTTTTGTACCTTTACCGGCGGGTTTATTTTGATTATTTTCGCGTCGGTTTGTGTGTCCACCAGTAGTGGTCGTTACCACAAAGACCTCACCGAAATGGTGGCCTTCAGTGACTACCAAATAAAAGCAATTCAAATTCATTTAACCGATAAATACGCCCGGCCGGCCTCAGAAATGCTGGAAAAGTTACAAAAACTGAAAAAAACCGCGCAAGATGTCTTTCTCAAAAAAACAAAAGAAGGCACGAGTAATTTTTAAAAAACAAACATGTATCTTTTATCCCCAAAACCCGTATTAATGGGGTGATGAACATCATTCACATAAGTTATGCTGGTGTCTACACCATATAAGCAGAAAATCCTTATCTTTGTGAACGTTCTTCATTCAACAATTCGATTATTTATTACACAATAACATGATACTAAACCAACGCACCTTAGCCCTGCGTGCACAATTAGAAGACACAGTAAAAGAACTTCATCAACTAAGCCAGGAAATTGGACACAAAGATCTTGCTGCAATGGTAGGCGATTTGCGCAATCGTATGGCAGATCCGTTTATGTTTGTTATCGTGGGTGAAGTAAAAGCGGGTAAATCCAGTTTTGTTAATGCCCTTTTAGACACTGGCCGCGACATCTGTGCGGTGGCGCCGCAACCCATGACCGATACCATTCAACAAATCGTTTATGGCGAAACCGAAACCATTACCGTTGTAAACCCTTACCTCAAAAAAATATTCCTCCCGGTGGATATCCTCAAGGAAATCGCCATCGTGGACACGCCCGGCACCAATAGCATTGTGGCACAACACCAGGAAGTGACCGAACGATTTGTGCCCGCCAGCGATTTGGTCTTGTTTGTTTTTGAAGCCAAAAACCCCTACCGGCAATCGGCTTGGGAGTTTTTTGACTTTATTCACACCGACTGGCACAAAAAAGTGGTGTTTATCCTTCAACAAAAGGACCTCCTGTCGCCCGAGGACCTCGCCGTGAACGAAAAAGGTTTGTACGATTACGCCGTTAAAAAAGGAATCGCCGAACCGGTCATCTTTTGCACCAGCGCCAAAGCCGAACTCGACGGCGCATTTGACCAAAGTGGTTTTTCGCAGGTGCGCGACTATATCCGCACCCACGTTACCGGCGGACGCGGCGCGGCGCTCAAATTACGCAACAATATCACCACCTCTTACGGTATTCTGGACCGCATTCACACCGACCTCGATACGCGCCGCGAACAGTTTAAACAAGATACCATTTTCCGCGACGATATTGTACAAACGCTGGAAAACCAGGAGCGAAAATCGAACCACCAGGCCAATATTCTGATCGAAAATATCCTGAACGGGTACGACCGGATTACCAAAAACGTGGGGCAGGAACTCAACGACGGCTTGTCGTTTCCGGCCATGCTCAAACGCTCGTTTATGGGCATTTTTAGCAAACAGGCCTCTATCACCGATTGGCTCAACGAATTGTCCCAAAAACTGGAAACCAACCTGAACGCCGAACTCAAAAGCAAACTCAGCGATGGCGTGGTGGATTTAGCCGATTCTGTGCAGCAAATGGCCAAAATGATTGACCTCAAAGTGCGCCAGTCCAACACCGTGGTGCGCAACGACCAATATATTTTTGAAGATATTGCCGACAAACGTTCGGCCACCCTCAAAGACCTCCAGGAGGCTTTTGGGCGCTTTATGAGTCGCTCTGAAAACTTCACCGACGAGCGGCTTTTCCCCGAAAATGCCTCCGTTTCGCCCGGCATTGCGGCGGGCAGCGGCGCGGCTATCATCGGTCTGATTTTGGCCGGGGTTACCCACACCGCCGTTTTTGACATCACCGGCGGGGTGCTTACGGGATTGGGTATTTTGTTTGCGGGCATCACCGCCGGGGTACAACGCCGCAAAATTGTGTCGGGGTACAACACCGAAATTAACACCGGCCGCGAACGCATGAACCAAACGCTCGAGGAAAAATTAAAACTCTACGTGCGTTCCATTAAAGGTAAAATTGGGGATAATTTCCTGGAACTGAATATGATGCTCGAACGGGAAGAACAACAAATTGCGCATTTTGGCGAACGATACAAAGCCATCGAGGGCCGATTGATGGATATTGATGGCAATTTGGGCGTTTAAAGCGGATAATTGAACATTTGAACACCGAACATTTGAACATCGAACATTTGAACACCGAACATTTGAACATCGAACATTTGAACACCGAACATCGAACACCGAATTTTAAACACCGAATATCGAATATTGAAATAATGAAAATACGCCGTAGAGCATTATTTGCCATTATCCCGGGTTTAAAATTATAAGGCCATTTAGGGCTGATAATGGAATGTGATCAGGTTCTCTTACACACAAATACTTCAACATTCCATGTTCGGTTCGGTGTTCGATGTTCGGTGTTCGATGTTCGGTGTTCAAAATTCGGTGTTCAATTGTTCGATGTTCAAAAATGCGCCTTACAAACGCAAGTCCAAGGCAGAACTAAAGGCCAGCAACAAGGTGTGGTTATTTTCCACCCGGATACCGTCGCTTTTGAACACCAATTGATTCAGGTACCCCAGTTCCAGTCGGCCTACTTTGGGGAAACGGTACCCTACCCCGGCAAACGCCCGGTTTTGGTCAAAAATATTGTGCCCTACATTTTTTCCAAAAGCCACAAACATCTCATCAAAGGCCGTAAAATACCAGGATTTCTCGGCAATAGTACGCCCGTGAAACGGCACCGAAGCCCGGTGCATTAACCGAAACCGGTTGCTGTACACGGCGGGTCCCGGCTTGTATTCGGTACCTGAAGCCACCGGATTGTGCACGTTGCGTTGCTCCAACCGGAAACGGTGTACCAGTTCAAAACGCGCGTTGTTTTGCCGCAATTGAATTTGTTCCCAAAAACGGTGTTCGGGGAAACTGGTTTTGGCGGCAAAAGCCCCGTAAGGATAGGTTTCCACAAAACAATAACCAGCAGTGGCCACTGTACTGGTATTAAGGTGGTAATTCAGGCCACCGCGCAACAGGAGTTGTTGGGCATCCAATCCCCAATCGGCGCGGCGCAATTGCGCTTCGAGGTGAAGCCCCCATTGAGGCGCAAATTTGTGGGAGCCAGCGTACGAAATCCAGGTGTTGTTGTTTTGGGTAAACTGACGAGGGGTTGCGTTTTGAGCGCTGAGGATTTGGCCACTGACGAGCAGCAGCAAAATGAGTATTTTTTGCATGATTTTTTTTAAATTTTAGCGTGTTTTTTTGCACGTACGACGATAGCCGACGGCAATCGCCCACGCGCAAAAAAACGGGCTACGCTTACCTGTTACAAACAAACATATATATAGGTAATAAAAAAAAACAGGTGCGTAGCCCTCTTACAGTACGAAATGATGAAGGTTATTAGGCGAATGCCTTTTTCTTTTTACGAGCGGATAAATGGTGTTCTGATACCTGCGTGTGCTGTTCCAAACCCACTAACATCACGGTACCGCCTTCGGCTTCGTAATCGTGTTTAAAATGGTGCAGGTTATCCATCACCGAGTGATCTACCAGGTGCGTGGCTTCCAAATCAATTTCCACTTCCATACCGGGCGGAATGGAGTCCAATTTGCGTTTAATACCGAGATAATTGGTAAAAACGGCGGCATCATTAATTTTGAGCAAATACTTGGTTTCGGTAAACGATACTTCCGTGGGGGCTTTAAAAATCACGCTCAACGGTTTACCATTCAGGATATTGATCAAGATTTCGGTAAGAATACCGGCCGCAATACCAATCAGCAGGTCGGTCGCGAGGGTAAACACAATCGTGACCACAAAAATGAGCAGTTGTTCTTTGCCAATGTGCAAAGTGTGCATAAACTCCTTGGGGTGCGCCAACCGAATCCCGACGGTAATCAGCATCGCCGCAAGGGCTGTATTGGGGATTAACTCGATCAAATGCACCGCCAACAACACAAAAACCAAGAGGAAAAAGCCGTGGAAAAAATTGGCCCAGCGGGTGCGTGCGCCGTTGGCCACGTTGGCCGATGAACGGGCCACTTCCGAAATCATGGGTAAACCACCGAGTATGCCCACTAAAATATTACCGGCCCCAACGGCAATCAAATCGCGGTTGGCATCCGACTTGCGGCGCATGGGATCCACCATGTCAATGGCTTTTACCGTCAGCAAAGATTCCAATGAACCCACCAAGGCAAACATCACCACGTATTTGAGAAAAATGCCCGTCATCGCAATACCGCTAAAATCCACGTTTATTTTAATGTTTTCCAACAAATTACCGATGTGTACCAACGCGTAAGCCGGTTCGGTGTGCTGAAAATCGAGCATCAACTCGGCGGGAATGGCAAACATCAAAACGGCCAGCGGAGCGGGTATTTTTTTAATGGGATGGGCAATAAACGGCCAAATCAGCATAATACTCAAACATACCAAACCCACCAACGTCGCCTTGGGGTCCATGTGCAGGACAAAATGCGGAATTTCGGCCAGCAATTCCAACGGCTCTTTGCCTTTGGTATCCGCCGGATTAATGTCAAGCAACACCGGAATTTGTTTGGCAATGATAATTAAACCAATGGCCGCTAACATGCCGTGCACCGCCGAAAGTGGGAAAAAATCGACTAATTTACCCAGTTTCAGCACGCCAAACAACACCTGAATCACTCCGGCCACCACAATTGCTCCCAGGGCCAGGTGCCAGCCTTGCTCACCGCCGCCAAACTCCCCAACGGCCCCAACGGCAATCACAATCAGGCCGGCTGCCGGACCCTTCACGGTCAGTTTTGAACCGGCAATCAAACTCACTACCAATCCTCCGATAATAGCGGTAACCAAACCCATCAGGGGCGGAAACTCGGAGGCTTTGGCAATCCCTAAACTCAAAGGTAAAGCCAGTAAAAAGACAATAAAACCCGAAATCGCGTCGGTACTGAAATGTTCTTTCAAACCGGCCAGGCCATCTGCTGGCAGTGTTTTTTTATTGTTATTTTTCATAAAAATCAATTTTAATAGAAGTAAATGGTACAGTGTAGTGGGTTAATAAAAATCGTTTAAGAATTACGACGAGCGGTAGGCCACCTCGTGGTAGTTTTTTTCGTGCGGGCCTAAAAACACCCGTGCGTACATCCGAAACACGCCAAGTCCGTCCAAAATCAGGCTGAGTGCAGTAATGCCCGTCAGCAAATATTGGTTGTGGTGAATATGACCCAAAATCAAATCTTCGCCGATAAAAGTGGGTGACACCGGAAAACCCGACAACCCTAAACTGGCCACCAAAAACACCACCGATAACCGGGGATGCTCGTACGAATGCCCGTGAAAACGATCCAGATTAATGGATTCACCCGCTTTTTTCAGTTGCCGTAAACAGGCAAAACCAACCGCCCCAAAAACAATAATCCCACTCAAAAACAGGTGTATCTGATCGAAACCAAATTGTTCGTTAAAAGCAATGGACAACGATGTAAATAATTGATTCACAATAACTAAAAACCATGCCGCCTGTGCGTTATTCCGCTCGGTAAATGCCCGTAAAGCGGCAACCAGACCAATGGCCCCAAAAACAGCGGGCAAATTATGCTCGATGCCATCGGGTACCTGCTCTTTGTGGTAAACCATGTACAAACCCGCCGCAAAAACCGGCCACAAAAACACCGTTAACCACCGGTCTGGAATGAATTGAAACCATTGCCCAACCCGTTTGAGCGGTTGCCACAACCAGCGGTACATCAACCCATCAAGGTTCCATTCTTTGACCGATAGCACGTACAACGTTAACTTTATTTTGCCCCAAAAACGATCTTTGTTGTCGTGTTGCGGCGGCGTAAAATGGAAAAACTGATCGTGCATCAGGTAGTTGAGCACCGAGGGCGATACCAACAACTGGTAGGTCCGTAAAAAAGCATTGCAGGCAAAATGAAACAAGGCCAAAGCCTCTAATCCTAAACCAACTTCCATAAAAATAATGCCGATTTGGGCCACCGATGAATAGGCAATTTGGGTTTTGACCGATGACTGCACCCGCGAAATGGCCGTGGCCACGATACTGGTCGCGAACCCTAAAGCAATCACAATCGCCTGAAAAACGTGGTTATTTTCCCAAAAAGGATACGTGCGCAACAACAAAAACACCCCCATGTGCACCGACAACGATCCGTAAAATATCGCGCTTGAGGTTGTTGGGCCTTCCATCGCCCGGGGTAACCACGACGAGAAGGGCAATTGCGCCGATTTGATGGCCGCAACCAATAAAAACACCAGCGGAATGATCAACTGAAAAGCCGGTTGTTCGATAATGGCCGCGTGGTGCGCCTGCAAATTGTGCAATTCAAAAAAGGTAATGCTTTTTTCAAAGGCATGGTGGCACATCCAAATGGCCAGCAACATCCCGATATCGGCCAAACGGTACAACGACACCACTTTTAGGGCGTTTTTAACGGGCAAATACCGTTCGCGGTAAAACGCAATCAGGAAAAAAGAGGCCACCCCAATAATCTCCCAACCCACAAATAAAGTCTCGAAATTTCCGGAAAATATAATGCAGTTGATACCCAGATAAAACAGCAAAAGGTTGTTAAAAAAGCGTTTAAACCCTTTCTCCCGGTGCATATAATACCGGGAAAATACCGATACCAAAAACGTTAAGATCACCGAAACCAAACCGTAGACCATCGTAATGCGGTCAAAAAACAAATCAATCGAAAAAGTGGTCGTGTTGTTGTGGTACAAGGTCGGCCCCTGATAATGTACATCCGGGAAGCCTTCCCCAATCCACGAAGCGGTAAAACCAATCATGGTTAAAAAATGCAGCCCAATGACTGTGATGGCCGTACCAAACAATAATTTTTCCTGTTTATTGGTCGGAAAAGCGGAAAGAATCAGCCCAACCAAAGGAATCAAAACAAATAATGGAAGTAACTGGCTCATAATGACGCTTCGTTGATAATGTGAACAGGTAAGTTTTCTAACGTTGAATCCGTAATATGGCTGGTCTCCATTTCTTTGGCCGATTCAATCAATTCCAGTACGTCGTTGGCAAACCGGGTTTGGGTTCCCAACGGTTCGTACAATTCAAATGTACCGTTTTTAAAATAGTAAAATGCGCCCGTTTTGGGTCGAATGGCCAATAAATGCACCCATTCGTTGGCAAACCACTCGTATAAAGCGGGGTCAGATTGAATGGTCCGCAATACCACCTCCGGGTCGTGTTCTACCAAAATCATCAGCCGCACCGGGTCGTGTACCTCGACCGTTTGCAAAGGCAAACCGGGGCGCAAATCACCGTCGCTGCTGTTGGCCACCCCAATTAACCCCATCACATTGTGGGGCAATTTGGTACCGGCGCCCATTTTTTGGTTATCCACCCGCGAAAAGTAATATTCCAGATTAATACCGCCGCACACCGGGGGCAAAGGCCGCATTACGCCCAACAGCAAGGCACCATCGGGGTCCGTGCGGTAATCGTACGAGTTCATAAAAGCCCGGCGATCCAGAAACAGCCCTTTGGTCAGGTTGCGGTTGCCCACAAAACACAAAGCGTTGGTGCCGTGTCCAAATTCGGGGCGTGGTTCGAATAACGAAACTGACCGTTTGCGAATGTCTTCCCGAATTTTTTTAATATCCTGTTTGGTATTGATGGACGCAAACCGGCGCGAGCGTTCTTTGGCGTTCATATCCAACGCTTTTTCAAAGGTCAGTTTGTGTTCCCGGTGCGCCGCCAACCCGGCTTCGGCTATCTTGTGCTCGTCGTAAAACACCACCACATCGGAAGCAGTATCGTGCATGGCCCCCACAAAATGTGTACTGTCTGGAATCACCAGCCCGTTAGCGGCCAAAATAGCCCTTACCTTGGGGTGATTGGCCATAAAAGCGAATACCCGGGCGTTAACGGCTCCGGGTCGGCCACTGCAAGCGCCGCAATTATAAGCCCCCTGGTGCGGGTTATTGGCGCTGCTGGAACCGTGCGCCATCACGTACACCAACGGCGCAAAGTGATCTATCATCCCGATACCCCGCAAAAGTGCCTCCACGCGGGTGGCCATTTCGGGCACGGTGAACCCCACTTGCCAGCCATTTTCGCGGTCATCGGGCGAAATATTTTCCACCTGCAACTCCCCCGTGATACTCATGTGGGTAAACGAATCGGCAAAAGCCGGGTGTTTTTTGGGGTTAAAAATATTCACCACCAATTGCACCGCCGCGACCAATCCCAACGACAACGACCAGAAAAAGCCCTCCAGAAACGTGTGCGTTTTTTTGTTGTACAACAGCGCGTTTTTGCGTTTTTGGGCAACGTTGTGCTCTTTAATCAAATATTTAGGGGTTACGGGCGCCGGACAAAGTTTTTCGTAAAACTTGCCATTTTCGGGTTGAAAGTAAAACTCTACCCCAAAAAAGCCGGGACAACCAAACGTGGCACAATGGGGCGCAACGGCTTCGGTGTGGCGGCGGAAGGAGCACTCCCGTTCATCAATGCAAAATATCGCCTGAAAGCCGTGATCTTGCTGCGGCTCTGTTCGCGGGCCACTGGCGTTCAGGTGTTTTAAACCAACCAATACCTCATCGTAATAATTCCATTCAAAGGCATCTTGCCAAAGGGACAATACCTCTTCGCGTTCGGTGCGGGGCGACGGGGCAAACAAATCAATGGGAGCCATCGGGTAACGCTGCGCCAACGGCAGCCAATCTTCTCCCAACGCAGTGTTTAAGGCGTCAATTTCCATCACCAACTCCAGCATAATCAGGTCTTTGAGCGCAATCTTTTTGGAGTACAAAATACTGTCGGGTTGCGCCTCAATGGTGGCCACCATGCCCGACCAACCGCGGTGCGAAAACTGTTGATCGTACAGGTATTGTTCGTACAAAGCGCTGTCGCCCACTACCCTGTTTAAGAGGTCTGGCAAAGAAATATTGGGATCAAGCAGTAGTTTTTGGGCGCTTTTTGTGTTGAAAAAACTGCTATAACTATTGGTCTCCAAAATCCGAACGGCGTTGAGCAAACCTTCGTTTTCGTACGGAAAATGTTTGATCGCAATGCCCTGATCGAGATAACTACACAAAATACGAAACAACAAAGGTTGTACTAAATTGTCCAGATTGAGGTGAAACGCTGCTTTCCAACCCATCCGAAGGCGGCCTACGCGTGGGTCTGGGGTGGGTTCGTATTGTTGCGTGAGTAGTTTTGAGGTCCAAATCCCTACGTTCGCACGACCTTTGCGTTGTTCCAAAATTTGCGCCAATACTTCCGGCCGAATGCGCCCGCTTTTGTACAAATTTCGGTATTCGTTCAGGTTGAACGTGGGTTGAAACCCAAAAATGGCAGCACCGGTAAATATCGCGTCGTAAAACTTCAGGTGCTGTAAGGCGTGTAAGGAATTGTGGTGAATAAAATCTTTGAGCGGTGTTTGAGCCGGCAAAAAATGCATCAACTCCTGTAACACATGGTGCTCATCAAATTCATTTGTGTGCATACAAGATGAATATTATAGTGCTTCTATTGCCCGACTTTGCGGCGCAATAAGACACGTTCGACAAAATAAAAAAAATGGGAAAAGCGGATGGCAACAATCCGCATGGGGCAAAAAAAGGTAAAAGCCCTAAAAAAAGGTAGGATTAGGCCGGAAAGACCTTAAAATTACGGTGTAAAATAAATAGTGCAGGGCGCGAGAACGAGGTGGGATAAGCACCCGGCTCAATGGATACCGATGGCACTTCAAAGAGCGATACTCCACCCCACAACAGGTTTTGAAGGGGCCATTCGGGGAGCCAAAAGGAACCGTCCGAATCATCATCGCCGCCATCAACTTTGAATTTTGTAAAATCAAAATGATCATCACCATCACTGCGTTCTTCTCCATCTTCCAATTGCGCTACTGTTTCCATCGCCTCAACGGAGAAGGAATCGGTAACTGCTATCTGATTGATATTCAAGCCAATCAGATAACTAATTAAAAGACTAAAAAGAAATAGTGGTGTTTTTTTCATACCCAATTCGGCCGCAAAAGTACGACTTTCCTCGGTCCAAAGTATTAATTAACGTATTATTTGCACGCTCTGATTTTTTATTCATCCTTCAATCCCCTCATCAACCGGTTAAAAAAAAGGGCTACGCGATCCTGTTACAAACAATCATATAAGGAAAATCAGGTGCGTAGCCCTAAATTAGAGATGGGATTCAGGCAAATGCCTTTTTCTTTTTCCGCGCCGATAAATGATGCCGTGATACCTGCACGTGTTGTTCCAGTCCCACCAGTTTCACCGTACCACCTCCGGCTTCGTAATCATCTTTAAACCGGTGTAAATTGTCCATGACCGAATAATCTACGAGGTGCGTAGCGGCCAAATCAATTTCCAGTTCCCTGCCCGGCGGAATGGCCTCCAACGCCCGTTTAATGCTAAGATAATTGGTGAAAACGGCGGCCCCTTTCACTTGTAGCAAATATTTGTTTTCCGAAACAATCACCTCCGTCACGGCCTTAAATACCGCCCCGGCCGGTTTGCCATTCAGGAAATTGACGATCATTTCGGTGAGGATACCAGCCCCGATACCCACCAGCAAATCGGTGGCGAGCGTAAACACAATTGTCACTACAAAAATGAGCAACTGTTCCTTACCAATGTGCAACGAGTGCATAAACTCCCTCGGATGCGCCAAACGAAGGCCCACGGTAATCAGCATCGCCGCCAATGCCGTATTGGGAATCAACTCAATTAAATCAATGGCCAACAACACGAATGCCAGCAGGAAAAAGCCGTGGAAAAAATTGGCCCAGCGGGTACGCGCACCATTCGCGACGTTGGCCGATGAACGGGCTACCTCCGAAATCATGGGCAAACCACCCAAAATCCCGGCGACAATATTCCCGGCCCCAACGGCAATCAGATCGCGGTTGGCATCCGACTTGCGCCGCATCGGATCGCGCATGTCAATGGCTTTTACCGTCAACAAAGACTCTAATGATCCCACCAAGGCGAACATGGCCACGTATTTGATAAAAACACCGGTCATGGCAGCCCCGCTAAAATCTACGTTGATTTTAATATTCTCCATCAAATCACCCACGTGTACCAACGCATAGGCGGCCTCGGTGTGTTGGAAATCGAGCATTAACTCGGCGGGAATGGCAAACATTAATACCGCCAACGGCGCCGGAATTTTTTTAATCGGATGTTCAATAAACGGCCAAATCAGCATAATACTCAAACATACCAAACCCACCAAGGTCGCCTGCGGATCAAGGTGCCGAATAAAATGAGGAATTTCGGCCAGCAATTCCAATGGCTCTTTGCCTTTGGTTTCCGCCGGATTAATGTCCAGCAACACCGGAATTTGTTTGGCAATAATAATCAGCCCAATGGCCGCCAACATACCCTGTACGGCCGATAACGGGAAAAAATCCACGAGTTTTCCCATTTTTAACAGCCCAAATAACACCTGCACGATCCCGGCTACCACAATGGCCCCCAATGCCAGGTGCCACCCCTGTTCACCGCCGCCAAATTCGCCCACTGCCCCCACCACAATCACAATCAGCCCCGCCGCCGGACCTTTGATGGTTAACGGAGAACCCGCCATAAAACTCACCACCAAACCACCAATAATCGCAGTCACCAAACCCATCAACGGCGGAAACTCGGAGGCTTTGGCAATGCCTAAACTCAAGGGTAACGCTAATAAAAAAACGATGAATCCCGAAATCGCGTCGGTACTAAAATTTTCTTTTAAACCCGCCAAGCCATCCGATGGCAATGTTTTTTTAGTATTTCTTTCCATACCTGTTTTTATGCAAAATCACCGGACAACCCTGTATTTTAAGTATTTGCCCATTTTTTTTACAAATTTTTCGCAACAAAGGTACGGCAAATTCCGTTTTCAATAGTATTACTTTCATAAAAAATTGTAAAACTATTAATTATGGACACCACGACACTCCTCAGCCCCGCCTCCACAAACCAACTTATAACCACCACCCCAGTCCCCATTACGGTTACCTACGGCGACGGAATTGGCCCCGAAATTACCGAGGCCGTTTTGCGCATTTTGCGCGCCGCCGGAGCGCAATTGGACGTTGAAACCATC
Organism: Chitinophagales bacterium; assembly: GCA_013298845.1. Classification (GTDB taxonomy): domain Bacteria; phylum Bacteroidota; class Bacteroidia; order Chitinophagales; family Saprospiraceae; genus M3007. The sequence goes on from JAAFJN010000015.1 coordinate 60,569, forward strand.
GAAATTGGGGAAAAAGTGTACCTCAGTGGCAATACATCGGGTATCCCCGACAGCGCGTGGGAATCATTGCAGCGCACCAAAATTTTGCTCAAAGGCCCCATTACTACCCCGCAGGGCAAGGGTTACAAAAGCCTGAACGTGACCATGCGCAAAGTATTGGGCTTGTACGCTAACGTGCGCCCCTGCGTGACTTACGCGCCATTTGTGGCCACCAACCAACCCAATATGGACGTGGTTATCGTGCGTGAAAATGAAGAAGACCTTTACGGCGGTATCGAACACCGCCAAACCGACGAAGTGGTGCAATGCCTCAAACTCATTTCCCGCCCCGGTACCGAAAAAATTATTCGTTACGCTTTTGAATACGCCCGCATCAATGGCCGCAAAAAAGTAACTTGTTTTACCAAAGACAATATTATGAAGGCCACCGACGGAATGTTCCACCAAATTTTCCGGGAAATTGGAGCCGAATACCCCGAACTGGAAAAAGAACACATGATTATTGACATTGGTACGGCCAAATTAGCGGTACAACCCAGCCGCTTCGATGTTATTGTAACCCTCAACCTCTACGGTGATATTATTTCGGACGTTGCCGCCGAAGTGAGCGGATCGGTGGGATTGGCCGGTTCTTCCAACATTGGCGAAAATTTTGCCATGTTCGAGGCCATCCACGGTTCGGCACCCGATATTGCCGGCAAAAACATCGCCAACCCGTCGGGTTTGTTGGGCGGAGCGGTGCAAATGTTGTTGCACATTGGCCAAAAAGACGTGGCCGAAAAAATTCAAAATGCGTGGTTAAAAACCCTCGAAGACGGCCAGCACACCGCCGATATTTTTAACGAAGTACACAGCCGGGCGCGCCTCGGTACCCGCGAATTTGCCGATGCCGTTATCGCCCGATTGGGTCAAAAACCCCAAACCCTTCCCGCCGCCGCCTTTGGAAATAACCAACAGCAAACTATTTCGGTGGAACTGCGCACCTATCCGCCCGCCCAAAAAGACCTGATCGGGGTGGATGTGTTTTTGCACTGGCCCCAACGCGATGCCAACGTTTTGGGCGAACAAATCAAATCCATCAAAGTGGGTAACATGGAATTAACCATGATCACCAACCGGGGCGTAAAAGTGTGGCCCAATGGCAATCCGGCTACTTTTTGCACCGATCATTGGCGTTGCCGCTTCAAGTCGGCGGATTATAAAGTATCACCGTTCAGCGACGTTATGGACATTGTGCGGGAATTACACGCCCTGGGTTTTGATGTGATTAAAACCGAAAATCTTTACCTTTTCGACGGGGAACCGGGCTTTACGCTGGGTCAAGGACAGTAAGAACATCGAACACCGAACACCGAATGTCGAATACCGAAGGTTTTTTTTAATGGTATAAGGATAAAATGCTTCGCAAAGCAGTATGCGGACACATTCGGATTTCAACATTCGGTGTTCGGTGTTCGATGTTCGGTGTTCGACGGTTCGGTGTTCGACGGTTCGGTGTTCGATGTTCGGTGTTCAAATTTTTTTTTAGCATCTTTGGGAATTTTTTGGAAAGCGACGCCGTTGGAGGACTTGTGCCTTGCGGCAATTTCCGACCTTTGCGACGAGGTCGGGCGCTTTCCACAAAAATTCTTGCAAAAGTTATGCTACAAAACATTTACAGCCATTGGCTCAATTCATTTAAAGGTTTACCGCGCGGCGTTTGGTTACTGGCCATCGTGAATTTTATCAACCGCTGCGGCAGTATGGTGCTCATTTTTTTGTCGGTTTACCTGACCAAACACCTCGGATACACCATCAAAGATGCCGGTTACGTCATGACCTTTTTCGGAGTGGGTGCCATTGTGGGGATTTGGCTGGGTGGCAAACTCACCGATATTATTGGTTATTACCGGGTACAACTCATCTCCCTGCTCCTCAACGGCGTACTGCTGTTGTTGATGTTGCTCGTGGAAAGTTTTTGGGCCATGTGCCTGACCGTGTTTACGCTCAGTGTCATTTCGGAGGCATTCCGGCCTGCCAATCAGGTCGCCACGGTACTGTACACCGAACCGGAAACCCGCACCCGTTCCATATCGGTACTCCGGCTGGCCTTTAACCTCGGTTTTACGATTTCACCGGCGTTGGGCGGCATTATTGCGGGGCATTTTGGCTGGCATTGGTTGTTTTGGGCCGATGGTATTACGTGTATTGCGGCAGCGGTGGCGTTGCGGCTTTTGTTAAAACCCGTGGCGCAGAAAAAAACCGCCGAGGCCGTGGCCGCTTCCAATTTACCCAATATCCCCCCGTACAAAGACCGGAGTTTTCGGCCGTTTTTGTTGTTTACCTTTTTTGGAGCAATGGCCTTTATGCAAATGATATGGACGGTACCGGTATTTTTTAAAGACGTTTATTTATGGTCGGAAGATAAAATTGGTTGGGTAGTGGCCCTCAACGGCGCCATTGTATTTTTGGTCGAAATGCCGATGATATTTTACATTGAAAACCGCCGTTCCACGTTGTTTTACACCCAATTGGGGCTGCTGTTGTATTTTATCAGTTATCTTTGTTTTATCTTTCCGCTGGGTGGAATGCTGGCTGCCATTTTATTTATGGTATTCATTTCGTTTGGTGAAATGTTTGTAATGCCCTTTAGTGGTAATATGGCCTACGCCAAAGCCTCGAATTACGCCAACAAGGGAAGTTATATGGCGGCTTACGGTTTATCGTATTCCTTTGCCAATATCTTTGCGCCGCTATTGGGCACCCAAATTATCGCCACCTGGGGTTTCAACTGGCACTGGACGGTAACGGGCATGTACGCATTAGTGGCGCTGGTGGGTTTTCGGTATTGGGTGAGTGAAGAGCGTTAAACGCGTTTCTTCGGGAAAATTCAAAAAATATTTGTCTAAATTAAAAACATTGTTTTACCTTTGCGCCCCGATTGAAAAGCCGGATGCTACGTAGTGTAGGTAATTCGGCGAGATTCTATCTCATTTTTAAATTTTCTAAACTTAAACAATGGCAGTAAAAATTCGTCTGCAACGCAAAGGCCGTAAAAAGGCACCATTTTACCACATCGTAGTCGCTGATGCGCGTTCACCCCGTGATGGTCGCTTCATCGAAAAAATTGGTACGTACAACCCACTCACCGTTCCGGCTACCATCAGTCTCCAGAACGATCGCGCATTTCACTGGATCATGGTAGGTGCACAACCTACGGATACCGTTTCTGCCATCCTGAGTTTCAAAGGTGTAATGTACCAAAAACACCTTCAGGTGGGTGTAAACAAAGGTGCACTTACGCAAGAACAAGCCGATGCTAAACTCGCAGCGTGGATCGAAAATAAAGAAGGTGCAGTTGCAGCGCGTAAAGTTGCTACCGCAAAACAAAAAGAAGAATTCCGCGTTAAGGTGGACGGTATTGCTAAGGTAAAACCGAAACCCGTAGTGGAAGAGGTAGCACCAGTAGCCGAAGAAGCAGAAGCAGCAGCCGAAGCAACTGAAGAAACTGCGGCACCCGAAGCAGCAGCGGAAGAAACACCAGCGGCTGAATAATTATACTTCGACTTAGCCGGTTTTGTGCGTAAGATTCTTGTCCGGCACAAAAGACGCTCAGTATAAAATATCTTTTTAGGATAAAGACTCTATTCGAGTCGAATAAGACCTGGTAAAGCGCCCTCGTGTGCTTTACCGGGTCTTTTTTCAATAATACACTCTTTTTGAACTCAATATACATTTCTCATTATGCAGGAATTAGACGAAAAATATTACAACCGACTCCAGGAAATTGCGGGTGCAATTCAGGAATCCCCTACCCTCGCCCAATACATGGAAGAGGAAGAAGATGAACTTTACAATGAGTTGCGCCAACAGTTTGAGCCTTATCTCTCCGAACTGCACCACCTGGTAGCCGCCGAAGCACCGCTGCAATTGGTGACTTTTGAAAAATACCTGTTAAACGAACTTTTCGAAGGCTTATACCTTCCCCGCGTATTGGGTTACGCGGCGTTGCGCGGCGAAATCAGCGACCAATACCGCTACGTGCGCCCCAACGACCACTTTAAAGATGTGTTGATTGCAATTTGCAACAGCCCTCAATTTGAACAACTAAAAAAACGCATTGGCCAAACCATTCAGGTGGGTTTTGCCCTGTCCAGCGACATCTGGATTACCAACCTCCTGAGCCTCGTGGACAACAAACGCGTCCGCGCATTTTTGGCCGCTCAAAAATCCGACCGCTTCCGCGATGTTCGCGACCGCCAGGAATTGTACACCCGTTACGCTCGTCAGTTGCGCAACGAAATGTACTTCTCCGCCGATTTCCCAACGCAATTGGGTGAAATGAAAGCCAATTTCTCGGCTTTGCGCCAATTCCTGCTCAAGCGCTTCGAAGCCGGTGGCGACAACAGCAGTTTGCACGCCCAAATTCAGGGTTTCCTCAACAACGAACTGTTTTTTAATACGGAAGAATACATGGAAATGCTCGCCATGTACGGCAATTACATGGACATGGACGCGCCCACGCGTGAATTGGTGTCAAAACACTTTGAGCGCGAGCGCAAATCATTCCCCGAATTTGCCGAAAAATTCCTGCGTTTCCTCCTGTACATGCACCGCACCAACGGCATCAGCAGTACCAACGACGAGCGCATGAGCACTATCGTTAGCAAAACCGGCATTGATAAAATCAGCGATTATTACCGCATTGCCGATAAAATCCACAGCCTCGGTTACGTTCACCAGGACGCCATCGAAGCCGTACAGGATTTCTACTCCACCCACGAAGGTTTGTCGGTAGAAAGCGAATGCCTCCGCTACCTGATCCTCAATTATTTCAACCGCCTGATCAACGGCCTTACCGAGCGCGATTACGCCGACTACTTCGAACTCAACAAAATATTTGGGTTGTACATGCGTATTTTCGACAACCAGCAGTTCAACCAGTCTATGGAGAAGTACTCTATGACGTACGTGAACAAACTTCTCAAAAAATATACAGACAAACGTAGCCGCGATTACCAAGACATTAAGAAATTTGTGTCTCATAATTTCGTTGAATACGGTTTCTTAAAAGATAAAGAAGTCGTGGAAATGTTCAAAACCCGTCGTAAACGCAAAAAGGCGGAGTAGTTATTCACAACAAATTCAACAAATAAAACATGTCAATACTCATTTTCTTGATATTGCTTTACGTGGGTAACAGTTTTACCCTGACCAAACTGTTTGAAAAAGCAGGTGTTGATCCTAAAAAAGCGTGGATTCCGGGTGTTGCAGCGGTAGAATGGTGCAAAATTGTGGGTCGAAAGCCCGTTTATGCCCTTTGGTTATTGGTGCCGGTGGTGAACTTTTTTATTTACGCCGGTCTTTGCATTGACATGATTCGCTCTTTTGGCAAACATGGCTTTTGGGAATCGGTGGTGGCGGTAATTTTCGCGCCCCTACCCTTCTACCAAATTGGCAATGACCCCAACGCAAAATACGCTGGTCCGGTGCTGGAACAGGAAAAAGAGTACCATTTGCAGTACGTTGAGGCGGTGGAGAAAAAGGACAAGTTGGCCCTCAAAAAATTGGAGACCAACAATCCTTTTCGCAAGTCGGCCCTGCGCGAATGGGCCGAAGCGGTTATTTTTGCCGTTTTTGCGGCGGCGTTTATCCGTATGTTCATTTTTGAAGCCTACGTGATTCCCACGCCCTCGATGGAAGGCACCCTGAAAGTAGGTGACTTTTTGTTCGTGAGCAAACCCAGTTACGGTTTGCGCCTGCCCATGACGGTGATTCAATTCCCCTTGATTCACAACCGTTTTAGCAATGAAAAAGGTATGTTGGGCCGCGAATCGTACCTCGAAAGTCCCTCGGTTCCTTATACCCGGTTGCCCGGTTGGGAAAGTTTGGAGCGCAATAAACCCGTGGTATTTAACCTGCCGGTGGGCGATAGCGTTATCGTTACGCCCGACCGTATCTGGGACGTGTACCAATGGCGCCGCGACCCGCGCAATGCCGCTAAAAAAGTAGAGGTGGTTTCCCGCCCGATTGATAAAAAAGACCACTACATCAAACGTTGCGTCGCCGTTGCCGGTGATAGTATCGTTATTCGGGGTGGACAATTGTACATCAATGGACAAGCAGCCGCCAACCCGGAGCACATGCAGTTCATGTATCAAGTGACCACAAAAACCCCGCTGGATTATAAAAAAATTGCCGATTGGGGGGTTGCTGTGGGTGAATTAATGGGTAATGCCCGCAACCCAAATCAGGCATTTTTCTCCCTTGATGCTCAACAGGTGGAAAAAATCAAAAGCCTAAGCCCGGATGTTACGGTGCAGCGCGTTTCGATGAGTAACCCGGAACGCCCAACGCCACCAACCTACGTTTTCCCCAACGACGCCAAAGTAAGTGGCGGTTGGAGCGTGGACGATTACGGCCCCATTTTTATTCCAAAAGCGGGCGCTACCGTTGAACTCAACGAGCGCAGTTTGGTGTTTTATCGCCGCCTGATTGAGGTGTACGAGAAGAACGAATTTAAAATTGCGGGTGGGAAATACTACGTGAACGGCCAGGAAACAACCACTTATACCTTTAAACAAAACTATTACTGGATGATGGGCGATAACCGCCACAACTCCGAAGATTCCCGGATCTGGGGGTATGTACCCGCCGATCACATCGTAGGAAAACCGGTTTTGGTGTGGTTTAGCACTAAAAGTGGCTCTATTCGCAACGGCATCAACTGGGATCGCATATTCCTTTTGCCGGGAAACATGTAATTTTAGTGAAGAGTGAAGAGTGAAGAGTGAAAAACGAAGAGTGAAGAGTGAATAATATATAGGGCCTCTCTGAGAATGCGCAGTTAATTGATAACCAGTTAATTGCGCATTTTTAGATAGGCCCTTTTTCTTTAAGTTTTCGCTACTTTTTGCATTAAAAACCAAACGTTGCTGATTGTGCGTTTTTTAGGCAAAAATATTTGTTGATTTGGGTATCTCAGCACCGCAAACAAGCGTCCTGCGACGAGATGTGCATCCCGGAGGTACGGAGAGATGACATCTCAAAGCGGCCACTGCACCCAAAGTGAGCGATTTTTAAACCAGATAACAGTGGTATTCTCAAAAGTGAAATCTCAACTACCGACCCAAAATTATAACAGGCTCTGAGATGTCATCCACTCCGTACCTCCGGGATGCACATCTCGCCGCCGGGCAGTTTGCGGTAGGTAAAAAATCAGATTTTTTGACTCGAAACCGCCGACCAAGTTTTCACCCCAAAAAACACCCTACAACGGGCCAATTTTCAACTCTTCACTCTTCGTTATTCACTCTTCACTATTCACTATTCACTCTTCACTATTCACTCTTCACTTTCGTGTTTTTATCAATAATCGTGATCTTTTTACCACTTTCGAGTTTGCGGGAAACGGCCGTGTACGGGCCGGTAACCACCTGATCGCCCTCGTTCAAACCGCTCAGCACTACAATGTGGTCATTGTCCTGAATCCCGGTTTTTACTTCCTTGATACCTACTGTATCACCCACTACGACAAACACAATTTCTTTGATATCGTCCATATCCAAAGCAACTTGCTTGGCTTCCGGGGCATCTTCATCGGGTTTGGGAGCGTCCTTTTTTTCGCGGGTAGTGACTGCAATCAAAGGCACACTAAGGACATCGTTAACGGTATTGGTAAAAATATCCACCGAGGCCGACATACCGGGACGGAACGGATAGGTTTTACCGGGTTTAATCAAATCATTGTACGAGTCGGGATCAACGCGGATTTTAACGATAAAATTGGTCACCTGATCGGTGTTCAACGCCGCCGCTGAACCTGAACCAACGTTGCTGGCCGAGTTGGCAATTTCGGTGACTTTCCCTTTGAACTTACGCCCCAGGTAAGCATCCACTTCAATATCCGTGATATTGCCCAAAGCCACTTTATTGATGTCGTTTTCGCTCACATCCACCTGTACTTCCATACTTTGGAAATTAGCAATGCGCATCATTTCGGTACCGGTCATTTGCAGGGTACCTACCACACGCTCCCCTTTTTCGATGTTCAATTTACTGATGACACCACTCACCGGAGCCGTGATAATGGTTTTTTGTAAACTGGTGCGCAACTCTTTGAGGCGCGCGTTGGCACTGTTGATACCGTAATCGGCCACGCGCACATTTTCTTTGGCGTTGGACAGATTGGTTTCCCCCGATTTTAGGGCGGCTTCGGCCACTTTTACACCAGCCTCGGCAGAACGCAGGGTATTTTGAGCATTTTCAAACTCCGCGGAAGAAACAACCCCTTCTTTGTACAGTTTATCGCTGCGCTGAAAGGATTTTTGAGCAACCTCCAACTGGGCTTTGGCACGGCCGAGGTCGGCGCGCAATTGGTCCAATTGCGCCGATGCCCCGTTGATATTCCCGGAAGAAATATCGCGTTGAGCACGGGCTGTGTTCACCGATGCCTGCCCCTGTTCGAGGGCCGATTGGTATTCATCGGGGCGAATTTTGGCCAATATTTGCCCAACTGTCACGGAATCGCCTTCTTTAACGTACAATTCAGTGACCTCACCGGACACGTCCGAACTGATTTTTACTTCTGTTTCGGGAAATATTTTACCACTGGCACTGACCGTTTCGCTAATGGAGCGCTTTTGCGCTGCCTCTGCGTACACTTCAATACCTTTGGGTTTGGATTGAGCGCGGTAAATGGCCGCCCCCGTGAGGGCCAAAATGCCACCCACAATGGCAATCAATCGCCAGTTGCTTTTCTTCTTTGTCGTAGTACTCATATCAATAGTTGTGTTATTTTTGATCAATCAGCAAGGGTTTGCCGAGGTAAAATTCCAGAATTTTTAAACGGAACAGGTAATCGTAACGCGCCTGCGTGCGGTTATTGGCGGCTACGTCCATGTTGTTTTTTGCGGTATTCAGGTCCAGGGCATTCACCGCACCGATAGCGTGGCGTTTTTCCATGTTGGTATAAGCCAATTGCGCTGCGTCGTACGTTTTTTGCGATGCTTCCAATTGTTTTTTAGCGTTGCGGGCACTGGCCAAGGCCGTCTGAATATCATTTTTTAACTGTTGCTGCGCCTGGTTTTGTTGCAATTGTGCGCTTAAAACGCCCAGTTTTGCGCGCTCCACCGCCAAACGAACGTTGCCATTTTGGTAAATAGGTACGTTCAGTTGCAAACCAAAACTTTGACCCTGCGTGCGGTCCAACTGATCGAAATACGATACATTTTCAAAACTTCCACCGGGTTGCACAAAAGAGATGGTGGTTGGAAAACCACCCACAACAACCGGCGACGGCGTTCCTTCTACCAGCGGCGCATTCGGATCAACATTAAAAGTTTTGTTGGATGAAGAGTAAAAAGCACTCATGTTACCAAATAAACTCACCGTGGGCAAATAACCGGCTTTGGCGATATCTACGCCTTTTTCTGAACTTCGGAGGCGGTATTCCGCGGCTTGCAGGGATGGTTGGGTGGTTTTGGCCGTTTCAAAGACCGTTGACAGTTTCATGGCCGTCAGGTTTTCCACGTCTTCGGGATTGATTTCGGGTTGTTCCACCTGAAGATCAAAATCCGGCTCCAACTGCATGAGTTGTTTAAGGTTCAGATAAGACAACTCCAAATTATTTTCGGCGGTGATCACGGCTTGCTCTTCGCGGGCAATTTGTGCCTCCACGTTGTAGCGGTCGGCTAACGGCAAATTACCGGCGTCAATCAATTTTAAGGTATTGCTTAATTGCCGTCGGCTCAGTGCCACTTGGTTTTGGGTATTTTCTAATTGTTCTTTGTTCAGCAAAATATTCAAATACGCCGTCGCCACTTGTAGGGCCAGCGTGTTGGTGGCCTGCGCCAAATCAGCACTCGCCGCTTTTTCGTCAAACTGCGCCTGCTTAATACTTTGGTTAATCCGGCCACCGGAATACACCGGTACACCAGCGTTTAAACTAAGGCTATTGGTGGTGATATTGGAAAACGCAAACTGACTCGTGGTGGGGTCAACCGTGGCACCCAACTGTTCACCGACATTAGCACTAAAACTCAGGTTAGGCAAACGGGAGGCCTTGGCCTGACTTTCGCTTAACTGCGCAGTTTTAACGCTTGCCTGCGACTGTTTAATGGTCAGGTTTTGCTCCAAAGCATAACCTATGCAGCGCTGCAACGACCACACTTCCTGCGCCTGAACACGAGCGGCCAATAGTGAAACAATAAGAACAATGAGAGATGTAAAGGATTTCTTTTTCATAAAAACGACTTTTTTTGTATTATAGCTTAATTGTTTTTGTACCGCAACGTTCGCTATAATGCCAATGTTCACACTTTTTTTTCTATTAAAGAGACAAATACGTGGATGAAACAGAAGGAAGTATCGCTAAGTGATTAGTTTCACATTCACTTCAGCAACCGCGCCACGGGATATAAGCGGTGGGTGGGTTCGTACCACGGTGATTTTCGGTACACCCAATCCAACTGCTTGGCCCCATCGCTGGCAAATTCCGGGTCGGCCAATTTTTTGGCTTCCAGTTCCGCCCGAATGGCCGGATTTTCTTTCAGGAATTGCGCCGCCAAATCTTCAAATACATAATCGGAGAAATACTCCTTTTGCATCAGAATGGGATCAAAAAAGTTCCACGCAAACCACGAATCCGGCGCGTGCGGCTCCAATGTTTCCACCAAATAACGATTAGCCTCCTGATTGAGGTACACCACAACGTCGCCCTTGCGGAACGTACGCTCGTGGTTGATGGTTTCCAACTGCACCCGGGAATGGTAATAATGCCCTTCCCAGGCTTCCCGGTTTTTAAACGAACCAATGCGGTACGACTGTACGGTCATGGTGGTGTCTTTTTGCAAAGGCTCCATCACTACCTGGTTGATTTTCAGGCGCTCCAACACATTTTCCCAAGCCTGCGGAATGATGTAGGCGACCGGCTTTTCGACCGATACGGACGGGTTGAAATAGTTATAATACGGAATCATTTTCTCGTAGGGCGCACTGCGGTCGTACCAAAGGCGGGGCAGGCCGCTTACTTCCGAGGGTTTGTATTTGGCCTCGTACCCTTTGAACAAAATAGAATCGTGACGACTGGCATCCATGCTGTAATCGAGGTGAAACACGGCTTTATTTTTGGTTTGTTCAAATGCCTGAGCGCGTTTTTCGGCCAATTCCCGGTGGTTTTGGTGGATAAAACCCATTACGACCTCCATGAACTGGCGGGTACTTTCCAGCCGATCGGCAAAAGGTTTTAACATGTGCGTCTCGGGCATAAACCCAATGGTATTCCACAACGCGGCGTAACCGGTGGAATAGCGGCCGTAATCACAAAAATTGACGATACCCGTTTCGGGCGTGGGACCGGGCGTATCTACGTACGGAATCATTTCCCAACGGCGATTTTTCATTTCACGAAACAAATAAGGCAACATTTTAGTGCTCAAAAAATCGCCCAAAGGAGCCTCCAACTTGCTGTGCAGGGTGGGAATCAGGGTCATGGTGTACTGGTAATCGGCCCCGTTGCTCGTGTGGTTATCAATAAACACATCGGGCATCCAATGGCGGAAAACGGCGTTAAAAGCCCGGGCGTTCCGCGAATCACACTTTACAAAATCGCGGTTCAAGTCATAATTCCGCGCATTCCCCCGGAAACCGTATTGCTCCGGCCCGTTCTGGTTCGCCCGGCTAAAGCCACTTCGGTTAATACATCCGTCCACGTTGTACACCGGAATAACCACAATCACCAGGTGTTCCAGGAACTTTTGGTAGTCGGGTTTGGTCAAAATATCGCGCAACAACAAAATGGTGGCGTCAATGCCTTCCGGCTCTCCCGGGTGAATACCGTTGTTGATGAGCAGGATACGGCGACCCGAACGACGGATTTTTTCCGCGTCAAATTCACCATCCGCCGAAAGTACCGCCACGTGCAAGGGTTCGCCAATGTCGGTCGTGCCCATTGTGCCCAATTGAAATTGTTGGGGGTAAGCGGCCGCCATTGTCTGGTAAGTGGTGATAATTTCTTCGTAAGTGAGGGTTTGGTTGGGATTTTGTTCGAATGGAATAGTTATTTTACCCATAAATACAGGATGGTTTTTTCGGCTACAGCCGACAAAAAGAAGGGCGATGATAAGCCAAATGCGCATATCAGGAAAGGGTTGAAAACAAAAAAAGCGCCTAACTGTGTAAAGATTTACGGCGCTGTCTCTACGTTATCTACGAGGTGAAAGCCATTCTCACCCGCAATATAACTCAGGAACAAATGTAATGCTTTGCGTTTATCGGCGTTAAAATCGTAACTGATATTATTGCGATAATAAGCATTGAGGTCAAAACCGGGAATGGTAGGTAAAATTTTGATGAGTTCTGGCAAATGATCCAATCCGGCCTTTAGAGCCAGGTTAAACTCCTGCACAAACGCCTGGCTCACGGGTTTAACGCTGATCCAGGCGGCAAATACAAAAGGAAGGCTGGTCCATTTCGTCCAGATTTCCCCTAAATCATACACGTAAGGGTATCGTTTATCGAGGCCAATGGTTCGGTCACCAATGACCAACCCCGCGGTTCGGCCGGTTAATTCGAGTTCAAACCCGGCGTATGAAGGCTCAAAAGCCATGTCTCTTTTCCAATAATGCGAAAATAGAATCCGGGTTAAAGCCACCGAGGTTTTGGAGTGAAAATCAAGCAGCACCCGATCTACTTCCTCTAAAGGCACATTCGAGTACAAACAAACGGTACCCACGGGGCCGTTGCTACCGATACAATAATTGGAAATAATATGCGCCTGCGGAAGTTCGGGGATAATGGCGACGGGCGTAAGGGCAATATCAGCGGTACCGTTGAGCAGTTTTTGGGCGCACATCGAAGGAATATCGAGGCTGAGATCAATATGTTCGGAAATGGCGCTTCTAAAAATCCCGTAGATAAATGGTTTGGTATTGAGGTAACTTACCGCTGATAACCGCATGAAAGTGAGTTGAAAATGTTGAAAACAGCAAATTATACTTCGACTATTGTCGCTCAGTATTAGCGGACTCGGCAATCCAATCAAAAATATCTTCCAGTTCGTCAAAAGATTTTATCCCAACGGCCTCTTCTTCACCTCCGGTCAGGCTCAAGCCGTATGCCCGGAGGAACTGCCCTGTTTCCTGCAACTCGGCCAAAGCGGCATCAAATTGTAAGAAACAGGGCAAAGTAACCGCCTCTAAAGTATCTTTTAACGAAATCCAGGCGCTATTTGCATCCGCTTTTTCCAATAACAACGCTGTAATACCGGTATTGTTCGCCGGTACCGGAATGGGCGTTGCGTTGTCAACGCGCAATTTTACAATGACCAATGCGCCCTCCACGGCGGCGGCATCAATGGTGGATGGCACAATGACGGCGTCCAACTGATAAAACCGAATGGCTTCGTTGAGCACGGCCAACGAGGTGGATTCGTCGAACTCGCCGGTAATGACCGGTCCTTCTACCCATTCCCGCATGGCTTGCATGTACATGGGATCAAGGTAACCCGGCGTACCTGCTTCGAGGTTAAAAGCCAAAAAATGAACCTCTTTGGCCGCAAAATAACGGGCATCGGTGAGGTTGGTGATATTGCGCGCAATAATTTGCATTAATTCAGCCTGATTTCGTCTTCGTTATTGTCGTAAAAACGGTATTGATTAATGTGGAAATCGGATTTTGAAACGATACTAATCCACTTATGGAACTCCATAAACCACTTAAACTGGCGGCTTCTGAACCACCCACCTTTTTTGAGGTAAGCCTCTATGTAGGGGTGGACGTGCAGTTCCACCTTGGTTTGTGGGCGCGATTGCATAATAAATTGCAGGTCGCGGTAGATATCGTCGGCCAATAAAATCGTTGGATTGATGGTACCGGTACCGTTGCACGACGGGCATTCTTCGGCGGTATTCATCGCAATTTCCGGGCGGGTGCGCTCGCGGGTAATTTGCATGAGTCCAAATTTAGACAGAGGCAATACCGTATGTTGGGCGCGGTCTTTGCGCATAAAATCTTCCATAGCCTTGGCTAATTGTTTTTTATGCTCCGCATTTTTCATGTCGATGAAATCAATCACAATAAGGCCACCAATATCGCGCAGGCGAATTTGACGCGCAATTTCCTGGGCAGCCTCCAAATTGACCGAAAAGATGGTTTGTTCAACGTCGTTGGAGGTGATTTTATGCCCACTGTTCACATCAATAACGTGCATAGCCTCGGTTTTTTCGATCACGAGGTAGGCACCGCTGCTCATGGTAGCGGTTTTACCAAAGGAGGCTTTGATTTGTTTGGTGATACTAAACTGGTCAAAAATTGATTTGGTGCCGGAATAATGCTGAACAATCTTTACCTGATCCGGGCTAATGTTTGCCAGATAATTTTTAATATCGGCAAACATATCTTTGTCGTTAACTACAATTTTACTGAAAGAATCGGTGAGTAAATCGCGCAAAATACTGCTGGTTTTGTCAATTTCGCTCAGCAGACGTTCGGGGGCATTTACCGTTTTGAGTTGTTTGTAAATTTCCTCCCAACGGCTCATAATCTGAATCACCTCTTCGTGGAGTTCCTGCGTTTTTTTGCCTTCGGCGGCGGTACGCATAATAATACCGAACCCGCGTGGGCGGATACTTTCGGCGATGGTGTGCAGGCGTTTACGTTCTTCGTTGTCCGAGATTTTTTTCGACACCGAAACAACGTCGTTGAAAGGCGTAAGCACAATGCTGCGGCCGGGTAAGGTAAGTTCGCACGACAACCGGGGACCTTTGGTAGAAATGGGTTCCTTCAGGATTTGAATAAGAATAGGGTTACGCTTATTTAAAACCTGGTCCACTTTACCGGTTTTGATAATTTCTTCATCCAACTTAAAGTTGTCCAACTTGTGGGTATTAATGGAGCCATTGATAACACCGGTTGTCCATTTCACCACCGATTTGAGTTTTGGGCCTAAATCGGTGTAATGCAAAAAAGCATCTTTTCGGTGGCCAATATCAATAAAAGCGGCGTTCAAACCCGGCATCATTTTCCGGATTTTGCCGATAAAAATGTCACCTACCGAGAAAGTATTGTCGTTTTTCTGGTAGTGAATTTCCGCGAGTTTGCCTCCTTCGAGCAGGGCCATTTCGATTCCCTTGTCTGAGGCATTAATGATTAGTTCTTTTTCCACGTGTGGAATAATTTTAGGGGTGGTACACTTGCAACACCGATGATAGCCTGCTCTGAACACGAGGGTCGGGGGAGCAAACGAATCTGATTTGACGGAAAAAAGACTACTGCTGCGAAGAATTGCAATTGAGGAAACACTGGTTTAAGTACAAAGAGCAAGGAGGGTAACTAGATTCCGTTAGAGGGGATGGTTAAATTGGGTACCGAGGATATTTGGCTCAACGGGCGCGGAATGTGTTACAAAGTGTGGTTTTTAACAACCAGAAAATTGCTTGCTTGTACTAAAAAACGGTGTAAAAGGGGGCTTGCTTTGGCCCAAGGCGGGAAAAGCGGTGCCGTTTGATTGAGAAATGAACCTAAAAATTGGTTAGGAATAAACTAAAAAAGGGCCGGTTACCGCTTTAGCGCCGCCAAATAGGAATTTCCGGGCATGCACAGAAATAAGCAATCAACAAGAAATATTGTACTGCACATCAATGTCATACTGCCACGGAAATTCCTGCAATTCGACGGAAGTAATCTATGTAATTTCCGGTATTTTTACACAAAAAGTGCACCAATGCCCGGGTCAGACACTAGCGATTCTTCTTCTTATGGCGGTTTTTGCGCAGGCGCTTTTTACGCTTGTGTGTGGCAATTTTGTGACGTTTACGTTTTTTTCCGCAAGGCATACTGCTACTTAATAAGTTTTGTAAGGAATCTTTCGGGGCATTTGTACGCCTCCGATCCGCTTCCTAAGTTATGAATAGATACCCTTCGTGGGTGTTACTGTAGTTTTTGTTGGTTTATTTGCATTTTTTTGCAAACTCACCGGCTTTATCCGCATTTCCTGCCCCTTCGTAAGCCTTTGCTAACAGGCACGGCGTATTTGGATTATTGGGGTCGAGCGAATACGCTTTTTCGAGGCGTTGAATCGCGCGATCCCACTGGTTTGTTTTAATGGCCAATCGGCCCAAGGCATTAAAAACCGAAGGCTCCTGTGGGTATTTGGCTTCTAAATCCCGCAGCATCAAAACGGCTTGCATTGGGTTATCAGCCGGCGGATTTTCGGCGTACACCAAAGCCAAATTGACGCGGTGTTCTGCTTTATCCGGTGCCAATGACGCCGCACTTTCAAAGGCTTTTATGGCTTTAGAAGCGCAATAAGACTTCAATACGGGTACATCTTTTGCAGCGACAAGACCATTGTAATACGTACCACCGGCAACCGACCACGCGTCAGGCGTATTTTCGATGAGCGCGACTGAATCTGCGTAGCCACCAGCAACGGCAATATTACCCGAACGATACCAAAAACCAGAAAGGGCTTTGTAAGCCTCTAATTTTTCCGATTCCTGCTGCGCTTTGTTGCTGGCAAGCACCAACGATGCCAATTGTTGGGACTGGGTACCCGTGAGATGCTCTTTCGCATCCGCAATTAAAGTAGAAAAATCGGTTGCTTCGCCCTGAATACTTCTTGAGCGATCTGTTGCTTTTTGTGCCTTGTTTTTTATGTCAAATCCTGACCACAGGATTAAAAATAAAAGGGCGGCTCCCCCTGCAACTATCCACTGTAGTTTGTTCATAGTGTTTTATTCCCGACAACAATAAGAGGCCGTGAATGTTTAATCTTCTGATTCGTCTTTCGGAAGTGCGTGTACTTTTTGTTTCACTTCTTCGGTAAACACTTTTGCGGGCTTGAAAGCCGGAATAAAGTGTTCTGGTATTTGAATGGACTTACCACGTTTGATGTTACGACCCACTTTAGCGGCCCTGCGCTTGATGATAAATGAACCAAAACCACGAACATAGACGTTCTCGCCTTGTTCCATAGTATTTTTGATTTCTTTAAAAAGCGCTTCGACTGTTACAAGTACATCAACTTTTGAAATGCTTGTCTTTTCCGCTATAGCATTTACAAGGTCGGCCTTTCTCATGATTTATCTTGTTGATTTTGAATAAATTATGAACAAAATGGGGTGCTCCCGAAAAACGAGGCACAAAGTTCCGATTATTTTTCATTCTACAAAGCATTTTTTACAAAAAAACATTAGTAAAATAAAAAAAATTTCCGACTCGCTGGTGTTTCGTTAATTCCCCGTGAAATTTGACCGCAAACTCCGTTGAGTTTATGAATTGACCAAATTTTCAACGATTTTTTTTTTGTTTTACTGATATTTTATCGTTCATTTCTATCTTTGCCCGGCGAAAAATACGCTAATTAATCCATATTATGTATGCTTTTATCCATGACCGGCTTTGGGAGGTCAACTGGCTCTTTTAGTGAAAAGACCATCGTAGTTGAACTCCGATCCCTAAATAGTAAAATCACGGACGTAAAACTCCGTATCCCCGGTGAGTACCGGGACAAAGAATCAGAAATCCGTAAATTAATCACGGACCACGCTGAACGAGGAAAAATCGACCTGCTGATCGATATCCAAAATGCCGATGGTATTGCTCCTGTGTCACTCAACGAAGCATTGTTCCGGGGTTATCACGCAGCCCTCTCCAAATTGGCCGATGAACTTTCGCTCGACAAAAGCGAAATGCTCGCCGCTATTATGCGCATCCCCAGTGTCATGGGGTCGCAGGGCAATGAAACCGATGAAGAAGAATGGGGGTGCCTCAAAAACATTATCTCCAATGCATTGGAAAACCTCCGGGAATTCCGAAAACACGAAGGTAAAATGCTGGAGCAAGACCTGCGCATGCGCGTCAACCTGATCACCGAAACCCTCGAAAAAATTACGCCTTACGAGCAAGAGCGCTTCCAACGCATGCGCGAACGGATGCGCAACAACATGGAAGAGGTATTTGGTCGCGAAAACCTCGACACCAACCGCTTTGAACAGGAAGTTTTGTACTACCTCGAAAAAATGGACATGAGCGAGGAAAAATCCCGACTCACCCAACATTGCAATTTCTTTATCGAACAGGTTGCCGACAGCAAATTATCATCAGGCCGTTCGTTGGGTTTTATTACCCAGGAAATGGGGCGCGAAATCAACACCCTGGGCGCTAAAGCCTACGATGCTGATATTCAACGCTTTGTGGTGCAAATGAAGGATGAGTTGGAAAAAATTAAAGAGCAAATTGCCAACGTGCTTTAGTCTCTTCTTCCGCGCAAGTTGAAAAAGGTGCGAAATCCAAATTCAACCGCTACATTTTTAGATTTGATGAAATAATTACCGCTGCCAAACAACTCGGTGTTTCTGATGATGTCCCGAATGTAAAAATACCCGAACTCAGCACCAACGCTGTAATCAAATTGTCCCGAAGCCGTACCATCGGGCCGGTTTTTGGGCGTAAAAAAATCGTAACGCAGACCACCCTTTGCCATCATGGTAAAGGCTGGTCGGTGCGTTTTTGCGCATTTATTGCCATTGGAACGGTAACGCCCCGCGCCAATTTCCGCTTTTACAAAAGGGGTAGTCAGGAGGGTTTTTAATAAATCATTGTTCTGCGGGTCTACCGTAAACGTGGAACCGCCGCCAAAACGAATCACCCCGTTGTGGTTGGCAATATTCATGGTTAAATCGGTGCCCAAACCCAATAAATTACTGATTTCAGGTACATCCGGAGCGACAAAATACACCGCCGGGCCGTCTAAAAACAAACGTGGCCCGTACTGAGACTGGGCGGTAAAAGATGCAAAAAGGCAAATAATCAGGGGGATAAATACTTGGGATAAACGCATATGTCTAAATGTTGTAAGTTTGCCGCAAAGATACACTCACAACTCATTGCGCTGCTTTACCTATGTACACCTTCCGGATACTGGAACATAAACCAGATATGCTTCCTTTGTGGCCGCTGCTCCAACAACTCAATCCCAATGTCACCGAAAATTATCTCAACTCGGTGCTCGACGACATGATTGCCCACGGCTACACCATGATCACCATCTGGGAGGGCGATACCTGCGTGGGCCTTTCGGGTATTTGGGTATCCACCAAAATTTACAGTGGCAAATACCTGGAAATGGACAATGTTGTCATTGATCATGATTACCGCTCCCGGGGCATCGGTACCTTACTCACCGACTATATTATTCAATACGCCCGGGAAAAAGGCTGCGCAACCATGATGTTGGACGCCTACATGGAAAATGATAAAGCCCACGCATTTTACGAACGCGTGGGCTTTGTACGGCGGGGATACCACTTTATTAAATCACTTACCGGACAATAACGAGGCGTTTTGCCGGGGTTTTGCCCTGATTTGTTTGTAAATACGCGTAATAAATACCCGTTGGTACCGACACTACGGATATACTTTGCTGACCGGCAACCGCAGCGGCACCGTTCAACTTCGATTCCAACACCTCCTGTCCCAAAGCGTTTGTCAAAACAAAATAAACGTCTTGGGGAAAAGATTTACCCCAAGAAACGGTCACTTCCGCGCTGGTAACGGTGGGTTGAATACTAAAATCACCCTCGAACAGCAGTGCTTCCTGCGCGCCACTTATATTGGTGGTATCAATGTAGGACACTACCAGATCGTCGAAATAAAAACCGTCGTCGTTGACAAAGCCATCGCTGTACAAAGAGAAGTACAAATTAAACGTAGTGCCTATCAATTGCTCCAAACTCACCTCTTCACTCACCCAATCCGGCTGAACACCATCCCAAACCGGTTGGTTAGGGGTTTGATTGGAGGAGCCGGGCTGCGACAACTTACCACACAACTGATAAGTGGCATTGGCCGAAACTGCGTCTAATTGCACCCAGTCGTAGTCATTTTCGATGGCCCATTTTGCTTTAAACTCCAGTTTGGGGCGCATCGCATTGGCGGGCAAAGAGATCGGGGCAATTCCCTGGCAAATGGTTACCGTATTGTTGTTGTAATCCGATTGCTCCGAATCGGTAATACAGGTTGGCGCCGAAAACCAGGTACTGGTGGTAGATTGCCAATCGCCCCCCCAGACTTGCCCGGTGGCTGTTTGGTCGTTGAACACGACCTTTGTTGTACCTTTCAAAAAGGTTTTTGTAATGGTATCGGAGCGGGTATAAAGGCCATTATTAACGTCTATTCCGTATTTAAACGTAGATAAATTGACCATATTCGGGTTTATTTTTACCGTAAACTCCACCGTCTGGTTGTCCATTACGCCCAATGTCAGGTTGTAATTCGCGGGAGTTACTTCCACAACGTTGGGATCGAAGGCATTGAGCGTAACGGTACACGTGCTTTGGTTGGCGCTGACGTTGGTCAGTTGTACTGGTAAGGTGAAGGTCGTGGTACCAATGCTGTTCCCGCTGCGGTCTTCGGCCAGTACCAAATCAAGCAGGCTCCAGGCCAGCATCAGATTCATGTATTGGGTACCCGCGCTGAGGCTGTCAATAAGATTCGCCGGTGGCCAAAAACCCAATGAGCCGGGACCGGCTTCCGGGGTAAACGAAAAAACGTCTTTTTCGGCGTACATCCAATCGTCGGAAGTACCGTTGACGGCGTAGCCCACGGTCTGAGAAGTGGTGCCGGGGCGATAATTATTTTTTGAAGTTAAGTTTTGGGCCAAATGCGGCAAGTAAGGTTCGGCGGTAGCGTCGCTGTAACCAAAGGGATAAATGAGCAAATTGCCAAACGTATGGTAATTAAATGCGTTCACAAATTGGTGTTGCAAACAAAAATCGCGTATCAGGCGGGTTTCTGGTTCCGAAAAAGCGCTTGGACCCCGGTAAGTATCACTGCCGGGATTGGGCGAAGACCCTTGGTTGTTATACCCCCATTCGTAACCATAGTTGCGGTTAAGGTCCACGCCGTATTGGTCATTTCCGCTATTCCGACGGTTTTTACGCCACAGTCCTCCCCCATTGGGATTGGTATTTTCATTAAAAATATAACCATCAGGGTTTACACAGGGAACAAAATAGAGTTCGGTATTTTCCAAAATAGCTTTAATACTGGCATCATTATCGTAGTTTTCCATCAAATACCACATAAAACGAATCAATTGTGTTAATCCCAATGGTTCGCGCGCGTGGTGCAAGGCGTTGTAAAAAGCCTCTGGTTCATTTTCATCCTGTTCGGGGTTGTCGGAAATCCGTACCCACCACAAAGGGCGACCTTCGTGCGTAAGCAACGTATCGCTGATGGTTTTACGGCTTGAAATAAACTGCGGAAACTTGGCATGCATGGAATCGAGGATAGCCAACATTTCGGCGTACGTATAATAACCGCCCATGGAGCCGGTAGTCATATTCGCCGGAAGGGGATAATTGCCAAAATTAACGGGAACACCGCCATCGCACAAGGCAGCACCATTATCGGGGGCCGGCAGGGGGGGCGATTGTTTATTTTGATCAACGTACCATTGTTGCACGTCGGGAATAATTATTTCGGTTAAAAACCCGGCATTTTGAACCATTTCGATTTCCTGACGGGATAAATCGGTGATAAAATGACGTTTTTCGGCTAATTCGCCGTGATCCGTTTCGATACCTAATTGGGTTAAATCGGCAATAGACTTACCTTGAAGGAGTACTTTGCAACGAGCATAATTTTGAGCGATGAGCAAAGACGAAGGCAAAAAAAAGAGGATAATAAGTAGTTTTTTTAGCATGCTGTTATGATTTAAAAAAAGCAAAAAAACGCCAAAAAATCGACAAGGAGGTAAGATTTTAATGACTAAATGTAAAAAAGTGACTTTATTTAGCGAAAAAAATTTGCTTTTTGAACGAACGCTTTATCTTTGCCCCTCACAAACAATTCACATTTTATTTAAGATTGCTCAATCATGAAAAAAAGTTTAACACTACTAGCTGCTCTATTTATGGCCATAACTGGCGTAATGGCTCAAACTCCGGGAACAAATACTGAGATATTTGTTCTTGACCTTAAAATCAATGGTACTGTTGTTTCAACATTCCGCAAAGGAGATTGTGGTTTTAGTGCTGCTGACCAATGGGGTGGTCTCGTTGTTGGTGATTTCTGCTTGCCAATCGTATGGGCTTACGACATTACACCAGACTCATTGGGTTGTGACTCTATCCCCAATATCTACGCTGGCAAGATGGTGATGATCCGTCGCGGTGCATGCGAATTTGGTTTGAAAGGTCTCAATGCTCAGAAAGGTGGTGCAAGTGCAGTAGCGATTGTAAACGCCACATTAGCGGCAAATCCTAATGCCGGTAACGACTGCTTGGCTCCTGGTATGGCTGCCGGTGTATCCGGTCCTTTTGTGACTATCCCACAGGTGATGTTCTCCCGCATTATGGCCGATCAAATTGACGCGGCGATCAAAGCAGGCCAACAACCAGAAATTTGTTTCCGTCGCTTGTCTTTGTACGACCCAACTGCTGAATACAGCTACGCTACGCCGGTTGGACAAGGTGTTTCATCTGACCTCATTGCTGTAAATTGCGTAAACCGCTCTGGTCTCGACCAAGAGTTTGTTGGCAAATGCGTTATTACTGACCCGGCCGGCACCGTTACAGAAATTCTTTCTGAACCCATCTTTATTGCTGCTGACGCTGATTCCTCGATCACTTTTGCTACGTCCTATACACCACCAGCAGGTTTGACTGGTTTGTACAACCTTCAGTTCACGGCTGATAAATCTCCAGGCGAAAGTGTATCGCGCTCATTCCGCATTACTCCGAACACTTGGGCAACAGATAACCTCGCGCGCAATGGTGGTGCATTCAACGATGCTTCGTTCCTTGCCGGTGGCAACGTGTACCAAACTGCTTCAATTGTGGTAACGGGCACCGGTGGCGAAGTTAAACTGGCTACTTTTGGTATCGAAAACGCGGCTTCTATGGCCGATACTTTGACACCAGAAACCAACATCGTTAACGTATTGCTGTACGACGCTGACGCTAACGACGACAATACTATCGACAACAGTAGCGTATCAGGTACTGGCATTTTTGACGATCTTGCCATTGTTTCTTTTGCAGAGGTTCTTTTCGATCGCAATACCACCAACGAGTTACAAGACGTAGAATTGATTCCAATCGACGGTGACAATATTTTGAAACCCGACCACGCGTATTATATCTCTTTGAAATACGATGGTAGTTCAAACTCAACTTACCCTGGTAAATCAATTTCTTTCAGCACAACGTCACAAGTGTATTACGACCAGCGTATCGGTTTGCACACGCCATTGCGTTTGGACAATTCTTTCAGCGGCTGGGGGGGATCTACAGTAATCACTCGTTTGCACGAAGCGGCTTACGATCCAACAGTATCGGTTAATGCCAATGTATTGGACAAAGTAAAATACTCTGTTACGCCAAATCCAACGGCTGACTGGGTTAACCTGAACCTCGAGTTGAAAGGCGAAAACAAAACGGTGAACGTTGAAATCCTCGACAACACGGGTCGCACAATGACTTCACAAGCGAAGAAAAACTTCAAAAACGGTCGCGTTTCTTTCGACTCTCGCAGCCTCCCATCTGGTAACTACTACGTGTACGTTCGTACTTCTGACGAAGGTTCTGCAATGGTTCCAGTAATGATCTGCCACTAATTGTAATTAAAGTTTTACCAACTTTAGTAGATATTGACGGCGTACGGGGTGTTTCCTGTACGCCGTTTTTTCTCCCCATTTCTAATATTTCAACCTATAATATTGATGAAAAAACAATACTTACTTCTATTTTTATGCCTTGCTGCTTTTCAAGGTGTAACTGTGGCGCAAACCAACAAAGAGGGATTTGTAATTGGTTTGGGAATCGCTATCACCTTTTTATATTAATTTCGTAAATCGCGCTTTTTACAGTCGCTACCGGCCCTATATTAAAATGTTTATCCTTCCTAAGTTTTTGCAGACGCTAGGCTCTATCTACTAAAAAACCAAACAAATCGTTAACAAATTGTTAATACGCCTTAAATTTTTTTTCGGCCTCAAAAAGTCTTGTAAGTTTGCACTCGATAAACAACTACATTTATTTTAACAATTCTTTTCTTCATTTAAACATTTTTTCTTATGCAAAAGAAACATCTTATTTTCGCAAATTTATTTATTTTAATTTGTGCCCTTACCTATTTAGCCTGCACAAAAGATCCTGTAACTAAAGCAGATTCACAAAGTGAAGTACAGCAATCAACATCATCAATTGAAGCATCTGATCGTTCAGTTGCTTTCTGTACGACAGGAGATTGCAATTTTACAGTTCAGGTACTCTCGGTTACTCCTGCTGGCTCACTTTTTGCTTTTGACATTAATCGTTATTTTTGTCAAAACCCAAACGATATAGTGTGTGAAACCCTTTTCAACCAAGCAACTTTACCAATTGGTACATCCGCCACTTTTCCTGTTGCTCATGACTCGAAACTTGGTTTCATTGGCTACGTTGCGAACAGTCAAGGTGCGCCCATTTCTGGCAATTTAGTTGTTCGGCTGACCTCCCCAAATGGCACTTCTCAAAACATTACACTTATATCAAATTCAAGTACTGAAGTTTTCCGATCTGTGCTTTGCCCTGGACTCCAGTGGAGACGTAGTTGTTCACTTCCTTCAGGAGGAAATGGCTAATCGCACAAAAACTTAGCCGTTTGCAATTCGTTTTAGAGAATGTTAATGTTTTTCATTCAAAAAGTTGAACTTAGAATTTTGCAAGTTCACTCGAAATGAAATGTTTAACATCGGCTTCACTTTTTGGAGATATTTGGCTATAATTTCTTCAGATAGGTTAGGTAAAGAAAAAATTACCTAATCAAACGATTGCATAACATTATTCACCCCAATTGTGAGACGTGTTTCTCATAATTGGGGTTTTGAATTTAATTAAATTTAATATATTTTAAATGAAAAAAACACTACTTTCCTTATATTTTATCATCACTGCGTTTTCAAACGCTACGGCACAATACACCAACTCAGAAAGATTTGTGCTGGACGTAAAAATAAATAACCAACGAATAGCCACGTTCAAAAAAGGGAATTGTGGGTTTATTGCGCCCTCAGACTGGGGCGGCCCCATCAACGAAGATATTTGTATGCCCATCGTGTGGGCCTATGATGATACCCCAGACTCCCTTTGCTGCAACCCCATTTCCAATGATTACACCGGAAAAATGGTGATGATCCGTCGGGGAGGATGTGAGTTCAGCCAAAAAGGCTTGCACGCTCAACAAGCCGGTGCCGGAGCCGTGGCCATTGCCAACAACGCAACCAACGGGAACAATGAGTGCAATGCTTCAGAAATGAGCGCCGGAAGTTACGGTGCATTAGTTGACATTCCGCAACTGATGTTTTCGTACAAAATGGCCTATTTTATGGATAGTTTATTACAAGCCGGACAACAACCGGAAGTTTGTTTCCGGCGTTTAATGTTGCACAGCCCCACCGCTGAATACAGTTACGCTACCCCCGTTGCCCAAAAGGTGCCCGTTGAGCAAATATCCATGCGACTGATTAACCGAACGGGGATCGGTCAGGAATTTGTTGGTAAATGCGTCATCACCGCCCCCAACTCCAGCACCGTTGAATATTACACCAACCCCGTGTTTGTGGCTGCCGACGCCGATTCACTCCTAAAATTCCCCAACGTGTACCAGCCGCCCGCTGGGCTATTGGGCAAATATACCTTACAGTTTTCGGCGGATAAAGTCACCGGATTGGGAGATAGTTTGCAACGTAAATTTGAAATCACGGAAAATATTTGGGCAAAAGATAACTTTAATCTGGTCCCCAATACGATGGCACTTGAACCTTTTTTCTCTTGGAAAATTACCCATGGCGTGCTTTATAAAACTGGAGCCGCTGGTAAATTTGAACTCGTCGGATTTGGCATTGAAAATGCGGCTGAAGTGGCTGATACCATCGAGCCAGAGACAAATTTAGTAATCGGTATCATTTACGATGCCGACGCAGACAATGATCAGTTCAGCGACCTGACGCTGAATTCAGGCAACAACTTTGAACATTTAGACGCTATCGCCTTTTTTGAAGTACCATTTGACCGTAATACGCCAAATAACTTGCTGTACGCTGGTTTAATATCCATAAACAGCCTTACATTTAAACCCAACCATCTTTATTACGTTACATTACAACACGATAACAGTAACAACTTAACACACCCTTCACGCCATATAAAATTTAAGGTAAGTGAAAAAGTGAATTATGAAGATGATTTTGCAGGACTGCATACCCCCATGCAATTAAACGGGTCCGTGTATGACGGAATTGAACAAACCACTGTCATCCGGTTAAGAACGGAATATAGTTCATCCACCCAAAATACACCACTTGAAAAAATAAAACACTCCGTTGCGCCTAATCCGGCCGATGGGATGGTAACCGTAAACCTGCAACTGGCGCACACCAATGAACAAGTGGTGGTCCGGTTATTACATTACGACGGTTCGTTGGTTCAACTGGAAAAACATAACTATTTCCAGAGTGGGTCACTCGTATTGTCCACCAAAAATCTTCCGTCGGGTAAATACCTCGTTCACGTACAAACCTCCGACGAAGGTTCCGCGATGATTCCGGTCATGGTTTGCCATTGATTTTTTACGATTTTCCGCAAGGTTTTCCAAAATCAAACCGCCATTGTCGGAAAAACCATTAATTTTGCGCCTGATTGAAAAAGAAGGACCAATCAGGTTCATTCACACACATGGGTACAGTTATTTCATTATTAAACCATAAAGGAGGCGTAGGAAAAACCACCAGCGCCATTAACATCGGGGCCGGTTTGACGGAATTGGGGAAAAAAGTATTGCTCATTGACCTTGACCCACAAGCCAATTTAACCATTTCTCTTGGTATTCCACGCCAGAAAAGTACAATATACGAAGCGCTCAGGGGCGAAAGTGAACTGACCCCCTATCAGCATAAACCCAATATGGACATCATCACCTCCTCGCTGGATTTATCCGGGGCGGAGATGGAACTGATCAACGAAGCCGGACGCGAATTTATCCTGCGCGAACTGATTAACCAGGTCATTGACGACTACGATTATATCCTGATTGATTGCCCGCCGTCACTGGGGTTATTGACTTTAAACGCTTTAACCAGCAGTAAATGGGTACTTATCCCTTTACAAACCGAGTTTTTGGCGGTGCAGGGATTAGCCAAAATCAAACAGGTCATTGACAAAGTACGGTTTCGCCTGAACAAACAATTGGACATTGGAGGTGTGGTAGCAACCATGTACGATAGTCGCCGGGTACTGAACCGCGACGTCGTGGAAACCATCCACAAACACTTCGGGGAAAAAGTATTCAAAACGTATATCCGCGAAAATGTGGCGCTCGCCGAAGCCCCCGCTCAACGTAAAGATATTTTTGATTACAGTCCAAAATCCAGCGGAGCAATCGACTATATGGACCTTTGCAAAGAAATTTTGGCGCGTATCGAAGGCTAATTTTATCCCAACAATACCTCTGCAACATGAGTAAAAAGAAATTTACAGATGGCTTGAATGACCTATTCTCCGATGACTACCGGTCACCGGAAGCCAGCGGCATTTCTGAATTCTCGGTTCGGCAGCCACAAGAACGCAAGCACCACCCCGTAAAAAGTTTCGCCTCCGACCTTGATGCGCTGTTGCAGGACGCCATGGAAGAAAGTATGGAACGCCTCGAAACGCGGGATCAAAACCAACGCCAAAACGCTTCTTCCAAAACCAAAAGCCGCTTCGCCGAAAAAATGGCTGGTGCGTTCTCCGGCCTCGATGCCCTTATCCGCGAAACCATTGACGTGCAGGAACTCACCCGCGAAGAAATTTCCGGGGTAAAAAGACTTACTGTGGCCGTGGATCGCTCCAAGTTGGAAAAATTAAAAACCATTGCCCGCCTTGAAAATGCTTTTCTCAAAGATCTGCTGGTGGATTTGATTGACGAATACATCACCGAGTACACCAAAGAAAAAGGCCTGGCGCTTTAGTAAAAATACTTACCATGCAATTTAATATTCCCCAAACTGAGCAAAAGCGCGTCGTAATTATCGGCGCCGGGTTTGCCGGGCTTAACCTTGCCCGCAAATTAGCCCGTCAAAAAAAACAATACCAGGTAGTACTCATTGATAAAAACAACTACCACCAGTTCCAGCCTTTATTTTACCAAGTGGCCATGGCCGGTTTGGAACCCAGCAGTATCGTGTTTCCACTGCGCAAAATGTTTCAACGAAACAAAAATGTATTTGTCCGCGTAACGCAGGTACAATCGGTGAATCCCGAAACGCGGGTAATTACCACCGAAATTGGGGAACTTTCGTACGATTATCTGGTCATTGCCATCGGGGCGGATACCAACTGGTACGGCAACGAACAAGTGCGCGCCAACGCCATTCCCATGAAATCGGTGAGTGAAGCCTTGTTTTTGCGCAATGCCATTTTTGAAGATTACGAACGCGCCGTGACCGCCGAAAACACCGAACGCCGCCAACGATACCTCGATATTGTTATCGTGGGTGGTGGCCCCACCGGCGTTGAAGTAGCCGGTGCACTGGCCGAAATGAAACACCTCATTATTCCCAAAGATTACCACGACCTGGACCGCGATGAAATTAATATTCACCTCGTTCATGGCAACGAACGGGTGCTGAATACCATGTCGCCCGAAGCATCCGCTGCTTCCGAGCGTTTTTTGCGCGAACTGGGCGTTAACCTTCACCTCGATCAGGTGGTGAAAACCTACGACGGCGAAACGGTAACCATGGACAACGGCACCACCATGAAAGCCGATAAAGTGATTTGGGCCGCCGGTATTGTGGGCAATAAAATCAACGGCCTGCCCAGCGATGCCATTAGCCGAGGTAACCGCATTATCGTCAACGAATTTAACCAGGTAAAGGGCCTGGACAATGTATTTGCGCTGGGGGACATCGCGCTGCAAACCAACGAAGAGCCGTTCCCGGCGGGTCACCCGCAAGTGGCACAAGTGGCCATTCAACAGGCCGAATTATTGGCCAATAATTTGCAAAAAATCATTGATACCAAGGGGACATTGGTTCCTTTTAAATACAAAGACCTGGGCAGTATGGCCACCATTGGGCGGCACCGGGCAGTGGTAGATTTGCCATTTTGGAAATTCCAGGGCGCTTTCGCGTGGTTTACCTGGCTCTTTGTGCATCTTTTTGCGCTCATTGGTTCCAAAAACAAGGTATTTGTTTTTTTAAACTGGGTATGGAATTATTTTTCTTACGACCAGTCACTTCGTTTGGTGATTAAGCCCTGGCGACGCCAAAAAAGCGAATAACCCGACGGCGGAAACCCTGTCACCCGGCCGGTAAAAGCGTAGGGAAATAAAGTAAATTGTTGCTTACATTTGCGAATTATACTTTGGCGTCAACAACGCTCCGTATAAAAACCCGGTTCCACGCTCAAAACAGAACGTATGCGTTATTTATTTACCTCCGTTTTCGCCCTGGCTTTTTGTTTCGCTTCGGCGCAAAAAGACTTTATCCCGCTTTGGCCCGACGGGCAAATTCCGTACAGCCTGCCCCACAAAGGCAAAGAAATATTTGAAATTAACCAAGACAGCATCCCACTTATCCGCAACGTAGTAACGCCGGGTTTGATTCCTTTTTTGGCCCCCGCCGCCAATAATACCGGGATGTCGGTGATTATTTGCCCCGGCGGCGCGTATATCGTGGAAGCCTACGATCACGAAGGCATTCAGGTGGCCCGCCAACTCAACGAATGGGGTATCAACGCTTTTGTGCTGCGTTACCGCTTGCCCAACGACTCCACCATGACCGAAAAAAAGTGGGTGCCACTCACCGATGCCTTGCAAGCCATTCGGCTGGTGCGCTCCAAAGGTGGAGCCTGGGGAATAAATACCCATAAAGTGGGCATTATGGGGTTTTCGGCGGGTGGACACCTGGCGCGACCGTTGCCACGCATTTCGACAACCGTGTACAAGACGGGTTCCAGACCGAAGAGGTCCGCCCCGATTTTGCGGTGTTGTGTTATCCCGTTATTTCGATGAAGGAAGAATACACCCACGGATGGTCAAAATACATGCTGTTGGGCCACGATCCTGCGTACAAAGATGTTCTGGAATTTTCCAACGAAGCCCAGGTAGATGCCCAAACACCACCCACCTTCCTTATCCATACCGCCGATGATTTTGTGGCCGTAGAAAACAGTTTATTGTACGCCGCCGCATTAGCCCGCCACGATGTGCCTTTTGCCTGTCATATTTTGCCCAAAGGTGGCCACGGTTACGGTTTGGGTAAAGGCAATAAAGACGTTGAAAGTTGGGTACCCGCGTGGAAAGAATGGCTGTTTAACCTTAAATAATATTTTTACACAAAAAGACACTCATACCATGAAAAAAACGCTATTCATCGCTGCATTGGCCGCTGTTAGTGGCAATTTGGCCGCCCAAAACGCCGCTCCCGTCGTTTCAGGAGTAACGGCAATGGCCAATTGGGACACTAAAATCCTTACCGTTCAATATGACGTAACGGACGCCGAAAATGATCCACTGACCATTTCCGCCGAAATTTCCAACGACGGCGGAAATACCTACACGGCAACCAGCCAGGTGACTTTTTCGGGAGCCGTGGGCACTGGAATTTCATCCGGTACCGCCCAGGTGATTACCGCCGATTTGTCCAACCTCAACTTGCCCGTAGGTGCGGCCTTCAGGGTGCGGGTGATTGCTGTAGACGGACAACCGTTTGACCTTCAGGCATTGGTCAATGAGGTGGATAGCAATCGCCTCAAAAACGATTTGGCTTTTGTGGAAGGTATTCGGCACCGCACCGCCGGATTGAACCACCTGAACGCCGTTAAAGATTCCATTCTTCAACTGTACGCCCAACACGGCTTGTACCAAAACGTTCAGAACTGGACGGTTACGGCCAATTATATGGGTAAAAACCTGATTGGTACCCACCGGGGCATTGGAGAATCCAACAAAGTAGTGATTGTAGATGCGCACTACGATACCGTAACGAACGCGCCCGGTGCCGACGATAATGGCTCCGGCGTGGTAGGATTTATGGAAATTGCGCGGTTATTATCGCGTTATCCGGCCAATAAAACCATTCGTTACATTGGTTTTGACATGGAAGAAGCCGGTCTGGTGGGCAGCCAGCGGTACGTGAATAACGGCGGTATCCCCACCGGTGAAACGATAGAAGGTGTATTGAATTTTGAAATGATTGGCTATTATTCGGAGGAACCCAGCAGCCAATCGTTGCCCGCCGGTTTTGAAATTTTATTTCCAGCGGCCTACAACGAAGTGGCCAACAATGACTTCAAAGGCGATTTTATCACCAACGTGGGCAATACCAATTCCAACAGTTTATTGACCTTGTTCA
Organism: Chitinophagales bacterium; assembly: GCA_013298845.1. GTDB lineage: Bacteria > Bacteroidota > Bacteroidia > Chitinophagales > Saprospiraceae > M3007. The sequence goes on from JAAFJN010000015.1 coordinate 91,929, forward strand.
AAAGCAGTGCTACCACGTACGTGCCTTCTTTGCGGGTAATAAACGTAGAAGTGCCCGGCAACGGCACCATCGCCCCGGATCTGCTGCGCAGCGATCACGCGCCATTTTGGGCCACCAACCGCAAAGCCCTGATGATTACCGACGGTGCCAATTTCCGCAATGAAGCCTACCATACCCCGCAGGATACCGCCGAAGGCTACCTCAATTTCACTTTTATGGCCAACGTCGTAAAAGCAACCCTTGCCACGGCATTTCAATTGGCCGAAGTGCAGCACGGAGGCTGGGATGATGCACCTATCAATAGTCCGGTATCCGTCAACGATGTAAAAGGCTGCCACCCCCAAATTGTTGTTCGCGACCACCGGATAAACATCGCCCAAGCCAACTGCACGTGGCAGAATATGCAGGTTTTATTGGTGAACAGCGAAGGCCGCACCGTGGCAGAACGCCAATACAGCGATGTTCCCAATCAATCGCTGGAATTTGACCTGCCCAAAGTACCCGCCGGAGTTTATTTTGTCCAAATTTCCGGTAACCAAGGTGTTTATTCTCAAAAAATCATTATCAAAAAATAAATTATCACATCCATAAATCACACGTAAATATGTCTAAAAGCCCCCTCCTTTTCATCCTGCTGTTGTCCGTATGCACCCTACAGGCGCAGGTCGGAAAAGGTTTTGAAAAATTAGATGACCAGGCATTTGAAGAAGCGTTGGAAATTTTCCAGGCTGCGCGCACCAATGAATCCGAAAAAATTCCCGCCCAATGGGGTATTGCCCAAATTTTGGCCAATAAGGAATATGCCCAACACGACTACGATTCGGCTTATGCCCTAAAAGTAATTGTGGAAACCGGGTTGCGCAAACACAAAGACAGTAAGGACAAAAAAAAGTGGAGTAAAAAGTACGACCTCAACGCCGAGGCGTTAAAAACATTGGCCAAACCGCTGCCCGAACAGCAATGGGGAGAACTGAATGGCACCAAATCGCTCCTTGAATTTGACAATTTCAAACGTATTTTGTATAAAAGAACGACCGAAAAAATTCGGAAAGCGTTTGATAAACAATACAATGCCGTTCGCCGTAACGCCGTTCAGGGCGGTGCCCAAACGTACGGAGAAATTGATTACGTGCTCGATAACCACTTCAAATACCTTCAGGATTCTTTTCCCGGACGGTTAACGCCGTTACAAAATGCCTTATTTGAACGATTTATGGACGCACGGAGCGGGGCATTAGACTCCATTCCGGCGTTTTTTAAACAACAGCCGAATCACCCGTACAGTAAACACACCGCCAAAAGTGGGCTGGAAACCAGTTTAAAAACCAATACCAGCGTCGCCTGGCTACAATTTTTAAACGCATACCCCGAATCGCCGTTCGAGGGTTACGTTTTGAAACACCTCGAACAAATATTGACCAGACAACCCATTGGTGAAGCCGAAAAAAACGCGCTGAGCGAAAGTGAACAATGGTTGTACGAAGACATTGTTACCGGTGTTCAAACGGGCGAGCGCATCAACGCCAAATCAACGTTTGATGGTAAAAACGAAACGCAATGGGATCGGTTCATCCGTCGTCGCGCCGATAAACCGGATGGTTTGACCGCCGTAAAATCCATGTTGCGGTATTATATCAACAAACGCAACTGGGAGGCCGCCGCCAAAGCACTGAAAGATTACGCCGCACTTTTCCCCAAAGAGGATAAATGGTTTAACAATATGACCAATTTGGTGGCTGGCCCGGACAACGGTATTCGCCCCGTTCCCATTGGCAATAATATCAATACAATGGGCGACGAGTACTCCCCTACCATCTCGTACGATGGCAAAACGATTGCATTTTGCGGGGCGTCGCGCAAAGAAACGATTTGGGGCGAAGACATTTATTTTTCGGATTTGAATGGCACCGAATGGAGCGGCGCCAAACTGTCGCGCGATTTGTCGGGTACCAACCACGAGGCCCCTATGTGTTTTACCGCCGACGGTAATACCTTGATTTTTTTTAAAAACGGCAAAGTCTTCAGTTCTAACCGAAACGCCACCGGATGGGGTCCCGCAAATCCATTTCCGGTGAATTTGGAAGAATTCGGCTGGGTATCCGACGTGCATTTTGTGCCCGGTGAACAACGGGTGTTTTTTGCCGGTCGTTTGAAAGGAATTGAGTGGGATTACACCAAAACAGATATTTACATGGTGGCCAAAAACGACGACGGCGACTGGGCTAAACCCGTTTTGATGAATGCACCAATCAATACAGCCGCCTCTGACCGCTCGCCGTTTATCCACCCCGACCAAACAACCATGTATTTCAGTTCGGCCCGCGAAGGCGGTTTGGGAGACCTGGATGTGTACAAAACGGTCCGCCTCGATGAAACCTGGACGAACTGGAGTGAACCCGTTAACCTGGGGAAAAACATCAATTCGCCCGGCAACAACTGGGGGTACGTGGTCACCACCGATGGCAGCACGGCGTATTACTCCGCCAAAGTAGAAGGCCGTACCGACGAGGATATTTTTACCATTTTGCTCCCGCAGGAAGCCCGTCCGCAAAAAAAAGTAGTTCCCGTTTTAGTGCTTGTCACCGACGAGAACAAAAAGCCCGTTCCGAATGCTAAAGTGGAGGTGCGCAGTTCCCAAACGGGAACCAACGTTGGGGAGTACCGCACGTCGCCGAAGGGTGGAAAAGTGACCGTGTACGTGCCCGAAGGCGACCGCTACACCATTTCATCCATTCAGCCCGGCTACTTTAGTGATCCGGTGGGCATTGACAGTAAGGATGAAGGTAAAACTGTGGAAATCGTGCTGCGCCCCATCAAAAAAATGATTGACGAAAAGGAAAAAACGTCCTTAAACGCGGATATTCTTTTTGACCTGAACAAATCGGAACTCAAACCCGAAGCGGCTGGCCAATTAAAATTTGTGGCAGATTTTGCCAAAAGAGAACAACTGATCATGTCGTTAGGTGGGCATACCGACCCAACCGGTTCAGATGAGGAAAACATGGTATTGTCCAAAGCCCGCGCCGAAGCCGTAAAAACGGCGTTGGCGGCGTTGGGTATTAAAGCGGAAAATATCACTGCCGAAGGTTTTGGGGAATCCCGGTTAATTTGTACCGAAAACACCCCAACCTGCCATCAGCGCAACCGACGCGTAGAAATTATATTTGGCAAAAAATAGTTGAGTTCTTAATTTTTTTTGTCTATTGTTAAAGGCTGAACGGCGCCGGGCCGGTATTTCACCGATTTGGTATCTGCCCCGCGCCGTTCGGCTTTATCAAAGGTTTCCTGGACTTTTTCTAAATCGGCTTTTTGGGTATAAGCCTCCAAAGTGGCCTCAATAGCCCGGGTATTTTTGGGATTGGTCAGGTTAACCGATTCGCTGTATTTCACGGCCTCATCGGGTTTACCCAGGGCGATATTGGCTTTGGCAATCCTGATTTTTGCATCCACATTTTTGCCGGGGGTTTTTAATGCGGCACTTTGGGCCTGTTCCAACCGCACTTCGTACACCTGAATACTATCCGTAATTTTCTTTTCGCGGTCTTTAATCCAGGCTTTATTGGTTTTGGCCGTGGTATCTTTTTTAATTTGTTCCAAATCGCGGCGCGCCATTTCGGGCCAGCCGCCTTTCAAATAAGCGTCGGTACGAATGCGCAATGTCGTGGGATCCACCTTGGATGGGTCCGGTTGCGCGATGTGCAAATCATGCACGGCAGCGGTGTAGTCCTTTTCTTTTAGGAAATAGAAACCCCGACCGCGCAACGCCCGGTAATTTTCGGGATAAACCGCTAACACATCGTTAAACAATTGGAGGGCCGAATCCTGTTTCGACGGAATTTGCAACAAAGCCTCGGCGTTGAGCAGTACCGTAGTGGTATCTAATTGCGCCATTGCCGCCGATTTGGTTAAACCACCCGCCGCAACGTCTTCATTCATCGCAATGGGCTGTAAGTCATTCAGCGCTTGCAAAGCCATATCATTGGAGCCTTCCTGCATGATGGCCACCATGTACAACATCCGGGCGACGGTTTGTACATCTCCTTTTAACACGCCTTCCATCCCCAAATCTTTGATGCTGTTGATATAATCGGGAATCCGGCTGGTATCGCGATACATGGCCAGAGCAGCGGGTTTTACAACGCGATAACGCACTTCAATGATGTCTTTAGACGCGCCGGTTGTACCCCAAACCACGATTTCGACGCCACATTCGCGACCAATAACGGCGGCTTCGGAGGGATTAGGGTAATTTTTATTAATATCGTACGCCTGGTTCACATCGGCTTCGGCAAACTGCTTGTTATCTTTTAATACCAGTTCGTTAAAGGCGGTTGTGAGCAATATTTCTTGTTCGGTCTGGTTAGAACTATCCGTCTTTTTGAACGGGAGAATCATCACGCGTTGGCGGATTTGTTCCCCAAACGATGGACAAGCCTCTTTTTTGCCATTGAGAACATTCATAAACAGGAAAACAACCGCCAGGGCCACTACCCCACCGGCGGCGTAATAGCGCCAGGCCTGTTTAGGGGCCACAGGGGTGGCTTCCGGAGTGGGTTGATTGGCATTGATGCTTTTGGTAACACCCAATAACTTATCCCGGATTTGGTTGTACGCGGTACGCTCGTTATCGGCGGTAATGGTCCCCCGGAGCGACTGTGATTTTATTTGAAAATAGTCGGCTTGAATAATCCGAACGGTTTGGTTAAGTTCTGCCCATTCCGGTTTAGATCCAAGTAACGACAGCAGCAGTTCCAGCGCCTTTTCGGTGTCGCCTTCCCCAATGAATGCTTCGATTTCGGCAAGTGCCCTGGACTGTTCCATAGTCGTAAGTTATCGAGTAAAAAAGATGGAATCTGGGATGTTTTTGTTTTCCAAAATAAAACGCCAACGGTTTAGAAATGTGCGTTAACGCGGGTAATTAGTATTTAATTAGGGGATTTTCAAAGGAATTCTTAACAAACGGGCAAAAATACCATGAGCCACCCCAAAAAAATGGAGTGACTCATGCATGTATTTTTCCGGAATAAAATTAGTGCTAAGACTTTTTACCGCCTTTTTTGGGCGACAAAATCACCATCATTTTTTTACCTTCTAATTTAGGCATTTGCTCGGCAACACCGTGGTCTTCCAATTCTTTAAGAAAGCGCAGCAGTAACAATTCGCCCCGGTCTTTAAATACAATGGCGCGACCGCGAAACTGAACGTAGGCTTTTACTTTATTACCTTCTTCCAAAAAACTTTTGGCGTGGCGTAATTTGAACTCAAAATCGTGCTCGCCGGTTTCGGGTCCAAAACGGATTTCCTTAATTTGTTGTTTGACGGTATTCGCCTTAATTTCCTTTTCCTTTTTGCGTTTTTGGTAAAGGAATTTGTTGTAATCTACGATACGTGCAACCGGAGGAACGGCGTTGGGGGTAATTTCCACCAAATCCATGTCGCAGGTACTTGCCCATTCTTTCAATTGGGCGAAAGAGTAGATACCAGGCTCAATTTTGGCACTGGACAACTCGCTGAGTTCTTCGAGGTTATCACCAATCAGACGCATTTCCAGCACACCACGAATAAAATCGTTGATACGATGTTCTACTTGTGGAGGTGGGTTCTTCCCATAACGACGGTCAAACGTCGGTTTGGGTGTCCCTGAATTACCACCGGGGCGAGACCCAAAGCCGCCCGGTTTAGGGCCTCCTTGATAGCCGCCAGGGCGTGGTGCTCCGGGCGTGTTAGGTCGGTTAGAGTTATTACCCTGACCACCTGGTCTTTGCCCTCCAGGATTGTTTGGTTTGTTTGGACCGCCGCCGGGCTTATGGCCACCGGGCTTTGAAGAGGAATGTTCTGACAAACGTTATTATAGTTTAATTATAAAAATACCGCCCCGGCTAAGGGCGATGGGTATAAATTTTGATGCAAAAATAAGTATGTTTTGCACAAATTACGAACTTCGGTCAAAAAAGTTTATTTTCCGGTGGCTGTTCGGCCCGAATCCTGTTTTGCAAATACCTTTTTCAGGAGTGCAGACGAGCGCGCAAGTTTGTTATTCCGAATATTTTTTTCTTCATCTTCCACTTTAGCAAACAAACCTTTAAGGGCTTCTTTGGTAATATAATCATCTAAGTCGGTATTTATCTTGTTGGAAATCAATGGTATTTTATTGTAAGCCTCGGTGGCTTTGCGCCAAAGATCGTTTGCGCCTACCTTATCCAACGACGCTACAATTTTGGGATTGAACTTATCGTACAACTGTTGATTCGTGGTGCGCAACAAAAATGAGGTAGCGGCATTATCGCTGCCCATCAGGATATTTTTTGCGTCGCTGAAGGTCATACTCCGAATTGCAGAGACAAAAATAGGTTTGGCTTCCTTCGCCGCATCTTCGGCCCCCCGGTTGATGCGTTCGATCAGGTTATCTTCGAGACGGTCGAAACCGGGAATATTTTTGAGGCGGTCGGTTACTTTACGGGCTTCGGGGGGCAGCAAAATTTTGTACGCCGATTTGTAATAACCGTCTTTGGCCGACAACACATCTACCCCTTTGGAAATACCATTGGTGAGGGCTTCTTTGAGGCCACGGGAAATTTCATCGAGGGTGGGTTCGGCCATCACATCTTTGGCAATCCCCTGCAAGGTGTCGCAAGAGGATAAACCCAAAAGGCCAAAATAAAATAAGCAAAAGACAATGGCTGTTTTTTTCATGTCAGTAAATATCATTGAAATGTTGTAAAGTTAAACGGTGCTTGGTCGAATAAGTAACGGGTTTCCCCGCAATAACCCTATATTTGCGGTTATAAAACACTTTTATCAGTCTATGTGGATAGACATTGTATTTTTGGTCGTTTTACTGTATGGTTTTTGGCAAGGCTGGAACCAAGGTATCATTGGCACCCTTCTGAATTTGGCAATATACGCTTTTGGAATCGTTATTGCCTTTAAAATGGCTCCGGTGACCAGCGTTTTAATTGAGCGTTTCATGGACTCAAAACACCCGTTGTTATTCGTGGGTGGTTTTGCCCTCAATATGCTCGTTATTTACGTTGTTGTCAATTTGGCGTCCAAAAGTATGGAAGACGCCATGCACGGTGCCTATTTGGGCGCGGTTAACCGCTTTTTGGGTGGTGCTGCCGTTAGCGTATTTTACCTTTTGCTCTACAGCGTTATTATTTGGTTCCTCTCGCAGGCCAACGGCATTAGTCAGGAAACGCAACTGGTATCAAAAACGTATTCTATTTTAAAACCATTGCCGAGTTACGCCAAAGGCATTGCCGTTCGTTTTCAACCCTTAGTAGCCGATTCCTGGACAGACTTCAACACCTGGATGGATAAGGCCCAGGATTTTGGTTTGGAAAAAACGGAAGGGAAAGGACGCGTGTATGAACTTCCAACGCCCGATAAAGACGAGCCTCTTTTTGAAAGCCAACCCAAAAAAAGCGCCCCTTCCCGCCCAAAACCTGAATCCAGTCCGATTGAGGACTAAAATTCATTCTTAAAAACTATTTTTTAAGTTTTGAACTACCCACCGCCGGGTATTTCATGGCATAACCACGCGCTTTAGGAATCAACGCCTTCAGGGTTTCGCTGCGTTTTTTCGGATCCGGGTGCGTGCTCATGAACTCCGGTGGGCGTGATCCGCCACCTTGGGCGTTCATCCGCTGCCAGAATGGGGCCGCTTCGTTGGGGTTATAACCGGCCATTGCCATCAGGTACAAACCAATTTCGTCGGCTTCAGATTCGTGTTTGCGGCTAAAAGGCAACAAAACACCCACCTGGGCACCGGCTCCAACGGCGGTCATCAACATATTGCGGGTTTCAGCGGGTTTGTTCGCCAATGCCACGTCAAGCGCCGAAAGGCCCAATTGAGCAACAAGGCCCTGGCTCATGCGTTCGTTGCCGTGATCGGCCAATGCGTGCGCAATTTCGTGGCCCATCACCACGGCGAGGGCATCTTCGTTTTGCGTTACGCCCAAAATACCGGTGTACACCACAACTTTACCGCCGGGCATACAAAAAGCGTTGATTTCGGGGCTTTCCACCACATTAAACTCCCAGGCGAAACCTTTGAGTTGGCTGGCCATACCTTTTTGTTTGTAATAGGTTTCGGCGGCAATTTTGATGTCATTACCCACCCTTTTTACCAAATCTACCTCTTTTCCACTGCTCAATGTTTTATTTTGGGATAAAAAGGTTTTATATTCGGTAAAACTCATTTGATTCAATTGGCTATTGGGAATCAGGGTCATGGACCGGCGACCAGTAAAGGCTGTTTTGTTACAGGCAATAATGGCGAATAAAAGCGCAAGGCTTACAATTTTTTTATACATAATACTTTAAATAAGGTGAACGTTGGATAGAACGAATATTTGGACTACCGTCTTGTTTTTCGTCACGAAGTTAGGGGGAATTTAACAATTCAACGACGGGGTATTTTACACAAAAAACCCGCACCAACGTTGCGTCGGCGCGGGTCATCTTCACCCTAAGACCTATAATCTAGTTTTTACATTAAAACTTGGGACAACTATAGCGTTGTTTGCCATGTTTCTTACGTTTCACGGATGCCATATATGGCGGGCGGGACTTGCATTTTTTGCGCTTCACCGCCTTTTTTTGCCCCTCAGTTGCCTTTTTGGGCGCATTGCGCACAACGGGTTTGGCATCGGGCATCGGGGTTGGTTTCATTTCTTTGGCTTTGTCCGGCGCAGCCACTGGTTGGGGGGCCGGTTTTTGTACTGCGCGTTGATTGGTTTGTACCAACAACGGAGACGCATTCGCAACCACCAATTTGGGGGCAGTTTTAGGCGCAGGTGCCGGTTCAGTTGCCACTTCGATACGAACCATGTCGCCCATGCCAAAGTCGCTTTCAACGGCGTTTAATACATCAATGCCACTGGTATTTTCTTTTACGTACACCACGGTGGTGTTGTAATAGTTGGTGTCAGTTGTTTTTTGAACAATCTGACCGGAAAGTGGCTGACTAAAAATGAGCACCGCCACGGGGATCACATATTGAAATATATTCGATTTCATTGTTTGTTATTTTTGCAGGTGATTATTTGGTGCGATTCAACGACGTTTTTTCCTTTTTCTCCAGTTCCATAACCTTGCGATACAGGTTGGGGTCTTCAATGATTTGCTGAAGTGACTTTTCCCAAAGCGGATCGTGGTCGGTGATGCCGGTAATTTTGATTTCGGTGCGGCGATTCATCTGATGTTCGTTTTCGGCGCAGGTTACGCCGTCGTCGCAGCGGTTGATGAGACTCAATTCCCCGTACCCTTTGTGGGTAATGCGTTCAGCATCAATACCTTGTACGTTGGTGAGGTAGGCCACTGCGGCCTCGGCGCGTTTGTCGGACAACAAGAGATTATATTCGTCGGCCCCACGAGCGTCGGTATGTGAACCTAATTCCACTTTGATATTGGCGTTATCTTTCAGGAAAACGGCCAATTTATCAAGTGTTTTAGCGGCTTCCGGGCGAATATCCCACTTATCAAAGTCGTAATAGATATTATTCAACTGAAAACGTTTTCCCACTTGAATAGAATCGAGGTCAATGGTCCCCAGCATGTGTCCGGTCTGGTTATCGTTGGTCATAAGTTGCACAACATCCGGCTCTTTGATGCCCATACCATCCACGCAAAGAATACAACCGTTCACGTTCACATATAATTCGATGCGGCGGTTCAGGTACCCCGGTTTGCGCACCAGCATGGTGTAATGATTACCTTCGCTAAACACAAAGTGAAAAGTGGATTTATCCAACTTAGGAATGGTCAACTCCTGTTTTCGGATGGTGTTGTTGTAGATTTCCACTTTACAATCTTTCAACGTATTGATGGGATTATGTTCATAAGCCTTGTCAAAAATGGTCATATTGAACTGATAACCAGGCTTTACCTTTAATCGCAGGTTAACCTCCTCCGTGTTTGAATCGGCAATCAGCACCGAATCTTGATAAAAATACGTGGACTTATCGGCTTTGATGGCGTAGCGGGCGACCTTGGGTACCGTTATCGAATAGTGACCGTTGGCATCGGTGAGGGTTTCACCCAGTGTTTTTTTGAGCATATCGTCAAAGACAATTACCGAGGACTGCACAAGTTTTTTGCCGTCGGCGGCATCGGAAATGGTGCCCAAAAACGTTGTGGTGGTGTTCGATTGCTGCGCCTGAACTCCGGCGAAAGAAAAGAAACAGAGTCCGGCAATAATTAATTTTGATGTCATGATAATCGGCTTTTGATTATAAAAAAAATAATTCGTGTTCATTGTTGTGGCGGGAGCAAGGGTATTTTATTTGCACCTGCACAGATGTTGACGTTCCAACATCATGCCAGTAATGAAACGGACATTCATTTTAACAAAAAATTAAGAACTGCGCTTGGTTATTTCAATTTTTTTTCGTAAAGGGCTGCATATTTTCTTTCAAAGAACATTGCGGTGAGCGAAACGGTACGCATTAGACCAATCGGCTTTTTTTACCACGCTATATTAATGTCAAAAAGCCCGTTACCGTGAACAATTGCCCACTTCTGACGTTGGCAAAAGGGAAGTTATCTCAAACTTGCCCCGTTTTGCGCCGAATAAGCACCCAAAAATCCCGGCGCAAGATCAAAACAGTATATCATTTTAATACATTAGCGAACTTATGAAGAAACTAATTTTAAGTGCAGTCGAAAAACTAATTTACATCCGGTACGTCAAGGATTTTATTTTTATTACGATGGGGGTTTTATTGGCCAGTGTGGGCCTGAAAGGTTTTTTATTACCCAATAATTTTTTGGATGGTGGAGCGACCGGTGTTTCTTTGTTGCTGCAACTATTCAGCGATATTGAGTTATCGGTATTTATTGTCCTGGTCAATTTACCCTTTATTTTTCTGGGCGCACGCCAAATCTCGCGAGAATTTGCCATCAAAAGCGCATTGGCGATCCTGGCTTTATCGATATTGGTTCACTATATCACCTTTCCCACAATTACCTCTGATAAGTTACTGATTTCCATATTTGGTGGTTTTTTCCTCGGGGCGGGCATTGGATTTTCCATTCGGGGTGGAGCGGTCATTGACGGCTCGGAGGTATTGGCCATTAATGTAAGCCGAAAAAGCAGCCTGACCGTAGGGGATTTTATCACGGTTTTTAACGTTATGCTGTTTTCGGTAGCGGCCATATTGGTCAATGTAGAGACGGCCATGTATTCGATGCTGACCTATTTGTCGGCCTCCAAAACGGTAGATTTTATTATCAATGGCGTTGAAGAGTACATTGGGGTATTAATTGTTTCGCACAAGCCGGACATTGTAAAAACACAAATTATTGATCAGGTTGGGCGCGGTGTAACAGTATTTAAGTCGGATGGTGGTTATGGTTCTTCGGGGCGATATTCGGGGGATGGCAAAGTTTTGTTTTGCGTGGTTACCCGCCTGGAAGTGACCAAATTATTATTGGAAATTGCCAAGGCCGACGCCGACGCGTTCGTTGTTCAACATTCGATTAAAGATACGAAAGGGGGAATGATTAAAAAAAGACCGTTGCATTAGGGTCGAAAAAAGGAGTAGAACAGCCGCGACGAGAGGGTAACCACAAGGGTTACCCCGACGATGTAACTCCAACGAAAAAGGGGCCACTCCGCGAACGGAATGGCCCCTTTTTTATGTGCTATATGCATTAGGATAGCCACAAGGGCTATCCTTATACCTTTATTATCTTGTCGTAGGATAGCCACAAGGGCTATCCCTACACCTTTATCTTGTCGGTAGATGGTTTAGATTCTACCACTTCTTTACCGCTAAGGATTTTCTCTTTCGTAAAGTCAACAACCAAAGCCGATGCTACGAATACGGAAGAATATGTACCGAAGAACATACCCATCATCATACCGAATGCAAAACCTTTAGTAGCCGAACCACCGAAGACGAAGAGCAACAATACTACCACGAATACAGTACCTGAAGTGATCAGGGTACGCGTCAGGGTAGAGTTGATCGCCTTGTTAAATACTTCCTCTTTTGGCATACCGGCGTAGGTTTTAACAAACTCACGAATACGGTCATATACAATTACCGTATCATTCACCGAGAAACCAATTACAGTCAGGATACAAGCGATGATTGCCTGGTCAATTTCGAGGGAGAAAGGTACCAAACCGTGCAACAACGTGAAGAACGTAAGCGTGATCAAAACGTCGTGCAACAAAGCCACAACCGCACCCAAGGAGAATTCCCAACGGCTGAAACGCACCAACAAGTACAAGAAGATGAGCGCCAAGGCCCACAGACCGGCTTTCAACGAAGAAGTACGAATATCATCGGCCACCGTTGCGCCTACCTGGCTGGAAGAGATGATGTGTGTACCACCAGATGAAGTGCTGGAGAACTTATCGAGTTCGGCAGTAACAATACCGGCTTTTTTAAGACCTTCGTGCAATTTTTCCACTACTTTGCTCATTGCACCGGCTTCATCAACCAGGTATGAAGTCGTGATATTGTACGTATTTTGCGTAGATACTGTCTTTACAATCGGCGTTTTACCGTCGAATACGGGTGCTAAAGCAGCGCGTACCTGATCGGCATCAATGGCTTGGTCAAACTGAACGTTGAAAGAGTAACCACCTTTGAAGTCAACCCCTAATTCAAAACCACGGGTGAAATAAGAAGCAATACCCAAAACCGTTAACGCCAAGGAGAACATGTAAGCGTATTTACGTTTTCCGATCCAGTCAACGTTTACATTAGCCAATACGTTTTCGGAGAACGGGCGGAAGTAAGACATTTCGTTGCCTTTGTTGGTCCACCAGTCGGTCATCATTTTACCGAGCAATACGGCAGTAAACATCGAACTGAGGATACCCACGAGCAGTACCACACCGAAACCTTTGATCGGACCCAAACCGAAATAAATCAATACAACGGCGGTCAACATAGTAGTTACGTTCGCGTCAATGATCGCACCTAAAGAGCGGGCAAAACCCACTTTAATGGCTTGCAACATCGGCATACCGGAGCGTAGTTCTTCACGAATACGTTCGTAAATAATTACGTTGGCATCCACCGCTGCGGCCAAGGTCAACACGATACCGGCGATACCGGGCAATGTCAACACCGTACCCATCGAAGCCAAAGTACCGATCATAAAGAACAGATTGGCAATCAGTGCCACGAGGCTCACAATACCACCACGGTTATAGTACAATACCATAAATCCGCACAACAAGGCAACGGACAAAATCATGGTGAACAATGACTTGTTGATGTTTTCCTGACCCAAAGAAGGACCCACCTGGCTTTGCTGTACGATGTACGGGCGCGCCGGAAGTTTACCTACTTCAAGGATACGGGAAAGGTCACGGGCTTCTTCGAGGTCGAAACCACCGGTGATGGAAGAAGTACCACCGTCAATTGCACCTCGCACGCTGGGTGCCGATACGATTTCGTCGTCGAGGGCGATGGCGATTTCACGTTGGCCACCTTCGAAAGCGCGTTTGGTAAGATTAGCCCAAATTTTAGCACCGTCGGGGTTCATCCGGAGGCTTACCCCAATCTCACCCTTTGGATCAGGCTCAGCGCTGGCACCAGTAACTACGGAACCATCAAGGGGGGCTTTGTCGGAACCACGTGATTTTTTGATGGCATACAACATATATTTACCCACCACGGAATTACCGCTACCGTCGTCTTCGATGCCTTTTTGGCTCCAACGGAATTCGATATCGCTGGGGAACAAAGAACGCACTTCGGGTTTTGCCAGGAATGTGTCAATTACTTCACGCTGGTTGCGATTAGCGTAACCCAAAATTGGGCTGGGAGCAATCCCTTCGGAAGTAGCGTTGAGCAACAAAGCCTTGAGCAATGGACCAGCCTGAGCCGCCGTTGTATCCGGGGCGGGTACTTTAATTTGTGGTTTTGTGCTGTCGGGCAAACCATTAGGGCCGTTTGGGTAAGCCATGATGGAATCAGGCTTTACTTCGGACGTACCTGACATCATCGCTTTGAGGCGCTTGTCGGCATCTACAAGACCTTGAGCGATACCTTGGTCAGTGATACGGTACGTTTCCCAAAACTCCAATTTAGCACTTTGCTGCAACATTTTGACAGCGCGCTCCGGATTGTCAATACCGGGCAATTCTACCAAAATAAGGTCACGCTGTGCGTCGAGGCTTACGTTTGGCTGAACTACACCGAGTTTATCAATACGCTGCTTGAGACGCTTGTACGTTTCTTCCACGGTACCATTGGCAACGTTACGAATAGCGGCCTCAACGGCTCCATCGGGAGAGGCTGAATTGATATTTTCTGATTTAAGCAGCTCCTGACGGGCAAAAAGGGAAGCCAATGTGCGGCCACCACCTTTTTCTTTCCAGGCCTGCGCAAACAGGGTGATAAAATCTGACTGCTGCGTCTTTTGGCGCTCAGAGGCCAATTTAAGTGACTCTAAAAAAGCGGGATCGGTGCTGTTACCAGCGAGCGTTTTGAGGAGGTCACTCAAATCCACCTGCAATACCACACTCATACCACCTTTTAGGTCAAGACCCATACCAAGTTGGCTTTTCTTCAGTTCAGCATAAGTAAATTCCTTCAAAAAAGGAACCCCCCAAACCTTTACCTGTGACATAGAGTCAAGGTAACCGCTGTAGCCATCATTCCAGGATTTGCCTTTGGCGGCATAATCGTTTGCGTAAGAACGCGCGTCGTCTTCAATACTGTTGGTTTTCCACATTGACCCGTAAGTCAACAGGCAGGCCAACGACAATAACACTACGAAAAAAGATACAATGCCTTTGCTTTGCATAAAGTTGTAACTATCTAATCAAATAAATTCAAAAATGAAAGGGAATTACTGCGGCGATGCAATAATGCCCAAAAAAGCGCGCAAATATATGGAACTCCACCAATACAGAGTTCATGTTTCCTAATATTTTCAAAATTAAAGGTGAATTTACAAAAATAATAGTAATACTATCAAACAAAATAGCGCAACTCGTGTTATATAGGCAATAATTATGGAATCAAATATCAATGCCTTAACACCCCTTCAGCGGGTTTACCGCATGTTGCGACATTATCGCACCGAAATTCGTTACATCATCCTGTACGCGCTCGTGGGCGGTTTAATTAGTTTATCTCTTCCCTTGGGCGTTCAGG
Organism: Chitinophagales bacterium; assembly: GCA_013298845.1. GTDB lineage: Bacteria > Bacteroidota > Bacteroidia > Chitinophagales > Saprospiraceae > M3007. Next base: position 107,057 of record JAAFJN010000015.1, read on the forward strand.
CCATTATTGGACTCATTGCCGGTGGCAGTATTTCGGCCTCGTGGGGTGTACTTGTTTTTGGGGTTATCGTGGGGGCTTTGCTCACCGGGCTATTGCGTATTTTGCAATTGTCCATTATGGAGCATTTGCAACGGCGTATTTTCACCGATGCCGCACTGGAATTTGCCTTGCGCATTCCGCGATTGAATTTGGAAAAATTACGCAAAGAACATTTGCCAGAAGTGGTTAACCGCTTTTTTGATACCACAAATATCCAAAAAGGGCTGCCCAAACTCCTGATTGACGGCACTACTGCCCTCATCACCATTATTTTAAGTTTGGGGGTACTCTCCTTTTACCACCCCACTTTTGTCACTTTTTCGCTGTTATTGATCTTCGTTTTGGTGCTGATGCTTTATTTTACCAGTTCCAGTGGTTTAAGCACCAGCCTGAACGAATCAAAATACAAATACAAATTGGTGCATTGGCTGGAAGAAGTGAGCCGCGTGGCCGCCACGTTTAAACTGGCCGGTGAAAACCAATATCCGGTGCAAGTAGCCGATAAACTAACGGTGCAATACCTCGACGCACGCGGAAGACACTGGCGCATTCTGATGATTCAATTCATCAGCGGCCTGATGTTTCGGGTACTGGTACTGAGCGGGTTCCTGATTGTGGGTAGTCTCTTGGTGATGGCCAATGAACTGAACCTCGGGCAATTTGTAGCCTCCGAAATTTTGGTGCTGTACGTTATTGATTCGGTGGAAAAATTAGTGCTTTTGCACGAAACCGGCTACGATGTGCTCACCGCAACCGAAAAACTGGGGCAGGTGACAGATTTGCCCATTGAAGAAGAGACGGGCGTTCGGATCGAAGAATTTTGTAAAGAAACTTCACTCAAAGTCGAGTTGCGCAACCTCAGTTACCAATTTGACGACGGCGACGAACCGGTGCTCAAAAACCTCAACCTGACGATTATGCCCGGCGAAAAAGTGGCCATTACTGGTTACAACGGCGCCGGTGTCAGCACCTTGATGCAAATTATTTCGGTGTTGAAACGGGAAAATACGGGAACTTTGCTGTTTAACGAGTTACCCGTTCAAAACCTGCACTTGCGCAGCGTTCGCCACCACATCGGGGATTTATCGTCGCAGGAAGATATTTTCAAAGGGACTATTTTGGATAATATTACTCTTGGCCGCGAAACGACCAATATTAGAGAGATACTCGAATGGTGTAATCTTACGGGATTGAGTGACTTTTTGCGCGACCAACCCAAAGGATTGGACACCGAAATGTATCCCGGCGGGCGCAATACGCCGGGTAGTGTAGTGAGCAAAATTTTGATTACCCGCGCCATTGCCGGTAACCCAAAATTATTGGCCCTCGAAAAGCCGCTGAATAACCTGATATTACAGGATCGTTTGAAAATCGCTACGTTGCTTACCGACAAAAAACGCTCTTGGACCTTAGTCTCTGCCACCGAAGACCCCATTATGGCTTCTTTGTGTGAACGAATTATCGTCCTGAAAGACGGCGAATTTGTGTTTGATGGTTCTTACCAGGAACTTATGCAAACCGAGCACAGTAATTTTATTTTCAAATACAACCTCAATCAAGATCAATAGTTATGCTGCATATCACTAAAAATAGTTTGCCCGCCGGTATCGCTACCGACCATCTGCTCTCCCGCAAAAAGGTGCACATCTCGTCGTGGCACCTGCGGTTCAGAACCGTATTGTTGATACTTTTGGGCGTTTTTTTGTTGTTTATGTTTCTCCCCTGGACCCAAAACGTTCAGGCCAATGGTAACCTGACGGCTTTACGCCCCGAACACCGCCCGCAAACCATTCACGCCACTATTTCGGGCCGAATTGAACACTGGTACGTGATGGAAGGTGAAAGTGTCAAAAAAGGCGACACCATAGTATATATATCGGAGGTAAAATCGGAGTATTTTGATCCGAGACTGGTGGAACGCGTGGGCAATCAGGTGGTGGCCAAGGAAGGCGCCATCGAATCGTACGGCGGCAAAGTAGATGCCTTGTCGCAGCAAATGGACGCTATGCGCCGCGAAATGAAAAACAAGTTGGACCAAATTGAAAACAAAATTATTCAGAAAGAACTCAAGGTTATTTCGGATTCCATCGCCATTTTGCAATCCGAAAACGACGTAAAAATTGCCAAACGCCAATTCGACGGCATGAAGGCCATGTACGATAAGGGCCTCGAATCGTTGACCAAATTTGAAGAACGCCGACTCAAATTGGTGGATGCCGAAACCAAATTGATAAAAGCAGTCAACGAATTGGACATTAGCCGAAACGAACTGCGCAATGCCCGCATTGAGTTTGGCCTTACCCAAAATGAATTTGCCAACAAATTGGCCAAAACCTCCAGCGAGCGATTCAGTACACTTTCCGAACAGTACGATGCCCAGGCCTCGGTGCAAAAACTACGCACCGAACAATCCAATTATACCGTGCGCAGCGGCTTTTATTATATCATCGCCCCGCAAGACGGTTATATCATTAAAGCGCTGAAACCCGGTATCGGCGAAATTATTAAAGAAGGAGATGCCATTGTGAGCATTATGCCCGCCATTGCCGACCTCGCGGTTGAAATGTACGTTAAGCCCATTGATGTACCCCTGCTGAGTCCGGGGCGCACCGTGCGCTTTATGTTCGACGGCTGGCCGGCGTTTTTCTTTAGCGGCTGGCCCGGTTTGTCGCTGGGTACTTACGCGGGTAATGTGGTGGCCATTGACCGCAATATCAGTGCCGGGGGTAAATTCCGGGTACTGGTAGCGCCCGACCCGGAGGATGCGCCTTGGCCCGAAGCCCTGCGCATTGGCGGCGGTGCCAAAGGTATTTCGTTGCTCAACAACGTACCGGTATGGTACGAACTCTGGCGGATGCTCAACGGATTCCCGCCCGATATGTACAAAGAAACCCCACCCGCCGAAGGGGCAAGTGGTAAATCAAAATAGCAATTCATGATCACAACATATTTCCGAAAACCCTTTATTTGGCGTCCATTTTTGTTTGTTCTGGCGCTGGCTGGGGGCCTTACAACCCATTCCCCTACCCTTTTTGCCCAATCAGACACTTTATTTTGGTCTGATTTCCGGGAACAGGTGGTGCGTTTTCACCCGGCCGCCCGACAAGCCGCGTTAACGCAAGCGCGGGTAGAAGCCGAATTGTTCAGCGCTCGGGGAGGTTTTGATTTAAAAACATTTGCCGACTACGAGGAAAAACAGTTTAACAAAAAAACGTATTTCAGGCACTTGGAAACGGGCGTAAAATTGCCATTGTGGTACGGTTTGGAACTCAAAACGGCCTATAACCGCGCCGAAGGTGATTTTATTAACCCGGAAGCGGGGTTACCGGCCAACGGACAGGCGGCCTTTGGTTTTGAGTGGTCGCTGCTGCGCGGGTTAATGATGGACGAACGCCGGGCCGATTTGTTGTCGGCGCGACAAGGGCTGGCATTGGGTGGTTTGGAACAACGCGCCCTGCTCAACAATCTTTCCTACGAAGCCGCCAAAGCCTACAGTTCGTGGGTATTGGCCGATAACCAAATGGCCATTATTCAGGAAGCACTGGAGCGGGCCAGGATTCGGCACGAAGGTTTGCGCGAACGTTTTTTGCAAGGCGACGCGCCGGCCATTGATACGTTGGAGACCTTTATCCAACTGCAAAACCGCGAAATTGACCTTAGTTTGGCGGCTTTGGATCGCAAAAACGCGATGCAACAAATGCAAATTTTCAACTGGGACGAACCCGCGCGCGGGCAAACGCCCTTCACCGACGCCAACCGCGCACCTCAATTGGAGGCCTGGTCATTCGCGCCGGAAAAAGCCAATGCTCCCAGCACCAGCCTACTGACGGAGGCCCTGAACGCGCACCCCGAACTGGGCATGTACCGCGTAAAAGCGCGCCAATTGGACATCGAAAAACGGCTCAAAATGGAAGACCTCAAACCCATGTTGAACGTCAACTACAATATTTTGGGCAATGGCTGGTCGTTTTTCCCCACCCCTACCGAAAACGGCATTGCGATGTTGGCCAACGATATAAAATGGGGCGTTAATTTTAGTATGCCCATTCCCAACCGCAAGGCACGCGGGGGCGTAGAATTGGCCAAATTAAAAATTGTCCAAAACGAATTTTATATCAACCAAAAAAGCCAGGAAATTGAGAACAAAGTGCTGCAATACCACAATGAACTGGCCACGTTGCGCACGCAAGTCACGTTGCTGCGCAATATCACCGCGAATTACCGCGCCTTACTCGACGGTGAAACCGAAAAGTTTCAGTTAGGGGAAAGTACGGTGTTTTTGGTCAATACCCGCGAACAACGCTGGCTCGATGCCCAAATTAAATACCTCAAACTCCTCAGCGAATACCGAAAATCAGAAGCCGGTTTGTTGTGGGCAATGGGCGGATTTTACTAGTAGGCTACGGTATTTTTAAAAAGGTTTTCACCTCCTGAAAGCGGTGGCTGCGGAACCGGATACCGCCCTGGTCATCGAGCACAAGATAAGTGGGAAAACCATTGATGCCCAATTCGCTGGTGATGGAGGGTGAACCGTTTTGGAAATAATTGGGCCACAGGTACCCGTGTTCTTTCAGGTAAGTATTCGTTGGGGCTAACTCCTCATGTCCGCTGATGTTGATACCGACAAACGGGATACCGGCCCGTTCAAACTGGCCTGCATCTGCTTTGGCCTGTACGTGGTCCTTGCGGCAGGGCGGACAGTTGAGGAACCAAAAATCAAGTACGGTATAAGTGCCTTTGGTTAAGGTAATTTTTTGCGAAACGGAATCCAAATCAATAAAAGAATACGACTCCATCCGCAGTGGTTTGTTATTGAGCAAACCACGAATTTTGGCCATTACGGTGGGATAAAGGATAAACCAGTCAAATTTATTCTCCGGAAGAGACATCAGTTGTTCCAGTTGCCGCAATCCCGAAGTATCATTGGAACTGGTTGCCACAAAGGAAGAAGCCAACTGAATGCAGTACGTATTGCCCGGATTTTGGCGGATGGTATTCAACAAATAAATACGCACGCTATCGGGTTGGTTCGCCGTTTTCAAGCGGGCCGTTTCGGCCGTTACCCGTTCACTTAATGCGTTGGTGGGGCTGTTTTCGACGCGGGTTGCCACCAATTTGTCGTCTTGGGCATTGATCCAAACTTTTTGTTCCGTGGCATTGGGATCAAGCCACGCCCGTGCGGCTTTTTCACCAAATTTTCCCATAAATAGGATGTTGTACAAATCCACTTTGGATTGATTGATCTCAAATTGAATTGTTTTCTGGTAAGGCTTTGTGTTGGTGGTAATCAAGCCATTCATGGTAAAGACCACTACCGAATCTATTTCTTCCAGATCCGAAATGACTTGCACCCGGGTTTGGGCGCACAAGTGAAAGGAGGTGAATAATAGGCCGAGGATGAAGGGTATTTTTTGCATGGGAAAGAAGTTTGTGGCTACCGGGCGGGGTTGCCGGGTGTGTGGTGGGGCAAATATAGGAGTTTACCTGAATGCCTCATACTATTTTGGGTAGTAGCGGGATTTTTTTCACGGACCAAATTTTATCGGTAGGGCTGGTATTCCTGGTGGATTAGGGGTACCTGCCCTGCGTTGTTTTAAATGTTTATGTGCTTCAAATTAGAATATCCCCCATCTCTACCGACTAAAGTCTTTCGCCCTTTTATAAAAGAGCAAAAACAATAAAACGGAACTATAGCAATAAGTATTTTTCCGATTTTAACCATTAAAAATAATCACTATTAATGACTAAACCGTGATAATTTATTTAATGCTGAATCGTCAATGTCTATATTGTAGTTGATTTTTTTCACATTATTGTTTTCCCAAAAAAACCAATCCCCATTTCTTACAGGATCAAAGTATGGTGTTACAGTTATTTTTTTGGTAAAAGTCGTTTCTGGATCAAACAATATATCCGATGCTACGCAATAATATTTAGGCAAAATAAATCGGCCGGTTGACTTGTAGCCCTCTTCTATGTACACAAAATCAACAAACATATTTTTCCTGGTTAAGAAAACCTTGAAACTATCACATTCGATAGCAAAAGAGTCATTCTTTAACTCAACTATCTGTGAAAAAGGCTGAACATTTTTTGTTAAAATCCCAAAAGATCCGTTGTCTAATCGATTGAATTCTAACATTATCCGTTGATTTTGACTACTTGACTTTTTTGACCAAAATTGATTCCTTCCACAGCCAAGAAGCAGAAGGCCTAAAAAAACAAATGCACTGTACTTTATCATATTTTTATATTTTTTGTTGGCAAACTGTTATGCTGCATCTTTAAAAGCCATATTCGCTCATTATTGACGTAATTCCTCTGCATATTTTTTTATTTTGCGACAATAAGTACCTGCGTACAAGCCCTTAAGAGATTAAACCACTACCGAATCCATTTCATTCCGGTCTGAGATGACTTGCACCCGGGTTTGAGCGCACAGGTGGAGGGTGGCGAAAAGCAGGCCGGGGATGAAAGGTGTTTTTGCATAAGAAAGAAGTTTGTGACAGATGTGTAGGCTGCCTGGTGTGTAGTGGGGACAAATATAAGGGACTGTAGCGGACTACCGCTGAATCCCCCCTTCTTGTTCCACCTTTTGGGCACTAAGGCCCAAAAAGAGGAACAAATCAATTACTTGCGGCTATTATTTGTTAAAGCAATTCAGGATTTGTATGGAATACGTTTCGCGTCAAAAGGCACTCACTATCGTGCGCTTATTTTGAAAACTACGCCAACGAGGAATACAATTACACTTCAACATTATCGACTTTCAAATACCGTTAAGTTTTTAACAAAAAAATGTTTAAAACTTATTACGGACTTATTGAGTTGAATAGCAGTTCCAAAAAAAATATATAAAGAAAAAGACAACGGAATAAAACTTTTCCAAATCTCACCTCTTGAATATGAAGAAAATGACATTAATAAAATAAACAAAAAAACAAAAAACCCTATCGCCCCCCCGAGATAATTGAGTCTTACTACAACTTCGATATTCGTTCCTCCTTCGTTATTCTTAGAAAGAGTACCAAGAAATACTGGTATTAAACTCATTTTACCAATTGTCAAACTTGATGGGCCTTTTGATATAATAAATGAACTTTTATTCATTATGCATTCATAAGAATTTATTTTTGAAAAATCTATATAATTCTTATCTGCTCTTTCAGTAATTAAAATTAATTTTGCTTGTATTTCATCAATTGACATTGGCGAAACAAAAAACATTTTTTTATAAAAAGAAAGTGCCATAGTTTATTTACTTTTTATTAAAATTATTTTTATATTTTTTTAATTTTAATTTTTTTTGCGCAGGACTGGCATTCCTGGATTAGGGGTACCAGCCCTGCTTTGCTCTATAATACCTAACGAAAAAACAAAGTTTATAAAAAACTATTTCCACTTAATTTTATTTGCCCATTCAAAAGGGAATTTTTTCCTTAGATCTTTATTATAACGGAGATCAGGAATGGCACCCAATAAAAATTCTATAACAGATATAGATTTATAATTGATTTCATTTTTGAAATTTTCATAATCAACAACCGCATGTACACTACAAGTTGTATCTCCAATAATCTCTACTTTATCTTTTCCATTGTACTCATATTTAAAACTATTTGAAAACCAGTCCATTGTTGATACAGAAAAAGAGGATAAATTTCCTTTGTTAAATAAATCTGCTACAGAACACATGAAGGACAAGTATTCTAAGACTCCATCTTCAAATGTTATATTCTGGTCACTACTTTCAGAAAAAATCAATGATATGTCTGCCATTACTCCATTACCAACAATACCCCATGGTAAATTAGCTATTGATGGTTTTTTCTTAAAATCATCAATATTTTTTTCGTTAATTAAAAAATTTAAACTTAATTTATTCATATTTTATTATTTTTTTACACTAAATCGGATACGCATTTTAACATTACCTACGTCATCTAAATAAACTTGTATTTTAGTCGTAGTTCTTCCTTGTAAATCTGTACCAATTACCTTCCCTGTATCATATACTACACTATAGTTATTGTTTGCGGGAGTAGTATGCTTACCTTTTGCAACTGCTTCTGCAACTAATTTTTTAATCTGAGAAGGAGAACTGTATGCCTCACTAAATCTACTCGATTCTTCTACCACTTGTGTAATTTGACCGGTTATCGGATCAACCTTGGTAGTGATCCTTGAATTATAATAGTGCCCTTCTTTGATATGTTCCATAGCAGTAGTTTTATACTCCATAATTTTCCCCATTTAGGTTTTGTAATTTTTCTAGGTTTAGTTACCACCTCAGCAGCCCCCCGCACTGCTTTAGTAGTTCTGGTAGCTACTCTACCAAGCGAAGTAATAGCAAAGATTTCAAGTGCATCTCCTTCTCGAATTTTTTGAGGATCATCTACGGCAAATTTAACGTTCGCTGCATTATCATTGGCTTATTTCCCGCAAACTGAAATGGCGTGTACCACGGATACTCCCCTGCAATCGGATCTACACTAAAAAACCGACCAAAACCCGGCATATACATCCGCATACCGTAGTCCCGGAAACCATCGTCGCCGTAGCCGGCCTCTTCGTCGTTTTCCTTTAGTTACCCTTATTTTTCAAAGCAAAACTATACAATATGACTCAAAAACATGTCAACTAATTTTCCATAATTAACCTTAAACTCATCGTATCTTGGTATGTCCGTTGTATCATAACTAAAAGTCAGGTGC
>JAAFJN010000016.1 GCA_013298845.1 Chitinophagales bacterium
CTGACAAATGGAATTATTGCCCGTAATCGTGCAAATGGGCGATGGACTTACCGTCACCGTTTCGCTACAAATACTGCTGCAACCGCTTGCGTTAGTCACCGTTATGGAATACGTTCCGGCCGCATTTACAACAATGCAATTCGTCGTCGCGCCGGTACTCCATAAATAGGAGGCCGCACCCGACGGTGCACAAAGTTGGGTCGTTTGGCCTTGGCAAATGGAATTATTACCCGTGATCGTGCAAATGGGCGATGGATTTACCGTTACGTCTATTTGATTGGAAGTCGCACTACCACAATTATTTGAATTCAAAATAGAAAAATTGCCGCTTGTAGTAACTGTAATAGTTGATGTTGTGGCTCCATTGCTCCAAACACCGCCACAATTTCCACTCAGCGTAACACTACCGCCTGCGCAAAAAGTGGTAGCACCGCTGGCTGTGATCATGGAAGCAGTAGGTAGCATATCAAAATCAACCACATTGTTGTGCAGATCAATAGCCCCTTGCCGGCTGAGGCCTCTGCCCAAAAGAGTAGCCCCTTCCAGTATCGAAATTGCGCCATTTGATAAAATAGTTCCCCTGAAAGTAGAACCCTCCCCCAATTGTACGGCTCCATTTATTTGCCAATACACGTTACACAAGGAGGCCGAATTAGTTAAAACAACGCGCGACAAAGTGGTTGTAGAAAGAGCGCCATCTATCTTAATAATAAATATGGCATCGGGATTGCACCCTCCGTCTAATATTAAATCGCCATTAATGGTGGATGCTGCCCCTAAACAGTAAACATTTGGGGTGAGTATTTGGCCGTTACCCATCGTTGTTCCTAATACTAAACCACAGGTAACTCCGCTTAGACTACCATAAGCAACATCCACATCTATTGCGGCTTGTGCCGATACAACATCGGCTACGTGGATTTGCCCGTTCACAACGCCCGGAGGAAAACCCGTAAAGGCACCTACATTGGTACCAATATCCCCATTCACGGTGGTTGCACCAACGTTCGAAAATGCGCCAGCCGCCGTAAATAACGCAAAGTCGGCGGTTGTTCCTAAGTTAGGGACTTGCCCAAAAATCAAATGGGGAGTAAAAAAAAGAGCGTACAATAGCAACAAGGTAAGTAATAAGTTTCTCATTTCTAAATTTTATTTAATTAGTTGTCAGATTTCAATTCCTAAAGGTATCTCCATCCGTAACGAAAAAAATTACACAATTCCACTTAATAATTACAGGTTTCACACATTGCTCGCTCGTCTTTTGGAGGGTATTTTGTGGCCCCCAAAAATATACTTCTCCAATTTAGCGCGTAAGACGTAAGGTTTTTGAAGCAAGAACGCTACCCTTTTCACTCGCCCGCTCATCCCTTATCACTCATCTCTCATCTCTCCCCACTCATCTCCCAACGCCTTATTTTCATCGAATTTAATTCTGAAACTCAAACAATTCACCTTGCTTTGCCAAACATTATTTCAAATGATGTGTTTCCACAACCATCAACCATGAATATCCGCAACAATTAAGCATTATGCAAAAACTACTCCTCTTCATTTCTTTTTTCACCTTCGGCTACGGCACCCTTCTTGCCCAAACCTCCACGAACGCTACCATCAGCGGGGTTATCCGCGACGACGAAAACGGCGAAACCCTCATCGGGGCCACCGTGGAAGCCGTGGGATTGCGCAAAGGCAACGTGAGCAACGAATACGGGTTTTACTCCTTCACCGTACCCGTTGCTACCGATTCCATCACCCTGCGCTTTAGTTACCTCGGCTACGAAACCCAGGAACGCCGATTGGTCCCCAAAGGCAATGCCAAACTCGACGTGTCGCTTCGCCCCCAGGGTTCGCTGCTCGAAGAAGTAACCATCGTGGCCAACCAACTTTCGGAAAAAGTAAAATCCACCGAAATGTCCATTACCACCATTTCGACCAAAGAAGCCAAAGCACTGCCCGCCCTGTTTGGCGAAACGGATTTGCTCAAAATTATCCAACTCAAGCCGGGCGTAGCCTCCGGTACCGAGGGCACAACGGGCATTTTTGTGCGCGGCGGCGGCAACGACCAAAACCTCATCGTCCTCGACGAAGCCGTGGTGTATAACCCCAACCACTTATTTGGTTTTTTCAGCACCTTTAACCCCGATGCGGTGAAAGACCTCAAAATTTGGAAAGGTGGTTTCCCTTCGCAATACGGCGGTCGCCTCTCATCGGTTATTGATGTGCGCATGAAAGAAGGCAACAACAAAGAATACGACGTGGCGGGCGGCGTGGGCCTTATTTCCAGCCGTTTGACCATCGAAGGCCCCATTCAAAAAGAAAAATCGTCGTTTATCGTGAGCGGTCGCCGCACTTACGCCGACTTGATTACCGCCCAAATTAACCGCGCCAACGAAGGCAACCCCAATTATAACCCCATTCCCGACTACTATTTTTACGACCTGAACACCAAAGTAAATTTCCAATTGACCGAAAAAGATCGCCTGTTCCTGAGCGGATATTTTGGCCGCGACGTATTTAAGTTCAACAACGAAGATTTTAATTTCCTTTTTGATTGGGGAAATACCACCGGAACGGCGCGATGGAACCACACTTTTGGCCCAAAACTCTTTTCCAATACCACCTTTACTTACTCCGATTACCGTTACCGCATTCGGAATATTTTGCAGGGTTTCTCTTTCCGTTTAGGCTCCAATATCGTGGATGCCAATATCAAACAGGATTTTTATTACCAACCCAACAACCAGCACACCATGCGTTTTGGGGGTAACCTGACCTGGCACGATTTCCGCGTGGCGCGCCTGCGGGCCGGTAGCGACGACGGGCAGGTGAGTTTTGAATCGGGTGAAGACTTTACCGGTACGGAGTTTGGCGTATTTTTCTCCGACGACTGGGCCGTGAGCGACCGGGTAAAATTGAACCTCGGCGCGCGATTGTCGGGCTGGAACAACGCCACCTCGAATTACGCCCGTTTTGAGCCGCGCGTTTCGGCCAATTACGCCGTTTCGGAAAACTTTTCGTTTAAAGCCTCGTACGCGCGTATGAATCAATACGTGCACTTGCTCGCGTCGAGTGGTTTGTCGCTGCCGACCGATATTTGGTACCCCAGCACCGATAAAGTTGCCCCCGAAAAAAGCGATCAGGTCGCAGTGGGTACTACCGTGCTCATTAAAGATAAAGTGCTGATTACGTGGGAAGCCTGGTACAAAAAACTCTACAATCAAATTGATTTTATTGATGGCGCGGAGTTATTTGGCCAAACCAACATCGAAACCCAATTGACCTTTGGTGATGGGTACGCGTACAGCCCGCTCGAATTGGAAATTGAAAAAAAAGACGGCCGCCTCACGGGCTGGATCGGTTATACCCTCGCCTGGGTAAAACGCGGCCGTTTCCCGGTGATTAACAACGGCGATTACTTCTCTCCGCGATTCGATACCCGCCACAACCTGAGCGTGGTGGCCCTGTACAGCCTCAACCGCCACTGGCAATTTACGGCGACCTACGTTTATACATCGGGTAATATCAGTTGGTTGCCCGCCGGTCGTTTCACCTTCCAGGATGTGCAGGGAGCGCCGTTTCAGCCCGTAGTGCCCGTGTTTGGCCAACGCAATACGTTCCGGTACCCGGCTTATATGCGCGCCGATTTGGGCATTGTGTACAAGTTCCGCACCAAACGCAGCGAGCAGGACCTTACCCTGAGCGTTTATAACGCCACCGACCGCCGCAATCCTTACTTTTTGTACATTGACGTGCAAACCCAACCGGCGCAAATTGGCGGTGGCACCATTGATGTACCCACCGGATTTCAGGCCAAACAAGTATCTTTATTCCCCGTTTTGCCTACTATTACCTGGAATTTTAAATTTTAAAACGCACCATCAACATGAAAAAACTCATTGTATATAGCGCTTTTTTGATGCTCTTCGCCGGAGCCTGCAACCTTACCCGCGACGTGGAAATTGAATTGCCCGATTATGAGCAACAACCCGTCGTGGAATGCTACCTCGAACCGGGCAAACCATTCCGCCTTCTGCTTTCGCGCAGTTACAGTTTTTTTGATCCGCTCGGCCTCGATTCGTCGTTTTTGAACAAAACCCTGCTGCAAGGAGCCTCCGTGGCGATTTCTTACAACGGCCAACGCGTGGTACTCGACAACCAGTTCTCTTTTGAACCGGAGCCGCTCAAACTGTTCAATTACACCGCCAGCGAAATTGTTCCGGCTACCCCCGACGTGGAATACACCCTCGAAATTACCCTGCCCGACGGCACAACCATTACCGGCTCTACGGTGATGCTGCCTTTTGTACCCATCGACAGCGTCGTGGTGGAATTTAGCCCCACCAACGATACCATTGCCCGGACCCTCATGTACATCACCGACGACCAAACCAAGTCCAACTCGTACCGCCGCATGTTGCATTACGGCAACCTCGACAGTCTTCCGCAGCAGGATTTTTTGGCCAACGACCGGTTTTCGACGTCCGCCACCGTCGCCTTTGGCATGGGGTACGATTTGTCGCCCGGCGATACGGTATTTAACACCATTTACCACATTACGCCGCAGTACTACGACTATTTGGAGAGTGTACAATTGGCCATTTTAAGTGGTTTTAACCCATTTGCGCAGCCTTCGCCCATAAAAAGCAACGTGACGGGCACGGCCAACCCGCTGGGTATTTTTACCTGTTTGGTCTACGACCGGAATCGGACGATTATGGAGTAAAAAAGTTTTTTAACTTTGCGTCACACTGGTCTTTTCCGGTGTTCAACGCATATGCACACGAAAGCCTTTTTATGTACCCTTTTGGTCGCTTTGAGCGGATATGCTTCCGCTCAAAGTGCCACTTTTGACCCAAAATTCAAACTGATTTCCGCCGAAAAAATCAAATTTAACTCGTTTATTGACTGCAATATGGCCGAGGCGTGGATTGGCGACACGCTGCGCATTTTTCCGGGCAAATACGGCGAAGACCCCGTTTGGGGCATTGGCGTTGACCTGAAATACGCCGATGGCCGCAACGCCGACGAGGTATTTAAAAGTCCTTCCGATAATTTTCACGACCCGGAAATGCCCGAAAACGCGCCCGTCGGGAAGCCCGGTTTGCACGGGGCCGTTTGGTTCGAAACCGTTTACCAAGACCCCAAAGACAACACCGGCAAAACCTTGTACGGGATTTACCACAACGAAAATTACCCCCAAACCCTGCCGTACAATCCGGCGACGGGGCAAGGTTACAAAAACAACAAATGGCCACAGGGTTTACGCGGCCCCAAAAGTGCGGCGGCGGTTTGCCGGATTGGCGTCATGAAATCAACCGATGGCGGCAAAAGTTGGAAAAACAAGGGCATTTTTATCGAAGACCTCGACCCACGGATGATTTTAAAACCGTTCAACACCTCCAACACATTCGCCGGGGGCGTGGGCGATCCTTCGGCGGTGGCCAGCGGCGAGTATTTATACCTTTTTTACGGCGAATACGGTTATCCGGGCGTGTACAATGAAAAAACGTACGATCCCAAGGTCGAAGCGTCGGGGCAGTGCATCAGCGTGGCGCGCATTGCCCTCAAAGACCTCGATAAACCCGTGGGAAAAGCCAAACGCTGGGATGGCAAAGGGTTTAATGCGCCCTACAACGGCATTGGAAAACCCATTACTTCGCTGCAAATTCCGATGGAGGAAGGCGGCGGCCCGTCGTCCTCTCCCACCGGCGGCTTTCACTGGGGGCCATCGGTGAGTTGGAATACCTACCTCGAATGTTGGGTCATGATGATGGGCAAAGTGGAAGGCAAATCGTGGGTGGGCGATAAAGTGTATATTTCATTTAACAAAAACAAAGACCTCGGCGCGGCCTTAAACAGCCAAGACTGGACCAAACCGCAGTTGTTTTTCCAAAAACCCGGTTATACGCTTTGGTATCCGTCTCTCCAGCCGTTGAACACCGAAGAAGACGTTACCAACAAATATACTTGTTTGAAATTGGGCAAAAAAGCGCGTTTTTTTGTAAAAAGAATAAAACCCTACGACGACGAATACGCGTCGGAACACATCGTGGAGTTTGAAAAATAAAGTAAAATTATGGAGGCACTGCAATACGCCATTGCGCAAATGATCCACGCTTCGCCCGGTGAACTGGCCGATTTTACGCGGCAAACCATCAAAAGAACGTTTAAACGGCTCGATACGGTGAGCCGCGTGGACACGGTGCCCAACGAAATTTTTTTTGTGGTAAAAGGTGTGATCCGGGTTATTGTGACCGACCGCGAAGGTGTGGATCACACCATTCATTTTGCGCTCGAAAACCAGTTTATTGCCGATTATTCCTGTTTTTTAACCCAACAACCGTCCATGTACACGCTGCAAGCCCTGGAAGAAACCGAAACCGTGGTATTGCCGCGTTCGGCGGTGGAATGGGGTTACCAAAACATGCAGGAAGGGCAAAAACTGGGGCGTTTGATTGCCGAATTTTATTTTATGTACCAGGATAACCGCATCAAAAACCTCTACGCCCGCACGCCCAAAGAACGCTACGATACCATCACCGACGTATTTCCCAATATCCACAACCGGGTGCCGCAGCACATGATTGCGTCGTATTTGGGGATTACGCCGGTGCATTTGAGTAGGTTGAAGAAGGTGGGGGTGGAACGGTAAATTGTTCCTATTTCGTTGCGTTCAGGGATGCAGCCGTTCCGCTCCGTTTTTGTTTCTCTTTTCTATCATTTTCTCAATCAAATCCCGAAAGGTCACAATATCCCCCGTCAAAAGTTCATACCTGTCGGAGTCAAAAAGATGGATGGCGTTCCAAAATCCTTTTTTCTTTCTTTTCTCGGTTATTTTTTCGATTGAGTTTAAACCGGTCAAAGTTATCGTTTCAAGTAGAGGCGCAAAATGCCGTTCTAGATACGGACTCAATCTTGATGATGGTCTCAATGCGGAAACGTCAACGCCTTTTTCTGCTATTTTTCTTTTTAGGTGCAAAAAGGTAGCCGCGCTCAAGCAATCCGCCCCCAAAATTCTGATCGGCTCGACTATTTCTATCTCCGCGTATTTTGCGATTAATTGACAAACACCCGACATCTTTTTTTCCCTGGCGGGTTCAAGTGCATTTTTCCACTCTTCTTCGCTGATATCCACCCTAAATTCTCGGTTCAAAAACTTATACAACTTTTTCCACGGAAGCAGGTCATTGGTACACCTCCAATCCCGGACACTCATCTCCGTTGTTATTTCAATGGACGGCTCTGCCTCCGGGTCAAGAGGACTTGACAATCGGTGTTGCGCTTTGAATATGTCAAGTATTTCGTCTGATGTGTATTTCCTTTTTTTCATTGTTGTTTGAGGGGGCAGAACGGGGGCGTGGGCTGTCGCACCGCGACGCTTAGGAAGCAGTTGGCAGCCAAACAGAGTTAGCCGTAGTTTTAATTCTCTTTTATTATTTCTTCAATTTCATCTACAAGTTTCTTTACATCATCTACGTCAAAAGTTTTGAATAATTTAGTTGCAATTTCAAAGGCTTCAAAAAGCACTTTTGAACGATAATACATAATCTTGTCATTAGTAATAAAGATATGTGAATGAGCCCCGTAAAATGAATGGAACCCGTCCTCTATCGAATTGCTGAATCTATTCTTTTCGCTTAATTTATCAGGACGAAAGCCAAATAACCCTAATTGATTATAGGCACTTAGATAATAATCAAAGAATATTGGTTCTTTATGGTATCTCTTCACATCTTCAATTACTAATTCTGAGAAAGATTTTCCAATGAGAGTTTGTGGAAGAATAGAATCAAGTTTTTGAATAGGAAACTCCCAATTTGAAATGTCTGACTCTAACTTCAAATCTTCTTTTAGCCCCTTTCTCAAATCATTAAAACCTTGTGGGTTTTCCTGAAAATTTTCACTCATTTTTGAAACATCCTCCAATAATTCAGTGAAATTTCCGGTCTCAAAAAAGGATTTATACTGTTTCAAAAACTCTTTCCCTGTTTCAGTTTTTTGCAATTCCTCCGCATTTGGCAGAATTGATTTTAAGTCAATTCCTTTGAATATTTCATTTAACTCGAATCCGAGGCCGCTATCAATATCATCAAATATTTCAGAAATTGGTTTCTCTTCTTCTTTATCTTTCCGTATCTCATGAAAAAATTCAATAACACCTCTTTTCTCAAGTCTCGTTTCGTTGACTTCAAAATATTTGGCTATAATTGAATTATCAGAGATTGACTCAAGAAACTGTAAATCTGAATCAATTTTTTCTTTGTTCTCTTCGTATTTTTTATTTAAATCTGAAAGATGAGAAGGAGAGTAAGGAATTACGATTCCATTTTTGTAGCTGCTTATTAGCCTTCCAATAGAAATAAATGGCTCTCTTAAAGAATCTTTGATTCCCTTAAGAGTATTCCAATCTATATAAATTATTTTTACATCAATATTCATTTTTTATATCTTTATCGAACGACTGCATGGGCAACGTGGCGGCGAGCGTTGGCTTTGCGGGTTAGGCTTTCGCCGCCATGTGTGACCATGCAGCCGTTCTCCATATTATTTTTTAATCAGAGGTTCGATTGCTTTAAACAGCCTCTCAATTCCTTGAAGAGAGTATTCTTTGTCAGATTTTAAATCTGTGTCCTCAAAGGCATCTAATGTGCTTCCAAAATATTTTTCGGCAAGTTTTTCTTTTATATTTTGCTTTTTCTCCTCAGGTAGCAACTCAATAAATGCCTCAATCGATGAAAGTTCTAATTCAAGTTTACGATTAAAATTTTCGAGTTTTCTATGCTTGGATGATTCTCTTGCTGCGTAAGTTGCTGGATAGGAAAGAACTGCTGCTGCAACTATTCGCAAAAGAGATTTCATCCAATCAAATTCATTTGAACCAAGACTGATTACTGACCAAATCACTAATCCAGCAAGACCTGTCATAAATATTAATGCAATAACACGCCAAGCATTGGCTGCAGTTTGATGTTTATTGGCAATCAGTTGAAAATTACCTGTTGCGCCAATATTTCCAATTACGTTTACAATTTTTGCTGCCTCATTTTTCTTTTTTTCTAAAAATGCGACCAAATCGTTTGTGTTAGTCTTTATTAGGTTTTCCTGCTCTCCCAACTGTTCAATATAATTTGCTCTATCTTTATCATATTTATTTTCAAACAACTTATTTAAGTTATCAATTTCTACTTTTTTATCAGCAATTGCTTTTTCCAAGTTTTCTAACTCAGCCTTTCTGTTTAAAATTTCAGAGTCGAGTTCGCCAATTTTAGAACTTAATTTACCTACTTCAACCTCCAATTCTGTGTTTTTTGTGGTTACAATATTCTTAAAAAGTGATACTTCCTTTGTGAAATTAAAGTCTCCTTCACCAGATAGAGTTGGTAAATTTTTCAAACGATTCACCGCAGATTTGATAGAGTTTTTGGCATTATTTAAGTGCCCAACATTTTCATTGCCAAAGAAATTATTTAAGTAAGCAACCACATTCTCAATATCGCTTGAAGCATTTGTCAAATCTGCCTCTTGAACTAAAATTGCTACAGTATTCCGTAGGCGGCTTGAAATGAATTGAATTGCGGTTTGAAATAAATGGAGGCTTTCCTTGTCAAGTTTTGAACTGTTTTCTGGGTTAGTCACCGTACTGTTGAGAAGTCCAATTTTTTCGTAAATAACACTATCTTCCATTTTTTAATTTTTTTTTAAACATAAATCTGCGTGACTGTCAAACCGCCGCGCTTAGCGGACGGATGACAGCCACGCAGATTTACATTAATATTTTTTTATTTTTTATTTTTAAATTTAATTTGTTTACAATTAATTCATTCTTAACCCACTCGTACCCAACTATATGTACCTCCATTAGAATAAGTTTTTGTTCCCTCTTCCCAATTATCAGATTTAAGAGTGATAAATCTGTTGGTTTCTGGAGCCCCTGGTAATATGCCAGGCATTTCTTTATTGTAATATGGATGAATTCCTGGAATTGGTTCCCCTTCTGTAACCCCTTCAATACCAACGACCTGAGCCTTACTTCCTTTGTCCCATTTTGGCCTTGTTACCCAAAATCCAAACTTGAAATTATTATCAGTGTACATTTCGTAAATATTCTGGCTTGCCAAATATTTTGTTTCGTCCACTTGCTCCCAATTAAAAGTGCCTCCATTAACTTTTTTTATCCCATCTTTTGCCCAAGGTGCTCTTAATGTCACTTGTCTAGGCCCCATTTGCAGTCCTTCCTTTTTATGACCTTTTGGGTACACCAGTCCATCTGTAAAGTAGGGTGGAGGTCCTTCTATTGGCTGACCTTCCGTAACATCTTCGATTGCCAATACTTGGGCTTTTTGCCCTGTTGGCCAATCAACTTTTCGGACATAGAAGCCAAGTCTATATCCATTTGATTGAAATATTTGGTATATGTTCATTTTAACACCTAAAAACCCTATTTATTATTTTTTCATAGTTAAAGGTAACAACTTGTGCAAAAGCAGTGTTCCTGCATAGGAGATATTGCCGTTTTGTGCTTTGTCACCTGCTTGTGTTGTTTAACTATTCCTTCCTGTAGTTGTTAATTTTTATGTAGTGTTCCACCAAGAATTCGTCAATCTGGGCTGCAAATTTTCTTAAAAACTTATTTGCTTCCTTTACTTTTCTCATAGTCACTGTAGGGTTGTCTCCATGTGCAATATCATTTCTCAACTGCCTGTAAGTTCCAAATGTCTGTTTGTCAGTATCTGAGATGTCAATTTTTATAGTATTTATTAAAAAATCAGGAATTTGATTTACCTTTAAGTCATGTATTTTATCAATAATGCTTTCAACTGTAATTATAGAAATTAACTTGTCGGGATGAACATAATTTGAGGCATCTAATTCTCTTGAATATTTTTCATATCGTTGATTATGTCGATTATCAAAACCACTGCGAAGTATTTTTTTAGGTTTTGTGTTAGTATTATTCGTCAGTCTACTCTTTAAAGAAGCTGCATCAGGAATAGAAATGCTAAGATTTAAAACTTCCTCTAAAACACTTCCTATGTAATTTTCAAAAAAAGCAAATGAACTTAGAAAAAGATAAGTTGCTAATTTGTTTCGATAGCCATCCGCTTGTTCTCTTAATTTTGATGTTGGGTTATTAGGTTCAAAATAATCTGGGTCGGGAAGTTTCATGATTTTACCGTCATCCAAAAGTTTCATTTGAAGTTTTAGAGCAGGAACAGCATGGCAAACGACAACAGCAAAGTCAAATGTTGATTGGACTTGAGTTTGTAATGTCGTGTATGATGTCGTTCTTTTTATCATTTTTTAAATTTTGCGAAAGATGTAGGAGTCGAACCTACCTACCAGGCATTAACTTGGGTTCTTTGTTAGAACACAGGTTGATACCTGTGCATCCACCACGATGCTTATCTTTCATGCTATCTATTACGTTCTACTCTTGCAGGTAACTACTGCACTACCGCAACCCACCCACCGACATCTACCATTCCTAAGATTAGTATGCATTGATTATCAGCAACTTACGAAAACAACTCTAAGCACAACCAACCACCGAATAAGTAAACCCTCGAAATGGCATTGCAAATAGTAAATTATTTTTGACATGCAAATATACAGGATGTTTTTATATTTGCAAACTATCGGGTAAATTATTCAAAAATCTCCGCCGCCCCACCCCCATTTTCTAAACATTTGTTATCGTCCCCCACCCTCCCCCACCAATACTTTTGCCCCACAAAAACACAACAACTCATGCGTTTACCAGATTCAGAAAAAAAGCGACTGATGCACCAATACGGCCCGTGGGCCTTGGTAACCGGCGCGACTTCGGGCATTGGGCTTGAATTGGCCATGCAACTCGCCGACGCGGGCTTCAATCTCGTCATCAACGCCCGGCAAATGGATACCCTACAAGCCACCGCCGATAGTTTGAGCAAAACCTACGGCATTCGGGTAATACCGGTGGCCGCCGACAATGCCGAACCGGAAGGCGTGGAGCAAATCATCGAAACCTGCCGTCCGCTCGATTTAAATTTGGTGATTTTGGCCGCCGGTTACGGTACTTCGGGGCGTTTTACCGAAAGTTCACTGCTCACCGAAATCAACCTGCTGCGGGTCAATTGTGAGGCGGTATTGTCCCTTACCCATTATTTTGCTCAAAAATTCGCCCGACAACAACGCGGCGGTATCATCCTGTTTAGTTCCATCGTGGCGTTTCAGGGCGTGCCGTTTTCGGCCAATTACGCCGCCTCCAAAGCCTATATCCAAAGCCTCGCGGAAGCCTTGGCCGTAGAACTACAACCATCGGGGGTAGATATTTTGGCCGCCGCGCCCGGACCGGTGGCCAGCGGTTTTGCGCAACGGGCCAACATGAACATGGGCCAAACGCTTACGCCGCAACAGGTGGGCGTACCCATCCTGAAAGCCTTGGGTCGGACCAGCCTCGTGCGCCCGGGACTACTCACCAAAATCCTGAGTTATGCCCTCATGACCGCGCCAAGGGCGTTAAAAGTGCGCATTATGGGGAAAATTATGGGGGGATTTACGGGCAACAAATAAAATGTCGCGGGCTTTTTGAGAGGCTTTCTTATGAGCCAGATCGTCAGGTTTTGAACACCGAACATCGAATTTTTGAACACCGAACATCGAACACCGAACATCGAACATCGAACACCGAACATCGAACGCCGAACATCGAAGTATTTGCTTGTGAGGCAGCCTTATCAAGTTATAAGAACTAAAATTTAAAGGCGCAATAATGCCACATCATGCACTACGGAGCATCTTAACCGCACTCAATTAAACATTATTTCAACGTTCAAAATTCGGTGTTCGATGTTTAACACTTCGATGTTCGATGTTCGGTGTTCAAAATTCAACGTTTCCTCTACCCAAACACGAGTTCTTTCGCCGTCACCAACGCCGCTTCGCTCGGCGGATTACCGCTCAACATCACCGCGATGGAGCGTACGCGTTCGTCGTCGTTGAGCAGCCGAACGTTGGTGAGGGTACGGTCGCCCTGCACTTTTTTGAACACAAAATAATGTTTGTCGGCACGGGCGGCCACCTGCGGCGTGTGGGTAATACAAATCACCTGGTGTCGGCTCGCCAATTCTTTCAGGATCAGGCCCATTTTCATGGACACATCGCCGCTGACCCCGGCGTCAATTTCGTCGAAAATGAGGGTAGGCAACGGAATGGCATCGGCCACGATACTTTTGGTACACAGGTTGAGGCGCGACAATTCCCCCCCCGAAGCCACGTCTTTGATCGGCAGGTATTTGCTGCCCACGTTGGTGGCAAACAAAAACTGCACGTCGTCGGTGCCGGTGGGCGTGAGATGATCGAGCGTTTCAACGGCCACTTTGAGGCGGGCGTGGGGCATAGACAGCATGGTGAGCATGGATTGTACTTTTTGCTCAAATCCCTCGGTGACGCTGCTCCGGCGCTGGCTCAACACGGCGGCTTCTTTGCGCAACTGAATTTCCTGGGTGGCAATGCGCTGTTCCAATGCGGCAATGGCGGCCCCCATATCGGTAAAACCACCGGTTTGCGCTTCGAGCGACTCCTGAATGCGGAGCAACTCGGCGACATCGGTGGCACCGTGTTTTTTTTGTAGTTTATAAATGACGTTGAGGCGCTCCTGCACTTCGGCAATGCGCTGCGGGTCGTAATCGGTGCGTTCGGCAATCCGGTTGCAGTCTTTGGACAAGTCCTGCAATTCGGCGATAAAACCTTCCAGCCGTTCGCTAATGGTATTGAGTTCGCCCGACAATTTGCGGGTGGCCTGCAAGGTGCGGCCCAGTTCCTGCAATTGCCCGATCACGTTCATTTCGGAATCGGCCAAATGGTTGTACATGGAACCGTAAGCCCGTTTAATTTCTTCGGCGTTGGACAATTGCAACAATTCCTGTTCCAGCGTTTCCTGTTCGCCCAACATCAACTCGGCTTGCAGGAGTTCTTCCAATTGAAACCGCATAAATTCCATTTCCTTGGCCCCGCTTTGGCTGCGGGCGACCAGATCGGCCAGTTGGCGGCGGTCGGCGCTGTATTGTTTGTACCCTTCGCGATAGTTTTTGAGCAGGGCTGCGTTTTCGGCCAGGGCATCAATCATGCGCAACTGAAAATTGACGTTGTGGATATCCAGGGCGTCAAATTGTTGGTGCACATCCACCAGGTTTTCGGTGAGGCGTTGGAGGACCTGGTTATTTACGGGGGTATCGTTGACAAAAGCGCGGCTTTTTCCGGCGGGCGACAATTCGCGGCGAATAACCACTTCATCGTCGTAATCGAGTTCATTTTCGTTAAAAAAAGCCGTTAAATCGTAATCTTTTACTTCAAAATGCCCTTCAACGACGCATTTTTCCTGGTCGTTGTAAAATATTTTGCTGTCGGCGCGTTCGCCCATAATCAGGCCCAAAGCACCCAACAGAATAGATTTACCGGCGCCGGTTTCGCCCGTAATAATGGTCAAATGATCGGAACACAGGATGTCCAATTCATCAATCAAAGCGTAATTGCGGATATGAAGCCTTTTGAGCATAGTGTTGTTGGCGGAAAAGCGGGGCAAATGTACAACTGAAAAAACAATTAAATTCCAAACTAAAAGTTTTATTTTTCGAGAAGGCAAAAAATAAGCCCGGTAGCAATTTCGCCCCGGGCTTTTTCACTAAACCATTCTATTGTATGAAGCAATTATTTATGAACCAATAATGTGCCAAACTGCATTAAAAGTTCTTTTATGTAGCAATTTAACATTTCCTTAAAAAAATCCCTGTCTAATACTTGCTACTCAACAGGGACAAAACAAAAAACAAACACTATGAACAAACACTAAAAAGTGTAGTTATCTTTTGTTGTGGCTTGGTAAAAGCCGGAAAACCCAATAAAGTTCTCCATTTTTGAACCAATGTCCCTGTAATGAGTTAGTATTCTTTCAGGTAGAAAAGCATTTGCCCTTTTGGCAAAGGCTCCAAACTGATTAGAGAAACAGCGGTTCTAAAACGACGGCAAATCTAAACGTTTGTTTTTGAATGTTTGTGCAAATTTTGGATTATTTTTTATGAACAAAATAAATTTTTCGCTGATCGCGCTCATATTGGCCCTCAACGCATGTCATTCTGCCGCCGATGAAATTTCGGCCCGCACCAAAGCCGCCCAGGATAAGGCCAACAGCGCTGAAAAATCGGGTCCCGACGGCGGGGCTATTTTTCGCCAAAACTGCATTACCTGCCACGGTGCCGACGGCAAACTCGGCCTCAGTGGTGCCAAAGATTTGTCGGTTTCGGAATTGCCTTTGGACAGCCGCATCCAAATTATCACCAACGGCAAAAACCTGATGACGCCCTTCAAAGCGCTCCTCGACGAAGCCGAAATTAAAGCCGTGGCCGAATACACGCTCACGCTGCGGGATCAGACGGTCAAATAAGGGCGCACTTTCTCCAGCCACTCGCGCCGCAGTTCGGTGATTTGCAGCAACGCTTCGATATTTTGATACTTTCCGTGTTGTTCCCGGAAGGCCACAATCCAGCGCGCCTGTTTGGCTTCGATGTAAGGATGGTCGTTTAACTCGTCCCAGGTTGCATTGTTAATCGAAATTCGTTTAAAATCGGTGGAATGCACGGCCAGATAAGGTTTTATTTTTTGAAAAACACTATCGGGCAAACTCCGGGTTTCGGCCACTTGCGCCACGGCACTAAAACCGCCCAATTTGTCGCGCCAGTTCAGGATCCGCCGCGCCCAGCCCTCCCCTACGCCCGGCAACCGCACCAAATCTTCCACGTCGGCGGCATTCAGATCCACCGACTGCACCGCAAACTGCTGCCGCACGGGCAGGGCTTTCCCTCCACCGGCAAACCCGGCCTGCGCCACGTTGTTAGAGGCCGAACATTCGGGCAGGGTCATCCACGGATACAGGCGCTGAAAATCGGTTTCGGAGAGGTTATAGAGGCGTTTTACGTCATCTTTACACCGAAAACTTCCCCCTTTGGCGCGGTAATTCAACCACCCGGCGACGGTTTTTTCGGGCAACCCTAATCCGGCGAGGGTGGCCGCATCGGCGGTATTGGGATCAAACGACTGCATGTTCAACGGCACTGTAGCGGCCACTGCCCGTTCCGTTTCGGGCGGCGTTTCCAACCGAATCCATGGGCGCAACCGTTCAAAATCACTTTCCGAAAGGGCATAAATTTTGGCAAAATCATCGGGTTGCCGAAACTGTCCGCCTTTGGCGCGGTAATTCAAAATCCCTTTAATGGTGCGTTCGGGCAATCCCAGCGACTGAAAATCGTGGGCATCGGCGGTATTGGGGTTAAAATAAAAAAGGGAAACCGGTGCCGAATTTCCGGCAAAATTGCCCTCCGATGCCCCCGTGGGAGATGCCGCATCGGCGCAAAAAATGGGGGTATCCGGCAACGCTGCCGCCGAAACGGGCGTTTTTGGAAAAAAATAACCGTAAATGGCCGGTAAAAAAAGTACAACCCCGCTCATGGCCAACAGAAACACAATCCCGTTGCGTTCGACGCGGGTGAAATACAGGTAGTCCCAGAAAAATTTTCTGATTTGCATAATATTACGATAAGGAATTTGATAACGGTAGTAAAAAACGAATGCAAATATACGGGAACAACATTTTAAAATGCAAACCCGAATCGCAAGCGCCCGGAATATGTGACCGTTTTTTTCATTTTTGTTGTCTTTTAAGAAAAAACTAAACAGAACGGACTTACCTTTGACTTCTAAAGGCGAAACGCCGTTTCACAAATAAGCATGAAGAAATTTTTATTTGCAGCCCTGAGTTTTATACTGGCTGCCACTAACCTTTTAGCACAGGCTCCCATAAACGATGAATGCGCCACCGCTATTGATCTCGGTATTGCACCAGCCTGTGACACTAATATTGTTTATAGCAACGAAAATGCGACCTTGTCCAATATTGGTGATGACAACAACCCTACCTGTTTCAACGGTGGCATTCCCAACCGGGATGTATGGTTCTCGTTTGTTTGCCCCGATACCCTGTTTGATTTCAGGATTTCGGTGGCCGGAACAGGTGGCCTTAATGGCATTCAAAACCCGCAAATTGCCATTTATCGCGGTGAATGCAACTTCAATGACTTATTTGAACTGTCGTGCGCACTGGCACCGCTGGGCGAAAACGAGGTATTAATTGACCTGAATGGCCTTACGCCGGGGATCACCTACTATATTCGTATTTCCGATTATTCGGCCACCGGAACCCCCAATTCCGGCGAATTCACGCTTTGTGTGGACAAATTGCCCGAAATCATATCCGTCAGCGAAGGTGGCTCTACCCAGTGTTCCGGAACGCTCACCGACTCCGGTGGCGAGGGTGGCGACTACGGCCCCGACGAGGACTATACCTTTACGATTTGCCCGAACCAACTGACGTCTTGTATTACGTTTACGCTGGATTATTATAACTTGGAAGAAAGTTTCACCGACGGACTTTACTTTTACGATGGCCCCAATGCCTCGGCGCCTTTGTTGACCGTGGTGCAATCACAGCCCGGCTTTACGCCTTCGGTGAATGGCAGTGGTGGCGGGGTTGCCTTAACCGTACAAGGCAGCCAACCCTGCATGACCATTGTTTTTTTATCCGACGATATGGTGGAATTTGAAGGCTTTTTGGGACATTGGGAATGCAGCAGCCTGCCTTGTCCGGCCCCTAATAGCATTACGGTAGAATCTCCAATTGATAATTCAGTGATTATCAACGCGGTAACCACTCCCGCAACGCAGGTAACCATTACAGATATTATTTGTGACGAAACAGCCTACGGTGCTTTTAGTTACCCGACGGCCAATAATGATTTGCAAATGACCAAAGGACTTATTTTGTCTTCGGGTGTTGTAAGTGATTTGGGAGGCCCCGGGTTTAACTTTGCATCCAACGTGATGAATACGCCCGGCGACAATGACCTGGATTTCTTATCGCAGCAGCAGGGAGGCCAGGAGTCTTACGATGCCTGCGTGGTAGAATTGGACGTATTTGTAGCCACCGACCAACTGGAATTTGAATACGTGTTTGGTTCGGAAGAATACCCCGAATACGTGTTTTCGCCCGGTGGTTTTAATGATATTTTTGCCTTTTTGGTGTCCGGCCCCGGCATTGTTGGTCAACCCGGATTAGGGGGCCAAAAAAACATTGCGGTAGTGCCCAATACAACGATTCCGGTCGAAATTAACACCGTGAACAGCCAGGTCAACTGGCAGTATTACCGCAATAACGCCGACGGAAACGAACTCGTATTGGATGGTCTTACTTCCGATTTTCAGGGTATAAAAAAATCGTTGACCGCCAAAACCGCCGTTATCCCCTGCAATACGTACCACCTCAAATTGGCCGTTGCCGACCGTGGCGACTTTTCTTTTGATTCTGGCGTATTTATCTCCGAAATCAAAGGCGGAACGCCCGGTTTGGAAGTCTTGTTTGCCAGCGGTATTGATTATTTTGTGGAAGATTGCTCCGGCACCGAAGATCAGTTAATTATCACCTTGCCCGAAGCATTGCCACAAGCCACTACCTTTATTACCGGAATTGGCGGTACGGCAACGTTGGGTTTAGATTACATATTGAGCCTTCCCCCAACCATTACGTTCCCGGCGGGTGTAACATCCTTGTCGTTTCCCATTTACCCGCTGACCGATGCGTTGGTAGAAGGCACCGAAACTATTCAAATTTCGTTGTCGAGCAATTTTGGTTGTGGTACTGTTTTGTTAAAAACCATTACCGTTAACCTCGAAGATCAGTTGGTAGTTGACGTAAACGCGGGTGCCGACACGGTTTTTGTTTGTTCGGGTGCCGAATATGAGTTAAGTGCTGCCGGTGCGCAAAGTTATTTCTGGTCGCCTCCTTCGGCGGTAAGCAATCCGGGATCACCCAATCCAACGATCACAACCACCCAGGACATTTGGCTTTCGGTAACGGGTACGTTGGCGACCTGCGTAGATGTGGATTCGGTGTTTGTTAAAGTAATCGCGCCCGCCATTGAAGCCAGTTCTTTGGGGTCTCCCAATATTTGTCTCGGTGGTTCAGTGCAGTTAAACGCCATCAATAACACCGATAACCAGGGACTTACCTGGACCCCGACGACGGGTTTAAATAATGTAACGGCACAACAACCCATCGCATCGCCCAAGGTTACTACGGTGTACACGGCGACCATTAAGTTGGGTGAATGCACGGTAACGGATCAAATCACCGTTAATGTGGACACTTTATTTGCCCCTGTACTCATTGCAGATACCACGATTTGTGAAAACTACACGGTAACATTAGGCTCCGAAGTTTTAGAAAGCACCAATTACATTTGGACACCACAAGGAGAATTGAGCAGTAATACCATTTCCAACCCACTGGCATTTCCGAGTGAAACCACTACGTACACGTTGGTTTCTACCAGCGCCAACGGTTACTGCTCCAATACACAATCGGTAACGGTAACGGTTATTCCGGCGGATATTGACATTTCCGGCCCTCAGAAATATGAAATTTGCCTCGGCACCACCATACCATTGCAAGCCATTGCGGCCCCCGCTGGTGGTACGCCGGTCCAATGGTCACCCGGTTTTTACCTGAGCACGGCTACCGGTCCAACAACGGTCGTCAACACCGACGAGTCCTTTACTTTGTTCGCAACGTACACCATAAATGGTTGTAAAGTAACCGATTCAGTACAAATTATCGTGGATTCACTACCCGATTTGTCACTCTCGCTGCGCCCGGTAAAAGATATTTATTGCCCCGGCGATACAGTTACTTTGTTTAGTACTACCTACGAGCCGGCCAGTTTCCCCTTTATCAGAAACACGTGGCTACCCGATGGACTGGGTCAAGTTACCCCCGATTCTTTGTGGAACCTGGTGATTCGGGCGCAGGTAACGGATACCTTTACCCGTATTACCCGAAACCGCGGCTGCGTAGATACGGCATCCATCGTTGTTCCGGTGGATTCGTTACCGGTGGTTAGTGTCACCTCCAATAAACCGGCGGCCTGCGAGGGAGAGGCGGTCTTGCTCTCGGTCACGGTCTCGCCCGACCAAAAAGTAGAATGGTCTCCGGCGGCCCAATTAAGTTGTACCGATTGTAAAACACCATCGGCCATTATTAACGCAACGACCACTTTCTCAGTCACCACCCCGGACGCCAATTGCCCGTCGGGGGCGGGCATTACCATCGAAATGCTGCCGCGACCGGCACTGGCCGTACCGCCGAACATAACGGTCTGCCTCGGCGACACCGTTTTGCTCAACAATCAAGCCGCTGAACTTAATACAACGTACGCGTGGACATCAACCCCTCCGGGCTTTACCTCCACCGAAGCGCAACCCACGACTACCCCAACGGTGATTACTACTTATAACGTAACCGCGTCGAATCCAGGTTGTACTTCTACCGGGACCATTACGGTTGAACCCGCCATTGCAACGGTAAATGCCGGTCCCGACCAGGAAGTCTGCGCCGGTGCGACCTTTACGTTGAATGCTTCGGCTGGCAATGTTGTTGGTAGTTACGGTTGGCGATCGGGCGGTTTAACCATTGCCAATACCCAACAGGTACCCGTCACCGCCACCGTTTCGGCGGTGTATCAGGTGATTTTCAACTACGGCGGTGCGGCCCAATGCGCGGCTACCGACGAAGTAAATATCACCGTCAACCCAACGCCGGTATTATTCCCCATTGCACTTGACTCCACGGATTTCTGCGAAGGGGTACCCATTATTATCGAAAGCAGCGTAGTCAACGGCACCGCACCGTACACCTTTTCGTGGACTTTGGACGGCGCGCCGTTCCAACCGGGTGCTACCAATGACATAACGTTCTCGCTGCCCTCGGGCGACGATGGCGAAAGCCGCCGCTACGAGGTGGGCCTTTCCATCACCGATGCTAAAGGTTGTACCGATGGACCGGAACAATTAAGCGTGAATATTCGCGACTGCTTTGATATTCCAAATGCCTTTACCCCCGGAAACGGTGGCGAAAACGAGACTTTTGGCCCGGCGAATATTAAAGATGCGCCCGAAGTTAACATCACCAAATTTGTGATTTATAACCGTTGGGGGAATAAAGTATTTACGGCATCCTCTACGGTGAAAACCTGGGATGGTACCGTTGACGGCAAACCCGCCCCCATGGATGTGTACGTTTATCAAATGGTGGTTCAACGCCTCGATGGCACCGAAGAAACCTACGCGGGCGAAGTCACACTCATTCGCTAAATAACTCTTTCCGCCCCCGGTCAGCATTCCTCCATGCCGACCGGGGGCTTTTTTTTAAGTCACCACGGAAAATTTGCCCAAAAGCAGTTGTTTGTTCAAAAATTCACGATACGTACTGCATCTGGCCAACATTCTTTTATTTTATATTTATTATGACCTTACCAAAATTATACGCGCAAGCCCAGGATTTTATGCCCATTAATGGCACCGATTACCTGGAATTGTACGTCAGTAATGCCAAACAAGCCGCTCATTTTTACAAATCGGCCTTTGGATTTTCTTCATTAGCCTACGCCGGTTTGGAAACGGGGCTGCGCGACCGCGAATCATACGTCGTGGTACAAGACAAAATTCGCATCGTACTCACGTCGCCGCTCAAAAGTGGCACCGATTACGGTCGGCACATTGACCAACACGGCGATGGTGTAAAAGTAACGGCGCTTTGGGTAGATGACGCCACTTACGCCTACAACGCCGCCATCGAACGGGGTGCGCGTTCGTACATGGAACCCGTGCGCGAAGAAGATCAGCATGGCTACGTGGTTCGCTCCGGTATTTATACCTACGGCGAAGTAGTGCATATTTTTGTGGAGCGCAACAATTACAACGGCATTTTCCTGCCGGGTTTCCAAAAATGGGAAACCCATTACAACCCCGAACCCGTGGGCCTCAAATTTGTGGACCACATGGTGGGCAACGTAGAACTGGGACAAATGAACTATTGGGTAGAATTTTACGAAAAAGTGATGGGCTTTACCCAAATTCTTTCGTTCGACGACAAGGAAATTTCCACCGAATACACCGCTTTGATGAGTAAAGTAATGAGCAACGGCAACGGCCGCATCAAATTCCCGATCAACGAACCCGCGCCCGGCAAAAAACGCTCTCAGGTGGATGAATACCTCGATTATTACGAAGGTGCCGGTGTACAGCACATCGCCGTGGCCACCGATAATATTATTGATACGGTGACCAAACTCCGCGACCGTGGGGTAGAATTCCTGCGCGTGCCCGGTACTTATTACGATACCTTGCTCGACCGCGTGGGCCAAATTGACGAAGATCTCGCCCCGCTCCGCGAACTCGGTATCCTTGTTGACCGCGACGACGAAGGTTATCTTCTGCAAATTTTCACGCGTACCATTCAGGCCCGCCCCACCATGTTCTTCGAAATTATCCAGCGCAAAGGTGCCACCTCTTTTGGCAAAGGCAACTTTAAAGCCCTCTTCGAAGCCTTGGAACGCGAGCAGGAATTGCGCGGAACGTTGTAGTGTAGGCTTCAGACGTTAGACAGAAGACGCTAAGCGTAGTGAAGAGTGAAGAGTGAAGAGTGAATAGTGAATAGTGTTATTTAAAACATTTAAAATGAACACTCTACGCTTAGTGAATCTTAGTGTATTCTTAGTGCCTCAGTGGTAAAATCGCTCTACGACGGGCAATCTTGTGTCTAAGGTCTTGTGTCTAAGGTCTTCCGCCTCAAGAAATGGCCTGCTCAAAATCGGCGATAATATCATCAACGTGTTCAATGCCCACCGATACCCGGATGAGTCCGTCGGAAATACCGTTTTGTTCTCTTATTTCTTTTGGAACCCGCAAATGCGACGACGATGCCGGGTGCAAAATCAAAGTATCAATATCGCCTAATGTGGGCGCAAGGGCACAAAACCGAATGGCATTCATGCACCGAAGCCCCGCCTCAAAACCGCCGCTCAATTCAAAACTCAACATACCGCCCCGGCCTTTGGGCATTTGGCGCAGCGCCAACGCATGATCGGGATGCGAGGCTAAACCCGGGTAATTTACCTTTTTTACCGCCGGATGTTGTTCCAGGTATTGCGCCAGGGCCAGTGCATTGGCACAATGTTTATCCATGCGCAGCGCCAACGTTTTCATACCGGAGTTGGTCAGCCAGGCTTCAAAAGGGGAACAATTGGTGCCCAATAGTTTCATGGCCCGCCACACACGCTCCCGCAGGAGCGCCCGGTCACGCGCGACCACTACCCCGGCGATGCTATTCCCGTGCCCGTTGAGGTATTTGGTGGTGGAGTGAATCACAAAATCAACGCCAAAAGCCAACGGTTGCTGCAAATACGGCGATGGAAAAGTATTGTCAATGGCGCACCAGGCACCGTAGCGGTGCGCCAGTTCGGACAGTGCCGCAATGTCCACGCAGGCCAAACTGGGGTTCGCTGGGGTTTCACAGTACAACATTTTAATGCGCGGATTGGCCTTTAGTGCCTGTTCTACCGCGTCAAGGTCTTGCAAAGCGATAAATTCCGATTCGATGCCCAAGGGTTCAATCACCGATTTGAGCAATTCGGTGGTCCCCCCGTACAAATTTCCTTGCGTCAGGATAAAGTCGCCTTTTTCCAACAAACCCAAAAACAACGTGGAAATCGCCGACATCCCCGAAGAAGTCATCACGGCGTCGGTTTCCAGATCCAGGCCGTGGGCTTCCAACAGGGCAATTTTGCGGGCCACCGTATCTACCGTTGGGTTGGCGTAACGGCTGTACACGTGGCCGCTTTCAATGTTGTTAAAAATGTCGATGCCCTGGTCCATATTGTCAAATGCAAAGGACGAAGTAGCGTAAATGGGTAAAATATGCGGTTTAACCGTGCGGTTATCGGGTTGTTCTTTTACTAAAAGAGAAGATAAGTGCATAAAAAGGGAATGGCATTAGTGTGAATAATGGGACAAATTTCCGCAAAATAATTGACCCGCCACCATTCGTTTTTTCCCAAAAAAAATCCCAATGCCGTAGTAGACGCACGGCCGTGCGTCTGTACGTTCCGTTGCGTTAATTGCAACCCATGTCGGATTTTGACAGGGGGTCATTATTGGGGAAACACATCCCCGAAATAACGCGTTCCGGTACATAACGCTGGAGATTTGGGTCGTGCAGGCCGTCTTTCAGGAAAGCCGTTACGTCTTTAATTTCCTGTTCGGTCATGCCCAGTGGGCGCAGGAAATACGTCAATTGCTCCTGTGGCACCCGTGGATTTTCAGGAACGCCATTGTTGAAATAACGCACCACGTCTTCGAGGGTTTCTTTACTGGCACCGTGGAAATACGGACCGCTGTCGCCCAGGTTATACAATTGCGGCACGCGGAATTTGAACATATCCTCTTCCTTGCCGGTAAAACCACCCCGGCCCAGGTTCCGACGATCGTTGATGGACGTTTTGATACCGCCATTTTCGAACAGATCTTCTACACCGAGGGCGGCAAATTGCATAGAACCTAAATTAGGTTCGCTGTGGCAACTTTGACAATTTAATTTACCAAAAAACAAAATCGCGCCGCGTTTTTGCTCCGCCGTCATGGCGTCTTCGTTACCGTTCAGCCATTTTTGGAAAGGGGCTTCGTTGGTAATTAAGGAACGAATGTAAGCGCTAATGGCAAAACTGGCCGTTTTGCGGTTGTAACGTTCGCTCAAAGGCACATCCGGGAAAGCAGCATCGAAGAGTTCTTTGTAGCCGTTGGCTTCCACGATTTCTTTTGTGTACAACATCCGGTGCACTTTTAAACCCTCGATATTTTGTCCCTCCAAATTTCCAATTCGTTCGTGGTTAATGGCAGTACCGGGGTCAAATTGGCCCCAAACACCTTCTGTGCCCACATTAACACCGTCGGAACCAAAGGAACCATTCCACATGGAATTGGTCACAAAAGCCACGTTTAATACACTCAAAGGACGTGCGCCCTGGGCATCAATGCTATCGTTGGGGTAGGTTGGGTACTTAATCCGGGTTTCCCCCTGAATCCCAAAACCATAGCCACCATCGGCAATACCCTGGTGGCGAGCCGGGCGGAAACCAGCGCTGGGTACATGACAACTGGAACAGGAATACGTGTACCGACCGGCATCTTGTTTGGCTTCATTGGCAAAAGCCGGCTCAAAAAAGAGCAGTTTCCCCAACGCAACTTTCTCAGGCGTTAAAGGGTTAGCGGATGATTGTGGAATGTCCGATAAACTTTTGGTGGGGTCGGGTAAAAGGTATTGGCTTCTATCACCAATAATTCGGGCTAAATCTTTGTCTAACTCCGATTGGCCTGAATGAGTGCAGGCATAAACAGCAAATACCAGAAACAGAGCAAAAAGGTAAATTTTTCGCATAATCAATTTGAAAATGATGTAAACGGCTTGACTTTTTAACCTGGTAATGGTAAAAAAGCAAACCGTGAATTAGTACGTTGTGGATTAAACAGCAAATAGCAATAAGTTTGCAAAAACAATGCCACTATGTACCTTTTTCAAATTGTTTTCCCGTATGTCTCTTCATTTCTGCCAATAACCTAAACCCCAACCCCAACGACGCGTTTAGCCTCCCAAACGCATCAATAATTATTTTCTCCAGGGCAATTCCAACACCCGCTGCGCAGCAATTTCGCCCAAACGCAGGCCTTCGTCGCAGTCCATCCGGAAATGCACGCCCAGGGGAATCCGGGAATAGGCTTGTTCCTCGGTTAATTCCGAAATTGACGTAAACGAACGCGGGGTACTGATAAACTCCGTGCGGTCGGAATGGCAACGATCTACCATCGTGTACGTCCCCGGATGCTGCGGCGTAAATTCAAAAAAAGACGATAAAATCACCCCTCCGGCCCCGGCAAAACCCGAATGCCCCGACGGATACGCCGGAAAGGCGGGACTAATACCCTGCGCGCCGGTCAGTGGGTTATTCTGGTTCGAGGTCCAGTTGGCAGCCTCCGGGTACTGGCCTTGCAGCACCCGCCGGATATACGTATCGGGGCGCTCGGTGTTGTAATAATATTTGCTGTACCACACGGCTACGCCGGAATCGTGCAACGCCATACCCAATTTGGCGTATAATTCGGCGGCTTCGGCCAAAGAATACCGGGTTGATTCGCCAATTTGCATGGCAACGGCAATGAGGCGCACGGGCGGCGAAAACGTGAGATTTAATAAGTCGTCGCTCCAAAATTCGCCGATCCAACGCTGTTCAAAGGCTAGCGGGTCGGCGGGGTTATTGCGGATAAAATTAACCGTTTTAAACACCTCATCGGCTTGGTCATAAAACAAAGAATTGGGATTTTCGCTGTACGGAATAGGTTTTCGGGCCAGTTTATCGGCTTCGGAGATGGCAAAAGTGCGCACTTGCCCCCAATACGGGAACACGGCCCGGGCACCGCGCAAATCGTACCACAAGCCGGGTCCGACCGGTGGCGTGTAGTCAACGGGTTGTGGATTCAGGAACGCATTATGCCCTTTCAAATCGCGTTGTTCCCATTCATAAATGGCCGCTGCCACCCGTCGGCCCCATTGTTCGGACTCCGCCAACAATTCCGGGTAGGTTTCGCTGGCGTATTGATCGTGAAGTTGGGTGTATTTTTGGCGAATAAGTCCGTATTGCTGCGGGAACTCACTTTCCATGTGAAAAAAGAAACGCTCCATGAGCAGAGCATAAGACGCATTTATGGCCGCTGGCCAATAAATTTGTGTGCCTCGGGGCAATTCTGGCAATACTAACCCGGCCAATACAGGTTCCATAGAATTGTGGTCGGGCATGGCCGGTACCACACATTCATAAGCCGAAAGACCCAGATAGGCCAATACCCGCGCGGAAGGGCCGGGCCGGTAACCTTTGGCGTAACGCTCTACGTCTAAAAACACCTGGTTCCACTCCTGGTAAACCTCGGCGTCAAAACTGTTAAGATCCGTGGAAGCAACATAGGGCTGCGAGTCTAAGCAAGCCGACAAGCCCATTACGGTAATTCCAATAAAAAAGACAAAAATGTGATAGTTAATTCTCATAATACATCGGTAAAATGCGCCTAAAAAAGGCTAATGCGTTTCCCCGATGGCGGAAATCAAGTGGATTAAATGCCGTTTAAAGGCACAAAAGTAGGCGTTTAAAATAAAAAATTGTGATTAAACCCTAAAAAACGGGCAATAGCCAACCCGATACTTCGGATTGGCTATTGCTATAGTTGCCATTGTAGCGTACTAAATGCCGCGTACAAGAGCGGATATTACTTTTTCCAAGGCAGTTCCAAAACGCGTTGCGCGGCAATTTCACCCAAACGCAAACCTTCGTCGCAGTCCATGCGGTAGTGTACACCCAACGGAATACGAGAGTAAGCATCTTCTTCCCCTACTTCGGCCATGGAGCGGTAAGTACGTGGCATACCCAAGAACTCCGAACGACCCAAGTGGCACTGATCGGTAAAGGTGTAAGTACCGGGGTGTTTGCTGTTAAACTCGAAGAAAGAGGACAAAATTTTGGCACCGGCACCACCAAAACCAGAGTGGCCGGAAGGATAAGCCGGGAACGCCGGAGACAAACCGTTGACACCCGTCAGCGGGTTATTCAGGTTAGATACCCAATCGGCGGCGTCGGGGTATTGAGCGGCAAGAACGCGACGGATATAAGTATCGGGGCGTTCGACGTTGTAATAGTATTTGCTGTGCCATACTGAAACGCCGTTGTCGTGCAGGGCCATACCCAATTTGGCGTACAATTCGGCCGCAGTTGCCAAATCAATATCTTCAATTTGATCAATTTGGTCGGCAATGGCAAGCAAACGCGGCGGTGGAGAGAACGTGAGGTTCAACAAGTCATCGCTCCAGAATTCACCCAACCATTTTTGGTCAAATGCCTGCGGATCGTTGCCATTTTCGTTGATAAACTTTACCGTTTTGTACACTTCTTCGGCCTGGTCATAAAACAAAGAATTTGGATTCTCGCTGTATGGGATCGGCTTGCGGGCCAATTTGTCGGTTTCTGAAATCGCGAATGTGCGCACCTCGCCCCAATATGGGAACATTCCGCGCTGACCACGGAAATCGTACCAAAGACCAGGACCAGTTGGTGGTGTATACTCCTGTGGTTGTGCGTTCAAGAAGGCGTTGTGGCCTTTTACGTCTTTTGTTTCCCACTCATAAATTGCCGCTGCTACGTCGCGACCCCACTGCTCGGAACGCTCCAACAATTCTGTTGATGCCTCATTGGCATGTTGAGCATGAACACGCTGGTACGTTTGTGCAATGCTGCCGTACAAATCGGGGTAGTCATTTTCCATGTGGAAAAAGAAACGCTCCATCAACAATGCGTACGAAGCATTAACGGCCGCCGGCCAATAAATTTCGGTATTGGCGGGCAAAGTGGGCAATTCGAGTTCCGAATACAAACTTCTCATGGAATTGTTGTTCGGCATTCCGGGCACCACACACTCGTAAGCGGAAAGGCCCAGATAACCCAAAGCACGGGGAGCAGGACCCGGACGGTAACCACGGGCGTAGCGCTCGATGGTCAAAAATGTCTGGTTCCACTCGTGGTAAACCTTGCTGTCGTATTGATCTGCTGTGGCAATAACCGTTGGTTGTTGAAACTCACGGCAAGATTGCAGCGTTATCAAAAAAGCAGCAATCAGTAAAAGGGGGAAATGTTTAAGTTGAACTAGTTTCATAAAATACATGAGATTATGTAGTACGTTATAAAGTGGATTAAAAAATCGGCGACAAATATCGTGCTAAATACCAAAATCGGGTTAGTAAATTGGTAAGAAAAAAATAAGATTCTGCCAAAACACTACCTTTGCCACCAAATTCATTTCAAATTTATATGATTCAACGTATTCAAAGCCTGTATTTACTCATTGCTTCGGGTGCTTTTGGCAGCCTGTTTGCATTGCCTTTTCTCACCACCACTTCCAACAATGCCGCCACCACCGTACCTCAAATGGCCGATGGCAGCCTTAATTTATTTGACAATATCGGTCTTATGGGCTTAACCGTCCTCACAACGGCCATTGCACTTGCCGCCATTTTTTTGTACAAAAATCGCAACCTGCAAGGTAAAATTGCCGGACTGGGCATATTAACGGGAGCCTTGTTGCTCATTTTAGCGGCCATTGCCACGCAGGGAGTGCGCAGTGCTATCCCTTCCGACGGCACAGTGCAATTTGGCCTCGGCTGGGGTGCCCCCGTTGTCGGTGCCGTATTGTTGTGGTTGGCCTCCCGCGCCATCCAAAAAGACGAACGCCTCGTTCGTTCCATGGATCGCTTGCGGTAGTGCCGATTGTAAGTATGAGATCATCCGAATAAAGTATAAAACATCGAACATCGAACAATCGAACGCCGAACATCGAAGTATTTGCTTATGAGACCGCTACACCCCACACACAATGCGCTACGAAGCATTTTAACATTACTCAATTAAACATTATTTCGGTGTTCGATTGTTCGGTGTTCGATGTTCGATTGTTCGGTGTTCGGTGTTCGATTGTTCGATGTTCAAATCTCCCTATTTCCTCAATTTTATCGCCCGGTACACCACCGACTGCAACTTGGGTCGGTAATCGCCACTAATGAGTTTGTTGTTCTCCATCGAGGGGTAGGTGCGGTTCGACAAAAAGATAAAAATCAGGTTTTGATCGGGGTCGGCCCACACCACATTGCCGGTAAACCCGGAATGCCCGAACGTATTGACACCCGCCAATTCACTCATGTTGGCCGTTGCTTTGGGGTCCAGTTCTCTCATGTCAAACCCAAAACCACGGCGGGTACTGCCCATTTGGCGTTGGGTGAACAACCGCACCGTTTCCGGTTTGAAATACCGTTTCCCGGCGTATTGTCCGCCGTTGAGCAACATTTGGAACAACACCGCCAAATCATTCGCCGTGCTGAACAAACCCGCGTGCCCGCTAACACCGCCCATCATGGCCGCGCCCATGTCGTGCACGTAACCCTGTATCACCTGTTGGCGGAAATAATTATCCATTTCGGTGGGCGCACACCGCGCCGAAAGCCCTTTTTTCCACGGATTATACATCATCGTGGACAAACCCAAAGGCCGGTAAAACTGCTCGTAAACGTATTGATCCAATGGCTTTTGGGTGGTATTTTCGATGGCCTGCGCCGTGAGGAACATCGTCAGGTCCGAGTATTTGTACGTTTTATCGGGGCGTAGTGGTGAAGCGTAAATTTCCTGCCAAATGGAGTCGCGGTACGCGTCGCGCATCCACAAATTGGCGGCCACCGGAATGGAAAAACCGGGTTCTTTCGCTGAACGGTACAACCGCGTCAGGGGTGTTTTTTGCCCGTCAATGGTATTTTTGTAAAAAGCAATCCACGCCTGCAATCCCGCCTGATGCACCAATAATTCATTCAACAAAATACCCTCCTTATTCGTCCCCCGCAAAGCCGGAACGTAGGTAGAAACGGGTTTATCCAACTGAAACAGCCCTTTATCCACCAATTGCATGGTCGCCAATGTAGTAGCCGCCACTTTGCTGATGGATGCGAGATCAAACATGGTTTCGGTCGTTACCGGGATCATGCGCTCGTACGTGTAATGCCCGTAGGCTTTGTTCCACACAATTTTACCGTCTTTCACCACCATCATCTGGCAGCCGGGGGCCGCACCGGTTTCGATGAGTTCTCGGGCAATATTATCCAGCATGGCCAACGAATCGCCGCTCATACCCACCGATTCCGGCAAATCGTACGCCATTCGTTTATTGCGAAAATGCACCACTTTTCCTTGTCGGTAACGCGCCCCCGGGCTAACTTCCACCGGCAACCGGCCCACAATATCGGCCGCGCCAAACCAAGCCTGCGCGGCGGTCTCCTGCGCCATGGGGTCTTCGGTGAAGGCGAGCATGAGTGCCTGAATTTTGTCAAATGCCCGAATGCTGTACGGGTTGCCAAACACCGTCAACGTAATGGGTACCACCGATTGCAACTGGTGTACCAACTCAATTTGAGACACCGACAAACCGTAATTCGTCGCCTTTTTGGAGCGCGTTTTGTGGTGGCTCACCATCACCACGTCGAATTTAGACAAGGTATCCAACAACCGCTGGCGCACGGCGGCATTCACCGAGGTATCGGTCCCAAAATGCGCAATGGGCATGTACAAAGCGCAGTTTTTTTGAAAAATGGTCACATTGGTATCGCCCAAAGCCAAACTGGCCACGCGCAACGTTCCGGGTTGTTTTTTGCCCAAACGCGTCATGACTTCGTCCGAAAAACCGGCAATACTATCGCGGTCCCGCACCAGGGTAAGCGCCTGGCGGAAAAGATTTTTTTTGAGCAAATAGGCTTCCGGGCTGTTAATTTCGGGGGTCAAACGCACTTCATCCACGCGCTGAGGTTGGGTTAACCCGAGGCGGTATTTGTACCGCAAAACGCGCTGCACACTGGCGTGAAACTGGTCGCGTTGGTACGAACTATCGGCCAACGCCGCTTTGATGGCCGCAAAAGCCGCGTCGGGGTTTACGGGCAACAATACCACGTCAATGCCCGCTTTGAGGGCCTCCACGTCGGCAACCCCGGCCGGGAACGAATCCGCCACGGCTTTCATTTCCATCGCATCGGTGAAAATAAGGCCGTTAAACGCCATTTTTTCGCGCAATTGCTCCGTAATAATGCTGCGGCTCAGGGTCGAGGGGCGACGGCCTTTTTCGAGGGCCGGAATATTCAGGTGCGCCACCATAAACGACGCCACCCCGGATTTGATCAATGTTTTGAAAGGATACAATTCTACGCTGTCCAAACGATCCAACCCGTGGGCGATGAGCGGCAGCGCAAAATGCGAATCGGTATCGGTATCGCCGTGACCGGGAAAGTGTTTGGCGCAGGCCATAACCCCGCCATCTTGCAAACCGAGCATATAACGGGCGGCTTTGGCGGCCACGTTGTAGCGGTCATCGCCAAAAGAACGGTCGTTAATCACCGGGTTGGCGGGATTATTATTCACATCGGCGCAGGGCGAAAAACTGATGTGCACCCCGAGGCGACGGCATTGGCGGGCCATTTCGCGGCCGTATTCGTAAATCAACTGCTCGTCGCGAATGGCACCCAGCGTCATTTGGCGCGGGTAGGTAATGGCGTTGGACAAGCGCATACCCAGGCCGTATTCGGCATCCATCGAGATCATGAGGGGAATCCGGCTGAGGTTTTGGTAGCGATTGGTCACTTCGGCCTGCCGGTCGGTGGTGCCCTGAAAAAAGCAAAGGCCACCGGCTTTGGTTCGGGTGATTTGCCCGGCCACTTCGTCTTCATACGCGAGGCCCTTGTTGGAATGGGCGCGCAGCATGAGCAACTGCCCGATGCGTTCGTCTTCGGTGAGGGTATTAAACACCGAATCCACCCATTTTTGCTCTTTGGCCAATTCTTCCGCCGAAGGATTGCCTATACCCAACGCAGACGGCTGACCCGCCCCAAAAAAACTCAATTCAAGGGGATCGGGGTCATTGTGCGGCATGGCGCGTTTGGCGACCTTTTTTTCTTTAACAATTTTGGGCGATTTTACCTCCGGTGGTGACGGGGGCAGGCTGGAATCGGCGGGGGAAATCCCTTTTTTACAGGTAGCGCTCAAAAAAACGAGGCAAATAATGGGCAAAATGTATCTCATAGCCCGCAAAAGTACAACATTTACTTGTGCTCTACTCCACCCAAAAAAGGAACAAAACGGAAGGTATCCAATTGTTCGGTTTTAAAACTGCCGCGTTCGGTGCGGCGGATGCGCATCATTTGTTGTTCAGTGTGTCCCACCGGAATCACCAGGATGCCGCCGGGGGCCAATTGTTCGAGCAGGGCTTCGGGTACATCAATGGCACCCGCCGTAACAATGATTTGGTTAAACGGCGCGTATTCGGGCAAACCCAACATGCCATCGCGAAAAAAACATTGGATGGTTTTAAATTTCAGGGTACGCAACAGTTCTTTGGTGCGCAAATAAAGGGCCTCCTGCCGCTCGACGGTGAATACCTTAGCACCCAACGCCGCCAAAATAGCCGCCTGATACCCCGAACCCGTGCCAATTTCGAGCACCCGGTCGCCGGGGTGTACATCGAGCAGGGCCGTTTGGTAGGCTACGGTAAAAGGTTGCGAAATGGTTTGTTTGTTGCCAATGGGGAAAGGTTTATCGTCGTAAGCGTGTTCTTCAAAGGCTTTATCGAGAAAAAAATGGCGTGGCACGGCCCCAATAGCGGCCAATACTGCTTCGTCGGAAATTCCCCGGACGCGCAGTGCTTCCACCAGTTTTTTACGCATACCTTTGTGCCGATAAGAGTCCGTCATGGCGCAAAGAAACGGTGAAATAATTACTTCGCGTTTTATGCCCGCGCTTTTTGCCTTTATACTTCCTATCTTTTTTGGAAAAAGTGTAAAAAATATGTCCTCGTTTCAAATACATTTGCGCATCACAAATTGAAACCGCGGGTTTCCCGTCATTTTCTATAAAAATAAATAACAACAATGGCAGTTCCGATTAAATTTGGCACCGACGGCTGGCGAGCCATTATCGCCGATGAATACACCGTTGACAACGTTATGCGCGTCGCCGAGGCGACTGCGCTTTACATGAAAAAGCACAAAATGAAAAGTGCCGTCATCGGTTACGATTGCCGCTTCGGTGGCCTTTTGTTTACCCAGGTGACCGCCCGCGTTTTGGGTGCTTACGGCATCAAATGCCACGTATCTACCGGTTTTGTTTCTACGCCGATGGTGTCGTACGGGGTGGTAAAAACCAAAAGCAGCCTCGGCATCGTGATTACTGCCAGCCACAACCCGCCTTCGTACAACGGTTACAAACTCAAAGCCGCGTACGGTGGCCCCATGATTCCGTCGGAAGTAACCGAAGTGGAAGACCTGATCCCGGAAGTTTGTTCGCTCACGACCCTGCCTTCGCTGGGCGAATTGGTGCGCAACAAATTACTCGTGGATGCCGACCTGGAAACCATGTACCTGCGCCACGCCCGCAAGTCATTCGACCTGAAGGCCATTAAACAAAACGCCGGTAAAATTGCCTACGATGCCATGTTTGGAGCGGGCCAGCGCGCCGTGCGCAGCCTCTTGCCCAAAAGCGTGTTCCTGCACTGCGACTGGAACCCCGGTATGCACGGCCAGGCACCCGAACCCATTGCCCGTAACCTCAAGGTATTGAGCGAAACTATTCGGAAAAACCCAAAAATCACCGCCGGTTTGGCCAACGACGGCGACGCCGACCGCATTGGTCTGTTTGACGAAGACGGTAATTTTGTGGATAGCCACCACATCCTGCTCATTTTGTTGTTGTACCTCCACAAGTACAAACAACTCAACGGCAAGGTGGTATTTACCTTCTCGGTGACGGATAAAATGAAAAAAATGGCCGAAAAATTCGGTTTACCGTACGAAATCACCAAAATTGGCTTCAAATACATCGCCGAAATTATGGTGAACGAAGACGTATTGGTGGGCGGTGAAGAATCCGGTGGTTTGGCGGTAAAAGGCCATATCCCCGAACGCGACGGCGTTTGGATCGGTTTAATGGTGTTTGAATTTATGGCCAAAACCGGCAAAACCATCAAAGGATTGGTGCAGGAAGTGTACGATATTGTGGGTGCATTCGCCTTCGACCGCGACGACCTGCACGTTACCGAAGCCCAAAAACAAGCCATTGTGGCCGCCTGCAAATCGGGTGGATACAAAGCATTTGGCAACTATAAAGTAGAAGCAATGGAAGACCTCGACGGCTGGAAATTCCGTTTGGGCGGCGATAAATGGATCATGATGCGCGCTTCCGGCACCGAACCCGTGCTCCGCGTGTACGCACAGGCCGATTCTCTCGAACAGGCCCGCGATATGCTCGAAGCCACAAAAGCAACCATTTTGGCATAATCGTGCGATTCGACATTATTACAGTACTCCCGGAATTATTGGATGGCCCGTTTAGCCACTCCATTCTCAAACGCGCCCAACAAAAAGGCCACCTCGAAGTGCATTTGCACAACTTGCGCGACTACGCCACCAACAAACAAAAGCAGGTAGACGACTACCCTTTTGGCGGCGGGGCCGGTATGGTGATGAAGGTGGAAC
Organism: Chitinophagales bacterium; assembly: GCA_013298845.1. GTDB lineage: Bacteria > Bacteroidota > Bacteroidia > Chitinophagales > Saprospiraceae > M3007. Next base: position 35,069 of record JAAFJN010000016.1, read on the forward strand.
CCATTGCGGCCTGCATCGAAAAACTGTTGTCCGAACGCAGTTACGACGAAGTGGTATATACTTCCCCCGACGGGCTGCGGCTCGACCAGGGCATTTGCAACCGCATGTCGCTGCTCAACAACGTGATTATTTTGTGCGGGCATTACAAAGGCGTGGACGAACGGATTCGGCAAAAATACATTACGATGGAACTCAGCATTGGCGATTACGTGCTTTCGGGCGGTGAATTGGCCGCTGCCGTGATTGTAGATTCCATTGGCCGCCTGATTCCGGGGGTACTGAATGATGAAACCTCGGCCCTGACCGATAGTTTTCAGGATAATTTGCTCGCACCGCCCATTTACACCCGTCCGGCCGCGTGGGAAGGCATGAGTGTTCCCGAAATTCTGCTGTCGGGCCACGAAGCCAAAATTGATGAATGGCGGTACGAGCAAAGTTTGGAACGCACCCGGGCGCGAAGGCCGGATTTGTTGGGGGAGTGATTGAGGAAAACCACATTACCAAAATTTTCCTGCGTCAATAGTTGTGTTCGGCAAGCAATCACCTCAAAAAAATACGCCGTTGAGGTTGTTTTTTTAAAATTTGAATGAACAAAAATCAACCTCTAACCGTTACGTTTTTTTCTACATTCCTGCATTTTTAACAAAACAAACACACACCACACAAAATGAAACAACTGTTTTTTTCCGTTTTTTTATTGTGCGCCACCATTGCAACGGCGCAAGACGTTAAACCCCGCCAAAGCATTAGTATTTACGGCGGTCTGGGGGCTTATCTGGATCATCCTAGTGCCGTTTCGGGTTATAATGCGCCGGGTATCCAACAAGATTTTAAAAGTAATCCCTTTGTTTTCGGGGCCGACTATACGCGGCAATGGCGTAAACGCTGGCATTACGTGGTATCGGCACAAGGTGCGCTGCAATACACCACAAGCGTGACAACCATTCAGGCACCACAAAATCTGCCGCCGAACATTAGCCGGATAGATAGCCAATCTGATAACCTCGAAGCCGTGCAATTTATGTTGGGCGGCGGCTTACGGTACCAAGCCATTAAACGCAAATGGTTGATAATCAGCGGCCAACTCGGTTTGTTTGGCTCCTATATCCAAGACCGCGATGCCACACCCGGACAAATTGGTTTACTGGTGGGTGACCCCAATAATTTGACCTGGGAATACGCCGGCACCATAGACGATGAAATTAATCGCCAGTTTATACCCGTCTTACAGTATGGCATAATTGCCCAAGTCCCCCTGAGTTTTTGTCCGCGCCTGTCCGTTGGGGTAGATGTCTTTCATTACACCTCCCCGTACTTTTTGCGCGGTTCGTGGAGCCGAGTCAACACCGAAACCAATTTGCCCATTACCTTGGGAGGATACCGGTACCGCTGGGATAATTTGGTGGGCGCGTTACGGCTGACTTATCAAATCTAATACAGGGTGTCCGGCGGCAAGATGTGATTTCCGACTAATGATATTCCCTAAAAGTGCCCCGGCTTACATAATTGCCTTAAAAAAACGCCGTGTGGCTTTGTCCTTCAGAAGGAATCTATGGGCTTTAGATGATGCGTAAAAGCCATTACTCTTCGGTGAATTATGATCACAAATAGCCTTTTCATGGCTACTTTATGATTTTTCTCCGTTTATTCCCAATGGCAAGTAAATAGATTCCCTCTGAATGACAAAGCCACATACGAGTATTTAGTGCAGTTGAGTGAGTCAGGGCACTTTCAGGTCTAACGTCTTGTGTCTAACGTCTTGGGCGGGGGCAGCCACAAGGGCTGCCCGTACCAGATTTTTTAATTCCGAATATCCTTCCCCCAGGCCAATTTCTCCCGGATGGTGCGCAAAAAGGTCTGGTCTTGCAATTGCACCAATTTGACGGTAAAGTCATTTTTGCGCACGGCCAATTGGTGCTGCATCCCGATGAGTTCGAAGCGGGAATCGAGGGTACAAATAAAATTTTCGCCCCGGCCCTCAATTTCAAACGATACCACGGCATTATCCGAGAGGACAATGGGCCGAACGTTGAGGTTGTGCGGTGCAACGGGCGTGAGCACAAAATTGCTGGAATTGGGCATAATCACCGGCCCGCCACAACTCAGCGAATAACCCGTGCTGCCCGTCGGGGTGGCCAATACAATGCCATCTGCCCAATAAGAGTTGAGGTAATCGCCGTTGATATACGTGTGCACGGTAATCATGGAAGAAGTATCGCGTTTCAACACCGTAAAATCGTTGAGCGCAAAACTAATGTCGCCAAACAACTGCGGCGTGCTTTCCAAATACAGGGTGCTGCGCTCGTCAATTTGGTACATGCCCAATTTTAACCGGCGAATCGCGTCGGAAATAATGCTTTTTTCGATGTGGTTCAAAAAACCCAAGCGCCCCAGGTTAATCCCCAGCATCGGGATACCCGAATCGCGGATCAAGGTCACCGCGTTCAGCATCGTGCCGTCGCCGCCGAGCACAATGACGTAATCCACACGGTGGACTTTGAACGATAAATAATCATCAAACGCCGCGTAAGGGCCTTTGAAGTTGATTCGTGGTGCTATATCCCGTAAATATGGCGTATAAACATAGGTATTAAAACCCTCACTGTGGAGCGCATCAAATACTTCCTGAATATAAGCGTGGTCCTGTTCTTTGTACTGCCTTCCGTACACAACTACTTGCATGGCGTAAAAGTAGGATAGAATTGGGGAAAATAGATTTTTTAAGGCTTTTTATTTGTTCTTCACCCGGTTATACCCCGCTTTGGCGCGCGCGTGCAAACTGGCCGAATACTCTTCCGTGTCAATTTTAATGGCTTTTTGGTAAGCAGCGCGCGCATTGGCCCACTCCTTGCGGTCTTCGTACAACAAACCCAGTTGCAACGCCGCGTTACAGGCAAAATACCAGGGCTTACCACTCCCCTTCCCAATGGCGAGGTTGTAATAACGAATGGCATCCTCGTTTTTGTTGAGTTTATGGCAAATGCGCCCCATGCGGTACAAAAATTCCAAATTGTTTTTTTCGTGTTGCTCGTACGCCGCAGCGCTGTTTTTGAGCAAATCGTAGGCGCGTTGGTTATATCCGCCGTCGAACAAAAGCCGCGCCTTGAGCAATTGCACGTCGGGCATTTCGCCTTTATTGGCTTCGCGGTCGGCGGCTTTATCGGTATCGGCGCGGGTAATGCCCTGTATTTTAGCCTGGTAAATATTGTTCCAATAGCCTTGCTGGTCATTTTTCAGCAAATGAAACCACGCCAATTTCTGGTAGGCTTCTTTAATGCCAAATTGCCCTTTATAATTGCTCAAAAACTGCTGCAAATATTGGTTGGCGTCGGTATCGAGGCGGTACAATTTGGCAATACCCAACAAAAAACTCCGGTACGGAAACGGGTGAAACTGATTGCCCACGGGCATTTGTTCGAGCAATTTAATGGCTTCGTCGTTGTGGCCCGTGCGCATGCCCACGTTGGCGAGGGCAAACATGGCCAACGGATTGGTTTTATGCTCTTTTAAACCTTCGCTCATGGTTTTCCACGCCGTTTGGGTTTTGTTGTTCAAATGCAATTGCAAATACGAATACGCCACGTAACTTTCAATGCCAAAAATAAAATCGGGGTTATAGCGGGTATAATTGAGCAAATCTTCCAATTCCTGCACCCCCTGAGCGATGGTTCCTTTCATCCCGCCAATGCCTTTTACGGCCCAGCGAATTTCGTCGGGGATATTGCCCACAATGGCGTGTAACAAACCGAGGCTTTTTTTATTGGCCACAAAATCGGGGTAGCGTTTTTGGTTTTCTTCCAACAGCGAATAGGCGTTTTTGACGTTGGTAATGCACGACAAATAATCGCCGTACCGGCCGCGCAACAACGCCCATTGTAACCGAATTTCCGCCTGGCAATACAGGTAATACGGCGAATTGCGGTCGCCATTGGACAATTTACTCAGGCGTTTGTCCATGTTCTTCACGCCTTTACGGTACTCCGATTCACTGTCGTTCAGCACCGCCGATGCCGTTTCGAGGTAATTTTCGACAAAATGCGGCATCAGGTTATTGGGTTCATTTTTTTTGAGGGCGTCAATCTCCGCCCGGGCTTCGGCGAAACGCAAACTAATGACTTTTTGGTAAGCCGACCGAACACCTTCAGTGAACTCAAATCCGGCCACGACCGGGCTGTTGTGGGCCGAGACACGACCCAAAAATGCGCAAAAAAACAAGAAAACGAAAAGGAATGGGCGTTTTCTCTGGATCAACTGGTATTTCATGGGGCAAAGATAGGAGGAATCCCACTACCTTCGCCCCATGAAAATTGGTTTGTTTTTTGGTTCTTTCAACCCCGTTCACACGGGACACCTGATTATCGCCCACCACCTGGCCACCCGCACCGACCTCGATAAGGTATGGATGGTGGTGAGTCCGCACAACCCCCTAAAACCCAAAAAGACGCTGGCGGGCGATTTTGATCGCCTGCATTTGGTGCGGTTGGGCATTGGTGAAAATCCCAAAATTGAAGCCTCTAACGTGGAATTTAGCCTGCCCAAACCGTCCTACACCATTGATACGCTGGCGGTTTTAAAAGAAAAATACCCCCAACACGAGTTTTGTCTCATTGTTGGGGGCGATAATTTGGCGACGTTTCACCTGTGGAAAAACTACGAACAAATTTTGGCGCAGCACGATATTTACGTGTATAACCGCCCAGGCTACGATTTGGGCGAACTCGCCACGCACCCGCACGTGCGCATCTGCGAGGCACCGTTGCTCGATATTTCGGCCACTTATATCCGACAATGCATCAAAGACGGGCATTCTATCCGGTATTTGGTGCCCGATCCGGTGTGGGAATACCTCGCCAACAGCACTTTGTACCGGGACTAATGTTTTTGTTAAAAATCTAACTGAAACGACAATATCGGCGTCAACCCGCTTTGTTTGCGGTACACCCAATTGTTAATGTCCGGGTCGTATTCGCGGCTGAGGGCATCCATATTTTGGCGATTGGCCACGTTCTGCACGTCCAATGCCAGTTGCCACGCCGAACGACGGGCGTTCTGGCGGTACGAAATCCGCGCATCGGGGCGGAAATAAGCCTCTACTTTTTCCGAAAAAGCCCGTGATTGGTCCAACAAAGGATCGCGGGAATAACGACTAATATTCTGTTCGCTCAACAAAGGGGTAAGGCGTTGACCGCCGTTGTAAATGATTTTGGTGCCCAATTGCAACACGCCCCGTTGGGAGACTTTCCACTCTTTGCCGCCCATAAACGAGGCCGAAATACCGCTGTCGAACGCCGTCGAAAACGCACGTCCCTGTGCATCGGTGTACCGCGAGCGCGAAATGGAAGTGCCAATCATAAAAAATGCCCCGCGCCGGAACGATTGTTCTATCGTCAGGTCAATGCCCCGGTTGGTGCCGCCGCCCTCGTTGATCAAACGGTATTTGGCGTATCCGTCAATCGTGTTCAAAATACTCCACGAACTGCCCGCCTGATCGGCCACGGGCACATTGTGAAAACGTTGGTAATAGGCTTCCACGTGCAACCGCAAGTTACGCCCCGGCAGCAGGTCATACCCCGCTACCAAGTGTTGCGCCCGGATAAAATCGGCGTCTTTATTGACTTCTACGCCGCGAATTTGGGTAAAATAATTCCCAATGGGCAACATTCGGCTGTGCAAACCCCAGGCCACACTCAGCGATTGTTTGGCGTCTAATTGGTATTTCACCCCAATGCGCGGCTCCACGCTGTGCCGCCCGTTCAGGGTAAGGTACATGGCGTGCGCCCCGATGTTCACCGTCAGGCGTTCGGTGGGGCGCAGGCGCAACTGCGCGTAAGGCTGGAGCAGTTGGGTGCTGCCCTTAGCGTCGAGGCTGGTCGAATCGCCGAGGGTGTTGCGGTTAAGGTTGTAAAAAATTTGATTGGCAAAAAAGCCCACCCGCACATTGGCGCGGGCACTCATTTTTTTATTGTAAAACGCCGACAATACCGCCCGGCCCTCGCGGTATTTTTCCCGGTTAATGGTGTATTTTTCGGTAATGCTGCGAATGTTAAAGGTATCGTCAGTGTACAAAATATCCTGCCCGGTAATGGCAAAATGGGTTTTGATATAAGCGTCGTTTTTTAAAGTGGTGAGGCTGGTTGCGCCCACGGCCCCCATATTGGTCACAAATTCGCGGCCCGTGTAATCGGAGTATTGGTCCCAGGTCGCGGTGTCTTTCACCGGGTTACCAATTTCACTGCTCAACCCGCCAATGCCCCACAGTGTAAACATGGTTTTGCCGCTTTTGGAGGGCATAAAGACGTTGAAAGACAGGTCCTGAAAGGTATTTTGCACCCGTTCTCCCACCAAATAAATCCCCATCCGGTTCAAAATACCGAGGGTAGAATACCGGTAATTGAGCAAATACGTAGCGCGCCCGCCTTTTTTAAACGGCCCTTCGGTGCTAAAATCGAGGCCCAGCATCCCGGCGCGGAACGTGTATTGCCGTTTTTCGGCGTTGCCTTTGCGGAAACGAATATCAAATACCCCCGTGTAAGCGTTGCCGTATTCGGCGGGAAAAGCCCCCGAACTAAAGTCTGAATTACCCAACATACTCACCGAAAAAACCGTAATGCCGCCCCCCGACGAACCCCGGCGGGCAAAATGGTTGGGGTTGGGAATATCCACCCCTTCGAGGCGCCACAACAAACCAATCCCCGAGTTGCCGCGCACCACAATATCCGAGCGGTTATCGCGGCTGGGTTGTACACCGGGGAATGCCTGCGCCATCCGGCCGGGATCGTTGGCCGAGGCCGCGTACCGCTGGGTTTCGTCCACCGAAAACGACCGGGCACTGAGAATGGAGACTTCATTCAGTGGTTCATTCCCGAATTTTTTGGCCGAAATAACCACCTCGTTCCCACTCACGGCCACTTGCGTCAGTTCGACCGTCAAGGTCATTTCCCGCGCCGAATTGAGGATAAACGGGTCGCTGAGCCAGGTCTCGTAGCCCACGTAGGTGCCATTCACCTGTACCCGAGCAACGGGCACATTGGTTAACACAAAACGTCCCTCGACATCCGTAATGGTGCCGAGGGACGGGTTGCTGTCTTTGATCGAAATCGTTGCCCCAACGAGGGCTTCGCGGGTGTCTTTGTCCAAAACCGTACCACGAATGGTTTGCGTCGGGACTTGGGCAAACACCCAAAACGGCGCTAAAAAAAGCGCGATTAAAATGTTGTTTTTCATGATGTTCGTAGTAGAAAAGAATTTCCGTGTGACATTGGCGGAGCCGCAAAATAACGGCGCAAAGTTGCAACGCCCCAATGATGCTTCAAAAGACAAGTTTGCCAATGTTGCAGTACAGAATACTTTTATATCAGGAAAAACCGAACAATTTCTTAATCAATTAACTGCCCAAATTTATCAATAACAAACAAGCGCCCGTCTTTTTTAACGTGAAAACGGTCGTTGCCCATCGAATAAATATCGTCGTATTGTGGCTCGACCATTACTTTGTCCATGGCGTTGTACATACCGTACAACTGCTCTTTTTTGATCAAAAACACCAAATTATTGTCGTAAACGCTCCGAATTTGGTCGTACACGGGCGGCAACACCCATTCACCCTTGATATTAACCACGCCCCGTTTTTCGGTGCCTTTGCCGCGCACCTGAAAATGAAAATCGGCTTGTTCGTACAATAGACTTGCATCGGTAAAATCAAACGGCATTTGGGTATAAGCCAGGCAGGTAGTATCGAGCGGAAAATAAGCAAAACGATACGATTTGTCCAGTTTTTGCGCAGCCCGCTGGCCATCCGTCCCAATGAGAAAAAACGCGCCATTTTGTTTTACGGCGGCAAACCGCTCCTCGTACCCCCGGAAACGGTCGGCAAAATCAAATTGAGGTTCGGCGACAAAGGCACCATCGGTGGAGATATACCCCCATTTTCCGCCTTTTTTTACGGGCGCAATGCCCTGGTCAAATTCGTAAGCGTCTTCCCATTCGGCTCCCGACATGGGCACACCGCCTTTCAGCACGTGCAGGTATTTGCCGCCGTTGCTCACCACAAAATGGTTTTCGTTGGTTGCCGGCAAAATGGTTTCGTAAGCCACGGGCAACAATTGTCGGCCGTTGGCGTCCATTGCCCCTTTGAGCGGGCCTTTTTCCACCACAATGCAGTTGTAGGTTGGTCCGTTGTACGCCGTGTAGATATCATCGTTCACCGGTTTGCCACTTTTGGACCAAAACTGAATTTGGCCGTTGCGGGTAGTAGCAATGAGGTTCGACACGTGGGCAATATGGTCAAAAATCGGTGCCAGCACAATTTGGCCTTTAGCGTCAATCATGCCCGTTGTGGAACCGGCGTTTTCTTTAAAAATAATGTCGTTACTGCTGGTGAAAGAGATATAATTGCATTTTTTTTCAAAAACCAATTTATTTTCCCGGAAAAACGACCACGTCTCGCCTTTTTTGGCCAAAATGCCCATCCAGTTGACACGGGTTTCTTCGTAGTCGCTGCCCACAATTTTTTGGCTGGCGGGATCGTACAATGCCCGGCGTTTGCCCTCGTGCAGGGTGAGCAAAAAGCCGTCACCTTCCTCAATTTTATCGTAAGTGGGGGCCAGCACTTCCCGGCAATCGGAGTCCATGAGGCCGTATTTGCCTTTGACCCGAATCAAAAACAGCGATTTGGCCAGTGGAATCCGCACGTTGCAACTTTGAATATCCTCGTAAGTATCGGAGGTCCATTTTTTTTCGGCAATGGAATACACCCCGACCTGGCCGTTTTTGCGCACCAAAATCAAATCCTGGCCAATGGTGCGCGGGGGATCGTCGTATTGGCCCATCGGTATACACACTTTACCATCGAGGGTAAATACGCCGTATTGGTCAACGCCCTGTACGCCCACCACCAAATCCTGAGCAATGGAAAACAGACTGGTGTAGGTGCACGGTATGATTGTTTTGATGTTTTTGTCCACCAACCCGTAATACCCCTTTTGGACCACCATATAGTGACCATTGGGGCCAAAAGAGGAAAGTTGCTCAAAGTCAAAACGCCATTTTTTGCCGGTTTTTTGGTTGTACAAATAACGTTTGGCACCTTTTTTATAACCGTAAAAATCCTCCGATAAATAGTATAAGGAGTCGCATTTTACGCGATATTCCGTTTTGCCACTGCCGTTGATGAGTTCCCAGGTATCGGCCTCGGCTTTTAGCACCAATATTTGTTCGTATTTCTTTTTAAATGGGCCACCGGGCATTTTGTAATCGGCGTACACAAACGAACGCGGCGACATCAGTTTGCCATCGCGGTGATATACCTGATAGCGGCCATCAAGGGTGTGTACAAAAATAAAAGAAAGGTTGAAAGAAATGTTGCGCCCCTTGACAATGGCTGCGGGCGTCAGTGATTTTTCTTTAAAAAGGTAAAATTCGTTGCCTTTTTGGCCGTAATAATAGGCTAAAGTATCCCATTCAAAACCGGACAACATTTTCCCGGAATAACTGACACAGCCATATTTACCACTCACCGGATGCTGTACAATGTAGTTATTTTCGTCCATATCCACCGAATTGCCGTCGGGGAGTTTGGTCAGGTGTATCGGCAACAGGGGTTGGGTTTGGTGAATGCGGTACAATTGCCATCCCGGCTCGGTTTTCCCCCAAAAAAACTGATCATTTTCGGGCACGGCGCGGCTGATATTATCAAAACTCCCCTGGTGAACGACCTGCCCGTCGAGATCAAAAATACGCCACTGGCGATTTTTTCGGAGGTAAACCACGCGTTTTTGGTCAGTTTGCAGCACATCATCGTATTCAATGGGCAAAATGAGGCGACCATCGTGGGCGACAATGCCCCAACGCAGGTTTTTTTGCACCAAAAAACGCCCTTGCACCAACGGGCGAATTTCGTCGTACCGCGCTTCCTGAACAAACCCGGTGGACGGGATATACCAGCCGGTACTGCCGTTTTTTTGGTAACTGATGCTCATGTCGCGCATATTGCTCCAGTGTTGGGTTTGGGGGGCTTCCACGTCGCTCAGTCGCAGGTTTCCGTTGTGATCGAGGATTTGGCAAAGGCCGTTATCGGCGTTGCACAAAGAAATATAAGTATTGGCAACGTTGATGTCATATTGGCCTTTGGGCAACCGAATCCAGCCTTTTTCGAGGTGATAAATGGAATCTTGTGCGGGTCTATTGTAAATAAACTGGTTGGTATGGCCTGCGTTGGTGATGCGGCGGGCGATTTCCAACTGTTGGTTTTTGGCCGAAAAAACAAAAAATGAATCGAGGGTAAACGCAAGGATTTTGCCCGAATACACCTCAAGATAGTTGTAACGAATGGGCAAAACCAACGATTTTCCGTCAAAAATCCCCATTACATCGTTTTGGCCCACCATCAACAACGGCGACATGACCATACTTTCCGGGTTGTAGGTATCGGGCATTCTGGTTTCGTACAGAGATGTTATGAAACTGTACTCGGCGGGCAAAATAAGGTTGCCTTTTTTGTCCCAAACTCCGTGTTTTTTTTGCGCCGAACTAAAGATATAGTAGTCCTGCTCGGCATTCAAGTAGTAGACAGGTATGCGTTCGGTGCCCGGCTTTTCGTCGTAATGGTAGTAAGTTGCGGGCGCGTCGGCGCGTTCGGTCGTGCCCCAGAAACCCATACTGTCGTTGTCCATTGCAAAAATGGAATAATAACGGCGTTTGCCCGTCCAGCCCTTTGTGGGGTTAATGAGCAATTTTTGGTCTCCTTCGGAGTCGATCCAATAATCGTTTTTGAAGTATTCCATTTCGTGGAAACGTGGCTTCACCACCCAACGCCCCCGGGCATCCATCAGTCCCAATTTATCGGTACTGTCGCGGGCGATGTAGAGGCCATTCTCCGGGCCGGATATAATTTGGGGGCTGGGGAACGGGCTGAGTTGGCCCTGGGCATCAAAATTATATTTTTGGCCATCGGTTTCGAGGACAAAGGTATTGTTGGGCAGGGCGCTAAAATAGCGGCCTTTTTGGTAAGGGATAAAAACCGAGCCATCCGGGCGAAAAAGCGCTACCTTATTGGCCTTTTGGGCCATAAAATAGGGCGACGGGAAACATTGGCTCAAATAATCAACGGAATCAATGACGGCTTTTCCCTGCCGATTGATCAGGCTATGCCATTTGCCGCGCTCCACGAGGGCAATATTGGAATCAATGGGCTGAAACTGGTCGTACGTTAACCAATAATTGGGGATTTTTGCGGCCCAATAATCGTGCAGCGGGACGGGTTGTGCGGTTAATTGGTTGGCGAAAAAAAATAATAACGCAAGGGCGAGTACGGGGTGTATTTTGGGCATGGTACGATAGCGTAATATGGCTGTTTGTAATTAATGTGCAATAGACGCTAAAACGTGAATTTTATTGGAAAACAAATGTAAATAATGCAACGATTTGGCCAGACTATTCCCTAAAAGAACAACTGTACATTGTATCTTTGCGGTTCGATCTATCGCTTAAAACCGTTTTGAAACCTTTGATATGCTCTTAGATTGCTGTTAATATACCCGTATTTTCCTTCTAAAACACTTAATTTATGTTCAACACCACACTCAAAAGTGCGCTCCGTTTCCTGACGGTGGGCCTTTTTTCCGTACTCTTATGGAATGCCTGTAAAAGAGAGTACATTGAAACGGATCCCGTTTGTTTCCAACGCGATGTACAACCCATCATCACGTCCAACTGCACCCAAAGCGGTTGCCACAACAGTACCGACCGCGAAAAAGGACGCGATTACTCCACCTACGACGGCATTATGCGCGACGTAGAACCCGGCAATTACCGCCAAAGTGAACTGTACAAAGTATTGGTCACCATTGGCCCCGAAGTCATGCCCAAGTCGCCGTATAACCGGTTAAGCAAAGACCAGATTCGCACCATTGCCACCTGGATTGAAGAAGGTGCGACCAATGATTCCTGCGCGGTGTCTACCTGCGACACCACGGGCGTTATGTCGTACACCACCCGGGTAAAACCCATTTTACAAAATAACTGCAACGGCTGCCACGGCGGTACGGCAGCGGCCGGTGCCGGCATTGTGTTGTCGGCTTATACCAGCGTAAAAATTTCGGTGGATAATGGCTCCCTGTTGGGTTCCATCGAACACACGGGCGGTTTTTCGGCCATGCCCTCGGGCGGCGGGAAATTGGCGAATTGCGACATTGCCGTCATCAAAAAATGGATCAACGCCGGAGCGCCCAACAACTAACCCTTATTTTTCAACTTACCAACGCCGTTATGCGCTATATACTTTTATTCTTTTTGGTTTCTTTGCAATTAAACGCCCAGGATCCCGCCGAGGACCTGTTGAGCGGATTTGCCGACAATAATGCCCGCGATTACGCCACCAATGCCTTCAAATCGCCCCGGGTGATTAATGGCAACAGCATCGAAATGTTGCCGTTTGGGGTGCTCGACTTTAGAATTTTGCACCGTTTTGGAGAACTTTCCGGCGGCGGCTACGAATTATTTGGCCTCGACCAGGCATCCATGCGGATGGGCTTCGACTACGGAATTTCTAAAAACCTGATGGTGGGTTTCGGGCGCAGTACGTTTAAAAAAGAGGTGGATGGTTTTGTAAAATACCGTCTTTTGTGGCAATCAACGGGCAAAACCAACATACCCGTTTCGGTGATTTGGGCAAGTGGCATGACCATCAACGGCCTCAAAACCCCGGAAGCACAGGTGGAAACGACCTTCGACCGCCGCCTGTCGTACTACCACCAGGTAATTATTGGCCGCAAGTTTAGCGACCGTTTCAGCCTTCAAATTGCGCCCATGGTGGTGCACCGCAACCTGGCCCCGAGTATTGTGGACCCCAACGATGTATTTGCCGTTGGCCTTGGTGGTCGTTGGAAATTTACCAAAAGGGTCGCCCTCACTTGGGACGGCTATTATACCATCAATGCTTTTGCCAACGACATCAAACGAATTCCGTTGTCGCTCGGGGTGGATATTGAAACGGGTGGCCACGTATTCCAGTTGCACCTCTCCAATTCCACGGGCATGAACGAACGCGCTTTTTTGCTGGATGAAAACGGCAATTGGGCGGCGGGCAATATCCGGCTCGGGTTTAATATCTCGCGTTGGTTTCAAATTCAAAACAGAAAAATCTAAAATACGATGCATCACTTCTATCCAATCGCCCCCTTGCTGCTGCTCTCCGTTTTTATCTATTTCGCCTGCCAGCGCGAAGCCGTCCCCACACTACCGGAAGAGCCTACCATTATTATTACGCCGGACGGTGACACCATTTACGTCACCAGTACCGACACCATTTATATCAACAACCCGGCCCCGACAACGTTGCACCCGTGCAGCCCCGATACCGTGTATTTCGAGCAGCAATTGTTGCCCTTGTTGCAGTCCAACTGCGCCATGCCCAATTGCCACGATAATATTTCGCACGAAGAAAATGTTTGGCTCACCAGTTACGAACACGTGCTCACTACGGGCGGCGTGCGCCTGAACAGCCCGACCCAAAGTAAACTGTACACGTCTACGTCGCCCAATGCAAGTGAACGAATGCCACCACCACCGCTGGCCCCACTTACTGCGGCCCAACGGGCGCTGATTTTGAAATGGATTCAACAGGGTGCGCAGGATTTACACTGCGACGGCGCCTGCGATACCACCCAATTTGCGTACACCGCCGATATTAAACCCATTTTGGCCCTGCGCTGCAATGGTTGTCACGGGGCGGTTAGCCCATCCGGCAACCTCAATTACACCACGTACGTCGGGGTAAAAGCCAGTGTAAACGACGGCAAGTTTTGGGCGAGTATTGTGCACGCCAGCGGGGTAAAACCCATGCCTTATCCGGTCGGAAGTGCACTCATACCCGACTGTGACCGGATAAAAATTAAAAAATGGATTGACGCTGGCGCACCGGAGAACTAACTCTACTTATTTTGTGGGCAAATGCAGTATGTCCTGCGTTGTATAAACGGGTGAGATCACCTCATCCCAACGTTTTATCATTCCTTTTTTTAAAAATGCAACTCAGTACCCAACTCATTCACGAAGGTCACATTGAAGATAATAGCCGGGCGGTGATGTCGCCCATCGTGTTATCCACCACTTTTGAACGCGGCGACGATGGCCTTTCGTTTCCCGCCGGTTACCTCTATTCCCGCTACGATAACCCCAATCGCCACGCGCTGGAAACCAAACTGGCGCTCATGGAAAACGGCGCGGCGGCCGTTACTTTCGCTTCCGGTTTAGCGGCGGCCACGGCGGTGTTTCAAAGCCTGCGCAGCGGCGACCACGTGCTGTTACCCGATGATACTTATTTTGGGGTGCGCAATATTTTGGCCAAATTATTCCCCCAATTCGGGGTCGAATTTAGCCTCGTGGATATGCTGGATTTGGCGCAGGTGCAAGCCGAAATTCGGCCCAATACCCGCTTGGTTTGGCTCGAAACGCCGTCCAATCCCCGCGTAAAACTCACCGATATTGCCGCCGTAGTGGCCATTGCCCGCCAACACGGGTGTTTTACGGTAGCCGATAACACGTGGGCAACGCCGTATTTTACCAAACCCCTGGATTTGGGCGTGGATATTTCGTTGCATTCCACCACCAAATACATCGGCGGCCACTCCGATGTATTGGGCGGTGCTTTGATTTTTAAAGCAATGGACGAACGTTACGAATTTATCCGAACCTACCAAAAAACGGGCGGCGCGGTGCCGTCGCCGTTCGATTGTTGGTTGTTGTGCCGTAGTTTGGCCACGTTTACGGCCCGAATGCCCATTCACGCCGCCAACGCGTTGCAATTGGCGCAATGGTTGCAACAGCATCCGGCGGTAGAGGCGGTACTGTATCCGGGCCTGCCCGATAACCCGCAACACGACATCGCTTTGCGCCAAATGAAAGGTGGCTTTGGCGGTATGATGTCCATTTTGGTCAAAGGCGGACAAGAAGCGGCGTTGCGTTTTTGCGGTAAATTGCGGATTTTCCAACACGCCACCAGTTTGGGCGGCGTGGAAAGCCTGATTGAACACCGGCGCTCGGTCGAAGGCCCGGAATCACCCAGCCCCGATAATTTATTGCGCATTTCGGTGGGCATTGAGGCCGTAGAAGACCTCATTGCCGATATGGAACAGGCATTTGACAAATAAATTACTTCACAACCACCATTTTAAATCTTGTATTCCCAACCGTACCCAAGTACACGCCCTGCGGTACATCCAGCGGAATATACGTCGCGGTGGCGGATAATTGGCGGCTTATGACGGGGCGGCCTTGAACATCATGGAGGTATAACCACGGAGATTGAGCCGCTAATGCCGATGTGATTTCTACGGTAAAGCCATTTTTGACAATATTGGGAAAAATACGCAGGTTTTGCCCCCCATTAGCGTCGGAAACCGACACATTTTCGGGTTGGAGCGCGATGTTTAACTCCTTAACGGTACCGGCGGTCAACTCCTGAGAAATTGTTTGGCCCAGGTAACCACTGCGCTCTACCCGAATCGCATAAACGCCCGATTGCGCCGCGCCCGTCGCGTATTTACCGTCCAAATTGGTAGTATCGGCGTTACTGGTCGTTTCCACAAAAACCTTGGTATCGTTGAGCGGAAAACCAGTGGCCGCATCGGTCACTACCCCTTTGATGCGTGCGGCGCGGGTGTAGGTGGGTTGGTAAATAAACATCCCTTCGGCTTTGGCCGTGGCAAAAACAATTCCCGAAGGCAGGTACGGATTGGCATCCCAAACTAAGGAATTGCCCATAATGGCCCAGCCGGTTTCGATCAAATTATACGGATCGGAAGCATCTACAATGGTCAATTGCCCCTGATAAGAGGGACAAACGAGGTAATCGTCGCCAAAATGCCGCACGTTGTGCACTTCACCGGCGGGGCGTTGCGAGGGCAAATAAATATCCGTCAGGGTAATATTGTCGAGGTCCGATACATCATAAGCACCAAGGGGCGCAAACGGCACTTCGTCGGCGGTAAACAGGTATTGCCCGGTTTTGGACAATTCCGAGTTATGGTTGAACAACGCCGGTGTAGGCTGGGTCGCCAGCAATACCGGATTTGCCCGGTCCTGAATATCAATGACGCTAAATTGCCCCACGTAAATTTCGCTGCCCCACAATGTATCGCCGCGTACAAAACCGTCGTGGAGGTAATTGGTGGCGTACTTGCCCACGTAAACGGGATTCCAGGGGTCTTCCAACGAAAACATAACGGCACCATTGAGGGGGTCCGGGCCACCATAAACGTACAAATAGCCGTCCACCGCGCCCACGGTGTGGCTGCGGATAATTTGATTTTCGGTTAACCCTTCGCCGGTAAATACCTTATAATGGATGGTATCGGGCAATTGGCGCAGGTCCACGATGGTAATACCGCTGCCATTGGCTTCGGATCCCACGTAGGCAAATCCGTTCCACACCTTCACTTCGCGCCAATTATTGACCAAACCGGGCACCCGAAACCGCCGGACGGGTGCGGTGGGTACCGTTACGTCGTAAATATCCAGCCCCAGGCGGTGCCCGATGAGCGCGTATTCGTTGGTGGAACTATCCACGTAATGCCAGCAACCCGCCAGCGTTACCCCGGAATCGTTGGGGACGTGGGCCAAAAGTTGCAGGTTGAGTTGTGCCTGGGCGTACAACGCCGGGAATAACCATAAAAATAGAAGGTATTTGCGCATGTTCCTGTTTGTTTGATCAGCAAAGAAACAAAACAATGCAGGGAAGGAAGTGGTTTTTATTTACCTCGTTTTCACAATTAAACGTTGCACCATACCCCGTTGCGAAAGGCCACGGAGTTGGTACACGCCCTCCGGCAAATGGCGCATATCTATTTCGGTAACGGCTTGGGCATCGGTGGAGGCCACGAGAGTACCCGTCATCGAAAACAATTCGTAGCGGTAAAATGCTCCTTCGGCGGGGGCCGAAATGCGCAGGGTATTTAGCACCGGGTTGGGGAAACACTCCAGCGTATTGGCCCATTGTTCGGTGCTGCCGGAAGTGCAAGCATTCAGGATTTCGATTTTTGAAGAACAACCAAATGCATTATCCAAAATAAAAGCCCCATTACCGCCATTGGTTAAATAAGTGCAGATTGGCTCAACGGCGCAATAAGACAACAAAGGATTGTTGGCGATTCGAAGAAATTGCACCACATTGTCCATGTTATTTAAGGCCGAAAGATTTTCGAGTTTGGCGTTGTTCATAATCTCTAATCGCGGCGTACGTTGCAAACCATTTAAGCCATCCAGAGAAGCCAGTGACAGATTTTGAAAAATGGTCAGGTACACGCTAATTTCTTCCAGATTATCCAATCCTTTCAGGTTTTCCAAATTAGGATTCTGATAAATATCCGCCTGTCCTTTAATGATGAGCAGGCTATCTAACCCCTTAAACGATGTTATTTGCAGGTTGTCAAAAACCAAAAGATTATTAATAGACTTCAGTTGGTTTAAGCCGCTGAAATCCTGAAGTAAATTATTAAACCACAAAACCAGGTCATCGCCAATGGAATCCAGTTGGCCAATGCCGTTTAAAGATAACATATTTTTATTACCAGCCACATCCAATGTGCCGCCAATCCATTGAAGTGAATCCAGCCCCGATAAATCTCCCAGTAAATCATTATTGTAAATCACAATGCTTCTTCCAGCGTGTTTCAGGCGTTTTAATCCCTTCAAATGAGGAATTTTCGGGTTGGCTATTATCCTGAAACCACCATCAATATTCAACAGATTCCCCAAAAAATCCAGACTGCGGAGTTGGGTAGAACGGATACTAAACGTGCCGCCAAAATTACTGAATGCTCCAAATCCGGCAATTGTATCAATGGGAACATCGTTTAAGTCAATGTCTCCTTTTACCGCTGTTAAACCGGAAAATGCATTGATGGAGTTTAGAGCTTGGTTAGAACTAAAACTCATTTTACCGTTTACGTATTGCAGGTTGTTAAACCCTTGAATATTTTGCAATAATGAATCGCTGTTAATTTTTAATGCGCCATTTATAGTATCCAGCGCGTTGAACCCGTTCAGAAACGTCAGATTTTCACAATTGGTAATTCTTAAGTCCCCGCCAATGTATTTGAGGTTGGCAAAATCATTTATTTGCCCGGCTCTAATATCGTTGAGTATTAAAGAGCCTCCAATACGTTCTAACTGAAACAGAGGAGTGAAACTGATAATATTACCTTCCAACTCAACACTGCCTTCTATCTCTGTACAATTGGGATAGTTAGCCGGAAATTCGTTTAATTCTACTTGAGAAGTAATTGTCAAAGAAGTGGGGCATTGCGCCGATAATAGCAACGGCGACATCAGGCAGCACAGGGCCACCACGAAGTAAAGTTTGTTCATGGCAAATGTACTAAGATGTTGATTGTTAACTATTTGTATAAACTTTTGGTCATTCCACTATACTATCCCGGAGCCCCACCGGAGCCGTTGCGCGTTTCAAAAATAACCAAAATGGAAGCCCCCGGGTCGTAAACTCTAATTCAAGTGTAGAGTCACTCCAGTTTTTCAGGGTGTAATTCATGGGCGGTGTTCCGAACCGCAATGTAGAGTCATTACTGAGTTCAAAAGGGGAAACCCATTCCGCCGCAGATTCGTACAGCGGCAGATTCGAGCGCATATTACCGTCTTGGGCGAACACAAAATAAGTACCCTCGAGCAGTTGGGTCTTACGTTCGTTGCGTTTGGCCGCCTGTACGACCCATTCCCCCACGACCGTGGCTATGGTCGCTTTGGGAGGTTCTGGCTGACAACCAACGACAAGCATCAAACTTAATACAAAAAGAAGAACGAAGGGGCTGTGTTTCATCATGTATATGGACTAATATTGTTGTCGTGGTCGCTGCGGTGGCCTTTGTTGGGAGTAGTCGCGTTGTTCACTTTTCCCGCCGCCGCTGTGGCGCTTCTCCGGCTTGGCATCTTCTTCTCTAAAATCAACAAAACCAAACCCGAGGTAAGGAAACTCGCCCAAACCACCGTAATAAATGTACTCCATTACTTCCACTGGCATATTTAACTCAAGGTCAAATACAAAACCGCGCAACTGCGTTAAACCCTCATAATTGTGTTTGAGGTGAATTAACCGCGATTTGGCCTGACCAATCAGGCGATAATGCATCGGGAATGAAGGGTCAAGTAATTTCAAACCGGCTAAGGATTTATAGCGGTGTGCTGCCTTAAACCGGCGTATAATGTGGGTGAAAAAACTAATGTCGTAGGTCTCAGAATCCGGCAAAATATAGGGACTCGGAACCGGAATATCTTCGGTGTTGGTCACCGAAATGGGCGAAACAGCCTTAAACTGATGCGTTTCTTTAAATTGTGGCCGGGGGAGAATTTGCCAGTGTTTTACCTCAAAATAAGCAGGCCGACCTTCGAGCATACCCAATTGAAGCGGCGTTTGACGAAACAGGCTCACCACCTGCTGCTCAAAACTGGCGTCTAAATAAATGGAAATGGCAATTTTAACCTGGTTACCCAATAGCCGAAACTCTTGGCGTACCTGATCCATTTCGTAAGGAAAAATGGCCAACGGGCTAAACGTAAATTGTTTATAACCTTGGGTGGTTACATTAAATCCTTTTTCCTGTAAGTGGGCAACTAATTCGCTGCCTGATTTAGCCAGTGCGGTGAAAATCCAGTTGGATATTTCAGACTGGTAGTTGATCGGAATTATGGTACCTTTCTGACAGGAAAGGATAAATTGGATGCGCATTGTGAGGGCTTGTTTGATTAAAAGCAGATTAAAATCCGGTATGTTGTTGAGTTAACCCATGCAATAACTAAATACCACACGGGGAAATAAACCGCAAAATTAGCGTAAGTTTGGAAAAAAGCAAATATAATTAACAAAAATGAGTGCACACTACCGTATTATCGTAATATCGCCCTCTAAATGCCGTTTTTCACCATCACTTAATAGCACTTCGGCCGACCAAATGTACACCCCCACCTCGGCCCATTTGCCCCGGTACCGACCATCCCAGCCGTCCACGTCGTTGTTGGGAAAAAAGTCGCGTTTCCGATAAATTAATTCGCCCCAACGGTCGGCAATTTGCAACTCCAAAATCCGCTCCACCCCATCGTTCGTATACAACGTAAAATAGTCGTTTACCCCGTCTAAATCGGGCGAAAACGCCGTGGGTGCGTAAATAAGCACCTCCCGCCGCATGCGCACCAATATAGCGTCGGTGGCCGAGCAACCGTTGCCGTCCGTTACCGTTACCGCGTACACGCCCGGGGTCGTTACCTGAATCGTGGGCGTTTGGGCACCGGTACTCCATTGGTACGTCCATTCGGGGTTGTTTTGCCCCAAAATCAGGGTATTATTGGCCAAAATCAGCGTATCCGACGGGCCGATGTTGATGACCGGTGGTTGTGGCAAACTCACGTTGGCTGTGTCGAGGGCAATGCAACCCAATTCATTAATCACCTTTACCGAATATTCCCCCGAGGTTCCCGGCTCCACTTCAATGGAGGCCGTGGTGGCCCCCGTGTTCCAAAGGTACAAACAATCGGCGCAATCGGTCGTCAGCGCCGTTAATAAAGCGGGTTCTCCGGCGCAATAATTGGCAATTGGTGTGTTATCAATCGCAACGGTGGTGTTGCAAAGGGTTGTAACCACCCAAAAATCATTGACGCCAAACGACGCGTCGCTTTTTTCAAAACCGGCGTTGCTTTGCGAATGCCCGCCCAGCACCATCGCGCCGTTGGGCATAAGATCAATGCGGGTTAGTGCGTCAATGTCGCCGCCGCCCACGGTTTTTTGCCAAAGTTGGTTGCCCAAGGTGTCTATCCCGATGAGCCAAAAATCGTATCCGCCCCGCAAAGGCGTGGTTTTATTGCCCGAAATGCCGGAATCGGTTACCCCGCCGATGCAAATATCGCGGCGTTCGTTTTCCTGCAAATAATACAAATCGTCGAGGCCATTGCCGCCAAAACTCCATTCGTTGCGTTTTTGGCCGTTGGCATCCAGTTCCAACAACCAATAATCGCTGTCGCCGCCGTAAAAAGGGGCGTTTTTGCCATTATTAATGGCCGTCGGGGGCGCAATACCCGAAGCCGAGCGACCACCCAAAAATATTTTTCCACCCGAAGTCACCAGCAAGGCGTACGCAAAATCGTCGTTGGTGCCGCCGTGCCGTCGGTTCCATACCACCTGCCGCGACGTCGGGTCAAATTCCAAAATCCAGTAGTCTTTGGCCCCGCGCGCAAAATCGGGACCAACTTCGCCCGTGTTGCGCTGCGACACCGTTCCGCCCGAAGCCAGGATATTCCCCGAAGGCAACAAGGCCAAATCGTGAATTTGGTCTTCGGCGTTACCGCCAATGGTTTTATCCCACAGTTTATTCCCGTTTGCATCCATCCCGATGAGCCAAAAATCCAGTTCCCCGCGCGACATTTCGCTTTTATCCCCGCCCGCGTTGGAATTGGAATGGCACCCGAGGATAAAACTGCCGTCGGGCATTTCGAGGATGGAAAAAAGTTCGTCGCGGCCCGTTCCACCAAAAGTACGGTCCCAAATTTTGTTACCCGCCGTATCTAACCGAATCACCCACACGTCCATGCCGCCCCGGCTGGGTTGTGATTTATCGCCCAAAGCATCCGAATAAGAGTAGCCGCCGGCCAAAAGCCCGCCGTCGCTGGTAACCATCAGGGTCCAAAGCCGGTCGTTGCGGTTGGCATCCAGCATTTTATGCCACAATACCTGCCCTTCAAAATTGGTTTTGGTAAACAATACATTCCACGAAGTATCGCCCGGCTGGCCAAAATTAAGCGCCGAACGCGAAGAACCGCCGATATAAATGGCATTTTGGTGTACTTTTAAGCCGTTGAGTTCTTCGTAGCTAATGCCGCCAAACGTCAAATCCCAGTCCAAAGCGGGCTGGGCCGCCAGAAACTGCGCACTATGTACCAGAAGTAAAAAAGGTAACAGGAATCGGTTATTTTTATTGGGCATAAGTTGGATTGGCGTACGCCATCTATACAGCAAAAATAAGGCCGAATTATGGCTTTTGAGCCAACTATTTGGCAAACACGGTTGTTTTTTTCATCAAACTGTAGAAATGAAAGATATATTTCACCAAATCGCCGATTTATTCACCCAAAACCAGTCTAACGTGACGGCTGCCTGGCAGTTATTGGAAAAAGCCTACACCCAACCGGGCCGCCATTACCACAACCTGCACCACATCGAACAGATGGTGAACGGGGCACACGAACGGCTGGTGGCCACCGAACAACCGGCATTGTTTATGGCTATTTTTTACCACGATGCCGTTTACCGCGCCTTGTCTTCCGAGAACGAAGAAAAAAGTGCCCTTTTGGCCCAACAAGCATTGCACGCACTGCAATTTCCCAACGAAATAATTGACCATTGTGCACAACTGATTCTCGCCACCAAACGGCACTTACCAATTGATTACCCCCACGCCGGACTTTTGCTGGATTTGGACCTGGCTATTTTGGGCAGTTCGTGGGAGCATTACCTCGAATATACCCACCAAATTCGGCGTGAATACGCGATTTTCCCCAATATTTTATACAAACCGGGGCGTAAAAAAGTGTTGGAAAAATTTTTGGAACGACCTTTTATTTATCAAACCAATGCCTTCCGGCGAGATTTTGAACAAATAGCCCGCGCGAACATTCAGGCGGAAATTGAGTTATTGTAAGCATTAGACTAAAAATAATTTTAGGTCAATCTAAAAATATTATTACCTTTGTTGAAAAATAGCATTACGCGCCATTGGGCTATGAGAAATAACCGATTTTACACCTTTTTTCTAATTTTTTGGGGCATTTCTCTGCAACTTTCGGCGCAGGGACAATCCACCATCCGCGTCGCGGACGCGCTCACCCGCGAACCATTGGCCGGGGCAACCATTCGCCTCGGGGCGCAGGGCGGCGGCTACACGGATACCGCCGGAGTGTTTGTGCTGCCACAACCAGTTACCGCCGAAATAACCATTAGTTACCCCGGCTATACCACCTGGACGGGCGCTTTTTCGCCCCAGGTACTGCTGGAACCCGCCGATCAGTCATTGGCCGCCGTGGTGATTTCCGCCACCATGAAAGAAATCACCAAAGAAGCATCGCCCATTCCGGTGGAAGTGTATTCGCCGCGTTTTTTCCAAAAAAATGCCACCGCGACCTTTTTTGACGCCATGAACAGCGTCAACGGGGTGCGACCCCAAATCACCTGTAACGTGTGCAATACGGGCAGCATCCAGATCAACGGGTTGGCCGGACCGTACACGATGGTGACCATTGACGGGATGCCCATTGTGAGCGGATTATCAACGGTGTACGGCCTGAGCGGGATTCCCAACGGCATCGTGGAGCGCATTGAGGTGGTCAAAGGCCCGGCATCTACCCTGTATGGCTCCGAAGCCGTGGGCGGCATGATTAATATTGTGACCAAAAATGCCCTGAACGCGCCAACGCTATACGCCGATGTGTTCGCCACTTCGGCGGCGGAGTACAACGTTGATGTGTCGGTGGCGGGCCGCCTCAAAAAGGCTTACACGATGGTGGGCGCGAATTTTTTTAATTTTCAAAAACGCCTCGACATCAACAACGATAACTTTACGGATATGACCCTGCAACGGCGGTTTTCGGCGTTTAACAAATGGCATTTTGACCGTAAAAAAGACCGCGTGGCTTCGTTGGCGCTGCGCTACGTGGACGAGGAACGCTGGGGAGGCGAATTGAATTGGTCACCCGAATGGCGCGGCACCGACAGCATTTACGGCGAAAGCATTTTTACGCGCCGGGTGGAAGTATTGGGTCGTTATCAACTCCCCTGGGATGCCCAAAAAGTAATGCTGGATGTATCCTGGAACCGCCATTTTCAGGATTCCTACTACGGCATTACCCCTTATATTGCTTCGCAACAGGTGGGTTTTGCGCAACTGAGCGCACCGGTGAGCGTAAACGCCCGGCACGATGTGTTGTTGGGGGCGGCATACCGATTTACCGTTTACAACGACAACACGCCGGCCACCAGCACCGCCGATGGTTTGCGCGATTTGCCCAATGTCACCACTTTGCCGGGGCTTTTTGTGCAGGATGAATTCAAAATTAACCAGCGCAATACCTTGTTATCGGGTTTGCGATACGACTACAACTCGGCCCACGGGCATATTCTGACGCCGCGCCTGAGTTGGAAATGGGCCGAAGATGCCCAACATATTTTGCGAGTAACGGCCGGATCGGGGTACCGGGTGGCCAATATTTTCACCGAAGACCACGCGGCCCTCACGGGTGCGCGCACGGTGGTGGTGGAAGAAAATTTGCGCCCCGAACGTTCCTGGAACACCAATATCAACTACGTAACCCGGTTTTTCCCGGCGCGAGCGGGGTACATTGGCCTCGATGCCAGCGCGTTTTTTACGCGTTTTTCGAACCAAATTGTCCCGGATTACCTCACCGACCCCGATAAAATTATATTTGCCAACTTGGATGGTTACGGTATTTCGGGCGGCGTATCGGTAAACACGGATTTTAATTTTACCAATGGCATCAAAATTATGCTGGGGGCAACGGCCATGCAGGTGTACCGCGTGGAAGGTGGCGAGCGTTTACCACAATTGTTCGCGCCGCCGTTATCGGGCACCTGGACGGCCACTTTTCCGGTCAAAAAATGGGGACTTAGCCTCGATTATACGGGTAACGTAAACGCCCCGATGCACTTGCCGGTTTTCCCCAACGACGAACGCCCGGCCAAATCGCCGTGGTACGCCATTCACAACGTACAGGTCACCAAAGAAATCATCCACGACGTGGAGTTGTACTTTGGGGTAAAAAACCTGTTTGGCTTTTATCCCAAAGGCAATATTATTTTGCGGGCATTTGACCCATTTGACAAAAACGTACACCTCAATAACCCGAATAACTTTACATTTGATCCGACCTACGCTTACGCGCCGATGCAACGGCAACGTTTGTTGGTGGGTATTCGCTGGAATGTGCATTAATGATGATAAAATACTGTTTTGTTTGGCTCCTGTTAGCCGCTCCGTTGGTGTCTTGGGCGCAACCGACGGCCCCGACCCGGCCGGTTTTCCGTTCGTCGGAGTTATTGTTATTGCGTTATGAGGCGGTGCGGGCCGTTCGTCCGGCGACATTGCCCATTTTTACGGGTTTAAAATTGGAAAAAAGTCCGGCGCTACACCCGATTTTTTTGCCGGAATGGCGTTCGGTGGATTTGCCGATTTTTTGCCGAATAGAACACGAAATGGGCAAAAAAATGCCCTTAATGGTAAAATTCAGATTGGGTTCGGTGGAATACGTGGATGCCTTGGAGGGAAAATAATTTTTGAAAAATGCGAAGCGGCCATTTTTTGACATAAATAGGAAAATTCGTACCCAACAATTTCGTTAGCAATGAGTTTGATAAAATAAAAAATAGTTTACAGCACATTGTAGGATATTTTTCCCAAATTTGTGCCTACAGTTTTCTCATCGCTTTTCCCTTTACAGTGCTACAAAATGAATGGCCTGAATATTACCCGTTTATTACATCAGGCAGAAGAGGGACGAGCATAACCAGAACGGATTATGCAACCAAAAACGATCCAGTTTCCGATCCGATACGTCCAACCCAAGTTGATGATTCTCTTGGTGGGTGTTTTCCTTTTTTTTCGCCCCGCCGTTGCGCAGGTGCCATTTACTTGTGAAGACCAGTTTTTTCTGACTTTCACCACCGATAATTCTGCTTCCCTCAACGAAGTAGTGATTGATCCGCAAACCAACGCCGTGTTTTTCCAAAGCATCAACAGCAACCTGTTGTATGGTGTGAATGCTGCGGGTTACCGCTCGGTCGACAATTACATATATTGTATTGACCCGGGCACCCGCAACCTGATCCGGCTCGATGCCAATGGTTCCGCGACGGTCCTGAAAGCGTTGCCATTGGATAATTTTACGGCATATTTTGCCGGTGACGTTACGCCCGATGGCAAATATTTGGTACTGATTGGTACGGTAAGTTTTTCCAACGGGGTGTCGTTTGCCAGTGAATTGGTAAAAGTGGACCTCGAAGACCCCAACTACGGTGTTACGACCATTGACATGAATACCAACGCCCAAATTCTTGATATTGCGTTCCACCCTACCACCGAAGTATTGTACGGTTATGATTCCAACGCGCAGGAACTGGTGCGTATTAACATCAATACCGGTGCGGTATCGTCGCCGTTTCCTTCGCAATCGGCCCCCGTCACCACCGGCGCGTTGTTTTTTGACGCTTACGGTAATCTGTTTGCCTACGGCAGCACGAGTGCTTTTGGCGACCAAAATCGGCTTTTTGAAATTAATCCCGAAACCGGAGCCGCAACTTTACTTATTTCGGGTCAACCTGCTTCGTCTTCCGATGGTTGTTCTTGCCCGTACACGGTAGAATTGCGCAAAACGGTGGAGCCGGAAACATCGGCACCTTGTTCGGATATTGAATACACTTTTGAATTTGTGAATACTTCGCGTCGCCCGCATTTGGGGATGCGTTTTGAAGATGTGTTGCCACCCGGTTTTACCTTTGTCAGCGTAAAAAGCAACCCTTTAAACGGCAATGTACTGAGTCAGGCGGGTGATGATTTTTTCTTGTTGGATAATTTTAGTTTGCCCGAGGGGATTCACAAAATCACGATTGTGGTGAACACCGGCAATGTAGGCCCGGGGGTGTACGCCAACCAAGCCGTATTGTACAATTTGCCCTCTTCTTTGGGTGGAGAACGGTTATCCGATAACCCCAAAACGCTGATTAAAGGTGATAGTACGCGGGTAACAATTATTGGTTTGCCGCTCGATAATGTGGATGTGGTAACGGCATTGTGCAATAATGTCCCCGAATTGGTGCTCGACGGATCGCAGTACGCGGGTACATTGGCCAATCAGGTCACCTACAAGTGGTCCGACGGCAGCAGCAATTCCACATTTACGGTGGATATGCCCGGCACGTACGACCTGACGTTGTATTTCGGTTGTGACTCTACCCGCGTTTCTTTTGATGTGGTCGCGTCGTCCATCAGCGTTGAACTGGCCCAAACGTATTTTACCATCGCCCTCGGTGACAGCATTATGCTGGAGGCAACGGCGACCAATACCGGGAATTTTACCCAGTATCAGTGGAACAGCGAAGAATCGTCGTCTATTCGGTGCCTTACTTGCCCGGAAACCATTGCGCGGCCTTTTAACGACCAAATTTACACCATGCAGGTAGAAAACGAATTGGGTTGTATTGATACCGTACAGGCGCGGGTAACGGTGCTCAAAGACCGGAATATTTATTTCCCAAATGTCTTTACCCCCGATAGTGGTGACGAAAACAGCGCGTTTTACGGGTTCGGATCGCCGTTTACCACCACCAATTATTTTTCCATTTTCTCCCGGTGGGGCGAAAAACTCTACGAAACCCGCGGTGCCTTGCTCAATGATATGTCGTTGGGCTGGGATGGTACGTACCGGGGCAAAGACATGCAACCCGGTGTTTATATCTGGATGGCAGAAGTACTGTTTCTGGATGGAACCAAAGCCTTTTACACCGGCGATGTTACGTTGATTCGGTAGGTAACCCTTACCTTTGCGCGCTTTTTCAAATAAAACTCATTTTTGTATGTCCACCACCGCCAAATCAGCGATTAAATACAGTAAAAAAGGATTTGATAACGATACGCTCCTGCATTTGTACGAGCAATTAGCCAAGCCCCGCCTGATCGAAGAAAAAATGCTCAATCTGTTGCGCCAGGGCAAAATTTCCAAGTGGTTTAGTGGCATTGGCCAGGAAGCCATTGCCGTGGGCGCCGCCTGTGCATTGCTTCCCGACGAAGTGATTTTTACCATGCACCGCAATTTGGGCGTGTTCACCGCGCGCGAAATGCCTCTTGATCGGATGTTTTGCCAATGGCAGGGCAAACGCCTCGGTTATACCAAAGCCCGCGACCGCTCCTTTCACTTTGGGGCAATGGAACACAGTATTGTGGGTATGATTTCGCATTTGGGACCACAATTGTCGTTGGCGGCCGGGGTAGCAATGGCCCACAAACTCCGTCAGGAAGGCCGCGTTTCACTGGCATTCACGGGCGAAGGCGCAACCAGTCAGGGCGAATTCCACGAAGCACTCAACGTGGCTTCCGTGTGGAAATTACCCGTCATTTTTGTGATCGAAAACAACGGTTACGGCCTCTCCACCCGCCCGTCGGAGCAGTACGCCTGCAAAGACCTCGTGGACCGCGCCGTGGGATATGGCATGCGCTCGGCCAAAATTGACGGCAACAACATCCTCGAAGTGTACAATACCATTCGGAAAGTAGCCGCCGAAATGCGCGACAACCCGGAGCCTTTCCTGCTCGAATGCGTCACGTTCCGCATGCGCGGCCACGAAGAAGCCAGCGGTACCAAATACGTTCCGCAGGAACTCATGGACGAATGGGCTCAAAAAGATCCTTTGGAGAATTTTGAACGCTGGCTAATGAGCGAAGGCATTTTAACCGAAAATTACGCCGAAAACATTCGCAAAAAATACAAAACCGCCATTGCCGACGCGGTGGAAGTGATGTTTAACGAACCGGAACCCGTACCCGATACCGAAGAAGAACTCAACGATGTGTACGCACCCCACGATGGCCGTGCCGTTGCGCCCACGGGTGCCGCGCGCGAATTGCGCTTCATTGACGCTATTTCCGAAGGGATGCGCATTTCCATGCAACGCCACCCCGAATTGGTGCTCATGGGACAAGATATTGCCGATTACGGCGGCGTGTTTAAAATCACCCAAGGTTTTACCGATGAATTTGGCAAAGCCCGCGTGCGCAATACGCCACTGTGCGAAAGTGCCATCGTGGGGATCAGCCTCGGCATGGCGTTAAAAGGAATGAAATCAATGGTAGAAATGCAGTTCGCCGATTTTGTGACCTGCGGTTTTAACCAAATCATCAATAACCTCGCCAAACTGCACTGGCGTTGGGGCCAAACCGCCGACGTGGTGGTGCGGATGCCAACGGGCGGCGGTACCGGAGCGGGGCCGTTCCACTCCCAGTCGAACGAAGCCTGGTTTACCCACACGCCCGGTCTGAAAGTGGTGTTCCCCAGCACGCCCTACGACGCCAAAGGTTTGTTGATCGCGGCGTTTAATGACCCCAATCCGGTGATGTTTTTTGAACACAAAGCCCTCTACCGCTCGGAAGCAGGCCAGGTACCGGAAGGATATTACACCGTAGAAATTGGCAAAGCCCGGCAGGTGCGCACCGGCAGCGATGTAAGTATTATCACCTACGGTATGGGGGTTCGGTGGGCCGAAAAAGTAGCCACTGACCTGGAATTAGACGCCGATATTGTGGATTTACGTTCATTGGTGCCGCTGGATTACGAAGCCATTGCGGCATCGGTGAAACGGACAAACCGCGTTTTGATCCTCCACGAAGATACCATGTTTGGCGGTTTGGGCGGCGAAATTGCAGCCTGGATCACCGAAAACCTGTTTGAATACCTGGATGCACCAGTGCTGCGGGCCGCCAGTTTGGATACGCCCGTGCCTTTTGCCATTCCATTAGAGCAGAACTTTTTCCCGCTGGAGCGCATGAAAACGCAGTTGAACAAGTTGATGGCGTATTAGACCTTAGACCGGAGACAAAAGACCTCAGACTTTGGACATGAAGACCTTGGACAAAAGACCTTAGACGGTGGGACAATGATACTGTACAAAAGTGTGCCGCACCGCTTATGAGCACTAGAAATATCTATGTGAATTTCGGCTATCGCTCAACACCGTGGTTTTTTGATATATGATTGATGATGTATGATAGCAGATAGCAGAAGTAATCAAAAAACTCTTCACTATTCACTCTACACTATTCACTCCCAACCCTGCTCGCGCGAAATTGCAGTTCGGGTGAAACGATCAGCGCGGCTGTGCCGCAAGCGTAGCCACCGGCATTTTGAGATAAGCGCGTAAGACGTAATATTTTCAACCAAAAACAAAAATGGGATTTTTTGCGCCATGCAAAAAATCCCTTTTTTCATTTATAACAACCCCTTAAACAATGTCTTTTGTCTAAAATCTATCGTCTGAGGTCTCGTTTTTAGTCTCAAAAAATTAATTCTGGGCCGTGAGTATTACCGCCGCCTGCTGGGCTTGTGGTGCGTTTTTCCAATCTTCGGTGACTTCTTTAACCGCCGAAGTAGCATTCACCGTGCGAACCGACAATGGAGCGATGCCCAAAATTTGGTTACCTTCGATACCGTTGGTGATATAGTCTTTTGACCAATTTACGCTGAACTCGCTGATGGTTACTTCCAAGGTTTCGCTGATGGTCGCCGAAGCCATTGTAGTTGGATTTACACCGGCGATGCAACGCGTTTGGATATGGTTGCCATTTTTGTCAAAAACGGCGATATTGTACGTTTTGTACTGGCGGGCAAAATTACGACCGGTGTTAAAAATAACGGCGTAGTGCGTTTCCGTTTCAAAAGCCGCGATGGGTTCAGGATAAACGGGCATGCGGTTTTCGGTGGCGTTTTCTTCGAGGCTGGGCAGGAAACCGTAATATTCCCATGCAAGGCGAGTGGCTTTCGTTACCGGCGCTTTGGCGGCGCGGTTTTCCAATTGCTGTTGCAAAGATTCAGTGCCTAAGGTATATGGCAAAGATGCTTTTGGGAACTGCTGGAAAAAATCGGCGAAGGTTACTTCCTGAGCGGTAACTGTTGCTGAAAAAACGAGCGTTGCGATGATGATAATTGCGTGCTTCATGGTGTGTAATCGTTGTTGTTGGGAGGTAATTTAGATTAAAATGTATGCGTGTAATCGGTATCAATATAATATACTAAAACCGTGCCAAACTCTCAACAACCCATTCAAGACGCGTTTTTTCGCCAATGATTACACCTTTTAGGGTATATTTTTTCAAAAAAAATGCATACCGTGGTTTTTTCAAAAAAGCCCAAAAAAAAGCCGGGTAAATCAACCTGAAAGTTGAAATACCCGGCTTGTACACCACTCCGAAGAGAGAGAAATTATTCCTTGTCGAAACGAAGTTCTTTAATGGCAACGCTGGCACCTACATTTTTGAGGTAGATGTACACGCGAAAATTGCCGCTGCCGGAAGAAAGGTTCCCGATGCAAAATTGATCGGAGTTGCCTTTGCTGGTACCGTTGTGGATGGGGTTAAACGATTTTGGTTTGTTATCGTTAAAAAACGTTTTTACCACTTCGGTTGCCTGGGCTTTGGTGTACGTTTTTTCGTCGTCGAGGATGGAAATTTCCAGATTATCGTCAAAATATTTGGCCAACGCATCTACGTCACCGGCGCTAATGGCTTTTGCAATCGCATCGAGACCCGGATTAGGAGCCGTTTCGGTGGGTAATGCAAAAAGCGCGACCGGCGCTAAAAAAAGAAGAAAAAGCAGATTCTTCATAGTATTTACAAGTTTTAGTTTTGCTAGTTTTATTTGTGAGACCTTCAAAAGTCACGTTCAAATCTT
Organism: Chitinophagales bacterium; assembly: GCA_013298845.1. GTDB lineage: Bacteria > Bacteroidota > Bacteroidia > Chitinophagales > Saprospiraceae > M3007. Next base: position 66,566 of record JAAFJN010000016.1, read on the forward strand.
TAGGGCAATTATTACGCCAGATTCCAATTATAGTAACTTGAAAAGTGCCTTTTGCAATGTAAATACGAAGTTAATGCTTGCCTAATGATAAAAATTACGTGGAGGCTGTTAAATTTTTAAGACTTTAACACTTGCGGCGGTTTTCCCGTCGCTAACCCGCACCAAATAGACGCCCGCTGCCCAATGGGTCATGGGTAAGGGCAATACTTGCGTACCCGCTCCAAATGTTTGCTGAAGTACCCAAATCTCCCGGCCCCACAAATCCGTTACCTGCACCTGATACGCTTGTTCGGTGGCGGTAAAGAAGCGCAAGGTGCCTTCTTCGCGGGCCGGATTGGGATACACCTGTACAGCGGATACGGCCTGCAAGGTTTCTTCGGCGTTGGAGGTATTTTCTTCGGTCAGTACCAACGTTGCCGTGGCCGCTCCGTCGCCGCCCGTTCCGTTGTTGCCATTCACGGCATTGCCCGAGGCGTAAAACGTAATGGCTCCGGTCCCGGCCACGGGCGATTTCCAGCGCACGTTGAACGTGTCTTTGGGAGAAGTATTGGAATGCTCGGCGTAAGTGCGGCCGTTTTGAATGGTGGCGATTTTGTAGTTATTGGCCGTAACGCCCCCGAAGTCACTCATGCCCTTTACGTCGGAGTTGTTGCTGTTGCGCAAACCAATCATCTGGAAGCCATAACCGGTAATGGTGGAGCCAACGCCGTCCATATTTACCCGCAGGATATAATCGGTATTGGGTTGGTAGGTCGTTACGGTATCGCCGTCCAATTCGAGCAGGTGGATGCCCATGGTGGCGGTAATTGGTCCGGCGTTGTGGCAGTTCACGCAGGTTTTGGGGGTGCCGTTGGCATTGAGTTCGTCGCCGGGAGCACCGGTATTCCCTTTGCCCTGGCTGGAAGCACGGCCGTTTTTGTTGCCCAATAACCCGAAGGCCAAAACAGTGCTTAATAAAAGAGCAGAAACGTATTTGATGGTCATAGTTCGTGTAACGTGTAATTAGTGAAGCAGATGAATGTGGAAAAGAAGCGGTTATGACAGCATCAATTCTTAAAAGTTGAACGAGGGCGGGCTGTATTTTCTAAAAAAAGTGTTAAATGTTATTTTTGAGCATTTGAGACACCATAATCGCCCCTATCTTCGTTTGTCACTGTGCTTTTGCGAATAAATTTCACGAAGTTATTCGTACACAATTAACAACCGATTATACACTTTTCCCCCGCAAAAACCAATCGTTTTTTACCCTTTTTATCAGTTCACTTCTTTTCATTATGCCTGTTTCTACACTTGACCGCAGGTCCTTTCTTTTTGGTAAAAAAGCCCCAATGGGCAAAATGCCGGATATAAAGATTGGCCGCCACGGTGAAACGGATCTTTTGCTGGCTTATCAGCCGCAGGAATTACCCGATGTGCCCGCGCCCGAAGGTAATTTTACCATTTCCGGCACCCTCAATCCATACACTGGCCCCTGGGGCCGGGTTCAGGCCGCTCATTTGCTGCGGCGCACGTGTTTTGGGGTAAAAAAAGCCCAATTAGACAGCCTCTCCACAACGACGATGGAGGCTGCGGTGGCGCAAATTTTAGCCGACCAACCCACACCGCCGCCGCCTATTAACGACTACAATGGCCCCGATTTTACCGATGCCGAAGTACCCGCCGGGGAAACCTGGGTCACGGCTCCGTATCAACTGGACGCCGAAGGTTACCGCATTTATAGTTGGCGCGGCTGGTGGTACGATCTGATTTTGAACCAAGAGGCCAATATCACCGAGCGCATGACGCTGTTCTGGCACAACCACTTTGCCACCCAAACCGATATTGTGTATTGGAGTCGTGGTGCCTACGACCTAAATGCCAAATTCCGCGCCAATGCAATGGGGAACTTCAAGGAATTGACCAAACAAGTCACCCTCGACGGTATGATGTTGTATTACCTCAACGGGTATTTGAATTCCAAAAACGCCCCCGATGAGAATTACGCCCGCGAATTGCAGGAATTGTTCACCATCGGGAAAGATACGCCCGACCACTACACCGAAGACGACGTGGTGGCTGCCGCCAGAGTCTTAACCGGATGGCGGGTGGATTTTGACAATAATGCCGCTTACCATTTCCCTGAGGCGCACGATTTTTCTGACAAACAATTTTCGGCTTTTTATAACAATACCGTTATTCAGGGGTCGGTTTTTGGCGAACAGGAGTTGGATGCCATGTTGGACATGATTTTTGCCAAAAATGAAGTAGCGGCGTTTATTTGCCGGAAAATTTACCGCTGGTTAGTGTATTATAAAATAGATGAAGCGACCGAGCAAAATGTCATTCAGCCCATGGCGGCCATTTTCCGCGACAACAACTACGAAATAAAACCTGCGTTGGAAGCCCTGCTGAAAAGTGAACATTTTTACGAGGCCGCGCAATCCGGTTGTTTTGTCAAAACACCGCTGGATACCATGTTGGGCACCATGCGTTCGTACAACACCACCATTCAAGCCACCACTAATTGGGATCGTTTTGTGTTCAAAGCCATATTGACCTATTACATGGGCGAAACCAAAATGTTACTTGGTGATCCGCCTAATGTCGCGGGTTGGCAGGCATTTCGCCAAACGCCGCAGTATTACCGCTTGTGGATCAACGGCGATACCCTGCGGGTGCGCAATGTATTCACCGACGTAATGACCGCTTATTATTTTGAAACCGATAACGATAAGTTGAATTTCGATTTGTTGGCCTTTACGGCGAGTTTGAGTAATCCGGGTGACCCGAATGCGCTCATTGACGAAGTAACGGAATTATTGATGCCGCAGCCCTTGTCATTGGCCAAAAAGTACCTGCTCAAAACTATTTTGTTGTCGGGACTTTCGTCCGATTTTTATTGGACCAACGCCTGGGATGATTATATCAATAACCCCAGCGACCCGATGGCGACGGAGGTGGTTTATACCCGTTTGCGCGGATTCCACTATTATATCACTCGTTTACCCGAATTTCAACTCGCTTAATCGTTATGAAAAGAAGAGATTTTATGCGCACCGCTGGCCTGGCTGGCCTTGCTGCGCCCCTGTCTTATAATGGTTTTGCGATCAATCCGCTGGCGCAAAACTCCTTTTTTTCCAAACTCGCCGAAAATGCCCTGACCAGTGATAAAATCATGGTATTTATTGAGTTAAACGGCGGTAACGACGGCCTCAATACCGTTATCCCCGTGGACCAATACAGCAAACTCAGCGTGCACCGGCCCAAAGTCCTGATTCCCGAAAACAAGGTGCTGCCCCTCAGCGGGGTGTCCGGTACCGGGTTACACCCCTCCATGACGGGCATCCGCGAAATGTTCGACGATGGCCTGGTGTCCATTGTGCAAAACGTCGGTTATCCCAACCAGGACTACTCGCACTTCCGGTCCATGGACATTTGGATGACGGGTTCCAACAGCAACCAATACTGGGACAATGGCTGGTTGGGCCGTATGCTCGAAGCCGATCACCCCACGTACCCGACGGGTTACCCCAATGCCGATACGCCCGATCCGCTGGCCATTCAAATTGGGTTAATTACGCCCGTTTCACTCATGGGCAGCAGTTTCCCAATGGGTATTTCGGTGAATAACCCCAACGAAATTTACGATTTGGTCAACGACTACATCGAACCGGCACCCGCAACGCCGTACGGCGATGAACTGACGTACATCCGCACGGTGATGCAAAACACCAAAGTGTATTCGGAGGTGATTAAAAATGCCGCCGTGGCCGGACAAAACTTTTCTTCGATGTACCCGCCGGAGTTCGAAAATGAATTGGCTGACCAATTAAAAATCATCGCCCGCCTCATTAGCGGGGGCTTGCGCACGCAGGTCTATTTGGTGTCCATCGGTGGTTTTGACACCCACAGCGAACAAACCGAAGACGGCAATACCACCGAGGGCAACCACGCGGAATTGCTGCTGCGGGTATCGCAGGCCATTCGCGCCTTCCAGGATGACCTCGAAATGATGGGGAAAGCCGACAAAGTATGCGGTATGACGTATTCGGAGTTTGGGCGAACCATTGCCGGTAACGAAAGTGTCGGTACCGACCACGGGGCCGCCGCGCCGTTGATTGTATTTGGGAAAAATGTAAATCCGGGCATTATTGGCAACAACCCCGTTATTCCCGAAGAAATTGATCCTTCAGCCGACGTGCCGATGGTCAACGATTTCCGGTCGGTGTACGCCAGTGTATTGCAGGATTGGTTCGGTTTAACCAACCCCGGCGATATTCTCAACCAGGATTTCCCGATTTTGCCCATTTTCAAAGACGCCGTTCCGGTCAAAGATACGCCCGGCCGCGACCCGTTTGGATTTAGCAACTACCCCAATCCGGTGCATACCACCACCACCATTACCTTCTCCACGCCGGGCGGCATGATTACGTTGACGCTCATGGACAGTAATGGTCGGGTGATTCGCAAAATTACCGAGGGAACCTACGCACCCGGATTGCATAAAGTGGTTTTTGACCGCCAGGATTTGAGCAGTGGCACCTATTTTTACCAATTAAGGTGGAATGGTATTGGTGTTGTGCGAAAAATGTTGGTCATTTGACCCATGTTTTGGTATATCATCGCCAATCCCGCCGCGGGAAACGGGGCCGTACAACGACAATGGCCTTTGATCGAACAACAATTGCAGGTTATGGGGTTTTCCTATACCGTGCAGTTTACAACGCACAAAGGGCACGCTACCCAATTGGCCGAAAACGCCATTTTGCGGGGGCAACGTTACCTGTTGGGGATTGGCGGTGATGGTACCAATTTTGAAATTATCAACGGTATTATGCAACAAAATGCCGTTCCTTCCACCGATATTCACTACGCCTTATTACCCGTGGGCACGGGCAACGATTGGGCGTTCCAATACCGGATTACCCACAATATTACCCAAAGATTGACGCAGTTGCAGCAACCCGAAATCCGGTTTCAGGACGTGGGCCAGGTGGACTTTATGCAGTTCGACGGACAACCCGCCACGCGTTATTTTGCCAACGTTGCCGGAATGGCCTACGATGGTTTTGTGGCCCAAAAAATGGAGCAAAACGGAAAACCCGCCGCTAAACTGGCCTATTTATGGGCCGTTGGGCGTTATTTAATGGAATATTCTTTGTCCAAAGGCCGCATCGTGTGGGATACCCACCACCGCGCCGAGGATGCTTTTTACACGATCAACGTCGGGATTTGCAAATATTCGGGCGGGGGTATGCAATTAGTGCCCCACGCCATCCCGGACGATGGTTTATTGGCGTTGACTTTTGCCCGCTCCATGTCCAAAGTAGAAGTCTTGGCGCAGACATTTCGTTTTTATAATGGCACCTTGTTGCAACATCGGCAGGTAACGGGCGTTCAGGCTACAACCGTGGAAGTCCACCCCGAAGATCCTGCCGTTCCCATTTTGCTGGAAGCCGACGGCGAAGTGCTGGGTTACGCTCCGGCGGTGTTTTCACTGCACCCAAAAGCGCTCAAAATTGTCCTTTAACATGAAATTTCTGATTACCTTCTCGTTCGTTGTATTAACCATTCTGGCTTGTCAGGCGCAGGTCAAAAGCGGCGCATACCGGGCCATGCTCAAAACCCTGTTGAGCCATTCGGTGCCCGAAGTGACCGTCGAAAACGCCAAAACGGACCCCAAAGCCGTGTTTTTGGACGCGCGCGAACCCAAAGAGTACGCCATTAGCCACATTGACGGCAGTATTCCGGTGGGATACGACCATTTTAAAATGGACGCTTTACCCGCCCTGCCCAAAGACACCGCCATTATTGTGTATTGTTCGGTGGGGTACCGCAGCGAAAAAATTGCCGAAAAACTCATCGCCGCCGGTTATACCAATGTTTCCAACCTCTACGGCGGCATTTTTGAATGGGTCAACGAAGCCCAGCCCATCGTGGACGGGAAAGGCGAAACCCAGCGCGTACACGCGTACAGCAAATCGTGGGGTGTTTGGCTGCGCCGGGGTAAAAAAGTGTATTAAATTTGCTTTTTAGGCAAAAAACGGCCATTTTTTTTTATAAATCCCCCAATTGCGGGCGAATCAAAATTTCTTCCACCACTGCCGAAGGCGACAAGTCGTAAGCCCCCCAAATAGTGCGGGCGATATCGTCGGCCTGCATCAGGCGTTCGTAGGGCAAGTCCACGCCGTGCCACGAATCGGACCAGGTAGCGCCGGGCATAATGGCGGTTACTTTCACGCCTTTGGGTTTGAGTTCTTCGCGCAGGGCTTTTGACAGGCCGTGCAACGCAAATTTGGCAATACTGTACGAGCCGCCGTTGGGATAGGCCAAAATACTCGCCACCGAACACATGTTAAAAATATGGCTGCCCGGTTTCAGCAGGGGCAACAAACCACGGGTAGTGTGGTAGGCGCTGTACAAATTGGTTTCAATTAAGGTTTCGAGGGTGCCTTCCTGTTCTTCGGTGACTTTGCCGGGGAGGTATAACCCCGCGTTGTTGACCAATACATCCAGGTGGTCAAATTTTTCCCGGACAAAAGTGGCAAAATCCACAACTTCCGATTTTTTACTCATGTCCACCGGAAACGTGAGTAAGTTGCTGTTGGGAAAATGCACAGCCCAATGCGCTTCGGCGGCGCGTAAATCGGTTTCGGTACGGGCACAAATGGCCACATCGAAGCCTTTGTTGGCGAATAATTCGGCAATGGCGCGGCCCAGTCCTTTGGTGCCGCCGGTGATAACAATATTGGGCATGTCTTTTGTGTATGATTTGTAAGGCAAAGGTACACCGCCATTTTAGAACAAAATTTTAAAAAAATAACAAAGGGCATTCCTCAAAGAACCCGCGTTTTTTTTCCCAAAAAGAATTATGTTTGCCCCCGAATAGGCCGCTATTCATCAAAAAAACATCAACAAAATATGAAACAACTTATGATGATTGCGTGTACCGCACTGTTTTGCTGGTACTGCAAAAGCACCCCAAAAGTAACCCAAAAAGAGCCGGAAACCATTAATCCCGTGGCCATGGCGCGCACCACCCACAAAGAAGCCATTGATACTTTGCTGGCCGACACCTCAGCCCCGGTGAAGCCGTTAATCATTCAGTCATTGGACAAAGAAGCCGCCAAAACGCTGTTGGCGGGTTTGGATTTAAAAACCTTGCTCGTCAAAGAATGGCCCGATAACGGCTTTTACGGCAACGATAACTACCGCATCGAGTTTATTTTTAACGAAGCCGATAAAACCGTCAACGACCCGATGGTATATGCCATTAAGGGCAAAAATCGTTTTAAAAATACCATTTCCAACTGGGCGGGCCTCATTGAAATTACCGATTTGGCCGAATTCCGCGACCCTAACCTCGATTCTCTGGATTTGGCCAATATGGACATTGCCAAGGCGTACACGGCCTCCGGGAAATTCCGTTTTAACGAAGATTCGACTCTGAACACCAGCGGTGTATTTGCCGGTACCTTTAAATTGGATTTTTGCATTACCAAAACCAACGAACTGCAAGCCTGGTACTATTCTTTCGGAAGCCCCACCAAAGGCGCGGGTTATATCTTTGAAGGAAACTGGACTAGTTATAAACTAAAAATGGCCCCCAAACCGGTGTTGTTTGCCCGCGATTTGTTTATGATTGCCAATAATATCCTCACCGATTTCTCCTACGGCGAACGTGAGGTAGAAATTAATCCGAAATACCGCCACTTGGGTTGGGAAAATTTCTGGGATGGTGAAGAATGGTGGGCTGCAACCCCAAAAGTAAATCAATAATTTTAACATCAACGCTGCCGAATGTCCACCGACCAGCATACAACAATTTTTATCGCCTATTCGCGCAAGGACGAGGAGTTCTTGCGCGAATTGCGCGTTTTTTTGCATCCTTTGGAACAAAATAAAAGGGTGGAAATCTGGTACGACGGCGAAATTGTAGCGGGTGAAGTATGGGAAACGACCATAAAGACGGCCCTCCACCGCGCCGATATTATTTTACTGTTGGTGAGTGCCAATTCGCTGGCTTCCGAATATTTTTACGAAAAAGAAGTGCAGGAAGCGCTTGAACGGCACCAAAGCGGGATTTGTACCGTCATTCCGGTTATCCTGAAACCGTGCGGTTGGGAAGATACGCCACTGGCCTCGCTTCAGGCTTTGCCCAAAGACGGCGAAGCCATTACGCTTTGGAATAACCGCGATCAGGCGTACAAATCGGTGTTCGACGGCGTAAAATCGGCCATTGGCAAAATTGAGGCGCGGCAAAACCCCACTTCAACGGCCATACCCGTTGCGGCACCTTCGGAACCCGCGCCGGTTGCCCCCGCCGAAACGCGGCCCGAAAAACCCAAAAACACCCGAAAAACGGCCACCGTTAACGTTGAAAAAACCGTGGCGGCACCCCCGTCGGGTTCCGGCGATGGTTCGGGCATTAATTGGTCCATTGTAACGGGAGCCGTTATGGTTGTGGTCATATCGTTGGTCGGTTACTTAAAACCCTGGAACTGGCTCAAAAAAGATCTGCCCAAACCCACTCCGATTGGCACCGTGGTACTACCCCAGGCGAACACGGCGGTGGTGCAGGAAATTGTGGCGGGCAAGGGATTTGGCGCGGTAGAAGTGGGCAAAACGTCGTTGGCCGACCTGAAAAAAACGTTTGGAACGGCTTTTACCACCCGAGAAAACAATAATTTTAGCGTTACCCTCTCCTACCCCGATTTGGGAATGGATTTTTATTTTGACTACAAAGAGTACAAGTCCATTAAACCCGATGATGCCAAAAAGTTTTTTTCCATTCAATTAAAACTTCCGTTCAAAGGGCGCACCGCCAAGGGAATTATTTTAGGGTACAGCACCATAGCCGAAGTGGAAAAACTGTACGGCGAGCAGCAATGGTTGCGCGCTATGGGGAGCGATATTTGGAAAATAGAATACCCCAAAGCGGGCATTCGGTTTGGGGTAGAACGCGACAAATCACTACCGGCAACCCCGTTGAACAAACCCGTACACCAAAAAAAAGCCGTGGATGTGATCGACATTTTCGCCGTTGAGTAAGAACACTATGAAACCCCTGAATCTTTTATTTATCCTCGCCGTTTTGTTTTTTACGGCGGTTATGACGGGGGAGGTATTCCCTTATTTTCGGTTTGAGTACGCCATGGGTTTTTTGGGCACCAAACCCGACCGCGTGTTGTTAAAACCCGATTTTCAATGGGCATTTTACGTGCACATTGCCAGTAGTTTGGTAGTGTTACTGGCGGGTGTTTGGCAGTTTTTGCCCAATTTTCACCAAAAACACCCGCAATGGCACCGGCGATTGGGCAAAATATACGTGGCGACCATTTTGGTACTGGCGGCACCCTCGGGGCTGGTACTGGGGTTGTACGCCAACGCCGGTCTACCGGCCAAAACCGGATTTGTGCTGCAAAGTATCGTTTGGTGGGTCATTACGCTGCTGGCCTGGCGCGAAATTCGGCTCCAACGTTGGTTGCCCCACACCAACATGATGATCCGCAGTTTTGCGGTGACCTTAGCGGCCATGAGCCTGCGCACCGAAAGTTACCTGATGTACTATTTTTTGCACACCAAACCCATCGAAACCTACGTCACGGTGACTTGGTTGTCGTGGGTGGGCAATTTGTTATTGGCCGAATGCCTGATTTACGCCGGGCTGGGACAACGCATACTAGGAACCCGTCCGGTGAATAAAACGCCGTAATTTATTCACCGGACGTTGTTAGAAAGTGTTCGAGATTTATTCCGGTTCAAAAAAACCAACGCTCGCGCCTACCCAATCTTTTCCTTTGTTGTAACGCACCCCTACCATTTCACCCTTACTCAGTCGGACGAGGTTATTCACCAAGCGCGGCTCGGGCCAGGCGGGATTCCAAACGATCATCATTCGGATTTCGCATTTGACCGGATCATCGGGATCGGGCGTTTCGATGGCGGGTACGTATTGGACTTTGCGCTGGAGGATATAATTGGTTGGGTCATCCACGGCGGCCACGTCCTGGGGGGTGACATTGATTAAAACCCCCTGTCCGGAGAACGAAAACAAAGGTTTTAGCACCCAATTCTCCAGATCGGTCGGGATGGTTTTCAGGTCGCTGAGGAAATGGGTTTCGGGCACAAATTCCGATTGCATAAACGGCAGCGAATGTTTGGAAATGCGGAAAAACCAATTGGGATGGCCCACCCATTGGGCATTTACTTCATCCATCATATTCCATTCGCGGGGCAGGTCGTTGCGTTTTTCCAATTCGTCAAAAATGATCCGGTTGTAAATGCGCTCGATGGCGATTTTTTTACCATTATCATCCAAATAATACAAATCGCGGCCTTCTTTTTTAATTTTGCTGAGGCACAACACCTTAATACCGAGGTATTTTTGGCTGCCCCAAAAATCGATGCGGGTATTTTGTTTTTCGGGTTCCACCTCCAACAGAATGGTATTTTCGGGTTTACTGTCGCCCACAATTACATCGCGCATGATATTGATATATTCATCCGAATCAATACCGCCAAAGAGGTGGTGCCAATCGGCGGGAATATCGAAATGTTTACGGAACGATTCGGCGAGCAGGTGTTGAAAAAAGTACAACGAAGGGAAGCCCTGCATTTCGATCAATTGGGGCGTTAGGGAACCATCAGCACCTTTGCAGATACCAAAATCCAACTGGAGAAAAATGGTGTGTGGGTCTTCGTTGGGCACGTTCAGGTGCGGCGGAATGGCGGCGGCGCTTTTAGCCGCAAAATCGGGTTGAGTGATTACCGCGCAAATATCCTTTACGCCCTGCAACAGGCGTTGTTTGAGGTATTGCGGCACAAAAACCGGCGTTTCGGAGACCCTAAACGTAACCGGTTCCCCAAAAGAGGTATGCATGGTGTGGAGAAAAGCCTCGTATTTTTCGGGCGTAAAAGCCGCGTTGTATTGTTGGCGTAGCGTTTTATGCATAATGATGAATCTATAAAGTAAAATCGGCCAAAGTTAGGCAAATCACCAACAGTTCATCCAAGAAGCGGTTTAAAAAATATTACCTTTGCCATTAGAACATCACCCGAACGCGCCGGTCACGCCCAATTTTTAGCCGCCGTTCATCACCGACGATGGATTTTACAGCACATGAGTCAGGCATTTTGGCATTTAGAAAATATTGACGTAACACACCTGCTTTGCCCAAACAAGTTGGGCGACCCCAAAAAGATGTCGCACTATTCGCACATGACGTTTAAAAAAGGGGAATACATCTATCTGCCCTCCGAACTGGCAGACCGGATCTTTTTTATCAACGAAGGGCGCGTCAAAATTTCGACAACGAACGAAGACGGGCGCGAAATCACCAAAGCCATCCTGGGCCGGGGCGAAGTATTTGGTGAACTGGCCCTGATGGGCGAAGACCGCCGCCACGATACCGCCCAAGCAGTTGACGATGTTAATGCCTGCGTTGTTACGCTGGACGAACTGCGCGAGTTGATGCGGGAGCGCAACGAACTGCATTTGTTTTTTATGCGGATTTTTGGCAAACGACAATTGGAAATGGAACGCCGCTTAGAATCAATGGTATTCAAAGACAGCCGGAGCCGGATAGTGGAGTTTTTGGTGGAAACCACGCGCAACAAAGGCGAACGGGTGGGCTACGAATGGGTCATTCGGCAGTTTTATACCCACCAGGAAATCGCGAACCTGACGGCCACAAGCCGCCAAACGGTGACAACTACCCTGAATGACCTCCGGTACAAAAAACTGATCACCTTCAACCGCAGCCGGTTATTGGTTCGGGATTTGTTGGGTTTGGAGGGGGAGGTTAGGGGTTAGATGGGGAGGAGGTGGAGGCCAAAGGGTTTTGACAATATAGTCATTAACAAAAGATCAAAGGTGTTTTTGGAGGGCAACCACCGGGCAATTTGAACCTCAAATGGAGCACCGGAAGGTGATTTCATTTGAATATTGAGCAATTCATCCATACCAGTGATCGGCTGATTTTGAATGGTTAATAAAATATCTCCAACCCGGCAACCGGCTAGGGAAGCCGGGCTATTTTTGTCCACCGATTGAATAAACAAACCTCCTTTTTGCCCCGTTTGAACGATATACTCGGAAAAAGGAACTGCCATTTGCGCAAATTTGCGGGCATTTTTTACTTTTCCCCTGAACCGCACTCCAATTTGTTCAAAAGCGCGATTAGATTCTTCGTAGCGACCTAAATCGCGTAAAATGCGTCCTTTCACAATAATTTCCTGCCAAGTATCGGAAATATGTACCGTTGTTTGGTGTTCAATGGCCGCCCACGAATTTGTCAAAGAGGTATCGCGCTCCTGGGATGCTTCGGCGAGGAGAGCGGCTCGCATTTGCATCAAATCTGTCATTTCTTGAACCAAGGCCAACAAATAAGTTGTAAAGGCTGCTTCATCAAGCGGGTGAGTGGGTGTAAGAACCTTCAATTGTTGCAATTGTTCCAAATCGCTTGATGAGGGATCCAGAGTATGCATCAGGCGCAGGGCGTGAACGTGGTATATTTTTGAGCGATTCAATACAGTACTAAACGCCAGAAATATCTTTTTAAAGTACCAATCAATGTGTTTAGACGTTTCATCAAATGCCGAAATTGACTCAAAAAGCGACTCTTCGGCCCATTGAATCTCATTAAACTGTTTGAGGTAATCAACCACCAATCTATTATCGTCCTCAAGGCTTGCCTTTATAAATACCTCCGCTAAGGTTCGGCCCAAGTCATGCCGTAAAGGGTGCCCATTCAGTGCGTGTCGCAAAGATGAGACATCGGTTCGGACCATTAATTGCCGGAGGTTGTTACCGGCATTGGGCGATAGTGCCGGTGCCAGTTTGAGGGCGTAGGTTTCGTAATCTTGCGTAAATGAGTCCTCTTGCGTGAGGTGAATAGCGTGAGCAATGAGTTGGAGGCGGGTATCTAACTGTAATAAGTTATTGATGATTTCATGCGTGGCTAACGACCGGGCATCTTCTACCGATAAACCCGATTGGATAAAATCGCCCGCAACGACGTTTCCTCCCGCCTGAATAGTGTTGCCAATCATGACGTTTCTCATTTGGATATTCAAGGTAAATTGCAATTTTTCTTTCATATCCCTCTGAATCGTCGGATTATCACTGTTGAAAAAGTCCAACAACAGATGTTGCATTTGGCTAATTTGGCATCGTTGCCAAATAGATTGTAATTGGAGCCAAATATCAGCGGCATTTTCAAAAGGTGCTTCCTCCGTGGGAGGTACTGGAGCCTGACTAAAAAAGGTCAGCATATTGGAATTTCCCAAATCAAGCAGTGCGCGAAGGTCTTCCATGCTCATTGCTTCATCGGAATGGAAAACCACCCGAATTTCTTCTTTACGAAGATCTCTGGTAACGTCAACTTTAAGGTTACGCGCATAGTTTGCCTCAAAAAAGCGCATAAAAGCCCTTGCTACATCTTCAATGAGCGCATGGGTTAAGCGGTTGTATTTAAATATTTTTTCAACGCCATTTCGGTACAAAAAACAACCTTCCCGGATGTCAATTTGGTGCTTTAATTCCAATGAGCGGATGGATTCTTTAAACTCCGGGTTAGCGTTATACAGATTAGCGTTTTGAAAGACCAGTTGTCCGTGCGCCTCGAAACAATCTTCTTCGAGTTCAAAGTCAACGGCATTTTCAAAAATTTTACGTTCTGAATCGGTAGATACAAAATAAATTTTTTCCTGTACGGAGGGGTTTTTCATCTGAAATCGGCCTTTTAAGCGGCTGTTATCAAAACGCAATTCACCCTTAAAAACACATTGATCAAAAACCAGTGGTGCCTGAAACTCGGCGTCAATAAATGAAGAATATGCGCCAAATTCGGCGTTAGAGAACTGGCAAATAATATCACTGGCTAACTGGTGCATGTTTAAACCGGAAATCCCCCCCTTAAACTCTGAAAAAGAGATAAATAATTGTTCCATCACTACCGCCCGGTCCAGGCTAACCAATTGTTCAAAAATACAATCTTCTATCACCAGGTTCTGTTCAAATCGTGTACCACCGATAAAAGAGGTAAAATCTTGAAAATGGCAACCGATAAAAGAAGTTACGCCTTTAAAAACGGCTTCGTCGAAGTCAATATCAACGCAGGATAATTGAGACACAATAAGGTCGTCGCAAAAGCGCGCACCACGCAACATCAGAGGTTTTGACAATTGAACGCCTCCCAATAACACGACCGTATCATCGGCAAACGTGTTTTCGAGCAATGCAATTTCTTTTTCCGCAAAGTAACCGCCGGTGATGATAAACTCTCTAAAGTCAATGTATTCAAGTGCCTCGTCATTGGCTACGGTGCGCAGTAGATCTAAAAAACGTTCGCCGCATTGTTGTTGTCTTTTCCATTCTAAATTATTGCTATGGAAAAGGCATTTCCCTTCGTCATCCACCGGTACATCTCCAAATTCCAGGTTTGCCGAATACCTTCGTGCAGCAATGTAGTTTTCTATCTGACAGGTTTCAGGTAGTTTTTTGAAATAGATTTTGGTATGAATATGCGTACACATGGTTCACCGGATGGATTTAAATTCTCCTTCAAAGATACGAGCCAGGAAGTGTTTTCAAGTGGGAGGCAAATATTTATTATCCTTTAGTGGTGTTGTTATTGCCCAAGTGAAAATCCCCATTGACCTTTATATTGCTGCCAATAACAACATTTTCGGAGTTACTGACGTGGATATTGGATGCTGATGTAGCCGCGGCGGGTGTTTGTCGGAGTATTTCTTTGGCATCGAGGTGATACAGAAGTTCAAAGGCAAAAGCCGCAGCATTTTCGGCTGCCATCGCCTGGAAATCGTCAGATTTATGATCAAGCAAATCCGAAATCCCCCGAATGGCCAATCCGTGGACATCCCGGTGGTTTTGAATAGCCGTTGCAAACCCGATGGCCTCCATTTCGAGGGCTGTGGTATCATTGTAATGTAGTTTGAGCCTTTGGTAGATTTCGCTTTGAGATGAAACAATCACCTTGTCTCCTGCGGCAATTGGCCCAAAAACAATATTAGCATTATTGGCAGCCGATGCCCTTTGTTTCCAGTTGTCGCGGCGGCTTATTAACTGTGCATGAGCCAGCAGAAAATGACTGAACGACTCAACGCTTGGCCGTGCCCAAAACACGTCCGCGCCTTCTTTCCCGGACTCATAACCATAGGCTTTTTTTGCAATGACAACATCCCCCAGTTTTACATCTTTTACGCCGCCGGCAATTCCGATCAAGAGTGCAATATGCGGCTTAAACAGTTTGATACTTTTTTCGGTAGCCAAAGCCATTGGCGTGTTTTGGGCTCCCGGTTCGCACACTACAATGCTGTATTGCTGGTGTTTTCCGGTAAAGGTCCCTTTTTCAAAAGCCGTACTTTCAAGAACTTCGGGGTCTTGGGTTGTTTCTAAAAATTTAAGTACGGCTTTAATTTCGATGGGGAGCGGGGTTAGGATGAGGATGCGGATCATGTTAGGGGTTTGGGGCCTCCGACCACCTGTTCCCATCGGATGCGCGTTGTTAATGGTATTATTAGTGCCACCAATGACTATGGTTGAATTGTTGTTATCCTTTATGACATTGTTCATTTATCAAAGACATTAGTATCCATTATTAATATTGGTTCCCGTACTTCCAATAACGGCAATAGTGTCTGTGTTGCCGGATATTTGGGTTTCATAGTAGTTTTTCACCGCTCCCATCTCAATATTTTCAATTCTATTTTCGTGAAAATTAGCAACGAAACTGGTCACTCGTTCATCATTCATAGATGTAGTAAGCCGGTTAAATAATTCTGCTGTAAAAGCAACACTATCAGCCCAAAGCACCTCTGTTTTTCCAGAAGTACAGTCAAAAAATAATCCGTGATAGTTATTGACCATGTCTTTTTTTCTTTTTCGCTCGTCATAGTAATACCAAATCCCTACACCCCCAGCCAGCATGGTAATCAAGCCAATAGATGCAAAGGACTCCCATACATTACCCGCAAGAAAAATCAAAAAACCGATACCAACAACTTTCCAAGCTGTATTCAAGTGACGCTCGGTCATGGAATATTTGGGCTTAATGGTTTCTTTAAAACTTCTCACCTGTATTTTACAGACGTTACTTAACTGTAGCGTTATATGCCCAAAAGTAACAGTTTTTCGGGTAAAAATGAACCTACCAAGAAAACGTTCCGGTTTTTCTTCGTCAGTGTACGAGTATTGAGTATTCTTACTTACAGTTGACATAATTATTTAATGTTTAAATGGATTTCTTTTTTATATCTTCCAAGGAAAACTTAGGTATTATCTGAATGAGGAAACGCTGGTTTTCATCTTCGTTTTGTGATCGGCCTACTCCTCCGGTACCGCTTCCACACAAAAGCACTTCGGTATAATTCGGATCAAAATACAGTTGTCCATCGTTGACCCATAAATCGTATAAACTTTTAGCCCGATCATAACTCAACTCATAATTATTTTTATAATTGTCAAGTGATGACATTCCTTCTACAATAACCAGATACCGGACATCAGTATTATTTTCTCTGCCCTTACGCACTAATTCATTGATATCCCGGCCAATATTTATCAAAATTCGTCTGTAACGGTATCCGATGTGTGCGCTACCTTTTTCAAATTCAACTGCATCTTTGAGAATGAATCGTTTGTACTCTTTTTCATAAATAAATTTGTCTTTTTGGGTGAGTTCCTGTACCGATTCTTCCATTGCCTGAATGCGTTTTAATTGATTTTCGGCAATCTTTTTTTGCTTGTTTAATAAAAAATAGGTTAGGCCGTACATGGCTAGCATAACAAAAAAAAGGCTGGTCATCAGGTCACTATAACTTGTCCAGAAAAAAATGTCGTTAACTTTCCTTTTCATCGTCATGGTTGTTTTGTGATCGTACAAAGAGGCGTTTAATGGGATTCCAATTGATCGAAATCACACTGGAATCTTCTTTCTTCTTGTTTTCATCTGCCATGTGATGGTTCAATGCTGTAATTGCCGTAAGCAATGCACTATTTACATCCGATTTTTTTAGTTCGGAGTTCGTATCTCTGAGGCTTTGTTCGATTTTGGGTATCCGTTCTAACGAATCAAAAACCTTCTTTTTGTCATTATAAATTGCATCCAGACTTTTCATTTCTTGCTCAGCCGTTTTCTTCATTAACTCAATTTTTTCGTGAACTACATGTTGCAGTTCGTCATAGCCACCCCTAATCTGAGAAATATGGACATTATTAAGATCGATTAGATTGGTGTTATGAATTTGCGAACTACGGCTTAGCTCCTCGTACTGCGTCCTGAAAAATGCGTGAATCTCATCCATTATGATGCGTAAATTTTCCTTTCTTTCGCCAATTTCAGAGGAATTTTGTTCCAGCATCCCCATGAGGCTCTTGTATGTATCTTGTTGTTGAGCAATATTATCCGCAATCATATTCAGGCTATTTTCAAAATTAGTGGTCCGATTAAACAGATTTTGGAATCCATCTACGGTTTTGTCCAATTGCCCAAAACTTTGAACCATACTTTCCTGATATGATCTGAATATTTTCAAGGATTCCGCACTTCTACTCAGTTGCTCAAATATTCCTACAGTTTCTTTAACCATGTGGTTAAAACCAATTTCATCCAGTTTCTGAATAAATGTTTTTTGCAGGGTAAGATTTTCGGTAATCGCATTTAAAGAACCATCAAATACCTCCAGGTTACGTTGAAAACGGGAATTGAATAGGTTTAAACTTTTCTGCATTGTATGAAGGCTTTGATCTAAATCAGACTTCATCAGAGGCATCAGTTCTGTTTGTATAAAAATCAAAAAACTATTTTTGGAGAAATCAAACGAATATGAGACTTCTTTTTGCAAGTTAATATTTCGGATAGTTAGCATAAGTCCCAGTCCACTGACTGACATCGCCAGCCCAACTGTCCGCAACAAGGATACGACACTGTCCGAATCCTCAGAGCCGACACTGCCGATGTAAAATGATCCCAAAATTATCCCCACGATAGTTCCTAATAATCCATAATACAAAGGAATACTTATCGTGCTCTCTCCCCAGTTCGTACTAACTGCTGAATGACGTTCGATGATATCCTGAATTATTTTAAAATCAGTGCTTTTATTGCAGTTTCTGCACAAATAGATGTTGATGTCTTTTTGGATACGCTCAAAAACTTCGTTGGTGTGTGTGCCTCCCAGCAGTTTGATTTCCGTAAATTCTGACGGGGTCTCATTGCCTGTAAGTTGAAAAAAGTAAATTAAATTAGCATCTCCGGCTGATTTAATTTGTTGTTGCACAAAATCACGACTAATGGATTCAAGTTGATTAACCCCAAAAACACCCGTAATAATCCGATAGCCGGGTTTCTGTTGGGTTGGGAAAATATTATATTGATCGAACAGCGCACTTTTAGCCGTGTTATAGGCTCGCCATTGTAACCAGGCCACCAGAGCCAGAATAATAACCTCTATACTCGTTAACATAAATATTTTATATCATTTTAGGTTTGTGAAATTTAAGCACAGTCAATTAATCCCACTCCAGTTGAATTTTTTCTGTAATACGCCAGTTATTACCCTCTCTTTCTACCCGTCCTTTTTTGTTTGCCCGATACCTGAATTTCTGAGGTGATGGGCGCCCGGTTCCAAACAAATCGCAGGTATCTTTCAGGCTGTCTACGTAAGAGAAAATCTGGCTAAGTGTATTTTCATCTTCTACAAATTCAAAAGTTGCGTTGAACTCCGTGACCTCAGATAATTTGTATATAGTATCGGGAGGAACCAATACATTAGATGTTTTATAAAATACGCCGTTAATTGGCGCATACAGATATAAATTACTAGTCTTTATAGTGATTGGTGATTCAAAGGCTTTAACCTGTAAATGTTTTGTTATTTCGGGCTTTACGGGATTATTGAGCGGTGCCTCCAGACGGTACAGCCTTTGTGCTCTTATTTCACGCTGTAATTCCTGAATTTTTTTCGTCAATGCATCATTAACCTGATGCAGATTTGTTACTGATTCTTGTAAACGGCGTTCATTTTCTATCAATAAGTTTAACCGACTGTTTAAAACACCTTGCTCTTGGTGATGCCGATTTTGCGCCTCTTGTAATTGTTGGTTAAGATTATTATATTTTTCTTCGTAATTAATCAATGTCACTCCCGCTGGGGTCGAGGGGCGGCGTTCCTCCCCCTTTTTTTTGTCGAATGTGCGCATTACCCAAAGTAGAAAATGACCAAATCCTAAAAAGGCCAGTAATTTCCGAGGGCCAATTTGGAGTATAGCAACAACTATAAAAAGGAGGATAGCAATTGATATTATGATATCCACACGGTCATTTACTTTATCAAAAAAATAAAAACCAGTCGAGCATATAATTACAACGATAACCACAAAAGCTATCGCCCCGATATCCTTGCTTATATCGTTATTTTCCATGCACAGTTAATTTTTGGATAAAAAAGTTTTGTAAAAGCCGTACTTGTGAACGGCTTTTACAAAAAATAATAAAGATTTGTCTCTCAAATTACCAACTCAATACAATGGGTGATTTTAGTACCCAGGCATCAGGGGTTCGTTCTACCCGGCCGGGTTCTATGTGCACCTTAGTGGAAAGCGTTGGCCTGCCCGTGCCTCTTAATTCACAGACTCCCCGTAACCCATCAATCATGGAGTAAGCATGTGAACGCGTGGAAGGATCATCTACCAGCGTGATAGTTCCCTCATTTTGATACTGATGGTACTCAATAACAAAATACGTCTCCTGAACAATTAAGGAGTCATTGGTTCGATAAAAGGCTTTGCCAGAAGGCATTGAAACGAATATTCGGTTGAGCGGCAGCACCGTCGCCGGCTTGGGGGGGGATGCGGAAACTGATTGCTGGGCCACTTGCGTCGGGTTTCGCTTTAATTCCCGGTTTTCTTCCTCCAATTTGTTTATTTTATTCAGTAAATCCGCACTTTGTTGTCTCGCTTCACTCAACTGTTTCTCCAGCCTCGATATGGAATTATTATGGTCCTGATTCGGGGCACTTACGGTTTCATCCTTATACTTGTCTCTATTTGTGGTCTCTGCTGCCCGATTTTGATCAAATTTCTGTTTCTTCGGATAAAATAACCAAATTAAAAGCCCTAATGACAAAATAGCAAACACAACAAAAAGTGTAAAAAATATTTTATTGTCGATTTCTAAATCTGCTATTTTATCTTTCAAAAAAATAATATCTTGGTTTTTTTCAGCCCCACCGGTGCTAGGTATAAGGGCACTACTTGGTTGCGTTTTTTGAAAAGATCCGACAATACAGGCACACTTGAATTTAATAGCACTAAAATTAGAGATACTGGATTTTTTATTATTCGACGTTAACATAGTACTATCCAAAGTCCGGTTAATTTGCTTCATCGTTTGCTCATCATTCGCACAAATTTCTTTGCAAAGATTCCTTACCTCGGTTTTAAAAACAGACGTATCTAATGTGTAACCAAGGTTAATCACCTGATTGATTTTCTTCCAGTTTACGTGCGATTTATAACACTCCGTTAAATCATTGACTACTTTACCCCTTTTATCTTTTTTGTCTTTATTGGTAAATTCCTCAGAATGAGAGAAGTCTTCGCATGCCTTGCAAGGCGACTGTCCTAGCAATCTGCTGCTTAGACACCAAAAGATAAAAATTCCGGTTATTCCAATTTTAAAGCCGTAGTTTCTCATACGTTTTTCGGTTTACCTGCTGTATCAGCAAAATACGAAAATAATTGAAACAGAGAACCGACCAACGGGTAAAAGAAAAGAGATTCGCTAATGGGTTCATCGGTATCAACCGTTTTTTTACGTTCTGCAAGCCCTACTTTTAAGTTATTAATCAAATCTGCACTCATTACTTCTTTACATTTTGCCAGTTTGTCGCCCGTAAGTGCGCCAAATTTTGCGGCAAAGCCAAAAGATTTATTAAGATCGAAGAAGAAATCAATAAACTCTTTAATGTCTTTTGATACATTACTAAACACCGCTTCATCAATATCTTTGTACCGTAAGGGGGTTCCCCTTTGCATTTGTTCATTTAAAGAAAAGTGCTCGCTATCCACCAATACCGCTATTGGGGGTTCTGTGATAGTAACGCCATCTTTCACCATTTTTATGGCTCCATAACAAGTGCTTTCTTTGGGCGATTCGCCAATTAAAATTTCAAGTCGCTCCGGGTACGTTTGCTCCTCCTCGTAAACTTTGTTAAAAATGAGTTCGGCCAAAGCCGCTGCATTTTGTTGTTTAGGGTGTGCATCCAATAAGGTAATGATACCGGCTCCTTTCCCGCTGAATGCCAATTGGCGAGGGATTGGCAGTTTCAGTTCGCGCATTAATTTAGCCAGATGATACACAATAGCCGTGTAAAAAAACAAAAAACCTACTTTAATGTCTTCCCGATCCGACAAGATATTAACGTAAGAAATAGGTTTTATATCAGCAGTAGATACTTCTTTATTATGTTCAATGGAGAAATAAAATGAGTTAATATCCGCTGATCCCATCTTAGAAATTCCCATTTCACCCCGGTAGGCATCATTCAGGTTAAAGATTTTCCCGGAATTATTATCAAACCATTGGTCTATCTGGGTTTTAAACAACCTAACTAGCCCATTGATTCTCAAGTTGGTAGCGGCATCACCATTACCAAAAATGGTATTTCCGGCGAATCGGAATGACGAGGAGTAAACAGGGGCATCATTTTGGATAATGACGACATCGGTTGTTCCGCCGCCGATATCAATATTCAACACTGGTCGTTCACCCGCTTTTGTGACGTGATGCCCGTAAGCGTAAAAAGGGGCAATGGCTTCGGAGTGTCGTTCAATTTTTACGTTTTCACCCAAATATTTTTTAGCCTCACCCTCCCAAACGCGCCCAAAAATACTTTTACTTTGTTCACTCATACTGGAGGGATAGAGCCAAACTAAATGCACTTTATCAAGACTTGCCCCCCTATTTTGGACATAAATACGCGACAAAAACAATAAAAACCCGATGTAAGATTCTACTCTTGCTTTATTAGCAACACCTACTTCATCGGTCATTTTTAGCCATTTGAGATTGGTTACTGTATCCTCGTTTAATAATAGAAGCCGTCGTTCAAAGAAGAACGGAATACTGATATTAGTCCCTGCCTCTGCTTCTCCGTGGTTGATACCTTCAATTTCGGAAATAACCGTTCGCATAGGAAGAAAGCATTCTTGTTTTTTCCCCAATGTAAATGGCAGAAAACTCCTCAAAATAACATCTTTGAGTTGGAACGGACGGGTTGGCGCCCAACTTTTACTCAAAGTAACCAAAAAACGATCCTTCTCCGTAATTTCAAGTGGCTGTGGCTCTTCTCCATCAATCGAAACGGAAACAAAAGAATTGGTTGTGCCAAAGTCAATGGCAATAACAGCGCCTTTATTTCCTTTGGGTTTTGCCAGCCATTTGGGAATAATAATGCCATTCTGTTTGCCATTAGAAACCCGGATAAAATCATAATATTCATCCACCATAAAATATTTAGAAGTAATATATTGTTGGTGTTTGATTTTATCTTGCCGATTTTTTGTCTTTGTACCTACCCGTTTCAAATCTGACGTAAAAAACTCAAGGTTATAATTATAATGACGCGTAGCAGGCTGTGTATCGCCGTCTGTAAGCATTACAATTTGTTTAACTTGTTTCTCAACGTGTACCAATGGTAAAAAGCCCAAATCGAAGCGCGACTCAATGATTCCGCCTTCATTTTTTTCAGGATTGGCCGTTTGATTGGGTCTGTATAAACGCTTAAACAAGATATAATCGCCCGATTGGATCGGTACTAATAATTGTACTTCAACACTTTCAGTGCCCGTTTTAATCATTCGGAATACTGGTCTTCCATCGGGCGTATTTTGTTGAAGGTACTCAGGGTCAAAAAATTCAAAAAACAGTTTGGTCAGCGGGAGCAGGAGTGAGTCATCATCCGGTTTTCCGCTTTCGTCGATATTCGGGGCCAGGCTATTGATATAGCCTTCGGGATTTCCGTTGAAGAAGAAATCCGTTTCGATTGGGTAGGTAAGTTTCAGAATGTTATCTTCCAAAAAATCACTTACCGTTAAATAAGGATAAGCCTCGCTGGTGCCGGGTAATTCTCTTTTATCCCATTCTGCTGGGTCCGAATATGGTACTTTGGTGTCAGATTTCCAAATTCCGCCGCAATAACTTAGCGGCTTGGCAAAATTATTTTGCAATGCCAATGGGGTACGAGCACCTTTAAATTTGGTACTTTTAATGGCAAATGGGGCTTGGCTATAATCTTGTGATCCGCCTTTAAGACGGCGATGGTGTATGCCACTTAGAATTGCAATAAACGAGTTTTCTTCATCTGTCACTGCGGCTTTAAACTCATCCTCAAAACGAGCAATATTGTAGTCATGATTCTTAAGAATAGTATTTTGCAATTCATTCCAATCTCTATTACGCTCTTTTTCCATAAATTTTAGGTTAACTTCCAGGTATTTCCAGAAAGGAGCCATCACTTCTTTGAGAGTGGAATGCACTTTAAATAATCCGTACAGGTAGGAGAGAAACTTTAAATCTCTTAAGTACAGCGCTCTGGGAGAATCATCAAAGAATAAATCATCTCCTTTTTTGAGGCCAAGAGAACTTAATCGAAATCCCTCGTTATAGGCAGAGAAAAAAAGAGTTGAAGGAGAAGTCCCTCCTACGAGTGTGTTATTACAAAACAGGAGATAAAAATTGTCTATTTTATCAAACTGCGTTTTATGACTGTCTTGATCAAGAAACAAAGCCAGGGTCTCTCCAATGCGTGCGTGCGCCGCATCGCTCTTTAACCGGGCCAGTTCTTTGTCTTTATTCCAGGTAACAAAATGCAAGTTATTACGCGTTTGGTTAAAAACCTCGTAATTAAAAAAAGTCTCAGCTACATCCAGGGCGTCAGAGACCAATTGGTGATATGCACTGGTTTCTTTCAGGGTATTACCCCCAAAAACATTAGCTCTAGTTGCTACTGATGAAAATGCATTCTCAAACAGGTGAATACGAGCAAAAGGAGATGGGATAGAGGTAATCTCTTTTCGCGAACTGATGGCGGGATCATTAATATTTGCAATTTCTTCTTTAGTATACCCGGTACTGCGGGTATGCCAATCCTCGCCGGTATTACCAGCTTCGAACAAGCGAAGCACTTTATATTTTGTTCTGCTCATTTTAGTATATTAGACAGGTTATTGGAAAAGCGCGGTAAACCTTTTTTGGAAAAGCAGTTTTGTTGCGTTGTAAAACAGCGCCATAAACCGTTGTTCTATCTCCATGACAGGTAATTTAACGTCTTGTTCGTTTAGTTCATGATTATAGTCTTCGTAGTACCATTCGTTAGGTTTCTCTCCACCCAAAAGTGTTTTTTTCATGGGCGTGAATCCCGATATCAGATTATGAAGCATCGTGGTATCTTGGTTATAAGGGGCAAAACTGCGCGTATTTCGAGCCATTTCATCCAGCCATTCTTTGAACCTTAAGTTGTATCTTGACAATTGCTGACGATAAAACTCGGTTACTAAAAAATCAGTTTTGATAGGTACTTTTTTACTTCTTGCCCAATTCTCTGGCTTAGATACTGCTTGTTGTAGCGTATTATTCCAAAAATTCATAGATAAGACATACTGTGTAAGAGGCTCCAGAATCGCAACCTTGGTTTTTAGTCCTAAATTCTGCACGTTTAAATGATCAACATCATCCCGAATTCCATATTCTAAAAAGGAAGACTCATCCGCTACCCCATTGCTGCATTTCAAACGTTCTTCCGGGATATCCATAAAATCCAGAATAGATAAGGCAGAAAAAAGTTCGATGACATGGGCATCATTCATTTGTTTAGTACGTCCTTCGGCTGCTTTGTAATCTCTAACGGTTTGATCACCAATGTAATACAAGGCATTTAACGAGTTGTTTCCTGAGAGATTATCATAGTAATATTCCAGCGCAGCCTTCGTTTTGGCAATGAATGTGCTTTTATCAATTGAAATAGTATCATCGGGTTCAACTCCAAAATACGGAGCAACAGTAATCGCACCAAGGGGTACATTTTTAAGTCGGTCAGGATTAGACAATGGGTCTTTGGCATTTCTAATATTTTTTACCAATAATGGAAAACCCGCAGCACCCGTTCCACCAAAAATAGAACTAACTATAAATACCCGATCTTTTTCGCCCAATTGGGATGCAAATACTTCGAATTCGGCGGATTCATTAAATTGATTCAACACGACACTTCCCATGTGCGGATTCCCCTTGAAGCCAACGCTGAGTTCACTGGTCAGGTTTTTTTCTGAAAAAAGCAACTCTACCATCGCACGGTTTTCCAGCGACATAGTCTCATAACCGATGAAATTTTGAAAAATTCCATCGCGAGTCCCATTAATGTCGGCTCTGAAACTATCCGGGATACGTTTCCCACCTTCTGGATTGAGGGATGCAAGGGTCTGAATATCTGTTTTGAAAAAACCGTTGTAGTTAAACTCCAATGATTTTCTGACAGATTGATAATTTCTAAGTATTTCAATTGTACGTTGCACATCACCATTCGAGTCGTCCGGGTCAATAATAATCGGAATGATTTTGCTGGCTTTAATATTCACGCCCGAAGCGAGCAAAAAACTGAGGGATTTGAGCACCCTGGCTCCTGTTCCTCCGATGCAAAAGAGAAACAATTTGGGATAGTTTTTATTTGTATCTGTCATATTAATTGGTTTTAAAACGGTATTTTTCGACGGCTTGCGTTTGTGTATTTTACCAAATTAGAGAATATAAAATAAAATATACATCCCCACAAAAAGGAAAGGCATACATATTCCAGATAATCAGAGAGTTCGTACTTTTTACCGGCGGCACGCAATTGAGCATCTGCTAAAATTGCAAGCGCAGCACTGGTAATGAGAGAACTACCTATCATCCATATAAACCAGTCTTTCTGAGTATCAAATTTGGCTTTTCGTTTCCACACAAAAAAACCTTGATAAAAAAGCAGTGTCCAGACAAAAGTTAAAAAGAGTAGTACAAACCCAGCCGGTACATACACGTGATCGTATAAAGCACCGTAAGCGATGCACTGTACTGTTCCAAAAAACTCAAAAATTAATGCAAAAAAATCTTTCATATTTCTATTTAACCTTTATTTGTAATGAAAAATAATAACTTTGCTCGTTGTAATTAAAGACCTCGGCCGCTGCATTCACTAGATAAGAAAGACCAAACGTTTTACCAAATCGTCCTGTGTATGATATATCACTATTGGAGGATGAAGTATTGATCCATTCTGGAACTTTTTTTCTCAATAAAATGCGTACATCCTGGTTTTCAGTGATGCGATTTGATTTTAAAATGAGAAAGTGAGTAGCACTCCCTCTTTGGTCCTTATCGTTGGGGTTGAGTAATTCAGAAGTAATGGGTTGAATACTTGACACTGCAATAGGGTCTCCCGCAGAAGAGATTACCTGATAGTGTGCCGTATCCATCAAATACTGGGTACCTTCCGGCACCCCCGATAAATCTACTGCAACGCTAATTTGCCATTCATTTTCTCGACTTAATTTCACATCTTCAATAAATGTTATCTCTTTTCGTCCTCTTTCACTAGGCGTAAATCGGCCTTTTTTTTCAGTGTCCATGAGTACACTAAAATATGGTTTTGAACTCAATTCACCATCAAACAATAATAGGTGTTCCCGGTACCCCGCGTACTTTTTGGTATTATTCACATCATATCTCTTCACAAATGAAAGAATGCGCTCCTTATCCCCAATCACCCAAACAAAGAATGGCCTTTTCTCTTGGATACTGGTACCGTGGTTTGTCATGTCAAAATACATACCGTTAAAATCAGACTCAATTTTCACAATCAAAATAGCATATTTTTTTCCGGCTAATTTTTTTAAATTAGAGATTGTTGTTGCTTTTTGAAAATTCAACTGCTTGGAAACATCCTCTCCCTGTATGGAATATATATAGTCGGAGACTACAATGCCGACCTTTTTATCATTGCCATTGGTTAAGATGGTATCCACAACAACACCAAGAATTCGGTTGATCTCACTGTTTCCACGACCTGATTTGCCGTAACTCATTACGTTAGCCGGACTTAAAAAATCTTGGTATTCGCGCACAACGTTTCGGCTAACCGGGAATGCATCTCGATTGATATAGTATAAACTTATTTTATCTTTTTTCAAATCGGCAGTGGACAAAATACCCAGCACAAACTCCGTAAATGCCGTGTTACCATTTAGGTAACCATCCATACTCACGGAATTTTCGTAAAAGAAATGGATGGCGTTTTTTTCGTTTTCTTCTACAAATATGTCATCTTCAATTACTAAAGGTATGTTGATGGGTTTGGCCTCATCCTTTGACATTTCAAGACCAACGAATTCGATTAATTGTCGAATGGCATCAGCGTTGGGATAACTACTAGATAACTGTTGATCCTCAAGAATCAATGACTTAATCGCTAAATATTCTTTATGACTTATTCCATTGTTATCCTCTAGTGCAAGTTTAATCTCTTCCTTAAGTAGTACCTCAGGGTGGTTGTTGCGATCACACGCCACAAGTCCAATTATTAGTAAAAAAAATAAAAATATTTTACCCATTTGTTTTAAATATTTTGCTTTATTTTAGAGTTTAGTCAGTAACATTACTTCCGGTAAAAGTCGCTTCAGAGTATTTAACAGGTAAAGTTTTCCCCGTGGGCGAATGCTTTGACTTTAATAATATTTCAATGCTTTCACCCACTTTAATGTTCCTCAATACCTCGAAATTGAGGTTACATATCCTTGCTCCTATCTTTATCTGTTGGTATGTCGTGTGAATTTCTCATCCTATTTTGGCTTTAACTTTTCAATAATTAAAGAAATTTTCTCCATAATCCTAGCAACCCCGTGAGTATTTTCTTTCTCAATTCGATAGCGCTCAATTTCAGTAGTCGTTTGGTTTTTGTCTCGCCTGAAATTGCGCTCTGTCTTTCCCATCTCCCGCAAGATAAACTCGGTAGATTTAATGTCATTTAAAGCAACATCTGTCTTTAACGCATAAACCCTCATCTCTATATTTGTTTTCTCATTGATCAAATATTGCATTTTTTCCAAACTAAACTTAGCAATTGAGAAGAAAAAAATGCGAATACCTCAATGACAACTATAGATAATATTCTTGATGTAATATGAGCAATCCAACCACCCTATCCCATATCTTTGAGAATTGTAAGGTTCTCTTTATTTAAGTCACTTTTTGTTATCCAAACAAGTACACCTAAAGCAATTGTAGATATCACAATAGATAAAACAACTGAGGTATAAAGCCACTTCTTGTGGTATGCAAGTTTCTCGTCCAAATATTTGGTTTTGTTTTCCGAGAACTCAAGCACACCAGTGTTGGAAAATATCTGTGCAGCCCAGTCATTAGGTTCAAATTTAGCCATAATGAATATTTTTCATTTTTAAGTAAAAAACGCTCCATTTCCCCCCTCCCCCAAAAACCAAAAAAAAAGGCCAAAACAACTTTCCAGCGCTCCGACCCACAAACTGTACCAATTTATTTTAATTTGGCGAAGGGGTTGTTCTTTTCGGAATCTCGTCCTCATTCCGTTTTTTTTTCATCTGCATGCCTCAGAACCGTCCATATCGTTCGCTCGCTAATCGAAAAACGGCTGGCCATCAACTTAACTGCCTCGGTTTTTTTATACTTTTTGCTCGCCATCATCCGTTGATATTCTTTGAGTAAGGTATAACGGTACGCTTCGGAAGCCGGTACGATTAATTGATCAACCAGGTATTTTATCAACTGCTCGTCTGTTTTACCAATTCCATGTAAGGCGCAGTGCCGATCATAGTCTTGTTCGACGAACGTTAAAAATGCTTCCAGAAGACTTGCTTTTAGTG
This sequence comes from Chitinophagales bacterium, assembly GCA_013298845.1. Classification (GTDB taxonomy): domain Bacteria; phylum Bacteroidota; class Bacteroidia; order Chitinophagales; family Saprospiraceae; genus M3007. Next base: position 95,502 of record JAAFJN010000016.1, read on the forward strand.
TAACAACCATGACTCATTGAACTTGCTACCCCAAAGATAAAGTTATTCTTACCGGATGTTTTTTACACTTAAACGGGGCCTCCCCCGCCAAAAAAAGCCCAAATAATGGCCGGAGTATTGCAGTAAGCCTACCTTTGAAAAAAATAATGTAATAAAACGCCTTCAAAAAACAACTCCAATCCATTGATTTTCAATTTTTTATACCGCAACAAAACACTTAGTCGATAAAAAAATAACATTACCTTTGTTGCTATTATTTGCAGTTAAGTGGTATATTTGTCCTCCAATTGGTTCACCCTGTAGTCCTTCTTTTTTCAACATGGAAAGTTATAAGTTCTTATACGTGTTCGCTTATTTTAAAGAGCGAGAGCGAAATGCGTTCCTGCAGTTTATCCTGCCGGCTAAAGGAAAAGTGCCTAAATACTATCGGGTGTGTGAAGCCTTGTGTGCACATACAACCCAACAACTCCTGGTCGCCCGCGAAAACCTCAATACCCTGAATATTCCCAATAATATTTTTGTGGATGCCCAAAACAACCCTAAAATAGATATGCGGGATGATGTGGTGAACGCCTTGAGCGAGTTGTTTAAACAACTAAAACCTTTTGTTTTGGGCGATAGCGAGGACCTTAATGCCTGGCCAAACCGATTTCGATGGATTACCTTTTTGGAAAAATGCGGATTGGAGCAAGAAGCCAAGCGGGAGTTGAAAGCGGTTTATCCGGCAGTCGCCAAAAGTGGCACTACCATTAAATCGCTGAATGACGTGCAGGCAGCCCTTGATATTGCCCAAAAATACCGCGACTATCTAATCGCAACGGCCACACGACATGATTTACAAGCGATTAGTCAATGCCTCAAGTTAATTAGTGCACTCCTGGAAATTATTAAATGCAAAACTGAAATTGATCAACTAAATCTCCTGAGTCTTCAAAAACAATACGCAGACAAGGCGGAACAAAAGAAGGCTCCAACTACGGAAACTGATGTCGAGATTGAAATTCCGCTAAAAGACATCTATCAAGAAATGCACCTCATGGCTACAAAGCAGAATATTACGCATTATTACCGGGCCAAACAACTCTTCCAACAGTACGCCCTGGATTTGGCCCCTCACGAAATGCAAGTTGTGCTGCGGTATTTGGCAAACTGGACTCCTAAATTTATGCGTGGGTTACAAAAAACAAAAGCCGAAGTGGCCAGCGCGGTATTTGAGTTGTACGAACAAGCGGAAAAGAGCGGTTTGTTAAAACTGGAAGGAGTGCTCAAATCTGGTCTCCTTTTTAATGTGATTACTGCCGCCGTTCATGTGGGAAAATTTGATTGGGCTAATCAGTTTTATAAAAACCACTGTGGTATTTATTCGGAAGAAAATCAGTATAAAATGGCACGATTGAAAGCCGCTGTTGTTGCTTTTGAAAAAGAGGACTACTTGGGTGTAGTGGATGAAATTGATAAAATTCAGTTCTCGTTAGATTACGATATTATTCGTGCTAAAATCTTGCTAATGTCTGCTGCTTACGAACTCAGGGACAGTCGTTTATTGAGGGAGCAACGCCGGTCTTTAAATGAATTTTTTAAACACAGCAGCAAGGTACTTGCCTATGATGGAGCCGAAAATTTGGGAGAAATACTAAATTTAATGATGAAAAAAAAGCCGAAACAGGATATTGAAAACGCAATAAAAGAAAAGATAAACATTCATAATAAAGAGTGGTTACTGGAGAAATTACAAAGGCAAGGGTGATTAAACTAAACACCCTTGCCCGTCCTGTAACTTAATCCCACAAATGCGATCCGAGACTTTTTTTAAATGTAAAAATCGTCAATAATAAACTCCGATACCTCGTTCCCACACACCGTGCGAAAGTAAATTCTGTACGCACCGGGCGTCGAAACACCGACTTCTAATTCCCCACTGCCTACGGTCATGATCCCGCTGGTGTAGTTGTCGCTCAACCGCGTATATTTGTATTGCACCGCGCTTCCGCCGCTTCTAATATCGAACGAAAACGCGCCGCTTTTGATCCCCGTGTACGTCACATCGGGAAGTGGGCAGGTGGCCGCAACCGTGAAAAATGAACGGTGCTGTACGGTGGCTGAAGTGCCGGAGTGAACGGCTGAAAAGAACCCGAAGGTGAGCAAAAACAGTACTTTGAATTGGTACATCATAACTTGCTTTAAATTTTAATTTCTAAAGAATAAATTAATTATGATGCAAAATTCGGGCAATCAAATTACGAAAAATGCGCACTTTTGTTTACAGGAATTACACCTAAATTCACGTAAATTTACAAACCCCAAAAGCCGTTTAGAAAGGGATAAAAAAGGGCACAGCAGACTTACGTCTGCCTACACCCACTAAACTTCTGTACCAATTTTTGTTAACGGAAGGAGCTACTTTTTCAAGTTTTTTACGGCTTGCCGGATTGACGTTACAAAGATAAGCTACAACCCAAATTTTGTCAATACCACTGATTTTCGATCTCCCCGCTGTTTTTAAAAAAATTAAATTACACCATGCGTTTTCAGCAACTGCAATTAAACAGACTGTTGTTGTATATTTGCAAAAAATTGGAAAAATAACGGGATTAAGGCTACACCAAACCCACCAAAAATATTATAAAAAATATTTTTTTATTAGGTCTCCCCGCCGTATTTTTCTGAAAAATTTTTTATTTTATGTCAAAATACAAATTCATAACCATATTTAACGCCCTAACTCCGACCGAACGGTCCGGTTTCAAAGTGTACCTGGAGCAGAATGTCCGAAAGGAGACTAAATTTATTCAGGTGTACAATCAACTGTATAACATGTCGGATGACGAGCGCGCGCAGTTGGCCACCGACTTGGAGGGAAACCTCAACGATGACATATTTGAATCTCGCCAAAGCGACGAACACAAAAGAAAAAAATCTACCTTCAAAGGACTCTTAAATGCCTTCAATGACCTCATTAACGAACTGCGAACTTTCCTGCTTGGCTACTCCGAAGGTGAAATGGAGTGGATGACCCAACTGCGGTGGGTGCATATCTTAAACGCGCGCGACCTGCCCAAAGAAAGCAGCCGACAATTGAAATTCCTGTACGATACGGTATCTCGCAGCCTCATCAAAAGCCACGAAGCCTGCATCGCTGCCATTACTGTCGCGCACGCCTACCAACGGTATGCGTATGTGCACCCAAACGAGTTCGAGGAAAATGAAATGTTTGAGTGCTATAAATTTACCGCCGATTTGAACACCATTATCCAATGGAGAACCCTCAGTGATACCATTAATTTGGTCAATTTGAACGATAAACTGGACCAATTGCCCGGCGACATGATTCAACCGGCGGAGGATGTTGCCTTTCGAACCGATACCGGCTATTATAAACTTCAGATCATTTGCCAAAAAATGTACCTGATGCTGAAACACGACAGCATTGAACACTACCGAACCACCAAAGAATATATTAAACTATACGCAGCCGACTTGGACCCGACCGACATGCTGCGTATTTTGCAAATTCTGCGGAATTTTGTTTCCCGATTACAACGCGCAAACCGCCAAGCCATCCCTTTTAGTGAATTGTTCGAACTACACAAAATTGCGCACAACACCAATTTGTACCGCACACCCGGTGCCCTCGTGAATGGTGCCTGGGGTAATATTATTCAGGTGGCCGTAAAAGCCCTTGATTTTAAGTGGGCAGAGCAGTTTTGTGAAAAAAACATCGTGACCTTTCCCCCGGAGCAGCGAAAGAAAATGAAAGCCCTCAAAGACGCCATGATTTATTACGAAAAACAGGAGTATCATCTGGTGCTAAAGGCCCTCCGAAAGAAGAAATACACGCAGCCGATGGATAATCTCAGGTATAAAGTACTGGTGATGCGCAGCGCATTTGAAGTGGGTAACCTCCCCCGCCTGGAAGATGTGATCAGGTCGGTAACCCGTAACAACGATGATAAAACGCACAGCGATACCGAAAAAGCCATTGTCAACGCCGCAAAAATTTTGCGCCTAATGATGATGGGCAACGAAAGCCAGTCCAAAATTCTGCGGAAAATGGACGAAATGACGCTGCTGTACATGAGAGAATGGCTCTATGAAAAAGTACAAAACTATAGCGACAAAAAAAGTCTGGAAAAGCACAAGCCCGAAGAATAAGTGCTACCGCCAGAAACGACGACCAGTTTTTTGCCGCTATCGTTTTTTACGCGTTTAACTGATAATTAAATCTTCGGTTTTGAACCATTCTGATGGTCCGCCATTGCAAACACTTCGAAAATAAAAAATGTACGTCCCGGCGGGCAAACCGTTTACCTCCAACGCGCCATTTCCGGCCGATCGAATGGTGCCGGGCAACGCGTTTTCTTTGCGAACAAAATAGTACTGAACGCTGCCACTTCCCGATAACACGTCAAAACTGGCGGTTCCCACTCCTACCCCTTCCACCGAAACACTCAGTTGGGGGCAGGTAAAGGGTTGCGCAAAAACGGCTGTAACCGGCTGGTGAACCGCAAAAATAGTGGGGGTACAAACCCACATCAGCCCGAAGGCGAGTGCGAACTTTAATTGGTACATCATGCAAAAAATTTGGTTAAAAAATTTTGATGATGCAAAAGTCCGAGCCGCGTCTGTGCTGAATTTGCTTAATGTGTTTGCGGTGGCGTTACGTGAATTTACGTAAATTTATGTGCTCAACTGAAAATAATTGAGCGTACGACAAAATTAGGGCCGCGTATCCAATTCTCATCCGGCCTTTACCGGTGCGGCCTTAGAAAAATCCCGATTTTGCTACGCACCCGTAATGATCGGCACCGCGTTTTCAATGTATTTTTGAACCGATTCCCAATAAATGGTGAATAAATGATTGTTTGACTGTTTTGAAAACTCCCACGATGGTCCTTCGGCTCTTTTTACACCGTAAATATAATGAGATACTATCATTTTACCTTTTTTAGCATCACCATCAACTACAAAAAAATTGGCGTAAGGCATATGTTTGTATTTGTAAACGTGAAATTTTCCGGTATACCCCTGGGCATTAATTTCTTCTACCACCTCGGCGAGCCGTTCGATAATGCGTTGTACATCTTCGGTACCTTTTTTTTCTTGCCTTTGGTAACGTGCTCTGTCCTCAAAATAAAGGCGTGCCTCGTTAGACTCTGGGTCAATCAGGTAGGCTTTTACGTCCACCCCTTTTTTTAACAAATCAATAATGTGATTTTTGTAAATCGTAGGGTTCAGCGACGTGAAATAGTTGGTGAACGTGTTTAGCCGAAGCCCAATTTCTATGACTTCTTTTTCCGCACTGGAAAAAAACTCCGTTTTATATTCCACTTTTACCCTTCCGTCTAAATGAAATTCGATTCCGTTGGTGATCGCCGATTTGATGGAACTGTCAGGAATAACTTTCTTTTCCCAATTGCCATTTTCTTGTTTAATAAATGTTTGGCTTGATTCGTCAAATATGCAGCCTAATTCGGATGTAACGATTGTGATAACCCCTTGAGATACGGCTTTTAAACTAAGGTTACCAGCCTTGCTTAATTTAATAATATTGCTAAAAAGGGCGGGGCTGCAAGTGATTTGTAATGTTGCCAGTTTTCCGAGAACATTAGCCTGTGAATAATCTTTCTGTTCTTCTAGCAGCGCAAAACCCTTCTGAACAATGTTAAGGTACTGCTGTCTGGGCGTAACGAGTGCTACACCCTCAGAGTCAGGTGTGTTTAAGTTGTTGATTTTCATGATAAAGCATATTTACGTTGATACTCCGGTAGTGGTCTTTTAAGCCACCGGAGCAAATTGGAAATACAAGTAAAAATGCCAATTGGCTAAATTTTGCCCACTAATCGCACGCTCAAATTTACCCCTGCAAAAAACAATCCAATACCGATTTAGCGGCAACAAACAGCGGTTCCCGGCCCTCTTTGGTCACAAGTGCCTCCGGGTCATCTTCGTCTTCCAATACGGCTTCTTCAATGAATGCCAGCAAATCTTCTTGCGGATACCCCTCAAAAAACGCATCCACGCGCTGGCGGAACTTGGTGGCGGTAGATGCCTCCAATACGGCATAGTTCTTCTCCTCGGCTTCCCCAATTTCATTCTCCCCTACGGGTTCGGTCTTTCCGTTGATACGCTCGTACGATAGCCACGTAATTAAACAAATGTAATGCAAAAACCCTTTTTCGTCTTCGGTGAGAAGGTGGGTATTTTCATCGTCAAATAGGTAGGCAATTACGACGGGCTGGGCATCAGAAAATGCCTCCATTTGCTGCTCGTAGTTGTCTTCACTCATGTTATCGAGTTCGTCAATAATGGCGTCTATAATCTTTTCAGATACAAATTTCATGCTGTTCGGTTGAATTTTGGGCAAATGTACACTTTCCATCGTATATTTGGCCGCATTTTTTTATAATTTGTTTTCATGGCCAAAACTCAACCCAACAAGGGCGTAAAAACCGCCGCAAAAAATCCATCCGCAGCCGCCGTCAACGCTACTCCCGACGGCAACTTTGCCATTCCCGATTTTTTTGCCAATTACCGCCTGCAATCGCTGGTCATTTTCGCCCTCGCGTTTGTGGTGTACATTGGTTCTTTAGGGCACCAATTTGTGCAAGACGACGCCATTGTGATCACCGATAACATGTTCACCCAAAAAGGCGTGGCGGGTATTGACGGCATTTTGACCAAAGATACATTTTTTGGCTTTTTTAAGGTCGAAGGAAAAGATAACCTCGTGGCGGGGGGACGCTATCGTCCGTTTACCCTCGTGCTTTTTGCCTTTTTATTCCAGTTGGCCGGTCCTAATCCGTTCGTGTTCCACCTGTTTACGGTGGCCTTGTTTGGGGCTACCTGCGTGGTGCTGTACCATACGTTACGCAACCTGCTGGAACCGCGTTTTGGGTCGGGGTATACGGCCCTCACCGCCTGGATTGCCGCCGCACTTTTTGCCGTCCATCCCATCCATACGGAGGTGGTAGCCAATG
>JAAFJN010000017.1 GCA_013298845.1 Chitinophagales bacterium
TTTTTTAATTTAAGAATTCCGATCTAAGATTTTTGATTTTTGAAGTGAAAATCCGGGTGTCTGGCACACCCAGGATTCCCGATCTTGAAGGGGTTAAAAGCAACAAATACGCCCGTTCGGTAGCGGAGAATGCCCGGTTCAAGCAGTTTTGTTTTTTTTCGGGCGCGGCGTTGCGTGACATTTGTTGAAAGAAATACAACGGCCATTGGTAACATTTTACAAATGGTGCGATGTATGCCAACAGTATCCCTTTACGCAACTCTACTGCTATGCGATTACCGATTATTCAAATTTTATGTTTCCTAACGCTGGGCACCGCCGGGTTTTTACCGGCGCAAGATGCCCAAACGGCGTGGCAACTGGCGTCCGATGGCCAGTACGAAGCCGCCGAAGCGCAGTACAAAACCCTGCTGGAGCAGGATCCCCGCAACCTGGAATTGCTCGTGGGGGCCGGTTACAACAATTCCTGGCACGGCAACTACAAACGGGCCGTTACCCATTTCGACGCGGCCCTGGCGCTGGAACCCAACAACCAACGCGCTTTGTTTGGTAAAGCCTATGCCCTCGCGTGGTCGGGCCGTTTGACTGCCGGTTTTGCCATTTTCCAACGCATCACCCGTACCGATCCCCAAAACGTGGATGCCCGCAAAGGAATGGGATACGTGTACCTCTGGCAGGAAAATGGCCACATGGCGCAACAGTATTTCCGGCCGTTGGTGACCGAATACCCCGATAACCCGGAGTTTTCGATTGCTTTGGCGCAGGCCCAATTGCTCGAACAACAGTTCAAACAAGCCCGTAAAACCTTAAACAAAGGGCTAACGGTGCATCCCGGCAACGATATGTTGCGACTATTACACCAAAATTCGCGGAACATCGCCGCGCCGCTCGAAATTGACGTCAACGGCGGTTACTCGGAGGTGAACAACGAAAAAGTGTACGGCTTGCGCACCGTGGTGGTCAACGGAAAAATTGCCCCCAATACCCGCGCTTTTGGTCGTTTTGACAATTCATTGTCGCTGGATTTGGCGGCGTTGGTGCGCTCTCAACAAGATGTTCGTTCTTTTTCGGGTGGTTTAATACACCGTTGGGACAAACAATTTATTACCCGGGCCGAATACGGCGTTCGTTTATTTCCGCAGCAAATTTTTCAAAATACGGTTGGTTTGGAGCAGGTTGTTTTGCTCCAACGCGGTTTTTCGCTCAAAGGCGGTGGTTTTTACGCCTGGGGCCGTAATTCAGTCAGCGAATGGATGACCTACGTGGGCGGGCGGATTCCGGTAACGCGTTGGTACGCATTGGAACCGTATTATTTCCGTTCGCGCACTGAAAAAGCCCTTTTACCCGAGCGCCGCATTATGTTGAACCAACAATTTTTGTTCAAAGGTGGTTACGAATTTCACGCTGGTGGCTTTTACGGCCAATTGGCACAACCTTCCGAATTGGGCGACCAAACGATCAAAGGGGCTTTGGTTCACGTATTGATTCCGGTTACCCGCATGTTGATGTTACAAGGTGGCATTCGCTACGAAACGACGCCCTTTGACCAACTTTTGTCCGCCACTTTGGGCGTGCGCGTTCGGATAGATTATTAGCATTCGCTGCCGACGCATTGAAGTAAACCGATTCATTTCCATTCTATTCATTCCATTAAATTTTTTGTCTTTGTATAAAGGCAAACTGCCATTGCCATGACTACTCGAAAATTAACGCAAAGCATTTCATTCCCTTTAAATACAGAACAAACCCGGGATACTTCGCCCGCCGCCAAAAGTACAGTTTGGGCCAACCAACCCAGCGGCGCCATGTATTTTGTGATTTTTGCGGTCTGGATTGCCGCCATTATCTGGTTTCAGCCGCGTTTGCTGATGCTGCTCGATTTGGCACACAGTACAGGCGCCTGGATTTCGCTGGCCTTGTTCATTGCCTTCATTGATTTTGCCTGGTTATACGGCATTTATAACATCGCGGTGGTGGGATTTGCCATTTTTTACCGCTTTTTTTCCGTAAAAACCACCGAAATTTTGTCCGCCAAAGCCTTGGCGTATTATCCGCCGGTGGCCATTTTGTACACCACCTGCAACGATTTTGTGGAAGAATCCGTGTTGTCGTGCGTGCACCAGGATTACCCCTTTTTTAAAGTATATATCCTCGATGATTCGTCGCAGGAAACGTATAAGGCCCGCGTGGATGCCTTTGCGGCGCAGTACCCGGAATTGGTGCAGGTGGTGCGCCGCCCCGACCGCAAAGGTTACAAAGCCGGGAACATGAACCACGGTTTGGAAAAAGTGGCCAAAGAGCCTTATTTCGCCATTGCCGATGCCGATGAGATTTTGCCGCGCGATTTTTTGTTAAAAACCGTGCCGGTGATGGAGCACGACCCGAATTGCGCTTTTGTGCAGGCCAACCACCGGGCCAATCCCAACTCGACATCCGAATTGTCCAAATCGCTGGGCGTGGGCATTGATATTCACTGGAAATGGTACCAACCCCTGCGCAATCGCTTTGGTTTTGTGATGTTTTTGGGGCACGGTGCCCTGTTGCGCCGCAAGTGCTGGGAAGAAATTGGTGGTTTCCCCGACATTGTGAGTGAAGACCTGGGTTTTGCCATTCACGCCCGAGAAGCCGGGTACCGCGGTCGTTTTTTGGAAAATGTGGTGTGTTACGAAGATTTCCCCGATTCGGTGCGGGCGTTTCGGGTGCGCCACATGAAATGGACGCGCGGCACCTCGGAGTTTTTGAGTTTAAAAGGCAAATGGCTGCTCAAGGCCAAAAACATTCCGTGGATGGAAAAATGCGATATTTTATTCCCCACCATGAATTTGCCGCTTACCCTCGTTTATTTTTTGTTTATGATCAATGCCAACCTGATTCTGCCCGCGTTTTTGGGTTTTTCGCAGGATGTAACGGTGGTATTGGGCGGTAAAGAATTTATTTTCCCGATGGTGGCCTTGGACCCCGGTTTTCAGGTCATTTACGATTGGGATTTTTACGCCATTACCCTGATGACGTTTTTTGCCCCGGTGTTGTCGTTTATCATTGCGTTGTTCACCCGCCCTTGGAAATTATTTAAGTTTTTAAGCCACAGTACCGCTTTGTACGCGGCATTAACGCCGTTGTCGAGTGTGGGGGTGTTGGCCTATTTAATTTCGGGCAAAGCCGTGTTTTTGGTAACCGGCGATACCCGCCAACAAGTCGCCGATGAAGGTTCCGGCAGTTCCAAAAACTGGCGGCAACGCTGGAGTGAAGGTTGGCAAAATTTGATTGGAAAAAGCCATCCTGATACCAAATTGGTGCAACGGATTGAAATAGCCACCGGTTTACTCTTTGGTCTTGCCGCCGTGGTATTGTTCCAGTTATCCTTTTTGGGGTTGTGTTTGGCCTTTGTAATGTTGCCCATTTTGCACCATTTCCGCTGGGACCATCCCGTAGTACGCCGATTCGTTTACGTACCATTTTTGCTCATTCTCGCTGGGGTATTGACCTCCGGATTGAGCGCATTTGGCATGAAATCCGTCTTTTTTGGGTACGGATTTCACTTTTAGACAACAGTTTTTAAGTTCCAGATAACAAGTACAAGTCTAATTCTCTGACGTTACACGTTTGCCACAATGTTTATGTAAATCGACATTGTGGTTTTTTTGTGGGTAAAACGAGGGATTTGATTTTTGAAAAAGTAAACCCTACTTTTGCCCAAAAATATTCACCATGCTCGTAACTCCTTTGCCCGCCGACCACAACGAAGAAGTGGCAGAACTGGCGCGTTTTTTTAACAAAACCCTGGGTTTTTGCCCCAATTCGGTGCTCACCATGCAACGCCGCCCCGCCATTGCAAAAGCCTTTATTCAACTCAATATGGCGGTTATGGCCAACGAAGGCCGCGTGACCAGCGCCCTGAAACGCCTCATTGGGTACGTGTCCAGTCTTTCGGCGGGTTGCCGCTATTGCCAGGCCCATACCATTCGGGCGGCGGAGCGATACGGGGCAGAAACCGAACAAATGATGCACATCTGGGAATACAAAAACCACCCGGCTTTTAACGCTGCCGAACGCGCTGCTTTGGATTTTGCCGTGGCCGCTTCGTCCATTCCCAATGGCGTGGACGATGAGATTTCCGCAGCCTTGCACCAGCACTGGGACGACGGAGAAATCGTGGAAATACTGGGCGTTATTGCCTTGTTTGGTTACCTGAACCGCTGGAACGACAGCATGGGCACTCAATTGGAAGAACCCGCCGCCGAAAGTGGCGCGCAATGGTTAGGCAGTGCGGGCTGGAACCGGGGCAAACACGTGTAGTAAATATAAAGTTATGATAACAGATATTCACCCCAAGTTACCCATGCGCGACAAGCAGTTGACGCGCGATTATTACGTCAATCAATTGGGTTTTGAACCCTTTGGCAGCGCCGATTTTGACGGCTACCTGATGGTACAAAAGGACAAAGTGCAAATTCATTTTTTTGAATTTAAAGACTTGAATCCGTTGGACAATTACGGACAAATTTATCTCCGCACCGATGATATTGAGGCTTTGTACCAATCCTTTTTGGACAACGGCGTGGCGATACATCCGGCAGGGCATTTGCAAACCAAACCGTGGGGACAAAAGGAGTTTTCGTTACTCGATCCTGACCATAATTTATTGACTTTTGGCCAAAAAATTGAACAATATGCACAAAATTAACCCTCAGGTGGACGAATATATCCTCCGGTCTCCATGGTCGGCGGAATTGGAAATTTTACGGGCAATCATGCTCGACTGCGGCCTCGCGGAAGTCTTCAAATGGGGCGTCCCCTGTTACACGTTTCAGGACAGTAATGTTATTTTGTTGGGCGAATTAAAAGGTTGCTGCACCCTGAGTTTTGTCAAAGGCGCGTTGTTGCGCGACGAAAAAGGCATTTTAGCAAAACCCGGTGAAAACTCACAATCGGCACGCTACCTGCGTTTTACCCATCAGCAAGAAATTATTGCATTGGAACCAACGATAAAAGCCTATATTTTGGAAGCCATGGAAGCCGAAAAAGCCGGGTTAAAAGTGGCCCTTAAAAGCAACGATGATCTGGAGTTCACCCCGGAATTATTGCAAAGAATGGCCGAAAATCCCGACCTGAAAGCCGCTTTTTACGCCCTTACGCCCGGGCGGCGGCGCGGATATCACCTCCATTTTTCCGATTCCAAAGACCCGAAAACGCGCTTGGCCCGCATTGACAAATACACACCGCGTATTTTGAACGGAAAAGGTTTTCACGATTGCGTGTGCGGATTGTCCAAAAAAATGCCAACCTGCGACGGTTCGCATAAATTTAAACAAGAACTGACCGAGTTGTAACGGACTACTTCGATGGCACCACACTGAGGCCCACTTCGGCCATCATGGCGGCAGCGTCGCTGTAATCAACCAAAACTTTGGCGCCGTAACCCGCAAATTGATATATTTTACCCGTCGCTGTACCTTTTACGCTGCGCAAACCCGATCCGGTGTACACAAATACCAGGTGGGTGGGAGTTGACGAAGGCACTACCGTTGGTGGTACAGGAGCCGTTGTTGTTGGGCGGGTATTGGCGGTGAGCGCCGCTCTTTTTGAATTGCAACAAGACATGATTACAAGGATGTTGGTTGGTGAAATTGTTGAAGAATACAGGCAAAACCCGATAAAGCCAAGGTGTACAGGACAAACATAAATCCATTACCGGCGGCAAAGTACCAGCCGGGAGCCACAGCCGCCCAAATACTGGTGCAATAAAAGCAATCGAGTAATTTCCCGAAAAAACCTTCTCCGGCTGCTTTGCGAAGCCGAAAAACCAGGTCAAAAGGACCATCTTCGAGGGATAAAAGGTGGCTGACCCGCCAAACAGCAAGGCCAGCCACTATAAATTCAAATGGACTCATTGGATTATTTGCGCAAAATACCCAAAGTTGTGTTTGCGTAATACGTGCCACTTTTACCGGTATTGTAACCATTGGTAACGCGGCGTTGGGCTTCGAGCGAGAACGAGTACACGCTGTATTCCACGCCGGGATCCAGCCATTCGGCACCCGCAACCGGCTCCACGACAGCCTCTACCAGATCGTCGCTGCTGAATTTAGCCGGAGTTCCCCGGAAATTTCCGCAATCGTTGCCAGCCGGGTCGGTCATGTTACCAAAATCAATAACACTGGTGGTGTTACCGGCAATGGCACCGGGAGCCGTTACGTTCAATGATGCCGCAGTGGGGCACTTGCTGAACGACAGTTTGTAATAATCCACAAAACCCCTTGGGTCGGAATCTACCACCAAATAAGGCAGTTTGAACGGAGTGCGCATTTGGTTGGTTTCTCCAGCCGGGTCGCCGTCGAACAGGCGGAAAAGACCACAATTCAGGTTTTCGATGGTTTGTCCGGCCGGAACCACAAAACCCGTGTTACCAAAGCCAACTTTCAAGGCGGCATTGCTGATGTACAGGGCAATCATATCGGTTCCCACGTTGTTACCGGCACCGTCGTAGGCATCTACCCGAAAATAAACGGTTCCCGGGGCGTCGGCTTCGTAAATTGCAGTATCCAGGCGCATGATGCAACTCAATTCCTCAAATTTCCACGGAATACCATCCACAAAAGTCTCCGCCTGGATGTTTTTATAGGCCGAAACGGTTGTTTTGGCCGCCGCACCATCCACAAACAGATCCGTTGGGAAGGGGCCGGTTAACTCATTTTTATAACCGGTGTTCGTCAAAATCGGGTTGACGTGGTGTTGAACCACGTATTGCCATTCGGCGCCCTGGCTCTTTTTATACCGAATCGTGTAATAACGGATAATCGGGTCATTCGGGTTGCGCTGCGCGTTGTACATGCAACCTTTTACGTCAACCCGGCCGGCCCAACAAGCACATTTGACGGCAAAACCGGCAATTTCGGTGTCTTTTACCGTAATAATGCCTTCGGGGCTAAGGATATTGGTACCCGAGCGCGTCAAAGCCGCATTGCTGAAACTGGCCGTAGTATTTTGTGCACCATCAATCACTACATTGCCTAAAGTACCGATCAGGTTACCGTTAAAACACTGACGCGACGGACGAATATTACCCTTGGGAATGCAGTAGTCAATACGCTGAAGGCGATTCACATTAAACCGTGGCGCACTTTCGTACGCCAGTTTATACACCGGAACGGTTTCTACAATTTTACCAATAATATCGGGCCGGATATACCCCACTTCGCCGCTGGTACCATCGGTGAATAATTCGTCCAGCAAACTGCCAAAATACTGCGTAAACCGGAAGATATAATTGCCAAATGCGTCGGTAGCGGCGCTGCCAAGCATTTCGCGGTCGCCGGTACCGGTGTACGGCAAACCTGCTTTTTCGGCGGTGGTGCGGTCGTACTCTTCAAATTGCAGGTTGGTGTAAGGGGCGGCTTCTTTGCGGCAGCGGAAACGCGCAACATCGTACAATTTGACCAATTCCAGGCGGTTGTATTTGATGGTGTCCACAACACTGGCCAACTCCGTTTTTACAACACGTTCGCGTTTATAATTGGCCAATAACAAGGGTTCAACGGCATCTTTGGCCGATTTGGCCGATTTTTCGCTAATAGCCACGGCTTTGGGCGAAAGAACTTCAATTTCCTGCGGTGGAATCTGAAAATCGTTGAGCAAATTCAGCATCAGCGGGCGGAATGGCTCCGGATCGGGTTCGGGCGGAAACGGCAACGGGATGCGCTCTTTGTACACTTTTTCAATGGCGTCGCGCAACGATTTGTTTTCCAACGCTTTAACCAGAGATTCACGGCTGTCAATCACCAACCAGTCGCGAAAACAAGGATTCCACAGACAAGGGCCGCTGTACAAAGAAACGTTTCCGTAAATCAAATACTCGTTGGTGCGCACCGGCGTCGAACAGGTGAGAATGAGGTCGTTAAAATCGCCGTCGTTGCCACTGTCGTCCGATTGGAGATCAAACTCGTAATTACTGCCCACGATTTGTGGGAAACGCAGCCGCAAGTTGGAGGTTTGGAAACCCGAGCCGTTGTTGTGCTGAATGGCGATGGACCAATTGGCCCCCGTGGCAGAAACCGTGGGGAAATTGGGGCCGTTGGCGGCGTAAATTCCGTTGCCGGTCGCAGCACCCGAAATTTTGAACTGTTGGGGAAAACTGGCTGATTTGGACTTCACACGGATCGTCCAATCGCCCTGCATGGGGATAAACATAATTCAATTTGATTTAATGAAAAAAAACTGGGGTAATAATTATACGACTTTAATGGCCAAAAAACTTTCGCGTGTGAACTGCGCACTTTAGAAAAATTCTAAAAAAACACCGCCCCTATTTTTACAACCCTAAACAATAGTTACTTTTGCGGCGTTTTTATGCTGAGCGTCGCTTGGTTTTGTGTACCACATCAGAGGACCGTCTGGTATCTTTATGCACAAAACCTGCCGTGTCGAAGTATAGAAAAGTACCGAACCATTGTACCTGATCAAATAAATTATGTCACAGTTCTCACATTACGATGCTTTTCAGCGTCGTCATATTGGCCCCGGAGAAAACGAAACGAAGGAAATGCTCAAAGCGCTCAATGTCAATACATTAGACGAGTTAATTGACCAAACTGTCCCTGATTCCATCCGAATGAAACACGAACTCAGGTTGCCTGCTCCGCTTAACGAACAGGAATACCTGCGGGAACTAAAATCCATCGCCGTAAAAAACAAGGTCTTCCGTTCTTATATCGGTATGGGATATCATGGTACTGTGACGCCGAATGTGATTTTGCGCAATGTTTTTCAAAACCCCGGATGGTACACCCAATACACGCCTTACCAGGCCGAAATCGCGCAAGGACGCCTCGAAAGCCTGCTCAATTTCCAAACCCTCGTTAGTGACCTCACCGGATTGCCCATCGCCAACGCCAGCCTCCTCGATGAAGGCACCGCTGCCGCCGAAGCGATGCACATGTTTTACGCCGAAAAAAACAAACGCGCCAAAGCCGGTGAAGAGGCCAACGTGTTTTTTGTTTCCAACCAAGTGCTGCCCCAAACCCTCGATGTACTCAAAACCCGCGCTATTCCGCAAGGTATTGAGTTGGTAGTAGACAGCCCTTCCAATTTTGAATTTAGCCCCAAAACATTCGGGGTAATGTTGCAATATCCCGCTAGCACGGGTTCCGCCGACGACAACCGCGCTTTTGTAGAAAAAGCCAAAGCCCACGGCGTTTACGTATGTGTAGCCGCTGACTTGCTTAGTTTGGCCCTGCTCAAACCACCCGGTGAATGGGGTGCCGACGTTGCCGTAGGTAATACCCAACGTTTTGGGGTGCCAATGGGTTACGGTGGTCCACACGCCGCATTTTTTGCCTGCACCGAAGATTTTAAACGTCAAATTCCCGGTCGTATCATTGGTTTATCGGTAGATGTTCACGGCAAACCCGCCTTGCGCATGGCCTTGCAAACCCGCGAACAACACATTCGCCGCGAAAAAGCCACGTCCAATATTTGCACGGCGCAGGCTTTATTGGCCAATATGGCGGCCATGTACGCGGTGTATCACGGCCCGGAAGGGATCAAAGCCATCGCCAGCGGTATCCATCAAATGGCCGTTGGCTTGTCAAATGCCCTCACCGCCGCCGGATTTAAACAAACCAACGCGCATTACTTCGATACCTTGCGCATCGAAATGAGTGCCGACCAGGTGGCCGATATTCGCACCAAAGCAGAAGCCCACGGCATTAATTTCTTTTACACGAATAACGCCGTTCAAATTACCCTCGATGAAACCGTTATTGAGAGCGATTTGAACGATGTTTTGGCGGTCTTTGGGGTAAATACAACGTTAACCAACACCAAAACCGCCGCTATTCCGGCAAATTTGGTGCGCGAAACGGAATACCTGACACATCCCATTTTTAACAGTTACCACACCGAAAGCGAAATGATGCGCTATATCAAGCGCCTCGAAAACCGCGATTTGTCGCTCATGCACTCCATGATTTCGTTGGGTTCCTGCACGATGAAACTCAACGCGGCGACCGAAATGATTCCGGTGTCTTGGGAGTCTTTCTCCAATATTCACCCGTTTGCACCCGCCAGCCAAACGGAAGGTTACGCGCAAATTATCCGCGAATTGGAAGAATACCTTTGCGAAATTACGGGCTTCACGGCTTGTTCTTTGCAACCCAATTCCGGGGCGCAGGGCGAATACGCCGGTCTGATGGCCATTCGCGCTTATCACCTCGACCGGGGCGATACCCACCGCAACGTGGCCATTATTCCATCTTCGGCGCACGGTACCAACCCCGCCAGCGCCGTTATGGCCGGTATGGAAGTGGTGGTGGTGAACTGCGATGAACGCGGCAACATTGACGTGGAAGATTTAAAAACCAAAACCCTGCAATACGCCGACCGCCTGTCGTGCCTGATGGTGACGTATCCATCTACCCACGGGGTGTTTGAAACGGCGATTTCGGAAATTTGTGCGTTGATTCACGAGCACGGCGGCCGCGTTTACATGGACGGCGCCAACATGAACGCGCAGGTGGGCTTGACCAGTCCGGCCCTAATTGGCGCGGATGTATGCCACCTGAACCTGCACAAAACATTTGCCATTCCGCACGGTGGTGGTGGTCCGGGCATGGGGCCGATTTGCTGCAACGACAGCCTCGCGCCGTATTTGCCCAAACACGTATTTGCCGAAACGGGGGGCGAAAAAGGCACCACGGCCATTAGTGCCGCGCCTTGGGGCAGTGCCAGCATCCTGCTTATTTCTTACGCTTATATTCGCATGTTGGGCGCTCAGGGCGTTACCGACGCGACAAAATACGCTATTCTGAACGCGAACTACATCAAAGCCCGTTTGGAAGGCCGTTACGATGTGTTGTACACCGGCGAAAAAGGCCGCGCCGCGCACGAATTGATCATTGATATGCGTCCGTTTAAAGCCTTCGTAAGTGCCGAAGACGTGGCCAAGCGCCTGATTGACTACGGTTTCCACGCGCCCACGTTGTCGTTCCCGGTGGCGGGTACCATCATGATTGAACCCACGGAAAGCGAAAGTCTCGCCGAATTGGACCGCTTCTGCGATGCGTTGTTGGCCATTCGGGCGGAAATTGACGAAATTGCCGCCGGTGATTATACCCACGACAACAACGTATTGCACAACGCACCACACACGCAGGACATTATTACCGCCGATGCGTGGGATTTGCCTTATACCCGCGCCAAAGCCGCGTGGCCGCTCCCATACCTGAAACATGGTTACAAGTTTTGGGCGACGGTGGGCCGCATTGATCAGGCTTATGGTGATAAAAACCTGGTGTGTACCTGCCCACCGGTGGAAGAATACGCCAACTAATGAAGGTTGGGTAAAATGCCTTGTTGAGCCTTTTTACCCAACCCTTTTTACCATTTTTTTAAAAAATTATTTTCTAAAACATGAATTTCGACTTAATAGTTATCGGCAGCGGGCCGGGTGGTTACGTGGCTGCCATCCGCGCTTCACAGTTGGGTTTGAATACTGCTGTTATCGAACGCGAAAGCCTAGGCGGTATTTGCCTGAACTGGGGTTGTATTCCCACCAAAGCACTCCTGAAAAGTGCGCAGGTGTTCGAGTACCTCCATCACGCCGAAGACTACGGTATCAAAGTGGGTAAAGCCACCGCCGACTTCGACGCGGTAGTAAAGCGCAGCCGGGGCGTTGCCGATGGTATGAGTAAAGGGGTGCAGTTTTTGATGAAAAAAAATAAAATCACGGTGATTAATGGCAATGGCAAACTCGTCAGTGGCCCCAAAGTTGCCGTTACCGATGCCGAAGGTAAAGTAACGGAATACACCGCGAAACATATCATAGTTGCCACTGGTGGTCGGGCCAAACAATTGCCTAACCTGCCCATCGACGGCGAAAAAATCATCGAGTACCGCAAAGCCATGTCGTTGGCCAAACAGCCGAAACGCATGGTTGTAGTAGGTGCCGGTGCCATTGGGGTTGAATTTGGTTATTTTTACCATACCATGGGCACCGAAGTCTCTATCGTTGAGTTTATGGAACAGGGCCTTGTTCCCCGCGAAGACGCCGATATTTCCAAAGAATTGGCGAAATTGTACACCAAAAAAGGTATGAAAGTTTATGGTGGCTGGGCCGTTGAATCGGTAGACACGAGCGGTAAGGAAATTAAAGTACACATGAAAAACCGCAAAGACGGTGCCACTGAAACCATCGTTTGTGACGTGGTACTCAGTGCCGCCGGGGTAACGCCGAACACCGAAAATATCGGTCTGGAAGACTTAGGTATTGTGGTAGATCGCGGCTTTATCAAAGTGGACGACTATTACCAAACTAACGTTCCGGGCGTGTACGCCATCGGTGATGTATTGGCTACGCAGGCACTCGCGCACGTTGCCAGCGCCGAGGGCATTACGTGCGTGGAAAAAATTGCGGGTCACCACCCCGAAAAAATTGACTACAACAATATCCCGGGTTGCACATATTGCGTTCCCGAAATTGCTTCCGTGGGCTACACCGAACAGGCAGCCAAAGAAGCAGGTTACGAGGTATTGGTGGGTAAGTTTCCGTTTACGGCCAGCGGCAAAGCCAAGGCATCCGGCCATTCGGAGGGTTTTGTAAAGGTTATTTTTGACAAAAAATACGGCGAATGGCTCGGTGCGCACATGATCGGTGCCAACGTAACCGAAATGATCGCCGAAGTGGTGGTAGCGCGTAAACTCGAAACCACGGGCCACGAAATTATCAAATCCATTCACCCCCACCCTACCATGAGCGAAGCCGTGATGGAAGCGGCGGCAGCGGCGTACGGTGAGGTGATTCACTTGTAGGGATTTAATTTATATGGGAAAGGGCATCGTTCTTTAGGGAGCGATGCCCTTTTTTTGTTTTGGGACTAATTATCCCATTGAATGGAACCCCACCTTGTTTCCTTCTGTGTCGATAAAAAGTGCAATAAAGCCGTTGCCACCAATAGCCGTTTTCGGCAGAATAACTGTTCCACCGGCACTTTCTACTCTGCCCAATGGAACAGAAAGGTCGTTTCCGCCATCTAAGTAAACAGTGGTGCCGGTCGTTGCAGGAACAAAATTTTCACCGATAGCAATTGCTCCGCCAAATGCGCCATTTTCTGAATCAGACGGTAGGTATGCATATTGCCTATTTGGGTCGTCATGAATTTGAGCGTTTAACACTGTGGCATAAAATGCTTTTGCTCTAGCGAAATCTGTTGCAGGGATTTCGAACCAATTTAGAGTACTTACCATGTTTGTTGAGATTTTTGTGAATAGTATTGTTTAACTTTGTACCGCAAAAGTCCCATGTAATATTGAAACAAGCAAGTAGGACATTTAAACAAAGTAAGTATGAAAAACAATACTAAAATTGATAATCAAGAAGTTAGAAACAAAAAAAGTTTTGTTTTTGATGAAGAATCCTGCCCGGTAACTGCAACCATGCAAGTTTTAGGTGGGAAATGGAAAGTAATTTTAATTAATGCTATCTACCATACCTCTCCGGCAAGGTTTGGGGAATTGAAAAGAAGTGTAGTAGGCATTACTCAATCAATGCTGACTCAGCAGTTGAGAGAATTAGAAGATGATGGGTTAATCAGCCGGAAAATTTACGCTGAAATCCCACCAAGGGTTGAATACACATTAACCGAGTTTGGGCTTACGTTGGCGCCAATAATGCAATCTATGGCTAAGTGGGGAGAAGAGTATAGAATAAAAAAGCAAAAGGTATCCATTTATTGACAACATGCTTCTAACTTAAACAATTCGGTGATTTCCGATGGCGACAACGCTCTCTTATAAATCAAAATATCGTCAATTTTTCCGGTGTAATAGCGCCCAATAAACATATCTCCAATATCTTGAGCAATGTGCAGATTGGAACAATTAGCGTCCCCGGTTGCTTCTTCATCCAAATTTCCGTTGAAATAGATTTTATAATTATCGCCACTTTTGGTTGCTACAACGTGGTACCAAGTGCCTATTGCGCCCCCGCCAGCACATCCAATCCCCGATGCCGGGTTGGCCCAAACGGAGTTATTGTGCCCAAAAACGGCTCTTCTACAGTCGTATAAACCAACTGACCACTCTCCCCTTCGGTCGGGGCATCTTCTGGTATCTCCTCGACCAAGTAAAACTTCTACGCCCCCTCCACTGATGGTTGAATCCATTGGTTGATACCAAAGGGATACTGAAAATTCATCTAGACCATTTAAGAAATTAGAATTAGTGGTGGTTAGAAATTCTTCGTTGGTTTGCGAATTATCAAATTGGAAGGCACAATTGGGGTTTCCGTTTCTATCGGTTGATGGAATAGCACTCGTTGGATTTGTAACGTTATTCAAATTTGAAGACTCATCATTAAGGCTCCCGCCGTTGAATGGATAAAAGGCGATTACACCATTTTGAAGATTTGTTGGTAAGCAATCAACTTTGAATTTGTCTTTATCTTGGCAACTGAAGATCCCGATGGCCAAGGTTAAAAAGAGGAGTTTTTTGATTTTCATATTTTGATATTTTATTTTCTTGTGAAGGAGGGTTACACCAACCGGCATTACAAATAGCAAATAATTTTTGATGTGCAAATATACCGGATGTTTTTAAATTTCCCAAAGGGTTATCATCAACTATTTCATTTAATCTCTATTTTTTGACCAAGAAATATCGGTTCTTTATGCAGTATAAAATCAATAAACATGTTGACGCGTGCAAAACGCTCCCGGAGTTTTGTTTTAAAGCCCATGTACGCATCGACGTCTTTTGCGTTAAATCCGATGGCGTTTAACCCTAATCTATTCGCAATGAAAATGGCGCGTTTATTGTGGAATTCTTGCGAAATAATGGTAAAATTATCCTGTCCGAAAATTTGCTTCAATCTTATTACCGAGTCATAAGTCCTAAAACCGGCATAATCCAAAATGATTAAACTATCCGGAATACCTAACTTTACCAATTCCGTTTTTCATATCGAGTGGCTCATTGTAATCGTCGCTACTATGATCGCCGCTAATCACAATATACCTGATTTTTTGTGCACTCAACAACTCAACCGCTGCGGAAATTCGATGGTAAAAATACCCATTTAATTCACCAGACCTCAATAGTTTAGAGGTGCCTAACAACAATCCAACTTTATTATATGGAATGGCACGCACGTCATTATACACCAGATTTTCGGTCGTTTTTTCAACTTTGGAATGGGCAAACCAAATCGAAAAAATCAGCATCGCGGAAAAGGTAAACCAAACCACCCTTTTTAGTTTTGTAAGTTTGTAAATCATTTGTTTTGCGTGGTGTTTTATGCTACTATTTTTTAACCAATATTTTTATTGTTTTCATACTCGTTGTGAATACGCATAATGAAATAACTAAACAAAACCGCGCCCAAAATTAAGGCATTATTTACAATTCCGTCCACCGAAAAGGAGATTTTGATTAAGATTGTAGAAATAATGAACCCCGAATTTCGGATAATTTTATGAAATTCATCCGAGTAGAAAAACGAAAACAAGAGTAATAGTACATCCACGGTGATCAAAACCGTGAAAAACTCATCAAAAAACACGTTGTTGATGTTTTTAAAGGCAATAATGCCATTTCGATAATCCCGGATGGTTTCGGTAGTCCAGTGAAAAAAGGAATAAAATGCCAACGCCACTAATACGGGTACCAACACAACGGCAATCGCTTTTTTTAAGCGCACAAACCGAACGATTTTTTTCAGTTCGTGATCGGGCAGTTTTTTTTCGGAATGGTCGTCGCTAACACTGTTTTTGTAAAATAAATAAATGAGCAAAAACAAAATGAGCGAAGTGGCAACATCGTACGTGAACTGAAGATCGTTGGGGTTTTGAAACCAGTTGGTATTTAACTCAAGGTTGGCAATATCCTTGAATATTCGACGGATCACAATCAGGGTGATGATTTCAAATTGTTTGCCGATATACGTCGTGATTGACTTTGGCAAAAAATACACCAACAAATACACCTCGTACACCAGGATAAACGAAAATGGGGTGTAAATGGCCGCAATTGGGTTTTTGACCAATTTGGAATCTACCTGCAAGACACCTTGATGCACCAAAACGATGACCAATAAATGAAGGATATAACTGACAATGGCGACGCCCAAGATAATCCTTTCGCTTCGCTCCTTGGTTTTGCCGGACAGCAAATATTCCGAAATCGCGCTGACTACATTTTTTATGTTCAATGGTGGACCCGTTTAAAAAAAGTTTCAAAATGCGCACCCCGAATTCGTGAACTGCTTTGGCTATTTCAAAGTGGTTATCACCGATCAACGTTAAGTACTTATTTCAAACCAATAAATTCGGTACATAGTTTAGTTTTGGTTAAAGAATAACTTTGCGCAAAAGCAATTTCCTCTTTTTTGGGGTCGCCGTTTTGAGCGATAAGGTAACAGGCGTAACGGGTAAGCATATAATCCTCGACTTCGCGCTTAGCCCCACTGCCTAGTTTGACCATTTTCGTGACCTCACGAAAATGGTCATCCACATTGAGCCGCTGTGTTTTACACGATTCCACCGCACGGTTTATAGCAACCACGAAGTTTTCCCACCTACAAAACTTTATCACCTACATTTGCCCCATGTTCACCTGGTCCAGCCTTTCCGCCAAAATCGCCCAACGCGTCTCGCTGTGGTCCAACGATGCCTTTTTTGCCCTGGGCTGGCGGCAAATGCGTTCGGTGTTGTCGGGGCCGGGGCAACGGATTTTGGTTTATCACGGTTTGGATCAACGGGGCGAAACGGCCCTAAACGGTCGGTTCCTTTCCGCCGCCCGCTTTGAGGAACAGGTGCGTTTTTTGTCCGAAAATGCGCAAATTGTTGCTTTGTCCGATTATTTTTCCGGGAATTTTGATCAAAACCAGTTTGCCGTGGCCATTACCTTCGACGATGGCCACCGGAACAACCGGCAATACGCGGTGCCGATTTTGGACAAATACGCGGCTCCCGCTACCTTTTTCCTGACTTCCGCCGCTGGGCGCGGTGCCGAATGGCTTTGGATGGATTTTTTGGACGTGGCCACTCGGCTGGCACCGGCAACGATTGAAATTGGTGGTCGGCAGTTTACCAAAAAAACGTGGCGGCATACTCAGTATTTCGCGGACGGAAATGGCCGCAAACTGGTGGATTGGGCGCGGTACTCACCCTGGTCGTTTGTGCAGGCGATGGAAACGGCTTTGCTTGACGCGGGTGCCTGGAGCGGTGCCGAACACTGGGCGACGTATTGGCAATTGCTGGCCCCCGCCGAAATCCGGGAAATGGCCGCCAATCCGCGGGTGACCATTGGCGCGCACGGGCATACCCACCAGGATTTGGCGTACCTTTCACCCGAAGCCGCTGGTCTTGAATTGCAGCATTGCAAAGATTTTTTGGAAAAAACCACCGGGCAACCCGTATCAGCACTCGCCTATCCGTTTGGTACGTACACGCGGCAATTGGTGGAAACGGCCGCGCAAATGGGCTTTTCGCAACAATTGGCCCTCGATTTTTTATTTCCCGAAGACCATACTGATCATCGTTTGCGCGAACGCATGTGCATGAACCCCTTTATTTCCGACGGAAACCAGTGGTTGGCCGTTAAAAAAGGACAATACTAAACTTCGACTCGCACCAGTATAAACAGAGCAATGGACGCGTATATTTTTAAACGAATTGAACCGGGTAATTTGGCTGATCTTGTGTTTTTGGTCAAAAAAGTGGCCCAAAAGCGGCTGACAACGGCGTATTACCAAAAAAAATACACCACCCCGTGGGCCAATGGCCAATACCACGGCTGGTTGGCTTACGATAAACGGAGCGGACAGGTGGTTTCGGTGGCGGCTTCTTTGCCCCTCCGCGCCGAGTTACCCGATGGCCGTCAGGTGCCGGTTACGCAAATGATTGAAACGTTCACCCTGCCCGAACACCGGGGGCGCGGGCTGATGACGGTTATGGTCAAAAAAATCCTGGAGGAACACCAAAACAACGGCACGCGTTTGTTTTTTGGGCTTTTAAACCAAAACAATGTCCACGGTTTTGTCAAAAAACTGGGTTTTACGCACACCGGTACGATGGTCTTTTTTAAAATCAACGTCCGCACGTTCCCGTTGGAGGCTTTGTGTCGGCGGTGTCGGGTGCCGGGTTTGTTTCGTTGGTGGGCCGGGCGCGTAGTTCGTCCCTTTGTTGCCCCTGCCGATGCGCCGCCGTTGCAAAATTCCGTGGTGCAGGAAGGCAACGCGGGTATCTTGCACGATGCGGCGTTTTTTCAATATAAATCCTTTACGTTCAATGGATTATACCGTTTTTCGGGAATTGATTCGTGGCTCAAATTGGAATCGGGTTTATTGGTGGGCGACGTCAATTTGCCCCTCCCCTGCCCCGATGCGCAATTGGACGAATGGCTGTTGACTTTGCAAAAAATAGCCCGGCGAGCGGGTGTACGGCAAGTTGTTTTCCAAACGCACCCGCAGTCGCGCTTGGGCCAAATGTTGTCGGCGCGCTTGAATCCGCATCCATCCTGGTCGGTTTGTTGTTTGGCGGCAGACGATGAAATGCAGCCTTTTTTGGAAAAAATGCGGTTTGGTTACGGGGATTTTGAAACGTTTTAGACGTGTTCTTACAATTCCAACAGTATTTTCGCCCGCTCCACGGCCATTTCGGGTGTGACGCGGGTGAGGCAACGGTTATCGCCCCAAATACATTGCGTGCGGTGACAATTGCCGCAGGGCAGATCATCGGAGGTAAACCCAAACGATTTTTCCCCCAGCGGTCGGCCCCAATAACTGGGCGATGCCCCCAAAAAGGCAATGGTAGGCACCTGATTCACCCAACTGGCGTGCAACAAAGCCCCGTCGTCGGAGAGGGCCAGGTCCATGCGCCGAACGAGATTAAACACTTCTTGGGTGGATGTTTCGCCAATTAAATCGAGGCAATGATCGCCCAGTTCCCGCGCCAATATTCGGGTTCTTTCCCGCAGCGCCGGGTAACCCACAAACACAAATTTGGCCGTTGGTTGCACCGCCTCAATCCACAATTGTGCAAAAGCCAGGTATTGCGTTTCGCCCCATTGCCGGGATGCAAATGCGCCGCAGGGATTGAGCAATACCAGCGGGTCGCGGCCATTCCAACCCTTTTCACGGAGTTTTTCAAGACCGCTGTGTTCATCGCGCAGGGCCATTTTTTGTTCGGCGTTAATGGGGGCAAAACCGAGCGCGTTCACGGTATTTTCGTAACGCCGCAGCACGTGAATTTTTGAAAACCGGTCAAATTGCGTCCACGCCGTGGGAAACAAGGCCCGTCGCGCCAGCCTGGAGAGCCGGTTGTTTTGCAGGTCAACCACTACATCGTAACGTTCTTTCAGCAAAGCGGGATACGCCTTTAACAAGTCCAGCGCCATGGGCCAGCCGCCCCGTGCGTGCGGCAGGGCGTGAATTTTGTCAAAAACGGGCATGTTTTGTGGCAGTTCGGCGTATGCGCCGCCCACCAGTAAGTGAAACTCCGCGTCTGGCAATTGTGCTTTTAGGGCCTGCGCCGCCAACAGCGACACCAATACATCCCCAAAAGCGTGGTACCGGATAAACAACACTTTCTGGGGCAAATGCGGTTTCGTCCAGGGGCGCGATTGAATGGGTTCGGCGTCGGGGAATTGGAATTGCATGCTGGATTATTGGTAAGATTTCAATATTTTGCGAAATTCATCGGCGGTGATGGAGGTGAGTTCCAAACTGAAACTATTGACCGGTTTTATGGTAGTTTTGTACTCGATGAATTTTCGATGCCCATTTTCTTCGCGGGTAAATGCAATGATGGTAACGGGTTCGTTGAGCGGTAAATTCACCTTTTCTCCGTAAATATTATACATAGTGTAGTATTCGCCAAATTTGACAAAAGAAACAATGGATTTATAACGGTCAAAAATCATATGCATTTCAACGTCTTCGTTAATCTTAACTTTGAAATTCTCAACTACATCCTCTGTATTGATAAAATAAGACCATTTAAGCCACTCACATTTATGCGTGCTGAACTCGTAATAAAAGGTGTGGTTAAATGGAAAGTTAATTGAATCACTTGAATACTTAAACGTGCTGTCCGTGACACTTTGATAACATTCTTGTAGTCCGATCCGACCCAAATCAAAGTCTTTGTTGCAAATTTCGGTTCGGAGACTTTCGCTACTGATATAGTCAAATATTTGATTAATTTCCTCATCCGATAAAAACTGAAAACTATTCATGAGCACGGGTTTATACGCATTCCAATTACAAACGGCTAAAGTATCGCCATCAGCGATCATTTTTTGCGAATTTCGGGTAAATTTAATCAGCCATTCCCGTGTTCTTCGGTTTTCCCCCATTTCAATGCACCCTAAAGCCGGACCGGTAAACCTTTGGTCTATATAGTGGCAAGGTTGACAATATTTCACGTACAACTGTTCCCCGGTTTTTAGACTTTCCAATGTTTTAGGGCTAAGCAGCGGGGCTTGGTACTTCCAACTCGTTTCGCCATTATTTACATTCATGGTGAATAAACTCATGTTGGGATGAAGGCCATTGGTGGGTACCTTTACCGAGATGGGACATTCCGGGTTAATCTCTAAAATCGGGTTGGTAATGATGTTGATCATGCCCGCCGATTCCAGCAATTTGCCCTCCTGATCCACGGTGGGCAGTCCTGACATAAGAATATCACTTTTGGTTAATGCTTCCTGTACCACCAGTTCAAATGTAGTACCGTTGGCCGTGGCAAAGGTATTGGCGCAAATATGAATCAGAACGCCCGATTGGGTTCTTACCGTAGTATCTGCACCGCTGGTTAGCACAAACTTTTGTTGGGCGATATTATCCGGGTTGAGTTCCCCAAACGAAGTTGGAGTAGCATTTTTACAGCAAACAAGCAGTAAAAATGGGATGAAGAGGAGGTATCTCATTGCTTGATAATTTGGGCGGAATAAACCTTGTTAACAGAAGTGATTTTTAAAAAATAAATGCCAACTGGTAAGGATGAAATATCCAACTCAGCGGTAGCGGGTATGGCTTCCAGGGCGAGTTGTCCGGTTTGGTTAAATACCTGTACCTGATCGGCCCTGAGATTTTCCCACTGAATGTACCCATTGGTAGGATTGGGGAATATTTGGGCGTTTTTGGGGAGTGCAATGGGATCAACGGAAACGGTGAAATTTTGATTTTGCGAATACAAAAGTGCCCCACCTACAGCCCAGATATTTTTGGCGTCGCTGCCCCATATTTTGGTCAGCAGCGCTGGTGTTGTTATGATTTGGGGAGACCAGGTTTGACCGTCCCACTTAGAAACTATATTTCCGCCCACGGCCCAAACGTTGTTTTCGTCAATGCCCCAAATATCATCTACCTGCGCGGTGATTCCCGTTGTGAATTCGGTCCATTCAGTGCCATCCCATTTGATGATTTTACCACCGGTACCTCCAATCCAAATGTGTTGGGCATCGATACCCCAAATGCTGCGGTGGTGAATGGCAGTACCGGCGGAAATTTGGGTCCAAGTATTTCCGTCCCAATGGCGAATTGTTGACTCGTGTCCTACTACCCAAATATTATTAGGATCGGTGCCCCAAACACCCATGAGAAAATCATTGTTATCAATTACTTCTTGCTGCCAAGTTGTTCCATTCCAACGCAAGATTCGATTATTACCGACGGCCCATACATTATTGGTATCAATACCCCAAATTCTTCGGAGTATCCCCGTTGAAATGGGTTGCAGTTGCCAGGAAGTCCCATTCCAGCGTTGGAGATTGGTGCCTGCGGTCCAAATATGGTTAGAGTCGGTGCCCCAAATATCCTGAATGAAACTGCTGTTTATTTCACTGGCCAACCATTTGGTGCCATCCCATCGGCCCAGGCGCCGATCCTCACCCACGCTCCAAACATTATTGGCATCGGTGCCCCAGATACTCAAAATGGCTTTACTCGTACCCGATTGCTGTTTATTCCAGTTTGTGCCATTCCAGCGCAAAATTGTGCCATTGCTGCCTACGACACAAATATCGTTTACGTTGTTGCCCCAAATACCGTTCAACGCATGAACACTACCGGATACTTCGGGTGCCCAAAGGGTACCATTCCACCGCAAGATGCGCCCATCGGCCCCAACTGCCCATATATTATTGGCATCAATACCCCAAATATTATTCAAACCACCACCGGTACCCGTCAATTGCGGGGACCAAGAGGCTCCATCCCATTTCCAGACCGATCCCAAAAGACCCGATGCCCAAATATTATTACTATCGCTCCCCCAAACGCCGCTCAATCCTTCCGTTGTTCCAATTTCTATCTTTTCCCAGGTGGAGCCATCGTAGTGCCAAATATTACCGTTGGAGGCGGTTGCCCAAAAATTATCCGGGGCATTTCCCCAAACAGCCAATAAATTGTCAAAATTATCGCTTGATGTTCTGGTGATCCAAGACGTTCCATCCCACTGTACCAATGCTCCGGCGGTACCGACTGCCCAAATGTGATTGGCATCTGCGCCCCAAATATCCCAGAGGGACAACGTATTACCCGATGGTTGTTCCGCCCAGGTTGCGCCATCCCATTTCAGTATAGTAGTACCCGCTACCGCCCAAATATTGCTGGTATCAATCCCCCAAATACCCCGTACAGGTTGACTGCTACCAGATACCTGAGATTTCCAGGCATTGCCATTCCAGCGCCAAATATCCCCCTTATGCCCCACGGCCCACCCGTTATTGCCATCGAAAAACCAAGTATCCAAAAAGATTTCTCTGGGTATCTGTTGGGTCCAAGTTTGCGCATTGCCCAATATTGGATACGTAAAGATTGCCGCAAAAAAGCAGAAGATTTGTAATTTAAGTTTTGATTTCATTGTGTAGTATATGTTTTAATTAAAAAAATGTAGTCAGATACAAAATCAATACCCACAACTCATACTACCGCCCCGAACGTCCGCCACCGCCCCTGCGTCCGCCACCACCGCCGGAGGGTGGTTTGGGTTTGCCACTGCTGCGGTTGCCGCCGGGGCCTTTGGGTTTTGCACCACCGGGGCCTTTGGAAGGTGCAAAACCGGCACTTTTGGGTTTTGCGCCACCGGCTGCTCGTTTGTCGGGCCGATCGGAAAAGGGGTTATCGCCACCAGCACCTTTAGGTTTTGCGCCACCGGCGGCTCGTTTGCCGGGCCGATCAGAAAAGGGTTTGTCGGCACCAGCACCTCTGGGTTTTGCACCACCGGACGCTCGTTTGCCGGGCCGATCAGAAAAGGGTTTATCGGCACTAAAACCCGGCCGTCCACCGCTCGATTTCCAGACCGGAGTTGGTTCGGGGATATAGGGGTCAATATCGTATTTCTTTTTAGCCGCCGGGGCTGCTGCGGGCGCAGTAGCGGATTTCTTTTTGGGCGTGGCCTCGGAAGAAGATTCTTTGGTGAGCCGGTAAATGCCCTCCATTTCGCTTTCGGTCAGGTCGCGCCAATGCCCCTGCGGAATACCCGCGAGGGTAATGTTCATGATGCGAATGCGTTCCAGTTTGGTGACTTCGTAGCCAAAATATTCGCACATGCGCCGAATTTGGCGGTTCATGCCCTGTTTCAGCACAATTCTGAACATGGTGGCTGTTTCGGCGGTGATTTTACATTTTTTGGTCATTACCCCCAATATCGGCACCCCGCTGGCCATACCTTCGATAAAGGCATCGTTCATGGGTTTATTGACTGTTACGAGGTATTCTTTTTCGTGGTTGTTGCCCGCACGAAGGATTTTATTCACCAAATCGCCGTTGTTGGTCAAAAATATCAGCCCTTGCGAGTCTTTGTCCAAGCGGCCAATGGGGAAAATCCGGACGCTGTGGTTCACAAAATCAACGATATTATCAACGGTATTTTTTTCGGTGGTGGATACAATGCCCACCGGTTTGTTTAAGGCAATAAACACCAAATCTTCGCTGGCACGCGGCTCCAATTCCTGCCCGTTGACCTTTACGCGGTCGCCATTGTACACCTGATCGCCTTTCTGGGCGCGTTTGCCATTGATCAGGACGTGGCCTTGTTCTATGTATTTATCGGCTTCCCGGCGGGAGCAAATACCACTCTCGCTGATAAATTTATTCAGCCAAATCCCATTGTCTTTTTGCATAGTTACGTTTGTTTATTTGCCCGTTTTTAAAGCAAAACAAGTTGCAAATATCAGCATAAGCAACGAACGGGCAAAACTTGCGCCCAGAAAGTTCAAATCAGGTTACGCTGGGGCTTTCAGTAGTAATCCACATTTACCCCAAATATTCCCCCTCTACTTCCTGTCGCTCAATCCGCAACACTTTTTCAATTTCGTGGCGGATAAACAAGGCCTGTTCGGGATCGTCGCTACTAAACGGCAAAACCCGTGAGCGGCCGTTGTGTTCGAGGAGGTGTAATTTATACTGATAAGTCAGGCCATTTTTACCGCGTTTTTTGTGTTCGCGTACGTAAATCTGCGTAAAATCACCCCGATTAATGGTCTCATCCCGGTACCCAAACGCAAAAATAGGTTTGGTGCTCAGGCTAAAATCTCTGGGTGTAATAACGATGGTTGTTTTGTTCAAAAAAAGACACAACGTGTACCAGCCAATGGCAACGCCCGCTGCCAGGTGAAAACCGAGCGCAAGTTTTGCGGGAAAAGGAACCATAACAAGAAATACAGCCAGGATACTGTTCCAAAACAAGGAAAAAAAGAGCAAAAACCAGGCCATGGGCATGTACCACGGCGCAGTGATGGTTGTTTGATCTAAAAATTGTTCGATTTGGATTTTTTTGGGAATGGGAACGAGTTTATTGGCCATTGCAGTTGATTTTATATTGTTCGTTTAAAAACGTATTATTAGCAAAAAATTCAAATCAGGTCCGGGTGCGCAAGGTATATACACAACAATCGGGAACATTGGCATCGGGTTCTTTGGTGCGCGAAAAGCCAATTTTTTCCAAAAGTTGAATGGATCTTTGGTTATTTACGTGGGTAAATGCCTCGATTGTAGATACGGGCAGAGTATCAGTGACAAAGGCCACTACCCTATTGGCGGCCTCTTGCATGATGCCTTTGCCTTGAAAATCACGCAACAGTTCAAACCCTATTTCGCAGGTAGCACCGTTGTTTGTTCCGTTAAAAACACAAATTGTCCCCACAAAAGTATCGTCGTCCGTTTGGGTAATTGCCCAATACAAAGACTGCTTATGGTGTATGTTTTCCGTGACGGCGTTAATAAAACGTAGCGCATCATCCAGGGTTTTGCTGGGTTTTCGATCTAAATACTGGTTGATTTCCGCATCGGAGCGCAGGGCCAATACAGAGGGAGCATCGTCCACCGATAATGGCCGGAGCGTTAGTCGGTCGGTGGTTAGGATTAGGAAAGGTTCGATCATGTGTATTTAGAAAAATAAAGGGTCTGTTTCTTTCCGGATTTACAACTTTTTAACAACCCGAACCACCACCGGAACCTCGGCGCCGGGTTCAAAAATTTCCAATGAATACACCCCAACCGGCTGCCCCGCCAAGGTTGTTTGATCCGTCGCCAGGAAGGTTTGTACGACCTGGCCCAACGCATTACGCAGGTGAGCGCGCTCCCAACCTAAACCCGCATTTATGACAAAATTATCGGTGGTTGGATTCGGGAAAACGCTGATTTCACCCGATTTCCAGTCAGCGCGCACCATATTGCTAAAGGCAAATTGTTCGTCAACGTCAACTTGCCGAAGCCGGTAATAATTGCGCCCCGAAGCCGGGTTTTTATCCCAAAACTGGTAATCCTGCCGCTGCGTACTGTTTCCGGCGGCGGTTAATTCACCCAATTTTTCAAATACAATGCCGTCGGTGCTGCGCTCCACCTCAAAACGGGCCGCGTGCCGCTCTACCGCCGTAGCCCAGGTCAATTCGATGCCGATATGCGCCACCGCCCTGCTTTGCAACGCCACCGCGTAAGTAACGGGCAAAGGGGTGGTGCTAATCAATACTTTGCTCGTAAATGGGGCTAAAGTAAGGTTGGTAACGCTTTGGTTGTCTAAATTTACAACGTTCGAAAATGTGTACGATGCCGCCGCATTGGTGTTGTTCACCACCAAAAAAGACTGGTCGGTTGGCCAAATCCAAGTGTAATAACTGCCCACCGAAGCAGCGTCGTAACCAGTCGTGGTGCGCCATTGGGCCATGGTAAACGTTTGGGCATTTGTCCAGAGGTAACGCCCAACTAATGGCCCGTAAGGGCTGCACAAATAGTTATTATTGGCGGCAGATAACACATTGTGGTTGTTGTCGTTGGAGGCAATTTCAACTGGAATGGCATCCGGGAGATTGGCGTAATACGTGTTGCCCGAGGCCGTATTATCGTAAATGCTTTGGCCCGTCTGCCAATCATAAAAACCCAATCCCTGCTTGCACCGGTAAGTTACATTGCCGGTAATGGGACAATTGTGCGCCCCGGCGTTGATAATAATACCGCTGCCCGCCGGAATGTCGTGAACGGTGTTGTTTTCGACCGTGATATTGTACGCAAAATTGTCAATGTAAATCCCGTTAATGATATTGCCGGGAACGGTGCCGTTGTGGCTGCCCGTCAGGGTGCGGATAATATTGTGTCGAATGATGTTGTTGTACGACGAATTGTTGCCGCCCCAGGTGTAAATACCGCCGCCATCGTCCATGTTTACCATCGTATTTTCCACCTGATTGCGCTCGATGATGATGCCCGTGCCGTTAAAACGAATACCCATATTGCCGATATTCGTAATGGTATTATTGCCAATGACACAACCCGCGTTTCCGTTAATCAGCCAAACCCCGCCGGAATAAAAACTACCCGAAAAACCGGGACGGTGCTGCCCAAACGTCATACCCGCATTCGTGATGCTGTTGTTGGAAAACGTGCTGTTTGCCATATTGGCCAATACCGCGCCCTGGTAATAACAATCCTTAATGGTGTTGTTTTGGATATAGTTGCCGCTTCCGCTGACAAACAACGCCTGTAAATTGTGTTTAAACACGCAATTTTGGATCGTATTGTTGTTCGCCGCACCCATCAGCCGGATGCCTTCTTGCGCGTAATGCTGAAATTCGAGGTTTTGGAAAAGGTTATCCGACCGGTTGTCGTTGCCCCCAATCCCCAACAAATGTACCGATGCCTCGATATTGCGGTTGTTGGGGTCGGTGCTGCTCATAAAGTACAGGAATTGGGTATTGGCATCGTAAAACCATTCGCCCTCGGTATCCAGCAATTCGAGTTTATTGTCGAAATAAAAATTAGCGTTTGCGCCCGCGGCGGCCATTGCCGTGGCCCACTGGACAGTATTTCCCGATTGCGCGGTGACGATTTGCCGGTTAAGTTGCCAGTCGTACTCCCGCACGCAAACATTGGCGCCCACAAAATTATTACCCGAATTACCAACGGCGGCGCTGGTCAAACTATTGGTGGTGGCCGCACTCAGGTTCCAGGTGCCCGTGTTCGGGGTTCTCGACAACGTTTGTACTGCGCCGTCGGCGTACAAAAAGTGGACCGGATTGGCGACCGTTGTTTTCCAAATATTACCGCTGTGCACCGTCCAGTTGGCAACCGGTTGCGAACCTTTGAGGACCGGCAAGGCGCCTGTACCGTAGCAATCAAACGTAATACCGTTGTTGTTATACGCGGCAAAAGCAATGGTTCCCCGGAACGTATCACCCCGGCGGAAATACACCCGATCCCCGTCGCTGATGGTTCCCCAGGTGCCCGACACCCCACCCAGTTGGGCGCTCAGGTGCGCGAGGGTACGCCAGGGTGTGGCCGCCGAAGTGCCGTTATTGCTGTCGTCACCGGCGTTGGAGAGGTAATAATCAACGGCCCGAACGGGGCTGTACACGAGTAAAAAAGAAACACAGAGGATAAGGAACTTCATGGTTATATAATGATTTGAATGATTTTTTGGCAAAGTTAATTACCGTCGCTGATAATCGTACATGGGTTCATAATTAGCCTTTATCGGTCTAAATTGATGGACGACCTTTTCGTATTTGGGTTTTAATACAAAATCCCCATTTGCGTTAATAAAACCCCATTTGTCATTTATTTTTACGGCTGCAAGGCCATATTTAAACCCATCGGCGTCCTGAAACTGAAAATCAGCTGCGACACTGCAATCTTTTTTGATGAATCCAAATTTCCCTTGGTACTTTACCAGAGAGACTACTTTATTCTGGCTTCGACAACCGATAACCAATAAAATTACTGTTGTGTAGAATAGTATTTTCATAATTTTAAGTAATCATTGTGCGGTCCCTACCGCTTCACCAATCCCCCCACCAACAACTGGCCATCGGCCGTTTCCAGCACGATTTGGTAATGACCGTTGGGCCAATTGGAAAGCAACTCAAGCCAGGTACCGGTTTTTTATAACGTTGATATGGTGCAATATATGCCCCATCATAATATAACCCAATGCGCGGGCGCTGAAATGATGCGTTACGCCATTGCCTAAAAACTGGCTTTGTTCTTCCGTAACATTTTCAAAAAGCAGCGCGGAATTACCTCTGACAACGTTAAACTCTTCTAATAAACTATCCATCGTTCGGTGGGTAACATCTATGTTGGCCGCGTACAGATTGTCGTCCATGCTGTACAAAGGCGTTGTGTTGTCGCCCCGTAAACAAACCAAAGTCCGATAGGCAAATACCCGTTCGGTGTCAATAATGTGCATCAACACTTCTTTGATGGTCCACTTGTCCAATCCGTATTTATAATTGTGTTTATCCGCCGGGATATGTTTAAAAAACGCGATGGTATCATTGGTGTTTTCCGCGAAAACACTTTTGAAATCGCCGGATTTAACCAGGTCAATGTAGTTTTGGAAATAGGGGTTATACTCTATTTGTTCCGGTCTTTGCATATTCATGATGTTGATGTATTCAAGGTAAAATTACTCTTTTTCTTATATACGCTTACCCTATTTCCATTCTCTTTCTTTTTCCAAAACCAAAGGTAAATAGGTAAAATACTGCACTAATCGGGGCGTTTTGCCCTTATTCGGCGTTGCGCAATGCGGCAACGCCTGGTGCCAGATCACAAAATCGCCCGCCTTTCCCGCAATCGGAATCGCCTCCAGTATCTGGGGGGCAATAATGCGGGGGGAAACATCGGGCGCCAACGAATCCAGCCAGTTTTTTATTTCCAGGTGAAAACCAGGTACGCAGTGAAATGCACCGTCATTTTCGCCCGTATCGGTCAAATATAACAGTCCCTGAAAACGTTCGGGAATGGGTAATGCAAGACTGGTATCCCAGTGTAAACCACTGCCTTTAAAGGGGAAATCGGGCGAATTTGGTGGATTAAACCCCACTTTATCAATAACTTTATAAATGTTTTTGGTGCCGTACAATTGCTGGTACGCCCGGCGAATTCGTTTGGAAGCGCGAATGGCCCGAAACGCCCCGTGCTGATGAATCGCCAGCATAATGCCATACAGGTCGCTGTGCGGTTTGTACCAACTTTTTTCATCTTCCAAACTGGCCCCCAAATGCGCCCAAATGGCCTGGTTGGCTGCCGTAACTTCCGCCGGAGTTACCGCGTTTTTTAGCACGATATAACCGTTTTTACGCCAAAAATCCATTTCTTCGGCGTCAAAAACGTCGGGAATATTTTCTTCTCTTTCCACTTGTTCGCGCGCCAAGGCCGCCTGCACGTCGTCGGCATTGTTGAGGCCCAAATCATGCGCCATGATCCATGCCTCGAAGTCAGCGAACGAAGGTTGCTCGACGAACAAAAACCGAATAACATCTTCCATTCCCAAGCCCAATTGGTGCAAAAAAAAGGTTTCTTCCAGCCAATTATAGATTTTTAAGGGCTGCTTTTGCACATTACGCAACCATAAATGATACAAAACGGGTGCTTTCAACCGACTTTCGGGGGGGAGTGTTAGTGTTTTTTCCATTGTTATTGATGATAAAATAGGCGGCAGGGCCTTCTTTGCCGCTACGCGACGTCGTAATTTATCTATTTTTATAGTTTTCAATGATTTGTGCGACTTCCTCCTCCCTTTTCCCGGATATTTTCGCGATTTGCGCGTTGCTAAATCCCGCTTCGTGCATCCCAATAATCATTTCTTCGATCGCCTCTTTTTTCCCTTCATTTTTTCCCTCTTCACGGGCTTTTTCAGCAACCAATAATTTCTCCTGTACTTCGTCGGCTACTTTAATTTTTATATTATCGTAAGCGATTATTTCGTCTTTTGTCCATTGATATTTATCGGCTGCTATAAAGGCCGTTTTTAGTCCTTCATCTTCGTTGGCGAACGTTGGAATAAACCGCAAGGCTGCTGCATTTTTGATAAAAAAAGTCCATTTGTCAATCGGTGTTACCAATTCACTTTCTGTTTTATTAAATTTTGGCAACTCAATAAATGAGAATTGAATATCCGTCAATAAATGTTCTTGCGTGGCTTTATTCAATATCAGATGCCGGGTGTGATAATTCGTGTCCGATCCAAAGGGGAAATCCAAAATACCAATAAAATAGGCCGGATGGAGCAAAGTGTATTGTTCGCCCTCATCAATCTGCATGGAATATTCCCGTGACATGTAATATTGTACCCGTTTGTCAAATCCTTTTTTATCGGCGACCTGCATCTCCACGACAAATTTACGGTTTAAATGGTCGGTTGCCCGTACATCAAGTACAGTTGCTTTTTCACCCGCTATGCGTGGGAATTGGTAAGGGTTGACCAATGAAACACGCACCACGCGCTCGTCACCTTCCAATTGCAGGGCGGCATTCAGAAAAGAGATGAGCGGCGCCGTTTTTTGTTCGTTACCGAATATCTTGCGGAACGCGATGTCGTTTTTAATATCTGCGAAGTCCATAACTTAGATTTTGCCACAAAAATAGGAAAAAAATATTGTCCGAATCATGATTTAGCGGATTTTAGGAGGTGCAGAATTTTTGAACGTACTCTTTGTCAGAACCAGGACTTACATGTAATTAAGGCATTATTTAAACTACTGAAAATTCACTAAAAAGCAGTTTCTTTTTACGGCCACTTTTGTGCCATTATTTCACACAAAAATGAATCAGCACCATGAAAAAAGTACCCGTACTCTTCTTCTTACTTGCATTCAACGTATATGTTGCAAGTGCTCAAACCTTCACCGAAAACCCCAAAAGCAAGGTGGCCGTCTTGCACGTAGATACCAAAGGATTAACCCTTGATCCGGTTCAGGCCGGTGATTTAATGCGGCTTGAATTGGACAAATTAGGCTTATTTGAAGTCATGGATCGCTACGACGTTGCTTATATTATTGAAAAAGAGGCCCTGAAAATCGAAAATTGTTACGGTAAAATCTGTTTGGTCGAAACCGGCCGAAGCCTAAAAGTGGATAAAATGCTCACGGGTACCATCGAGTTGATTGGGGATAATATTATCGTTTCGATCCGCCTGATTGACATTGGGAAGCAGGAAGTGGAAAAAAGCCAGGTCATTCAATACCTCAACCTGCGAAACCAACTTCCGCTGATGGTAGCCACGACCCTGCAAAAAATGTTTGCCCTGCCGTTCGATACCGACGTGGAGACCAAACTCACCAAACCCAATGATTATGAAAACGCCATCAATGTGCCCGAAACCGGCCGCCTCAACCTTTCCGGGCCGCGCATGGGTACCACCATATTTTCGGGCGAAAACACCCAAATCATCCGTTCGCCCCGCAGCCAGGGTGGTTTGGATGCGGAGCCGATCATGTTCCAATTTGGGTACCAATTTGAAACGGCTTACCTCAACCAAGGCGGTTTACAGGCGCTTTTTGAATTTATCCCGGTGATTACCGGACTTGACCAAGGGTTATTTATTCCCAGCGTGAGTGTTTTGCACGGCATCCGCAGCAATCGAAACGGTTTGGAATTTGCTTTTGGCCCGGTCGTATCGGCCAGCCAACGGGCCGAAGGTTTTTTTGATGATGCAGGTAAATGGAATAATTTATCCGTCTGGAAAACCAATAACCCGGACCAGAATCCGCCCGCCGAAACAACCATCCGGCTGGATAGTCGGGGAGATTACGCCCTGAACAGCAATTTTGTATTTGCCGCCGGTAAATCCTTCAAAAGCGGCCGGATGAACATTCCCGTGAACGTATTTTATATCCCTGGGCGCGGCGGTGCGCGGTTTGGGGTGTCGGTGGGGTTTAATGGGAGAGGATAGGCAGTAACAGGAGGCTGTCTCATAAGCCAGATTTCGAACACCGAAGTATCTGTTTGTGAGACAGCCTTAATGTTGTTTTATGCCGACCCGCGATTTTATGAAGTCTGCTGGTTGGATATTTTAATGGCTTTTAATAGCAGCGCAATTTTCATGTACTTTGAGTTTGGGATGTCAAAATATTCGTACATGCGCCGGAGGGAAGACCCAATACCATCTACGCTCATATAGGCTCTTTCGGCCAGGTCCTTGTTTGAAATAACGGGGTCATCAAGCAATATATTCAAGACATTCCAGTCGGTTTCGTTTATTTTTTTTTCAATGGCCGTTTCTAATTTTTCTTTGTTTAAATCGCCGTTTTTGTCCATACCCACTACTTTTCCGGCCTGTTTTTTTAGCGCATCCAACTCGTTCAGCAATTCTTCGGTTTTTAGTTGTTCACGGGTGATTTTCGTCCTGCTGTAATACATCAAAGCGCCAATCAGGATAATACTCAGAAGCAGTATGCCCACCAGTTTATTTCGATGGTTGGCCCGTAATACGGATTGGTTTATTGTACTTTCGACCTCTTTTTTTAGCAGTTTGTCGTTATACTCTTTTTCGATAACCTGGCGCATGACATCAATTTTAAGTTTTTGGGTCGCCGCACTATCCGAATACATTTTGTGCTTTTCGTACATTTCCAAGGACTTATCGTACTTGCCCTGACTTTTATAACAATTGTACAATAGTTCAAACAAGTCAGATTTTATGGAATGCGGAATCTCTTCCTTCAATTGTACGAGTAAATTTTCCGCTTTTTGCGCGGCCGCATTTACGTCATCATCCAGACTCAGTTTGGCATCAAAAATTAATCGTTCGAAGATGAATGCCTGGTTATTTAAGGCTCTACTTATTTGCAGGCTTTCATCTAAATACAATTTTGAATTGTATTGATCGCCTTTTTTCAGGCACGTTTTGGCCAATACAAAAAGAGCGTCGGCTTTTGTGGATTGATTATTATCTTTTTCAAGCAAGATGATGGATTCCTTGCCACTACTCAAGGCTAAATCTAATTTATCCTGATGATAATACGCAAGGCTCATGCCCGCCAAAGGAGGCCCGGCGGCATTCAACTTATCAATGGATTCGTATATCGCCAGGGATTGTTGGAAGTGGTTCAATGCCAAATCATAACCTTCTAAATTGAGTAATTGGATGCCAATATTGTTCAGTGCCAGCGCTTCATATTCGCGGTTGCCGGTTTTTCTAAACAGATCCAAACCCTTATGGTAATAATTGATGGCATCCTTGTACTGGCCTTCCGCACTCAAAATATTGGCCAGATTGACGTAATAGGTAACGAGGTTGATCTCATCGTGCAGACTTTCTAACACTGTAATAGCCCGCTTCAGCGCTTGCATGGAGTTTTTAATGTCTCCCGTTAGAAAATAGGCATAAGATCTTTCGTTTAATGCATGGGCAATCTCTTTTGGGTTGTTGATGTTGACCGCCAATTGTTCATGCAAAAATGTCAGTTTCAGCACATCTTCAGGTTTTGCATACGTCTGGTTCTTGTAATAGGCATTGATTGCTTTTAATCGAATAGAATCTGATAATAATTCATTCTTCCATAGTGAGGTCAACGTATCTTGTCCTGGGCTGCTGGAGGGCAAGAGCATGATAACTGCTGCTATTAAAATCAGCCTCAAGGCTATCTGTCTCATTTGTATAGACTTAATGTTGAAAATTTTTTGATGCACTTCCTGGCCTGCGTTTGAACGTTAGGACAAAGTTATGAAATAATCCGAACACCAAATAAGGATCAAGGGCAAAAGGGATGCTGATGGCTTCACGCCTACGCGTGAAAATGCTTGTTTCACGATTATGAGTGATGATACATCCGGCTCCGGGCGATAGTTTTGTATCAACATGTTATTTAAACAAAAATTGCCATCGGGTGAAGAAATGAAAAAAGCACTATTATTAACATTAAGCATTTTGCTCGCCATTAGTGGTGATGCTCAAACAATAAATTTCACGTCGGCTAATCCGCAACCCAACCTGGTAGAGGTTTATTCGGGAACATTTGCGAGTGGTGATATTGACGGTGATGGAGACATAGACTTATTCATGACCGGTATATCACCTCAACGGCAAGCAAAACTTTATTCAAATGATGGAACTGGATTTTTTACAGATATAACTCCTGCTGCTTTTCCTCGTTCATCAAGCAGTCAAGCCATTTTTAAGGACTTAGACAACGATGGTGATTTAGATCTATACTACTCCGGAAGCGCTACATCAAGTCCAAGTTCCGTATTTACCCATATTTACCGAAACGATGGTGCCGGTGGTTTCATACAAGTTACCAATACTGCCCTGCCAAATATTTTACGGAGGGGGGCTGCGATTGCCGATGTAGATAATGATGGAGATCAGGATATTGTCATGACCGGAACTGGTTCGGGTGTATCCGGGGTGTACCTCAATAATGGTAATGCTGTTTTTAGTGCCCAGGGTAATTCGCCATTTTCGGCAGTAAGCGGCCCCGTAGCATTTATTGATATGGAGAATGATGGAGACCAAGATGTGCTTATTTCCGGTGGTTCTTCCATTAAATTGTATCAAAACAATGGTTCAGGGGTGTTTACCCTCAACACCAATTCAACCTTCGCTGCGCTTTCCGGTGAAGATATTGACGTAGCCGATACCGACAATGATGGTGATTTAGACTTTCTTGTTAATGGAAATACGCAAAATTTATTATACCGCAACAATGGTTCGGGCGTGTTTACGCAAATTAGCACTACCCTACAACAAACGTTTGGCGGCGCAAATGCTTTTGCCGATGTAGATAATGATGGTGACCAGGACCTACTCATTGTTGGTACGCAGGCGGGTGGATTACCTAATATTTATAACATTGTATATCGAAATACCGGCAATAATGTATTTGTCGCGGTAGATACCCTCGGCGGAGAATACATTGCGGATTGTGTAGTGGATGATTTCACGGGTGATGGCTTAAAAGATATTATTATTCAGGGTTTTGCAGACGATACAAATGTCTATTGGAATACTTCAAACACCGTTTTGCCGCTACAACTATTAAGTTTTACAGGAGAAATAATGGATGAAAACATTGTGTTAAACTGGACAACCAAAGACGAAGTCAACACAGATTACTTTACCGTTGAAAGAAGTACAAATGGGTTTTCGTATTCAAGCGATGGAATGGTAAAATCGCGGAATAAACCATCCTCCATTCATCATTATCAGTACCCGGTAAAAAGCCCGGTCATTGGGAAGAATTATTTTAGATTAAAAATGGTGGATCACGACGGGAAATTTACCTACTCTAACCTCATTACGATACAAACAAAATCATCTAACACTTTTTCTGTATTGGGCAACCCCGTTCAAGACAATTTGAATA
Source organism: Chitinophagales bacterium (assembly GCA_013298845.1). Taxonomy (GTDB): domain Bacteria; phylum Bacteroidota; class Bacteroidia; order Chitinophagales; family Saprospiraceae; genus M3007. The sequence continues at coordinate 35,581 of JAAFJN010000017.1, forward strand.
TTACGGGGCTTGCGGCCGGAGGAACACTAACCCTCTATGACAATATGGGCACTGTGTTATTACAAAAAAATGTACAAGATCAATCCCTATTAATTGATATTTCTTTTTTAAGCAGCGGTGTGTATTATTTGCAATATGCACACGACCGCTTAATTGAAAACAAAAAAATTATCAAGTACTGATAAACAGACCATTCCGAGTCCATTCCTAAACATATGGAAAAAATATCTTACTCCTCTGCTTCACCGCCTCTTTTTGCACTTACGCACAGGCTCAATGTTGGCAAAGCATGACTGGTGGTGATGGATACTCCCTTGCGATAAAAACCGACGGCTCCCTCTGGGCTTGGGGAAGGAATGGCGATTGGTCGGGTTACATCAAAGGCACGCCAACTTTGCTGACCTGCCCGACCTCCCCGGTAAATACGATAGGCAGTATTGATATTTCAACGGCTCCGGCGGGCATTTTTTTGATCAAATTTTTTGAAAAAGGCAAAACGCATTCGGTGCGTGTTGTGAAGGAATAATATGCCCCATATATCCCGCTTTGGGTAAGGAATAGCAACAAATGTCAACAAGTTCAAAAGTTACTTTACACGCTAATTTGTAGGTACGGAGGCTGGGGTTTGGAAAAACCTCAGCCTGTTTTTTTGGGGTAGTCATGATAAAAATTTAAAAGCACCGTGCTTTTAAAATAAAAAAGCAAAGACTTTTGTTAAACTCTAGTAACTTTGCAAAAAAATATACAATATGAGAATATCAACAACGATTTTTTTATTGCTCTCATTAACAGTGAGATGTATAGGGCAAAATGCTGACAATGTTGAAGTAGTTAAACCTTTATTTGATTACCAAACATGTGGCTTAAAAACAATTAAAAAACGGACATTTACAATCACATCTTTACAATACGATTCATCAGGGCAAATTGAAAATAAATATTCAAGAACAGAGACTGATACGGATCTGTATAAATCATCAATGAGCAATGAATTAATAGGCGTAACAACATTCCCATTTTTCTCTTCAACTGATAAAACGGAGATTATTGATGGTAAAATAAAAGTTATAAGTTCGCTTGAAAATATAAAATACTATTTAAAAGACATAGTTGTTACTCAAAAACCAGACACACAACATATTGCAAAGATAGAGGCAAAGTTGCTTATTCATGGCGTCACAATTTATGGGGAAACAACTCATGAGGAATTGTACATAGCAGAATTTGCAAAGTTTGGTGATTGCTATTTCCCTAAAACCATAAAATATTGTCCCTTAAATGACACAAACTACACAAGACCCCGATTTATAATAGACATAAAATACAAATTAAAATAAATTTTTTAAATAAAAAAACAAACATAAGCCATCATCTAAGTTAGTATTTTGAGAATTTTTTAATAATTTAGTTAGTCTCAAAATCCAGAAAAACTGATTTAGATGATGGCAATGTTTTACATGAAGTTATTGGAGCAATACCTCTTTATCGTTTTTTTCCCCCTGAACTTTTAGTGGTAGAAACTTGATTTGGGTTCAGTTGCTTCCCGCGATTGCCTTGGCTTTGGCTGTATTGAAGATGTGTACCGCTCGTTCCTTTGTTGGGGTTTTGTGTATTGGATTGGTTCTTGGCTGGTGTGATTTTTTTGTTTGACATGATGTTTGATTTGTTTAAGTTGATGAACACCCCCAAAAAATCAACCATTCTCCCTCCCCTTCTCTTCTTCTTATCATTTTTGCCTACCTTTGCGCCGCTTTGAGAAAATTAGCCATTGACATCGGAAATACCCGCACCAAAATCGGGGCGTTTGAAGGACCCGCGCTGCTCGAACAATGGGCCGCTGATTCCTTTTCTGCCGCCGAAATCGCGGCCAAAGCCAACCTTTTTGGCGCAAAATACCTCATCGTCTCGTCGGTAGCCGCCCCGGATGCTGCGTTCCTGACGGATCTGCGGACCCAATGCACCGTGGTAGAACTCAACGCCGACACTACCCTGCCCTTTCGCAATGCTTACGCTACGCCGCAGACCCTCGGTAAAGACCGGTTGGCAGCGGTTGCGGGGGCCGATGCGTTATTTCGCGGCAAGGATTGTATGATTATTGACGCAGGTACCTGTCTCAAATACGAACTGTACACCGAGGGCACGTTTCGCGGCGGCAATATTGCACCCGGCCTGCGCATGCGCACCGAAGCAATGGCGCATTATACCGCGCGACTACCGGAAGTAGACACCGATATTCCGGAGTTTTACGTGGGCAACAGTACCGTTACGGCCTTACAAAACGGCGCATTTTTGGGGGCGATTCTCGAAATAATGGGCTTTTACCGCATGTTTAACCTCGAACGGACGCGCACCGAACCCATGCAAGTGATCCTCACGGGTGGCGATGCCGATTTTTTACTGCGGTACCTGTCCTTTGAACAACAAATTAAAGAACCCAATCTGACGTTGATTGGACTTAATTATATCCTTGATTGGAATATCAGAAATATTGAACAACAATAATGATCAAAAACTATTTTGCGGCCCTTTTTTGCCTTGTTTCCACCGCTCTACTGGCACAACCGAAACTAAACGCTCCTTATACCCGATTTGGAATTGGCAATATTGCTCCCGGCTATTTTGCCGTTCAGAGCGGTCAGGGTGGCCTGACCACGGCTTTTGCGGACCCTTATCACCTCAACCTGGCCAATCCGGCGTCCTTTGCTTACCTGCGCACTACTACCCTCGAAACGGGGCTTTTTGCGCAAAACAGCCAGTTTCAAAGCGGCAGTTCTAACCTGAACGTGTGGAGCGGTAACCTGGCGTATTTTGCCCTCGGTTTTACGTTGCGCAGCCCCATCAACGAGGCACTGGACCGCAAACGTTCGCCCTGGCGCCACGGGATGGGTTTTTCGCTCACGCCGTACAGTGTTGTGGGTTACGATACCGAAAGTATTGATACCCTCGCCAGTGTGGGCATCGTAAAAAGCCGTTTTGAGGGCAATGGCGGCACCTATCGCCTCGCCTGGCACGGTGCCAGCCGCTACAAAAACACGTCCCTCGGGGCCACTTTGGGTTGGATGTTTGGTACTTCACGCTACGAAAACACCACCAGTTTCGCCGATTCTTTACCCACGTTCGAAAATAACTTTTACGACCGCTATTCGGTGGGTGGATTGGTGTGGAAACTGGGCGTTCAGCACGATATTGTGTTGAAACGATTGGAAAACGACAAGGAAGTCCCCACCAAATGGATTACCCTTGGCGCTACGGCCGAAAGTCAACACCGCCTGAATGCCTCCTCCGATATCGTGCGCCTGCGCAGTCGCGGCCGATCTGTTACCACGGGCCAATACATTGATCCCGATACCATTGAATTTTCGACCGGGGTGGACAAACGTGTAACCCTGCCCGGTTCATTTAGTTTCGGGATCGAATACGTGAGCGTGGATAAATTTAAAATTGGGGCACAAACCACCTTCGAAAACTGGAAGAACTATAAAAATGAGGTCCGCCCGGAAACCCTCAATAATACCCTTTCGGTGGCGGCCGGCGTGGAATTTATTCCCGATTATGCTTCGTACAACCGCTACCTGAAACGGGTGCGCTACCGCTTCGGTGGTTACTACCGACAGGACCCACGCAAGGTAGCAAATCAGGATTTGACGGATTTAGGCATAACCTTTGGCCTCGGTTTTCCGTTAATATTGCCGCGCCAACAAACTTCGTTTATTAACTTTGGGGTAGAAGCGGGCCGTTTCGGCGCTAATTCGCCCATCTCCGAAACCTACGTGCGAATGACGTTGGGCTTTACCTTTAACGATAATTCCTGGTTCTTCAAACGCAGGTTTGAATAGAGTGAATAGTGAATAGTGAATAGTGAATAGTGAATAGTGAATAGTGAATAGTGAATAGTGAATAGTGAATAGTGAATAGTGAATAGTGAATAGTTTGCCCGTCGTAGCGTACACATTTTCAAAACCAAGGCAGAAAGAAAAGCAAGAAACACTAAGCGTAGAGTGGTTATTTTCAATGGTTTAAAGAGTTTTTCACTTTTCACTCTTAACTTTTCACTCTTAACTTTTCACTATTCACTTTTCACTATTCACTTTTCACTAAAAAAAAGCAAATTATGAAAAGAGCACTACTTACACTACTGTGGCTTTTGGGGCTGCAATTGGGTCACGCGCAAATCACAAATGGTTTAGATACCTTGTATGGCAACGAGTGGGTGCGTTATGACCTGATCTGGTACAAAATGAACGTGGTGGAAGATGGTATCTACCGCGTTGGAACCGGTGCGCTTTCCGCTGCCGGGGTACCGGTGGCTTCGGTGCCGGGAAGTGACTGGCGACTTTTTCATAATGGCGTGCAAGTGCCCATTTTTACGTCCACCGACGGCGTTTTTGGGGCAACCGATTTTATGGAGTTTTTTGGCGAAAAAAACCGCTCGCAAATCGAACAACACTTGTTTGCCCAACCCGCCGAGGGTATGGTCAACCCCTGGTACAGTATGTTCAGCGATACGGGGGCGTATTACCTCGCCGCCATCCCTACCCTGCCCGCGCAGCGTTACGCGCCGCTGGCCAATAATTTGACCAATGTCCCGCCGGTCGAAACCTGGTGTTGGCGCACGGGTATTCAATTTTCCAAAAACGCCTACATCAAACGCGAAATTGGCGAAGACATCATCTATTCGTGGTTCAACGGCGATGGTTTTGCTTCGGCACCCAACGTCAATACCACCCAAACATTTACCGCAAACGAATTATTTACCAATGGCCCCACCGACGCGCAATTACGCATTCGGTACGGCGCGAACCAAAATGAACACCGGCTTTCGCTCAAACTCAACAATGCGGAAGTGGCCAGCGATAGTTTTTTTAACTGGAAATTGTTCGACCGTAGTTTTTTGGTGCCCGTGAATAGCCTCACGTCGGGGTTGACCATTAAATTGGAAGGATTGGCCAGTCCCATTGACCGGGGTTTTATCGCGGGTTACGAACTGCGTTATCCCGCCACGTTCAATTTTTCGGGACAGGAAGCGCGTTTTTCCGTGGATGCCGATACGCAGGATAAATATTTTGAAATCAATGGTTTAAACACCAATAACGGCGCTCCGATTTTGTACGATTTGACCAATAAAATCCGGTTACAAACCGAATTTTCGGGCAATACCGTGCGGGCGCGTTTAAATGGCAGTGGCAGCGAACGGCAAATTATCGTGGCCACGCCCAACGCGGGTATCCGGCAAATTTCGACGCTGGTTCCCGTGCAATTCCGCGATTACGCCAGCGAACCCGACGCGGATTTTATCATTATTTCGAATAAAAAACTGTTTAAAGACCCGCAAAATAACGGGGCGAATTACGTGGAAGAATACGCCAATTACCGGCGCAGTTTTGCCGGTGGCAGCCATGCCGTGGCGGTAGTGGACGTAAAGGAATTGTACGAACAATTTGGCTTTGGTTTGGCCAATAACCCGCTGGCGATGGCGAATTTTTGCCATTATATCAAAAAAGAATGGCCTTCGGCGGAATTTTTGTTGTTTGTGGGCAAAGGTTTGGAGTACCAATCGTTGCGCGCCAACGGCACTTTGCCGGTGTTCACCGATTCGCTGCACCACGTGCCCATGTATGGTTATCCGGCCACCGACCAGCCTTTTGTGATGGACAAAGGCAAGGTGAGTAACCCGCTCATGGCCATTGGGCGGTTGGCGGTAACGCGCCCGGCGCAAATCCGCGATTATTTGAACAAAGTCCGCGATTTTGAAGCCGAACAGGCCAGTGGTGGCCAAACCGCCGCCGAAAAAGCCTGGATGAAGCGGGTCATTCACGCCAGTGGCGGTACGGTCAACGACGCTGCCACCATTCGTTTTTACTCGGATGATATGGCCACCGTCATTCGCAATAACCGCTTCGGAGCCGATGTGCGCCGTTTTTACAAAATATCCAACGACCCCGTGCAAACGGCGGCTTTTGACGAAATAAAATCATTGGTCAACGAAGGCGTTTCGATGTGGATGGTTTTTGGCCACTCCGCGCCCACGGTGATTGACTACGATATTGGTACGGCGGGTAACTACAACAACCGCCCCCGCTACCCTTTCCTGATGATTATGGGTTGTTTTACGGGCACCTGCTCGTTGCCCGTGGAAAGCATCGGGGAAGATTACGTTCTGACCGCTGACCGAGGGGCCATTGCCTACACGGCTTCGGTGTATTACGGCTTTACCGATGCCCTCAATACGTATGGTAAAGGCGTGTACAACCAATTGGGCGGCGAGGCTTACGGCAAATCCTTGGGCGAGGCTATGCAAAAAAATATTGTTGGTTTAAAAAACAGCCAAAACCCGTCACTCGTCGCGTTGATGCACCAATACACTTTGCAGGGCGACCCGGCGGTGAAAATCCAGACGGCACCCGGCCCGGATTATATCCTGGACCCGCAATCAGTGAAACACACGCCCAATCCCGTACCCACGGATGCGCCCACGTACGACCTGAAGTTTGACGTGTTAAACATCGGGGAAAATGTACCGGGCACGTTTACCGTAAAAGTGGACGAAGTAATGCCCGATAATACGGTAAAAACCATCGTTTTGGATACCGTTGCCGCTCCGGCCCTGCGCTCCACGCTGCAATACACCATCAACAACGAAAACGCCCAAACGGGGTACCACAAGTTCCTGTTTCAGGCGGATATCCACAACAATATCGCCGAATTGCCCGCGGCGGCGGAGTTGAACAATAAACTCCTCAATACCAACGGCGCGGAAGGCGTGGAAGTGTATTTTTACTCCAACGACGTTCAGCCCGCGTTCCCGCCCGATTTTGCCATTTTTCCCAAAAAAGAAATTACCCTCTCCGCTTCGGCGCTGGGTACACCCGGCAACAGCGTGCGGTATTTGTTTGAACTCGACACGATTGAAACCTTTAATTCGCCGTTCAAACGCAATACCGAGTTTGTGCAAGCCGGTGGTTTGATGCAGTGGAAACAAGACCTGGCCATTGCCGACAGCACCGTGGTGTATTGGCGCGTGGCCCGCGACAGCATTGTTGATGGGCAAATTCCCTGGAAAACCTCATCGTTTGTGTACATCGAAGGCAGTAATCCCGGTTGGAACCAATCGGATTTTGGCCAATACAACACCAATACCCTGGCGAACATGTCGGGCAACACCGACGAACGCGACATTGAATTTGCCGAAAACAACGGCAATTTATTAATGCGCATCAATTACCGCGACGGCGGCACGTTCCCCGGTTTTATCAATAGTTTTAACCAGGGCGTTTTGAGTAATTTCCGCCTCTCGGAAGCCGGTTTTTCGTCCGGGATCGGTATTATGGTGATTAACCCGGAAACGGGCCGCGTGTTGTGGAACCCGCCCGGCGGTCCGTACAACCCCGCGCCATCGGACCGCCGCAAGTTTTTCTTTTATTTTAACCCCACCGATTCCGTTAGCCGCGTTAACCTGATGGAGTTTTTGAAAAACGATGTGCCCGATCAGGCCGTTGTGGGCATGTTGGTGGCCAACCCAAGTTGGGACAGTTACGGCTACGCGCCCGAATTTTGGGCCAAGGACTCCGTTTCGTACGGCAAAAACCTGTTTCAGGTATTGGAAGAAAATGGCGCGCAACACGTCCGCCAATTGCTCAATTACCCCAATGTGCCGCCCGCGTACGGTTTTATTTACAAAAAGAACGACGCGACGTTTGAACCTATTGATACCATTATGGACGTGCCGGGCGAATTTGTGGAAATTCGGGGTTTGTACAAAGCCCCCTGGTACACGGGCGAAATGGCCAGTCGTAAAATCGGGCCGGCCAAAGCCTGGCGCAGTTTACATTTCCAACCCGCGCCCAAAGACGATCCTCAGGACGAACTGGAACTTTTGTTATACGGCGTTCGGGCCGACCAAAGCGATACCTTATTGATGCAGTTTTCCAGCGCGACCGATACGGCCCTCACGACAGTTTCGGTGGCTGATTTTCCGTATTTGCGGTTATCGTACCACGCTTATGATACGGCACGGCACACGGCAACGCCCCTCCGGCACGTGCGGGTGTTGTACGAACCCATTCCGGAAGGCGCTTTAAATCCGCTGGCTTTGTTTGAATTTTCGGCAGATACCCTCGAACAAGGCGATCAAATGACGGCAAAAATTGCGTTTGCCAATATTTCCAACGCCAATTTTGACACCTTGTTGGTGCGTTATCGCGTTGAAAACCAATCGGGTAATAATATTGTGGTGGAACAAAAACTCCAACCACTGGTACAGGGCGATACAGTGCACGCGTCGGTGCGGATCAATACGGCCAGTTTGAGCGGCGACCAACGTTTGCTGATTGACATAAACCCCGACGAACACCAGCCCGAATTGTACCATTTTAACAACGTGGCGTTCCGGCCGTTTTACGTGAGCCGCGACCGGCGCAATCCTTTGCTGGACGTGACCTTCGACGGCAACCGCCTGCTCGATGGCGATTTGATTTCGCCTAAACCGGAAATTATGATTCGTTTATCGGATGATAATCCGTTTTTGGCCATGTCCGATACGGCCTTGTTTGACATGACGTTGCGTTATCCCGACAATACCACCCGCACCATTTTTATGAATGACCCGGGAGTATTGTTTATTCCGGCCAATAACGCGAATTTGGACAAAAAGAACGAAGCGCGCATTGAATGGCGGCCCATTTTTGAACAAGACGGCGACTACGAACTCAGCGTGCAGGGCCGCGACGTTTCGGGCAATACCTCGGCGGCGGTGCGGTACAGCATCCGGTTTCGGGTGATCACCAAATCGTCCATTTCTAATTTGCTGAATTACCCCAATCCGTTCTCCACGTCGAGTTGTTTTTATTACACCATGACCGGCGCAGAAACGCCCACGCAGTTTAAACTACAAATTATGACCGTGGCGGGTAAAATCGTGCGCGAAGTAACCGAAGCGGAATTTGGGTCATTGCAGGCCGGTACCCACCAAAGTCAATTCTGCTGGGATGGTCGCGACGAATTTGGGGATCAATTGGCCAATGGTGTTTACCTTTACCGCGTTTCGGCCAAAAAGCAGGACGGCACGCCGTTTGAATTTTACGAAACCACTTCCATTGACGGCTTTTTCAAAAACGGCATTGGCAAAATGGTGTTGATGCGGTAATTTCTACAACAACAATTTAACAAGCAATACCTTGAAGATTAAACTCTTATACGCAACCCTATTGGTATTGGCGGTGCTCGGTGCCTGCCAGAAAGAACGATTTACAACTTCGGCGGAGGATAAAATTACATTTTCGACGGATACCCTGCGTTTCGACACGGTTTTTACCCAATTGGGGTCGGCTACGCGCATTTTAAAAATATACAATCCGCACAAGGAGAGCATCAAAATTTCGAAAATACACCTCGAAAACGGCTCCCAATCGCGGTTTAACATCAACGTGGACGGATTGCCCGGCCCCCTGCACGAAGACTTAGAAATTGCGCCCAAAGACAGCATGTACATCTTTGCGGAAGTGACCATTAACCCCGATTTGCCGCCGTCGTTTAGTCCGTTTGTGATTGACGAAAACCTGGTGTTTGAAACCAACGGCAACGTGCAAAAAGTGGTATTGGAGGCTTGGGGCCAAAACGCTAATTATATCCCTTCGCGGTTTTACGCCGACAGTGTGGTGGTGTTTGGTTGCGATAACGGCGAACTGGTGTGGGACGATCCGCGCCCTTACGTGATTTACGGCGTGGTGGCTTTTGACGAATGCACCGTGCGCGTTCCCGCCGGTACGCACGTCTACATACACGGGGGCCTGACGAAGTTTTTTAACGAAAACAACGAAGTCGGGTATTACAACGACGGTATTTTGTTGTTTACGGGCAACGGCAAACTCATCGTGGAAGGCACCAAAGAAAACCCCGTTATTTTTGAAGGCGACCGCTTAGAGGATGCTTTTGAGGATGAACCGGGGCAGTGGACCGGCATTTGGCTGCAAAGCGGCACCCGGGGCCACAAAATAGAACATTGCATTATTCGCAACAGCATCATCGGGGTACGCGTGGATTCGGCGGCGGATTTGAGCATCAAAAACAGCCAGATCTACAACACGGCCGGTAGCGGCATTATCGGGTTTCACGCCACGATCAACGCCGAAAATTGCCTGTTCCGCGACAACACGGGGTACGCCATTCAATTGGAATTTGGTGGCGATTACAATTTTAGTTATTGCACGGCGGCCACCTACGGCGTGGATGCCGAAGCCGTAAAACTGGGCAATACCCTTTGCCGCGACATTACCTGCGAAAACTACTCTTTGTACCGACTAAATGCCTTGTTTAAAAACTGCATTTTGTTTGGCAGTCAGGCCGATCAGTTCTCATTGTTCGACCGCGAAGACAATCCGGCGAATTTCAACTACAAGTTTGAAAATTGCATTATCCGCGTAAAAGACTTGTTAAAACCCACGGCCTGGCCCGACTTTTTGGACCATTGTCAACCCTGTTTAAACCTCGAAAACAAAGATACCATTTTTGTGGACCCCAACCGCGACGTGTATTATCTGGATACATTACACTCCCGCGCCAGCGGTTACGGGGTGCCGATTCCGGGTATTTTGTACGATTTGGAAAACCGCGAGCGCGACCTGACCGCGCCCGACATTGGTTGTTTTGAACTAAAACTCTAATACATGAAAGTAGTAGTGATCGGGGGCGGTGTCATTGGTTTGTGCAGCGCCTGGTACCTCCAACAAGAAGGCCACGAGGTACACGTTATGGAATCCGGTGACCTCACCGATGGTTGTTCATTTGGCAATATGGGTTACGTTTCGCCCTCGCATTTTATTCCGTTGGCCACGCCCGGTATTGTGGCGCAGGGTTTAAAATGGATGTTGAGTTCGTCGTCGCCGTTTTACATTAAGCCCCGCCTCAACCTCGATATGGTGCGCTGGGGTATGGCATTTTGGACCAAAGCCAACGCCCGCAACGTGGAAAATAGCGCGGCCCACCTGAATAATTTATTACAACTGAGCCGCGGCCTCACCGCCGATTTACAACGCGACCTGCCCGATGGTTTTGACCTGATTGAACGGGGCGTTTTTATGTTATATAAATCGGCCAAAACGGGGGAACACGAACGGGAAATGGCCGAACAAGCCCACGGATTCGGCCTAAAAACGGTGATTTGTACCGCCAGCGAAGTACAAGCCTACGAACCGGAAGTCGCCGTGGATGTTACCGGTGGCGTTTTGTACACCGATGATTGTCACCTGCATCCCGCCCGGTTTATGCGGGCCATGCACCAGACCTTGACGAACCGGGGCGTGCAATTTCACCTCAACACCACCGTAAACGGCTTTGAACGCAACAACGGCGTTATCCGTCAAGTATTGACCAACAACGGTCCGCTCCCTTGCGACGAAGTGGTGATTGCCAACGGTTCGCGCATGGGCGATATTTCCAAATTGCTTGATATTTCGCTGCTCATGCAACCCGGCAAAGGGTACAGCATGGAGTACGACCATTTAAAAAACAACCTGCGCATCCCGTCCATTTTGGTGGATGACCGCGTGGCGACAACGCCCATCGGGCCGTGGTTGCGCATTGGTGGCACGATGGAACTCAGCGGCCACAGCACCCATATTTTACCCAAGCGGGTACAGGCCATTTACAACGCATTCCGGCGCTATTATCCCGATTTGGACATTGCCCCACCCGATCCGGCCAAAGCCTGGTACGGTTACCGGCCGGTTACGCCCGACGGGGTGCCCTACATCGGTCACCACGGCCAATACCGCAACCTGAGTTACGCGGGCGGACACGCCATGTTGGGCATCAGCGCGGCGGCGGGTACCGGTAAACTCATCGCGGAATTATTAAGCGGCCAGCGGACGAGTATTGATGTGGCGCGTTTTTCGCCGGAACGAAAGTAGTGAAGAGTGAATAGTGAAAATGGCTGTGCCCGAAAAGTGAAGAGTACTGTGCGCTCGCAGATGATTTTTAGACATTAGACAGAAGACATCGGACCTTAAACGTTTTTTGATATAAGAACGCCGATACAAGATTTTTGATTTTTGAAGTTTTTCCCGTCGTAGTGTGTGCAGCGGCGAGATGTGCATCCCGGAGGTACGGAGTGGATGACATCTCAGAGCAATACGGATTCTATGTGAGCGCCATTTCCCACGGAGAACCTGAAAATGGCGGCTTTTTTAGCGTATTTTGTGGGTTACGCCAAAATGTTTTTTGATATGTGATTGATGATGTATGATAGCAGATAGCAGAAGTAATTCGGCGATAAAGCGTTCTACGTCGAGATGTGCATCCCAGAGGTACGGAGTGGATGAGAACCGATGTCCAACAAAAGACATTTTCGAAAAGTGTCAGCACCACACCACACCCTCAAAAAAAGGTCTTCATTACTAATATAGGTCTTTTTTTTTGAAACAATTAACCTGATAAGAAAATTTTAGAAAAGTAAAATAATTTTTCAAAATTTAAAGACCATTCTTCCCGGCAATGAACATCGCCGAAAAACTCGTTTTATATTTGCCAAAAATAACGTAATCTTGCTAGTATGCGAAAAACACTAAAATTTCAACTTTCCAATATCAATCATCTTTATCATTATGGTTAATATTCCTGTATTTCATTTACCCTGGCCCAACGGCCCTAAAATGTCCACCCACGAACTGGTCATTAGTTCCGAGTTCGTTTACGTCACTGGTCAAAACAATGGCTACGTGGCCCAAATTGACCTCGAAGGTCGGGTGCGCAATTTTTTTCCCCTGCTCGATGAGCGCGGAAAAACGCTGGGGCCACACGGTCTTTTGCTCGATCGTCAACAACAACTTTGGGTATCGCTGGAGTTTATCGGGGAGGTCGTACGTCTCGACGAAAATGGGCACATTGTGGAACGCATTGACGTAAAAATGCACGTTGCGGGCAGCGACAAACCCATCAATCCAGCCCCACACGGCATTTGTTTAGGAGCCGACGGTCAAACGATTTGGTTCACCGGCAAACGCACCAGTACCATTGGGCGCATTAACCCAAACCGCACGGTGGAGCACTTTGAAATTGATACCCTGGCGGCCATGCCCATTTTTTTACAGGCTGGTTTGAGCGGTTTTGTGTGGGGAACCGAACTTTTGGGGAATAGCATCCTCCGCGTGGACGCGTCCGGCGTGGTACAGGAAACCCCGATTCCCACCAAAAATAGCCGCCCCATCGGTATTATCCCCGCGCCGGATGGCCACGCCATGTGGTTCACCCAGGAAGCGGGCCGCAACGTGGGAAAGGTCACCATCGACGCCAACGGAAAAGTGCTGATTCAAGAGTATCGGGTGCCGGTACTGCACGAAAACGACTTGCTCGGCTCGCTTTCATTCGACCGCGACCGTTGTTTATGGGTGCAGGTGTACTCGCCGGTTGGTAACGATTATTTGGTACAATTCTCCCCTGCCCTACTGTACGGGCAACCGGGCGACTCGGTACCATATGATATTCACCCATTGACGTCGCACAACGCCATGTTGCACCGGATTCGGATGGATCAGGCGGGGAATTTGTGGTTTACGACCATGATGACCGATACGTTGAGTAAGGTGCAGTTGGTCTGATTCAATATTTAAACATAACCAGTTACCCGGCGCGTTCATTCCGCGCATTTTTACCCATGAAATACCCACTACTCCTTCTATTTACCCTCACTACCCTATTGCTCCCGGCGCAAGCGCTGGTGGTTAAAACCGCCCAAGGAAAAGTGCAGGGACGCACCAACGCCGACCGCAGCGTGCGGATGTTTAAAGGTATTCCGTTTGCCGCGCCGCCAGTGGGCGATTTGCGCTGGAAAGCCCCGCAACCCGCCCCAAAATGGAAGGGCGTGCGCGATTGCGCCGATTTTGCGGCCAGTCCCGTGCAAAACAAACCCCAGCCCTTTTATTGTTGGAGCGAAGAGTTTATCGCCCGCCCCGAACCACTCAGCGAAGATTGCCTCTACCTGAATGTGTGGACCAGTGCGACTTCAAAAAAGGATAAACGCCCCGTTTTGGTGTGGATTTACGGCGGCGGCTTGTCGAGTGGCTCGGCGAATTGCGCGGTGTACGACGGCGAAGAATTGGCCAAAAAAGGGGTTGTTTTTGTGAGTATCAACTACCGCGTGGGCGTTTTGGGTTTTATGGCCCACCCCGAACTAAGTCGGGAATCGGGGGTGAATGCCTCGGGTAACTACGGTTTTTTGGACCAGATTGCCGCCTTACAGTGGCTTCAACAAAATATTGCGGCATTTGGCGGCGACCCGAACAACGTGACCATTGCCGGGCAATCGGCGGGTTCCTTTAGCGTAAACGCGTTGATTGCCTCGCCTTTGGCCAAAGGTTTATTCCACAAAGCCATTGCCCAAAGCGGTGGTTTGTTGTCGAACCGTCTTTTGCAAAATTTGCCCACTGCCGAACAACAAGGCGTGTCTTTTATGCAAAAAGCACAAGTACAATCCATCGCCGAATTGCGCAAAACACCAGCCGAAACCTTGCAGGAATGGAGTAATGATGCGGCTTTGGGGCGGTTTGGTTCTACGCTGGATGGTTACGTGTTGCCGACCAATTTGATGGAACACTTCAAAAATGGCCGCCACAACCAGGTACCTTTAATGAGCGGCTGGGTTACCGGCGACGGCGATTTTTTGGGCAACAGCGACCTGACCGTTGCCGCTTACCAACAGGAGGCCCGCACCCAATACGGCGACCGCGCCGAGGCATTTTTGCAACTTTTCCCCGCTACCACCGATGCGGAAGTGGCCACCGCCAAAAAGAAAATGACCCTGATGGGATTTGCGGCTTTTCCAGCGCATTTATTGGCGGGTTTTAATTCCAAAAACACGTTTTTGTACCAATTTAACCACGTTCCCACCGATAAACCCGACTTCCCGAATTACGGGGCATTTCACACCTCCGAAGTGCCATTTGCCCTGCATACCCTGCACCGCTGGAACCGCCCCTGGCAACCCGCGGATCGCCAAACGGAGGATATGATGTCGTCGTATTGGGTCAATTTTGCCAAAACGGGTAACCCCAACGGCGGTGATTTGCCCCATTGGCCCGCCTATCAAAAAAACGGCGGAAGTATCATGCTGCTCAACCACCAACCCCAAGCGCAGGCGGGTTTATTTTCGCCGGAGTTCAAATTTATGGAAGTTAACTAAAATGCTATTCCCCGACTTTACCCCTGTTCAATGCCTTTGTATGTTTTTGGCGTCCTTTATTATCGGCCTGTCCAAATCGGGTGTAAAAGGGATTGATATGCTTACGGTGACCTTAATGGCGCTGGTTTTTGGTGGAAAAGCCTCGACCGGAATTGTATTGCCGCTGCTGTGCATCGCCGACCTGGGTGCGGTTACGTATTACAACCGGCACGCCCAATGGGGCCAATTCCGGCGGCTGATGCCGTGGGTGGTGGTTGGTATTTTGGTGGGCGTGTACGTGGGAAAAACACTGGATGAGCAGGTGTTTCGCAAAGTGATGGCGGTGATTATTTTGTCCACGGTGGTCATCATGATTGCGTTGGAACTGCGGAAAAAACCGTTGCAGCCCACCAACCGGATTTGGGCCATTGCCTTGGGGTTAACCACCGGTTTTACGAGTATGATCGGCAATTTGGCGGGTGCCTTTTCCAATATTTATTTTATGGCCATGCGCATGCCCAAAGACCAATTTATCGGCACGGCGGCGTGGTTATTTATGATTATCAACCTGATCAAATTACCCCTGCAAGCCTTTTATTGGCACAATATCACCGCCACTACCCTCCGCACCGATGCGGTGTTGTTGCCCACACTTGCGCTGGGGTTTTGGGCGGGGTTGCGCATTGTGCAACGTATTCGGGAAGAGGATTACCGCCGCATTGTATTGGTATTGACGCTGGTGGGTTCTTTATTTATGTTATCGGTATAGGTGAGAAAATTTTGGAAAAGTAAAACTAAACACTGAATTAAAAAGCAACGATTTCAGGGGCTACGGTCGCTGGAAAAATCGTTTTATATTTGTCGAACATTACACCATATTGCTTTCATGCTCAAAACAACCGCCACTTGGCACCAACTCTTTTATGTATGCCTCTTGGCGGGGTTTGTCAGGTGGACTGGCATTGTGTCGGCCTTACTCTGGCCGGAGACAACAATTACCGAAAACCCGTGGACGCAACCCAATATCATTCGTATCCCGTTTCGACTTTCGGGTGCTTTAATTACCGTTCAGGCCAAAGTGGATACCGTCGAGGGTACGTTTATTTTTGACACGGGAGCCAGCAACCTTTTGCTAAACTATCGTTATTTTAAAAACAATGGTTTTGCCAGCGAATCGGGTGGCGTCACCGGAAAAGTAAAGGTAAAAGGCAAAATCCGGGCGGATTCGGTGATTCTGGACGAACTTGAACGGCGAAATATAACGGCGGATCTGATTGACTTATCGCACATCGAGCGGGCCAAAAAAATCAGGGTGATGGGTATTATCGGTTATTCGGTGTTTGAAGGTTATGAAATTTTATTTGATTACAGCGCCTCTGTTTTAATATTAGTGCGTCATAACGAAAAGGGGGTTTTATTGGAAAAAATACCCGATTGGGAATACGAAGCCATTGAGAATTTCCCCTTGACTGTAAAAGACCATATCGCGATGTTGACGATCCAATTTGGCAAAAAGAAAAAGGTATTTGGCCTTGATTCAGGTGCCGAACAAAATTTGTTGGACTTGCTGGTCGGAAAAACATTTTTAAAAAATAACTTTACCGTGTTGAAACGCGTAAAACTAAACGGCACTGGTCAAAACAGCGTGGAAGTCATGACGGGGAACCTTTACAATGGGCAACTGGACACGTTCAATTTTAAACCCATGGCGACGATCTTAACCAATATGCAAGACATCAATACGATTTATGGAACCAACCTAGAAGGTATTTTGGGATACGAGTTTTTATCACAAATGCCGATGAGTATCAACTACAAAAAACGACGCATCACCTTTTACAGGCCGGCGTCGCTTAAACCTTAAAAATATATGGCTTACAAAAAATATTGTTGGTTGTTTGTTTCGCTATTCCTGTTTACCGGTGCTTCCGCCCAATTGGACTCCAGTCGGTCGGCTGTGGCCCGGTATTTTTTTGATGGCCCAAACATTACCTGCGAATTCAATGCGCAGACCTATGCCTCGGCTTTGCTGTTAAAAGATAGTATCTACGTTGAATTCACGGATTTAAATCTCCTCGAAGGCATCACCCACCCCGAAACCTGGTCCAAAGAAGGTTGGACAATGGTGCAAATCGGCCCGGAGCAATTTCAAATCAGGAAAAATATCGCAGACTTCAAAGATAAACCCAACTGGTTGTTGCGCATGGTTTCGGCCGAAATGGGCGTTGCCGCGCCCGATTCGGTCCTGCTAAAATACAATATCGAGGCTTGGTCGGAGTTTAAAAACCCCAATATCGTTGATCCGGTTGAAACAGAAACCGGCAATGTGCTGTTTCAACTTCACGGGTTTACCCATAAAAAACAAGTAATCCTGACTGGGTCTTTCAATCATTGGAACGAAAAAGCACTAAAGATGCACAAAACGGCCGACGGTTGGACGTTGCGTTTACAACTCAATCCGGGGCTTTACCACTACAAATTTATTGCCGACGGCGAGTGGATGCACGACCCCAACAATAAAGAATCGGTTGAAAATGAATACAATACACTCAATTCGGTCCTGGAGGTTGGGCAGTTGGTACGGTTCTATTTACCCGGATTTCCCGATGCCAAAAACGTTATTCTGGCGGGTTCTTTTAACCACTGGAATACCCAGGCCCTGCACCTGCAAAAAACCGACCTCGGTTGGGCGATTGAACTGTCCCTGTTGGGTGGCAAACACAAGTACAAATACATCGTTGATGGTAAATGGATGTTGGATCCCGGCAACCAACGGGTTGAGCGGGATCGGGAAGGCAACGAAAACTCGGTAATTTTGGTGAAATAGTGTTTAATGGCCTACATAAAAAAATCCGCCGAACAATACGTTTATTGCCCGGCGGTGGATAGGAAAACCGTTAGTTGTGGTAAAACTAAGTTATAATGTTATACTGATTCTTATTTCACTACTGTTTGACAAATGGCAAAGCCACTTGCACCGACCCGGACGCCAATGCTTTTAACGTATACGAACCGGCTGGCAATTGATTCATGTCCAATTGGGTGGGTGGTTCCTCCACGTCAAAAAGGGACAATACTACCCGGCCTGCGTGGTCGTATATTTCTATTTGGTCCGGCTTAAAGTCTTGCCAATTTACATTTAACCGACTGTTTATCAAAGGGTTAGGATAGAGAAAAGGTTGTTTGCCGGCAAAAACAGCCAACAAAATGGGCGAATACGTAAACGTGCCATCTTCATCCCGCATTTTCAACCGATAAAAATACGTGCGGCCGGTTTCAACCGCTTTATCCGTAAACAGGTACGTATTATTCGTCCAGGAACGCAAACTTTGCTGGTAACCAATTTTGGTGAAATCCACCCCGTTGGCAGAACGTTCAACATCGTACCCTTCCACGTTTATTTCTCGTTCCGTGTGCCAGTGCAGGTCCACGTAATCGGGGCCGGTTTTCAGGTCAAAACGGGTTAAAAGTAACGGCAGCGGTGCCGATAAAGAGTAAAAAATATCGTCTCCCGCCGACGTTTGCGAAGGATAAAAAATGTCCAATAAATTGGGATCAAACAACGGATTTCCCGCGCCGTCGTTGACCGCAAAAGCCGGATAACCGAGCACACTGGGGTAATTGGTTATCAGGTCCAACTGCGGCGTGCCGGAACCACTTAATACCACCTTAAACACCAAATACTCGGTGTCTTGCACGTACGTTTGGGACAAAATAGTATTGGTAAAATTAAAGATCTGGATATTTTGCCCGCCGTACAATGGCCCCGGCCCCGTGCTGATGGTCAAACCCGGAAAAGCGGTCGTATTGGGCGTAACAACCCCAAAGGTCAAATCGGCCGTGGGGGCGTACCGCACGTCAAATTCAAAATAACCAATCGCCGAGGTAATATTGCCGTTCACCGGTTTAATCCAAAAACTCAGTTCTTTGGTCGTGGAGTTAAAAGAAAAACTTCCTTTCATGTATTGCGCCGCCAATACCGTTGGGGCGAAAAACACGACCAGGATTATACAAAAAATATTTTTCATGTTTAATAGCCTTGTTGAATAATGTTGGTAGATGCCCCTAAAATATTGAGCAACCGTAAATAGTCGTTGTTGGTCACAAATGGCCCCGTCATTTTAAGCGTTCCATCCATGTTTAGATCTTGTTGCAAATACACGCCCGATAACACATTGGTCGAAGCCCCCAACACGTTGAGCAGTTTCAAATAATCGTTATTGGTCACAAATGGCCCCGTCATTTTAATTACCCCGTCGCCGTTGGTATTGCCGCCCCAAAGGGATACTTTGCCATCGGGTTGCACAAAAGCCACTTCATTGGGGTGCCCAACGGGTTTGTATAAAGCGGTCAAACTACCCGTAAAATCTACGGAAGCAGCCGTTTCGGTGAGTGCCACCGTTGCCGCCGACCGAACGCCCAAATGGTTGCGGTGCCGAACGGCCACGTAATAGTCGTCCGCTACGGCGTTGTAAAAATGAAGGGGCGAAACGCCGTCCATATCCACTACATCGCCATCGCGTTGCAACAGGCCCGCGCGGGTGTACAGGCGCGTGGCGGCGTTGGTTTTACTCCGCAATTCGATAAACACCCAATCAACAATCGCGTTTTGGTCGGTGGGCGTCAAAGCGGAGGGGCGCAGTGTTTCGCCGCCGCCCTGCACCACCGGGAAACTCAACGCGGCGTACGGCTCATTCGTGGGAATTAAATTATTGACCCTAAGAGCGTCGTTCATTAAACCCGTTCCGGTGTTGTAGGCGCTTTGCAAATACACTTTGGGCGATACCCGAACGCCGTTGCGCACCACGATAAATTGGCTAAAATTGGTCAGCGTCAAACCGGTGCTGAACGTAATGGAACCGCTTGTTCCGGTGGTTACGGCATCGGCCTGATCCACGTACACCCATTCGGATGTTTGGTAGCCGTTGGAAATTCGTTTGTACAATTTATAACGTTCGGGTACGGTGGAATTCACCGGAATCCCCGAAAAAGTCAAACTGGTTACCCCGGAAAAAGTAGCGTTGGTGCCGTAATTGTTCACAACCCAATAGCGATTGGCCACCAATTCGTAATTCGCGGGTACCGCAATGGGCATACTGTCAATGCGACTCACGCACAGTTCGCCCCCCGGATACGTGCCGGAACCCGGGAACGTCAGGGACATTTGGACCGTTGAAAAATTGTAATTGCCGCCAGTGGTTACCGATTGCCGTTCGCTGGCCCCTTTTTCAAACGGCCCGGTTTCAGATTCCCGCGTAGCAGTGCCCTGCATAATGGCGTTGGCCGCGCCGACCCGGTCGTACACCAAACCCGATTCTTCGTTGAACTTGTAATACGATTTTAACGACGGGTCCACGGCTGCGTAACTGGGATACGTCAGGTGCCGCAATTCCCTGATTTCGCTTTGGGTCAATGCCCGGTTGTACAGGCGTACTTCGTCCATTTGACCGTTTAAGGTGCGGCCGGTGTTGCCCCGGTCATTTCCCAAATAAAATACGGTACTAAAATTCACCGCCGGGTGCGTAACGCCCGTTCGGGGGGTGGGTACGCCGTTCAGGTAAATGGTGGCTTTATTGGGTTCAATCACCAACGCCACGTGCGACCATACATCGGCGGGCAGCACGGGACCGTTGTTCCATCCCCAGAAACTGCCATTCCAGTGGTAGCCCAGTTGGTTGCCCGTTTCGAGGTTTAAACCCGATCCGCTACCGGCGTTTGACATTATCAACGCCGTGTAACTCGACTGTGCACCGTTAGGTTTTACCCAGGCCGAAAGCGTTACCGTATTCGTGGTGCCCAAATCAACGGGAGCAGCAGTGACGATATAGTTGCTGCCGTTGTTCAAACGCGCCGTTTTTTTAGGGCCATCGTTGAGGCCGCAGGGGCTTCCGGGATCAACTTCCACAAAAGCAGGTGCCATATTCGTCATGCCAATTTGGATGTCGCCGGTAATATTCACCTTGCGGTTGTACGAAAGCGTATTACCCGACAAAGTCAATCCTTTGGCCCGGGGAAGCCAGTTGGCCGCGTCGCTGTTGACCGGCCGAGTGTGCACAATGGCGCTGGAAGCCGCGCTCAGGCCCGTAACAAAGGTACCATCGGTGGCTTTCAGATCAATACTTTCGATGGGGGCAAAACTGGTTGCAGAACCGTAGTAATTGATAAACCATTGGTTATTGGGGGTTGTGTTCACCGCCGGATTGAGGTTGGGTTTTACGTTTAACCGCGTAGCCACCAGCATACCAGACGGCACATCGCAATCCGAGAGGGTAATATTGGTGCCCGGATCGGCAAAATTATAGGTGTATTGCCCCGAAGACAACGGAAGCAACTGCGCTACGCCGCCGCCAATGGGGGCAGTACTGGCGACCAACGTTGCGCCGCCGTACAAAGAACCGTGGCGGGTACTGACATTATCAGAAACCAAAGCAATGTCGTTGGTGGCGTTAAACTGATAATACGCCATCAGAGCGGGATCACTGGCGATAATATCTTCGCGGGTAATATGGCGCAAGCGGCGGATTTCGTCGTCCGTTAATGCCCTTCGCCACATCGTTACTTCGTCAATATCTCCTTTATAACTTTGGCTGTAAAAGCCCCGCCCAATGGCAATTTGTTCAAAATTACCGGGGTTAAGGGTGCGATTATCCACGTATTTTTTATCGTTGAGGTACAATGTTGCACCCGTCGGTGTTATCACCAAAGCAACGTAACTCCATTCGTTGGAAGGAATGGTTAAGCCACTAATACCGCCGTACCAAATATTCTCGTTACCGGGCCAACGGTACCACAGTTTAGTTCCCGCGTTATCAAAAATCAATCCTTCGGCGTTGGAGCAGTGGCCGCACCATTGGCCATTGGTCAACATGCCCACCATTCCCGTTTGGGTGCCATTGGGTTTGATCCAGCCGGTAACGGTAAAATGGGTCAAATTTCCACTGCGCGGTTCGGATACCACAAAAAAATCGCTGTTACTGGCCGTCCGCAAGGCTTGTCCACGAATAGTATCGGGTGCACAACCCGCCAAAACGGTAATGGTTACGCTGCTGTTTTTGGTGCCCAAAGGGGTGGTCAGCGTCATGGTTGCAGTATAGGTTCCCGGCGTTCCGTAAATGACCTTGGGATTGCGCACCGTTGTACTGCCCGTCCAGGTAGCCCCCGGGAAGTCCCACGACCAACTTGCGCCGGTGTGGTTGACCATCGAATAATCTTCAAAATAAAACGTATCGCGCGGGCAATAGGCCGTTTTTTTATCCACGCTGGCCTGGGGTACAAACGTGGTGGGTGTTTCGTAAAAATCGCTGCTCCACAAACCACGGTCGCCCGTTGCCATCCGAATTTGACCGGCTTTGTAAAATGGCCGCAAATAACGGTTGCCGATTCGGGCGGGTAAACCCATATTGGCCGGTTGCCAATCGCTGTGGGAATTATTTCGATAAAAAACCGTGTGTTTTACGGCCAAATAAATACCGCCATCGGTGCCACCAACGTGCATGAGCGCCATGGGCAATAAGCCGTTAAGCAGCGACGTGGTTAAGTTTGTCCACGATGCTCCGCCGTCGGTACTTTTAAATACTTTGTAGTTCGAATTGGTTCGGTTGTAAGCAATCCAAATGTTGTCCACGTTCAGCGGATCCATGGCGATAAAAATACCATCGGCGGTGGGTGCGTTGGCCGGTTGGGCAATTTCGGTGAAAGTAAGACCGCCGTCGGTGGTTTTCCAGAGTTTCCCGGAGGTGTACGAGGAACCGGATTTAATCAACTGCCCCACAAGCATCACATTGGGGTTGGCGCGGCTAATTTCAATATCGGTTACAATATTTGCCGCACTCGAGCCAAACGTATACACCGCCGTGAATGAATTGCCGCCATCGGTGGTTTTCCAAAGTACATTGTCGCGGCCCAATAAATGCGTATTGAGGTATTGCGGATGAATAACCAATTCGCTGCGTTCGTAGTTGCCCACGCCGTCGTTGGGGTATTTTCCGTAAAAAAACTCATCCATTTGCCCGGTAATGGTGGAAGGTAAACTCCGCCCGTCAATGATACCTTCGAACCACATTTTGGCGGGATTTAACACACTAATGTACGCCGCCGAAGGTTCGCCGCTGCCAAAACCCAAAAACTCGTTGTTCGGATACCCTTCTCGGTACCCCGATGCCCCGTTGTGGTAATAAGAACCCGCCCGCGTATCTTCGTTCCATCCCTGGTCAAAATACCAAAAATCGGTACCGGCAACACCCCGCGCTTTGGAGGAGCGACTGGTGAGCGTCGAATTGTACAAATCAATACCGCCGTCCGACGTTACCCAAAAATCATTCGGGCCATTGAACATATACTGTTGTTGGTCTTCGTGCTGGCCCGATACCGGGTTGGTCATTACCGTGGCAAAACCGTCGGTGGTGCGGTAACTATCCAGGTTGCCACACAAAACTAAATTATCATTGGCGTCAGACACTTCGATGGAGCACACCCGGAAATCGTAGTGGACCTGCATGCCTTTTCGGTTGTTCCAGGTTACCGGTTGCGACCAGGTAGCCCCCGCATCGGTGCTTTTGGCCACTCCTACGAACGGATTCGCTACGTTATCGCCCGTTACCCGACCCAAAATAAAACAATAAATCAGGTTAGGATTACCCGTGGAAACGGTCATGCGGCCGCCGCCATCGTAATCCTGCGCATTAGCAAACCAACCGGAAATACTGGCCGACCAAGTGGCGCCGCTA
Source organism: Chitinophagales bacterium (assembly GCA_013298845.1). Classification (GTDB taxonomy): domain Bacteria; phylum Bacteroidota; class Bacteroidia; order Chitinophagales; family Saprospiraceae; genus M3007. The sequence goes on from JAAFJN010000017.1 coordinate 59,455, forward strand.
TCGGTGCTTTTGTAAAAATCACTTTTATTGCCGTTTTTACAAATGGCAAATAACGTGGTGGGATCGTCGGTTTTCATTTTCAAATCCCACGCTTTTCCCGCTCTGATGATGGAAAAATTGGTCCCGTCGGTGGTTTTGTAAATACCCGGACCAGCCGACAAATAAATAATGTTCGGGTTAGTGGGGTGAATCGCAAAAGCCGTCGGGTCAAGGTCCATTACGGTCAGGATATTGGTCCAGGTTACGCCGCCGTCGGTGGTTTTCCAAAGTTTATTATCCGTGCCGTAGTACACAATATCCGGGTTGGTGGGGTGTACCGCCAACGCCATTTCGATGGTCGTATAACCTTCAAAATAATAATTTTCACTGATAGGACTCCACGAATCGCCGTGGTTGGTGGTTTTGAAAAAAATGCCATTTTCCGAAACCGTGTACAAAATATCGGGAAAAGCGGCACATTGAGCAATGCGCGTTTGGCACGTGTGCGCGCTGCGGTGGGTATTGTTTTGGTTGCGGTTTTCGTAAGGGCCAATTTGTTGCCAGGTAGCCGAAACGGTTGATTTATTCGCCGTTAGTTGTGCGTCGAGCAATGCTTTTTGGGCCAACCACTCCTGCGTCGCGAGGTCGCGTTCTTCGTCGGTTTGCGCCGCGATAAAACCACTGCGCAAGACGTAATTATTGCGTTCGAGGGCTTTGCGCCAATGTTTATAATTGCGCGTATCCCGATTTTTTTCAAACGTATGTGATTGATAATAAGCCCGATATAGCCGATCCACTTCAAATACATTAGGGGCCTCCGAATACATCAATTTTGCCCAATCGGGCGTGTTTTCGTCAATCAAAGGATAATTGACAAATTTGATGTTTTGCAAACTGGCCTGCGCTTGTACCCCAATTGCGGCACACAGCACCCATAAGAAAAGTAAAAAAGATTTTATGTTCATATTTTTAAAAAAAACGGGCTTTTTGCCAAAACCCAAACGGATTCGGCAAAAAGCCCGGTGCATGAATTAATGTGGTCCGGTCACCTGAATTGTTCCGCAGGAAGGAGCCTGCATCCAAAGGGTTACCTCTTTCACCGAGGAGCAACTGCTTCCGGCACCTCCGTTACTTCTGATGTAATAGTTCGTAGCCGCCACCGGCGATACCACGCTGGTGGCCAACGGATTAGTACCGTTTTGGGCATCCGCCAAAGTCGTGTGGTACGTGATGGAAGTGCCCGAATTGGTCAACACCAACGTGGCCAAATTGAACGAACTGCCCGCGCAAATGGTCGCTTGCGGCGTTACCGTCAGCGTTGGTGCAACGCAACAACCAGCCAAGGGAATATTGCACAACTGAATCTCCGGATCGCCAGGGGCTAACACAAAATTGAAGGTATAAGGGTTCGCTCCGGCGGTAAAATTATCCAGCGATGTGCCGTTGGTACTTCCCGAACCCACGAAATATGGATTGGGTTGGCCCGTTGGATCAATCGAAGCCAATGGTAAACGGGTAGTGCTCAAGGTATAACCCGCTGGCGGCGTGTACGTAAGGGTATAGGTCCCGGCGGTTCCATCGGTGAAGAACTGGTAAATCCCCGAAGCGCCGTTTTGCGTCATCAAAACCGGACTGGGGCCGCTTACCGAAATGGTTCCCCCGGCGATAATCTGGCCCGTCTCCTGGCAGTACACATAACCCATCGGGTCAGTTGGACAAATCGCCGAAGTGCTCACCGTAACCGGATAATCGGTAAAACAAATGTTAGATCCCCCAAAAATACGGATCACATAGTTCGCAGCGGGCGTATTCGGGATATTCGCAACGATATTGCCGGGTAAAGTTCCCGGTACCGCCGTTGCACCCGCGTAATTGGGACCGGTGTACGTATTGCCGAGGCTAAAACCGAACCGGTCGGCCCCCGTGTGTGACATCAATACGATTCGACCATTGTTGCCGGGTACGGCCCCCACACAATCGCCCGGTACCGCAATGACTTTGGCCGTTGGCGGCGTGCAGCAGGCTTGCACCGTTACCGCAACGGTGGCCTGGCAGTTGTCGCTGCTGGTGTACGTAATATTGGTGGTACCCGCGCTTAATCCCGTTACTACACCGGTGTTTGACACCGTGGCAACGGCGGGATTGGAAGACACGTAAGGATTCATCGCCGCCGGTATGCCAGAACCCGTCAGGTTCAACGTCGCTCCCTCGCAGATAGTGCCACCGTTGGGGGTAATCGCGGCGTTGACGGCTACCGTAGCGGTCGTTTGGCAACCGTTATTATTGGTGTAAGTAATAATCGCTGTGCCCGCGCTTATCCCCGTTACAACCCCGGTGCTGCTAATCGTGGCTACTGCAACATCCGATGATACGTAAGGATTGGTCGTGGCCGGGGTACCCGAACCGGTAAGGGTGATGATGTTACCAATGCACACACTGCCGCCCGATAACGTGGGCACGGCATTTACCGTTACCGTAGCCGTGGCTTGGCAGCCGTTGTTGTCGGTATAAGTAATGGTGGTGTTGCCTGCGCTTACGCCCGTTACCAAACCCGCGTTGGTTACCGTGGCCACGGCGGGATTGGAAGACGCGTAAGGATCCATCGCTGCCGGAGTGCCGGAACCCGTGAGCGTCGTGCCGCTGCCCACGCAGATGGTACCGCCGCTCAGCGTTGCTTGGGCTTGTACCGTAACGGTGGCGGCATCTGATGCGGCCAAACAAGGGCCGCTTCCATCCGGATCCGCGATACTTGCAGACAAATTAATGATCTGGCCCACTTCGGTTAATGCCGGTGTATAGGTAAATGTCCCGGTGCCATTGGCCAATGTACTCACCGAAAAATTACCCAATGTGCCATTGCTGGTGCTCAGTGTGGCCGGGCCATTCGATACCGTATAGTTAAAGGTCACGGCGTTGATTCCGCAGGTATTTACGTTGGTTTCCGTAATCACCACGGATGGCGGTGTCGCGCACACCGAACAGGACGCAACCGCTGGACCCATGATACTATACGTGCAAAGGGCATCCGCACTGAACATCGCCGTCAGGTTGGTGCTTGTGCCATCGGCGACTAACTGAACATTGGTAAATGTATGCGAAGTTGTGCTCCCCAATGAACCGACGGCCACGCTGTACGTCCCAATAACATCGCCGGTTAAGGTGAGTGTGCCGGTTAAAGGCGCATTGGTATAGGTTACCGTAATATTAGCAGTGTAGTAGTCATCGGTATTTTGCACGGTGCCATTGCTGTTACACGTTGAGGCATTGGCAAGGGTAATATTCGTCATCAGGCAAGCCGGGGCAAAACCAAAATCAAAGGTATGGTTGCTGCCCTGGCCGGGTGTTGTGGCGAGGTACGCCGGATAACCATTCAGACCGGACAATCCGCCACTTAAACCGCTTAACAAGGTGCCATCGCTGTCATTTTGGTCAGGTTGCGTGCCCACTCCGTTATTTGAAGTGGTTAAAGCATACTCCATTCCGCCAATAATCAAACGATTGGTTGAGGTGTTAAACTGAGACATGTTTTTACCAACTACAACATAATATCCGGTATTGGCCGATAACCCGGTAAACGGACCAGTGTTACTGTATGGCGCAATGGAATCCACGTTCGTTTGGTCAAAATAATATTCACCATTTGCCCCGGTTGTTGTTTGCCCTACCAATGTTCCATCTGTTTTATACAATTCTACCTTAACTCCAGACAGCGGTATTTCACAAGGATCCTGTACGCCATCTTTATCCGTATCTACCCAGACATAATTGCCAATTTGAATAGGTACAGCATTGCATAATGCTTCTATATCTCCCATGTTACCGCCCTTACGGTTACTATCTGGGTCTCCTTCCTGAACTAATATCCAGCCTTTATTGTAGGTACCATTACTATTGAGGGTGCGCAAGCCACTCGAATTTACCAGTCCCTGGTTACGAATCGGGTCGAATGATGCAGCAACAATGCTAGTGGTGCCTGGCACCTTCACCAAACCACCCAAAATTGTCTCAGCATGTCCAGCCTGAGTATTGGTTTGATTAACATAGTTATCATCATAGTATTCAACAAAGTCCGGAATTGCAGGGAGATTAGTCGAACCTAAATCAGATATTGTCTGAAGACAAGGTGCCGTTGTTGACTCTTTAACAAAACCTCCGGCTGTTTTACATAGTTTAATGATATCGCCAGCCGCTACCGGAGTAAAGTAAGTGCTACCCGTAGTCACATCATAACGACGGTTACCATAAGCAGTTTGATAAGAAAAACGGTCTCCAAAACCTAATACCATTGAACCATCAGTATCAAATTCAATATCCTGAAGCATAGGTTGAGGTTGTGATACCAGCGCGTTGGTCAGAGGGAGCACCGACGGATTCCAGGTATTGGTCCATGCACGCCATGCCGCTGGAGAATAGGTATCATCCGAGCGAAACGTTGCGGCACTCCTTGGATAATTCATATCCATGGTTGCAATCTGGGTAAAAGATGTGCCTCCATTCCAGCGATACACATACGCATCAAGGTCTGCTACATTACCAGAGGTTTCGGCAGTACACACACCGCCAATATACAAATGCCCCTGATAGTATTTGAGCGCCCAGGGCGCAAATGCACCACCGGTGCAGCCAACAGCCGGCATTGGTATTTCACTAATTAAGGTTGGCACTGCCGGGTTTTGTACATTAATTAATACCAACGAGGGTGCCGACGAATTCAGATTGACTGCAAACAACGTGTCGCCATTGGTGGAAATATCAATATCACCTAAACCTGCTTTACCTACTTTTTGATAAACGGTACCATCCGTGTAAGGTGCATTGCCTGTAATGGCTGCGGTACGAGGGTCAGCGCCCATATTTACGCCTAAAGTACCGAGATCAATCGTTGTACCCAAGGTGGTTGTAGCCGCAGGGGCCAAATCATTGTTTAAATCTGTGAAATTAATGGCATAAATGGCATCAAAACCACCGGGGCCGTAACCAAAATAGTGACGAACCATTGATGAAGTATAGATAATCCGTTTCGACTTCTGGTATGCTATCCCCCAGGTAGTACCAATATTGGTATCATTCGTCAAACTGGTATTGGCCGGTGTTGAACTTTCCGCGGTATTATTGTAAACACCAACCAGTGCCTTCAACCCATTGTTCTGTGGACCTGAATAGGTGCGCGGGACGGCAAGCATAGGATTGTTTTGGCAATAGTCGTCAGGATTTACCATGCCAAAATCCACATCACAACTAGCGGGTGTCACAAACTGCACACTGGTACCATTTCCCGTACCTGTTTGTGAAGGCTGCATATAAGATAATGACGGCGGAATAATAAATTCCACACGATATTTATCGCCATTGGTCAATCCGGCAACATTCCAGTCTCCATTAGCATCTGTAAAGGTTGAACCAACCAGGTTGCCGTTGCAGTCATAGACCCGAACCTGAATACCAGCGACGCCTGCCTCTGAATTATTTATACCGTTATTATTAATATCATTGAATGCTGAGCCGCCTAAAGTACCGGGGGCCACCGAACATGGACCTGGGGTACAGTTGGCTGGCGCATTATAAGCATCTGGAATGGTATCACCGCAGGTGGTTGTGGTGGCATATTTCGCAAACACATCAATACCCGCAGTTGCATTCGATACTAAACCCGTCAGTACAAATGTTTCGGAACCACTGGTCGATACCGGCGTAAAAGACATACTCGCTCCGGTACTCGTGGCCACAAGTATATTTTCGCCGGTTGGGGCATTGTCGTAAGAAATATTAACCGTCAAAGTATAAGTATTGGTTAACGGATCACATACGCTGGCGGTAGCCGAATTAATGGTCAGTTCGCAAGGGCATGCAGCGTTGTTGATACTTACATTGTACACAAATGTATGCGGACAAAGCATTGGATCAGCGGGTACATACCTGCCTCTTACCTGAACAGTGGTATTGTTAAACATCACCGATGGATCCAGACTGGTCACGTTCTTGAGGGTATCACCAGGTGCACGCACAATATCAAAAGTAAAGGTACCTGGCGCATTTACACCATTTAACGTTGCTGTAATTACGGAAAAATCAAATGGTGGACTGGATTGGCACAATACCTGATTGGCAAGGTTAGGTAAAGTGAGGCTTGGATTGGTACATAAGTTGGATAAATTAAATATTGTAACCCCATTTCCAATGACAGCACTATAACCTACTCCGCTGGTATGCGAAACACGGATACCATACATACCCGGCATCAATTCCGGAATCGAAGCATTTTGAGCCAATGGGATATTCACCAGCGTATCCGGCACCTCTAAGCCTGTATGGCTGATAAATGCCCATGTTTCGCCCGGATTAGAAATAATTTTTATACTGTCAACATATTCCAACGGGTCAAATTCCGGCAAATTATATTCTACATCAAAGCACCGACAACTTTCAATCAGACTGTACGATGGTGTGACACAAGCATTCGTAGCCGGACCATTGGTTATTGCAAACGCGGTACAAGGGGCGCTACTGAACGTAGCGGTTACCGAACTGGCCGTATTATCCGCCTTCAATCGAACGCCTGTAAAGGTATAAGTCGGACCACTTCCAATGGTGGCAACCGGCACACTCAGCGCACCGCCCCCAGGCAAAACATCGCCACTTAATTCCAAATTACCCGTGGCTGGTGGTGCCGAAAAGTTGACTGTAATATCCGCTGTAAAATAATCGTCACTATGCGAAGATGCAGTACCGTTATTATTACATCCCGATGTATTTGCAAAAGATATCGCCGAAATCTGAGATACAACAATTGTTGCTGTAGCCGTACAACCATTCACATCTTTATAAGTAATGTTTGCCGTTCCGGCCGAAACACCGGTAATAACACCCGCGCTGTTCACGGTGGCCACCGCTGTATTCGATGAAACGTATGGGTTCACTGCCGCCGGGGTGCCGCTGCCCATCACCGTGGTTGTGCCGCCCACGCATACCGTTGACGATACCGCTATGGTTGGATTGGCGTGAATGATAAAATTAAAGGGCGCATTGCCTTCGCACAACGTAGTGTTGTTGATGACCGTTACAGTACCCGTGTAGGTATTTGTGGCCAATGTACTCGGCACCGGCACCAATAAAATACCATTCGCCGGAATAGTAGTGGCGGTGGTAATGTCGGTGATGGATGGGTCATCAAAATTTACTTTATACTGATTGCCGCCATTGGTTACGCTGTTCAAGGGCAACTGAATTTGCACATCACCCGCGCAGGAGTTGTCCGTGGTTACGGTAAAAGTGGGGTTGCTCAGGCTAACATTGGTACTCGCGGTTGAACAAACGCACTGGTCTGCGCCGCCGTTGGTCACCGGTGAAATACGCACTTGGAACTGTTCGCCCGCGCAAGTAGTGTTAAAGGAACCGCTAAACGGAATATTACCACTGGACATATTCAACAGGCCATTCACCATCCGGGTGGCTACCGGAGCGCCCACCGGATTACCACCCGACAAACAAAATACTTCCAGCACCACACTTTGCATGGAAGGTACCGCACCCTGACTAATGTTAAATGTACCCGTAAAATCGTAGTTATTGGTAGTGGTGCGGCACACCCGCGCCGTTAAGGACGAAACATTTGCTTTTTTGGGCGAAATCAGAACGGTTTCGCTGCCTGTAATGAATTTTACCGGATTGGGGCAAACGCCGCCGGGTTGTGAAGCACAACCAACCCCGGGGAATGACCGCACCATCGAAATGGTAAGCCCGCCCGGAACGTTACAACCGCCGTCCACCAATGCGTTTATTTGTAAAGAAAAACTCACCGTTACGCTGCCCGCAGCCGGAATGGTAATTCCCGTAGGTACGGGTAAAGTCAGGTCCAGTGAACTGCCACTTACCAACGGAGGCAGGAAGCAATTGGCGCCGCTGGTGCAATTGTAACTGCCCGCCACATACTGAATTCCCGCCGGCAAATCAATTTTTACACTATCCAGCGTCGGATCAAGGTTAACCGGGAAGGCGCTGGTATTAATCATGACCATATCCATCGAAATCGTACGGTTTTCGCAGGTAATGATCGTATCCGGGCCAATATTCAGGTTATTGACCAAGGTGACATAATTTTGGGTTACCCCCGCAATATCAATTGGATCGGAATATACCACGGTATTATTGCCCTGAGCGGGTTGGCCGCACGGCTGATCTCCTTTTGCGGTAACCAAAAGTCGGTCGCCGGACGTAAAACTACAATCGGTGACAAAACTCAGGCGCATCCGCCCGGTACGGGGATTTACTGTAGGTTGGAATCCTACCCCCGGCAAACTGTCATTTACTAAGGAATGCAAACCATAGGGAATGGTTACCGTTCCCGTTGTACCAGCCGGGGTGACCGTTTCAAAATTACCGCTGTTATAGGGGTATTCGATCTGAACCGAACTAAGTGACATGCCGGTTGGTATTTGAACCTCCAGGCGCGGATCCACCAAATCGGCGGCCAATGTGCTGAGGGTATTAAAATCATACACCAAAGGAGTACAAAGTGTTACCGGATTCACTGGCTGGGCTATAAACTGCGCCTGCAAACCGGATGGCACCGGCGCCAAATCAAAAAAGCCAGAAACAGAACTGCAACCCGATACCGCTGGATTGGTGGGATAACCATCACAACCCCAACTAACTATATATTGGATATCAGGGTTGGTACAACTGGCATATTCTGCACAGATCGTGAAAGGGAAGTTGATACTACCGTTAACTACTGTGTTTTGTAATAATCCCAATTGCACCCATTGACCGCCTGCCGCATTCAGAACAGGGTAAGAGACATTCGTGGTTGTATTTTTAAAACTGGTAACCGTAAAGTTGCCGCCACCGCCAGGAAAATAGATATAAGTAAATGGCGCATTTACCACAGTCGAGCCATTAGTTCCTGTTAGATTCAAATTAAAATTAAAACACTCCACCCGTTGGTCGGCAGTTTGGGTGCCGGATAAATTCGTAACTGTAAATACCGGCCGTATGGCATTTACATTTACACCACCATTGTTGAGCACCAATTGTGGTGGACAAACCGTTAGGTCCCTGGTGTTGGCATTTTGTCTTCCGTAAAAAACCGTTTGAAAAGAGGCAGAGGTCACGGTACAAACGCGGTCGTTGGTAAAAGAAAGTTCAAAACCGCCCCGGAGTGCATCGTCAGGTACATTCCAGTTGCCGGGATTTACCCATTTCACTTTATTGCCTGAAACCGTTCCCGGGCCTATATTTTGGCTCACGCCCGTATCTGTATTACCTGGAAAGTTGCCCTCACTCGCATTCCCCCATACTTTTAATACATCTCCACCGGGGACATAAGTCCAGCCCGTAGGTATAGTCACCACAATAGAATCGAATACGATCATTGGTCGAATCTCGCCTGGGAAATAATCTACTTCTACCCCGGAACCACTCGTACCGCGTAAGTAATAACGCCTCGAGGTGACTGTATGATTATCGCAGATCTGAGTGGCAAAAACTGGGAGGACAAAGGCTCCACGCGGATTACGCACATAATATTCCAATGACTGCCCACTACAACTATACCGCGTGTCTCCACTGGGTGCCGGATTAGAAAATCCATTATCTAAGTTAAAAAAGATATTCCCAAATCCCGGTACACTTTCCAGGGTATTTGTTAAAGTAGCGGCATCCTGCCCGATGCCATATAGCGCAATATTCACCACTGCACCCGCTGGGAAAGCCCCCAGGCTGTAAATGGCAATGTGTGAACCACCGTTATTGGCCTCATATATAGGTGTTGGCAAAGTATTGGTCGTACTTTGATACGTGTAGGTACCACCCACCCAGTTAAACAACCGGTTTGCGCCTCCATGAAGGCTGTAACTGACCTGATAATAAAGGGGTTCCCCACCTGTAATCACCAGTCCGGTATTCACCGTTCCGGTAGAAGAGACCAATACCGTATCGCAGGGCAAACCTCTTTTACGGCTGGGTAATGTGATATTGGCCAAAGGTACCCGTGTAGTATGCTGGTAATTGGTAAAACCAGTCGTCATCCTTAAAATACTGGAATTGGAAGTAGAAGCGCCTCCATCCGGGCATGGCCCTGGCATGGGTATAATGATAGGTGGCGCATCCAGACAGGCAACGTCTTCCCGTGCATTGGGACACGCACTGGTACATTCGTAGGCCAATATTACTTTGGGGGTCACACCACTTGGTGTAACACCCGGAGTAATATTAAAATCTACCTCACAAATAAAGGGGTTGCTGATACCCGTTGCCGGGATAAGTGCCACTGCCGTATCGCTGACTACCGAAAAACTCAGATTGGTAGTCCCGGCCCGCATGGAGGTCACCGTCATGCCCGGCGCAACCGGGAAGCGGATGGAAAACTGATTGGTAGGGCAACTGAGATAGGTATTATTCGGCGCCGTCCGGTTTATCTGTGTCTGGGTGGTACCCGTTTGCCCTAATCCTAATTCAGTCGGACTGGACAACATCAAAATAGAACCGGATGGGTATAAATTACCACCTATTATAAACACCTGAGGACCTGCCAGCGCCTGACCACACTGATTAGAAAAACGCGGAGCCACATAAACCCGGTGCGGCGCAGCATTGTTCGCACAGGCAGCGGGTTTTAATCTTTCCCACTCTATTTCAATATCAAAAGTTTGCCCGGGCACAATATCATCGTAATAGCCGTCGGCATCCAAATCCTCCAGACCAACACCCGCCCCGTCCGGATCAACACCCTGCACACCACTGCTGTTCAACAGGTTAATGAAATACTGATTCGTAAAGGCCACAGGGATACTCGCGTTATTGGACACCAGTTTGACCGACTTAATACTATATTCGCCAGCCAGCCAACCGGTATTACCTGCACCTGTAGCGCCATTCCATATAAGAAAGTTAACATTGTATGCATTACAAAAAGCAGCATTTCCGGTACATCCCGCAGTGTATCTGTACCGTACCAAAGCGGTTTGACAGGGCGTTGCAAGCCGGTCGATACCTAATTGAACAACCGTTGCCGTAGGATCGCCATTACCAGCCGTACTGAAATTGATCTGTCCAAAATCCGTTGGTGTGGGCGACTGACAACGGCTGTTATTGCGCCCGAAATTGGCAAAATAAACCGATTGAAAACTCGGGAAATTGGTACTGCTGCCGTTGTAACAAGCGGGAGCACGGAAATACCGGGTAACCACTATACTTTCCCCGTTATCTAAAGTACCACCGGGAAAATGTACCGAACGCAGTCGGTAAAACAAGGTATCACCAACCGTATTAACAAACGTAGCAAGTTGCCCGTTGGCTTTTACACTATCGGTAACCAGCAAACTATTTTGTTTGATAAAAAACAAAATACTGTCTAATGAACCATTACCGCCGTTTGTAATCGTAATGTTAGCGGAGGAAGCCCCCCCACGCACGTATGTCACCGGTGTATTGTGCGCATCAATGGTCAGCGCCGCCTTCAAAATTGAAATACTGATACTCCCGGTTGTTGTGCTCGCCGCCACCGTTACCGATACGCCAATGGACGCCGATCCCTGGGTAGCGCAACCCGCCCGAATCCCGTACGAAATTACCGAATTGGCCCCCACTGTCGCCCCGGTTATGGAAAATACCGGTGCCGACAAATTACTAATATTTGATTGGGCGATAACAGCCCCCGCCGACGACACAAAACTAACAGAACCGGGAATATACGTCACGCCCGCTGGCATGGTTAACGTAAACGTACCGTTACCCGCCGCGGTGTACGTCAATTGTACCCCGGCCGTGGATTGGCTATACGCAACTGTCACCGTGGCCCCGCCGTTGTTGGGGTCCAGAATAACGGCACCTGTACCCCTCCCCTCCCCAATTGGCCGGGTATCGTGGGCAAATAGTTGTTCGCCAAAGTAAATGGGTAAAAGGAAAAGAAAAAGGCAGGCAAACTTTAATGAAGTTTGCGGCAATAAACTGTTCAGTATAAAAACTTTCATAAGATATGATTATAAACTACACCTGCAAAACCAAGTGTATTTTGTTCGTATGCGTCTAAGCCAAGATTTATTTTACAAACACCACAATAGTTACTACATACAAATTCACGTTGACACACGCTGGAGTTATTAAATCTGTAAAATATCTTAGGCGAGGATTAAAAAGAAAATTTTTTCCTGCACTGGTCGGGCAGAAAAATATAATATTCGCAAAGAAAACGAATAAGCCCAAGGCCCGCAAAGACAGTAAAAGGCCAGTTCTTAAATAGTATAATGAAACATAATTCAACTCATCGTTTGTAAGTACTCCTTTTCAATGTTTCTACTACCGAGTCGCATAAGGCTTCGTAAGGGACAATTTCGACTCCGCCAATTTGGTAATTGCTTGCGGGCAGGGTCGTTCGTATTTCCGCCTGAAATGATTGGCTCATCGCGGAGAGTTTGTGCGCTTCCAAAGAAGCCCGTGGTATGGTTTCCAATACGCGCCAAAACCAATACGACCGCCCGTGCGTTTTTTGAGAAAGGTATCGGTTGCGGTATTTAGCCATTGCCTCCTCCGTGTCAAATATGGCGCTTTGGTGGTTATCCCAAAGGGCGTACAGGTATTCAATGATCCGAATGGCGATGTTCATACCGCGTTTTTCGGTATTTAACACCTTAAATTGTTGCAAAGTCACCAGCGCTTCCCGGCGTTTTTCCGGCCAGGATTCGGGCACCCTGGCGTACGTGTAAAAATTCAGGTACAACCCACAGAGGGAAAGTAGTTCCCCGTTGCGGGGAGACTGGCGCATAAAGCCCTCGTGACCGGCAATCAATTGAACCTGCTCCCGCGCATCTGCCAAAAGGTTTTGGGAGAGATAAGACCATAATATTTGAAATTGGAGGGAAAAATACACTTGTTCCCCTGTATCCGGGCATTCGAGCAGTTCGTTTGAAGCTGTAATACAGGCTTGATAACGACCGGCGTGAAACAACGTGATGGTGTGTAAAAAACGGAAATGGCATTCGGCAATGGCATCTTTGTACTGCGCTTTGTGCTCCAGATAATTTAACACCTGTTCGGCCAAATACAAGGCTTGCAAATATTCCCCTTTGTGCAAAAAATGATAAATTTCGATCTTTTTACAAAGGTTTTGGACGTATAAACTTTTGTTTTTAGCCGCAATAAACCGCACTTCTTCCATGTGCGCATCGGTCCAGTCGTGCCTTTCAAACGTATATTTCGACTTAAAACCGGCTAATTTATCCTCCAAATAATTTTCTTGTTCCAGCAACATAAGCGCAGTTTCTATTTCTGTTTTTATGATATCGGCTCTCCAATCGGTATTTTTGAATGATGTAATGTTATTTCTCAAAAAGCGCAAAATATCAACCCGCAACGCCGTCAAATCAAATTGATACGTATGCCGGAGCAATTGCGAACAAATTCGCTCAATAATATCCCAATTTTGTTTTTCGAGCAATACCTGCACCGCCGACCACCGTCGGCAGCACTCTTTGTAAGCCTTGTGTTTCTCCTGGAAATCGCTTTCGCCGGTGTTTAAAAAAAGCACCATCAACAGAAGGCGCTCTTTGAGTTGGTTTTTCACCACACTTAATGTAGCCTCCGAAGTAAAGTTTTGTTGCAGTGTGTTCAGGTCGCTGATATAACTATCGTACAAACGGCGGATCTGGGTGCCTTCGGGTAAAAAGGCATCGAGAAATCGTTCGGATTTAAATTTAGTTTGTCGGTGTAATTGGATCAACTGCTGTATTTCGTCCATGTTCTGGTGCACACATTTTCAGCAGCAATGTTCCAACACGCCCCCGCGACGCTTCTTGAATATCTTCCCAAATACCTTTGATATTATCTTTTGGTATTCCGGTATTCGCGCGGGGACACCCCAAATTCCGCCGAAAACGCCGAAGAAAAGTAATTGGGATCCGTAAAACCGCAGGAATAGGCAATTTCGGCAATCGTTTTACCGGGATATTGTTGCAACCCCCACCGCGCTTCCTCCAGCCGATAGGTACGCAGTAATGTGCCGATGGAACTACCCGTCAGGGCATTTATTTTTTTGTACAAATTGGATTTACTAATGCCAATATCTTGCGCAATATCGTCCACCGAAGCCTCGCTGTTGACAAAATGTTTTTGAATGGAGCGTTGTACCTCTAACAAAAACATTAATTCCGCGTCCTCGGCGGCGTTCTCATCGGGTTGGTTGGGCCGAACTAAATGCGCCGAAAACATTTGTTGGTAGTGGCGGCGCACATCGGCGCGCAAGCCCATCAGGTTCTCTACTCGCAACTGTATCTCGGCAATATTGTACGGTTTCACGATATAACCATCGGCCCCCGATTCCAGCCCTTGTATAATATCGGCCTCGTGCGATTTGACCGTGGTCAGCAACACGGGAATATGGCTGGTTCGGCGATCCGATTTAAGAATTTGGCACAGTTCGATACCACTCATTTCGGGCATCATTACGTCGGAGAGTATCACATCCGGGATTATTTGTTGGGCCAAATGCACCCCTTCCAGACCATTTTTTGCGGTGTAAATCGCGTATTTTTCCTTCAAACCCGCTACGATAAACTCGGTTAAAATTGCGTTATCCTCCACGACCAGCAAAATAGGCAGGTCGCCGCTTTGCTCCTCATCGGGCGTATCGGCCAATGTAACACCCGGCAACTCCGGCGTTTCGGAATATGCCAATGGCAACGAAACCCGGAATACCGCCCCCTCGGTTGTTTCCTCCTGAACAGAAATCTGCCCATCCATGAGTTGAACCAACTCGGCCGTGTGCCATAACCCAATGCCGTGCCCTTTGACAGAACTTTCAATTTCAACCTGGAAAAAACGTTCAAAAATCCGAGTTTTTAACGCATCAGGGATGCCCGGACCAGAATCGTACACCAAAATATCAATCCGGTTGCCCTCCAAAGCATTTACCTCCACCATCACGCGCCCACCTTCGGGCGTAAACTTAATGGCGTTACTGGTCAAATTGACAATAATGGACTTCATGGCGTCGTGGTCAAAACTGGTCCAAATGGCCGGTGCCGACTGCCCGACACGCACTTCAATCTTTTTTTCCAATTCGGCGTAATGAATATAGGGTTCCAACACAATGTGCAACCAACGCGCCAAGTCGTCGCGAAACGGCCGCAGCGCCAACGTTCCGTTGTCGTGGATTTTGGATAAATCAAGAATTTGCCCCACCATTTCGAGCAATTGATCCGAACTTTTTTGAATCAATTCTACGTTGTGCCGCACTTTGGGATCTTCTACAACCATGTATTTTTCGGCCAATCCTTTAATCACCGTAATGGGCGAACGCAGGTCATGGGCAACGTTGGATAATAATCGCACCTTAAACTGGTCCAATTCGGCTTGTTGGTGCAAAGTGGTGCGCTGCAATTCCAAGTCGTAAGCGGCTTTTTGCAATTGAATACGTTTTTTAAAAAATAAATAGCCCAACCCGGCGATTAATCCGGCGTACAAAAAATAAGCCGGCCAGGTGCGCCACCAGGGCCACCGGATCTCAAAATGAATCCCCACGGGTGCCGACCACTCCGATTTTCCGGTACTGCCCCGCACTTCAAAATGATATTCGCCCGGTGCTAAACGCGCCAAAGTAACCGTATTGTCGTTGTTTACATCAATCCACGTTCCGCCGTTGAGGCGATATTGGTAAATGTTAAACGTTGGGTTATCGTAGTTGAGTAAGGCAAACGTAATGGTAAGAAAATTCTGATCATGGGCCAAATCCGGCAAATACCCCAATCCATTGAGTTGCCCCGTGATGAGGCTGTCCTGCAAATAAACATCGGTAATCACTACGGTATCTTTTACCAAAGCGTTGCTGATCTCCGAGGGTTTAAAATACACAATCCCACCAACGGTACCCATGTACACCGTTCCATCGTCGGTGCGAATGGAGGTGGTGCGGTTAAATTCAATATCCGGTAAGCCATCCGATTGCGTGTACAATCGTGCTTTTAAGGTGGGGTGAATATCCAATTGAATGAGTCCGCGTTGGGTGCCCAACCACAGGTGCTCCGGCGAATCCATCATGGTAAAAATTACGTCATTGGGCCGTAAAACGTCGCAAAATATAGGGGTGGTTGTCTTTTTTTCGAGGTCAAGATAATGCAACCCGTTCGGGGTACCCAACCAAAACCCCTTGTCGCGATCGGGTACCGCGCAATAAATAGCGTTTACGTCTTTAAGGTGAATATCCTGGTTGAGCAAATAAGCGCGGGTGTTAAAGGTGGGCACTGCGGGTGCCCAATCGGGTGTCAATAACACCAAACCGGCTTCCGTGGACAAAAGAAATTGTTTGCCATCGCCGGAATATATGGCGTGCAACGTTCGCCCGTACACCAAAGGACGGGCGATATCCTGCAAATAGGTTGCCACTACCCTACCGGTTGGAGTATGCAACAGCGCAACCAAACCATTAATCGTAAAAACTGCAACGACGTCTCCGGCGGCGTACAAAAAGTTAATTCGATCGTCTTTTTTTCGGAAATACGATTGCAGCCGATGAACGGTACGGCGCCCTGTCGGGTCGGTTTCGGTCAATTCCTGCGCTTGAGTGTGACTCCAAAAATGCCCCCGATGGTCCATTGCCAAAACGGCAGTTTCCAGGACTGTAATCCGATCATTGTCACCCGATTTTAAATAAGCCCCGTAATTATCTTTGTCGTATCCGCCAATATTATCAAAAAAGTAGGTGTTTTTTTGCTGATCCACCACAATTGGTTTGTTGCCAATGTAGCGGCCTTTTTGGCGGCTGTTGAACAAGGGTGACTTCCAGGGAATTTTGCAAAGACCTTTTGCGCCCGCGCCCACCCACAAATGACCGTGTTGGTCGGGTACAACGGAAACCATATAATCAAAATGGGGCCAGGGTATTTCAACCGCTTTGGTGCCGTCCCATTTGTAAATATGGGTCCGAGTAATGAGAAAAACCACTTGTACATTGACCGGAACAACAAAGATGGCTTTATCAAAAGGCGGAAATTTGTCCGTAACCTCGGTAAAAACGTTGTTTTGCCAATAACCAACGCGGTTGGAATTGCACACCCAGATTTGGTGCAACAACGGATTTTCTTTAAAATTGGATACCTTATTAAAGGGCAACGGAATGGGTTGCCGCACACGGGTAGTTAAGTTATACGCACTGAGACCCGTTGCCTGCGTTACGTAAAAAAATGCCGTGTCGTTAATGATACAATTCTTTTCTGCATCCCGGTCGTCCGGCAATAAATACTGCGTCTTACCCAAAGTAGCCGTTCGCGCGGCCGCATCCAGGTCGTACATGTTCAAAGAGTCGTTAATTGCCCACAGTTGCCCCCTCGAATTGTGGATAAATTGATATTTCAGACCGCGTTCCCACTCCCGGATCCACACAAACTCATCGGCCGTTTCGTCAAATAAATAGAGGTTAAAATCGGCTACCAACCAAAGATGTTGGGTGGCATCGGCAAACATGAGCACCGCGTATTCGCCGGTAATTTTTTTCTGCGTCCCCCTCGCCCGGTCGTATAACTTAAAACGCTCCCCGTCGAAACGGCACACGCCATTTACAATACCGCACCAAATGTACCCCCGTTTGTCTTCAAACAAAGTACTGATGTATCCGCGCGGCAGCCCGTTTTCTACGGTGTATAATTTGTATGGTTGACCATGTAAGGCATAAAAATGACAAAAAATAAGGGATAAAAAACAAAATAACGCACTCGGCTTTGGGCAAAATAACTGAAGAGATTTAAACAACATAGTTACAGCATAACAATACAAATCGCAAAAATACATTTTCATTTTAAAAAAGCAACGGACAGCGTTTTTTATTTATCCATATCAAAAGACCCGATAAAGCAAACACGTACACACCACCCAAAATCGCCCGCCAATTTTTTTTCAAAAAAATGTGTAAGATTGACACGTTTCCAAATAATTCAAATACCTTTGTTTTATGGAGTTGTTTAAATATGGCAAAAACACCTAAAACCCATCAAAAAACTGCATTTTAAATCAGGAGCAGATTTTACGTATGAACAGATACCCCATCGAAAATCGGATTTTGGTCGCCATTGACTGCATTATTTTTGGTTTTGACGGGGAGGAAATCAAACTGTTGGTGATTAAACGAAATTTTGAACCGGAGAAAGGAAATTGGTCGCTCATGGGTGGTTTTTTGCACCACAACGAAGATTTGGAAGACGGTGCCGAACGTATTTTGTACGATTTGACCGGCCTGAAAAACATTTACGTGGAGCAAATATTTACCGCTGGTCGAATTGAACGCGATCCCGTCGAACGCACCATTTCGGTGGTGTTTTTTGCCCTCATCGGGATACGGGACCAGGACAAAGAAGCCGTAAACGCCCACAACGCGCATTGGCTGAGTTTGGAACGAAAACCACCCCTGATTTTCGACCACGATGATATGGTGGCCAAAGCCATCGAACATTTGCGGTACAAGGCAGCCCTGCATCCCATTGGTTTTGAACTGCTGCCCGAGCGATTTACCATTCCGAAATTGCAAAAACTCTACGAAGCCATTTATAACGTACAACTCGACCGGCGGAATTTTAGCCGAAAAATTCTCTCAACGGGGCTGCTGATGGACACCGGTGAAAAAGACGACCAGTCCAGCACCAAAAAAGCAACCCTGTACCGGCTCGATCAGGAAAAATACAAAAATAAATTCTCGTCTTTTTGGCATTTTATGCCGCATCCGGGAATTGAATAACCAGACAGAGGCTGTTCCAAAAACCGTCTCTTCTTTTTGACTTTAGATTGTGTCAAAAAAACACATTTAATACACGACCTATGATCGCATTAAAAAATTTAGAAATTTGGTTTGTAACCGGCAGCCAGCATTTGTACGGCGAAGAAACCCTGCGACAAGTGGCCCAAAATGCCCAAACCATCGCAAATGCCCTCAATGATACACCGCAAATTCCAACGTCGGTGGTTTTTAAACCCGTGGTTAAAACCCCCGATGAAATTTATAACGTATGCCAGACGGCCAACACCGATCCCAATTGCATCGGTATCGTTGCCTGGATGCACACTTTTTCACCGGCCAAAATGTGGATTCGGGGTTTACAAACCTTACAAAAGCCGTTGTGCCACCTGCATACGCAATTCAACCGCGATATTCCCTGGGGCGACATTGACATGGACTTTATGAACCTCAACCAATCGGCCCACGGTGACCGCGAATTTGGGTTTATGTTGACCCGTTTGCGCAAAAACCGCAAGGTGGTAGTAGGTCATTGGCAACAACCTGAGGTACACCGCCAACTCAGCGTGTGGATGCGGGCAGCGGCAGCGCGGCACGATTGGCAAGGGGCTAAATTTGCGCGTTTTGGCGACAATATGCGCCAGGTGGCCGTCACCGAGGGCGATAAAGTGGAGGCCGAAATGAAATTCGGGTATTCGGTGAATGGTTACGGCATCGGCGATTTGGTGGCCCGTATCAACGATATTTCCGAAAAAAGTGTGGACGAATTGGTGGATACCTACCACCATGACTACCAAGTTGTTCCGGCCTTGCAAAAAGGCGGTGCCCAACACGCGGCACTCCGGGAAGCGGCCAAAATAGAAGCCGGAATGCGGGCTTTTTTGCAAGAAGGCGGCTTTAAAGGATTTACCGATACCTTCGAGGATTTACACGGTTTGGCGCAATTGCCCGGTATCGCCACCCAACGCCTCATGGCGGAAGGTTACGGTTTTGGGGCCGAAGGCGACTGGAAAACCGCCGCTTTGGTGCGCGCCGCCAAGGTGATGGCGCAGGGTTTGCCCGGCGGCAACTCATTCATGGAAGATTATACGTACCACTTCGACCCGCAGCAGGAATTGGTTTTGGGGGCGCACATGCTCGAAATCTGCCCCAGCATTGCGGCCGATAAACCCCGTTGCGAAATTCACCCGCTGGGCATTGGTGGAAAAGCCGATCCCGTTCGATTGGTCTTTAACGCGCCCGCCGGTCGGGGTCTTAACGCCTCCATGATTGATTTAGGGAACCGCTTTCGATTGATTATCAACGAAGTAGAAGCCGTTGCACCGGTGCAGGATTTACCCAAATTGCCGGTTGCGCGGGTATTGTGGAAACCCTTGCCCAATATGACAACGGGTTGTGCGGGCTGGATTTACGCCGGAGGGGCGCACCACACGGTGTTCAGCCAAAACCTCAGCACCGAACATTTTGAAGATTTTGCGGCCATGTTCGACGTTGAAATGGTGGTTATTGATGCAACCACAACCTTGCGACAATTTAATAATGAATTACGGTGGAATGAGGTGGTTTATTCATAAATAATTTTTAAGGGTTAGCGAGCACATTTTTTAAGGCATCAACGCAGGCAGCATCGTCAAAAATGGCATTAACCGGAACGGAAAAACCACTTATAACCTGATTAAGGATTTTTTTTGAAAGATATTACAAACGAGATACACACACTTTATGAAATACATCATCGGACTTGATTACGGCACCGATTCCGTCCGCGCTTTAATTGTGGACCAAAACGGCACCGAAATCGCCACCGCCGTCCATTATTATGCGCGTTGGAAAAAGGGTTTGTACTGCAATCCCTCCGAATCGCAATTCCGCCAACACCCACTGGATTACCTGGAGGGCATGCAAACGGCCATCAAAACGGCCCTGAGCAACGCCCCTACGGAAGTAGCCCCTAACGTCGTGGGTATTTCGGTGGACACTACCGGCAGTACCCCCGTGGCCGTGGACCGAAACGGTACCCCACTGGCTCTTTTACCCGAATTCGCCGAGAACCCGAACGCTATGTTTATCCTGTGGAAAGACCACACGGCCAACCGTGAAGCCGAAGAAATCAATCATTTGGCCAAACAATGGGCCACCGATTACACCAAATACGTCGGTGGCATTTATTCTTCCGAATGGTTTTGGGCCAAAATCCTGCGCACCCTGCGCGTGGATGCAGCCGTGCGCGAGGCCGCCTTTTCGTGGGTCGAGCATTGCGACTGGATGTCGGCGGAACTCACCGGTCACACCGACCCGCTCACGCTCAAACGGTCGCGTTGCGCCGCCGGACACAAAGCCATGTGGCACGAGGAATTTGACGGCTTACCCGACGAGGCGTTTTTAACCACCCTCGACCCCTTGTTGGCCGGATTGCGCGACCGTTTGTACCGCGACACGTTCACCGCCGCCGAAAAAATGGGGCATTTGTCTCCTAAATGGGCCGTAACCCTCGGTCTTTCCCCCGAAGTTGTGGTGGGCGTGGGGTCTTTTGATGCCCACATGGGGGCCGTGGGTGCCTCCATTGAGCCTTACGCGCTGGTGCGGGTCATGGGCACCTCCACCTGCGATATGCTCGTGGCACCCAACGAAGAAGTGGGACATTTGCTCATTCACGGTATTTGTGGACAAGTGGATGGCTCCATTTTGCCCGGTATGCTGGGCATGGAAGCGGGTCAATCGGCCTTTGGTGATGTGTACGCCTGGTTTCAACAACTCCTGGCGTGGCCCTTACTCGAATTTTTAGAGCCGCAACCGGCCGAACAGGCCATCGCGCAAATTATTCCGGCATTATCGGAAAAAGCCGCCCAATTGCCCGTTACAACCCACGATGCCGTGGCGCTCGACTGGTTCAATGGCCGCCGCACCCCAGATGCCAACCATACTTTAAAAGGAGCAATATCGGGACTAAATCTGGGTAGTGATGCGCCAAAAGTATTCAAAGCGCTGGTGGAAGCCACCGCTTTTGGTGCGCGCAGTATCGTGGAGCGATTTAGGGAAGAAGGAGTGCCCATCCGGCAGGTCATTGGGATTGGCGGTGTATCCAAAAAGTCGCCCTATGTGATGCAAACTTTGGCCAATGTCCTCCAAATGCCCATCAAAATTGTGACTTCGGAGCAGGCTTGTGCCTTGGGGGCCGCCATTTGCGCCGCCGCCGCCGCTGGGGTGTATCCCGACCTGCACGCCGCAAAAGCCGCCATGAATTCGGGTTTTGACGCCACTTTTGAACCCGATTCCGCCCAAGCAGCGGTGTACAACGAATTATATCAACGGTACCGGCAATTGGGTGCTTTTATGGAACAAAATGCTAAAACCTAACCAGAATCATGCGTACATTCATCATTTTTATCGCTTTTTTGTCCATTTACCAAAGTGCCACGGCCCAACAATACGCCGTGGAGCCGGTGCCTTTCCACCAGGTAAAACTCACCGATCAGTTTTGGGCACCCCGGATCGAAACGGTGCGCACCAGTACCATTCCCGCGACTTTCAAAAAAAACGTGGAGACCTTTCGGATCAAAAACTTTGAAGTGGCCGCCGGTACCACCGAAGGACACGTGTGCACCGTGTATCCCTTCGACGATTCGGACGTGTACAAAGTGATTGAAGGGGCCGCTTACGCCCTGCACACCCGCCGCGATCCCAAACTCGAAGCCGAAGTAGATGCCTTGGTAGAAAAAATAAAAGCCGCGCAGGAACCCGATGGCTACCTCTACACCTCGCGCACCATTGCCGAAAAAAACGCCAAAAAAGCCGAACCCGCTAAAGGTAATAACCTCAGTTGGCTGGAAGGTCCACGCTGGCAAAACGAAGACAAACTCAGCCACGAACTGTACAACGTGGGCCATTTGTACGAAGCCGCCGTGGCGTATTTTGAAGCAACGGGCAAACGGAATTTACTCGATATTGCCTTAAAAAATGCCGAATTGGTCGCCAAAGATTTTGGCCCCGGCAAATTATCCAAAGCCCCCGGTCACCAGGAAATTGAAGTGGGGCTGGTAAAATTGTACAAAGTCACCAAAGACAAAAAATGGCTCGATCTGGCCAAGTTTTTTATTGATGTGCGCGGTTACGGCGAGCAATATTCGCAAAACCACCAAAAAGTAAAGGACCAACGCGTCGCCGTGGGGCACGCCGTTCGCCTCGGGTACATGTTTATGGCCACCGCCGATATTGCGGCCTACACCGGCACCCACGAATACGACGAAGCCCTCAAATCCGTGTGGGACGACATCGTAGGCAGCCAAATGTACCTCACCGGCGGCGTAGGGGCTACGGGCAGCAACGAAGGTTTTGGCGGCTCGTACGACCTGCCCAATTATTCGGCCTACAACGAAACCTGCTCGTCCATTTCGTTCGCCCACTGGAGCAAAAGAATGTTTCAACTCACCGGCGACAGCAAATACCTCGACGTGATGGAACTCACCCTGTACAATGCCCTCAACGCGGGTATGTCGTTGTCGGGCGACCATTATTTTTATCCCAATCCGCTCGAAAGCCGTAAAAATGTGGCGCGAACGCCCTGGTTTACCTGCGCGTGTTGCCCGCCCAATCTGGCGCGTTTTTTCACGTCGTTGCCCGAATTTTTTTACGGAAAAAGCGGCAACAACGTGTACATCAACCTTTTTGGCGCCAGCAGCACCAAAGTGGAAAACACCAATTCCAAAGGCCAAAAAGTGCAAGTGGAAATCCGGCAGGAAACTAATTATCCCTGGGACGGGGCCGTAAAAGTGCACGTTGATCCGGCCATTCCAAACACCTTTACCCTCAGAATTCGGATTCCGGGTTGGGCCAAAGGCGACGTGATACCACTGGATTTGTACCGTTTTGAAAGTTATTCGGGCCAATCAGTGCGGATTTTGATCAATGGCAAATACGAACCCATTACGTTTGAACGCGGTTTTGCGGTCATTACCCGCAAATGGAAAAAAGGTGATTACGTCAGCCTCGATTTGCCCATGGAAGTGCAACGCGTAAAAGCCAACCCCAAAGTGGAGGCCGACCAAAACCGCTACGCCCTCAAACGCGGCCCGTTTGTGTATTGCCTCGAAGGCCGCGACCAACCCGACGACCGCATTTTGAATATGATGGTGCCCGATACCGCTACGTTTCGTTCCACTTTTGACAAAAACCTTTTGGGTGGCGTTCAAACGGTGCAATTCAACGGTTTTTTGGTCAAAAAGAAAATAAACCCTGAGGAGGCTGAATTGGAAAAAATGTCGCTCAAAGCCATTCCTTATTACGCTTGGGCCAATCGCGGCCGCGACAATATGCTGGTGTGGCTGCCGTATAACCTGAAATCGGCGTACGAAATATCGGGGCCAACGCTGGCCTCGCGCTCGCAGGCCACGGCTTCGGAAGGATACAAGGGCGACCTGGCCAATATCAGCGACCACTACCCCGCCAAAAATTCCGCCGACGAAGAAAGCACGATGGTGCATTGGTGGCCGAATTTTGGCACTTCCGAATGGGTGCAATATACCTTCCCCAACGCCGAACAGGTGGGCACGGCCAAAGTGTATTTCTTCGACGACGAAGTGCGCGAAGGAGGTTGCCGTGTGCCCGCTTCGTGGCGCATTACCTACCTCGAAAATGGCACGTGGAAACCCGTTTACGCCCCCGAAGGCTACAAATTAGTGAAGGACGGCTGGAACGAAGTACAATTTGAACCGGTAAAAACCACCGCCGTTCGCCTCGAAATGACCTTTAAAGAAGGCGTTTCGGGGGGTATCCATTCATTTTACATGCATTAAACATCACATTCAACTACGGTCATTTTTATGAACAAAGCAGCACTGATAACCCTATTTTTAGCCGTTTCGAGCGGCCTTTTTGCCCAAAACCAACTCGTGCTCAACGCCGATTTGGGGCGCGATACCATTAGCCACAATATTTACGGGCATTTTGCCGAACACCTGGGCCGTTGCATTTACGGCGGCTTTTACGTGGGGGAAAATTCGCCCATTCCCAACAAAGACGGGGTGCGCACCGATTTGATTGAGGCCCTGAAAAAAATGAAAGTGGGCAACCTGCGCTGGCCCGGCGGTTGTTTTGCCGACACTTACCAATGGAAAGACGGCATTGGCCCCAAAAATCAGCGGCCGTCCATGCAAAACGTGTGGTGGGGTGGCGTTATCGAAGACAATTCCTTCGGTACCCACGATTTTCTCAACCTCTGCGAAGCGCTGGGGGCCGAACCTTACCTGGCCGGTAACGTGGGCAGCGGTTCGGTAAAAGATCTTTCCGATTGGGTAAATTATACCAGCCAAATCTCCGGCAGTCCAATGGCCGAATTGCGCAAAAAAAATGGCCGCGAAAAGCCCTGGAAAGCGCGTATGTGGGGCGTAGGTAACGAAGCCTGGGGCTGCGGCGGCAACATGACGGTGGAGTATTATGCTAATGTTTATCGCCAATATGCCACTTTTATGACTGATTGGGGCAATAGTAGTCGCCTTTTCAGGGTGGCTTCGGGTGCCAATGGCGCCGATTACCACTGGACCGAAGTACTCATGCGCGATATTCCCCACAACATGTTGGAAGGGGTGGCCCTGCACCATTATTCGGTCATTGACTGGAATAAAAAAGGCCCCGCTACTGGTTTTTCGGAAGCCCAATATTTTAAAACGATGCAACAGGCATTGCGCATGGAGGAATTGGTAACGCGCCACTCGACCATTATGGACAAATATGATCCGGCCAAAAAAGTAGCCCTCGTAGTGGATGAATGGGGCGGTTGGTACGACGTGGAACCGGGCACTAATCCGGGCTTTTTGTACCAGCAAAACACCCTGCGCGACGCCATGCTCGCCGGTGTTACCCTCAATATTTTCAATAACCATTGCGACCGGGTAAGGGTAGCGAATTTGGCCCAAACCGTAAACGTTCTTCAAGCCGTAGCCCTCACCGACGGAGCAAAAATGATCCTCACACCCACTTACCACGTGCTGGAAATGTACAATATTCACCAGGATGCTCTTCTGCTTCCGCTGAATATCAGCACCGGTACGTACACCCTTGGCGAAGAAAAACTGCCCGCTGTATCGGCCTCTGCATCGAAGGATAAAGCCGGAAAAGTGCATATTACCCTGACCAATATTGACCCGAATAAATCCCAGGAAATTTCGATTTCTTTGCGCGGCACCACGGCCAAAGGCGCAACCGGGCGTATTTTAACGTCGGCAAAAGTGCAGGACTACAATTCCTTTGACCAGCCGGACAAAGTAAAACCCGCCGAGTTTAAAGGCGCAACGGTTAAAAACGGCACCCTCCAACTCACTTTGCCCCCCGTATCGGTGGTCGTGCTTGAACTCAATTAAACATGCAATACCAGACACTACGCGAAGAAGCCTATGAGGCCAATATGGACATTCAGGCGCAGCAATTGGCCATTTACACCTTTGGCAATGTATCGGCCATTGACCGTGCGGCGGGTATCGTGGCCATAAAACCCAGCGGGGTGCCGTACCGCGACTTAAAACCCGCCGATATGATTTTGGTGGACTTGAATAATAACGTGGTGGATGGTACCTTGCGGCCGTCGTCGGATACCAAAACCCATACGTTGTTGTACCGGCATTTTGCCCGCATCGGCGGGATTTGCCATACACACTCGACGCACGCGGTGGCGTGGGCGCAGGCGATGCGGCCCATTCCCAACCTCGGTACTACCCACGCCGATCACTTGGTCAGCCACGTTCCGGTAACGGCCGTCATGACCGATGAGATGATTTTGGGTGATTACGAACACGAAACCGGCAACCAGATTTTGGACTTGTTCCGGCAGGAGCAACTTTCGCCCGAAGAAGTGGAAATGGTGCTGGTGGCGTGTCATGGACCGTTTACATGGGGCAAAACGGCCGCCAAAGCGGTGTACAACGCGGCTGTTTTGGAAGAAATAGCGCGCATGGCCTATTTAACTTTACAAATTAACCCGGAAACACCGCCCATTAAACAAACCCTGAAAGACAAACATTATTTCCGAAAACACGGCGCCCAGGCGTATTATGGACAGTGAAAAGTGAAGAGTGAATAGCGAATAGTGAATAGTGAAAAATATTTTTTAAATTCCTTAAAATGAACGCTCTACGCTTAGTGAATCTTAGTGTATTCTTAGAGTGACCTTTATGGTGAAATCGCTCTACGACGGTCAGTCTAAGGTCTAATGTCTTTCGTCTAATATCTTAAAAAAATAAAAATATGCAAACAGGTTTACAAACCCTTGATTGGGTCGTTTTTATCATTTATTTCCTCGTAGTGGCGGGTTATGGTTTGTGGATCTACAACCGCAAACGCAAAGCAGAAACCAATACCAAGGACTATTTTTTGGCCGAAGGTTCGTTGACCTGGTGGGCCATTGGGGCCTCGCTGATTGCCTCCAATATCTCGGCGGAACAGTTTATCGGGATGTCGGGTAATGGGTTTACGGTGGGGGTAGCGGTCGCGGCCTACGAATGGGTGGCGGCCATTGCGCTCATTATTGTGGCGGTGTTTTTTATGCCCATTTACCTGAAAAACAATATCTACACCATGCCGCAATTTTTGAGCCAACGGTACAATTCCACCGTTAGCCTGATTATGGCCATTTTTTGGTTGTTTTTGTACGTTTTGGTTAATTTAACCTCCATTTTATACCTCGGTGCGGCGGCGATTAACAACTTGGCCGGGGGTGAACATTTTCACCTGATTATGCTGGGGCTGGCCGTTTTTGCGCTGGTGATTACCCTCGGCGGGATGAAAGTCATTGGTTACACCGACGTTATTCAGGTACTGGTGCTGATTATTGGTGGTTTGGCCACAACCTACCTGGCATTGACGGTAGTGAGTGAGCAGTTTGGCACCGGCAAAGATGCTTTGGCGGGTTTTAACCACCTGTTGACCAAAGCCGACGACCATTTTCACATGATTTTGGCCAAACCCGACGCGAGTACACCGCAATCGGAAATTAACAAATACCTGCTGTTGCCGGGTATTGCGATGTATTTTGCGGGGCAGTGGATCGTTAACCTCAACTACTGGGGTTGCAACCAATACATTATTCAGCGGGCATTGGGCGCGGATTTAAAAACGGCCCGCACGGGGATTCTGTTCGCCGGTTTTTTGAAATTAATGATGCCCATCATTGTGATGTTGCCCGGTATCGCGGCCTACGTGATGTACCAGAACGGCGGCATTCAGGAAGCGATGGCTCCCGGCGGGAAATTTAGTTCGGACAACGCGTATTCGTCCATTTTAACCTTTTTGCCCACCGGACTAAAAGGTATGGCCCTGGCAGCCCTCACGGCGGCGATTGTGGCCAGTCTGGCGGGAAAAGTGAACTCTATTTCCACCATTTTTACGCTCGATTTGTACAAAAACTACCTGAACAAAACGGCCAGCGAAGACAAACTGGTGCGCATTGGCCGGGTAACCATCGGTATTTCGATGTTAATGGCCATTTTACTCACCTGGGACGATTTGCTGAACATTGGCGGCGAAGGTGGTTTTACCTTTATCCAAAAATACACCGGCTTTATCTCGCCGGGCGTATTTGCCATGTTCCTGTTGGGGATGTTTTGGAAAAGAACCACCGGTGCGGCGGGCGTTGTGGGTTTGCTCACAGGTTTTATCCTGTCGGTGTTTTTTAATGAATTTGCCCCGGCGGTCTTCGGCAACGAAACCTGGTGTTATACGGCATTCCCCAACGGCAAAGGCGGTTACGAAATTCCGTTTTTGATTTGTATGGGACTGGCGTTTGCTTTTGCCATGGCGGCCATGATTTTGGTGAGTCTTTTTGGCCAAAAAGTCAACGAAAAAGCGATTGAACTGGATTGGGAAATGTTTAAACCCGATCCACGCACAACGGCTTTAATCGTGGTGACATTGTTGATGTTATCGGCGATTTACGTGCGTTTTTGGTAAATAATTAAACATTTTTAAAAAAATGAAACTCGTAACAATACTATCCCTGCTCGTCATGGGGTTGTGGGCTTGCCAATCGCCACCCGAAAAAAAGACCGAAGTGGCCAGCATTACCCAATCGGCCTACGGCACCCTGCCCGATGGCCGCGCCGTTGACCTGTTTACGCTGAAAAATGCCAACGGAATGACCATTAACATCACCAATTTCGGCGGTATTATCACCTCCTGGACGGCGCCCGACCGCAACGGCACTTACGCGGATATTACGTTGGGTTGCGCCAATTTGGACGGCTACGTAAAAGGTACGCCCTATTTTGGTGCGCTCATTGGGCGCTACGGAAATCGAATCGCCAACGGTCGTTTCCGACTAGAAGACCGGGTATTCACCCGAGACGCTAACGGCAATATTCAGCACGATGAGACCATAACAACTACCGAAACGGAGTACAAACTGGCCACCAACAACGGTGCCAACCACTTGCACGGCGGTAAAACGGGTTTTGACAAAGTGCTTTGGAGCGCAACCCAAAAAAATGGCCCGGAACCGGCCCTCGAACTCACCTACATCAGCAAAGACGGTGAAGAAGGCTACCCCGGCAACCTCACCGTAAAAGTGGTGTACACGCTGCAAAAAGACAATGCCCTCAAAATAGAATACACCGCTACTACGGATAAAAAAACGGTGTGTAACCTCACTAACCACGCTTATTTTAACCTGAAAGGCGCGGGCAACGGGGATATTTTGGGCCACGAACTGCAACTCGCCGCCGACCGCTACCTGCCCGTGGACAGCACGTTAATTCCGCTGGTTAGTGCGCCGCAAGCCGTTGCCGGTACTGTTTTTGATTTTTCCAAAAGCACCGTTATCGGGGCGCGGATCAACGATACAACCCAGGCGCAGATCCGGTTTGGTTTGGGTTACGACCATTGCTGGGTGCTGAACGACGCGTCGAAACAACTCAAAACCGCCGCCGTGGTCACCGAACCCGGTAGCGGCCGCGTGCTGGAAGTGCTTACCACCGAACCCGCCATTCAGTTTTATTCGGGTAATTTCCTCGACGGAACGGTGGTGGGCAAACACGGGCAGCCTTACGCCCACCGCACGGGTTTTTGCCTCGAAACCCAGCACTATCCCGATTCGCCCAATCGCCCGGATTTTCCGAGTACGGAACTGCTGCCGGGCCAAACGTATTCGACCACGACGGTGTATCGGTTTAGTGTGAAGTAGAACCGTTGAACCGTTGAACATCGAACACCGAACACCGAACCATTGAACATCGAACCGTTGAATGCAGAATTTCGAATACCGAAGTAATCTTTAATTGAATATTGCGCAACTGTCTCATAAGCCCCAAAAAAACGGTGTTCGGTGTTCGGTGTTCGGTGTTCGATGTTCAACGGTTCGGTGTTCAACGGTTCGGTGTTCAACGGTTCGGTGTTCAAAATTTCAGTTTCTTCATTTAAAAGAATACGTTTCATAAAATACCCCTTGATAAATAAGGTATTTTGGAAGCCCGAGGTTGAATTTAAAATTTCTTTTTGTCCTTTTAAAATGGGCCGAAAAACGCCCTTTTACTTCCATTTTAACCGTATCTAATGACTCAATCTCCAAAAAGCCATCGTCTGCGTCAATTAACTCGTATTCGTAACCTTCCAAATCTTCATCATAAGTTTGGCTGAAACTGGCGTTAATTTTACCATTCGGCGGATAGTCATCGGTCAGTTCAAACGAACCGGTTTCGTAAGGAACAAACCCAAAACCAAGCAGGTTTTCAATAAATTTTGACGATACCGTTTCGACAAAACCGTAGGCCATTACCCGATTTACGGTATCCAATAAAAACTCCGGGGTATAGGCCGCCACTTCACCGTTCAAATAAGTAACCGATTCCCCCAAGTCTACCTCCGAAGGTAGGTTATCAACGGGGTCGGGGCGACGACAAGCGGCAATAATTATTCCGAATGATAGGAATAAAAGACAAGCGTGTAAAGGGTGCTTCATTTTTAACAAATTTAGTTTTTATTGTTATTTTATTTCAAAAATTGTCAGCAGACTTTAGGCTTTTGCCCAGAACAAAGCAGCAGTTTCCGCAAAGTTCTTAATTTACTACACTGACTAATTGCCGTTCTCCACGCCAATTTTTAAGGGTGCCTGACAAAATCGGGGCAGTGTCTCCAAGCCCGGTCTGTCCTTTACCCGTGCGGCCTTAGAAAAATCCCGATTTTGCTCCGTTGGAGGCCGATGAAGCCAAAAACTGTTTGAGCCAAACGTCATTGGCGGGGCGAATAGCCCCCGTGAGGACGACCGGCGAGTTTTTTTGGCGCGGCCGGAAACGGAAAGTAAAATCGTAGGATTTTTCTAAGGCCGCGGGCTTTTTTGCTTACTTTTTTGGCCTCAAAAAAGTAAGAAGTTGGCCTAAACGAACAATCATTTCATCAACCACCAATCTTTGCGGCACGTGAGGTGATATTGGTCAAAATAATTGATGTCTCCGATTTTGCCACACACTCATTTTTTGAGAGTAACTTCATAGGTAACACAAAGTCGCTGTACATTGTTGCCTCATTCGCAGACCAACAATTTTTATGCGCTACCTATTTATTGTTACCTTCATTTTTACCCTTCTTAACGCAAACTTTGCCCAAAAAACCGAAACACCCGCCGAAAAACAACAACGAATGGCTTGGTGGAAAGACGCCAAATTTGGGATGTTTATCCACTGGGGCATTTACGCCGTTGCCGCCGGTTCGTACAATGGTCTGGACAACTACGGCGAATGGCTCATGTACGAAGCCAAAATTCCCGTTCCCGAATACGAAAAACTCGCCCCGCAGTTCAATCCCGTCCGTTTCAACGCCAACGATTGGGTGTTGATGGCCAAAAACGCGGGCATGAAGTACATCGTTATTACGTCCAAACACCACGATGGTTTTGCGATGTACAATTCCAAAGTGAGCAATTACGACATCGTGGACCGAACGCCGTTTAAACGCGATCCACTGCGCGAATTGGCCGATGCCTGCCGCAAACACGGAATAAAACTCTGCTTTTATCACTCTATCATGGATTGGCACCACCCCGATGCCAATAAGGAAAACTTTGCGCGCTACCGCGACGAATTTATGTTGCCCCAACTCAAAGAACTTCTGACCAATTACGGCGACATCGGGGTGTTGTGGTTCGACGGCGAATGGATTGAAGAATGGACCGAAGAACAGGGCAAAGCCTTGTACGAATACGTGCGTACCCTGCAACCCGGCATCATTGTGAACAACCGCGTGGGCAAAGGTCGCAACGGCATGCAGGGCATGAACAAATCCGCCGAAGCCGTGGGCGATTTTGGCACGCCGGAGCAGGAAATTTTGTCGGAAAAAAGCACCCTCGATTGGGAAAGTTGCATGACCATGAATGACCATTGGGGCTACTGCAAAGCGGATACCAACTACAAATCGGCCAATGATTTAATTTGGAATCTGGCAGATATTACCGCCAAAGGAGGCAATTTTTTGCTCAATATCGGCCCTACCGCCCAAGGCGTTTTTCCCGCTGAATCGGTAGAACGGCTGCTCGCCATTGGCGAATGGATGCGGGTGAACAGCACCGCCATTTACGGCACCAAACCTTGGGAACATTGGCAGGAAGGCCCCGATATTCGCTATACCCAAGGCGCAAAAGGGGATATTTTCGCGTTTGTGCGCAACGCTCCGGCGCAACTTTTGCTCAAAAAATTGACGCCCGCCGCCAACACCACCATAACGGTATTGGGCTACAAAAAACCGCTGCAATGGCAAATCAGCGTCGACGGTGTCACCATCGAACTGCCCCAGGAGGCACGTCGGAACAATACCATCGTACTACGGATGCAGGGCCAGGCCGAACCCGTGACGGATGCGCCCAAATTTGGTTATAAAAACGATAAAGTGGGAAAAAACGTGGTGTTTTCCAAAACCCAAACCGTGGTCATTACCGCCGAAGCCGGGGCCAACATTTATTACACCACCAACGGCGACGTACCCACGACCAAATCGGCCGTATTTACCCGACCTTTTGAGATAAAAACGGGCATGGTGATCCGGGCAATGGCGCTCAGCAAAGGAAAACGCAGCAGCGAAACCATCGAACAAACCTTTGTAAAAGCCCAATACGGCGTAGAACCCGATACCGAATACGCCGCCCAATACAGCGCCAACGGCCCCCTCACCCTCGTGGACGGGCAATTTGGCAGCGCCAATTTTAAAGATGGCAAATGGCTGGGTTACGAAGGCAAAAACATGCGTATTTTCCTCGATTTGGGCTATATTACGCAGGTGGATACGCTGAACGTATCGTTTTTGCGCAATTTGGCGTCGTGGATTTTTATGCCCACCAACATTCAGGTCTATTATTCCTCGTACGGCGGTCAGTACCAAACCCTGCCCAAATTGAACCTTCCGGCGGCCAAAGCGACCGACCCGACCCAACGGGAAACGGTGCAGGTTCCGATCAATCGCGCCTGCCGCTACCTCATGATTGATGCCGCCAACGTGGGTATTTGTCCGGCCTGGCACCCCGGAGCCGGGGCCAAATCGTGGTTATTCACCGATGAAGTGTGGGTAAAAACCAGTGCCCTGGGCCTCGATAACAACTACGATGTATTGCCCAAACCCAACGTGGTACGGCCTTTAAACGGCGTTTTTGTGGTGACCGACAGTATGTTGGCCCAATGGCCCGATGCAGGACGGGAATTTGCCGATCATTTTTACAAAAAAGAAAACAAACCGGACGTAGAATACAGGGAGGAAAAAGAAATCGCCAGTCTGAAAATAGGGGACAAAACCATCCGTTACGAATTTGTGCGCGATGGCGGCACCAACCCCGAGTGGTACAGCCTGCACATTGAGCCCCACG
Source organism: Chitinophagales bacterium (assembly GCA_013298845.1). Lineage (GTDB taxonomy): Bacteria > Bacteroidota > Bacteroidia > Chitinophagales > Saprospiraceae > M3007. The sequence continues at coordinate 92,970 of JAAFJN010000017.1, forward strand.
TTGTGCGGGTGGGCGCACGCACGGGAGCCGGTTTTTATTACGCCAACCAAACGTTGATTCAGTTGATGGAAGGCAACGGCGGAAATTTGCCCTGCGTCCAAATGGAAGACGAACCGCGTTTTTCGTGGCGCGGAATGCACCTCGACGAAAGCCGCCATTTTTTTGGAAAAACATTTGTCAAACAGTTTATTGACCAAATGGCCGCCCTCAAAATGAACGTGTTTCACTGGCACCTCACCGACGCGCAGGGCTGGCGGATCGAAATTAAAAAATACCCCAAACTCACCTCCGTGGGCGCCTGGCGACCCGACCGGACGGGGTTCCTCAACAGCGATGCCGACACCGCCCGCGTGGGCGAACCAATGACCTACGGCGGCTTTTACAGCCAGGGCGATATTCGGGAAATTGTGGCCTATGCCGCACAGCGCAACATTACCATTATTCCCGAAATTGAAATGCCCGGCCACTGCACGGCGGCCCTCGTTGCCTATCCAGAATACTCGTGCACGGGCGGACCGTTTCCCATGCCCGGCGGAGCCAAAAACTGCCCTTATCCCAACTTTTGCGTGGGCAATGAAGCCACCATCGGTTTTTTGCAGGACATTCTCACCGAAGTCATGGCCTTGTTTCCGTCCAAATACATCCACATCGGGGGCGATGAGGTGGAACGCCACCAATGGAAAACCTGCCCCAAATGTCAGGCCCGCAAAACGGCTTTGGGACTGGCCGACGAAGCCCAATTGCAGGTGGATTTTACCAAACGCATCGAAGATTTTTTGCGCAGCAAAGGCCGCAACCTCATGGGCTGGGACGAAATTATGGAAGGTGGCAACCTCACGCCTTCCGCCGGGGTGATGGTGTGGCGCGGCGATGACCTCCTGCGCGAAGCCACGACCGCCGGGCACGAAGTGGTGATTACGCACAAGTATTATTTTAACCGTTACCAAGGCAATCCACAATATGAACCGGTTTCGGCGGGCTACACCTCGTTAAAGGAAGTGTATACCGAAGAACCCCTTCCGGGCGATTTGTCCGCCGCTCAAACGGCACTCGTTCGGGGGGTGGAAGCCTGCCTTTGGTCCGAAAACCTGTACACGACCCGCGACGTGGAGTACATGATGAATCCGCGCACCCTCGCCCTCGCCGAAGTGGCATGGAGTGCCCCCGCCGACCGCAATTGGGGCGATTTTGCCCGGCGATTGCCGCGTTATCTGGCCGGATTGGCGCAAAAAGGGATTCATTTTTCCACGGCCATTTACAACCCTTACCCCGAAGCGCGGTACGACAGCACGGCGCGGGGATTGGTTTGTCATATCGAACAGCAGGTCCCGACCGGCACTATCCGTTATACCTTGGATGGCAGTGCGCCCACCCCGGAATCGGCCGTGTACTACAAACCCTTGCCGCTTAAGGCCGCGGCGGAAATTAAAGCAACCGCCTTCCGCGACGATAAACCGATCAGCGTAATCACTACCCTGCCGTTTCGCCCCTCGTTGTCGAGCGGGAAACCGTTGACGTTGACAAAAATGCCCTCGTTGAAATACAGCGGCGACCGACCTGAAACCCTCAACGACGGTTTAACGGGGTCTTCGTCGTTCCACGATGGCAACTGGTGCGGTTTTGAAGGCGACGACATTGAACTAACAATTGATTTGGGCACGGCGGAAAACGTGCGGGAAATTACCACCCACTGGATGGATGCCAACAACAGTTGGATCTATTTGCCCGTAACGCTGCGCGTGGAAACATCGGCGGATGGTAAAACATTTGTCAACGAAAAAACCATGAACCAAGCGGAGATTGCGGCGATGACAATATCGCCCATAAAAACCGTAAAAGTACCCGTTAACGACCATAAAGTGCGTTATGTGCGGATTGTAGCCACCAACCCCGGCAACCATCCGGTGTATAAAGAAGGCAAGTGCTGGTTGTTTTTGGATGAGGTAGAAGTGCGGTAGATTTTTGCGTAAAAAGGATTGATTTTATTTTCTTTGGTTCAATTTTGGAAATTTAGCCCAATAGCAATTACCTTTGCAGCCCCTTTTGGATCGGGCCTTAGCTCAGTTGGTTAGAGCGCTTCCTTGACATGGAAGAGGTCACTGGTTCGAATCCAGTAGGTCCGACAACATGTTCGATTTTGAAAAACTGGAAGTATATCAAGTAGCGCGCAATTTAAACCGCGATGTGCTCAAGTACTTGCTGAGTGATTCCCAAATGGATGGGTCCGTAAAAGACCGGTGGAAACACAGCAGCATGAATACGGTATTGCTTCTGGCCGAAGGGGTAGGAAAAATGACCGATGCCGATAAACGCGCTTCTTTTACGTCGGCCCGAAGCGCAGTGTACGAGTGTGTATCCCTGTTGCACCTCGCCAGCGACTTGTCTATGATAGACGGCGCTACTTTCAAAGATTTATACGACCGTTACGAGCAACTCTCTAAAATGTTGCTGGGTATGTACCGGAGTAAAACGTAGTTTTTTTGGAGTCCTTAGACTAAAGACCTCAGACAATGGCTTTAGGGCTTTAGGGAAATTTTGTGGGTTGGGTCATATGTTTTTTTGATTTAAGAATTAAGATGTAAGATTTTTGATTTTTGAAATTTTCTCATTTCATCTCTCATCACTCCTAACTATCACTATCTACGCTTAGTGTGTTTTTACACCATTAGTGGTGAAACCACGCCCATTCCACTTCAAATTCCATTGTTTTATCTACGTGCGGCGGTTAAATAATATTATTTATTTTTTCTATAAAAATATTCAGTCACCGAGCGAATAATTGCGCAAATATCCGCCTGATAAAATCCGGCGCTGTTCATGCAGCCGCATTTGATGATGTAGAGTTGATCGCCACACAGGCCAATGTCCATCACAAAAACATCGTTTAATGCGTAGTGGGCGCACTGGCGTTCGGCGAAATCAATGACCATTTGGGGGCAACCCGGGGCGGTTTTTAACTTGAAATTTTCCCGGTATTGGGAGGCCGCAACCACTTTCCCGTTGACAATCCACAAACGCCACTCCGTTGTAATATGGTAAGGTTCGGCGAGAATGATTTTGGTATCCTCGGTAATTCCCATATCCTCGGAGGCCCTGATCCGCTCGAACCAGGCGTCAATTTCGTCAAACCGTTTTACTTCACCGCTGAAACTTTTGCTATCGGCATCGGGTCGTACAAAAAACAGTTTGTCTTTTTCGCAGTTCAAATTGCGCACTTCTTTGACGGTAAGCACCTTCGCCCCAAAGTTGAGCATGTGTTCCTGCCATTTTTCGAGGTAATGCGCTACGGTGTAGGTTTTTTCGTCAAAAAACACCCCTTCCCGGTATTTTTCATCTTGGTACACCAAGTACATGGTGGTTGTAGAACCGTAAAAAATGGAACGTTTCCCCGCCGGAAACTCCGGTAAATGTTCCGAAAACGGGATAACATTCACGGCGTGACAATCGACACCCACTTCCCGACAGGCGTGTTCGATCTGGTCAATCACATCTTCGCTGGTCAGGTTTTTCTGGATGATCCATTGGATATTGTGGTAATGAGTGTGCATGAATGTGTCTCTGTTGAACTGTGTTACTCCCCTACCATTCCCAAATGGTTAATCGTAATTTTCTTTTTTTTGGATTTTACGACCAATTCCTTCCACGCGGTACCTTCTAAACCTTTCAGAACAATGCCTTTGCGGGTTTGGGCAAATATACACATTTATTCAAATTACCACTCCAAATGTATTCGCGTATGATACGCCGGATCCACAATTCGTCGGTGTTTGGCCAAATCGCGAATAATTGCCGAATCGGGGTGTGCGGCGTTGGGGTAATTGAGTACCATCACCTCATTGGCCAAAATGGTGCTCATGGGATAGGGGCCGTCTAACTCCTGTCGGCTGGAAACGCCGCCGCCAATGCCGTAAAAAGTAGGCAGGTTGTAAAACACATCTTTGAGGTGTGGTAACTCGCTGGGAATCAAAAACTTGGCGTGCCATACGCCAAGGTATTCGGTTTCGCTGTTTGGGTACTGGGGTTCAAGATCAAGCACCATAAAATGCCCCCTTTTTCTGGCTACGCCTTTTAATGTTTTGGTTTCGTCGGCTTCACCAGTTATGCTGTCGCGGTAAATGCCCCGCGCCTGCACCCAATAACGGTCGGGCGAAAACGTGCTGTAAAAATCCAAGTTGGCCTTGCGCCAAAGTCCGTCACCGTCGGAATTGACAAAATACAAAGGCACGTTTTGGACACTGGGTGTTAATCCGTGAAAGGGCTTTATCATATCCAGGAAAAAAAGCATAACCCCCAACAGCAGCAACGTTGCTCCGGCAAAACCCCACAGGGTAGCGCCATTGTGCCGCTCGTGGGCCTTTTTAGTTATTGATTGACTGGCGTAATCATCATACCCTTTATAACCCAAAAAATGGGCGTACGCGTCGAGGTGCTGCGGATCGCAGGCAATCACCGATGGCCCAAGAATTTTATTACATTGGTTCCAGTATTCCTGCAAGTGGTACCGGACGTTTAAAACAAATTTGGGGTCTTGTTCGGCGGCCCAAGCCTTGTATTTCTCTGACTGCTGAATAACGTTCCCAATCGAATCCTCAAAGGTTTCTTTGGGCGCACTGGTATCGCCTTTGTTTTTGTCAAACCCCCAGAATTCCTTGCCTTCACTAAACACGGGTAAATTCCATTTCATCTGGTGGGTTTCGTAAGCACTAAACAGTTCTGAACAAAGTTGGCGCACGAGGGGTGCAGGTATCTCTTTTCTTTTTGTCATAAAATAAAAAAGCCGTACAAGGCTGTAATTTTAGCCTTATCCAAAGGCATTAAAAATGTGTAAATGGGGCGTGTTTTGTGCGTCGTTTGCGCAACAACTGGCAAAAATAGTCAATTTTTTGACCAATATTGCAAAACGGCGAAGTTTTTAAATTTCACCATTTATCACATCAACAACATGAAACGCGAAGAATTTATCAAATCTTTGTTTGTTTTTCCGGCTGCTCTTTCGGCCATCAACCACCCACACCCCGTTCTTATGTTAGAACACATCAAAAAATCCGCCCGGGCGCTGGCCCCTAAAGTAGTGGCCATGCGTCGCCATTTGCACCAATTCCCCGAAGCCTCGTATTGCGAAGTGCAAACCCGCGCTTATATCGCGCAACAACTCACGGAAATGGGCATTCCATTTGAATCATCGGAACTGACCAACTCCATGATTGCCACCATTCGCGGCGGTGCGGGTACCGGTCCGGTCATTGGTCTTCGCGCCGATTTTGACGCCCTCGCGGATTTTGACGAAAAAGCCCCCGTCGAATTCAGGTCAAAAAATCCCAATATCATGCACGCCTGTGGGCACGATTGCCACACCTCAATGTTGCTGGGCGTTGCCGAAATATTGAAGGAACTGGCGCCTCAACTCAAAGGCACGGTAAAATTAATTTTCGAAGCGGCGGAAGAAAAACTGCCCGGTGGCTCGTCGGTGATGATCCACGAGGGATTGTACCAAAAACAGGGCATCGAACGGATATTTGGGGCGCACATTGATCCCCGACTCAAGGCGGGCACGGTGGGTTTTCGCGAAGGAGATTTTATGTTCGCCATTGACGAAATCTACATTACGGTAGCCGGAGCGCCGGGGCACGGGGCCACGGTAAAACCCAACGCTACCCACGCGGCGGCGACCATTATTGCGGAACTCACGGAATATGTGAACGAAGAACTACCGATTCAACTGAATATCCCCGCCGAAGTGGCTCCGGTGTTGTCCTTTGGCAATATCTATACGGCCGGTCCGGAATCCGATGCGGCCCGGGAAATCCCCGATTTTTACGGCGTGGTGTCGCGGATGGAATTGTTGGAACCGCGCAAAGCCGCCTGTGCCACGCCGTTTCAGCGCATTGTGGGGGGCAGTTCCAATGTGGTGATGAAAAAGGTAAAAATGGAGGGCACTTTGCGTACTTTAGACGAAAAACTACGGGTAAAATTGCGCGAAACCCTGTGCAACAAGGCCAGGGAGATTATCCAAAAAAAGAACCACCTGGGTCTTTTAACCTGCGATTTCCGCGTGTACGACGGGCACCCGCTGCTCCACAATGACCCAACCCTCACCCAACACTGCGTCACTTACGCGCAGGCGTTCGCGGATGCATCGCGAGTAAAAATGCTCACGCCCTGGAAGGCCAGCGAATCGTTCGCGCAATATTTACAACAAACGCCGGGGGTATTTTACCGCCTCGGTATTCAACCCGCCGACTCCAACGACATCACACCGTTGCACACCGACCGCCTATTCGTGGATGAATCGGCCCTGGAATTTGGCGTTGGATTTATGGCGTATTTGGCGGTTTTGGAAATGATGAGAGAGTGAAAAGTGAAGAGTGAATAACGAAGAATGAAAAGTGAAGAGTGAATGGACATAAGATCTTAAAACACTGGACACCGGATTATTAACTGTCCTGCTCTGAGATGTGCAGCCATTCCGTACTTTTTTAGCATAAAATGGGACACGGATTTTCACGGATGAGACACGGATTTTTAGATTTTTTCAGAGCACTGAAATATCCGTGTCCAATCCGTGTCCAATCAATTAAAGTTTACATTTTGCTCCTCCCATATCCATAGTTGTAGGAACATTCACTCTTCATTATTCACTTTTCACTCTTCACTCTTCGTTATTCACTCTTCGCTCCTAACCATCATTTTTACCACCCGAAGATCGGGCGATTGAAGAATGACGCTGTACACGCCGGCGGGAACCCGGAACAAATCTAAGGGCAAGGTATTATCGCCTTCCTGACCCGTTCCCTGGTAATTCCACACTTCACGGCCCCGCATGTCAACTACCCGCACCGTATACTCCTGGTCTTGGGGAAGTTCAAAAGCCAGGGTCGCGCTTCCGGCGTTGGGATTGGGGTACAAGTGCGCCGCCACCGTGGATATTTCAGCGTCGGTACGTTCGGCGGCAGTGCCATTAGACAGGTTGCTGTTGTAAGGCAACACCGTAACGACCGATACGCAGGTCGCTGCATTTCCACTCCAGTCTTTTACCGTAATGGTGAGGTTGTTGTTGCCCAAACTGGCCGCCGTGTACACTTTCGCCACCGGGCTGTACGACCACACCGCGCAGTTGTCCACGCTTTCAATGGCCAAATCCGCCGGATACACCGTTACTAAACCGTTGACACCGAGGTTTACGGTGGTGTTTTCGCAAAATGCCGTAGGAGCAATCGCGTCTTTTACCGTTACCATTGCCGTGCACGTGGCGGCGTTTCCGTTGATGTCTTTTACCGTTAGGAAAACCGGCCAGGGCGAACTTTGAATCTCCGAACAGTTGAACGTCGTTTGGCTCAGGGTGCGCGTGAAAATACCGCAGGCATCCGTGCTGCCGTTGTCCACCTGACTCACCGTTAGTGTCCCAACGCCGGAATTGTTCAAAAACACGGTGGCGGGTTTACATAAAGCCGTGGGCGCGGAAGCGTCTTTAACGGTCAAAATAGCCGTGCAAGTGGACGAGTTTCCACCGCCGTCGGTGGCGCGCAGGGTAACGATATTGTTACCTACGTTGGCACAACCAAACGTCGCCGGTAAAGCGGTAAACGTCAGGGAACAGTTGTCGGTACTGAGGTTATTCAACAGCGATGGATTAAGTACCAGGGTGCCGTTTGTACCCAAATTTGCGGTGGCATTTTTGCATTTGGCCACGGGGGCAATTAAATCGCGGATGGTGATTACCGCCGTGCATTGGCTGGTGTTGCCACTTTGATCGGTGCCCGTCAGCGTTACCACGTTATTGCCCACCTGCGCGCAGGAGAACTGGGTCTGGTTTAAGGTCAAATTGGACAACGTGCAATTATCAAAACTACCGTTGTTCACTTGCGCCGGGGTTAAAACGGCTTGACCGTTGGCGTTCAAATTCAAAGTAACGGGTCTGCACACCATCGTGGGTACTACATAATCCACAATCGAAACAATGGTGCTGCAAGTGGCGGTGTTGCCGTTGCCGTCGTTTACCGTCAGGGTTGCCGTGGTAATGCCCAAACTGCCGCAGTTAAAGGTACTGGGCGTAATGGATGCCAGATTCACCACCCCGCAGTTGTCCGCGCCGCTTGATACCGCGTTGGCCGGAAAAATGGTGGCCTGACCCATGTTGCTGAGCGTGGCTTCTACTTTGGGTTTGCACGTAACGGTAGGCGCAGTTACGTCTTTTACCGTTACCGTAAACTGACACGAACTGCTGTTGTCGTTGCCATCGGTGGCCGTTAAAGTGATGGTTTGGGTGGTATTATGGCCGTTTAATACCGTGCTGGCGGCCGGACTTTGCGTTTCAAGAATATTGGCCGCGCAGTTATCGGATTTGCTCAATAAGGCATAAGCACCCAGGTTCGCCGAGCAATTTGCGCCCACCGCTACTGTCGTATTGGCCGGACAGGTGATTGCGGGCGCAATGATGTCTTTCGCCGTGATGGTAAATTGACAAGTTGCCGTGTTGCCATTGCCGTCATTGGCCGTTAACACCACCGTTTGCGTCGCGTTGTGACCGTTTAATACCGTGCTGGCCGCCGGACTTTGCGTTTCAAGAATATTGGCCGCGCAGTTATCCGATTTGCTCAACAAAGTATAAGCGCCCAGGTTCGCCGAGCAATTTGCGCCCACCGCTACTGTCGTATTGGCCGGACAAGTAATCGCGGGAGCCGTGATGTCTTTTGCCGTGATGGTAAATTGGCAGGTGGCGGTGTTGCCATTGCCGTCATTGGCCGTTAATACCACCGTTTGCGTCGCGTTGTGACCGTTTAATACCGTACTCGCCGCCGGACTTTGGGTTTCCGTAACGTTCGCCGCGCAGTTATCCGATTTGCTCAATAAGGCA
>JAAFJN010000018.1:0-82488 GCA_013298845.1 Chitinophagales bacterium
ATGGCAAAACCTATTACGACCTCACATTCCGCTTTTCGGTGAATATTTACTCCTTTGGCAACGTACTTTGGACCACTTTTGAAGACGGAGAATTTGGGTTTACAGTAGAAATAGAATGATGGTTTTGATCGTAAATATCAATTAAAACTCCCATTGGCTAGCCATTCCCGCTACGGTTTGGCTGGCCAATACCACAACTTTTAACACAATGAACAAACTATATTTCTATTGTTTTTTAGCGGTAGTTGCCGCTTTTACCGCTTGTAAAAAAGACAACCCCGCCCCGCCACCCTCCGTTGAAACGGAAAGTATTCTGATTCAATGCTACAAGGATATTGAATTTGCGGAAGCCCCCATTTCAAACAATTCTGCGTGGGTAAAGGCCCTTTTAGGGGAACGCAATTGGGCCTTAGCCGAAGAACATGACGATTATAAATTTTTGGCGTCAACAGGCTCCAAGGACTTTTTTGACACCAAAACGCAGCAAAGTGGCACCTCAAAACTTTTTAATTTCTCTTTGCGCCCACCCACTGTGGATCGAGGGACGATTTTATTCTCTCAATATGCCAAAGAAAAGTTCAGAATGTACATCACAACGCCATTTGAATACGAAATAGAGGATGTCATCAACGAATACATCAACATCGGCCCACTAAAACTTCAAGATATTGATAACCAATTGGAGCGTGGTACGGTTGGTTTTACGTTTGAGTGCGGCTGCAACGAAAATCCTTCTGCCGGAGATTCTCCCGAAGGAATTTGGTATGAGTCGCGTCTCGGCCCCCAAGACAACCAATTTATCGAATGCACCAAAAAGGATAAACGGGTGGAAAATGGCAAAACCTATTACGACCTCGCATTCCGCTTTTCGGTGAATATTTACTCCTTTGGCAACGTACTTTGGACCACTTTTGAAGACGGAGAATTTGGGTTTACAGTAGAAATAGAATGATGGTTTTGATCGTAAATATCAATTAAAACTCCCATTGGCTAGCCATTCCCGCTACGGTTTGGCTGGCCAATACCACAACTTTTAACACAATGAACAAACTATATTTCTATTGTTTTTTAGCGGTAGTTGCCGCTTTTACCGCTTGTAAAAAAGACAACCCCGCCCCGCCACCCTCCGTTGAAACGGAAAGTATTCTGATTCAATGCTACAAGGATATTGAATTTGCGGAAGCCCCCATTTCAAACAATTCTGCGTGGGTAAAGGCCCTTTTAGGGGAACGCAATTGGGCCTTAGCCGAAGAACATGACGATTATAAATTTTTGGCGTCAACAGGCTCCAAGGACTTTTTTGACACCAAAACGCAGCAAAGTGGCACCTCAAAACTTTTTAATTTCTCTTTGCGCCCACCCACTGTGGATCGAGGGACGATTTTATTCTCTCAATATGCCAAAGAAAAGTTCAGAATGTACATCACAACGCCATTTGAATACGAAATAGAGGATGTCATCAACGAATACATCAACATCGGCCCACTAAAACTTCAAGATATTGATAACCAATTGGAGCGTGGTACGGTTGGTTTTACGTTTGAGTGCGGCTGCAACGAAAATCCTTCTGCCGGAGATTCTCCCGAAGGAATTTGGTATGAGTCGCGTCTCGGCCCCCAAGACAACCAATTTATCGAATGCACCAAAAAGGATAAACGGGTGGAAAATGGCAAAACCTATTACGACCTCGCATTCCGCTTTTCGGTGAATATTTACTCCTTTGGCAACGTCGCGTCTCGGCCCCCAAGACAACCAATTTATCGAATGCACCAAAAAGGATAAACGGGTGGAAAATGGCAAAACCTATTACGACCTCGCATTCCGCTTTTCGGTGAATATTTACTCCTTTGGCAACGTGCTTTGGACCACTTTTGAAGACGGAGAGTTTGGCTTTACAGTAGAAATAGAATGATGGTTTTGATCGTAAATATCAATTAAAACTCCCATTGGCTAGCCATTCCCGCTACGGTTTGGCTGGCCAATACCACAACTTTTAACACTATGATCAAACTATATTTCTATTGTTTTTTAGCGGTAGTTGCCGCTTTTACCGCTTGTAAAAAGAAGCCCAATTGCCCAAACCAATATCCTGATAGCGTTTGTGAATTAATGCCCAGTGTTGAATATCCTAAATTAGATATCAGCAACGAGCCCGATGCCTGGTACGAAGCCGACATTGAAGGCTCAACATCCACAATGGGAACAGGATATGAAAATGACGGGTTTATTTATCGCGGCAAGATGAGTACTTATTTTCGGACAGATACTCCGGAATTGCCGTCTGGCACACCCAAAGTGTATGATTTTTTCAATATGGGATTCTCATTATACAAGCCATCAGAAATGTTAGTAGGAAATGCCACTGCTTTTTTAGAATTTCAAGGTCCGGCATTTGATGCCGACACAATTACAAATTTAAATAATGTAGTCAATACTTTATTAAAACCGGGCATAAAAAAAATAGATGACGGAACTGACATCAAAGGAAGCGGCTGGACAATAGGATTGCGAATTACAGACCCCATCAAATACGCAGGGCAAACAAATTATGGCGGGGTAGGATTGTTTACGGTTGGTGCACATAAAGAATCTCCTAATAACTATTTTGAAATCACCCGCTCGGAAGCAAAAGACACGGGTAATTTTGTACGCTTTACCATTTGGTGTAATTTTAAAGCCGATTTATACAACGGACTTGGCGAGCAACCGGGGTGGTATTTTGGCCAAATTCGCAGCGGTAAAGCTAAACTATACGTAGACGTGAATAAGTGAAAAGCGAAAAGTGAAGAACGAAAAGTGAATAGTTCGTATCAAAACCATTCAAATTACCGGGTTTGGCCAGCCTTTACGCCACAGTAAGGCTGGCCAATACCACAACTTTTAACACAATGAACAAACTATATTTCTATTGTTTTTTAGCGGTAGTTGCCGCTTTTACCGCTTGTAAAAAAGACAATCCCGCCCCGCCGCCCACCGTTGAAACGGATGCCGACATGATTGCCTGCTACCAAGACATTAAGTTTAATCAGGCACCTACCAAAAACGCAACGGCTTGGCTAAAGGCAAAAATTGGAGAGATAGATTGGTCGCTGGCCGAAGGGCACGAGGACTATCAATTTTTGGTAGGACAAGGAACGAAGGGCCTACATAGCACGGGTGATTCTTTGCTCGCTACAACTTGGGGAACACTTAGTTTTTCGTTGAGGCCCCCCTCTACTTTTACCGGGGTATATGGAAAAACCCCGCACGCAGCGGAGCGTTTCAGGATGTACGTCACCGCTCCATTTGATTACAGCGTTAAAGACATCGTGGAGCAATACATCAAAGTTGGCCCTTTAAAATGGCACGATCCCTCCAACGCATCGGAACCGGGGAACTTCGGTGTTACTTTCGACTGTCGCTGTGACCAAGGCGGCGGCCTTTGGTACGAATCACACTTCGGCCCCCAAGACAACCAGTTTATCGAATGCACCAAAAAGGATAAACGGGTGGAAAATGGCAAAACCTATTACGACCTCACATTCCGCTTTTCGGTGAATATTTACTCCTTTGGCAACGTACTTTGGACCACTTTTGAAGACGGAGAATTTGGGTTTACAGTAGAAATAGAATGATGGTTTTTTGATTTAAGATCCCTAATGCAAGATTTTTATAAATTTATAAATTTTTATAAAATATAATTTACACACCAAAACAGCCTCAAGGCCACTTTGGATTGTTCGCTTTTGTTACTAATGGCAAGCCCGTAGATTCCTACTGAATGACAAAGCCACACAACGGCAGCAGTACATATTCAACAAGTCGTGACACCTTTGTCTGAAGTCTAATCTCACTCATCACTCATCACTCATCACTCATCACTCCTAAAAAAACTAATCCTCCTGTGCTTCGCCCTTCATGCGTTCGGCGTTATCGGCAATTAAAAGGGCTTCGATGACACCTTCCAGGTCACCTTCAATGACTTTATCGAGGTTAAAGTTTTTATTATCACCTTCCAAACGGTGGTCGGTAACGCGGTTTTGCGGCCAGTTGTACGTCCGGATTTTTTCGGAACGGTCGCCGGAACCCACCAAACTGCGGCGCTGCGACGACAAGGCATTTTGGGTTTGTTGCGCCTGGGCATCGCGGATTTGCTGAATCAAACGGCCCATCGCAATGTCGCGGTTTTTGTGCTGCGAACGGCTCTCGGTACTTTCGGCCACTACCCCGGTCGGTAAGTGGGTAAATCGCACCCCCGATTCGGTTTTGTTTACGTGCTGACCACCCGCACCGCTGGCGCGGAATACGTCGGTGCGAATATCTTCTTTGCGAATGTCAATATCTTCGGGTTCAAACTTGGGCAACACGGCCACCGTAGCCGCCGAAGTATGGACGCGGCCTTTGGCTTCGGTGTCGGGAACGCGTTGTACCCGGTGGGCACCCGATTCAAATTTGAGTTTGCCGTACACGTTTTCGCCGGTGACGTCCAACACAATTTTGGCGTAACCGCCCACGGTGCCGGGGCTTTCGTCCACCAATTCAACGTCCCAACCCTGCGTGGAAAAATAACGCTGGTACATGCGGTACAGGTCGCCCGCAAACAGGGCCGCCTCGTCGCCGCCCGTGCCGGAGCGAATTTCAAAAATCACGTCTTTTTCGTCTTCCGGGTCGCGGGGCGTGAGCAACACCTTCAGTTCTTCGGTGAGCACCGATTCCTGCGCCTGCAAAGTTTCGATTTCCTCTTTGGCCATGTCGCGCATTTCGGGGTCCGTTTCAGTTTGCAGTACCGCCCGGGCACTGGCAATTTCGTTCAAAACGCGCTCGTATTTGGCAAAAGCCTCCACAATGGGTTGGAGATTTTTGTATTCCTTGTTCAATTTACGCATTTTGTCCTGGTCGGACACGGTGGTGGGATCGGAGAGTTGCTCCTCCAAATAGATATATTTTTCGCGAAGTGCGCTGAGTTTATCTAACATGATATTACCGAATGTTCAAAATCGGGGCGCAAAGGTACAATTTTTTACGCAACTCCTGTATCATCAATAATCCGGGCAATTTTTGATGTTGACATGGGACACGGATGTTCACGGATGTTCGCACCAACTATTGCCGCACCCAAGTTTCAGTATCAGTAGTAAAGGCTTCGATTCCGTTGGTTTTGGTGTAAAAAATGTACAAGGTATTGCTGCCTTCTTTGGGCGTAACGTACACATTGGTCATGGCTTTGCCCAATAAAACGGTATCCGCCACGACGCGGTATTTGTTATAGGTTTGGCGTTGGGTATCGGTGATTTTGGCAGCACTGCCGCGTTCGGACGACAAGACCGACATGGTGCCGGTGCGGGAAGGATTAGGAATTTTTTGGCCCCAAGTGACAAAACTTTCGATAAAAATGGTGTCCGCCGGGTTGCCATAGGCGCCCAAATTCTGCATTTCAGCCTGCACGTCGAGGGTGTAAGCGTTGCCCGGCGAGGCAAACGACCAGCGGCGGGTTTGAACAATGTATTTGGACACCTGGGAGGTTTGGTCAAGAAAATCGCCGCGTTGGCACAGGGTTTCGACCGGAATTTCGCTGTTGGTATTGGCGTTGTTGGTCAGGTAAAACACCAGCGTTTGTCCGCTCGAATCTTTGAACGTCATGCTATTCACATCCTGAGCAGCGGGCAGGAAACTTTTGGTGGAGGGGCTAAGGAAAAGGGTGCCCAACTCGATGTCTTTGGGGCAAGGGCGGGCACAATGGGCCGAAAACAGGCCGATTATGGTCAATACTGCGAATAATTGGTGGTATTTCATATCTAAAGTTAATTTTGCCCCATGAATCACCTCGCGCATTGTTTTTTGTCCTTTGGCAACGAGGATTGGCTATTGGGAAATTTTATTGGCGACTACGTCAAAGGCAACGATTGGGAAAAATATCCAACTTCGGTGCAGCAAGGTATTTTGTTACACCGCACCATTGATGCCTTTACCGACGGCAGTCCGCACGTGCACCGTTGTTCGGCGCGGATCAGACCGTATAGTAAGCGTTTTTCGGGGCCGGTCATGGATATTTTATTCGATTACCTGTTGGCCAAGAACTGGCAAAAGTACAGCGAAAAACCCATTTCAACGTTTGCCGAAGAAACCTACGCGATGCTGCAACGGCGCGTGGGCGAAATGCCGCCCGCTTTACAAACCCGTTTGCCCAACATGGTCGCCGGGAATTTTTTACAAGGGTACGGGCACCGCGAAGGGTTGGAGTTTGTGTTTGGCAAATTCATGCACCGGGTATCCATTCCATTCGACACAAATGCCCTGCTGGACTTTTTTATCGAGGATATTAACGCGTTTGAAAGCGACTTTTATATTTTTTTCCCGGAATTATTAGAAAAAGCGCGAGATTTTGTACGCCATAAGTAGAAATGTGTGTTTCTTTGCGGAATAATTCATTATTAAAGTCCTTTGAAATTCTATGCTTAGTCGTCGCAGTGTACGTGTTAAGGTTCTCCAACTCCTTTATATGCTCAATCGGGATGAAGATTTAAAGTTCACCGATATGGTAAAAGGGTACAATGATGGTATCTGGAAAGCCTATGAACTGTACATTTTCCAACTCTATCTCCTTTTAAAAGTTACCCAACAGGCAGAGAGTGATGCCCAAACCCGCGCTGCAAAACTGCTTCCCTCCGATGACGACCGCGCATTTAAGCCCGTGCTGTACTCCAACAACTGCACCAAAAGCCTCGCTACCCACGTTGGATTCCTGAATTTGGTAGAAAAATACAAACCCACGCTGGAGATTGATCCCGATCTCATCCGCCGGATGTATTATCTTTTTGCCGAAACGCCCGAATATAAAACCTATATCGCCGCCGAGAGCCTCAGCGACGCTGACCACGCCAAAATATTGCTCGAACTGTACAAGTTCCTCAGCGCCAACGATATTTACCTTGAAATGTGCGAAGACCGCTACAACAACATGAGCGACGATGAATCGCTCGTAGCGGGTGCCATGAAAAAAACCCTCAAAGGCATGCCCGTGAGTGGTCCGTTTTACGAAGAACACGCCCCGGCCGACGAAACGGTGCGCGAATTTGGCGAAGAACTGCTGCGCAAAACCAACCTCGAAGATGCCGCGCTTTTTGCCGAAATTAATCCCATGCTCCAAAACTGGGATGCCGACCGCGTGGCCATTCTCGACATGATTATGCTCAAAATGGCGCTGTGCGAACTGCTGCATTTCCCCACCATTCCCACCAAGGTTACCCTCAACGAGTACGTTGAAATTTCTAAAAACTATTCCACCGAAAAAAGTAAAGATTTTATCAACGGTATTCTCGACCGCCTGATGAAACAACTCCAGCAATCGGGTAAAATTGTTAAAGAAGGTCGCGGTTTGATTGAATAATGCGCATCATGGCCATTGATTTCGGTTTAAAAAGAACGGGTATTGCCGTCACCGATCCGCTCAAAATTATCGCCAGCCCCCTCACCACGGTACCCACCGCGCAATTGCTTGATTTTATAAAAAACTACTGCGCCACCGAACAAGTGGAGGCGTTTGTGGTGGGTTTGCCGCTGCACCTCGACGGTAACCCGGCCCAAATTTCGCAACACGTGGATGGTTTTGCCAAACGCCTCGGGGCATTGTTCCCCGATTGCCCAGTGCACCGCCAAGACGAGCGCCTGACCTCCGTGGAAGCCAAACGGATTATTCTCAACAGTGGCATTAAAAAACAAAAGCGGCAGGATAAGTCTTTGGTGGACAAAATTGCCGCCGCCGTAATTTTGGAGCAGTTTATGCTCGAAAATTACTGGTAAGCGCTGTATTTTCGCCGCGTGAGTTCCCATCTCTATCCATCCGTTAAAGCCGTTGCCTTGCAAGGCACCACCCGTTCGGCGGCATTACCTCCACTGCCCGACTGGATGCCCCCTTTACCCCCGGAAACGGATACCACAACCACCCTGCTGCATACCATTGCGTTGGCGAATACGGCGCATTTGGCCGGTAAACGAACCGCGCCCCAAGCCGGGTTTCAGCCCGCTGTTCCACCCGAAGAATCCCGCCCCTTTTGCAGCCCGCAGGCCGTAAAACTCTGGAATGACATGGTGGAGTTGGAGAGCAAATACCCGATTTTTGAACAAAAATGGCTCGAACTCTGCGCCGAACGCCAACAAATACTCGCCCCCGAAATTATTATTGGGGTATTTCAATTTGCAGCGCACAAAAAAAGCAACGCCATGCGGCCTTTGGTCCGGCGGGTAGCCGGTAACCGGGGAGCCTGGATTGCGGCGCAATATCCACCCTGGAGTTTTGCCCTGCCCACCGATGCCGTGCAGATCTGGCGCGAAGGTAAACCCGCCGAACGCCTCGATATCCTGCAAGATGCACGCCGCTACAATACCGCCCTGAGCCGACAACTGCTCACGACCACCTGGGAAAAAGAAACGGGTAGCGACCGGAAAAAATTCGTGGAACTCTGCCGCACCGGCCTCTCTCCCGCCGATGAACCCATGTTGCTGTATTTTTGGGAAACCTTGCAACAACCCGCCCTTTTGAACAAAGGTATTGCCCAGGAAACCCGGCAAATGATTTTGTCGCTGCTGCTGTCGTTGCCCGAAAGTGCGCTTTATCAGGAATGGACCACGTTGTTGGGTGCGTATTTTGCCACCGGTAAATGCCTTTTACCCACCACCGATGATGCCTTTTTTCACCCCGAGCGCATGACGCGACAAGCGGGTTTATCGGCCAATTTGCCCATTTCAGCCTGGTTTGAATTGTTGTTGGGCATTGTCCCCCCCGCCGTGTGGCAAGCGGCCACCGGGAAAACCGCCGCCCAAACCTTTGACCTGTTGCGTACGGCCAAACTTAATCCGCCCGCGACGGGTGTAACGGAACGGCTGATTCAGGCAACCCTCGCCTCGGGTGACAGTGCTTGGGCGGAGGTGTTGTTGCAGACGGGGACCAACCAACAATTTTTGGAATTAATGGCCCTTTTGCCCGGAGAACTGCGCGAAAAAGCCATTCGAGACCCCAAATTGGCGAAATCCGTGCAACAATTGGTGTGGAATAGCCCGGCCATTCAGTTCAACTGGTCGCTGAATTTTAGCCAATGGATACTGGACGAACTGTACCAAAGTTGGATTGGTTATTTTTTTAGCAAAGTGCAACAAATCATGCCCCTCGACGTGTTTTTGCACCCGGATACCCGCCCCGATACGATTCCCGGCTTGTACGACGGTGCCGACAAACGGGAACGCTGGATGCACGGCATTGTGCCGGAACTGAACAAAACCCTGGCGGTAAAAAAAGTATTAAGCAAATATTCCTGAGGTTAACGACTGCGGTTTTCCAACCACAAAAAAGCCAACAGCAGCAACACAGCGGGAAAAACCAACCATTGAAAACCCGATTCGCGCTGCATGGATGCCCGAACGGCCACTTCCTTTTTTTTCAACTGATTAATTTCGTCGGCCAATTGACGAGCCGGTGTATTCAGGTCGGAAATCAGGTAGGGAGGTTTGCCACTGCCGCCCGCCTGGGCCATATTTTGCAAGGCTTCAGGGTCCATTTTGGTCACCACGACCTCGTTGTTGCCATCGCGGAGCAATCCGCGACCAAAATTTAGTGGAATATTCCCGCCCTGCGGCGTACCGGCGCCCACGATATAGGACACAATACCGTCTTCGCTCAGGGCCTCTTCCAGGGCCTCTTCGGGGCTGTCCTCGTGATCTTCGCCGTCGGTAATAATGACTAATGCACGGCCACCGCCTTCGGGGTCGAATGATTTTCGGGCGAGGTTCACCACCGGCCCGATGGCCGTTCCTTGGGCCGAATAGGTGTCGGGATCGGCTTCGGCCAAAAAGTTATTAATCGTCGCGTAATCGGTGGAAAGGGGCATGGACAAAAAAGCATCGCCGGCAAAAAAGAGCAATCCGACGCGATTGCCCGACAATTCGCGCAGCAGTTCCTGCGCAAACAGGCGCGCCCGCACGAGGCGACTGGGGCGCAGGTCGTTGGCCAGCATACTTTTAGAAATATCAAAAGCCAGCAGTACATCGCAGGCTTCCTGTTTTTGGGGTTGGCTTTTTCCGGCCCATTGAGGATTGGCAAAAGCCGTAATCAGGAGCGCGACCGCACCGAGTAACAAGGCGTTTTTTTGCCAAAATTGGCGCGTCGAACTGGTTTTTATCCAACGGCCGGTGGCATTTTTACCCAAAGAATCCAACGCTTGGGCGCGCCATTTGAGGTAATTGACCCCAAAAAGGGCCAATACCGGCAACGCCATCAGCAGGTACAATGCTTTTTCGTACTCAAATTGAATGCCCCACATCCCGATGCTGGTTATTTATCCTTGTCTTTGCGTTTGAATTTTCCGTTTTTCCAATCGCTGAAAAACTGCGCCCAGGCAATGGGGCTAAAAATATTCATCGGGGGCACCTGTCCCATGTACGTGAACTCGCGGGTTTGCTGGCGGAGGTAATAATTGGCCCCTTCTTTGCCGGAAAACGCCACGATATCGTCGTTTTTGCGCGCATCGGCGAGGTAGTCGTTGGCGATATTTTCGGCGGCGCGTTTTTGTAATTCGGGGGTAACGTCCATTTTGAGGAATTCAATTTTGAAATGCTCGCGGGACGGCCACGCAAAAATGACAATTTCGGGCAGGCTAAAGGTATCCTGCGGCAGGAATTGCACCACCGAGTAACGGTCTTGCGTCAGCGTATCGGGGATGGTAATGGTGCGCGATTCGAGGCCCAGGTAGGTAAATTTAATTTTATCCCCTTTTTCCACCACGAGGGTAAAAAAGCCTTTGTAATCGGAATAAGTACCCCGGCGTTTGTCGGGCAGAAAAACGGTAGCGTAGGGAACCGGAATCATACCTTTACCATCGTCGGTGACAAGTAAACCAGAGAATTGAATGAGTTTTTTCTCCGACTCTTCGGTTTTGTATTTATCTACCTCCTGCGCTTGGAGGGTAACCAGGCTGCCCAAGATGCAGCATATCGCTATAATAGATGATTTCATAGTACATAACAACGCAGCCTTCTGGTACTATGCTGCCTTGCGGAAACAAAGGTAAGGATTTTTAAAGAAATTTTATGGCGAATAAAATAATTTACCTTATCTTTGCGCCCTCTATATAAGCCCGGGTGGTGGAATGGTAGACACGAGGGACTTAAAATCCCTTGAGCATAACGCTCGTGCAGGTTCGAGTCCCGTCCCGGGTACAAATAGTAGCAGCGCCACTTTTCTTTCGAGGAAGTGGCGCTTTTTTATTGTCCTAATTCCTTCAACTCCTTTCTGATGATGCTCCACTTCGAACGCACCGATTCCGGTAATCCCGATTTTATTGCACTAGTCCGTTTGTTGGATGCCGATTTGGCCATCCGCGACGGCGACGATCACGCTTTTTACGCCCAATTCAACAAAGTAGACAGTATTCGGCACGTTATTGTCGCCTACAACGATCAAAAACCGGTGGGTTGCGGCGCTTTTAAGCCTTTTGATGCGCATACCGTTGAAATTAAACGTATGTTTGTGCTGCCCGAATGGCGCGGCAAAGGGATTGCGGCGCACATTGTACAAAACCTCGAAACGTGGGCCGCCGAATTATCCGTTGCGCGTTGCGTATTGGAAACGGGCAAACAACAACCCGAAGCCATTGCGTTATACATCAAATGCGGGTACGTGGTTACGCCCAATTTTGGCCAATACATCGGCGTTGACAACAGCGTTTGTTTCGAAAAAACACTCTAAAAACATGGAATTATTACCTAAAATCCTCATTGCAGTGGTGGCGCTGGAGCACCTGTACATTCTTTGGCTCGAAATGTTTGCCTGGGAAACACGCGGCAAACAAGTGTTTAAAGGTTCGTTAAAAGACGAACTGTTTACACCCACCAAAACCCTGGCCGCCAACCAGGGGCTGTACAACGGTTTTTTGGCCGCCGGTCTGCTGTGGTCGCTGCTCATCAGTAACCCCGAATGGAGCCGCAACGTGGCCCTGTTTTTTCTGGGTTGCGTGAGTGTGGCCGGTATGTACGGAGCCATTACCGCCAGCCGAAAAATATTTTTTGTGCAGGCTGTGCCGGCGTTACTTGGGTTAGCGGCGGTGTTGTTATTTCTTTAAAAGATCTATCTTTCCGGTTGTATGAAGACAGTTGACGTACATTTTAAAGAAGAACTCACTCAATTGTATCCTGACGAGTGGTTACTATTGGCCAATATTGTAGAACAAAAAGGCCATATTGTTGGAGGCGAAGTCATTTTACACGAAAAAGATAAACGTATTTTTACAGTAAAAGCCAAAGATCTGATTCCTCAGTATCAACATACTGCGCATTTTTATACCGGTGCCCCAGACAAACGAACTACCAGTGGTTTGCTTCGTTTAACTCAAAAACAATGAATAACTACCGATTTAACTTAGATTTTTAAGAGAGACTTTATCTTAGGCAGAATGCCAACAATAATCCGTGTAAAAGACAAAATTCGACACTAATAATGATGAAATATCTGCTTTTTCCCCTGCTCCTGGTGGCCACCGCCGATCTGGTGGCCCAAAACCCAATCGCTCCCAATGAATCTGCACAATTTGATTGGCGTGGTTTTGCCAAAATAACAAAGAAAGAAAACGATCAGTCTTTCAATTATCTCTTAGATACGACGGGGCGCATTTACCGGGTCGCCTACGACATAAAAGACCTGAGCGCCGACATTACCGCTTTGGATCTTTCGGAAAAACAATTAGGCGCTATTCCGGCTGTTGTTTTTAAACACTCTCAATTAAAGGTGTTGTTGCTCAATAACAATCGACTCACCTCCCTGCCCGCTCAAATTGGGGATTTGAAAAATTTGACGATGCTGGATTTGAATGGTAATCGGTTAACCACCCTGCCTGCTCAAATCTGGGAATTGAAACAGTTAACAGCATTGGATTTAAGCCGCAATCAATTAAACTTCCTGCCCGCTACAATAGGCAAATTGAACAATTTGACAGCGTTGTATTTGTATGCCAATCAATTAACCACTTTGCCCGACCAGATCGGCGAATTGAAAAGTTTGACGATGCTGGATTTGAATGGTAATCGATTAACCATCCTGCCCGTTCAAATCTGGGAGTTGAAACAGTTGACAGCGTTGCATTTGTTTTCCAATCAATTAACCACTTTGCCCGACCAGATCGGCGAATTAAAAAATTTGATGGTGTTGAATTTAGGCCGCAATCAATTAACCGCCCTGCCCAATCAAATCGAGAAATTGAGAAATTTGATAACGTTGCATTTAAGTCACAATCAATTAACCGCCTTGCCCGCTCAAATTGGGGCGTTAAAAAATTTGAATACCTTAAATTTAAGTCACAACAGATTCACTACACTGCCCAATCAAATCGAGAAATTGAGAAATTTGATAACGTTGCATTTAAGTCACAATCAATTAACTGCCCTGCCCGCTCAGATTGGGGCGTTAAAAAATTTGAATACCTTAAATTTAAGTTACAACAGATTCACCACGCTGCCCACCCAAATTGGAGAATTGAAAAACTTAGTATTGTTGGATATTCAGGGAAACAAGACGATTGATCTGCAAAACATCAGCCGTATTTCCAAAGTAAATTCGAAGAAAATTCAATTCTCTTTGGAGCAATATGCCCAAGCAGAAGAGGATATTTTGCTAATAAGAATTTCTAAAGAAACTGTTTTTTTTGCGCAAAATGGAGAAAATATTAATTTGACTACCTTGGATTTAAGTAAAAATGAACTATCTGCCCTGCCCGCTCAAACGGTGAAACTGAAAAATTTGACATCGTTGGATTTATCCGGCAATCAATTAATGACCCTACCCGCTGAAATTGGGGAATTAAAAAATTTAATAACCTTGGATCTGCATTACAACAAATTGATTTTCCTCCCCACTCAAATCGGGGAATTGAAAAATTTGACAACCTTGGATCTGACGGCCAATCAATTAACTACCCTATCCGCTACCATCGGAGAATTGAAAAACTTGATAACGTTGGATTTATCTGTCAATCAACTAACCACCCTACCCGCTACCATCGGGGAATTGAAAAATTTGACAAGGTTACACTTGAGTACCAATCAATTAACTGATCTACCAACCTGGATCGGAGAATTAACAAACTTGACTACCTTGATCGTGAACCGTAATTCACTAACCTCTTTCCCCACTCAAATTGGAGAATTGAAAAATTTGACAGAGTTAGTTTTAAGTGACAACCAATTAACTGCTCTGCCTGCTCAATTCTGGGAATTGAAAAATTTGACAAACCTGAATTTAAGTTACAACAAACTCACCGCGCTCCCCAATCAAATTGGAGCATTGAAAAACTTGCGATATTTAACCATGGATGGCAATCAATTCACCGCGCTGCCGGATCAAATCGGGGAGTTGCAAAATTTGACAAATTTATACTCAAGTAACAACCAGTTGAGTATTTTGTCTGCTCAAATCGGGGAGTTAAAAAATTTGGCAGAGTTGGATGTGAGTAAAAACCAATTAACTACTTTGCCTACTGAAATTGTAGCATTAAAAAATTTGACAACGCTGATTTTGGGTGAAAATAAACTAACAGCCCTGCCCGACCAAATCAAAGAGTTGAAAAATTTGACATATTTGGACTTAAAAGGCAATCCCATTCCCGAGTCCACCATAGAGACCCTACGCAGAGCGATGCCATGGTGTACAATACAGTTTTGAGACGAGCCTTTAACAAAACGGAATAGAATGAGCGAACATCCTAAAAACTCCTTCGACGTTCAACGCTTTTTACCAAAAATTACAAGTCATTCACTACACGTTGCACAAGAAAAAATCCATAAATATCCGTACAATCAAAGAAGAACTTACTCAATTGTATCCTGACGAGTAGGACTACCAGTGGCCTGCTTCGTGCTAAAACCCACTAACCGCCACGCCCACAAACGAATCGGCCGTACCGTAGTACAAATACCACGATTTTTTGTAAAAAACCAACCCCTCGGCGAAGGTCGTTCCGGCCTGGTATTGGCCCGTTTTTTCGTGGGCTAAAGTGGGTACCAAAAACGGTTGTTCGGAGCGGAACAACACCGTTTCCAGGTCTTTTTTATCCAGTAACACTTCACCCACCGAATAAGTCCCACGCGGCAGGGCGGGATCGGCGGTGGCATCATTTTGATTTTTTCCGTTGTAAAAAAGCCGCACGCCTTTTTTGGTCAGCAATGCCGGTGGGCCACACTCGGTAAGGTGGCTGTCGAA
This sequence comes from Chitinophagales bacterium, assembly GCA_013298845.1. GTDB lineage: Bacteria > Bacteroidota > Bacteroidia > Chitinophagales > Saprospiraceae > M3007. The sequence continues at coordinate 15,218 of JAAFJN010000018.1, forward strand.
TTTGCCCACTCGTGGCTCAATTACGCCTTTTAACCCGCCTTTTTCGTCGAGGGTAGGGTGCCAATCGTACAAGTTATCGGACCAGGCCAGATTAACTTTGTGCTCGCCCCAATACATCCAATATTTGCCGTTGACTTTGGCAATCACCTGTTTCCCGCGTTTTATGGTGGTTAAAATAGACCCGGATTTGCTCCATTGGTTCAAAAATTTACCCTCGTGGGCTTTGGCAAAAGCAGGCCCTTTTTTCTCCCAATGCATCAAATCTTTTGAAAAAGCAATGCATAACCGCGCCACCTGCTGGTTCCACGCGGTATACGCCATCACGTAAAGCCCTTCTTCGGTGACGGCCACGCGGGGATCTTCGCAACCGCCGGGGTAATCGTATTGCTGAAAAGCATCGTTATCGGGGTACAATACCGGTTCCGGGTGACGGGTAAAGTGAATCCCGTCGGTGCTTTCGGCCAGTCCAATGCGCGAAGTACGTCCGCCCAATGCCGCCGCCGGATTGTCCTCACAGCGGTACAACAGGCATATTTTGCCGTCTTTGACAATGGCGGCCGGGTTAAAAACATCGGCTTTTTGCCAACGAACGGTCGTTTTTTTGATGGGGCAGGTAAATACCAGCGTGGAATCCGCTTTTAAAATGGGATTGGTGGCCGGTTTTACAAAATTACCCGTAACGAGGGGCTTGGGACCGGAGCACGCCACTACCAAAACCATTACCAGCCCGGCGGCGGACCATTTGGAATAACTAAACGTTTGCATCATTGCTTTTTTTTAAACGCGTAAATATAGCCCGACTTTGGCAGGAAGCCACGTTGTAAACCTATATTTGCCTCATCACTAACGCAACTTACCATGATTTTACGTTTTACATGCGCACTGCTGTTGCTGCCCATGCTGCTCCAGGCCCAGCCTTTTACCACCAAAGAAATCGCCCGTTGGGAAAAACAAGCCCAAAAAATTACCATTACCCGCGACCATTGGGGAATTCCGCACATTTACGGTGAAAAAGATGCCGATGCCGTTTTTGGCCTGTTGTACGCCCAATGCGAAGACGATTTTAAACGGGTGGAAATGAATTACATCGAAAAATTGGGGCGAATGGCCGAGGTAAAAGGTACTTCCGCCTTGTACGAAGACTTGTTGATCCGAATGGTTATTGATTCCGCCGAAGCCATTGCCGATTACAAAAAAGCCCCCAAATGGCTCAAAAAACTCCTCGTTGCTCAAGCCGACGGCATCAACTACTACCTCCACAAACACCCGGACGTGCAACCCGCGCTGCTCCGCCGGTTCCAGCCCTGGTACCCGTTGCTCTGGACCGATGGCAGCATTGGGGCCATTAATACCGCCGATATTACCACCGACGAACTGCGGGCTTTTTACACCGGCGAACGCGCTGCGACGGGTGCCGTGGATAGGCCCGACCCCGAAGGCGAAAACCTGACGGGTTCCAATGGTTTTGCTTTTGCTCCGTCCATCACCGAATCGGGGAAGGCGATATTGTACATTAACCCACACGTTACGTTTTATTTTCGGCCCGAAGTGCACGTCAGCAGCGGAGAAGGGCTAAATACTTACGGAGCGGTTACCTGGGGGCAGTTTTTTGTGTATCAGGGTTTTAACGAAGCCGGTGGCTGGATGCATACCTCCAACTACACGGATATTGCCGATTTGTACCAGGAAAAAATCACGAAACACAACGGGCAACTTTTTTACCAATACGAAGGCAAAGAACGCCCCGTGCGCGTCAAAAAAATGTCGTTGAAATACCGCGAAAACGGCGTTTTAAAGGAAAAAACCGTAGATGCCCTGTTTACCCACCACGGCCCGATTATGGCTGAACGCGACGGAAAATGGTTGAGTATGAAGGCCAATAACCGCTCTATGACGGGCCTTGTGCAAAGTTGGCAACGCACCAAAACCCGCAATTTTGCCGAATTTAAACAAGTGATGGCCTTGCGCGCCAACACTTCCAACAACACCGTTTACGCCGACCGGGAAGGCAATATCGCCTATTGGCACGGCAATTTTATGCCCGTACGCGATACTCAATTCGACTGGAGCCAACCCATAGATGGCTCCACCGCTGCGACGGAATGGAAAGGATTACACCGCCCGGAGGAAACCGTTCAGATTATCAACCCGCCCAACGGCTGGGTACAAAATTGCAACTCCTCGGCATTTACCGCCGCCGGTGCATTTAGCCCTAAAAAAAGCGATTATCCGCCCTATATGGCCCCCGATGGCGAAAATTTTCGGGGGTTAAACGCCGTGCGGGTGCTAAAAGACCGTACCGCCTGGAACCTCGATAAGGTGATTGCGGCGGGATACGACACCTATATGGTTTCGTTTGAACTGCTGATCCCCGCGCTGCTGCAAGCCTGGGACCAACGCGGTGCCCTGCCCGATTCGGTGTTTCAACGCCTCAAAGGCCCCGTGCGCACCCTGCGCGCATGGGACTACCGCAGCAGTACGGCATCGGTGGGGACAACGCTGGCCATTGAGTGGGGGCGACAGGTGATGCCCATTATTCAAAAAACCATCGTTTTTGATGATTTTGGGGCCGATCAAATCGAAAAAACCAAATTTTTTATCAAAACCGTGTTGCAAGAATCGCCCGATTCCCTGTTGCGGCCTTTGTACCTGGCGGTTCGGAATCTGGAAAAAAACTTTGGCACCTGGGAAGTAGCCTGGGGAGAAATCAATCGGTTTCAGCGCATTTCGCCGGATATGGAACAATCGTTCAGCGACGCAGCCCCCAGTTTTCCGGTACCGTTTACGTCATCGCTTTGGGGCACCTTGCCTTCTTATTCGGCCAAATATTATCCAGGCACCAAAAAACGGTACGGTTACAACGGCAATAGTTTTATTTGTGCGGTGGAATTTGGGGAAAAAATAAAAGCCAAATCGCTGCTGGCGGGTGGCCAAAGCGGGCATCCGGAATCCAAACATTTTAGCGACCAGGCGGAAATGTACGCCAAAGGCCAATTTAAAGAAGTGTTGTTTTATCAGGAAGACATTCAAAAACACGCCGAACGGACTTACCACCCGGGCCAATAATTTTACCATAAAAAATTCAATAAACGATATACATTCAGCAAATTTAAGTAATTTTGCGCGCTTTTTTAATAAGATTAATTAATTTCACTAACAAAAATCAACGACACAAAGGATGGAAGGTTCTTTAATTTACATACTCCCCTTGTTTGGTATTGTCGGTTTGCTGTACATGGCTATTCTACAGAATTGGGTAGTAAAACAGGATGCCGGTAACGAGAAAATGCGCTTTATTGCGGATAATATTGCCGACGGAGCAATGGCTTTTTTGAAGGCTGAATACCGTGTTCTTACAATTTTTGTCATCATTACCAGCATTTTGCTTGGTATTCTTGGCACACAGGTTACAACCAGTCACCCACTTATTGCAGGTGCGTTTATAATTGGTGCTTTGTTTTCTGTAATGGCAGGTTTCTTTGGTATGCGCATTGCCACCAAAGCGAATGTTCGTACAACGCAGGCTGCTCGTACCAGCCTTGCTCAGGCACTCAAAGTTTCTTTTAACGGAGGTTCGGTGATGGGGCTTGGCGTTGCGGGCCTCGCTGTTTTGGGTCTTAGTACCCTTTTTATCTTCTTTTTCCACTACTTCATGCCTAATGGTTACGGTGTTAACGGCCACGCCGAAATGTCCCGCGTACTCGAAGTATTGGCGGGCTTTTCACTCGGTGCCGAGTCTATCGCGTTGTTTGCGCGCGTAGGTGGTGGTATTTACACCAAAGCCGCCGACGTAGGTGCGGACCTTGTGGGTAAAGTAGAAGCGGGTATCCCCGAAGATGATCCTCGTAACCCGGCGACTATTGCCGATAACGTAGGTGATAACGTAGGTGACGTGGCCGGTATGGGTGCCGATTTGTTCGGTTCTTACGTGGCAACGGTATTGGCTACAATGGTATTGGGTAACTCCCTGATTCGCGACACTGGTGCAGAGAAATTCGGTTTTGGTGGCATTGCGCCCATTTTGTTGCCCGTTCTGATCGCCGGTTTGGGTATTATTTTGTCTATCATTGGTATGTTGCTCGTTCGCGTAAGCGACAAAGCCGAAGCCAATACCGATACTGTTCAGGCTGCGTTAAACCGTGGTAACTGGGCCAGCATTATCCTGACGGGTGTGGCTTGCTACCCCATGATCACCATGATGTTGCCCGAAACCATGACCATGTCTTTCTTTGGTCAGGGTATTTTGACGGTAACCAACCTCAACGTATTCTTTGCGGTGTTGGTCGGTTTGGGTGTAGGTGCCCTCATTTCGATGATCACCGAATACTACACCGGTTTGGGTAAACCTCCAATTATGGCCATTGTTCGCCAGTCAGCAACGGGTCACGCGACCAACGTTATCGCTGGTTTGGCCACGGGTATGATGTCCACTTGGATGCCGATCGTATTGTTTGCCGGTGCCATTTGGTCGGCTTACACTTTGGCTGGTTTCTACGGCGTTGCGATTGCGGCTTCGGCAATGATGGCGACTACTGCCATGCAGTTGGCGATTGATGCCTTTGGCCCAATTGCCGATAACGCAGGTGGTATTGCTGAAATGAGCGAATTACCCAAAGAAGTACGCGAAAACACCGACGTATTGGACTCCGTGGGTAACACCACAGCGGCCATTGGTAAAGGTTTTGCCATTGCTTCGGCGGCCTTAACGGCGTTGGCTTTGTTTGCGGCTTACGTGGACTTTACGGGTATCGAAGGTATCAATATCTTTAAAGCCGACGTATTAGCAGCGCTCTTCATCGGTGGTATGATTCCGGTGGTATTCTCGGCGCTCGCCATGCAAAGCGTAGGTAGTGCCGCGATGGATATGGTGGAAGAAGTACGTCGCCAGTTCCGCGAAATTCCGGGTTTGCTGGAAGGTACCGGTACCGCTGAATACGGCAAATGCGTTGAAATTTCGACCAAAGCCGCCATTCGCGAAATGATGCCTCCTGGCTTGATTACCATTATCACCCCAATCGTTATTGGTTTCGTTATGGGTCCCGAAGCGTTAGGTGGCTACATGGCTGGCGTTACCGTAAGTGGTGTTATGTGGGCGATTTTCCAGTCAAACGCCGGTGGTGCGTGGGATAACGCGAAAAAATCGTTTGAAAAAGGCGTGGAAATCAACGGTAAAATGTACTATAAAGGTTCTGAGCCGCACAAGGCTGCCGTTACCGGTGATACAGTAGGTGACCCGTTCAAAGACACTTCTGGTCCATCTATGAATATCCTGATTAAATTATCGTGCCTTGTAGGTTTGACAATTGCGCCAATCCTCGGTGGCCACACCGGCGATCATGGTACAACAACCACTCCTTCCGACAAAACGCACGAAATCAGCGTAAAACAACCGGATGCTCAACAAGCACCTGTTGCACCAATAAAATAAGGTTTAAGTAGCCGTTAATTGAGAAAAATTTTTTCAAAAAATTTCTCAAAAGCTTGCACAGCATTAGAAGTCACCTTATCTTTGCAGTACAATAATTGATACATCACTCTATTTTTAGAGTCTCGATAAAGAAGTTTTCATTTGGTTTTTTGGGGTTTAGCCGTCGGTCGCGCAAGTGTACCGGCGGCATTTTTTTTGTACCCGTACCCGTATCGCCGATCCCTGATCGGCGTCCTGCTACACTTTACCCACTATTGTTATTTTTACAGAAATTTGAGGTACAGGCACGTGCATTCGCCGATCGGGGATCGGCGGTACTTTCTCACCATTGTTATCTTTACGGAAATTTGAGGTACAGGCACGTGCATTCGCCGATCGGGGATCGGCGGTACTTTCCCACCATTGTTATCTTTACGGAAATTTGAGGTACAGGCACGTGCATTCGCCGATCGGGGATCGGCGGTACAGTCAGCGGGACACCACATCTCCCACTTTGATTACTCCCTCTGTACCCATCCAAAGCACATTTTGCCCAAAAAGCACTTTATTACCGTCGCGGCGATAGCCCGACAGGGTCTTGAGCGGCTCTGACCCGGCGCGGGCCGTATCTTGGTGAATGGTCGTCATAATGCAGCGGGCACAGGGTTTTACGCCCTGAAACGGTAACCCACCAATGGTAAAATCGCGCCAGGTTTCTTCTTCGTAGGGCTGCCCACCGGAAAACACCAGATTGGGTCGAAAACGGTTCATCGGGACGGGTTGCGTAAGCCGCTGATTCAGGTCGTCCAGCGAGGCCGTACCGACCAATAAAAACGGATAACCATCGGCAAAACTAACGTATTGCCCGTCGGGGGCGTAGCGGCTATCCACGGCGCGGGTGCTGTGCTCGGGCATGGCCACCAATTGCACTTCGGTGGAGAGTTTTTCGCTCAACCACGCATCGGCATCGGGGCTGACCAAGGCTCCCGTAAGGCGGTCGTCCCAGACGGACACGTCTTTCCAGGCATCTTCGTCATCGGCCGGGCGCAGGGGAACGGCCACGCGGTCGTGCGTATTGAAGCGATCAAATAAAATGAGGTAAGGCGGCTCGATGGCCGTGCCCAACAATGCCAGTTCGGGTACGTTCCGTTGGGTCAAAAAATCACCTTCTGGCGTAATAATCATCCAGCGGCGGTCGTATTGCAGGCCCCGGAGTTGCACATTGGCTTGTTCCAGCCGGATACCGGCCAACGATTTCACGGGGTAAATGTATATATCGGTGAGTTGCATCAACCAATGAGGCCAGCCTTCGCCGACACCTCCAACATGCGGTCAATGGAGGCTCTGCCCTGCTCAATTACCCAGTCTTCGAGGGTGATTTCGGGCAATTCGTACTCCATACACAACCACAGTTTTTCCATGGTATTCCGTTTCATGTGGGGGCAATCATTACAGGCACAATGGTTATTGGGCGGGGCCGGGATAAACGTTTTGTGCGGGCTGGATTTTTGCATTTGGTGTAAAATACCGGCTTCGGTGGCCACAATGTATTCGGTGGCGCTATCGCTGATGGTGTACTTGAGCAAGCCGGTGGTGGAGCCAATATAATCGGCAATATCCAGGATATGGGCTTCGCATTCGGGGTGGGCAATAAACTTAGCGTTGGGGTGGCGTTGGCGCAGTTTGGTAATTTTTTCGATGCTAAAAATCTCGTGCACCATACACGCGCCGTTCCAAATGACCATTTCGCGGCCCGTTTTCTTTTGCAAATAAGCGCCTAAGTTTTTGTCGGGCGCAAAAATAATGGGTTGGTCTTTGGGGATACTTTCAATAATCTGCACGGCATTGGTCGAAGTACAACAAATATCCGTGAGGGTTTTTAGTTCGGCGGTGCAGTTGATATAACTCACTACCAAATGGTCGGGGTATTTTTCCTTAAACTTCCGAAACAGGTGGGGCGGGCACGAGTCGGCCAATGAACAACCGGCTTTGAGATCGGGTAACAGCACTTTTTTGTGGGGCGACAACATTTTGGCGGTTTCGGCCATAAAATGCACCCCGGCAAACACAATAATATCGGCATCGGTGGAGGCCGCTTTTTGCGACAAACCCAACGAATCACCAATGTAATCGGCCACATCCTGAATTTCGGATTCCTGGTAATAATGCGCCAAAATGACGGCGTTTTTTTCCTTTTTCAGTTTGTTAATCGCCGCGACGAGGTCCATCGTAGGATCTACTTCGAGGTCAAGAAAGCCATTTTGAAATAAATGACTGGCGGCGTTTTCGTACAGTGCTGACATAGTGTTTAGGGAATTATATCTCCCCGCCCGAACCTTACTTTGTTGGTTAAAAAAGGTTTGAGCGAGGAGGTATGCGTATAAAGAATATTAAGAAATATGCTTTTGGTAAGCCGCCGCGTCCAGAAGATCGGCTACTTTAGAAATATCTTCCAGTTCGGCTTTAATGATCCAGCCTTCGCCGTAAGGGTCCGAATTGATAATAGCCGGGTCACCCGATTTTTTATCGTCGAGGGCAGCGTTAAACTCAATTACTTTGCCGGTGAGGGGCATGTACAAATCGGAAGTGGTTTTTACGGCTTCTACCGTACCAAAAACATCACCTTCCTTAAGGGTTTCCCCCACGGTTTCTACCTCAATGTACACCAATTCGCCCAATTCGCCCTGCGCAAAATCGGTGATACCAATGTAGGCAATATTGCCTTCAATACGAATCCATTCGTGGTCTTTGGTGTACCTGCAATTATCTGGAATATTCATGTCAATGACGTTGTTTAAAAGTAAGGTGCAAATGTAGTTTTTTTCTGAGTATTGGCGAACGATTAGGTATCAAACTCAGAAGACAAAATGTTGAGTACATCCTGAACGGTTTCCTCTTCCAAATCCGAACGGCGAACGATTTCCTCGGCGCTGAGTTCGAGTACCTGACGGGCCGTATCGCAACCGATATTTTTCAGTGCTTCGATAACCCAAGGCTCGATAGCGTCGGAGAATTCTTCCAACTCTACGTCGTCAATTTCGTAACCGGCTTCCTGGTTGCGGTACACGTCAATTTCGTATCCGGTCAATTTGGTGGCCAATTTAATGTTGCTACCGCCTTTACCAATGGCCAGACTCACCTGATCGGGTTCGAGGAACACACTTACGCGCATTTTTTCCTGGTGTACGTCGATATTGGTGATTTTAGCGGGCGTGAGCGAACGCTGGATATAAAGTTGGAGGTTGTTGGTGTAGTTGATAATGTCAATGTTTTCGTTGCGCAATTCGCGAACGATACCGTGGATACGGCTACCTTTCATACCCACGCAGGCACCAACGGGGTCAATGCGCTCGTCGTGGCTTTCCACGGCCACTTTGGCGCGTTCACCCGGAAGGCGAACGATATTTTTGATTTCGATAATGCCGTCTTCAATTTCGGGCACTTCGGCTTCGAGGAGTTTTTGCAAAAAGCCCGGATCGGTACGGCTGATCATGACGAAGGGCGTATTGTTGCGCATTTCTACCTTTTTAATGATACCACGCACCACGTCACCTTTGCGGTAATAGTCGCCTTTGATCATTTCGAGGCGCGGCAACACCATTTCGTTACCGGTCGCATCGTCGAGGATGAGCAGGTCTTTTTTCATGATTTGGCTCACTTCACCCATGACCACATCGCCCACTTTTTCGGAATAACGGCGGAAAATATCGTCTTTTTCCAATTCCATAATCCGCGAAACGAGGGTTTGGCGCGCGGCCATAATGGCACGGCGACCAAAGTCTTCGATGGAGAGTTGCTCGTAGCATTCTTCGCCAACGCTTACGCTTTCGTCAATGGTGAGGGCTTCGCTTTCGCTGACCTGTGAACGTTCGTCGGTAACCTCACCGTCGAACACGACCTCGCGCACGCGCCAGATTTCAAGGTCACCGTTGTCGGTGTTTACAATGACGTCGAAGTTTTCGTCGGAGCCGTATTTTTTCTTAATCAACGTGCGGAATACGTCTTCCAACACGCGCACCATGGTAGGGCGGTCAATATCTTTTCCCGATTTAAACTCGGAGAATACATCAACTAATTTAAGCATTTTATAGTAAAATTTTTGTCGTTATTAGAAAGCCAATTTGACAATGGCTTTGTGGATATTGGTATAAGGAATCTCGGTGATTACCTCTTTTTTTACTTTTTTCTTGCCTTCTTTTTCCACCACTTCGCTGGTCAACACAATTTTGGTATCGTCGCAGGCGGTTAAAGTACCCTCGGTTTTGGTTTTGTCGGGGTACGTCACTTCCAATTTACGACCAATATTTTTGGGGTATTGGCGCGGAAATTTAAAGGGGCGGCTAATGCCGGGGCTGCTCACTTCGAGCACGTATTTTTCGCCGAGCCAACCGTTGGTATCCACGTGGTGTTCGATAAAACGGCTGAGTTTCTGACATTTTTCAAACGTCATTCCGGAGTCGCTATCGGCAAAAATATACAAGCGGTTGCTGGTGGCGCGATACTCCAGTTCGACGGTGAAACAGTCGGTAAACATCTCGTCCGTGGCGTATTTTTCTTCTAAAAGTTGCGCTATTTTTTCGGTTAATTCCATTTTTGAGCAAAAGAAAAGGGAACCGTTTTGGCTCCCTTGTGTAGTATGGTCATCTAAACTGCCGCAAAGGTACGGCAATTAGAGTGAAATTTGCAAGTGATTACGCTATTTTATGGTGCGCAATGGGATCAAATACCACAACGCTGTTGTACAACGCGGGCAACATCTACGTCATTGACGAGGCGGAGATAGGCTTTTTTGCTTTTTTTATCGTCATTTTGGTGCATAATATGGGTAAGTGCCGTCCAATGCCGTTGTTCTTTTACCGCCTCCACGAGGCAGTAGTTGTACGGTTCGCTGTGTTCGGGGTGCGATAATTTTTGTACCTGTTTGGCTTGTTCAATGTATTTGGCCAGGGTTTCGGCGTTGGGTTCGTAAAAATTAATGCGGTGCACCGAGGGCGCGTTGGGGACGTATTGGGCTTTAAACACGTGCCGGTCGCCAATCGCAAAACCCGTGGGCAGGTACAATTGCCCGCCATCGGTGGAGGTCACTTTGCCGCTTACCATTTGGCTGTCGAGGGTATAAAAAGTGTACCGCGCCACGGGGATACCCTGTTCTTCCATTACGTAAAAAGTAGCGGTGGTTCCCTTCCCGTTAATTTGCAAATCGGTGACCTGATCGGGCGTTAATACCCCGATAATACTGCGCTCCGACATGGATTCGTACTCTTTTTTTTGTTTTTGGTACCGATTATAATACAATAAACCCACGATAAACAAGGCCATAACCCCGATCCCGGCAGCAATTTGTTTCCGTTCAAAACGAAGGAGTTTTTTGCGCTCCTGGTTAAGTGGCGTATCAATTTCCTTATTAATTTTAAACTCGTACCCAAACTGCCCGTTTTTTTCTTTCACCAAATGCACTTCGCACAATTCATCCTGAATAAAAAAGGAATAAAAGGTGGATTCTTTTACCGAAAAATCAACCTGCATGATTTTGTGGTCGCAATAAATCAGCAGATGCCCGGTTTTGTCACCGTGGTAAAAACCCACGTTGTGCCTTTGACCGGTGTTATCCACGTAAATCCAATTCATTTGTGCCATAGGAAAGTGATACTTGTATTAACGGAAAGCAAAAATAACGATTAGACGTCCAAATCAATTTTCTTTTTTTGATTGTAGCCCATTTTGGTCAACGCCGCGTCGAACAAACCGTACACCACGGGTACAATAATTAACGACAAAAACATGGAAGAGTTCAGGCCGCCAATAATGGCCCAAGCCAAACCATTTTTCCACGCCGAACCGGCACCACCGGTCATGGCAATGGGCAATAACCCGATGACCATCGCGATATTGGTCATCAAAACGGGCCGAAAACGCAATTTGGTGGCCGTTAGCAGGGCTTCATTCAGCGACGCCCCTTCGTTGCGCAGTTGATTGGCAAAATCCACGACCAATATGGCGTTTTTCCCCACCAGCCCGATCAGCATCAACAAACCCAAACCGGTGAATACCGTGAGGTTTTCGCTGGCCAACGCCAAGGCCAAAAATGCCCCGATAATGCACAACGGAATGGTAATGAGTACCACAAACGGATACACCCAGTTATCGTACAGCGCCACCATAATCAGGTACACCAGCAACAACGAGGTCCACAACGCAAAACTCATGCTGCCAATGGCCTGCTGCTGCCGCTTGAGGTCGCCCCCGTATTTGATATAAGTGCCCTGCGGTAACTGCAATTGGTCCATTTTGGCTTTAATATCGCGGCTCACCGAACCATTGGGGCGCCCAATCACCTGTGCTGTAAACACCATCGAAGGGAGCCGGTCGCGGCGCTCCAAGCGCGTGGGCGCGGTGCTTTCTTTAATGTCGGCAAATTGCTTGAGGTACACCGTGCTGCCCAACGGATTGACCAACGATAAATTGGCGATATTTTCGGCGCTGCGGCGGTCAAAAGCATCCAGTGCGACGCGAATGGGGTATTCGTAATCGCCGTCGCGGTAACGGGCATCGGTGTTGCCGCTGAACGCCGTTTGCAGCGTAAGACCCACTTGCGCCATCATCAAACCGTAGTCCGACATGCGTTGGCGGTTCACATCCACCCGCACTTCGGGGTTGCCTTTTTCCACCGATGCACTCACATCCACGCAACCCGGAACACTCCGCATAATTTGCTGAATGGTATCCGACATGGTGAATAACTTGTCGAGATTATCGCCGTTGAAATAAATTTCGATGGGCATAAACGACAAACCCATAATGTCAATGGGCGAGGTTCGAATATCCACTCCGGTGATGATTTCTTCTAATTTTCGTTTGGTTTGCAAGGCATAGACCGGGGTCAGCACCGACCGTTCTTTGCCGTAAGGTTTCAAAAAAACGTGAATTTCGCCAGTGTAGGGCGCATTCAGGCCAAATGCCTTGTTGTTGGTGCCCACGGTGGTAAATGTGCGCACCACGTCGGGTTGTTGGCGCAAAAACTGTTCTACCTGCTGAATTTTGGCGTTGGTTTGGGCCAGCGATGCGTCTTTGGGCAAATCCACGCTGATCAAAAATTCGCCGCGTTCGCCGGAATCAAAAAACGAGTTCCCGATAAAACCTTTGGTCACCAAAAACACCGATGACACCAATAACACCACCGCACCCACGATGGTAATGGCCTTGTTCCAGCCGCTTTTTAAAGCCCAGCGCAGGGCCGTTACAAAGCCCTCGGTAATCCAGTCGAGGAAACGTTCGAAGTTGAGCACAATTAACCCGCCGAGGTTTTTGCCTTCAAAACGGTGCAATTTACCCACCCGCGACGTCAGCCAGGGCACCAGCGTAAACGATACCAGCAGCGACATGAGGGTAGAGGTGAGAACCGTCATACAAAACTGCCGCAGGAGGTTGGGCACCAAACCCACCGTAAATACAATGGGCAAAAACACCACCACGTCCACGAGGGTAATACTAATGGCCGTAAAACCAATTTCGGTACGGCCGTCGTAACTGGCCTGCACCCGGTTTTTGCCCATTTCGAGGTGCCGGTAAATATTTTCAATGACCACAATCGCGTCGTCCACCAAAATACCGATGGACAACGAGAGGCCCAATAAACTCAACATATTGAGCGAATACCCGCACAATTTCATCATCACAAACGTGCTGACGATGGAGGTGGGAATACTCACCAACACAATCATGGCGTTGCGGATGCTGTGCAAAAACAACAACATCACGAGGCTCACCAAAATAACGGCAATAATCAGGTCTTCGATCACGGCGTCGGTGGCGCGTTTGGTAAAAATACTGCTGTTGGCCACCACCTGGAATTGCAAACCTTCGCGCTCGTAGGTTTTTTCCAATACCTTGAGTTTTTCCAGCACCAATTCCGACATTTCAACGGCGTTGGCATCGCCTTGTTTGCGAATACTCAGGCCCACGGCGGGCGTTTCGTTGGTGCGGCACAAGACTTCGGCATCGCGGACACCATCCTGCACATCGGCAATATCGCGGAGATAAACCGTGCCGTTGAACCGGCTTTTGCCAATGACCAAGGCGCGAATCTCGTCCAACGAGGTAAATTTACCCGCGAGTCGAATCCGTACCTGATTGTCTTCCCCGCTGACTTTGCCCGTTGGAAAATCGAGGTTGGCCGCCTGCACGGCCTGCGCCACCTGCAACAGCGAAATACCGTATTGTTCTAATTTGTAGGAGTTGATATTGATTTTGATTTCGCGTTGTTCGCCGCCCAAAATGGTCACCTGCGCCGCGCCTTTTACCTGCGCCAATTCGGAAACGACGCGGTTTTTGATCAAATCATAAAACGCCGTTCCTGACAAATTACTACTCACCGCCAAACGCACAACCGGCAATTCGTCGAGGGCAAACTTGTTAATTACCGGAGCGCGGACTTCTTTGGGAAAAGCCGAAACCACCTGGCCCATTTTCCGCTGAATTTCCTGCACGGATTTGTCCAAATCGGCCTGTTGTTCAAATTCAACGGCGATAAAACTCACATTTTCGTTAGACACCACCTGCACCTGATCAATGCCTTCCAGCGACGAAATCGCGTCTTCGATGGGTTTGGCCACGGTATTTTCCACCTCACTCGGCGAAGCACCGGGATAAGCGGTGATAATGGTAATTACGGGCGGACTGAATTTGGGGGTCAGTTCGATGGGCAGGGAAAAATAGGAGGCAATACCCATAAAGGTCAATACCGCAAACAAAACGATAATGAGCGAGGGGCGCCGTATAGCAATTTCGGTTAAATTCACTGTTGTTCCTGTATTTTAGGGCGCAAAGGTAGGTTGAAAATCGAAAGCAGGGATCAAATTGTGGATTTTCGTCCGAATGGGATGATGGGTAAAAATCCAAATCCGCGGGACCGGTTGCGAAAATAAAATTGACTGTATATTTGTGCGTTAAAACAATTGGTTGTTGACAATGCCGGTGCCTACGGGTTTTCTTATTCCGCAGTCACAAAATTAAAACATAAAATGAAAAATACAATATCAATATTAGCGAGCATAATTATAATTGCATCTTGTGAGAGCGAAAACAAATTGGATCCCAATAATTTAAACGGAAAAATATTTTACCACGACGGCTTCAATAAATCTATAATACAATTCAAAAGCGATTCTATTTTTATTGTTAATTTTCCGCCTGAGCCACTTGATGGAATTGGTACTATTTCTGTTTCTTGCGGAACTTTTAAACTATACACTCAAACGAAAGAAATTAAGTGTAAAATACAGAAAACTGTTGCCATTTCCTTGAATACAGGGGACGTAAGGGGATATTCCAAGGATTGCAATCGAATACTTGACCTTCAACTTTCTGAAAATGGTAGTATTTTAAAAAAAGATTGTACACTGCAATCAAACAAAAATGGCCAATGGGAATCAACTGAAGCGGGATTAATAACGTACAATGAAAAAATACCTACTGTAAATTTGCTGCATAACTATATGTGGGCGATGAGTTTATTGCCCTATGAAAATGACCGGCAACGTATCAAATGTGAAGAATTAAAGAAATACGGTCATTAGTGGTGCGTCCGTTAAATGTTCTTCGATTTAGGTTCCGTATCCAATAGAATTTGCATTCTTGGATTAAGAGCCAACGTATTCGATAGATACAACCCATTTCAAGAAACGTGCATCATTCCAAAAACTTGATGCACATGAAATTTAAAACAATAATCTACTTCTTACTCCTGCTTTGTGATAATCTTTTTTCGCAAACCTTTCCCATTGAGTGCCTTAATACACCGATGGTGATTTATTCAAATCTTCAAGATGTCAGCACCTTGAACTATCTGCGGATTGACAGCATTGCCGGGACGGCCTATTTTGATGCCTTTTCGGAGCCAAGCGGCTTCAAGGTCAATGGAATCGGTTATCGGTTGCAAGACAAAATGGTTTATGGCTGCCAAGGCGACCGGCTTATCAGGATTGATGCAAGGGGGCGGCCAGAAGAACTGACACAGATGTCCTTCGGTTCATTCGCAGGCGACGTTACTCCTGATGGAAAGTACTTAGTTTTATTGGGATTGGACAAATCCTTGTTGTTCGTTGATCTGGCTTCGGGCAATTATGAAGAAAAAACCTTGGCACTTTCGGCCCCCTTTTTCCCCTTGGATATCGCGTTTAATCCCGTTACTGGCGTTTTATATGGGTTTGATGCTGGCCTGAAACGTTTGGCAACCATTGATCTGCAAACTGGCTTTGTTGATTTAAATAATTATCCGGTCGTTGACATTGAAACAGGGCTTGCTGCCCTGTTTTTCGATGGGTTTGGCAACCTTTGGGGCCTTAGTGGGCCGTCATTATATCAAATCAGCACCCGTACCGGTTTGATCATGAACAAAATCCCGGTCGAAATCGAATCCGGTGGCCGTTTAGACGGCTGCAGTTGCCCAGGCTCCTTCAATTTTCAACTCAGCACCTGGCCCGATACCGTTTCGCATTGCGGCATTGTAGATTTGATCTATATTATTTCGAACCGAACGGGGGCAGCACAAACGGATTTGACCCTCGAAAATTGGCTCCCGACCGGTGTACTTATTGACAAAATCATGAAAAATCCCTTTGGCGGGCAGGTGGACATCGGTGCAAATTCAGGTCATTTGAAAGTTTCACAAATGAAGGTAAATGAGGGTGTTGACTCCTTGGTTGTTCGGGTAGTGCTCGACAATTTACCCAGTGGCATCGTGCGCACACAAGCGCAGTTGTTCAATATTCGAATCTCGTCAGACAGCCTTTTGAACCTCCTTTCCGATGACCCAGCGACCCACCAAAAACTCGATTCCACCAGTTTTGTCGTTACTGATTTAGAGAAAATTGCCCATAACGAACGCATTTTTATCTGCGAGGGACAGAGTGTGGAGTTGAAAAATCCCAAAACGATGGCCGAATATTATACTTGGAGTACTGGCCAAACTACGCCCTCCATCCAGGTTGATGAACCGGGTGTCTATGTCTTGACTATGGAAGACCGCTGCACTGCCTTTGTAGAAGACTCGTTTTTTGTCTTCGATGGACAGGTCTATTTAGATTTGGGGCCTGACATTGAACTCATTGCAGGGGACACAATTCGCCCCAACCCGACCGTAAACGGCCTTGGCAACCTTGTGTTGAGCAAATGGTCGAACCAGCCCGGTATCCCAAATATGGACTGCAACAGTTGCCTCAATCCACTGATTTTTCCGCTTGAAAAGTCTATTTTCACCTTGAATATTAAAAATGAACACGGGTGTTTCGCCAACGACGACCTGGGCATTTCGATAAAATACCCAGTGTATGTGCCCAACGTGTTCAACCCGAATGCCGATGACGATAATGCCTGGTTTTTTATTCAATCCAAAAATCCTTATCGCGTTCGGTTTTTACAAATCTTCAACCGTTGGGGCGAACTGGTTTTTGAAGAAAAAAACTTCCTGACCAATGATCTTAGCAAAGCGTGGAACGGTAGTTTCAGGAACAAAAAATTGCCGTCCGGAGTATTTGTGTGGCAGGCTGAAATGGAATTCGAAAATGGAAGGGTGGTAAAATTTTCCGGGGATGTTTCAATTGTAAGGTAAATCGTAGAGACGCACGGCCGTGCTTCTGCACAGATTCGGGTGAAATGCAACAATTCGATGCCCGACGTTTTTTTCCAAAATCGTAGAGACGCACGGCCGTACTTCTGCACAGATTCGGGTGAAATGCAACAATTCGATGCCCGACGTTTTTTCCAAAATCGTGCAGACGCACGGCCGTGCGTCTGCACGCGGGGTACGGGGGTTAACGGACCAATACCGTCCGCGCCGTTTCCCGAAACCGGATGGTGTACATGCCCCGGCCCCACGTACCGCAGGAAATGGGGTTGGTGCCCGGCTGAACCAATACTTCGGCTACGGTGCGGCCCAAAACATCGGTAATGGCTGCCGTGCCTGCTTCTTCGGTGCGCAACACTACCACGTCGGTCGCCGGATTGGGCGCTACTTCAAAAGCGGGTGCGGCCACGGCTTCGGCCACCGAAACGGGCATATCGGCCGTAATCACGTTGTCCGCGCAGAAATAAGCGGGGGTATTCATGCCAAACGTACCATTATCGCTGGACGAAAGATAAAACACCAACGAATCGGCATTGCCCAAACTGGTCAAATCCACAAACCGCCAATCATTGACAATGTAGTCGTTGGCGTTGTTGGCCGACCGGTAATCGGCGAGGAAAAAATCCACGCTATCGGCGCCAATTTGGCCGTTGCGGTATTTTTTGACGGTTAATTTGAAAAAATCGGGGTCGTTACCGGTAATTCCACCGAATTTTTTGGCAAAAGCATCGCCTTCCAACATGCTAAAATAAGCGTAGGTGCTATTGGTCACGTACAGGCCGTTCACCACCCCGCCTTTGGCCGGTCCGGTGAGGCGCATGGTGGTACCGGCGTAGGTGTAACACAGGGCGTATTTGGCCGAATTATCAACGCCTTTGCCCGTAATGGCGCTGTATTGGTTGTTAAATCCGGGGGTCGTGTTGTCGGTTTCTTTGGAGATGGCCCATCCTTCCCAATATTGGAATTGGGTATTGTAGTCGTTGGGCAAAGCCACGTTGCCACTGGCAAAAACGCCGTTGGAGGAAGCGGCATCGTTGCGGAAATTAAGCGCCACCGGAAACGGGATATTTTCAAAAGTGGCGGTGGTTTGGGCTTGTGCTACGGTGTAGCATAAAAGCAGCAATACGGGCAAAAAAGTAATTTTAATGCGCATTTTTAATAAAAAATTGGGTGGTTAACCCGATCATATAATGGCGTCCCGGCATGGGACGACGCTCTATGACCTGGTATGCATGGTTAAAAATATTGTTCGTCTGGAAAAAAAACTGCCCTTGCGCCCAGCGCCAATGCACCGTGTATTCCACGCGGGCCTGGTGCACCCAAAAGGCCGGTACATCTTCGTTAAACCCACCAACGGCCCCGGTAAATTGCGACTGCCACTGCACCCCCGCGCCGCGCCAATGCGCGTACACGTGCCCAAAAGCCCGGTGAACGGGCGTATAGGCCAGTTGTTCACCGGCGGGAAGGGCGGGCTTTTGCACGGCGATTTGGTTCACCGAACGCACATAATCGTAGCCCGCTCCAAGGTCCAAGGTCCAGTTTCGCCCGTGGTGCTGCCACCCCAGCCGGTGTTCCGTACCCCGACTTTGCACAGCGGTAATATTGTTGGCGGAGAAAAAAAACTGTCCTTCCTGCAAAGCCCAAATTACCCAATTATGGATGTAGCGGTGGTAGGCGTTGGCGGCGGCGTACAGGCCGTTGCCCGTGCGGATTTCCAGGCCCGTTTCGGCACTCCAGCCGCGCTCCGGCAAAATATCGGGGTTGCCACCCGGCTGCCAATAGCGTTCGTTGAGCGTGGGTAAGCGGTAGTGTCGGCTAAGTTTGCCTTTCCAGGTGGCCCAGGTGCGCGGGCGATACGCCCAACCGAGCGCGGGCATGAGCGGCACGGGGCGGCCATCCTGCCATTCTTGTCGGGTCGAAACCTGCACCTGCCACCGGCCCCGTTGCCAGCGCACATTGGTAAAAAGGGCCGTTCGTTGTTCCCGTACCGTATCGGCGTAGGCGTTGGCAAAAGCCGAATACGCCGACCACTGCCCGCCGGTTTGAACGGAAAAGTAGCGGTTCCATTGCCATTTGTGCTCGAGTTCGGAGGTCCAGGTGCGAAAACCCGTGGGCGCAACGAGTAAAATTTGGGGATCCTGATAATTTATTTTTTCGTCAAAAAAAGCCATTTTCGCCAAAAAAATGTGCTTTTTTAACCAAAAACGACCTTGCACCACGGCCCGCCAAACGCTGTCATTTTGAAAAGCCAGGCTTCGGGTTTGGGTGGTGAGCGGCGGAATTTGCCGTTGGTTGGTTTGCCGCCACAGGTGCGCGCTCCATTGCGTGGGCGCGCGCGGCGACCAATATATTTCTTGCAAAAAACCTTGTTGGGCAAAGTTGGCGTTGGTTTGTTGGCGGCGAATTTGGGGGGTCAACGGATAAAAAAAGTCGTTGGTCGCCCGGCCGTTGAACCATTTGGTAGCCGTACCGAAGCGGCCATTGCTCCAGTTGAGTTTGGCTTGGTGGTTTTGGGTGCCAAAACTGCCGGTTGCGCCGTTGTACATCAATTGGGTACCGGGCCGGGGGGCGCTACTGCCGAGGGCGAGGGTGCCACCCACGGCGCCGCTGCCCCATTGTGCGCCGCTGCTGCCGTAGTGAAGCGTTACCGCGTCGGCGGCAAAAGCGGGCAAAAGGGCAATATCGGTGAGGCCCAACATGGGGCTTTGAATGGGAATACCGTTCCAGGTAATGGCCACCTGATTGGAACTGCTGCCGCGCAGCGAGAGCGTGGCCAGGCTGCCTAATCCGTAAGATTTTACGTAAATGCCCGTTTGGGCGGAGAGCACATCGGCCAAGGACTGGTGCGTCGCGGTGTGTAAGCGGGCACTGTCGAACGGCTGAACGGATTCGCCGGGCAGCGTTTGGCGCAATGAAAAAGCCTGAATGGTAACAACAGGCAGGGCCGTAGCGGTATCCTGCATTTGGGCCTTCAGGGGTGAATAGCCCAATAGCAGCACAACCACCGGCCATAAATGCAAGCGTTGGTGCAACATAGTTTCCTGACCTTTCCTCCGAAAGTCGTTAGAGTTGGTTCAAATTTGTGGAATACAAACCCAAATTACCTCTTTTGTGAACAAAATCAATGTAGCAGGTCTCCTGACTTGTTTTGTACCACGCTGCGCCTTCCCATAGATTACAGTGGCATTTTGCAGCGGGCGTTGGGCCGAATATGGTGGTATGAGGCCCAACAAAAACTTACAGTAGCGGGGACTGTCCCGGATTTTCACCGGAGTTCCCTTTTAAGATCTCAACCTGACAACAATGTTAAATTGAGACCACTACAAAGCGATAATGGGTCAAAGGTATAACGAGTTCGTTGGAAACGTGGTATTTTTGCCATTGATTATGAAATATTTGAGAATTGCATTGGTATTTTTGGCGCTGCTCCCCTGCTTGTCATTTTACGGACCGGGTACGCCACCAACGGCCTATGACCCGGTTGCAGCATTGGCATCTTATCCAAAAGACTATTTTATGGCGCCCATTAACGACCCGCTGCTGGTAACGGGCACCTTTGGGGAATTACGACCCAATCACTTTCATGCGGGCCTCGATTTAAAAAGTAAAAACGGCGCGGTGGGCCAACCCGTATTCGCCGCCGCCGAAGGTTATATTGACCAAATAAAGGTACAAGCCAGCGGATACGGCAATGTTTTGTACATCAAACACCCCAACGGTTACACCACCGTTTACGCGCATTTGGATCGTTTTAGCCCGGCCATTGCGGCTTTGGTAAAAGAAACCCAATACAAACGCGAACGTTTTGAAGTGACCATTGACTGCCCCGCCGACAAATACCGGGTGCAAAAAGGCGAGGAAATTGGCAAAATGGGCAATACCGGCGGCAGTACCGGGCCACACCTGCACTTCGAGGTGCGGCAAAATGGCCACCCGCTCAACCCACTGTTGTTTGGTTTACCCATTCCCGACAGCCGTCCGCCCGATATTCGCGACATGAAACTCTACCACCTGTCGGAACAACGCGAAGTGCTGCGTTCGGTGGCTTTTCCGGTCGAAAAACGCAAAGACGGCACTTACGGCATGAAAGGTGGCGCGGATATTTACGTGGCGGGTGCCTGGCGCGTGGGGCTGGGTATAAAGTCTTACGACCAAACCGATGCCCTGCGCAATGACAACGGGGTATATGCCATTTCGGTCTATGCCGACGGGGAATTGGTGTACGGTTGGTCGGCCAATTCGTTTCATTTTGACGAAACGCGGTACATGAATTCCCTGTGCGATTATGCCGCCAACAAACGCTACGGTGCCTGGTTTTACGAGTTATTTGTGGCACCCGGCGACAAATTATCCATGTACGAAACCACCCCGACGATGGGAGCCATTCCGCTCAGCGCGTCCAAAACGACCGCCGTGGAAATTAAAGTCGCCGACGCGGCGGGTAACGTTACCGTGGCCAAATTTCAACTCCAGCGCAGCGAAAACATGGAACCATTGGCCGATGAACCGTTTCAGTACCAGTTTTTGTGGAACGAGGTCAATAGTTTTACGAACGGCAATTTTTCGTTAAATATGCCCAAAGGTTGCCTTTACGAAGACCTCAAACTCAAATACCACACCACCCCCGACGAAAGCGATAACACGTACTCGGAGGTACACCACGTACACAACAGCCTCACACCGGTGCACAAGTTTTTTGAAATCGGGATTATACCCGTTAACCTACCCGATAACCTGCGCTCCAAAGCCGTAATTGCCCGGTGCAGCGGTAAAAAATCGGATAATTGCGGGGCCAAATGGGTGGGTAACCGACTCACTACGCAGGTGCGCACACTGGGCGATTATTGCGTGATGGTGGACCAAACCCCGCCCACGATTGTTCCGGTGGCCTTTGACGATGATATGCGCCGAAAAACGTCCATGTCATTCCGAATTAACGATAATTTTGACGTTACTGATCGCGCTGACGATCTCTACTGGCGCGGTACCATTGATGGTACGTGGGTCTTATTTGAGTTAAATTCCAAAAACAACCGCTTGACCCACGTTTTTGACGATAAAACCGGCCCAGGTACGCATAAATTGCGGTTGGTAGTGCGCGATGACCGGGGCAATGAAACGGTATGGGAAAAGGAGTTTAAACGGTAGGGGGGGAATCATTTCTTAAAAAACGGATGCCCAAACACCGCCGCCAATATCATCGCCGCGCCGAGGTAAAAATTGGGCGGCAACTCCCGGTCTTCGCGAAAGATAAGAATGGCCAATGCAATGCCGTAAATAGGCTCCAAATTGGTCACTAAATTGACCGTAAAGGCCGAAACCTCCCGCATGACCCCCAACACCAGATAATTGGTCAGCAGGGTGCACAGCAGCACCAGCACGCCCAGCCACAGCCAATCGGTGGGCGAAGGAATCATGGCTTTCAGGTCGTAGCCCCATACCAGTACCCCCACCGAGGCAATGAGCACCGCGCCGGTCATTTCGTACAGGGTCATGGTAAACGGCGCGTGTTGGTGCGCATCCACTTCTTTTTTGTTGAGGGCCGTGAACAATGCCCCCAAAAACGCGCTGAAAACGCCCACCGCCAGCCCCAGCCGCATTTGTAAATCGAGGTCGCCGGCAATGAGCAAAATGCCGGGAATAATGAGCACGCCCACCAGCAAATCGTACCAGACAAAGCGTTTTTTAAACACAAATGGCTCAATCAACGCCGAAAAAAACGTCACCGTACCAAATGCCGCTACCCCAATTGAGGCATTCGACAGTTTGACCGCACCGTAAAAACTGGCCCAGTGCAGCCCAATAATGACGCCAATGCCCAGCAAGCGCAATATACCCGCCCGCCCGGGACGCGCACGGGCTTCGGGAGAAACAAACAACAGCAAAATGCCGCTGCACAAAGCCACCCGCCACCAAACCAGCGGCAAGGCTTCGAGGGTGATTAATTTGCCTAAAACTGCCGTAAAACCCCATAAAAATACGCAAAAATGCAAAATGAGGTAGGCGCGAAGTGTTGGTGTCATAGTGTGCTTATCTGGACTGTTTCCAAATTAGTGTCCGCTCCGGGGGTGTGACAAACGGGTGACAAAGGTAACCTAACGAATTTCATAATTTTGCGTCTTGTTAGAAAAATCAAAACATGCTTCAAGGTTACCACCTTATTACACTTACACACCGCAACGCTCCCTTAGAGGCAATTGGACAACTGATACCTTCAACTGATGCGCTACCCGGACTGCTCCGCAGCCTGAAACAACATTTTAATTGGGAAGAATTGTACGCGCTGACAACCTGTAACCGTGCGCTTTTTGCTTTTTATACCCCCGATCCGGTCAATGACCAGGAATTGAAGGAAACGTTGATGGCCATGCTCAATCCCGCTCTTTCACCCGAAAAAACGGCGGAATTAAGCAAATTATTCCATATTTTTCACGGAGGCGACGCGGTACGCCACGTTTTTGAAGTGGCTTCGGCAATGGATAGCCTGGTGGTGGGTGAACGCGAAATTGTGCGCCAATTGCGCGCCGCTTACGAAAATTGCGTGGCCTGGGGTATCACCGGCGACCACTTCCGCTTGCTGATTACGCAGGCCATTGAAGTATCCAAACAAGTATTCAACCAGACCGGCATCGGGGAGAAAGCCCTTTCGGTGGTGGCACTGGCGTTCCATAGTATGAGAGATAAAGGCTTGCGCAACTCCGACCATATCGTATTGGTGGGCGCGGGCGAAACCAACGCTTTGTTGGCCAAATTTTTGCAAAAAGAAGGCTTTAGCCGCGTCACGGTGTTTAACCGAACGTTTGAAAAGGCCACCCAAATTGCCCAAACCTTCGAACAAGGGGCCGCTTATTCCCTCGATGCGCTGCACACCTACACCCAACCCTTCGACGCTATGGTGGTGTGCACGGGTGCTACTACGCCCATTATTACTCCCGAACTGTACGGTCACCTGATTCAGAACGACCGCTCGGTAAAAACCATCGTTGATTTGTCGGTGCCCAATAACGTCGCCCGGGCGGTAACAACCGCGTTCCCGGTGCATTACGTGGAAATTGAAGGGTTGCGCGAATTGGCCGCCGAACACATGGCTTTCCGGGAAAATGAGCGCCAAAATGCCGAAAAAATCATTTCTCAACGCATGGCGGCCTACCGCGACATTTGGCACGAACGCCAGGTCGAACGCTCGCTGCGTCCCATGATTGATCAAATTAAAACCGTAAAATCACGCGCCGTGGAAGAAGTATTTGCCGACCGTTTCGCCCAACTCGACGATACCTCACAGGCGCTCATGTTGGAAATGCTGGAATACATGGAAAAAAAGTGCATCGCTATTCCGGTAAAAACCATGAAAGAAGTAGCCGCCAAACGGATACCGGGCGGCAGAGTAACGGCTTAGCCGGATGACAAATTGAAAATTACTGGGGAATTTATTGTATTTTTGTACCGAAAAGTGGCATTTTTTTGCCCAAAAAATCAAGCGAACAAGCACTATCATATAATTTATGGAGAATAAAGAAGAACAAAAACCGAGGCTGAACATGGCCAGCCTCCGGGATTCGCTGGGTATTTTTGAATTTGTGCGCCCCTATCGGTGGTCTTTTATCATTGGTTTGGTATTGCTGTTTTTGTCGAGTACCGTATTTATGATTTTCCCCTACATCGTGGGCATTATGCTCGATGTGGCCCAGGGTAAAGAAGTGCCCGTTCAACTGGATTTGTGGCAAATTGCGCTGTTATTAGTGGTAGTATTGGCATTTCAGGGCGTGGTATCCTATTTCCGGGTCATGTTATTTGCCCGCGTCAGCGAAGGTTCTTCGGCCGATATCCGCAAAGCCGTTTACCAAAAACTCATTAGTCTGCCCGTTGTTTTTTTTGAAAAAAGCCGCGTGGGTGAATTGGTCAGCCGCATGACCAACGACATTGAAAAAATATACAACACCTTCTATTTTGTGCTCGCCGAGTTTATCCGCCAAATCATTATCCTGATTGGTGGGGTGGCTTTTTTGGCCTGGCAAACGCCCAAATTGGCGGGTGTCATGTTGCTCACTTTCCCGGTGATTGTGGTGGGTGCCATGATTTTTGGCCGCCGCATTCGCAAATTATCCAAAGAACGCCAGGAAATTTTGGGCGATTCCAATACCATTTTGGACGAAACCCTGCAAAGTATTTACGCCGTAAAAGCCTTTACCAACGAAGCCTTTGAAGCCAACCGGTACGGTGGCTCCAACGACAGCGTCATCAAATTATCCATGAAATACGCCTCCGGGCGGGCCTTGTTTGCCACTTTTATCATCACTGTTTTGTTTGGCGCCTTGTTTTTTGTCATCTGGACGGGGATGCGCATGGTGCAATCGGGCGAAATAACGGCGGGCCAACTTATCTCATTTGTCACGTTTACGGCGGTGATTGGGGCGGCGATTGCCGGATTGGGTAATTTTTACACCGAATTGGTGGGGGCAGTGGGTGCTACCGAACGCGTGCGTGAAATTCTCAAGACACCTTCGGAAGTGGAGGAGCGCTCGCAGGTGAACCGCCCGGCAGTGGATATACAGGGCAATATTGAGTTTGAAAATGTGCAATTTGCCTACCCTACCCGCAACGATGTGCCGGTGTTGAAAGGCGTTGATTTGTCCATCCGCGCCGGACAAAAAGTGGCGTTGGTGGGGCAATCGGGTGCCGGCAAATCTACCATTATGCAATTGTTGTTGCAGTTTCACCGGCCCGAAGGCGGCACCATTCGTTTGGAAGGCATTGATATTCAGGACTTTGACCTGTATTCGTACCGCAGCCATTTTGCCATTGTACCGCAGGAGGTTATTTTGTTCGGTGGTACCATCAAAGAAAACGTGTTGTACGGTAAACCCGACGCTTCCGAGGCCGAAATTACCGAAGCCCTGCGCAAAGCCAACGCCTTTGATTTTGTGTCGGCTTTCCCCGAAGGTTGGGATACGATTGTGGGCGAGCGAGGCATCAAATTATCGGGTGGACAACGGCAACGCATTGCCATTGCGCGTGCGATCCTGCGCGATCCCGCCATTTTATTGCTCGACGAAGCCACATCGAGCCTCGACGCAGAAAGCGAAAAACTGGTGCAAGAGGCCCTCAATCGCCTGATGGAAGGCCGGACGAGTATTATCATCGCGCACCGTTTGGCGACCATCCGCGAGGTGGATTGCATTTACGTGCTGGAAGGTGGTTATATTGTGGAACAAGGCACCCACGAAACGTTGTCGGCCATTCCCGACGGCGCGTACAGCAGTTTGGCCAAATTGCAGTTTTCCAACGCGGCTCCGGCGGCGGTGTAAAGTCGGCGTTACAATTCAGTTATTTCCTTTACTTTTTGGAGCAACCATGCCTTTTCGGCAACGGGTTTGCTGTTTATTTCGGTTTGCCATTTGGCAATTTTACTGTCCAGCCCGTCTTGGGAGCGGCGCATTTTTAATTTTACCGCGACAAGGCATAGTTGTTTTAGCAGTCGCAGAAAAAACAAGGTCATGTCGCGTTGTTGTTGATCAATACCGCCCAATCGGAGGATGCGCTTTTCGGCGTTATCGAGGGTACGCATGGTATAATCATCTTCGTATTTGCCCATTTCGTACTGAATTTTCAAATCAATTCGAATAGCCAGAAGTAGTATTTGTGGTTCATCAATACGGCCGTACCATTCGTACCCAATCAATTCGTTAGATGCTTCCCGGTACGCCTGTTGACTCAGGAGGAGGTTGGCACGGTTCGTTTTATACACTTCGCGTGGTGTTTCGGTGCCGAAAAGGTTTTTTCCATTTTGGAAACGTTGTAAAAATCGGGTTACCCATTCATGATTTTCCTGCCCAATTCGGAGTGCATTGGAAATGGCGGCACTAAAACTCAAAGCACTGATGGTGCCGCCCTGTTGTTTAATTTCGGATTCGAGATGTTGGGTAAAAAAAGCAAAGTTGCGTTGCAGGTAAATGGTTTTACCGGTTCGGTTGTACATGACCGAGCAATATATCCTTTGAATGGTTTGAAAAGTGGTAATAATCTCCTCGGGCAAATCCAGGGCATAACTACCGATGTGTTTTTCGAGTTCCAGGTAGTGTGCTTCGCTGTTTTCGGCTTGGGTAAGCATGGCGTAGGCGGCATTGTACAGTTGGATGGAGGAGGAATGAATCAAATGTTGAGGAAGGTTTTCCAATAATTTTTGGGCGTGTACAACCTGATCCTGAACGATAGCATATTCAAAGGTTTCCTGAATGGGCCGCATCATCTGATTGGTTTGAAGATGCACCACCAAACTCATTTTTAGTTGGTAATAAAACTGATCCAAAGCGCCCAGGGCCTGAATCATGTGGCGCTCTTGTTCGATGGGCAGCCTTTGAAGGCCGTAATAATCAAACATTTCGTATTCGGTCCAAAAGCCCGCCAATAACCATTCGCTGTAGTTACGTTGGTTGAACCCCGGTCCTTCTTCGGTAGGCAAGACACCCGTATATTGGTGAAGTATCTGGTATTGATGCTCTACCAACAATTGGTTTTTACGGGTTGAATGGTCCACAATAAAGGATGATTTCGCGGTGGGGATGGTGTTGGCGGTGCGTGATTTGAGCCATTGTAATAAACTTAAATCAACCTGAATATCGCGCAAAAAACCAGAGACGGACGTTGTTTGGGGCAGTAAAACCTGTTGTACCCGTACAAATTTTTTTAAGATACCCGCCAGGTTCGACATGGCTTTTCTCAATTCGGTATCGGGGTTGGCGCGGTGCCCAAACAGGTGGCGAGCAATACTTTTTTTATCTAATTCATTTTCTCCGTAGGACTGGTGAAGTATAGGTTTTAAATGCCGGAAAAGCCGCACCGAATCGGTGTGTCGGTTGGGCAATTTAAACAAAGCGGTATCAATCAGTTGGTCCAAAAGGTCCATTTCTTCGCTTTTAAACAAGCGTAATAGCGAAAAGAGGTTGCTTTTTAGCATAAAAATTATGGGACATTATTTTTTTAATTTTTTCGCAAAAATAGGTCAAATTAGTATTTTTATACGTTTTTTAGGCAAATATTTTTGAAAAACAGGTTTGGATCTATGGGACAAACTAGCGCATTTGTCTTTGTAATATCCTGGAATATGATGCCACCTTTGCAGCAACAAATATTTATTCACATTTTTTCAAAACACGCTGTACGTATGAAAAAGTTATTTTCAATCTTAACCGTAATAGCAACGGCATACCTGCTATTATTGGCCATGTTCACCGGATCAGGTTGCGACCTTTCCCCGGCGGAACCATTACCTTGCGAAGCACCAACCAATGTGCAAGTCACCGCGATTACGCCCAACTCTGCGACGCTCACCTGGTCGGCCCCGGCCGATGCCACGGTTGAGATTTCGATAGCGCCGCAATCCAACCCACCGGGGCCTTTTACCACAACCGCCAATACGTTTACCCTTAACGGTTTATTACCGGGGACCAATTACGTGGCGAGTTTGCGCACCTTGTGTAGCGATGGCTCTACCAGCACCGTAACAAGTGTGCCTTTTCGCACTTCTACCATTATCATTGGCGATGTGATTATTCAGCGGGAAATATCCGACGACGTTAAAGCACTTTGCGGAGGCAACAATGATGTCCCCGCCCAAAACACGCCAATTAATTGGGATCCTTCACTTTCGCTCGAACTCCTCAAGATAGAGCATACCGGCACCGGAAGCGTAGTTTTTCTGGTAAAAGATAACTCTGGCAGTCGTGTTGTTTATAAAACGGCCAAGGATCAAGAAGCGTTATGTGGAGCATTGTCCAAAAATGCACCTGTCTCATCTGACGGTTCCAGTACCGGGTTTACTTTGAAAGGCCCAGGTAGCAGTTACACCATAGATATCAATGCAACAAATGCCCAAATGACGCTCCCGATGGGCGGTACGGTGATTTATTCTATGTACCGTTAGTACTACAGCGTGTTTCGCAGCGGAGGCGGGTGTTTGAAAAAGCACCCCCTCCGGCTGCGACCGTTGCCAAACAGTTTTTTAGAAAAGGCGTAACCCGAAAAGCCATTTAAAGAGTAGGGAAATCAAAAATTTTATCATATGAAAATCAAACATTTTTTGCTGACCATGTCAATGGTCGTAACTTCAATTAATTGTGTTTTAGCACAAATTCATGGCCCGTCCATAACCCCCAATGTGCCTGCTTCCAACCTGATAGGCATTGGCACCAATAATCCCAGCGGTGCTGCACTCCATATATTTACGGGTATTAACACGGGGCAACTTCCTCCTCTATTTAAACTTGAAAGAAATGATGGCACTAACCAAGGTGGTCTTTTAAGTATAGGGATTTCCAGCAACGGTTTTTCCTCCCCATCCGGTATTTTAGGTGGTGGTAGTGCTTATTTTAAATTGGAAGACCCTTTTGGAAATTCGCCCAACAGAGATATGGGCTTTTCTACCAATGGATCTGCACCTCAATTGGTGATTAAAAACAGCGGTTTTGTGGGTATCGGCACCGCCAATCCAACTGCTAAATTCCATTCCATTGGAACTGCCCGTTTTGAATCACTTCCATCATCCACCACCAATACCAGCATTATCACGGCTGATGCAAACGGAAATCTATCTACTCGATCTGCGGCTTCCTTCTTGACTGCTTCCTCAACTGCATGGGATTTGTCGGGCAATACCATTACGGGAACCGAGTGGCTTGGTACTCAAAACAATTACCCTTTGGAGTTTAGAACCAATGGCGGTTTTGCGGCCCTGATTAATACCGCTGGCGATATGGGTATTGGTACCGCAAGTCCTACGGCAAGGCTGGAAGTAACGGCACTGCCTTTCGGTGCTACCGGGATTAAAGGGTTTGGTGTCAATAATGGCGTGTTTGGCGAAGCCTACCACATGAATGCCGCACTAACCGAGTATGGAATTAACGCCGGGTGGTCGGAAGCAATCGGTGTTTTTGGCAAAGGCACTTATAATTCAACCACGGGGAATGGCAATATCTACGGGGTTGCCGGTTCGGCGGCAGGCCAAAATCCTTTGAATAATATTGGCGTATACGGCGAAGCCAAAAATGCAAATGGGTACAACACTGGTGTAATTGGATATATCAATTCACCTTCAGGAATATTCAATAGTGGAACGGTCGGACAGGTAGAGTTGAATACTACTGCGCTTTGGAATAGAGCAGTTTATGGAATTTCACCGGTTGCCCCTAATCACTTTGCGGGTTATTTTGAAGGAAAAGTGGCTATTGTAGACGGTTCTGAGGCCAATAATTTTGTATTAACTTGCGACGCAACTGGTTTAGCCACCTGGAAAGACCCTTGTATGTTATGCCCGGGAGGTTCGGGAACCGCGTGGAATACAACCGGAAATACAGCAACGCCAACCGACTTTCTTGGAACGACCAATGCTGAGGATTTGAGAATTAGTACCAACGGCGTGACCAGAGCCACCGTAACGGCCGGAGGTGAGGTATTGATTGGAAATGTATTGCCAACCGCTATTCCACTTGGAGATTACAAACTGTTTGTAGAGCAGGGAATTGTAACCGAAGGACTCTTAATCACACCTTACACTTCCTTGCTTTGGCCAGATTATGTGTTTGAGGAAACGTATCCGTTGCGACCGCTTGAAGAACTTGAAGCGTATATTCAGGAAAATAAGCACCTGCCCAATATTCCATCGGCCAAAGAAATTGCAACATCGGGCATTGATGTTGCCAAAA
Organism: Chitinophagales bacterium; assembly: GCA_013298845.1. Lineage (GTDB taxonomy): Bacteria > Bacteroidota > Bacteroidia > Chitinophagales > Saprospiraceae > M3007. The sequence goes on from JAAFJN010000018.1 coordinate 45,945, forward strand.
TGCAAGCCCAACAATTGGAAAAAATTGAAGAATTGACCTTGTACATGCTCGCCATGAAAAAAGAAATTGACCTTTTGAAAAAAGAAAATGAGACATTAAAAAATAATAAGTCGCCCCAAAAATAAAAAACCATGAATAAAACAATATTAATTTCATTGTTTATGCTTTTGATGAATCAGTTCATCAATGCGCAGGAATGTCCCGACAGTGTCCTCATTTCCGGTACCTATCAAGTTCCATATACCGGCTCGCACGGCTGGATTCAGAGTAGTGGAGAGACCAAGATTCCCTTCGGCGCAAACGTAGTGTTAGATGCCAATCCGGACAATAATGGTTATATCCGGTTGAATGAAGGATTTCGGGCCGTGCCCGGGTCGGTATTTAAAGCAGTAGTGAATACCCCTTGCGCTTTAACGGGAACGGATCATCCGATTATAGCCAGCCAAATCCAGGTGTTTCCCAATCCAAACAATGGAAACTTCACGGTAAAATTGCCCAACGCAGCCGAGCAAGGCTTGCAAATCAGGATCATTGACTTAGCCGGAAGGCTTATGTTAGAACAATCCACCGAAATGGGTAGTACATTACAAACCATTGACGCTCAACACCTGCCGGAAGGTTTGTATTTTTTGCAAATGATGTCGGAGGGTAGGGTATTGGCTGTTGAGAAATTTGTGAAACAATAGCAACCAGAATTGTACGTTACAAAAACAAAGTTAATCGCTCCAAGCCGCCCCTGTCAAGGGGTGGCTTGGCGTGTTTTGGAGTATAGGGAGGCAAGGTTGTGTAGTTATCATGTTTAAATATACTTATTAATGCTTTAGCAGGGGTTACAAACAAGAACAGACACATCCTGACCAGTATCTCTGCCAAATATTAGCCAATTTAACCATTTTTCCCCAGAGAACCGGAAGAGCGCACTATTTTTGTTCCAAACAATAGATTTTTATGCGACACTCCTTCTTATTTACCATCGGGTTATTCCTTTTTCCCATTCTTTTATCGGCTCAACCCGTCAATTTTGCCCCCGTGGGGGCCATTTGGCGGTACAATATGTACATTCCCACGCTTGATCCATACGGCAGTAAACAATACCGTTACGTGGTCACCGGCGACACCCTGATTAACGGCTGGAACGCTCGCCGGTTGCAGGGTGAAGTATGGGGCGCAACCGGTTTCCAACCCGCAGCCTCGATGACCCGTTTTGTTGCTTCCGTTGACGACCGGGTGTACCATTGGGTGGACACCAGTTTTGTCCTGCTCTACGACTTTGGGGCCAGTCCGGGTGATACTATTCATTCCCGGATTGGAGGTGGTAGTTTCCCGTTTGACAACCATTGCGCCAGCCCCCCACCCCTGGGTTTCACTTTGGATTTTAGTTACGTGGTAGATTCGGTGGCCATTCGTACGGTGGGCGGATTAGCACAACGCGTTTTATTCACCCATCCGGCTAGTCTTGGTGAAATGTGGCATTTTCCTCAATACTCCCCAATCTGGACAGTAACGGAACGTATAGGTTCGGTGAGTGGCACTTGGTTTGGGGAATTTCAGTTTTGTGTTACCAAGGGATACTGGCCCAGTTTAAGGTGTTATTCGGATGCCGACATGTTTATTGAAGGTGTTCTTACCGGTACAGCGTGCGATTCGGTGGTATCAACAGCCGGCCCGGTGCCCGCACTTCGGGTGGATATTGGTCCCAATCCGTTTCAATCGGCCGTGCTCGTCACCATTCCCGACGATGCGCCCGTGCCCTTGTGGATGACTATTAGTGGCGTTTCGGGAGTAATTACCGACCGTATTCCCTTGTCCCGTGGCCCGCAACGCATTGAGTTGCCCGCCCGTGCCGCCGGGTTTTATTTTTGGCAAATTGAACACCATAACCATGTTGTGGCGCGGGGAAAATTGGTCAAAATGTGATAAATTCGTGTCCCATTACATTCATTACCCTAAAAAACATGCTCAACCTCCATTTTTCATTGCTCGCCGCCCCTTTTGCCCTCGCCCTGCTTTTTTGCACCTCGCCCAATTCCAGCCCAGCGCCAATAACAACGGAAATGGCGGCAGATACCACCACGCTTTTGCAAACCCGGTTCCCGGCCCCCGATGGTTTTACGCGAGTACCGGCAGTGGCGGGTTCGTACGGCCATTGGTTGCGGAATTTGCCCCTGAAACCGCCGGGCACCCCGGTAAAATTATTCGACGGGGCCTTAAAAAGCAACCAAAAAGCCCACGCGGCGGTGGTGGATATGGACACCGGTAAACGCGATTTGCAACAATGCGCCGACGCAAGTATGCGCCTTTGGGCCGAATATTGCTACCACCAAAAAGCCTACAACAAGATTCATTTTAACCTCACCAATGGCTTTCGCGTAGATTTTAGCAAATGGATCGAAGGCTACCGCGTGCAGGTAAAAGGCAACAAAACAACCTGGGTAAAATCACAAAAAAAGTCGGATTCATACGCCACCTTACGCGCTTACTTAGATTTTGTGTTCGCCTACGCCGGTTCACTTTCCTTGTCGAAAGAACTTCCGGAAGTGCCCCTCAACAACCTGCAACCCGGCGATATTGTTATTCAGGGTGGCAGTCCGGGCCACGTGGTCGTGGTGCTGGATCTCGTAAAACACCCCAAAACCGGTGAAAAACGTTTCCTGCTCGGTCAAAGTTACATGCCCGCCCAGGATTTTCACGTGCTGGTGAATAAAAACAACCCGACCCTCAGTCCGTGGTACAAACTGGAGGAAATGACGGAACTGCGCACCCCCGAATGGACGTTTAGCCCGGTGGTGGTGCGGCGGTTCGCCAATTAAAAAAATGCATTCATTGTATTGCAATTATCCAACAAAGTGATCTTCAAGGTTGGGACCTTCGGGATCATAGGGATCCGGCCCGTATTCATTAGGTCCTTGATTGCCTTCGGAAAAAAGTAAAAACAAGTTGTAAAAAGGCACTAATAAATACCAGCCACTGTTTCCAGTATCGTGCATTCGGCGTGCACCAACTGCCAAGCCGGGAATCAAGGTTGCCAAACCAAAAATACCAGAAAAAATAGCAAATGATTCAGCCCCAAGAGTCAAAACTTCAAAAACCAATGAGATGACAAAGTTAACCAGTGTAAAAGTCCAATATTCGGCCCGAGTAGCACGACCAGAAAAATCGGCGTATTTCTTCCATGGTTGTAGATAGTTTTCCATTAGAAAATTAGTTTTAGTTAGTTGATAAAATGTTTTGCACGGTAAAGGTAGACACTTTTTTATATTCTTTACCGCAATAGGTGTTTTTTTTATTAGAATTACTATTTAGAGACGTGATGCAGCCTTGGCAAACCCCGCCACCAATTCCCGGTAAGCCGCAATGTGTGCCTGCGTGGCTTTGCCATCCCAGCCCAATTCTTGTCCCAACCAATTTCCGGCCATTTCGGCGGCGGCCTGCGTGGCCTGCCAATCCATAATTTCCAAGCGAATGCGGCGCGCAAAAAAATCGCGCAGGGTGCAGCACATTTCGTGGCGGGCAGTGTACACCACTTCGGCCCCGATAAAGGGATAATTGGGGGCCAATCGCGCCGCCGTTTCGGCGTTTTCGCGGATAATGGCCACCAGATCGGGCCATTTGGTGCCGTAATTCAACAACAAATGGCGGCAAATATCTTCGGCGAGGCCCGTTTCCTGCTGGATATTTTTCCAGTCATCGGGGTGAAAACCCTGTCCGCCCACCAGCACGTACGATTCGGTGGCGCAGGTGTTGGAATTACCCAGGGCGGCGCAAATTTCGTCCACGGCATCTTTGGCCATGAGGCGGTAAGTGGTCCATTTGCCGCCCAATAAACTGTACAAATTTGACGCCGGATCGTGTTCTACCTCGTGGTCGCGCACCAGTCCTTTGGTCGAACGGCCCACGGCGGTAATCAGCGGGCGCAAGCCGCCAAAACCGGCGGTTACCTGATCGGGCGTTACTTTTTGGCGAACGTACGGCGCGAGGGTTTCGAGCAGATAATCCACTTCGCGGCCTTCGAGCACGGGTTCGGCATCGCCCCCATTATAATCTTCGTCGGTGGTACCCAGCAGCAATTTGTCAAAAAAAGGAATGGCAAATACCACGCGGCCGTCGGGGGTTTTGGGAATGAGCAGCGCCTCTTTGCCGCCCAAAATATCGAGGGGCAGCACGGCATGTACCCCCTTGGAGGGTCGGATGCGGGCGGGTATTTGCGGGTTGGCCGCGAGGCGGATATGATCGGCGTAAGGACCGGTGCAGTTGAGGAACACCTTGGCGCGAATGTGGTGTTGGTCGCCGGTGAGTTGGTCGGTGACCAATGCCGTTTGGAGGTGTCCGTTGGTGCTTTTTTCAAAACCCGTTACGGCAAGATGGTTAAGCGTGACCACGCCTTCTTCGCGGGCGCTGAGCGCGAGCGCGAGGGCGTAGCGGGCATCGTCCAATTGCCCGTCGTAGTAGAGTACGGCGCTGTGCAATTGGGGATTGAGGCCCGGAATGCGTTGTAACACCGTTTTTTTATTCAACCATTCGCTTTTGGGCAAGGTGTCTTTGGCCGAAGCAAACCAGGCGTAAATTTTTAGGCCAATGGTAAAATACAAACCTTCGATCCAGGAAAAAACCGGCGTTACCAGCGCCAATGGCCGCGAGAGGTGGGGCGCATTGGCCAATACCGCGTGGCGTTCTTCCAGGCCGTGGCGGACCTGTTTGAGTTGGGCGAAATCAAAATTTTTAAACGCCTGTTCGAGGTAGCGCACCCCGCCGTGGATGAGTTTGGTGCTACGCGACGAGGTACCGGCCGAAAAATCGGAACTGTCTACCAGCACCACTTTGAGGCCCCGCAAGGCAGCGTCGAGGGCACAACCCGCCCCGGAAGCCCCGGCGCCGATGATACAAAGGTCAAACTCTTCGCGGTGGAGTTGATCAATAAGTTCTGCTCGGTTCATAGATGTTTAAAATTTTGGCTGCTGTTAATCTACCCCAACGACACACCCCGGCGCGACACTATAATTCCTCTTCGTCGAAATACACCTTGTAGTATTTTTTTCCTTTATCGTCGTCGAAGCCCCGTTCAATCAGGTCGCGGCGACCGTGGACGTAAATATGGAAGTTTTTATCGAGTTTAATCACACTTTTAAGCACTTTAAACTCTTTTTTTACGGCCTGGCCGCTAATATCGAATTTTTCTTCCAAAGGCACGGCGTACGCTTTGGAATAGGTATCGCGAAACTCTTTGAGGGCCTCCTGCTGTTCCGGTTCATCGGGGAACAGGGTTTGGGCGTAATCTTCGAGTTCGAAGGATTCATTTTCTTTAAAATACAAACCGGAGCGGTAGAGCAGGTCTAATTGATCGGCGCGGTCCAAACTAAATTGGCTGGGCAATTTGTCGTTAATAAACTCCCCCGACATACTGATGTGGTGGCGGGTGTTGAAGTAATTATCTTCGATGGGGCGCACGCGCAGGTATTCATCTTTCCAAAACGAGCGCTCATCTTTTTTAGAAACGGTATCAATGGCGCACACCCGGTAACCTTCGGCTTCGTCGAGGTTAAAAATAAGGGCGGCTACTTCGAGTTTTTGGGTCGAAATACCTTCAATAACGCTAATGGCAAAAGCATCACCGGCGCGTTCCACTTTGAGGTAGGGTTCTTTGGTTTGTACTTTTACCAAAGCAAGCGCCTGCACGGGTTCGCCTTGCAGCAAAATATCGTCGAAATAAGCGGCAAAAAACTCCCCGCCGCGAATTTTGGGCAACTCGGCGTGTTCGTACAACCGTTGGGCGAGTTGAATCATTTCGGTGGGCAATTGTTCGGGATCGGTAAAAATCGTCATACACGATTGATAAACCGGGTGGTTGCTCACGTCTTCCTCGTGGTGGAAATAAAAAAACTCTTCGGTTTTTTCGAATGGTTTGAGAAAAGTGGTGAGAATAAGTTCCTCGGCTACCTGATGGAGCGAGGTAAGGGTTTGTTGGGGAATACTCACCCCTTCGTACCGGTTTTTGTTGCCCACCCAGGCCGTTGCCAGCCTTTTCAATTGAGCAGATGAAATATCAAGCATAATTTCTGAATTTTGCAGCGGCAAAAGTAATCCGAAAGGAGGTGTTTTTGAAATTAAAAGATCGAAACTTATCCACAATTGAGAATAGCAGTTAATACCCGATTTTTATTACCGGGCCGCCTCGAGGGGCTGGGCTGGTACACCCACGAAATGTTGTGGCGTTTGGTGCAGCGACATCCCGAACACGAATATTTATTTTTGTTCGACCGGCCTTTCGACCCCGCTTTTGTGTATTCGGAGCGCGTTACGCCCAAAGTGGTGTTTCCGCCCGCCCGGCATCCGCTGCTGTTTTATCTGTGGTTCGAACACGCCGTTCCGCGCGTACTGCGCCAATGGAAACCCGACGTGTTTTTTTCGCCCGATAATTTTTTGAGCCTTTCTTCGCCCGTTCCCACGTTGCTCACCATCCACGACGTGATTCCGCTGCAAATGCCGGAGCAAATTAAATGGGTGCACCGCCAATATTACAACCGGTATTTGCGGCGGTTTATCGCCCGCGCCGACCATATTTTAACCATTTCGGACTACGTAAAACGCAGCATTACGGAAGAATGCGGCACTTCGGCGGACAAAATCACCGTGGCCTGGAACGGCTGCCGCACGCAGTTTGTGCCCGTTGCGGAACCCGAACAAGCGGCCGTTCGGCGGGCGTTTAGCGACGGAAAACCGTACTTTTTTTACACCGGGGCCATTCATCCCCGCAAAAACATTCCGCGTTTGATTCGGGCTTACACCCGCTTCCGCGCCCGCACGGGAGCCGAGGTGTTGCTCCTGCTGGGCGGTCGGTTTATGGGCCACGATACCGCCGTGACGGAAGCCTTGGACGCATCGCCCTACAAAAATGACGTGCGGATTTTGGGTTACGTCAAAGACACCGACCTGGCCCGGCTCATGGGTTCGGCGCTGGCGTTGGTGTACCCGTCGCTGAGCGAAGGGTTTGGCCTCCCGGTACTGGAAGCCATGTCGGCCGATGTGCCCGTACTCACGTCTAACACCACGGCCCTGCCCGAAGTAGCGGGCGACGCCGCCATTTTGGTCAACCCACTCGACGAGGCGGCCATTGCCCACGGGCTGGAGCAATTGCTCGACGCGGCCTTCCGGCAAACATTGGTGGAAAAAGGCCGGGCGCAGCGGACGTTGTTCAGTTGGGATACGGCGGCGGAGCAGTTGCATGGGTGTTTGGCGGGGTTGGGGGGGTAGGATTTTTTTGGGTTGTTCAAACAAAAAACTTCTGCTATCTGCTATCGTACATCATCAATCATATATCAAAAAACACACTGGCGCAACCCACAAAATAACCGTTTTGGTTTAAAAAGAAACCAACGCCAGATGCACCTTATGACGAAGTCCCCGCTCAAACGTCCAAAAACGTTTTGGTTTCTTGGGATGAAGAGGTGTAAAATTGACCATTGGGCTTGGAAAAATAAATAATCACTGGCCTGCCCAGTTGTTAGATTTGTCTAATTACCTTACCTTTGTTTACGTTTTTGTTTTATCTACACGAAATAAAATGATCAAATATGGTTTTTGAAGCACCACCTCCACCGCTTTCCAACATTCAAATGGAATTATTAAAACTCTATTCCGTTGGTGTCTCCGATGATATTTTGCTTGAACTCAAAAAGGTAATGTCCAAATTTCTCATGCAGAAACTGCGTGAAGAAGCCGATATGGTATGGCTCGAAAAAGGCTATACGGAAAAGGACATTGCGGCGTGGTTAGGTAAAAATGAAGTTCCGTGATGCTGAAAATAGTCTTGGACACAAACGTTATTCTTAGTTCGGTTTCCACAAAGTCTCCCTATCGGATAGTTTTTGACAAATTGAATGATTTTGCGTACGAACTTGCCGTTTCAACCGAAATCTTATTAGAATATGAAGAAAAATTAAGTGAAATATTCAGTCCCCGCGTTGCCCAGTTAAATCTAGAGATGATGATGATAAACCCAAATATCATTCGTATCTCTCCATCCTTTCAAACTCGACTGATTTACCCGGACGTAGATGACAACAAATTTGTTGATTGTGCATTTGCAGCCAACGCTCATTACATTGTAACGAATGACAGAGACTATAATATCCTAAAACAAACAGGTTTTCCAAAAATAAATTTATTGAACATAGAAGAGTTTACTGAAGTTTTGAAAAACTTGTAGTCATCGGCGGCGTATTGTGAAACTGCAATATGTACAGACAGATGATGCGCTTTTAAAAAGAAACCAACGCCAGATGCACCTTATGACGAAGTCCCCCGCTCAAACGTCCAAAAACGTTTTGGTTTCTTGGGGTGAAGAGGTGTAAAATTGACCATTGGGCTTGGAAAAATAAATGACTACCAACCAGCCAAGTTGTTAGATTTGTCTAAATACCGTATGTTTGTTTGCATTTTTAAAATATGTAAAAAAACAAAAGCACATGAACATTTCTTTCACTTTTAAATGTTTATTTCTTTTTTTTGTTTGTCCAGTTGTAGGGATAAGTCAGCAAAATAAACCGCAGCGGGAAAACGCAAACCAACTGGCGGTTGAACAGTCTCCGGTGGCCTCCAGCCAGCGTCGTACGGAATTGCCCGGCGACTTAGATAGCCTTTTTGAAATCACCGAAATACCCTTTAATTTCTTCAACACAAAAGACCTTTCAATCAACGCAGGGGAAGGCCGATTGGATTCTATTGAAGTATTAAAAGCGCTTTTTCCCGGTCCTTTTTTTCAGGATTACTACGATTGGGAAGACGAAAACGTAGTCGTTTGGGGGTGTTCATCCTGTCCAAAATTGCGCTTTGAAGCCAGCAGTATAGAAGACCCTGATCGTCCGTGGTTCGATACGTTACCGTACCCTTTTTTAAACTTTACAAAGTGTATACGGGCATTTCCGTACACAGAATCCGGGAAAGAGAAACATGCATTTTTCTTTAATACCAGCGATGATATTCCCGGATCAGGACGATTTCATTTCGGGGCACTTGGAGCGGCTATTTTTGAGAAAAATAATTCAGAGTGGATACTCCAAAGTTTTACTCCGGTGGTGTGTGGCGAGGGACGATTTAATAGAGCAGACCCACCCGGTCATATCCTGCAATTTGGGGAGTACACATTTTTTGAATTGCAAGGCGGATACGCGGAAGGGGCTGGTGCTGGCTATTTATACGGCGGAGAACATTTGTTTGCTTTGCACGATGGACGAGTACAACGTTTGTTCTTTGACGTGGATGCACACTGCAAATCGTACGATACACGCTTGATGCACTGGAAATCCAAAGTGCTGTTTCAATCATCGGAGCCTGGAAATCTGCCAGATATTGAACTGATTACAACTGGCCATTTTGAATTAAACGACGATGAGCACGAAATTGACCTCTGGAAGGAAATTTCGTGGTGGCCGGGGTTACAGACCTATCTTGGGGAAAATACTCCCGCTGATTTTGAGATGAGACGGTTGTTCCATTTTGATGGTGCAACTTATAAAGCAGTGAATTGCACTTATGCAAAATTGTAAGCGGGTTCACTGTTTCAAAAATTAGCCGCTTATGCCCATTTTCGTAGATTCGGGCATAGGCACCGTAATCACCCACCAGCAACTCAATCCCCACCCGCCCGGTTCAACGCCACCGTAAACGTACTTCCTGCCCCCAATTCACTGTCCACGTGAATCGTGCCGCCCTGGGCTTCAATAAATTCTTTACTGATGGATAACCCCAAACCTGTACCGTCTTTTTGGGAGCCGGGAACCCGGAAATACCGGTCAAATATCTTGTCTTTGTACTGCGGCGCAATGCCCTGCCCGGCGTCTTTTACCACAAATAATACGTGTTGCCCCGAGTGCCGTACCTCAATCTCAATCGGGGTGTTTTCGTGCGAATAATGGATGGCGTTGGCCATCAGGTTGGTGAGTACCCAGGCCGTTTTTTCCGCGTCGGCCTGCGCCGGGGGCAGGTTATCGTCGTAATGCACCCGCAACCGGATATTTTTTTGCTCGGCCTGCATTTTGGTCGCGTTCAGGGCGTATTGTACCAGTTCCTGCGGCGCGGTAGGCACCAAATTCAGTTGGATATTGCCCGTTTCCAGTTGCGTCATATCCAGCAGTTCGCCGGTGATTTTTAGCAGGCGGTTGGCATCCTCTTTAATGCTGTCGAGCAGGTTGATTTGTTCGGGGTTGAGTGTCCCGATTTGTTTGTTTTCGAGCAGTTGCACGCTCATTTTTATGGAAGAAATGGGCGTTTTAAATTCGTGGGAAACGGTGGCAATAAAATTGGTTTTGGCAAAATCCAGTTCTTTGTACGCCGTGATGTTTTTTAACAAAATAACGTGCCCAATCAGGCGCGACTCCCGTTCGCCAGTGGGTACAATGGACAAATGCAAAATTTCTTTTTCAAAATACCCCTCGCGGTTGTCGGCGTAAATTTTAAGGGGCGTTTGAACGGCATCGGGTGCATCGGCGATGTCGTGGACCAAGGCCCGGATCAGGTCGTTTTTGAGGGCCAGGGTGGTGGCGGGTTGACCAATGAGTTGGTCGTGCGCCAAACCGCTGATTTTGGTGGATTCTTCGTTGGCAAAAATAATGCGCAGGTTTTCGTCCAACCCGATCACCGGGTCGCGCATGTTGTTAATCAGTACTTCGATGCGCTTTTTTTCCATCATCAGCCGGGCGAGACTGCTGTTGTTGTATTCCTCTAATTTTTGGGCCATGCTGTTAAACGACCGGGCCAATTGCCCAAATTCGTTGTGTTGCTCAAAATGCACCCGTTCGGAATAGTTCTTTTCGGCAATTTGCCGGATGCTGTTGGTCAGTTCCTCGATGGGACCGGCGACGTTGGCGGGCAAGTTCACCAGCAACGTAAAGGCAATGAGAAAACAAAACGTAGCGGCCACCGCAATCCAAAAAACGGCGCTTTCGGACGTAGATTTGGAAATTTCACTTTTGCGCTGAATGGCCTGCATATTGATGTCGGTGACGGTAAAAATGGCCTTGCGCAGGGCCGAACCAACGGCGCTGTCGGTGGGCTGCAATTTGAACTGCTCAAAATACGTGCGCACCTCCTGGGTGGCTTCCTTTTCCCCAATTTCGGTGATATTTTGCTCCTGATCGGCCAGGTTTTTTTCAAAAAAAGCCGTGGAGTTCTGGTCGGGTTCTTCCAACGCTTTCAGCATGTGGCCGGTGTACAGCAAGGTATTGTAGTTATCGGCGAGAACATTCTCCGAATCGGCTTTCAGGGCGTTGATATAGCCAACGCCAACGGTCCCCTGCACAATAATGAGCAAAAAAAGCAGGCCAACGCCGAGGGTGAGTTTAGTTTTTATATTCATCAGGAAAGGATAATCAGATCAATGTCGTTGGTGGATAATTTTTGCAATAATTCATTAAAAACGTTGGTGGCGAGAATAATATGAAACAAACTCAGGTGCGGTTTGCCAATGCAAATATTGGTAATGGCGCGCGCTTCGGCTTGTTCCATAATGGTTTTTGCCACGCTGTTGCTTTTAATTTTGATAATTTCGGCCCCAAGTTCGGTCGCTAATTTAAAATTGTTGATCAAAAAACGCTGTTTGTCCAACGCAATTTTGTCGGGGTTTTCCTGCGGGGTTTGCACGTACAACACGTACCATTTGCTGTTGTAATAATTAGCGAGCCGGGCGGTTTTGCGAATGACCGTTTTGGCGGTTTTTTCGTTGCTGCTGATGCAGGCCAAAAAACGTTCGGCGCGGGCGTTGTGCGGCAAACTGATTTCGGTTTCAATTTTGCGTTCCACCTGGGCGGCCACTTCTTTTAGCGCCAGTTCGCGGAGTTGCAAAATGTGTTCATTTTTGAAAAAATTCCGCAACGCGGTGTCAATTTTTTCGGCGGTATAAATTTTCCCTTCTTTCAGTCGGGTAATGAGTTCATCGGCGGTGAGGTCAATGTTTACCACCTCGTCGGCCTGGGCCAAGATGCGGTCGGGCACCCGTTCTTTTACCTCAATTCCGGTGATGTTTTTTATGTCTTCGTTGAGGCTTTCGAGGTGCTGAATATTCACGGCCGAAATCACATTAATGCCCCGATCGAGAATATCCAGCACGTCTTGCCAGCGTTTTTCGTTTTTACTGCCTTCGATATTGGTATGGGCCAGTTCATCCACAATCACCACCTCGGGGCGTTGGTTTAAAATAGCCGGTACGTCCATTTCTTCCAATGCTTTGCCTTTGTAAAACAGCGTCAAGGCGTGGGTTTCGGGGCGCTGGTGGGTTTCGATAAAACCAATTTTTACGTCAATCCCCGATTTGAGTAAGGCGTGGGCTTCCTGCAACATGCGGTAGGTTTTGCCCACGCCGGCACTCATTCCGATGTAGATTTTGAGTTTGCCCCGCTTCGATTTTTGGATCAAATCGAGGAAATACTGCGCTGATCTGTCTTTATCCGGCATTAAAAAGAAAGGGCTAAAGCGGTGGTAAAAAAGGTATTGTTGCCGTCCACGCGTTGAATGCGTTGCCAGCCGTTCAGCACCAATCCGCTCAGGAACCATTTGCCATCGTCGGTGGTGTAAGAAATTTTTACCCCACTTTCGTAATACGGCGAATTATCGGCGAGTATGCCCCGCGTAAGGTTCCAGCAATCTTTCCCAATGGCGATGTTAAAAATGGATTTCATATTGAATTAACGCGTGCGTTGGTCTAATGTTAAATTAAGTTCAAGAACGTGGACTTTGGCCGGTCCAAACAAGCCCCACAACGGGGTTTCGGTGTGTTGGCGAATCAAATCGCGAACGGTATTTTCGGCCAGTTGCCGTTGTTGGGCAATCCGTTTGACCTGTACCAACGCCGCCGGAACGGAAATGTGCGGGTCCAAACCGGCACCGCTGGCCGTGACCAGATCCGACGGAATATCGGCGCGTTGTACGCCGGGGTTATGCGCCAAAAACGTATCCACCCGCGCCGCAACTTCGGCCAGATAATCGGGGTTCGACGGGCCTTTGTTGCTGCCCCCGGCCCCAGCCGCGTTATAACCTACCGCCGACGGGCGTGATGAAAAATAGCGATCTTCGGTGAAATTTTGGGCAATATTGCGGTAATAAACGCCACCGTTGGCCACAATGACCTCTCCTTTGCCGCCGTTGGGTGTCGCTTGCGCAATCCCCCAAATGGCCGCCGTATACAGGCCCGAAAATACCACGAGGCAAACTAACGTCAGCCGAATGGCCGGAAAAATATGTTGTTGCATGTTGTTGTTAGTTCGTGTTAAACAAAAAAGGAAACCAGTATATCAATGGCTTTTATGCCCAAAAAAGGCACCACAATACCGCCCAAACCGTAAATGAACACGTTGCGGCGCAGCAAAGCACTGGCCCCGATGGGTTTGTACGACACGCCTTTGAGCGCCAGCGGAATGAGGAACGGAATGATAATGGCGTTAAAAATAACCGCCGATAAAATGGCGCTTTCGGGGCTGTGCAACTGCATAATATTCAGTCGTTGCAGCACCGGAATGCCCCCAATGAACAAGGCCGGAATTATGGCAAAATATTTGGCCACGTCGTTGGCAATGCTAAACGTGGTGAGCGTTCCGCGGGTCATGAGCAGTTGTTTGCCAATTTCCACCACTTCAATCAACTTGGTGGGGTCATTGTCCAAATCCACCATATTCCCGGCTTCTTTGGCGGCTTGCGTACCACTGTTCATGGCCACGCCCACATCGGCCTGCGCGAGGGCGGGCGCGTCGTTGGTACCGTCGCCCATCATGGCCACCAAACGGCCTTCCGCCTGTTCTTTTTTGATGTAATTCATTTTGTCTTCGGGTTTCGCTTCGGCGATAAAGTCGTCCACCCCGGCTTTTTCGGCGATAAAACGGGCCGTTAAAGGGTTGTCGCCCGTTACCATCACCGTTTTGATGCCCATCCGGCGCAACCGCTCGAAGCGTTCCTGAATTCCTGGTTTAATAATGTCCTGCAATTCAATTACCCCGATGATGCGCTCGTTTTCGGCCACCACGAGGGGTGTTCCGCCGTTGCCGGAAATTTGGGTCACCCAGTCGCGCACTTCGGCAGGGTACGGGTTTCCGGCCGATTGGCACAATTGCCGAATGGCATCGGAGGCCCCTTTGCGGATGCGGGTTTCGCCAAAATCAACGCCCGAACTGCGGGTTTCGGCGGTAAATTTGACAAACCGCGCATTGGGCATTTGCATAGAAGCGGGATTTACGCCCGCCAATTCGACAATGGATTTGCCCTCCGGGGTTTCGTCGCTGAGCGAACTGAGCACCACGCAGCGCACAAAATGTTGTTCATTCACGCCATTGGCCGGGTAAAAACGGGTGGCTTTGCGGTTGCCGATGGTAATGGTGCCGGTTTTGTCGAGCAACAACACGTCCACGTCACCGGCCGTTTCTACGGCTTTACCACTTTTGGTGATGACGTTGGCGCGCAAAGCCCGATCCATACCCGCAATCCCGATGGCCGATAACAAGCCGCCGATAGTGGTGGGAATAAGGCACACAAACAGCGAAATGAGGGCCGAAATGGTAATGGGCGTTTGGGCGTAACTGGCAAATGGTTGCAGCGTAACGGTGACAATAATAAATACCAGCGTAAAACCCGCCAACAGAATGGTCAGCGCAATTTCGTTGGGCGTTTTTTGGCGACTGGCCCCTTCCACGAGGGCAATCATTTTATCCAAAAAACTTTCGCCGGGCTCGGTGCTCACGCGTACTTTAATGTGGTCGGATAATACTTTGGTGCCGCCCGTGACCGAACTTTTGTCGCCCCCGGCCTCGCGAATCACGGGCGCACTTTCGCCCGTAATGGCGCTTTCGTCAATGGTTGCCAAACCTTCGATAATTTCGCCGTCGGCGGGAATGGTATCTCCGGCGGCGCACACAAAAACGTCGCCTTTGCGCAAACTGGCCGATGATACGACCTGGCCGTTGAGCAAGGTAGCGGGGGTTTCTTCGCGGGTTTTCCGCAGGCTGTCGGCCTGGGCTTTACCGCGCGCTTCGGCGATGGCTTCGGCGAAATTGGCAAATAATAAAGTGAGGAATAACACCCCAAAAATGACCAGATTATAGGCCAAACTGCCCTGTTCTTGTGCTCCCGCGGCCACCCAAATACACACGCCCAGCATCACAAAAGTGCCAATTTCGACGGTGAACATCACCGGATTGCGAAACAGCAACGCGGGGTTGAGTTTGATGAATGATTGCCGCAAAGCCTCCTGTACCAAATCTTTTTGGAACAGCGATGTATGTTGTGTTTGCATGGTGAATTCGATTTAATAAATGGAAAAATATTCAGCAATCGGGCCTAATGTTAAGGCCGGAAAAAAGGCCAAAGCCGCTACGAGCGCAATTACGGCAAATACCATAAAACCAAAGGTGCTCGTGTCCGTTTTGAGGGTGCCGCTGCTTTCGGGAATAAATTTTTTATTCGCCAAAATGCCCGCAATGGCCACCGGACCAATAATGGGCAGGTACCGCGCCAACAGCATCACAATGCCGCAGCCAATGTTCCAAAAGGGTGTATTGTCGCCCAATCCTTCAAATCCGCTGCCGTTATTGGCGCTCGACGAGGTAAATTCGTACAACATTTGGCTAAATCCGTGGAAACCCGGGTTGCTCAGCCAGCCCCCGCAACTGTCGGGGTAGTGCGTGTACAAATAACCCGCCAAAGCCGTGCCTGCCAAAATCAGGAAAGGATGCAATAGGGCAATAATCATGGCAATTTTCATTTCTTTGGCCTCCACTTTTTTGCCCAAAAACTCCGGCGTTCGGCCCACCATTAACCCACTGATAAATACCGCAAGGATGATAAACACGTAAAAATTGAGAAAACCCACGCCAATTCCGCCGTAAAATGCATTAATCATCATGCCCAAAAGTGTTAATAAACCAGTGAGCGGGGTCATGCTGTCGTGCATGGCATTGACCGATCCGTTGCTCGTGCAAGTGGTATAAATGGCCCAATTCGCCGATGCCGCCGAACCAAACCGCACTTCCTTGCCTTCCATGCTGCCCATTGGTTGCCCGATGCCCAGTTGTTCAATGGCGGGGTTACCACCCATTTCAAACCCGATGGCCGGTATCAGCAGGAGTACAAAGCCCAGGGTCATTACGCCGTACACCATCCAGGCCAGCCGACGGCGGCGCAACAGGTGGCCCAGCGCAAAAATCATGGCAACGGGAATCAGGAAAATGGCCACGTTTTCGACCATATTGGTCAAATAACTGGGGTTTTCCAACGGGTGCGCCGAGTTAGGGCCGTAAAAACCGCCGCCGTTGGTACCCAATTGTTTAATGGCCACAAAAGCCGCCACCGGCCCGCGACTTACCTGCACGGTATCCCCTTGCAAGGTAATCATGGTATCTTTGCCTTCCAGAGTCATGGGCGTGCCGTTAAAGGCCAAAAAAACCGCCATTACCACCGTCAACGGCAACAAAACCCGCGTGGCCGACAATACAAAATGCCGGTAAAAACTCCCCAAACGCACTTCGTTTTGCGCCCGCATGGCTTTAAATACTGTTACGCAAATGGCCATTCCCGTGGCCGCACTGATGAACTGCCACAACATGAGAGTAAGTTGCCCCAGGTATGAGAGGGCAGTTTCGCCCGAATAGTGTTGAAGGTTGGTATTGGTAATAAAACTAACGGCCGTGTTGAAGGCCAAATCGCCGCTCATGGACGGGTTGCCGTCGGGATTCAGGGGTAACCAAGCCATATTGGTGAGTACCAGCATGGCGATGATCAACCAAAACATATTGATCACCAGCAACGCCGTGAGGTGTTCTTGCCAGCGCATGTCGCGGTGCGGATCAATGCCGCTGAGGCGGTAAAATAATCCGTCCAATGGAGCCAACAGCCGGTCGGGCCAAGTGGATTCGTGGTTAAACACTTTGCCCATGTATCGCCCCAACGGAATGGCCAGGAGCATTACCAAAGCGTACATAACCAATACGCCGAGTATTTCTGTGTGCATGTTACTTAAAATTTTTCGGGTTGAAGCAGTACGTAAGCCATGTAGCCAAATACCGCCAATGCGATGATGAATAAAAAGGTCATTTTTAAAAACATTAGTTCGGGAAAGGGTACGGCAAAAGGCGTTCCACGGCGCGTACCAGAAACATAAAAAATTGATTATGAAACAATTGTGTAAAACATCCCGGCAGAGATCAATTCCCAAACCCTATCGTTTTGAAAGGGTAACACTATCGTTTCGACAGGGTAAAAGAAACGGGGTATTGATGATTGTTGATTAGGATTGGACACGGATTGGACACGGATTTTTTTAAAACGATAAAAAATCCATGAAAATCCGTGTCCAATCCGTGGAAATCCGTGTCCCATTGATGAGAAGCAAGAACACGCTACAACGGTCAAAGCAGTTCATCACTCATCTCTCCAAATATTTCTATAAAATATTTTTTGTCGAAAGCCCTTGATAATCATGCGTTTAGGGGTAAAAATATTTCTTCCATCGAAAAACAACCTTGTTTTGGGTATTTTGCCGTAAAATTGGCCTCGAATTTGATAGGGACTTTTCGCCCTACCATTATTACTGCTTTTAATCCAGTCAATTTAATCAAAATAACCTCCCAAATTGTTTCGCTATGGCGCTGTTCGGACCCAAACAAACGCTTTCCCAAAAACTACAGCAGAAACTGTCTCCCCAGCAGATTCAACTGATGAAACTCCTCCAGATACCAACCGCGTCTCTGGAGCAGCGCATACAGGAAGAACTGGAAATTAATCCCGCCCTCGAAACGGGCGACGAAACCGCCGATTTGCTCGCCGGTTTATCAGAAAGTGATTTGAGCGATAATGATGCCGATTATTACGCCCGCGAACAACAAGCCGAAAATGGCACGCCCAGCGACGACTTGGAATCTGCTGATATGTCATCGCCCGATGATATCAGCGATAACGTATTGGATGATGTGGAACGCGAAACCAACTTCGACGACGACTACGCCGAAGACAGTGGCGGGGCTTACGATGATGGTGTGGAACTGGACGACTACATGCGCGAACTCATTGACGATGACCCTTCCATTTACCGGTCCCGGGGCGAACTCAGCGCCGATGACGACGATAAGGTAATTCCCATTGCCGCCGAAAGTACTTACCACGAATATTTAGAACAACAATTGGGCCTTTTGGACTTGGCCGATGACCGCGAACGCGCCATCGCCGAACAAATTGTAGGCTCCATTGACGATGATGGTTACCTCCGCCGCGAACCCCGCGCCATGGTGGATGATTTGCTCTTTAGTCAAAATATTATGACCGATGAAGCAGAAATTAATCAAATTTTGCTCAAAATACAACAATTTGACCCCTCCGGAACGGGTGCCCGCGACTTACAGGAATGCCTGCTGCTGCAACTCCGCCGTAAACTCGACCGCGAAGACGAAAATATTTCTTACGAGGATCGGTTGAATATCCACATCTCCGTAAAAATCATTAGCAAATACTTTGATGAATTTACCAAAAAGCACTACGACCGCCTTTGCCGACAATTAGACATTGACGAAGACGAACTCAAAGACGCGATTCAACAAATTTTGCACCTCAACCCCAAGCCCGCTTCGGGGTTTGCCAGCAAGGGCAACCGGGCCATGAATTATGTCGTGCCCGATTATATTGTCACCAATCGCGACGGTGAACTGGAACTTACCCTGAATGCCCGTAATGCCCCCGACTTGCGCATCAGTGACCAATACCGCGAAATGCTCAAGTCGTTTCACTCCGGGAAATCGGGGCGCCGGGCCACCAAAAAAGAAAAAGAGGCCATTCTTTTTATTAAACAAAAGATTGACAGCGCCAAATGGTTTATTGACGCCATTAAACAACGCCAACAAACCATGATGCTCACCATGTGGGCTATTTTGCAATATCAGGAACAATATTTTTTAACGGGCGACCAACGCAAAATTCGCCCCATGATCCTCAAAGATATTGCCGAAGCCACGCAATTGGATATCTCTACGGTATCGAGGGTGGCCAATTCAAAATACGTTCAAACTGAATTTGGGACCAAATTGCTCAAGGAGTTTTTCTCCGAAAGTATGCAAACCCAGGAAGGCGAAGAGGTTTCGACCCTCGAAATCAAAAAAATCCTTTCCGAAATTATCGGAAAAGAAAATAAACGCCGCCCTTATTCCGACGAACAACTCATGGATATGCTGACCAAAGAAGGGTACAATATTGCCCGCCGGACCGTGGCCAAATACCGCGAACAACTGGGCATTCCGGTGGCACGCCTCCGCAAAGAACTGTAAGGCGCGAGGTGTTTCCAGGGCAATACCCAATTTAGGCTATTAAATACGAGCGTTCGGGCATTAAATTTGCTACGACCACCATTTATACATCGGAGCCTTCTTTCGGTTGTTATACTGAATAAACCAAACGGCAAATACCTCCCAATACCCGTATTCACATACATTTGCACTGACTTTTGCCTTTTGGGCACCTTAAATTCATTAATCCAATGACGAAAAGCCCGTTTATTTGGTTCTTTTTTTTATCTTTTTTTTCCACGTCCCTTTCCGCACAAACGGCTAAATGGGAATTTGGCCCCATGTTTATTTCCTCCAATTACATGGGGGATTTGGCGGGAAATGTGTATCCAACCTTAAAAGGCAACGATTGGGGCGGCGGATTATTCCTGCGGCGCGACCTCGGTGAACGATTTTCGGTGCGCCTCAACGCGGCTTATGGCCGTTTTAAAGGCGATGATGCCAATTTCCCGGAGCGATTCGGGCAGCGCGGTATTTCTTTTACCGGCAGTGCCGCCGACCTTTCCCTTTTGGGTGAATGGGATTTGTTCGGCAAAAA
Organism: Chitinophagales bacterium; assembly: GCA_013298845.1. GTDB lineage: Bacteria > Bacteroidota > Bacteroidia > Chitinophagales > Saprospiraceae > M3007. Next base: position 65,784 of record JAAFJN010000018.1, read on the forward strand.
AAGGTACAAAGGCGGGCGGTTTAACAAAACACTTTCACCTTATTTGCTCGGCGGTATTGGGGCCGCTTACCTCCAACCCAAACCCGTTTTCCCGAATACCTGGCCCGAATGGCCCGGTGCCAGCGAAGACCAAAACGCAACCCTCAATCGGGTTACATTGGTACTCCCCATGGGCGGCGGCTTGCGTTACGACCTTTCGCCTAAAGTGACCTTGGGCCTCGAAGCCGGTTTGCGCATGACTTTTTCCGATTACGTGGATGGGGTCAGTAAAGCCGCGAACCCCGGCAATAACGACTGGTACGTATTTACCGGTGTTTCACTCGCCTTCCGTTTTGGCAAATATAAAGACAGCGATGGTGATCGCATCACCGATTTATACGATAAATGCCCCACCATTCAGGGTGAACCAACACTCAATGGCTGCCCCGATACCGATGGCGACGGCGTTATTGACGAAAAAGACCAATGCCCTTACCAGCGCGGCTCCAGTGGCATGAACGGCTGTCCCGATAAAGATGGCGATGGCATTGCCGATAAAGACGACCGCTGCCCCGATGTCATTGGCCTTAAAACTTTTAAAGGTTGCCCCGACAGCGACAGCGATTCTATTCCTGATATTGACGACACCTGCCCCGACCGCATGGGGCCGTTGTACGCCAAAGGTTGCCCCGATACCGACCGCGACTCCATCCCCGATGCGCAGGATTTGTGCCCCACCGAACGCGGTTTGGCCGTTAACCAGGGCTGCCCCGATAAAGATACCGATAAAGACGGCGTGGTGGATCGCCTCGATAAATGCCCCGAAAAAGTGGGTTTGCGCGTGTTTGAAGGCTGCCCCGATGCCGATGGCGACGGAATTGCCGATCACCTGGACGAATGCCCCGAAAAAGCGGGTCTGATTGTTAATAAAGGTTGCCCCGACAAAGATGGCGACGGTATTTTGGACAAAAACGACCAATGCCCCGATCTCGCCGGCGTGGCCACCAACAAAGGTTGCCCGGAGGTAAAAAAGGACGAACTTAAAATTTTGGAAAAAGCCATGACCGGCGTGCAGTTTGACGCGGGTAAATCAACCCTGAAAAAAGTATCGTTCCCCATTTTGGATAACGTAGCCGACCTGCTCAAAAAATACCCGAACTACAACCTTGCCATCAGTGGGCATACCGATAGCGACGGCGACGATAAAAAGAACCTGTCGCTCTCCGAAGCCCGCGCAAAAGCGTGTTTGGATTACCTGATCACCAAAGGAATCGCCAAAGAACGCATGAAATCGGAAGGTTTTGGCGAAAGTAAACCGGTGGTGCCCAACAATAGTAAAACCAACAAGGCCAAAAACCGCCGCGTGGTGTTTGAGTTGAGCAATTAATAATACCCACTAAGATTGGGGCAAAACAACCTCAAAGGTAGCCCCCTGGCCTTGTTTCGAACGCGCTTCGATGGTGCCCCGGTGGGCTTTGGCAATGGCAAATGCAATGGAAAGGCCCAGTCCGGTGCCTTTCCCCACGGGTTTGGACGTAAAAAAAGGGTTAAAAATGGTTTGTAACTGCTCCGCCCCAATACCCGTGCCATTGTCGGTAATACACACAATAACATTACCTTGTTTTATCCGCGTTTCAATGTGGACTTTACCCGTTTCGAGTGCTGCCCCGTAACGCGCCTCCAGCGCATCAAAAGCATTGGCCAAAAGATTGGAAAATAACTGAATCAACTTACCCGAATGGCCTTTGATAACCGGCGCAGATTCGGGCCAGGATTGTTCCACTACCCAGCCCCGGGCACCCCGCCGCTGTGTAATGTCTATTGATTCCTGCACCACCGCCCGGATATCCACGGTTTCGGGGAGTATTTGATCGGTACGGCTAAATACGCTGAGTTCCAATACAATATCGCGCATTCGGTGCGCGCCCCGCTCAATATCGGCGATTAACTGCGTTATTTCCGCTTCCAGTTCCAGTAGTTCGGGGGTGGGTGCAAGGTTTTGCTCCCGTTGTTTTTTAAGGTCAATATGGTCTAGTTTAAGCGCTTCGGTGTTGCTGATAATGTAGTTGAGCGGATTATTCAACTGATGGGCAATACCGGCGGTTAACTGCCCCAAAGCGGCCATTTTTTCGTGTTGAATCAACTGGTGCTGGGTGTTTTTGAGGGCCTCCAGCAGGTTTTCTTTTTCGCGCAGCAGGTGTTCGGCCTGTTGTTTGCGCAGCCGCATATCAAGATACGCCTTTTGCCGCAACCGGTTGAGGGCGTAGATAATGGTAAGGAGTAATATCGCTACGGCCAAACCCACCAACAAAAAATTGCGTTGTCGGGTACGTTCAACGTTTTTTTGCGATAAATCAACAATGGCTTGGTTTTTTTGTAAGAGTTCCTGCTGCGTTTGTAACTGGGTAAGGCTGCGTTTGTTTTGCAAACTCACCAATGAATCGCGGTACAGGTCGTATTGTTGGTACCATTCGAGGGCCGGTTGGTACTGCTGGGCCGCCAGGGCATTTTGGTAGAGTTCCCAATAAATTTGTTTGGGCAACAGCAAGGCTCCACGTTGTTGGGCCAACGGAATCGCCTGGGTTAAATAGCGGTTAGCCCGGTCAAATGCCCGTTTTTGCGCGTAAATTTTGCCCAATAACAAAAAGGATTCCGACCGTTTGAGGGGCACTTTGGCTTTTTCGTATTTGTCGGCGGCTATTTCGAGGTGTTCAATGGCTTTGTCCAAATCACCACTTTCCCACAGTGCCTCGCCCAAACCAAAATGGTAACTCGCCTGCACCCGCATGAATTTCCCCTCGCCCCGGAACTGACTCGCTTGCGCGTAACAGGCTTCACCTTGGGCCACATTGCCCATTTTAAAGTACAAATGCGACATATTGCCCATCAGAAGGCCGTATCCCGTCGAGTCGGTTTTGCTCAACCTGATTCGAAGCGACTCCAAATAATGTTGCTCGGCTTCGGGCAAACGCCCCAGGCGAACCAGCGAAATCCCCACAAACATCCAGGAATTGGCGAGGCGGGCGGGTTGTTCCTGCGCAGCGTGCCGAAGGCGAATATACAAAGAACGGGTGTTATAGGCCAAAGCGGTTTCGTGGTCGCCCTGCGCCATGTAGGTATTTCCGAGGTTGGTCAATGCCAAGGCAATTTGAAGCGAATCGGCGGCGATACCGGCTTCGTTCAGGCATTTTCCAAACCAGTACAAAGCCGCGTCGGGTTGGCCATTATCGCGGTAAAAAATGCCCAGTTCGCGGTTGAGCCGACTCGACAAATCGTACCAACGTTGTTCACTTGCCCAGTGCGCCTGGCGATCCAGCCCCACCGATTCGGGCGTGGGGCGTTTATCGTTATCGGTTTTGAGCCACTGCTCCAGGTTAACGCGAATTTGGGCGCTATCGGTAACTGCCAGTTGCCCCAACGCTGCGTGGGCGGCGTTGAGGCAAATCAAAACCATACAAAAGCGGCGTATGGCGGCAACAATGTCGGTCCGTTTTAGGTACATGACATATCGTCAATTTTTGGGGAAATTAGCCGTTCGATCGCTGAAGTTCCCGAACAAAGGTACAAATTAAGGTTTAGAACATCCGCTGCCGTGGGCGTATGGTTTCAGGCCGCAGGCGATAACGTGTTCGAGTTGGATGCGGTGTAACCATATTTCAGCGTCGGTGGCCACCGTTCCGGCTTGCAACGGTAAACCAAACATAGCGCGCAATTGGTTAGCGCCGCTGTTGGATACTTTAGCGGAAGCGTCCACCTCGGCGCGGGAAATTTCTTTTCGGTTAAAATACCGCTCCGCCCAGGTTTTTTCCAAAGACAATTGGATGGTTTCGGAGAAATTTTTGCCCGATTGCGGGGTGATAAAATTGGCGTAATCTTCTACGTCACCAAGGGACATATTGGTATTGTATTCGCGGTAGTCGTACAATTTATGGCCTACAAAAAGGTTATTTTGCAAAGTTACTTTTTTGCATTGTTTAATGTTGTCCACGCCGCCGTAATCACCAAACCCAAAAACGTTGTTATTGGCGGTAATGGTCAAATTTCCGTCGAATTTAAGGCAGTTTCCGCCCCAACTGGCCACCGCATCGTATTTCCAGGGGAAAAGTACGGTACAGTTACTCACCGTAAACGCCGGAATTCCTTCGGCTCCCTGGTGCAGGGTTTTGCACATGATACCTTCGCCGGTGTTGTTCACCACGAGGCAATTGGTAATGAGGGCTTTGCCATTTTTGCCCACCTGCACATCAATGGCTCCCTGGGTAGAAGCGACATTGGTGACCACGCAGTTTTTGATGACCACCGACGTGCCGGAACCCGCGCGGATTTTAATGCCCGGGGTGTTGGGTGTAGGATTTTTGCCGGTTTCGGGACTGGCTTTGCGGCGGATAAACGTTTCGGTAGCGTCGCTGTAATAGTTGCGGGCACCATTGTCCACGATAATACCATCCACCAGAATTTCGCCTTTCCAATCTTTAAATCCCTTATCGGTTAATATCCCAATACGTTCGGTGGTGGCGGCTTTGTTAATGTCGCAACTGCCGCTAAACACCGTTTTATGCGCGCCCCAGGGATCGCGGCGGCTAAAATCGGGGCTATATCCACCGATAATACTAATGGGGATTTCAAACACATCAGTGCTTTGGTCCATTTTGGAGGTATAAACCCCTTCGGCAATGTGCACGCGGTCGCCCGGTTTGAGTTGCATGGTCAGTGCCGAAATATCCTTGGCGGGTTGTTCTTTACTGGCGGTTTTACCCTTTCCGGTGGCCGCGCACACGTAATAATCGGTGCCTTCGGTGGCGGTAGCGGCGGCGGTGGCCCCCGTATTATTGGTACGTTCAGTGGGTGCGGGCTGGGTAGTGGGGGCCGGTTTGGCGGCGGAATTACCCGATTTGGGTAATTCGCGTTCTACTTTGTCCTGCGTTTTTTTAATGTTTTTGCTAATGTTGCCCAATTGCGCCTGCGCGGTACCAAAGCACACGAGCAAACAAACGGTGAGGGCGGTGGTTATAAATGGCTTAGTCATGGATAGGGTTTAGTTGAATTTTACTTTAAATTTTCCTTCGGTGATGTTTACTTTTTGGGTGGCGTTGAAGGTAGCGGCCGAAAAAGAGAAGGTACCTTCTACCTCGGTATCGGTTTTGTTGGTAATTTCCACAAAACCGCCCGTGGTGTCGTTGTACGTAAAAAATTCCTGGTCATCGGTGGCACCATCGCCCACAATCCACACGCCTTTATCGTCGCCAAAACCAGTGGTGAGGGTGTATTTGCCCACGCCGTGGTCTTTTTCCAAAATAATGTACAACAAGCGGTCGTCGTCTTTGGTGGAATTGTCTTTGTTGTAAACGGCGTAAATGCCGTAAGTGTCGCCAAATTCGGTACCGTATGCAACGGGACTTTCGACTTTAAACGCGGTACCATCGGCTTTAAAAGAAACAAAATAATCGCTGCCGCTGCCGCCGTCGTCGTCATTTTTTTTGCAGGAAACAAAGGAAAGCGTCGCTACGCAGATCAAAAGGAATAAAAAAGAACTGGTTTTTTTCATGTTGCTGTGTGTTTTTTTGATGGCGCAAAAGTGCAGTCGCGGCCCGGCGGTGGCGGCGGCCCATGCAGTAAATCGGGAAAAAACGGTGGTGAATTGGGAAAATTAGTGGGTCTGCTCGTCGAGCCACTGTTTCAATTGCGTGGCGGTAGCCGCACTTACAATCACATCGCGTTTGGCATCGGGGCGCAAACGGGCTTTTAATTTACTTTTTGACAACACTGTAATTTGGTCAATGGCGTCAATTTGGGCGATAAAACTTCGGTTAAGGCGGAAAAAACGCGCCGGATCGAGCACCGCTTCCAGGTCGCGCAACAAATAATTGACAATAAACCGTTTGCCCGTTTTATTAATGAGCATCACGTAGCGGTCGTCGCCCTCAAAATAGGCAATTTCTTCGACCGGAATGGCAGCAATGGTATCGCCGGTTTGCACCAAAAAACGGGTTCGGAAGGGCTTTTGTTGCGTTATATCGCTGCGCAGTTGTTGCCATTGCACGGGTGCGGCGGGCGTTTGGGTTTGGGTAAATTTGGTTACAGCCATTTGCAGGGCCTCTCCCTCCACGGGTTTGAGCAGGTAATGGAGGCTGTTCATCTGAAATGCCCGAATGGCGTATTCGTCAAAAGCCGTTACAAACACAATGGGAACGCGCAAATTAAGTTGTTCAAAAATGGCAAAACTCAAACCGTCACCCAGTTGAATATCCGAAAAAATAAGGTCGGGAAGGGGATATTTCCGCAACCAGGCCGTTGCCGAAGCCACGCTGTCGAGGGTAGCCAGTATTTCTACGGCGGGCACCACTCCGGCCAATGCCTCCGTAAGTGCAGCGGCGGCAAAAAGTTCGTCTTCGATCAGGATAACTTTGATGGAATTCATGGCTCGTTGGGGGGAATAAGGGGCAGTGCCACCGTGTAGGTATCGGTCAGTATCCCGGCTTCAAAATGGGTGATGCCCAGCAGAGCGTATCGCTGCCGAATGCTGTCCAGGCCAATTCCCAGGCCTTGTTCGGCTTCCTGGCGGGGTTGGTAATTATTTTCCACAAAAAGGCAATTGTTTTGGAGGTAACACCGGATAAACAAAGGATGTTCGGTGGTAATTTGGTTGTGTTTAATGGCATTTTCCAATATTAACTGCAAGGCGAGCCGGGGCAAATGGGCGCGGGGCAGCGGGTCGGGTATATCCCATTGTACAAATAGTTTTTGCTCAAACCGAATACCTTGCAACAGCAGGTAGTTTTGGGCAATATCCACTTCATCGGTCAGCGATTGGGTGAGTTGACTGGTGTCTTCGGCCAATTTGCGCAGCAGCCGGGCCAATGCCTGCGAAAAGCGAACGGCCTTACCGGGATCTGCCTTGATCAATGGCGGCAGGGTATTGAGTACATTAAACAAAAAATGCGGTTGCAATTTGTTGTTCAGTGCCTGCCAGCGGGCTTCCATTGCCGACTTTTCAGCCGCGATAGTCTCCATTTCGAGGCGGTGCTTTTCCTGGGTTAATGCCGTGTTTTGAGCGGTTAATTGCACATTTTGTAGGGCATTGGTCAAAATAAGCCCTAATTCTTCGTTGCGCCAGGGTTTGGTAACGTAATAATAAATTTGCCCAAGGTTAATGGCATCAATTACAACGGCCATATCGCTGTAACCAGTGACCAATATGCGCACCACGTGGGGCCAGCGTTCGCGAATGATCGCCAGTACCTGTGCGCCGGTCATGCCCGGCATCCGTTGGTCGCTCATTACAACGGCGATACCGCCTTGTTCCAACAAAGCCAAAGCCGCCTCTCCGCTGGCGACAGTAACGATATCGAACTGTCGGCGGAAGGCGGCTTTGAAAGAAAACAAATTCTCCGGTTCATCGTCAATGTAGAGGATCTTTTGTGTCATGGAAGGTATGTGGCTACTCTCTTACCACCTGAATCAGCCGGGTGGGCATGGTGGTGGGGAACAAACCCTCTTTCAGCATAATGCGTTGGCCGGGATCGCTGATGAGAAAATTCACGAGTCCCAACCCCAACCCCGAGCGGGCCTGGCAATTGATGAGGTACATGCCGCGGCGGTAAGGGTATTGTTTGGTGGCAAGATACGCCTGATACGGCCCGTAACCTTCCCGGCCGGGAGCGGGGGCGATATCCACCAGTTCGATATTTTCCAAAAAGCGTTGCACGCCTTTGTCGTCGCTGTCCGAAATCCAGTTGGCGGCAATAATCCCGATGGCCCCTTTATTTTTACTCACGTAATTAATCACCTCTTCGTTTTTGCTCAGTGCCGAAGCATTGGGCGGCAACGGTGCGCCACCGGCAATGGAATCGCGGCAATACCGCACGGTCGCCGAGTTGGCATTATCAAAAACAAGGGAAATTTTGCCCGCCCCGGAGCGCGGATTAATTTGGTTCCATTGGGTGATTTCGCCTTTTAAAATACCCTTCACCTGGTCTTGGGTCAGCAGCGTATCCATGTTGCCGGGGTTTACCACAAAGGCCACCGCGTCGTAGGCCACCAGATTTACCCGTGGAATATAACCCTGACTTTTAAAAAACGCGGTTTCTTCGTCTTTTAACGGGCGGGGGATGATAATAACTTCAATGGAATCGTCGAGCAGGGCGCGAACGGCGTCGCCTTCCGGGACGTATTTGGCATCAAAAGAGGTGCGGGAATAGACCGAGTCGTACACATCCAGAATACTCGAAATAACGGGTTGGTACCCTTCGTCCACCATCAGTTTGAGGTGGCCGCTGGTGGGTGTATCCAGCGCAACGCCGTTCACTTTGGGTTCTTCGCAGGCTGTAAGATACAGCGAAAGAAAAAAGAGTACAATTGCAATGTTTTTCATTTTTGTTGAATGTTGTTCTAACCGTGATCAGCGTAAAGCCGCCAACCCCGGTAGAGGCCATATATAATAAGCAAACCGCCAAAAACGGAGCGGAATTGCTCGGGAATTTTGGGTAAAAAACCGGGATTCAGCAGGATATAACTGCCTACTATGAGGTAAAATAACGTCATTACTACACCGGTAATGAGCAATGGCAAGCGAATTTTCTTGCGGATACGATCATCTGTTGACATAAATAGTATGGTGGTTGTGCGGGCGTTGGTATTTTGCTGCCGCCGCCGCGTGTCATGCGCTCCCGGCAAAGGTAATAAGTGTGCCCTAATTCAAGTATATATCTTCGCGGTGGCGGAAATAGTTTCTACCCGTCTCGTCAGATGCCAAACGGTAACATTTCGGTGGGTACCGGACGGCGAATGTGGAAAAATAGCCTCGTTTTTACACCGGCATGACTTTCTGTGAGTACATTTGCCCATGAGAAACTGTTTCTAAATCAAAAGTTCCCATCCCTGAATATGAGTTTTTTCAAAAAAGCACTGTCTCTTTTTGTTGTTTTAGAAGAAGAACAACCCGGTGCGGCCCCCGCGCCCGCCGCCGAAAATACCGCCCCCGCGCCGCAACCCACTGCATCCACGTATTCGCCGTCGTCGGCCGCCGCCAATAACCCGGCGATGACGCAAGCCGATTTGAGCAAATTTGTTAAACATTTTGAACAATTGTTTGACAATGCCAATTTGCCCGGCCCCGATTATTACGAATTTTGGAAAATGATGGATACCCTCGAATCGCATATTCCCGACGAAAATGCCCGGATTCAGGCCGTTTTTGCCACGTTGACCATTCAGGGATTAAATAAAGCCCACCTGATTGATACCGCGAGCAAGTACAAACAGGAAATTCTGCGCGATAAATCCAATTTTGAAGCGGCGGTGCAACAAAAAGCCGATGCCGAAATTGCGGGCCGCCGCAACAGTATCCAACAGATGGAAACCGCTACCGCTCAGAAGCAGCAGCAAATTGCCCAATTGCAAAAAGAAATGGAAGAAGCGGCCGCTAAAATTGCCCAACTTCAACAGGAAATTGCGGTGGAAGAAGCCAAAATCGTTAATTCTCAACAAGGATACCTGGCCGCCTGTAACGCCATGATTACCAAAATCGAAAGCGATATTCAGCGTTTTCAGCAGTCTTTGGCTTAGGGGGACATTACTATTATCGCTACGATGAGATTTCTTTGTTTACGCGCAACCCTTTTGTTATTCCTGTCTAACCCGGCAACGGCGCAGCAACACAATTACAAAGTGATTGCTTATTACACCGGTGACGGCGATGCCCTTGGGCAGCACCCGTTGGATAAACTGACGCACGTGATTTACAGTTTTATGCGCCTGAAAAACGACACTTTGACGGTGGCGAACGAAAAACAAGCGGAAAACCTGAAAAAAATCGTGGCGTACAAAAAGCAGTACCCGCACCTGAAAATTATGGTTTCCATTGGTGGTTGGGGCGGTTGTGGACCTTGTTCCGATTTGTTTGCTTCGGAGCAGCACCGCAAGACGTTTGCCAAAACAACGGTGGCGCTGTTTGAACAATACGGCGTGGATGGCCTTGATCTGGACTGGGAATACCCCGCCATTGAAGGCTATCCTGGACACAAATACACGCCCGAAGACCGGCAAAACTTCACCGAATTAGTCAAAACCCTGCGCCAGGAAATGGGTGACAAATACCTCCTGACCTTTGCCGCTGGTGGCTTTGATCAGTTTTTGGAGGAATCGGTGGATTGGGCGGCCATTATGCCCCACCTGGATTTTGTCAACCTGATGACCTACGACCTGACCAGCGGATTTAGCAAATACACGGGGCACCATACGCCGTTGCATTCCAATAAAAAACAAAAGCAGTCCACCAGCAATTGCGTTCAGTGGTTGCTTCGACACAAGGTACCTTCGGAAAAACTCATCATCGGGGCGGCATTTTACGCCCGAATTTGGGAGGATGTCCGCGACGTAGAGCACGGCTTGTACCAGGGTGGGCAGTTTAAAACCAGCGTGCCGTACAAAAACTTTGACGCGTATTTTAGCGCCGAAAAAGGGTACAAATATTATTTTGACAAAAAATCAAAAGCCCCTTATTACTACAACGCCAAAGATTACCTGTTTGCCACTTTTGACGACAAAACATCCATTGCGCTCAAGGTAAAATACCTGAAAAAGAAACAATTGGGCGGCATTATGTTTTGGGAACTCAGCCAGGATACCCGCACGAATGGACTGGTGGAGGAGATTGATCGCCAACTAAAAAGTAAATAGAGAGCGAATTTTGAACATCGAACACCGAACGCCGAACATCGAACACCGAACACCGAATTTTTAATATTGAAGTGTTGTCTTGTGAGACAGACGCGGCACGTGCTTTAAGATTGGCCAATTTTTGATAAAAATAGTGTATTTTATACCAAAATTACCCATTGACACAAATCAAATCCCCAGAAAGCGCTAACTTTGAGTGTTTAACTTTATTTACGCACAAATATCTACTATGTCGGAAGAAACAGAACAAACCCCGGTACCCGAAGAACAACAACCCGCCGCACCCAAGCCGCTCCCAAAACCTGTATTGCCCAAAAAGCCACCGGTGAATCCGTTTGGGGGCAAAAACAACCATTTTAATTCCTCCAAAGCCGGAAACCCGAACAACCGGGGCAAGTCGTTCAAAGGCGGCGGTGTGAAGAAGGGGAAATAAGCGGGTTAATCCGTTATTTCTATTCTTTTTAGGGCGTTGCGCCCAAAATTCTGTGGGCGATACATTTCCTCTACGTGCGCGGGATTGAGGGTAAAACTACCCGAAAACCGCGCTTCCAGTGGAATAGAAAAACGGTGTACGCCCCGATACAAACTGGTGCAATAAATGGCCACCCGGTCTTTAAAGTATTCGCGGTGTACCTCCGGCGAACGAGCAGGTGGTTTATCCCCATAGCCGCAACCGGCGGGAATAGGCACTTCAATCAGGACGTAACTGGCATCTTTTTTTACGGTTACTTCAACGTCAATTCGGGCCGATTCCCCGTATTTTAAGGTTGTTACTTCGTTGCCATCGGCGCGATGGAACGAGGTGCGTACCTCAAAAATATCACTTTTAGGTTCCGGTTGGGGGTTAAGATGCTGCTGATAGGCGCTAACAAAGGCCCGGTTTGCGTTCTCCAATTGGCGGATATGAATGGTTTCATGGGCGGCAAATACCCTTTCGTATCGGTATTCCCGAATGACTTGCCCATTCACTTCAATGGATAAATGATCCAAACTTTGCTCCACATTTAACGATTGTACCAATTCACAAAGAATCCGGGCACGATTGAAGGTGGTACTGTAATTTAACTTGTTGAGCAACCATTCCCGTTCCATTTTTTCCAAAATATCCTTCCAGCCTGCTTGTTTGGCAATTTGATAAGCCACGTAACTGATGCTGTATTGAACGCCGTATTCGTAAGAATAATTGGAACTGCTGGTTAATCCACCCTCGGCCGTTGGCTTCAAGTACTGCATTAAACTATCGCGATGCACTGGTTCACCACAGTATTGCCGCATTCGGAGGAGGCTAACCGCTATCCAATCGGAGGTGATTTTTTCTTTTTGAAAGCGGAAAAATGTTGCGTCCGCGAGTTTTTTACAATCAGCTGCACTGAACGTTGGGGCAAGCAGTTCAAATGCTTCAATAAAGGTAGCAGAATCCATTGTTGGCAGTTGCTCGCGGAGTAACTGATAGGCTAAGTCAAATTTTGGGACATCGTAGCCTTCTCGTTGGGCCATTTGAAGGGCTTTGAGCACGTGACAGGTGATCCAGATGCTGCCCCGGTCGTTGGGAAACCAGCCCCAACTACCGTCCCGGTAACTGGAGTGAAGCCGTTCAATACCCGCGCGCACCCATTCGTCGTCGGTAAAAGGTTGGCCGCGTTTTTCCCGTATTTTTTTGTACAACAACAAACTGATCAACTTACTGGAGGTTTGTTCATTGCAGCCATGCGGGTAGGAACGCAAGTACTCAATGCTGTTGGATAACCATTGGGAAGCACTGTTATCCACCCGTACTGTAATGGGGCCAAGGTTGGGGTCAAATTGCCATTGTATTGCCGAATCGCGCAGTAAAATGGCGGATTTAAGGTCTTTTTCTACAATTCCAACGGGCAAAACGGGTATTTTGCGCTGTTCCCCGTCGGTTATTTCGCCGTTAAAAACCTGGTATTCTACGGTCAAAGAATCGCCTTCGGGCACCTGAATGGGCAGCCGTTCGGTCACCCCAAACCCAACTCGCAACGGGCGTTCGCGCAGGGTTTGTCCATTCACCCGGAACTGAGAACGCAGGACGAGGGTATCGCCGCTGCGGTTGGTGGTCGTGGCCGAAGCCGTCAACTGATCGCCCGCCAACACAAAACGCGGTACGGCCAATTGCGCCGTAAGTGCCTTTGCCGAGCGGGTTTGCGCATACACGTAGCCCCCTTTGTCACCGGGCTTTGTCGCAATGGCATAATGCGTCCAACGGGTAATATCGTCGGGGTATTTTACCCTGAACACCGCCTTGCCATCCCGGTCGGTGCGCAACGTGGGCTGGAAATATACAAAGTCCTGAAAATGGGTACGCACCCCGGAAATGGGTGGTTCTTGGGGCAGGTTCACGCCCGTTAGTAACTCTTCCCGAAGGATCTCCTGGGTTTGCTCCGGTTGAATCAGGTTCATCTCCATCGAATGCACACTTCTGGTGGGCAACGACCGAATACCTTCGCCGGTATATGTTTTGGCACTGCTGGTTTGGTCTTGTTTGATCAAGGGTACTGCATACCCGATAATATTTACGGTCTCTAAAAACTGATTAACGGCAAACAAAGAAGCATTTACAACGGCGTAATAACCACTGCGAACCACCACTTTTTGCACCAGTAAAGGGCCGTAACCCGTATAACTAAACTCGACGAAATATGTACCAGGTGAAATTGGGATCTCATATTGACCAAACAAATTACTGATCGCTCCCCGGATAACCCGCTTAGACGAATCCATCACTCTGATGGAAGCCCCAATCAAATCTTCTTCTGCATCTACGTCCTTCACCCACCCAATAATTCCGGTCTTTATGGCATCTTGGTGGCCATCGGTAGGTTTGTATTGAGGTTGCCACGTCTGTTCCATTTTGTGCAATTCTTCGGTGTAGGCATGTTTGCTAAATATGGAATCGAAAACAAATGTGTTTGTAGGCGTTACAAACGAATCATTTTGAATGAGTTTTAAATACGTGGTGACATGGGGTTTAATGGTAAAAGGAACAACGCGATATTGTTTTACATCGTTGTAAATGAGCAATTTATAATTACCTGCTGCCAATTTGCTCAAAGAATTTGGTAAATAGCGAAACCGACCTGCTATCCGATTATTGTACAAAATTACGCAACCACTGGTGCGCCATTGACGTAACCAATCAATTTTTAGTTTACCACTGTGCGAAGGATTACGACTATACATCTGATCGTCAAAAAAATACTCTTTGAGGGGGTGCGGTTGCTTCAGCCGCGTCGCCTGAATGGCCCATTCATTGGTCGTAAATTGTGCAGGCCGGGCGGGAATTTCCGTTATTTTTTGAATATCATAGGTCGCGTACAGGCGCTCACGACGGGGTTCTAATTCGTAAATAAAGCCGGGTGTAAACTCAAAACTGGTCCAGATTTGACCATTAGAAATAACTTTTAAAGGATAATCGGGTGAAAAAGGGCCAAAAACCACACCATTGTTGTTATACTCCTGATGTATTTGTACGGCACTCCGGTAATCTTGCAACAAGTGGTGCACCCCTCTGAACCGAACAAAATCCCGCAGAATAAACAACGAATTGGCCAAATCCTGTTGTTCTTTTTCGGTGGTGGCTGCCGACATGGGGGTGTAGTGTAAAACGGCGTTTTGAAGACATTGATCGCCGTTTAGTCCGGTTACTTCCAGTTTCGTTTCCGCCGCCCAGCCCTTGGCTTCCAATACGATCAGGTGTTTTTGACCCACTTCTAAAAGCACGTTCATCAACGTGTAAAGTCCCGTGGCCGTGCGGATTTTTATTTGGTGTCGGCCCGAAGATGCCGTAAAACTATACGGAACGGGGCGCGTTGTACCGGCGTAATAGATCAAACGATTGTCGAGCCAAATCATTTCAACGGCGACCGAACGGCCATTTTCGATGATATAAGGCGCGAACTGCGCCCAATACAACCATTTAGTGTTATACCTTTGGACAATCAACGAGGTGTCCAACGGGTCAAGATCACTTGGAGGAATGGATTGCCGGGCCGACATGGCTTTAATTGGGCGCGCCGAGAGGTTTCTCAGTTGATAAAAAGGGATAGTATCCAGCCGCAAAACGGGGTAAATGGCCGGAAAAATGGTCATAACTTGGGGTTTGTCCGGCTCGCGATAAAAATACGTCGTGTATTTCCCGGAAACGGGGGCTACGGGCCGTTTTTGGGCCGTTACGACCGGCCCGGTAAAGGGCAAACGGGTACCGTTGTGGGTAAAAGCCGCGTTAAACGCCCCGGCAGTCAGTTCGGCGTTGGCAACCGCTTTTTGGCGCTGGTTGCGCACCTGAATTTCGACCTGGGCAATTTCTCCGGGTTCCACCTGCGGGGCGGCGATAATATGAACATCCAGTTTATTCGAACGCTCGTAGAGTTTGATGGAATAATCGGAATTGTTAGGGAAGTTATAACGCAGTTCCAAGGGTTTTTTGTGGTGAAAAACGCGTTGCCAACGCCATGTTTCCTCGGTAAAAACACCTTCGTCAATCAGGTCTTTGCCCGAAAAAATAAAATAACGAACGGCGGCCTGGTACGGGTTGGCCAGTTCAAAACAAGCCGTATCCGCCCGCCAAAAAGCATTGGCCGCCGCCGTCGGCCGTGGGTTGGCGACTTGCAACGACTTATCACCGGCCCAAATATCAAAGGACTGCTCGTAACCCGATATGGGCACGCGCACGGGCAGGGCGTACACCTGAGTCCGGGAAGGCACCACCGAAAAAGTGCTTTTTACGGTGCAGGTAGCGGGTCGGGAAACACTATCGGGCCAATCAATCAGGAGGTATTTGCCCAAAACCTGGGCCGATAACGTACGAGGTTCGTGGATGTAATTACCCGACAACGAAAATTTTTGCAACTCCCCGGAGGTGGTCAAACATTCCATGTGAGCGCCGTATCCCATCGAAACGGGGGGTAATTGGGCCGTATTGAATTTAATTTTGGTGTCGCCGTTTATTTCCACCACGCCGTTTTGTTGCCAAAGGGTATCCGGCACGAAGCAGGAATCGGTATGAACTTTGGTTAACTCTTGCGCCAACAACGTTAATCTATAGGTGCCATCGGCGATGGATTGGCCGTTCAGGTCCTTGGCACTCAGGGTAAATAATAGGGTATCGCCCCGGTATGCCTCCTTTTTATCGAGGTTAAACTGGTATTTGATTTGGTCGAGGCGGTAATCTTCCACTCGTATCAAGGCGGACATTTGCCGCTTTGCTGTGCCTTGGGCCGGATTTAATTCACTACAATAAAAGTAGTAATTTTTATCAATGGGCATACCTTTTTCTACTACCAATTTGGTCACAAAAACGCCGGGTCGCACGGGCGTGAGGTTCGTTTGCTGCCATTGTTTGCTATTTCCTTCTTCTTTTACGGTCAATTCCACCGCTTTTTTCCACGGTTTCCCGTTTTCGTCGGTGATCCACATTTTTAATTCAATGGTATCGCCAGGGCGGTACAGGGGTTTTGAAAACGCCGAATACCCCCGAAACTCCGGGGTGGTTTGGTCGCGCAACGCAGGCGCACGCCAGGTCTTTTTCAGCCCCCGCCACGGATGCCGGAACCGCTCGGAATGAACCCGAAAAGCGGCGGCGAAATTGTGCGTTTTGATGAGGGGTTTTGCCCATTTGAACCGGGACAAATTTTGCAAACGGTAACGGTGAATTTTTGCGGCATCGTGGGTCACATTGTAATATTGCGTCATGCCCAGGGCCGTTACCGTTAAGGTCCCACTGCGCGCTTTGGGTGGTTGTTGGCGGCGATACGCCTCCGTTTTTTGGTCAAAAGGCATTGTTTTCCCCTCCCAAAGTACCGCTGCATCCCGAATGGGCGTTCCCGTCGAATCCACAATACTAAAAGTAAAATCGCGGTTGTTGTTGAATAAACGCAACTCAAAAGCGGGCTTTGTCAATATTTCCACCTCCAACGCATCGCCCTGCGCCGAAACGACGGCGTAATAACCGGACTTCAATCCGGCGTAAAAATCGGGTAGCACTGCCGTTGGGGTAGTTGCCGCAACCGAAGTAACCAGGGTGTGCAAA
>JAAFJN010000018.1:82498-92623 GCA_013298845.1 Chitinophagales bacterium
ACTGCTGTCCACCGGCGTACCGTCTACCAGCAAAGCCCTTGCTTCAGCGTTGGTGAGTTGAAAAATGGCTTTGGTGGGGCTGTATTCGAGCCAGTCCTGGGCCACAACAGCGGTAGGAAAAAAGCAGAGTAGAACGTAGAATAATTTTTTCATGAAATAATAATTTGGCCAAATGTAAATCAAAAAATGAAATACGCGGTTACTCAATGAGTGTACCTGTCACTATTGCTTGCCAAATTACCTTTTGGTTGTATGAAAACTCAACGCACATTTTTCCAAACCCCCAACCGAATTCCCCATTGCGCAAAACGCTCCCGCTCATTGGTGCTGCGCGGACTATAATCGGCGGCAAAAAACGGGCTGACGGTGCCGTACCACCCACCTCGGAGGGGGATCATGCCGGTAACGCCGCCTCGGAAACCCACCACTACCCGGCGTTCGTATGCTTGGGCGTATTCGTTGGTTAACACGCCATTAGGTGCCTCCATTCGGCCACTGGCGCGTTGGAGTACATCTACCTGTACGCCCGCAAATGGCGCAATGGTGCAGGTGCGCCAAGGGAAGGTATAATGCACCTCCACGGGAATGCGCAATGCCGTTACGCGGTTGTAATGCGCCACGTTTCGCTGGTAACGAACGGGACGAATAAGTACACTGCTGTCCTGCGTGCCATTGACGTATAAAATGGGCACCGATACCGTATCCAGACCCCACCACGCCTGTTTCCAGCGAAATACCGAATTGTAGCGGGCGTAATCCACGCCGGTGGTCAAGTACCAACGCCGGTAAACGGGCAGGCACAAATGCACCCCAATATCCACAAATTCCAGTCGGGTTTCGCCGGTGTGCGGCAACGTCAGGCTATCCACGCGCTGCCGAATGAACCAACCACCAGTGGCGGTTTCCACGCCCGCAAATATTGCTTTCGTCGGTGGCACAGGGCGCGGCGATGTCAAGGGCGACGGACGGCTCGGGACGGGTAAAGGCCGCACTGGTAACGGAGCAATGATAACGGGCAATAAACGCAGCGGCGCGGGCGGTAACACCGGGGCCGAAAGCGCGTCGGGGCGGTTTTGGGGTTCGCGGATGGTGCCGGGAAGAGGATTCAGGCCGGGTACCACTGGTGCCGTATCGGCGGCTTTGGGGGTTGCCGTGGGCGCATTGGCGTTGGAAGCGGGTAATTCCGGTGAAATTCGATCACTCCACCCGGAATCGGGCGCGGTTGTAGAAGGGTTAGTCGCCTCCCCGGCCCCCGTGTTTTCCGGGGATAAAATCGGGTTTATTGTGGCACGGCGCGGGCCTTGGCGACGGCCGGTTGAAAACATTGGTGTTGCAGGGGTAACAATGGAAGGTGTTTCCAGGTGGTTTTGGGTCCCGGTTCCGGCCGAAGCGGGGGCCGACCCGGGCGATATTTCCGGCGCATTGGAGGACCCAACGGCATTGGTCAACCCGCCGGATATTGCATTGGGTGGTGCGGCGGCCGGACCCAACGGATAATTCCACCAGCCGAGGAATGCCAGCAACAGGCCCGCTCCGGCAAACCACCACCATACCGGACGGCGGCGGCGTTTCTTCTCCCGGATGGCGTTCCAGAGTTGTTCTGTATTCACCTCCGATTCGTGGGAGGGAACCCCGGCTTTCATATGTTCTTCAAATTCCTGCCAGTTCATGAGCGTGTTGCGTTATTTTTTCCTGTAAAATTTTGCGCGCCCGGCTGAGCAGGGAACGCGAAGTGCCCGCTGGTATTTCCAGCAAAGCCCCTATTTCGTCGTGCGAATATTCTTCAAACACAAATAGGTTAAATACCTGTCGGGCGCCGTCGGGTAGTGTAGAAATAACTTGAATCAATTCGTCCATACTGAGTTTGCCCCATACATCGGGCAAAGCCCCGTGGGTATCGGGCAGTATATCGGTGGGGTATTCGCGGGTAAAATGAAACCGGCGGTAATGGGAAATGGCGGTATTGACCACAATGCGTTGCATCCAACCGGTGAAATGGCCTTTTTGGGGGTTAAATTGGTCTATTTTTTCAAAAATCTGCACGAAGGCATCTTGCAAAATATCTTCGGTTTCTTCTTTGGTGCGCGCATAACGCCGCGCTACCGACATCAGCCACGGCGCAAACCGCTGCACAACGGTGTGTTGCGCAGCGGCCTGCCGCCGTCGGCAGCCCTGAACCAGTGCATCAATGTCGGTAGCCGCCAGGGTCATTATTGGTCGCGTTTCACTCTGAATTTTATGGTGTAAGGTACTTCTGAAATGGCGCCAGTGCTGTTGGTTTGCAGGGCGGTTCCCGAGAAAGATCCCGATACAAAATCACCGATATTGGTTGGCAGTTCGGTAAATGTTACCAGATCGTTGCCACAAGTTATACAATTCACCCAAAACTTTTCATTTCCATTGGCACCTGACGCAATAAAGTGGTATAAAAAACCAGTGGTAGCCCCGTTGCCGGTGTAGGTAATATTGCCATTAAAATATTGCAACTCGTTATTGCTATCCAAGTATCTTCCCCTGAGCATTAGTGAGTCGCTAAAAGAATAGTCCAGAGTGGTACTTAAATTGTACGTGTACGCAGCGGGGGTAGCCCCATTTAGTTCCAACGTAATGTACTCTTCTAACGGATCACAAACCACAATATCCCCAAAATTAGCCTCATTGTTATTGATCGAGGCATTAATTGTATTACTAATTAATCCATTAGCCAAGTCATAGCCTTGGGCTACCGCCGAACTGGGTTGACCGCAACCGTTGGTGTACAAATTAAATGATCCATTTTCATCCCCTACTGCGATCAGATGCTGAGGCACAAAACTACTGCTATCACTTTGAATATACGCAATGCCATTGGTCAATGGGGTGCCGTCGCAGGCCAGTAGTTTACCCGTGTGCCGGAAAACGGCCGTGGTAATGGTTTGATCGCCCAAATCATTTTGTGAAGCGGCTTCAAATGGCCCAATGGTTACAATGGAGTTGGTGCATCCGGCCCCAATTTGGAGTTTCAATTCATCGTCGTTGGGTACAAACCCGGAAAAATAGCCCTCATTATCCGAAACGCCCGATGCGGTTCCGAACAATGCACTTTCAATGTTGACAACGGTATAGGCCACCGGTTGTCCATTGGTGGTAACTACTCGTCCTTTTACGAAGGCAAAATCGTTGGGAACGTCGCAATTCCAAAAACTAAAATGGCTGACTTCGCCCTCGTAACGGCCATTCACCAGCGTTGCGCTGTCTTCTTCCTCCCAATAGCCGTTGTTTTCGTTAAAATGCCACAGCGGAATTTCCGTGGGTGCGGCACTGCTCAAATTACCCGGAACTTTTAGACTGATTTTGGCTTTTTGTCCCGGCAACAGGTTCAAAGGTGCGCCCGCTGTGGTGGTGAGTTCCACCCCAAACATGCCAAAACTTTGGAGAATGCGGGCGTTACCTTCGCTGTCTTGCGCCCGAAAATCGCCGGGTGCCACGCGCCGGTCGTTGGCGTTGGTGGGGTCGTAGGCCACCGTTCGCGCAGCCACTGTGCCGGTCCAGGGTTGTCCGTTTTGGTTGCCCACGGCGTTGGCCGGAATGGTCACCTGCACTTCTATATCGCCCGACGCAAAGGTGAGGGTGTGTTCGGAATTGGCGTTAAAGGTATTCGGCGTTGCTTTGGTGCGCATTCGGATTTCGACCTGGCTAACGGTGCCCAGGTTTGGATACACAAATCGGAAAGCGTCGTAATGCCCCGGGTACGATACTTTTACGAGGGTGCCGTTTTTGTCAAATAATTGGTTCCGAAGCAAAAAAATACCGCGTTCGTTGGCCTGCACGGTTTTATTCCCGATGGTCACCGTGGCAAAGGGAAGTGTTTCCCCGTTTTCGTCTAATACGTATCCGGCGATGCTGGTTTCGACCAGTTCAACGTCAATGGGGCCTGTTTTGGTGGTTTCATCCACGTTTTTGCGGCAACCCGCCCAAACCAGGACGAGCGCGGCTATTGCGAAAAGATATTTGTTCATGATACTGCGTTTAGAAAATGTTATTTCCGATCGGTATCAGGAAGTACGCAACGTACCTGGCGTTTGCTGCAAACGGGTGGAAATTTTTGGTTGAATTTGTTTTGCCCGCACGAACAAACCCATTTTAACTCCGCGGGCACCGGACTTTTGCAGCGGGCTTGGCCTTCCATCAATGGCTTTCGCTGATCTTTAGTCGGTGCTCTGCGCGGCGTTTGCCTTGTTTGGTTTTTCGATAATATTTTCTATGCCCCATTTTTCCATTTCATTCAAAACGGGAGCAAGACTTTTTCCAAGTTCGGTTAATTCATATTCAACTCGCGGGGGAATTTCATTAAACTGTTGCCTCGTCAGTAACCCGTCTTCCTCCAACTCTTTCAACTGTTCGGTCAATACCTTTCTGGAAAGATCGGGAATACGAGCGGAGATTTCTCCAAAGCGCCTTTTCTCTGACCTAAGGCAATACAAGATGACGGGCTTCCACTTGCCACCAATTAACTGAAGCATAGCCGTTATCGGGCACTTAATTTCTCTTTTTTTAGATGCTATAGTTACCATTTTGTTACTAGTATTTGGCCGGTTACTTAAAGGTAACAGGTTACTATTTAAAACTATCGTTAGTTACTTTGCGTTACAAATGTCACTATAATTTTTAAAAAAAAACAAAATAGCACACATGAAATTTTTATCATCAATTGCATTTATTTTCATCGCGGGTGTTTTTACAACACTACAAGCGCAAACGATCCCAACCGGGACTTCATGGACCGTAACTGAAAAAAAAGACGTGAAAGTGCACACTTACATGAGTCCGTCACCTATGTTTGCCAATACAAGTCATATCATAGAACTCAAAAATGAGCTAATCATCGTTGATGGACAATTTTTTGCACCCTATGCTCTTGAACTGAAAAAACTTACCGATTCGATAGGCAAGCCAGTAACACGTTTTTACATTAGCCATGACCACCCCGATCACTACATAGGGTTCGGTGATGCTTTTCCCAACGTAAAAGTCTATGCTTTAGCGGAAACAAAAGCCTCTATTGAGCAGGCTGGACAGGGGGTTCTGGAGCAGCGACAAGCGCAGTTTGGACCTCTGATCGCTACTAAACTCAATAAGCCTTCGGTCATTCAACAACCTGGTGTGGAAACAATTGGAGGTGTGAAGTTTATTTTTGAAAAGTCCTTAAACAATGAGTCGGCGGTTTCACTTATCATTAAACTACCCGAACTTGGGGTGTATATCGCTCAGGATATAGTGTACAATAAAATTCACCTTTTCATTGAAGGCGATACCAAAGGGTGGGAGACGGCCTTACGTAAAATCCTGAAGGATAAGACCTATAAAATTATTTTATCGGGACATGGAAAAGAGGGGAAAACTAACCTTTTAAAAGAGAACCTCAATTATTTATCTTATGTTAATGCAACGATCTTGAAGTCCAAAAACAAAGAGGAATTTAAGGCCGCTATCATTAAGAAATATCCTGAGTATGGCGGCGAACAGTTGATTGATATTTACCTCAGTTATTATTTAAAACCTAAAAATTGGGTCAATTAACCCACTAAAAACAAATAAAAAAAGTGAAGCATGTCGTTTCGATATGCTTCACTTTTTTTATAAGATAGTTTATAGTCTCCCGCTGGCGCAGGGATCTCTTAGCGCCTCAGGGGTGAAAAACGTGTACGCTATGACGGGTAAATTCGCGGCAGAAATCTACAAAATCTGATAGATTTTGCAGATTGGCACACTTGAGGATATCGCTACGGCGGGTAACCAAAAAACGTGTACGCTACGACGAGCAAAACAAATTCAACCAATTCAACCCTTCTAACCAATTCAACCCTCCGAACCAATTCAACCCTCCTAACCCTTCACCACCATTTCCCGGTAAACGCCTTTTGGACCCGTCATTTCTACCCAATAAGTACCGGACGGTAACGCCCGCAGGTCTACCGACCAGCGTTGTTGCTGTTGGCCGCTGAACGAACTTACCACCTGGCCAAGGCCGTTGCGCAGCGTGCCTTGCCAGTCGCCGGGTTGTTCGGCGGTGATCCAGAGGAGGTCTTCGGCGGGATTGGGAAATGCCCGCAGACCACCGGCGCCGAAGGTTTGCGCCCGCGTGCCCGTGAAAATGGAAACGACCTGTTCATCGGTGGTACCACAACCAAACGGCGAACGCACGGTGAGGTTTACTTCGTAAGTGCCCACCGTGGAATACGTGTGCGTCGGGTTCATTTCATTGGAGGTAGTGCCGTCGCCAAAGTCCCAAAAATAGGTGTAGCTCTCCTCCTGCGTTTGGGATTCAAACTGCACCTGCAAACCCGAAGCGGGCAACGTGTACGTGAATCCCGCGCTGATATTGGGCAAATATTGGCCCAATTCGTTGTCCATCCAGGCGGCGCGTTGGTAAATCCAGTTGCGCATTTTTTGTACTTCTCCGGCGTACGTCACGGGCAAAACGCCCGGATTAGGCCACACGTACACCCCCAAAATGGGCCATTGCCGGAAATTGCGCTGCTGCGCCTCGTTGAGCACCAGGGCCATGGAATCAATCGTGTTTTTGAGGCTGAGATTGCTCAGGGTTCCTTGCCGTAGCGACGACCAGCGGCAGGCCAAATTCTCCCGAAATTGCGCGTCTTCCATCAGGCGTTCCCACCAAAACGGCACATTTTTGTCCCCTTCACAAATATAATTAATGTTGTACGCCCAGCCGGAGGTCAAAAAACCATCGCAATAATCGGCGTTGTACCAGGCCAAATCGTAATCCCACGGCGGTCCCATGGTCAGTTTTCCACCCCGGTCGTCGCGATCTTTGTAAAAATACGTACTGAGGCGATAACCATCCACGTTGCGGCTAATTTCGTTCAAAATTAAATAATCAATAAACGAATATTCGTGGGCAAACCGCCGCCAACCCTCGGTGGGCGATTGAAAACTATTGCCGTCCAAAGCCACTTCAAAACTGTCAACGTAAGCCCGGATATAGTCCTGTTGCTCCGGCTGAATTTCGTCCCATTTGGGGTACAAATGCTGAAAACGGGTGCGCACATCATTGCTGTTAGGTTGGGCAAATTGAGACTCCCAACCCGGCGTTCGGTCCCAGTCAATGCGCAACATATACCCGCCGGTAAGGTCCGCTCCGGCAGTATCTTCCGGGTCGAGGCGGGCAATATCGAGGCGATTCTTATCGCGTTTTATGTCTTCTATCAGCACATAAGTGCCCTGGTAACTGTCATCAATCATCACCTCGCAGAAGCGGGTGCGCGTGGCGTAATGGCCCATTTGACGGAATTTTTCAAAAGCCAACGCGTTGCGCATTTGGGTTTTATCGGAAAAATTGGCCTGCAACACAAAATCACTTTCCTCCGGCAGGCCCAAAATCGAAACGTCGAGGTCGCTGCCCGCCGCGTCGCGGAATTCGATGGAATACGGCTTTTTGGGCATGCCCTGCGAACTATTGCCCCGCAGTTCAATGCCGATTAGACCCGTAAAAGCGGCGGAATCTTGCGCCACGTAGTTGCGTTGCCCAGGGCCATTGTCGATGATTTTGATATTGGCGGTTATTTTGGGGTCGTTTACGATGGGTTGCCCGCCGGTGGTAATTTTTACGATGGGCAAATCGCTCGACGCAAACGGAAACGGCTTGCAGGGTTGGTCGCCAAACGTAATTTGCCAGTCGAGCAAATCGCCCGCGTCGGCGAAGGCGTAGGTATCCAGAATGAGTAATTTCCAAACGCCGTTCGGGTTGAGTCCTTTGTTCAAAAGCCCCATGTCGCCAAACGGCCGAAAAGTGCCGGTAAACGGGTACCACACCGAAAAAATGGACTGCGTAGCGTTGCCGCTCAGGCAGGTATTCACCAGTCCGTCGGTATCGCCCCCAATGGCGTTGAACAGGCTGATAATGGTGCCGTCGGGGGCCACCAGTGTGACGCTGAGATCGGCCACCCAGGTATGCGTGGCATTGAGGCACACCGATTCGAGGCCCCAGTTCAGGGTATCGGTAGCCGTGGGCAGGCCGGAAACGGGAATTTCAAAAATAACGTTGTTGCCATCGTCGGGGATGGTACCACCGCCACCGGTGAAGGTTTGGGCTTGTGTGGTGAGGGTGGCCAATAGCAGGCCGATGGGAAGTAGATATTTGTGCATAGTGTGTTTGTTTTATCGTAAATGATTGTTCCTACAAATCCAACAACCGTCGCGCCGCCGCAAAAGGCGAAATCCGTCCTTCGAGCACGGCTTTTTCCATTTCGGGCAACAGTTGGGCTACTTCGGGGTCTTGAAAAAAGCGGCGTTGTAAACCGTCCTTTAGGGCTTCGTAGAGCCAAAAATGGGCTTGTTGGCGGCGGTTCTGCGCCCAGTAGCCGTTGCCGGTGGTGGCATCGCGGTAGGCCAATACCTGCTGCCACACTTCGGCAATTCCGGTGCGGTCG
This sequence comes from Chitinophagales bacterium, assembly GCA_013298845.1. GTDB lineage: Bacteria > Bacteroidota > Bacteroidia > Chitinophagales > Saprospiraceae > M3007. The sequence goes on from JAAFJN010000018.1 coordinate 90,931, forward strand.
GTGGCACTGGCGGTGAGCACTTTGGCCGACCACCCGCTTTCGGGCAGGGGCAACAAATGCGTGGCGTTAATATAATGCGCCTGAGCCATGGCGGCCATTTTTTTGCGGTCGCCGTCGGCTTTGTTCACCACCAAAATATCGGCCATTTCCACAATCCCACGTTTGATACCCTGTAATTCGTCGCCCGCCCCCGGCAGCAGCAGGAGCATGAACAGGTCGCACATGCGGCGGGCGGTAATTTCGGATTGGCCCACGCCCACGGTTTCCACCAATACAATATCGTACCCGGCGGCTTCGGTGAGCAGAATGGTCTCGCGGGTTTTGCGGGCCACGCCCCCCAGCGAATCTCCGGCGGGTGAAGGCCGGATAAACGCCCGTTCCGACACCGATAATTGCTCCATGCGGGTTTTGTCACCCAAAATACTGCCTCCGCTAATGGCGCTCGACGGATCAATGGCCAATACCGCCACCCGGTGCCCCTGTTCAATGAGCCACATGCCGAGGGCTTCGATAAACGTGCTTTTGCCCACGCCCGGAACGCCCGTAATGGCCAACCGAATGGTATTGGAAGGTAAAGCGTTTTGTTCGGCCAATTGCGCCAACAGGTTTTCGGCCAGCACCGTGTGCTCGGGGCGCGCACTTTCCACGAGGGTAATGGCCTTGCCCAGCATCACGCGGTTGCCCGCCCGAATGCCGCTGATATATTCTTCTACGCTATGCTGTTGTCGGCGCATCTTTTATCCTTAAAAAAGGCAAATATACAACAGTAAACAGCACCAACATCAACCCTTCTATGGCCACCAAATACCAGGGCCAGGGGCCTAATACGGTCATCAGGGAACCGGCGGCGGGTTCGCGGAGGTACAAAAAATTGGTGTTGAGCAGCCAATTCACCGGCACCAGACAAATGGCATAAACATTAAGGGCCAGCATACACTTAAAAATACCCTTAAACGTGGGCCGAAACCGATACACAAAAATGGCGTAAAACACGTGCTGCACCAGTGCTACGTGCACAAACCAGTAACGAACGTTGTAAAAATGCGGAAAACGCTGCGATAAATCGGGGGTAATGAGGGCCTGCAAACAACCGGCTATGATGATCGGGTAGGCCCAATCCAGCCAGTCCATGCGGTTTTTCCAAAACATGTAGGGCAGGAGCAGGTTCAAAAAGTAACACAAATGCAACGGAATCACCGATTGCGCCTTTACTTGGTCGGTCACCAACATCACGATATTGGCGTACACCCACACCACCACGCCAATCATGCCCATGATGAGGGCGACGCGGCGTTTTTGGTGGATGGTGGGTGCTTTCCGACCTGCCCAAACCCAAAAGAGAGTGCTCAATATGGCGTAGGTCAGCCATATTTTGTGCTCGGTGTTAAAAGCAGAAAAATCTTTGTTGTCGAGGTAGAGGTATTCCATTTTTTAAGACCGTAAATATAAGACTATAGACAAAAGACCATAGATATAAGACTTTAGACAAAAGACTTTGCTCGTCGTAGCGTACACTTTTTACCACCAAGAAAGTAAGAATACACTAAAATTCACTAAGCGTAGAGTATTCATTTTAAATGTTTTAAAAAATATTTTTCACTCATCACTTTTCACTTTTCACTCATCACTCCTCTCTCATCACTCTAATCATACTGCTTCGAATAATACGTCTGGTACGCCCCCGAAGTCACGT
>JAAFJN010000019.1 GCA_013298845.1 Chitinophagales bacterium
AATTGCGACCCCGCAATGGTTGGTGTTGATACGGTAACATTAACCAATTTCGCCGGGTGCGATTCGCTGGTCGTTACCACTACCACCCTCGCGCCAACGAGCCAAATTTTGCTCAATGCCACCTCTTGCAATCCCGCTTTGATTGGCGTGGATACTCTGGTTTTAAACAACTTTTGGGGTTGTGACTCTTTGGTCATTACCACCACGACATTTGACCCGGCGGCTATTACGACCACGACGCTTTTTGTCAAAAATTGCGATCCCGCTTTGGTCGGCGTGGACACGGTTATCATTACCAATAACGCGGGTTGCAGCGCGCTCATCGTGACAGTTACGGAACTGGCGCCCACCAGCCAGACCTTCCGCACCGAAACGGCTTGTGATTTTGCCCAAGTCGGCGTAGACACCATTACGTTGAGTAACCAATACGGCTGTGATTCGCTCTTGATTACCAATACCACCTACGCAGGAATTAACGTTGCCGCCCGCGCCGAAAGCACCCGCTGTTTTGGCGAAGGCAACGGTATTATTCGGTTAGACAGTGCCTTTACGGCGTATTTGCCCGTTCAATTAACGCTGGCTAATACAAACCAAACCTACGATGGCAGCCCTGTAACGTGGAATAATTTGTCGGCGGGCGTGTACGAACTTGTGGCCACCAATGCGGAGGGCTGCACGGTTATTCGGGAAATAGAAGTGCCGGAAGCCCCCGAGTTGCTGCTCAGCGCGGGAGCGGAACAAATCAATATTCATCTGGGAGATAGCAGTTGGGTTGAAATTTCGGCGAATTTCCTTCCGGCGCAAGTGCAATGGTTACCCCTCGCCGATGTTACTTGCCCGACCTGCTTATCCACTTATGTGTCGCCGGTGGGTACGGCGCGTTACATTGTCAGTGCGCGGGACAGCAACGATTGCGCGGTAAATACCTCGTTTATTGTGGTGGTGGCGTCGGGAATTCGGTTATTTGTACCCAATGTCCTTTCCTTGGATGCCGAAAACGCGGGCAATAAATGGACCATTTTCGCTGGTCCCGAAGTAACGTTGATTCGTTCGGCCCGCATTTTTGACCGCTGGGGCAACAAAATTTTTGAACAAACCAATGTTTCGCCCAACAGCCCAACCAACTGGGATGGCTCGTACAAGGGCCGCCTTTTGCCGCCGGGCGTGGTGATCTGGATGTGTGAAGTAGAAACCGTGGATGGAAAAACAACGGTTATGCAGGGCGATATTACGATTGTTCAATAAAAACGTAAATTATTTTATTTCAAAAAGGAACCCTTTTTCCTTGAGTTCCCGGTACTTGTCTTCCTCAAAACGGAATAAGGTGCCGGGGCGGCCTTTTTGGGCACTGTGGCGAATTTGGGTTTCTTTTAAAATGCCAAAACTCAATACTTTTTTGCGGAAATTACGGCGGTCAATTTTGCGATTGAGGATGGATTCGTAGAGTTTTTCGAGTTCCGAAAACAAAAACTCGTCGTGCAACAAATGGAGGCCAATGGGTTCGTACGTGAGTTTGTTGCGGAGCCGTTGCAAGGCCGTTTGTACAATATCCGCGTGGTCAAAAGCCAGGGCGGGTAATTGGTGAACGTTGTGCCATTGCGCATCGGAGGCATCGGAGGAAGCCGAAAGTTCGAATTGATCGGGGTTGACCATGCCGAAATACGCCACCGAAATCACCCTTTGGCGCGGGTCGCGGCCCGGCTGCCCAAACGTGTACAACTGCTCCAAATAGTTAATGGCAACGCCCGTTTCTTCGCGCAATTCGCGTTCCACGGCAGCTTCCAAGGACTCATTGGGCAGGACAAAACCACCGGGCAAAGCCCATTGCCCCTGAAAAGGAGCAATGAACCGCCGGATGAGCAACAAATGCAATTGCCCTTCTTTATAACCAAATACAACGGCATCAACGGCCACCATTAGTTGTCTTTTTTCTTTTTAAACGGATCCCATTTGTTGAGTTTATCCTGCGCCTGTTCCACCGTTTTTTTGCCTTTATCACCCATTACCTCGCCCGCTTTTTGGCTGGCACCGGTGCCTACGGCTTCGCCTACTTTTTTACCGGCTTCGGTGCCGAGTGCTTTTGTGGCTTGTTCTTTGGCTATTTCGCCGGCCTTTTTCGAGGCTTCATCAATTTTTTGATTGGCCAATTTACTGAGGCTGTCCTGCACTTTGGCGGCCGCTTCGTTGGCTTTTTGTTTGGCCTTGTCCAACTCGCGGTTAGCGACATTAGTCAGGCTGTCTTTGGCCTTTTCGGTGTAATCGGCGACGGTGGCTTTTACCTCGTCCTGCATGGTGGCTTGTCCGTCGCTGCCGAGGACTTTTACCGCCATTTTGGGGCTAAACAACGAACCGGTGAGGTCAAAACGGGTATTGATATACTCTCCTTGCGCCACATTAACGCCCACTTTGGAGGCTTCGGCGGTGAGGAAACTAAGGCCGGAATTGGCGGCAGTACCCAAGGCTTTGCGCGGGATTTTGGTGACGATTTGGTAATTCATTTCGTTGGAAATACCGTGTGAACCACCGATGCGCATGGCCACGTCTTTTACTTTTACGTCGAAAGGTTTTAACGTTACCTGGCCGTCTTTGATTTCAAACCAGTTTTTGGTATTGGCCAATTCCAATTTTTTCAAATAAGAAATGTTCAACTTGTCGGCGATTTGGTTCATGGGTTTAAAATCATTAAACACCGCCGCAATGGTTTCGAGAAAACCCGCCGCCGACAACGTGGTGAAATCAGGTACCATGTCTTTGCCCAACAAACCACTCATGGACAACGAGGTGTTAAATTTACCGTCCATTAATTGCGCCACGGGAGCCAGTTTTTTCACCGTTTCAAACTGCGTAAAGGCCCCTTTAAACGTCATATCCTGCAATGCCATGTCCATGTTAAACGATGGTTTGGACAGGTCGGAGGTATTGTATTCGCCCGTTAAACCAATCAAACCACCCAATACCGACGCCGTGCAATCTTTGAGTGATGCCGATTCGTTTTTCACCACAATCGCCCCGTTGAGGTTATTGAGGTCCATATTGGTGTATTTTACTTTGGCAAAATCCGCGTTGATGGTCATGTCCATGTTTTCGGGAACGGGCAAAACACCGGTCGCCACGGGTTCGGTGCTGGCGGCGGCGGGTTCTTCGGTCATGAACGGATTGAGGTCGAAATAATTCGATTTGAGGTTAATAACACCCTCGACCGTTTGGTTATCAAAGAGGTAATTCCAGGCGTTGTTGATTTGGCCGCTGCCCGAAAGGTCACTTTCACCCAATTTTAACCCAAAATCACTGATGCTCATTTTATTGGGCAAAAAGTGGCCGCTCATGCGCATATCGTTGATTTTGTAATCTTGGTACAGCATTTGGCCAATTTTGCCGTTTACCGTAAAGTCCCAACGGTCAAATGCCTTTTCAGTGGCGGCGGGAACGTCGTTGGGAACGGCACTCGTAGCGGGTTCTTCCGGTCCCATTAATTCATTGGCATCCAGCAAATTTGACGAAAAATCCAATTTGCCCGTCATGGTTTTATTGGTCGAAAAATACGCCAACACATTGTCAATGGTCGCCGAACCGCTGAGGTCACTTTTGCCAATTTGCACTTTAAAATCATCCACGGTTACTTTTTGCGGCGAAAAAACGGTGTTTAACGACTGCACTTTGACCACCGGACTACCGGCAGCGGCGTAGGTCATACCGTCAATGCCGAGGCTGCCCGCCACGTTGATTTGGTCGTATTGTTGGGCATCCATTTGGCTCATGGCCGCTTTGAGCGTAATGTCCGAACGGATGATACCAGCCATCGTGGTTACGCCTTCCACCGGGAAGGCTTTGGACAATTCGGAAAGGTTAAGTGTGCCTTTCACTTTGGTGTCAATGGTCGGGTCGGTTACGGGTGTTTTGAGTTTAAAATAACCTTCCAGCGGGTTGGAACCCACCACCAGCGCAAACCGCGAAATATCCACCACCATCGGGTTCAGCGACGGTCCGGGCGAATTGATGTTCATATTGACGTTGATCCCGCTCAGGCCCAAAGGCAACGACGGATATTGCACGTTGCCATTGGCCACATCCAATTTTAACTGAAAAGCCGGATACGTCGTTTCGTTGTATTTGCCTTTGGCCATACCCGCAAAAGCGATGCTGCCGTCGGCTTTTACGCCCGAAAAATCCTGGGTATAAGCGCCGGGAATAATGGACAAAAAGGATTTAAAATCGTTTTGTGGCGTACCAAACGTCAGGTCCATCAACATATCGGTTTCGTTGGGCATTTCCAACCAACCGTTGAGCAAAAGGGTCAAATCGTTCACTTTTGCCTTGTTTTCTTTAAATTCAAAACGCATTTTGGCCATATCGGCGCTGATGGTGGCATCCCAATCGGCGCGGGCGTTCCGCAGGTACTGCATGCCTTCGTAGTTCACCGACAACTGCTGGATCTTGGTTTCCATCACCAAATCGTAAATCTCCGCGCCGAGGTTACCGCTGCCATTGTGGTTGAGGCCCGCAATTTCGACCTTCATATTCAGGCCGCGATCGTCGTAGAGGAGTTTGCCGTTTTTGATTTCGTAATACTCCAATTTAATCGGGCTGCTTTCGGTCGTGGTTTCGGGAGCGGGTTTGGTAATATCGTAATTGGCCGCGCCGTTCGACAACGCGTACACTTTAAGGTCTGGTTCGTCGAGCGAAAGACCTTTTACGATGATATTGCCACTAATGGCCTGCATGAAGTCCACCGCCACGTCGAGGCGTTTGGTTTTGAGCAATTCCACGCCCTGAAAAGGACCGGCGCCGTTAACGATGGAGATATTTTCGAGGCCGATGGCCAGTTTGGGAAATTCGCGGAACAAAGAAATATCCACGTCCTGAAAATCGAGGGTCGCGGTAAGTTCATCGTTGGCCATTTGTTTGACGGCCGCCACAATTTCATCTTTGTAAAAATAAGGAATGGCGACCATGGCGCCGAGTATTAAGACCAGGAAGAGGCCGAAGCCAATTAATATTTTTTTCATTGCATTAGATGTTTCGTAATTGATAAAGGACGGCTAACGCCAACGCCGCCACTTCTTCGTCGGCATTGAGGTCGCGTAAAAGCAATAACGCCCGTGGGTTGGGCGACGCTGGCGGCAGTTTGGGATTCGCCAAAGTTAACGCTACGTGGTTATTGATGGCGATGGGCATATTGCGCTCGTCGTTGGAGGGCTGAATTTGCGCCAACAACTTGGAACCCCGCCCGGAAGCCAACAATGCCCCACCCGACAACACGGCGTAGGGCTGGCTGTTGAGCCAAATATCCACGTCTTTTTCGCGCATTCGGAACACCAATTCGTGTTTGCTCGTTTGCGCCACGGCCACTTTTAGTTTGCCCAAATGCACTTCGGCCAAGGCTAAGGCCGGTTCCTGAAAAATGCTGTTGATAACGCCCACCCGGATTTTACCGGATTCGAGCCAACTACTTTTATCTTTGAGTTCGGCAAACGACAACAGCGGCAACAAATCTTTCCCGTCCCACGGAATGATGGTCGTTTTAAGTGGTCGGGTGTGGTTGCGCAAACGATTGATGAGGTTATCCCAACCGGCCGTTCCCGGCTGTATCGTTCCGCCTAAAGCCCTGATAATCAGGGAAAAAATGGAGGCCATAAAGGTTACAAGTATGATGATAAAAAGCAGGAAGGTGCGCATGGGTTAAGGATATTGGTAACTTACTTTTACCTCAAAACGCACGTTGGCCTTGTGCTCCTGCTCAGAACAGTTGACCCCGGCGGCGCAGCGGTTACGCGGCATCGTACCACCTTTACCCACCGCTTTGATGCGTTCTGCTTTAATGCCCCGGTGTTGGAGGTAGGCCACGGCATTATCGGCGCGTTCTTGCGAAATGGTGAGGTTTTCGGCGGCGTTCCCGCGGGTATCCGTGTGCGCGCTCAACTCGATGTTCATGTACGGGTAACGGCTCATGAGTTCAAAAATACCGTCCAAAACGTTGGTGGTACTGCTGTTCATGGTGCTTTGTTGCGGGTCGAGGTTAATTTTATCCAAAATGATCAAACTGCCCTCCTGTACGCTGTTGGCCAACGGCGACGCTGCCGCATTGGTACCAATAATTTTGGTGGGGCGCAGGCGAACTTCCTGGCGGTCGGCGCGGTCTTTTTGGGCAACAAACGAATAATTGGACGGATTAAAGCCATTTTTTTCAATGGTTACCAAATAATCGCCCGATTCGCTCAAACAAAGATCGTATTCCCCGTTAAGGTTGGTGCGCACCGTTTGGGATTTATTGGTGGTTTTGTGCACAAATTTCAACTGCGCATTGGCGATGCGCGTACCCAATTGATCGGTCATCACTACCCCACCCGCGCGGTGGCAATCGGGTGATTTGTTCAATTTTAACTGAATAATCACCTGGTCGTCTCCTTCTTCGATGCTCACCAACTGTTGGGTCAACAAATAATCGGGGTGACTGGCCACGAGCATATAACTGCGGTATTTCAGGAAATCGGCGTACGAGCGACCGTCGAGATCGGTGAGGTAATCCGGGGTGCGCATCCGGTCGGGATTTTTGGGTTTAAGGCTCATGCTGTACACCTCCGGGTTATCGAGCGAGGGTTGCAAATCGAGGTCGTACATGCTGCTGTCGGAATCCACAAAACCATCGCCGTAGGCTTTGAGTTTACGAATTTCGGCCCCGTACACCGGTTTGCCGGTTTTGCCATCGCTCACCACAATAATGGCTTCGCGGGTAGCGGGGCGCACCTGTTGGATACCTTTTTCGATGGTAAACATAAAAATATCGTCTTTACCCACCGAACCTTTGAGGCCATCGCCACCGGGTTTGCGGTTACTGGTAAAAAAGCCGCTGTTGAGTTCGTCGTTGATAATAAACCCAAGGTCATCTTCGGGTGAATTGTAGGGTTCGCGCATGTTAAACACCACGTCTTCGTTGGTATCTTTGTCTTTCCCGAGGAAAAAAATGTCCAAACCGCCCAAATTGCTTTGGTAACCCGTGGACGAAAAAAACAAGGTACCGTTCGGGTGAATAAACGGAAACAACTCCGATTTTTCGGTGTTCACCTCCGTTACGTTCACCGGCGCACCCCACGTGCCGCCCGGTTGGCGTTCGGCGTAATAGATATCAAAACCACCCGCGCCACCCGGCATATCGGACGCAAAATACATGCGTTCACCATCGGCGCTGAGCGAGGGATGGGTACAAGAGTAATTTTCGTTGTTAAAAGGTAATTCGCCCTTGGGCATCCAGTCAATGGGGCCTTTTTGGGCTTCGTAAATTTTGAGGCGAATTTTGCCCGAACGATCCGATTTTTGCACCCCGTCTTTTTGGTTGCCCTGGGTATAATACATGGTGCGAAAATCGCGGCTAAACGTCACCGGACCTTCGTGGAGTTTGGAATTGCGCAAATCCAACGAAAAATCCGTTTTCGTGGTGGGCAATCCATTGGGGTCAAAGGGAGAAAAGTACAAATCGGCGAAGGTTTCGCCGGTGTTTTTGTCCACCGCGCCGTTTTTGCGCGAACTGGAAACGAATACAAAGCCATTTTGGTAATAAGCCGGGCTATAATCCGTGGATTTGGTGTTAATGGTGGTTAAATTAAGGAGTTCCACTTTGTTCACCGGGGAATCTTTTTCCCGGAAACGATCCTTCGATTTGCTCTTTGAGGATTGTTGAGCCGATACCGCCGAAGCGACAAGGATAAAGGGGAGGATAAGGAGGGCTAAAATGTGTTTATTCATAATCGTCGCAAATATCGTATTTATACTGAGCGTAGTCAACATTTTACTACAAATTATCGTCAAAATTTGACGGAGTCGAAGTACAAACGCAGATTTTGACGATATTAATTCACAAAGGGTACATATTTTTGCGCCATGCAGTTAAAAACACCCTTAGTGCTCAGTGAGGACTTCAAATATGCCCTCGATTTGATTGAAAAAACAAAAACCAGCCTCTTCCTCACCGGTAAGGCCGGCACCGGGAAAAGTACGCTGCTCAGCCTGTTTAAAACCACCACCCGCAAAAAAATGGCCATTCTCGCCCCCACGGGCGTGGCCGCGCTCAACGTACAAGGGCAAACCATTCACTCGTTTTTTGGGTTTCCGCCCCGCATCATTACCCCGCAGGAAGTGGGCAGCAAAACCACCCGCAAAGACCTGCTCCGCCTCTACAAAAGTTTAGACGTACTCATTATTGACGAAATTTCGATGGTCCGCGCCGATATTCTCGACGGCATTGATATTTTTTTACGGCGCAACCGCGAAAATTCCAAACCTTTCGGCGGCGTACAAATGATTTTTGTGGGCGATTTGTTTCAATTGCCCCCCGTGGTCAAAAACGATCCGGTGGAGCGCGCCTACTTCACCGATTATTACGATTCGCCCTATTTTTTTTCGGCCAAAGTCATGCAGGAACCCGATTTTGAGATGGAGCATTTGGAATTGCGCAAAGTGTATCGGCAAGATTCGCGGCATTTTTTGCGCCTGTTGGAGGCCGTCCGGCTCAATACCGTAGATTTCGACGATTTGGAAGACCTCAACGAACGCTACACGCCTAATTTTCCCAGCACGCCCGGTTATATCACCCTCTGCGCCCGCAACGCCACCGCCGACCGCATCAACCGGGCCGAACTCAGTCACCTGACCACCCCGGTGCACACCTACACCGCCGAAGTAAAGGGCATGTTTGACCCGGCCCTCTACCCTACCGAAGCCGAAATGACGCTCCGCCAGGGCGCGCAGGTGATGTTTATCAAAAACGACCCCGAACGCGCTTTTGTCAACGGCACCATTGGCGTTATTGAGGAGATCAACGACGACAACATCGCGGTAAAAGTGACCGATCACAACGGCAAATCCACACTGGTGGACGTAGTAAAACACGATTGGGAAATACTGCGCTACAAAGCCAATACCAGCGGCAGTATCGAAGCCGAACCGATTGGCTCGTTCCGGCAATACCCGCTTAAATTAGCCTGGGCCATTACCATCCACAAATCGCAAGGCAAAACCTTTGACAAAGTGCTGCTCGACCTCGGCGGCGGCGCCTTTGAACACGGTCAATTGTACGTGGCCCTCAGCCGCTGCCGGACGTTGGAGGGCATTGTGCTACGCCAACCCATTAGAATGAGCGATATTATTACGGATGAACGCATTGCGGAGTATTATTTGAGGCAGTTTTAGGAGGGCGGATGACCAACTAGAAAAATATGTAAAAGCGGTAAATCTAAATTTACAGGCGATGGTAAATTGTCAATAATAACACAGGTTTTCCTATCTTTGCCTTAAAATTTTACAATGAAATTTGCAGACGTAAAAAACGATGTAGCCTTTCGAAAGATTTTCGGCAACGAAAATCGAAAGGAATCCCTCATATCCTTCCTGAATGCCGTGCTTGATTTTCACAGCGACCAGCGAATAAAGGAAGTTACGATACTCAATCCGTATCAATTACCAAAACTCAAAGGTGGTAAGGTCACCATCATTGATGTAAAGGCGACTGACCAACTTGGGCGAACTTACATCGTGGAGATGCAGGTTGGAGACCTTGATGGTTTCGAGAAGCGGGTGCTTTTTTACTCATCAAAAAGTTACAGCGACCAAATCAAACGGGCAGACTTCTACCGAAAGTTGCGCCCTGTTATTTTCATCGGTATACTTGACTTCGAGCATACCGAAAACAAAAATTACATAAGCCGTAGCCAAATTCGAGACGTAGAAACGGGCGAGCAGACGATAAAAGACATGGAATTTACCTTTGTTGAGTTGCCTAAATTCAACAAGGAACTGCACGAGTTGAAGACTTTGACTGAGAAATGGGTCTATTTCATTAAAAATGCCGAAAATCTGGAAGTGACCCCTGAAAATATCAATGACGAAGGTTTGAAATCTGCCTATGAAGAAGCTAATGTACAGACTTGGACACAGGAAGAGTTGGATGCCTATGAATATGCTTTTATGCGAGAGGAAGACGAGCGGGCAAGATTGGATAAAGCAAAGGAAGAAGGGAAAGAAGAAAACAAGATTGCTACGGTTTTAAAACTTCATGATAAAGCAAAATCCATCAGCGATATCGCCGATTTGTTAGATATTTCAGAAGACGAAGTACTACAAATCATTAAAAATCAAAAGAATAAGTAAAACCGCCCATCAAAGCATGGTCGCCAACCCGCCACAAAACCCACCCGCAAGGCTCAATAGCGGCGGGCTGCATCCATGCGGACGTTAGCCACAATATGAAAAAACTATGAAACAACTTTCGACTGAAATAACCGAATTGCTGAATAAGCAATCAACAATTGCCTTCTTAAACGCTGCTCGACAATTTGTAAAGTTGTTGGAAAATGATGATTTAAACCAAGAGACGTTTTACAAAGAATCTCATAAGGCATTATCAGAACTTTATCGGACTGCATTGGAACTTGAAACGGTCGACTTAATTCATTCAGGAACTGAAAATGAATTTGACGAAATTGACAAAGATGAATTCAGGAAAATGAATAGGAACCTGATTTCAAATCTTGGAAAGGACTGTTTTTATTGGCAAATTTTTGACCCAACTTATACAGAAGAAAATGGAAAGCCAGGTGAAGGATGGAAAATTACAGATAGAGAACCGACACAAGGTTGGTTGGTTGACGACTTTGCAGGCATTTATGCTGATCTAAAAGAAGAATTAACCAAGATTGACCAAATTCACACTGATGAATCAATCGAAGACGCTCTTTGGCAACTAAAATTTGGATTTAATCACCATTGGGGAAATCATTGTATTAACGCAATGCGAGCATTACACTATTTGCGGTATGACGGGAAAGTAGCAATGTGAAAAAAGAAAAAATACTGTAGCAAATCGAGTAGGTACGACCAACCCATAGCCGTCCCTACCCTCTCAAACCACCGGACATCCGAACCCCATATCCGGCGGTTCACAGAACAGCCTACTCTAAGGCGCATTGCGGCTTGCTTCACGCCACATTACCTACCCCTAACAAAAACTTTCCCCTCCCCACCCACCATCACAGTTTTTCTTATATTTGCTGCCCAAAATGACATTCGAGACGCGTACCAAGCAGAGCAATTTTGATTACAATGACCGCACAACTCAAATTCACACTCGCCTTTCTCCTCTTTTCGGGCAACCTATTTGGCCAACTTCTCAACAACAATTGGGTGTTCGGTGGCGCCCAACTCATCGGAGATACTGCCACCCAAGCAGTAATGAACGTTTCCTTCTCCAACGGAGTACCCGTTGCCAGCAAATTTCCCCCCACCGATTACTACATGGATTTAGCCATTGCCACCATTTCCGATTCGTCAGGCAATCTGGTGCTGTACACCAACGGGGTACACCTGAAAAACGCTAACCACGAGATTGTTCAAAACGGTGGCTCTTTGCCCAATTCCAGTAATTGGTCGCAAGTGTTCCCAGAAAATCAAGGGGTAATGCTACTCCCACGGCCAGGATATCAGAATCAGTACTTGCTGTTCACGGCAGATATTTTTGGATTTATCTATCCGCCAACCGGTACTTTCCGTTCCGGGTCGTCCAACCTGACCTATTCAGTGATTGATATGAACCTCAACAATGGAAAGGGAAAGGTGGTCGAGCGCAAGAAGAACATGATCCAAGACACCCTTTCCGGGGGACAGATCACCGCCGTGCGGCACGCGAACGGGCGCGATTGGTGGGTGCTCACCTCCCGGTACAATATCAACCAATACTACGCTTTTCTGGTCACGCCCGATGGCTTTGAACACCACGGGCTGCAAACCTTCAGTTCCGAAATGCGGGTGAGTTTGGGACAAGCGGTGTTCTCACCCGATGGAAATTGGTACCTGCGTTACAATACGGTCAATAATCCCTACTCCGCTTGGTTTGACGCCTATCGGTTCGACCGCTGTACGGGACTGTTGAGCGACCACCGTCATATAAAAATGGCCGATGAGGTGCAGCGCGGCGGGGTGGCCGTTTCGCCCAATTCGCGGTATGCCTATGTTGCCGTTTACGACACCATTTACCAGTTTGACCTGCAAGCACCCGAACTCGAAGACTCCAGGACGGTGGTGGCCGCCTACGATGGTTTTTTGGACAATATAGCAGAAGAAATAGGAGATACAGTGCTAATCCCGACCCGTTTTTTTAACATGCAACTGGCGCAGAACAACAAAATTTACATCTCCTGTCCCGACAACAGTTCACATTACCTGCACTACATCAATCATCCGGATTCTGCGGGGCTTAACTGCGGGGTGGTCCGGCACGGGTTCAGGTTACCCACCCTCCATGTCTATGGTATCCCGAATGTGCCGTATTTCGGGCTGGGGAAACTTGTTGGCAGTTCCTGTGATACGATAGTGGTTTCGGGCACAGCCAGTGTCCAAGGAGGGGAAGAGATCGAGGTTTTCCCCAATCCCACAACGGGTGGACTGGTTGTGCAATCGCCCGTGCCGCTCCGAGATTTTATGGTCTATGACATTTCGGGAAAAAAAATTTCCGAAGGCTCTTTTGAGCGGGGGTACTCGGTTGATTTGAGTGATAAAGGGGCAGGGGTTTATTTTCTGCACATCAGGGCTTTGAATGGAAAGATGACGACTAAAAAAATAATTAAAACAGAGTAGAAAATACGCCCAACTTTGCATGGCTGCCAATCGCTCAAATCGTTATCATTCGGGAGTGTTGAAAATAATTGATGACATCGAAAAAGTAGCCCAACCATCTAACGTGCAAAACTAACCACGCAGCATCTACATAGTCCAAGCCACCATTAATAAACAAAACATATCATGACAGACATTGACAAACTCTTTAGTGGTTTAAACACATTATCCTATCCCGATACGATGATAGGGATTAAAGGTGATATAAAAGGCCGTGCATTTTTTCCTGAAGGCAGCATGAAAATAACGATCTTATTTCCCATTTTTTTATGGGCATTTTGTGTAACGCGTACACAAGCGCAATGCACGCTGCCCATCACACATACATCTGGCACCCAGCAGGTGGGTTGTACGAGTGTGACCGTGACCTCACAGAATGGTACAATGACAAATTCAGGGTGTTCGGGTGGGACATTCCAAACAGGCCCGTACCACATAGGTCTTGGTGTGAATTCTGGCAGTTATACCTTTACCTTTTCTCCGTCTATTTCATCATTGGAGTTCGATTATCGGGCTGTAGATAACTTTCCCTGGGGGGCTGATGAAATATCCATAAATATTAACAATAGTTTCTATCCCATCACTGATGTAGGGACACCAATCGGGTGTTACCCTCTTGGTGTCATTGTTGGAGGCAAGTTGCGAGCCGTCCCTCAAACTTTTGGTGCTGGAAACACCGTTGATATCGTGGAAAATATTTCTACTATTACGATTACTACCGAACAAATATTTGGCTCTTCAGGAGGCATTATTTTTGGCTTGCGTATTTGTTGTAATACGCCTTGCACAACTGATGCTGGCAGCATCACGGCTCAGGGCTTGACCAATTACTGCACCAACGAAACAGTGGATGCCTCCCACAATGGCAACCAAGTACTGGATGGCAACGACATCTTGCGTTATGTGCTGTTCAGCAATCCAAGTGATACAGCGGGTAGTATAGTGGCGGTCAGCAATACACCCTCGTTTTCATTCGCGCCGCCTATGCAAACAGGTGTGACGTATTATGTGGCAGCGGTGGCGGGCAACAACCTGAATGGCAACGTGGATTTGACCGATCCTTGTCTTGATTTTTCGAACGCCAATGCGCTGATGTGGCGGCTGCTGCCGACTGTGGCATTTTCAGCCTCTAACCCTAACGTGTGTGCGGGTGCCTGCACGGCGGTGACAGCGAATTTCACGGGCACCGCACCTTTTACCCTCACCTACACAACACCAACTTCTGGTATGGTGACGCAAACTTTTTCTGGAAATAGCGGTACGTTTCAGTTGTGTACGGCTGCTGGTTCGCCGCCGGGGAGTTTGGAGGTGCTGGCGACGGCATTGGTGGATTCGACCTGTTCTTGCCAGTAAGAAAGCACCCTGCTTGCACGAGGTAAACATGCTGGAGCGTTGGCATTAATACAAAATGAAATCTATGAAAAATAAAATCCCGATAGTGCTTATTTTACTTTTCGTTAATTGCAGCGTACCCAAAAGAGACGATCAACTGTTTGATGAATTTTATAAAAATGCAACGGAAAAGTTTGCAGACTGTATTAATTTTGCGTTGATTAGACTCAACCAACCCTTAGGCATCGAAGATTGTGATCGTATGTTGAAGACTGATATTGACCGGCAATTTAACCAAAATGGCATTAATTCAGATGGAGGCATTTTAGGAGCAACCTTAACGGCTTCAACAATTGATTCATCGACTGAATGCAGATATTCTAAAAGATTTGTTGGTCATTACGATAAACCTCTTTTTGATAAGGAAATTTATGGCGCTGTGTCAAAAATTGATACGACAATTTTATTAAAAAATGACACGTTGTATTACAGCGCAGATATTAGAAAAACGATGATCTTCTTTAATTGCAAAAACAAGTATTTTGAACTGCAAATGGACATAAAAATACCAGAAAACATAGATATTGCTGCCCTAAATAACATCAGCGGGTATCATCGAGGAAAAACAAATGCCTTGTTGAATAATATAAGCGTAAACCACAAGTAAGGTGGGCTGCCAACTAGAATACAAAAACATAAAGCAATGAAACTAAAATACACCATCATCAGCCTACTTCTCACGCTAGGATGTTCAAAAAACGGCAACAAAACCGATTCTTGCGTTGAAATCAACCAGGATGCTGCCTTAAATTGTCAGAATACGCTTTGTGCGCCCATTCTGTTGGAGCCGGAAAACTGTTCGATTTTTGATGTCTTCCCCCGAACAATCAATTACCGGTGGACGAGTAACTCGACGCTGGATTCTATTCAGTACGAATTAGATACGCATTATTCATGGGGCGACACCGATAACTTTGGCTCATGGGATGATAATGGTTCCAAGGGTTTTGCATCCGTTTTTGTAAAAGATACGTTTACTACCGGAGCATTTGTTGGTGCACAACCGGGCAGGTGGCGCGTACGGGCAATTTCCGGACAAGATACAAGCGCATGGTCTTCCTGGTGTTATTTTAAATTTCTTAGGTGAACTTACAACACTACGACACAAACAATGAAACAAATAGCGCTATTCTTCTTAGCAATACTCCTGACTCCATCTTTAAGTGGGCAAGAGAATAGTGCCTTTGTTGACAGTATTTTAAGTTTGGTGGTCAGTCATCAAATTCCCGTATTTAACGGCGCCTTTAAACCACTCGATAACGGCAAAGTAGTTGTCATAAGGTATGATACCGTTATCAATGATCAATGGACAAGGCCTAAATTCATCAACAATATACTCCATGAATCTTTTGACGGCGTAGCAGTGGGGATCGTTGTTATTTACGATACGGCGACGAACACTACCAACAATGGATATTTAGAATTCCGCAATGCCGAACGGGATATGGAGGGGAATTTCATGGATAATGAAGTTGCCTTTTTAATCAACAAATCAATTCAGCCCCGCCGATTGAACGGCATCGTTCCTCCGGCATTGATTACGTCCGAGGGTGGGTTTTGGCAAAATTCGGAAATTCAAATTTCCAATGAACCATTTCCTTTGGATAGTTGTAATGCGCTGTACCGGCTGGAATTCAACAAAGATTTCACATTTAAACAGTATTACAACCAAAATGAGTGCGCATGCTATTCGGCGGAAATGGGGCACAACATTGAAGTTGGCGTTGAAGGAGATGCCGAAGAGTTTTTCGAATATTACAATAAACTTCAGGGGTATTACATTGACCCTCCAACGGGGTTTTGGCGCATAGAAAAGGGTAATCTTGTCCTGAAAAACCGGGAAAAAAGGGAAAGCACTACGTACCGCATCATCAACTTAACGGACAATGAAATGTTTCTGGAATTAGCCGGTACTACTTTCAGGGTAAAGTTAAAAAAAGTCAGTCGCTAAACCTCTACCCTATTTTTTAAATCCGGCCAGGTTTGTGCCACTGTTATCTCTAAACACAAACATAAAATTCTAAGTCATGAAAAATAAAACGCTACTATTGCTACTCAGTTTTTTACTATTGAATGCATCATCTTGTCAGGAAGAAGAAGATATAATTATTAACTCAAAGGAAGAACTTGAAGAAGCCCTGAATGCCGAATTTACCAATAAAAATAGTACTTCAATTTCTTATTGCGTGGTAAAAAACGACCAAATACTCCATAGCGGGGCTTGGGGATTGGCGGACAAAAGCAACAACAAGTTAGCAACCGACCAAACAAGGTATTTGGTTGCATCCGTTTCCAAAACAATCACCGCTGTGGCTGCGATGCAACTGGTAGAGCAAAATTTAATCGGATTGGATGATGATATTAATCAATACCTTCCTTTTTCCGTTCGAAATCCTAATTTCCCGAACGATAAAATAACGCTGAGAATGTTACTAAGCCACAGATCAACCATTTCCGATGAATTTCAGGAAACCTTGACCTTGGATTGCTACGGTACCGATTGCCCCATGACTTTAGAAGACTATTTTAAAGCCGTTTTTGTTAGTACAGGCCAATATTTTTCTCCCGACAACTTCTCCAATGACAGGCCGTCTAATGCCGAAGATTACAGTAATTTGGGTTCTGCCCTCATTGGGTATTTGGTGGAAAGAGTGGCCCAAACCCCATTTGATATTTATTGCAAAAACAATATTTTCGCTCCCTTGGGAATGAGCAAAACGGAATGGCGGCTTGCCAATACGGACCTTTCGGAATTAGCAATTCCTTATTCCGATGAAATTACCGGCCCCAATCCGCATTACACTTTTCCAGACTATCCCAATGGCGGACTTCGGACCAACGTTTTAGATTTATCCAGGTTTTTAAGAATGGTTATCCAAAACGGTAGTTTTAACGGAACCCAAATATTAACAACCGCCAGTATGACAGCCATGAAAACCTTTCAGTTTGGAAGTTCCGAATTTGGCTTGTCTTTTTATTACGATACCATAAAGGGAAGAAAAGTGTTAGGGCACAGTGGCGGGGAAAAAGGCGTCACTGCGGAAATGTTTTATGATACCGGCAATAATGTCGGGGTTATCGTTTTCAGCAATGAGGAAGATGCTGATTTGGAAAATATCATGTCACTTTTATTTAATTGGGGAGAAAAACAATAGGGAAACAGTCATCGCACACGTTTATCTGTCGAAGACAAATTTTAAATAACACGCAGCAAATACACATGGACAACAGCATCCAAGAAATCTTTTTTAAATTCCTGAACCAGTTCACTTTTGACGAAAATGATTTGGATTATACGCTGATTCCAAAGTATGCACAATCGTTGCAGGCTTTGGCGGAGGTGAGCAATTCCGGCGTGCAGGTTTTTGACATCAACAAAAAACAAATGGTATTTTTCTCTTCCAATATAGGGAAAGCGCTGGGTTACGCGCCCGCCGATTACGAAGACCTTAACTATAAGTTTTTTGAAACCAAAATGCACCCCGAAGAGCAATATCAACTGGCGCTGAAAGGTGCTTCGGCACTCAAACTGTTTAACGCCTTTTCAAAAGATGAAAAACTCAACCATAAAGCCATCTACGAATTCCGGATGCTCAATGCCGAGGGGAAATACATTCGCGTCATTGACCAGTATCAAGTATTGGAATTGGACAAAAAAGGCCAGATTTGGCTCATGCTGAGTATGGTGGATGTTTCACCCAACCAGGAATCGGACAGCCCGATAAAGTGCCAGATCCTGAATTTCAGGACGGGAAATTTTATCGCTTTCGATACCGAAGAACAACCGGAATTAGAACTGACCAAACGGGAACTGGAAATTCTGAAATTGGTCAAACAAGGCTACCTGAGTAAAGAAATATCGGACAAACTATCCATCAGTGTGCACACCGTAAATACACATCGCTACCGGGTTTTGGAAAAATTGGGGGCCAATAATTCATTTGAAGCCGTGGTTTTTGCCTCAAAATACGGGCTTTTGGACTAGTTTAGGTTAGGTAGCGCACAACGGTACTAATAAATCAGTATTGTAAGGGTTTGGGATCGGGAGGACTTTTGCGCCTTCTTTATTTCAAATTTCTAACAACGATGATTCGTACAGTTTTTTTTATTTTTAGTGTTGTATGCGCGGGGATACCATTATTCGCCCAACCCACCCAAACCATTCGGGGGAATGTTATTGACGAGGCTTCCAACACCCCCGTTGCGTTTGCTTCAGTCGTTTTACGCAATACCGCCCCCGTCATCGCCACCATGGCCGATTCGCTGGGCCATTTTGCCCTGTCCGGGGTACCGATGGGGCGCTACGATCTGCAAGTTACGTTTATGGGTTACGAACCTTCCATTGTGCGGGAGGTGACCGTTGTGTCGGGTAAACAAACTTTTTTGACCATTCCATTGAAAGAAAACGCGACTTTGTTAAAGGAATTGGTTGTAAAACCGAGGATTAATAAAGAACAACCCCTCAA
This sequence comes from Chitinophagales bacterium, assembly GCA_013298845.1. Taxonomy (GTDB): domain Bacteria; phylum Bacteroidota; class Bacteroidia; order Chitinophagales; family Saprospiraceae; genus M3007. The sequence goes on from JAAFJN010000019.1 coordinate 18,519, forward strand.
TACAATGGCCACGTTGAGCGCTAAAATGCTGAGCGTGGAAGAAGCCAAACGTTACGCCGGGGGCTTTGATGATCCGGCCCGATTGGCCGCTACGATAGCGGGTGTAGCCAGCAATACGGGCGATAACGGTATTATCGTGCGGGGCAATGCGCCCAAGTTTTTGCAATGGAAAATGGAGGGTGTCGAAATTCCTACGCCCAATCACTTTGGCGACCTCAACTATCTCGGCGGCGGAGTACTGACGGCTTTGAGCAGCCAAATGCTGGCCAATTCCGATTTCTTCACGGGGGCTTTTCCCGCCGAGTACAACAATGCGTTGTCGGGTGTTTTTGATATGGCCATGCGAACCGGCAATAACCAAAAACGAGAAACCACCGTCCAACTGGGGATCGTAGGTTTAGAAAATGCCTCGGAAGGGCCGTTTAAAAAAGGCGGACGCGCTTCTTATTTGTACAATTACCGGTATTCTACTTTGGCGCTATTAACGCCCCTGTTGCCCGAAGGTGCCGGTAGTATCCGGTACCAGGATCTTTCGTTTAAATTAAATTTCCCGACGCGCAAAGCGGGTATTTTTTCGGTTTGGGGGGTAGGTTTTTTGGATGGTGCCCGTTCAAAACCCAAAAAAGACCCGGCCGAATGGACATACGCCGACGACGATCAGGACGATGTCATTGAGCAATCCACCGGTGTGGCGGGTATTAGTCACAAATACTTTTTATCCAATAACGCTTTTTGGAAAACAACGCTGGCCGCCACGGTAAATGACGTGAATTGGACCTCCCAAAAAATGAATAACAATTTGGAACTGCGTCCGTACAGCAAAATCACCAATACAAACTGGAATTTTATGCTGTCGTCGTACTTCAACAAAAAATATAGCGCCAGACACACCCATCGAACGGGCATTTTAATCAATGGCATGAGATACGACATCCTACTCAACAAAGCCATCAATCCGGGTGAGATACCCCGGGAAGTGGTGAAAGCCGATGGGCAAAGTGCCCTGATTTCGGGTTATAGCAGTTCATCGGTTAATCTGACCCCTAAATTACTGATGAATATCGGGGTCAATGCTCAGGTTTTTACGCTCAACAAGCAGTACACCATCGAACCAAGACTTGGACTGTGCCAGCAACTCCACGAAAAGCACGCCATTGGCATTGCTTATGGTTTGCACAGCCGTTTGGAAAAACTGAATTACTACTTGAACAATTCACTGTCCACCGGCGAAAAAGCCGTGAACAAAGATCTTGATTTTTCAAAAGCGCACCATCTGGCATTGAGTTACGATTGGAATGTGGCCGAACTCATCCACGTCAAAGTAGAGCCGTACTACCAAAGGCTGTTTTCGATTCCCGTTATCCCGGATAGTTCATTTTCGTTGATCAACCTTCAGAGTGACCTGTTTTTTGGCGAAAAACTACAAAACACCGGTGCCGGTAGAAATTACGGTATTGACGTGACGCTGGAAAAATACGTATCAAAAGGTTTTTATTATTTGTTTTCGGGGGCATTATTTCGGGCGGAATACAAAGGTGGCGACGGAATTTGGCGAAATACCCGCTTCAATCGCCATTATGTATTTAATTTTTTAGCGGGAAAAGAATGGCAAATTGGCCAAAACAACCAGAATACGTTTAGTCTAAATGCACGATGGAGTTATCAGGGCGGAAACCGGTATTCGCCGGTCAACGAAACTGCTTCCCAATTAAAAAAAGAAGTTGTTTATGATGAATCTGCCGCCTTTTCGTTACAATCCGATCCCATGTTGAACGTTCATTTGACGGTCATTTACAAAATCAATAAACCAAAAAGGTCCAGCGAAATTGCCCTGAAAATATTGAATTTGACCCAACAACCGGATTTCAGGGGGCATTTGTATAACCGGCTTACTCATACCGTGGATGAAGAATTACCTTCGCTGATGATTCCGAACCTAAGTTACAAAATTGAGTTTTAACCAATCAAACATTTTCAAAAAATGATACCAAAACTATCACTTCGACAAGTTTTTTTGTTAGACGGCATTGGCGCCGCGCTGACGGCGATTTCGCCCTTTGCCATACGGGTCATTTTTGGCGATATTTTCAAAATGCCCATAAACATCCTCTTCGTTTTATCGGGTATTGCCGCTGTGTACGCGTTGTACTCGCTGACCTGTTATGTGCTCCCATTGAACAACCGAAAACCTTTTTTACGCGGTATTATGGTTGCTAATCTCGCTTATTGCGGCCTAACCCTCAGCCTGGTATTGTATTATTGGTCAACGCTGACGTGGTTAGGTATCGCTTATTTTTTAGGAGAAATAGGTATTGTTCTTATGGTAGTAATGCTGGAAAAAAGTATATTTGCGGGTTCAAAGGCTATTTAAACAATAGGCAAAATTTTTACAAAAAATACAAATAGTATGCTTTCTTTCTTTAAAAAACAAAAACCAACGATCAACTCGTTGGTAATTCCAAATTTTAACTGGGACGAAGAACAGAATACAGATTCAATAATTCTGTGGACTAATCCCGAACAAACAATGGTGTTATCACTAAACTATATAGATTCACCGCCCAATATACCAACGATTTCACAGGTAGAAACACTTAGGAATTATTACAGAGAGATGCTCAAGCCTCTTAATAGTGCACTCGTGGAAGTGGATATTTTAAATATAAAAAATATAGACGCGTGTAAATTAATTATGAAAGTACCGCAAAAACCAAGTGGAATGACTTATCTCGCTTCATTAACATTTCCCTTCAAAAAATGTCATTTTGTTGTTAAAATCCAATGTGCCGAAGTGGGCACAACCGGAGTACGAGAGGCTGTTGTTTTAGATAGGTTAATTTCTAATAAAGAACTCATCATTGGTGAAAATGGCTTTGAAGATTTTTATTCAGATCCCTACGACAAAACAATTAAAGGGGGCTTATTGAGGAATAAATCAGAAGATATAATTTATGATGATAAATTCCCCAATCACCCTTTAACGCAAGCAAGGCGAATCATAAATAAAATTATCGAAGAAATAGAATTTAAGCCTGAAATAAACAAATTAGAGCCTTTTGGCAAATAATTCAATTGATTGCTCTTAGCGAAGAAAGACAATTTACCAAACCCAAATGACCAAATTGGGTTTGGTTTCTCTTTTTTCATTTTAGGATAAAAAAGTAGCATATTAGATGGCATTACGCAAATCTAGACGCAAGTGAATTTGGTAAACTCTTGAATAATAGCAACAAATAAGCAAACGCACACGCCTTTAGCCGCCGCCGCTCCTACCCCGCCCAACAATTCTCCAACAAAGGCAAAAAATCAGTTTTGTTAATTCATCAGTCTTATAGTACATTTGTCAGTCTGCCGTAATGGTAACGGAACAAGCCCTAATTAACACGCGATTATCGTACTCGAAAAACCCTTTTTTCAACTGGACAACGCGGGTGTCCGAAGCCTAATACTCATTTCTAAACATGAAAAAATTATTGATTTTCAGCCTCGTTCTCAGCATTTTCACGACGTTACACGCCCAACAACACAGTGAACAAAGCCACAAAGGTTATATCTCCCCCACCGATCCGTTGGTACAAGCCAAACTCGGTACCTGGAGCAACCGCAAATTTGGACTGCTGATGCACTGGGGAACGTACAGCCAATGGGGCATTGTGGAAAGTTGGAGCCTTTGCCCCGAAGACGAAGGCTGGTGCGAACGGCGCGGCCCCTACAAAGACAATTGGTACGAGTACAAAAAAGCATACGAAGCCCTGCAATATACCTTCAATCCGACCCAGTTTAAGCCCGAAAAATGGGCCACTGCCGCCAAAGGCGCGGGCATGAAATACGTCGTGTTCACCACCAAACACCACGACGGATTTTGTATGTTCGACAGCAAATACACCGACTATAAAATTACCAATTCGCCTTTTCGGAGCAATCCGCGCAGCAATGTAACCAAAGAGATATTCACGGCCTTTCGCAAAGAGGGTTTTATGACCGGCGCGTATTTCTCTAAACCGGACTGGCATTGCCCCGATTATTGGTGGTCGTACTTTCCGCCCAAAGACCGAAATTCCACTTATCCGCCCAAAAAATACCCCGAAATATGGAATAGGTTCAAACAATTTACCTACAACCAAATCGAGGAATTGATGACCGATTACGGCAGCATTGACATTCTTTGGCTCGATGGCGGCTGGGTGCGGCCGTTTAGCACCATTGATACGTCCATTTCCTGGCAAAAAACCATTCCCTTCGACCAGGACATTGATATGGCGCGGATTGCCAAACGCAGCCGGGAACTACAGCCCGGACTGATTGTGGTGGATCGTACGGTGACGGGCGAATTTGAAAATTACGTCACCCCGGAACACCAAATACCTGATGGTTACATGGCAATTCCGTGGGAAACATGTATGACCTTGGGCGATTCGTGGAGTTATGTACCCAAAGAAAATTACAAATCGGCGCGCACCATTATTCACCTGTTGGTGGACATTGCTTCCAAAAATGGCAACTTACTGCTCAATGTCGCCCCCAGCCCCGAAGGCGATTTTCACGCGGAAGCCTACACCCGTTTGGCCGAAATCGGGCAATGGATGGACCTCAACGGCGAAGCGATTTATGGCACCGTGGGAGACAATAAAATCGGCAAACAGGGCAAATTGGAGTTCACCCACAAAGGCGCTACCACTTATGCCATTTACCGCGCCGACGAAGGCGAACAATTGCCTAAATCGGTTGAAATCAGCCGTCTGCAACTCAATAAAAACGCTAAAATTAGTTTGATCGGTGCCACCGAAAACCTGAAATGGGCGGAAAAAGACGGTAAAATAAACATTGAAATACCTGCCAATACCAACAAACAAAAATTGGTCAATTACGCTTGGGTTTTTAAAATCAGTCAATAAATACCGACGCCATGACAAATAAATTAATCATATTCGCCGTTACGCTTGCCGCCTTTTGGTATGCGTGTAGTACCAACATGGGTGCTACCGAGGCCATACCGGACAAGATCAGTTACAATTTTCACGTTCGGCCCATTTTATCGGACAAATGCTTCGCTTGTCACGGCCCCGACGCCGGGAAACGCCAGGCCGATTTGCGGTTGGACTTGGAAGCATCGGCGTTTCAACCTTTAAAGGAAACCAAAGGGGCATTTGCCATTGTGAGCGGCAAACCCGAAGAGTCGGAAGTGTACAAGCGCATCACGTCAAAAGAACCCGATTATATGATGCCCACCCCCGAATCACACCTGGGCGCATTGAGCGAATATGAAATCAAAATTATTGAAAAATGGATTCAACAGGGGGCTAAATACGAAAAACACTGGGCTTTTACCAAACCCGAAAAAGCGCCTTTACCCAATGTTAAGGACAAAAATTGGGTTAAAAATGAAATAGATTATTTTACCCAGGCCAAAATGACCGAACACGGCCTGACGCCCAATAAAGAAGCCGAAAAGGAGTACCTTTTAAAACGGACCGCTTTGGATATTACCGGTTTATTGCCTTCGTTGGAATTGATGGAATCTTTTACCGCCGATAACGGGCCGGATGCCTACGAAAAAGCCATTGACCAACTTTTAGCCACCCCGCAGTACGGCGAAAAAATGGCCCTGTACTGGCTCGACATCGCCCGTTACGCCGATAGTTATGGTTACCAGGACGATAATATCCGTACGCAATGGGCCTGGCGCGACTGGGTGATCCACGCTTTTAACCAAAATATGCCTTACGATAAATTTATCACGTGGCAATTGGCGGGCGATTTGGTACCCGATTCGAGCAAAGAAAGCATTTTGGCGACCGCTTTTTTGCGCAACCATAAATACACCGAAGAAGGCGGTATTATCGAAGAGGAGTACCGGATTGAGTACAATTTGGACAAAACAAAAACCTATACCAAAGGCGTTTTGGCGCTCACCGCCGAGTGCGCCCAATGCCACAGCCATAAATACGACCCCATTTCGCACGAGGAATATTACCAAATGTTTGCTTTTTTCAACAACAGCAAAGAAGTGGGTTTTGAGGGCGATGTGAGCCAATCGCTGCCCGCCAAAAAACCTAAACTGACCCTTACTGAACCTGAAATAAAAAGCATTTTTAATTTTATCAATAAAAAAGATACGGGTTCGATCACCATATCGGTCATGGGCGAATTGGATACCGTACGCCCCACCTATATCCTCGAACGCGGGGCCTACGACAAACCGACGAAGCGCGTACAACCGCTGGCTTTTGCCGCCGTTATGCCCTTTGATACCATAAAATTGCCCCGCAACCGGCTGGGTTTGGCACAATGGACGGTGGATAAAAACAACCCTTTGACCGCCCGCGTTTTTGTCAACCACATGTGGCAGGAGTTTTTCGGCAACGGCATCGTGAGCACAACGGGTGATTTTGGAATGCAGGGTAATTTACCGACCCATCCCGAACTGTTGGACTGGTTGGCCGTGGATTTTATGGAGCACAAGTGGGATATTAAACGCCTCGTCAAACAGATATTATTATCGGCCACTTACCGCCAATCGGCGATAGTCAGCGATGAGCATTTGGCCGTTGATCCCGATAATATTTGGTTGGCCCGCTATACCCGCACCCGGGTAAAGGCCGAGTTTGTCCGCGATATTGTGCTCAGCAGCAGCGGTTTGTTGCACAAAGAAATTGGTGGTCCCAGCGTAAAACCCTACCAACCCAAAGGTTTGTGGGAGAAAGCCACTTCGGGCCGGGGTGTTTTGGCCAAATATGAATTAGACGAAGGCGAAGCACTGTATCGCCGGGGCATGTACACCTTTATCAAACTGACCGTCCCTCCCCCTTCGATGGTCATGTTCGATGCCAGCAACCGCGACCAATGCGAGGTCAAACGCTCCAAAACCAATACCCCGTTACAGGCGCTCATTATGCTGAACGACCCCACCGTTTTGGAGGCATCCCGGGGTTTTGCCCAGCGGCTGTTGACCGAACAAAATACGATGGACGACAAAATCACGAAAGCCTTTCAAACGATTATTTGCCGAAAACCCTCCCAAAAAGAAAAAGAGATTTTAACGACCTATTTCAGGGATCAATTAACCCTTTTTCAAAATAAAAAATTGGACGCTGCCAAAACACTCGCCATTGGTGCATCGGAGGTGAATAAAGCCCTTGATGTGAACGAATCAGCCGCCCTGATGAAGGTGGTCAGCACGATTTATAACATGGAAGAGGCCATTACAAAAACGTAAAAAACAACGATCATGGAAAAAGAAATCTTAGAGCACGGTCTCAACATCAACCGTCGAAAATTTCTCTCAAAACTCGGCATTGGGATTGGCAGTGCGGCCCTTGGTTCGCTGTTGATGCCTGATCTGTTTGGGAGCGATGAAGAAGCCATTATGGCGGGTTTGCCGCATTTTGCACCGAAAGCCAAACGGGTGATTTACCTGTTTCAAAACGGTGCGCCTTCCCAATTGGATTTGTTTGATTACAAACCCAAATTGAACGAAATGTTTGGGCAGGAGTTGCCCGCCTCCATTCGAATGGGGCAACGGCTGACCGGCATGACCTCCGGCCAAACCAGTTACCCGCTGGCCGGTTCGGTGTTCAAGTTCAATCAATACGGCCAACACGGTACCTGGTTGAGTGAAATCCTTCCTTATACCTCAAAGATTGTGGACGATATCTGCGTGATTAAAACCATGCACACCGAAGCCATCAACCACGATCCGGCGTTAACGTTTTTCCAAACCGGCGCCCAAGTGGGCAACCGCCCCAGTTTTGGCTCGTGGCTGAGTTATGGTTTGGGTAGTGAAAATAAAAACTTACCTGCTTTTTGTGTGCTTTTATCGCAAGGTAAAGGCAATGGGCAGGGTGTGTATTCCAAACTCTGGACCAATGGCTTCCTGGATGCCACGCACCAGGGCGTACAATTTAGCAGCGGCGAAAATCCGGTGTTGTACCTCAACAACCCCGATGCCATTGACAAAGAAGACCGCCGCAAAATGCTCGATCAGGTAGCGGCCCTCAACAGTGAAAGTTATCAGGTGTTCGGCGATCCCGCCATTCAGGCCAAAATCCAGCAATACGAAATGGCCTTTCGGATGCAAACGGCCGTGCCCGAAATCACGGATTTGCGCAACGAACCCAAAGACGTGATTAAAATGTACGGACCCGATTGCCTCGTTCCCGGCACGTACGCCGCCAACTGCCTGTTGGCCCGCAAACTCTCCGAAAATGGGGTGCGTTTTGTGCAACTTTACCACCAGGGTTGGGACGGACACGGCAACCTGCCCGGCGAAATCAGGGGGCAATGCTTAGATACCGACCAGGCATCCGCGGCCTTAATCACCGACCTCAAACAACGCGGCTTGTTGGATGAAACCCTCGTGATTTGGGGGGGAGAATTTGGGCGCACCAACTTCTGTCAGGGACCTTTCTCCCGAGAAAATTATGGTCGCGACCACCACCCGCGTTGCTTCTCCATTTGGATGGCCGGTGGCGGCATTAAACCGGGTGTTTACGGCGAAACGGACGAATTTGGTTACAATATTGCCGAAAACCCCGTTCACGTCAACGATTTTCACGCCACTGCCCTGCATTTGATGGGGCTTGACCACGAAAAATTGACGTACAAACATTTAGGTCGCCGGTACCGGTTAACGGACGTGGCGGGTAAAGTGGTGAAGGGAATTTTGGCGTAAGATAATCAAGTGATTGGTGAAAAATTTGTTCTTTTAGGCCAACTTCCTACTTTTTGAGGCCAAAAAGTAGGCAAAAAGCCCGCGGCTGACGAAAAATCCTACGATTTTGCTTTCCGTTTCCGGCCGCGCCAAAAAAACTCGCCGGTCGCCCTCACGGGGGCTTTTGCCCCGCCAATGACGTTTGGCTCAAACAGTTTTTGGCTTCATCGGCCTCCAACGGAGCAAAATCGGGATTTTTCTAAGGCCGCACCGGCAAAGGACGGAAGAATGGGGATTGGAGATACTGCCCGATTTTGTCACGCACTAAGACTTTGGGAAAGATTATTGCTTGGGTCAAATTTACTGAGCACAAAAAAAGCATTTCATGAAAAACACCGTTTATAATATCACTTTCGGCATCAATTGCCTGTTGCTTTTTCTTGTTTTGGTGGGCAAAACCTTAGCCATACCAACGATGCTGCAAGTGGTCGGGCGAATGCACCCTTTGTTGCTGCATTTCCCCATTGTTTTATTGGTCATGACGCTGGTCTGGGAGTTGTTTTTGCGCAAAAAAAACGCCGCCGGGACAGCATCGGCCAACCCCGACATTGGTGACTATTTATTGCTGTCCGCTGCTTTTACGGCGGCTTTATCGGCTTTGATGGGCCTGTTTTTGTCGCAGGAAGAAGGGTACAATGCCGAGGCGATTGCGTGGCATAAATGGACGGGCACCGCCGTTTCGTTGCTGTCATTGGGTTGGTATGCTTTTAGAGACGCCATTCGGTCCACGTACACGCGTTGGGTGAGCGGAGCGAGTTTGGTGGCCCTCGTAATGGCGGGTCATCAGGGTGCGAATATCACCCACGGCGAAGACTTTTTAACCGCCCCGCTGCATTCCAAAACCGAGGCCGCCACCGTATCCGCCGAAGACGCGATGGTTTTTGACGATGTGGTAAAACCCATTTTAGAAAAAAAATGCGTCAGTTGCCATAACAGTAAAAAATCGAAAGGCGAATTGCGGATGGAGACCGCCGAACAATTGCTAAAAGGGGGTAAACACGGCAAATTATGGGATGTTAATGCGGCTGATTTGGGGTTGCTGGTACAACGGATACATTTGCCCATGGAAGCCAAGGAACACATGCCACCCGCCGGGAAACCTCAATTAAGCGGCGATGAAATGGCTATTTTACGCCATTGGATCAAGGGCGGGGCTGATTTCAAACTAAAAGTAAAAGATTTGGCGGATGCGGATACCCTAAAAATATTGGCCCAAGCCCTGCTCAAAACGAACGAGACCGAAACCTTCACCTTCAAAGCCGCAGACGAAGGAACCATTAAAAAATTGACAACCAACTACCGGGTCATTACCCCTTTGTCTTTGGGTTCACCGGCATTAAGCGTTGATTTTTTTGGGGCTTCCCAGTTTAACAACGCACAATTGAACGAATTGCAGGCCATTAAAGCACAAATTGTTCAGTTGAATCTCAATAAAATGCCCGTAAAAGACGAAGACCTAAAAACGATTGCGGGTTTTGAAAACTTGAGAAAACTCAATTTGTCCTTTACCCAAATCACCGGTGCCACCCTAAGTGAACTAAAAAAACTCAAATTCCTGCGCACGTTGTCGCTCTCCGGTACCAGCATCAAAAGTGCTGATCTGGCAACGTTAAAAGACCTGCCCGCCCTGCGCGCACTGCAATTGTGGAATACAAATATCCCTAAAAACGATCTAACAGCCTTAAAATCAACCTTGAGCGGAACAGCCATTGAGACGGGTTTTGAGGGCGATACCATCGTTGCCAAATTAAGTATGCCCATATTGGTGGACGACGAAGTTCAGGTTTTTCAGCAAGATGCCACCATCAGGCTCAAGCACTACGTCAACGGAGCGGTTATTCGCTACACCTTAGATGGCACGCCGCCCGACAGCCTCACATCGCCCGCTTACACCGACGGAGGTATCCTGATTGATAAAACCGCCGTTTTGAAAGCAAAAGCGTATCTCGACGGCTGGTTGAGCAGTGATACCTTGACCCAACAGTTTTACCGCGCCGGTTTTATGACCGATTCCGTACGTTTGGGATACCTGCCCAATCCCCAATATTCGGGCAAAGGACAAATGTTGTTTGACGGTAAATTGGGCGGTAAAAACTTTAAAAGTGGCAAATGGCTGGGCTTCAAAGAAACCTTTTTGGAGGGTTATGCTTATTTTGAACAACCAGTTCTTATTTCAAAAGTCACGTTTAGCACCTTAATTGACATTGGCAGTTACATTATGCCGGCCCAGGAATTGCAGGTCTGGGGCGGTAATAGTGTCTCGGATTTGGTGTTGTTACAAAAGATCAACCCCAAACAACCCACTCAAATTACATCATCGGGTTTACAGGGTTTTGAATGCACTTTTCAGCCAAAACAAGTAAAAATATTAAAATTGGTGGGCAAATCGGTCCAAAAACTACCGCCTTGGCATCCGGGCAAAGGAGAAAAAGGCTGGCTGTTTGTGGATGAGGTGTTTGTGAATTAGACAGTAAATTTAAAAAAATGATAAAAAACACTTCAATAACCCTGACAATACTCCTTTGGGTATCTATCATATTTGCCCAACAACCGGGCAACTACACCCCCATTTTGCCCACCGACCAACCAAAAGACATCATCCGGAAAGCGGCGAATATTACCCCCTCGCCCCGGCAACTCCGCTGGCAGGAATTGGAACTGACCGCCTTTTTTCACTTTGGGATGAACACGTACACCAATCGGGAATGGGGAAAAGGGCACGAGGCCGAAACGCTGTTCAATCCGACCGAATTGGACGTGGATCAATGGGTGCGGGTCTGCCAACAAGCCGGGATAAAACAAGTGATTTTGACCGCCAAACACCACGATGGGTTTTGCCTGTGGCCAAGCCAATACACCGAACATTCGGTGAAAAGCAGTCCGTGGAAAGCCGGAAAAGGCGACGTGATGAAAGACCTGTCCGCCGCCTGCAAAAAATACAACATCGGTTTTGGTTTTTACCTGTCGCCCTGGGATATAACAGAAGCCACCTACGGCACGGACGCCTACAACGACTTTTTTGTGCACCAATTGACCGAATTATTGACCAATTACGGGCAAATTGACGAAGTATGGTTCGATGGTGCCTGCGGCGAAGGCCCCAACGGCAAAAAACAAGTGTATGATTTTGATCGCTATTACCAACTGATTCGCGAACTTCAGCCCACGGCGCTCATTGCCATTATGGGACCGGATGTGCGTTGGGTAGGTACGGAATCGGGTTATGGCCGGGAAACCGAATGGAGCGTGATGCCGGTGGATGCCCAACTACAAGAAAGTATTTCAAAAAATTCACAAACCGACGTGACATTTGCACCCATGGGCGACATGACCGATTCGGATTTGGCCAGCCGTTCCAAGATCCTGGGTGCAAAAGGTTTAATTTGGTACCCTTCGGAAACCGATGTTTCGATTCGGCCGGGTTGGTTTTATCACCAGGAAGAAGACCATCGGGTAAAAACGCCGGAAAAACTATTTGATATTTATTGCAGTTCCGTCGGGCGAAACAGCGTGTTATTGCTCAACCTGCCCCCCGACCAACGCGGCCTGATCCACGAAAACGACGTAAAAAACCTGCTGGCCTGGCGTAAATTATTAGACGAAACCTTTCAAACCAACCTGGCGACTGGCGCATCGGTAAAATCCAGGAATGGCAAACATCCGCAGCATATCCTCGACGGCAAAAACACCACCCATTTTACCACCAAAGGAACCGACACCACAACGGTCATTGATATCCAATTAAAAAAACGCCAAACCTTTGATGTGTTGCAATTGCAGGAAAATATCAGCATTGGGCAACGGATCGAGGCGTTCCGATTGGAGTATTGGGACAAAACGGGCTGGAAAGAAGTGGCAACCGGCACAACAGTTGGTTACAAACGGATACTGCGTTTTGAACCCATCACCACCAATAAAGTCCGGTTGCACATCCTGTCTTCCCGCTTAAATCCGACCATCGCGGAGTTCGGTTTGTACAAATTACCTCCTTCGGTAGTATTCAAAGTGAACACCCTTGAAAAACTCCGAAAACCCAACCCCAACAACAAGGCCATTGGCAAACCCACTCAACTCAAAACCCTCCCCGATCCTAAATACAACAAGAGCGGCAACGCGGGCTGGAACAACGGCATTTTTGGCAGCAATACCGCCTTCAATGACGGCGAATGGCTGGGCTGGAGTGGACAGGATTTTGAAGGCACCATAGATTTGCAAAAAACAGAGGCCCTGAAAACGGTCAGTATTGACTTTTTCAACCTGCCCCAAAGTTGGATTTACATGCCCTCGGAAGTGACCTTATCTGCCTCCGACGATGGTGTACATTTTAAAACAATGGAAACGCAAAGTAATTTCAGCATTGCCGAAGAAGGTGTGCGGCGGGTTAGTTTCAAAGCCGATATTCGGGCAAAACACCTCAAAATCACCGCAAAACACTACGGTTTAATCCCAAAAGGGTATGAAGGTGCTGGTTCGCCCGCGTGGTTGTTTGTGGATGAGGTCGTGGTGGAATAAATGCGACGGTCTTCGACTTCATCAATAATACTAAAAAACACAAACATGAATCTTAAATACGCATCGCACCAGGTTTTCACTGGCCCACCGGCTCCAAAATTGACGTTCATAAAAGCCTTATTCATTGGCCTATTTTTCTCCTGTGCAGCCGCCAGCGTTGCCCAAGATATTACTTACTTGACCGGGAGCGGCAATTTTACCAATGGTGAAACCACCGAACGGGAAATACACCAGATTAATGCCTTGAACTACTGTGGTGCCAAAAGAACCAGGGTTAGCGTATACCCCTCGTACTATTACAATTCAGATACTCAAATGGGTAATCCATCTTCCATTGACAGCATCATGATTTTATTGCACCAGGGAGGCATTACCCCCATGATTCTTTTTGAATATTATGGTTGGTACAATGCGTTGGGATCATATGATAAATGGTATGAAATCGGCAGAAGTTTTGCGGAGCGGTGGAGACCCAATTCCCCATACCTGCTTTCCAAAAACATAACAAACTGGGGTATTTCGGTGTATTCGGCGATTAATGAGCCTGACATTAATACGCCATACGTCCCCAGAACGATTGCCGATGGCCCCGAAAATTATCACGACGCCTTAGAAGGATTGGCTGATGGTATTCATGCTGTTGATACCAGTTTGAGCGCCATACCCGGAGGCTGGGCATCACAAAATGCGTTTAGTTGGAATGATGCCAATGGCTATGGTACTGCCATTGTAGATTTGATCAACAATGGAAAACTGGCCGGTTTTGATATTCATACGTACAATGACAATACTTTTGCTCCTATTGTAGATCAGCAAAATGAATTTTATTGGCGTTATTCGGCCCAAGCGGATTTTAATGAAATTCAAGAAGAAATCGGGATTACGAGACCGGTCAAATTTTATGCAACCGAATTCAGTTATAAAGCAAATATCCTGGGAATTAGTGAGGAAGAATCCGCGAAAAGACATTTTACGTGTATTTGGAACAATATAGGCGCTGTAAAAAGTGATGGTTCTACTCCTGCAACAAAATTCGCATTGGTTTGGAATTTATTTCACACGGTTGAATTTGATTCCGTGTATGGAATGTGCCATCAATTATTTCCATATACCCCTAATCTCAAAGGGCAAGCCTTTAAACTTGTAATGGATCTTGGCGCCGGAATGAATTTCACCTACTTGGATCCTAATAATTCAGGTATTTATAAACTTACCGATGGCGAAAAAGAGATGTGGGTATGGCAAAATTATTACCGTTGGAGTAATATTGAAGGAACGTCATTTACCATTGATCTGCCAGAAGATGCTTCCAAAATATTGTTGTATAATTACAGTGGTTTGCTCGATTCGGTAGCAGTGTCCGGCTTGCAAAATTATACATTTACCCAACTGCCGGAAAGCGAAACATTAGTATTTGTCATTCTAAAACAATCCCCTGTTTCGGTGGATAAAGACTTGCAACCACAGGTTGATTTCCCGTGGACAGTATCGCCCAATCCTGCGACGGGTATTGTTTCAGTTGCGTTTCAGGGCAACCCGATTTCATTGAACAGCAACATCGTGCACATTAAAGATATGGTGGGCAACCTGCTATTGGAAAAATCAGTAGATCAGGGTGATTTCTCCATTGATATGACTAATTTTAACGCCGGTGTTTATGTGATGACCATCGCAAATGGTGATGTACAAACGAGTATCAAAGTTGTCAAAATTTAATCATTGGTCTCTACCTTTGCGATGGAAAACATTCATTAGTTTTTCAGAATATAAACGATAGTTTGGCTGGCGCTCAATGGTAAACTACAGCGTTGCAACTTCAAAACATGCTGGATAAAATAGTTTTTATTTTCACGTTAACCTTTGTGCATTATTTTGGCTTTGCGGCCTTATTGTACTGGTTTTATTACGTTTTTGGCCGCGAGCGGTTTACGCAAATCAGGATACAGCAGCGCGTTGCCACCAGAAAGGATTTTCGGCGGGAATTTTTGCTTTCTTCGGTATCGGCCAGTATTTACGCAATGGTGTTGTACCTGTGCTTGTACGCTCCTTTTTTCCAACCCTATTCGAGGATGTACCACTCGGTGGCCGAATTTGGGGTGTTGTATTGGGTTTTATCCGGGGTGGGTTTGTTGGTTTTGCACGATACCTGGTTTTATTGGACCCACCGTTTGTTACACACGCCATATTTACTAAAAACGGTCCACGCATACCACCACCGTTCCCTTGCCCCTACCCCATTTTCGGCCTTTGCGTTTCACCCCGTTGAAGCCCTAATCACGGTGGCGGTTTACCCACTGGCTTTGCTCTTATTTCCCGTGCATTTGTACCTGTTTATGGGCTGGTGGCTGGTGATCGTGGTGGGTAATATGTTTGGGCATTTGGGTTTTGAACCTTTACAACGCTGGATACACACCAAACTGTTTGGGTATTTTTTAGGTTCTACCCATCACAATCTGCACCACCAAAATGGCCGGATTTGGTTTGGGTTTCTTTTTGCGTTTTGGGATCGCAGGATGGGGACGGGGAAGTGAGTTTTTTTGTGCGGCTGTTTTAAAATGTAAAAATATACGGTATATTTGCGCGTTAAAACAAATCAACTACTTACAATGAAAATTTACAAAACAGGGCTTATTCTTACCATTTTAAGTTGGCTTGCTTCCTTAAATCCTTTCTGGATCATGTACACCGGCCCAGCATTTATATACAAGTTTCATACCATGTCGGTTAATTCATGGGACAGTTTAAGGGCGCAAAAAACAGGAGCCTTGACTGACAGATTATTTGATAGTTTATTATACGAATGTAGGCAAAAGAGATAAAAAATACTCGCCAGCGTGAATTTAAACTATTTACACCACACCACGTGAATATAACACAAATACAACACGAACCCATCGAAAAATACCCCTATTGGATTGTTCAAACCGGCGGTAGGGATATTGGCGGCAATCGGGTCATTGAACAGGTTGATTTGCCCATTTTTTGGGGCCAAATAACGGGCCTTGGGCATCATCTCGATGCCATTATTGCCACCTCCGATTTGCAAGGCACCGTTAAAGACGGCGAAAACGAGTATCTTTTGGGCGAAAAATTGCCGGAATTTTTGTCCATGTTTATCGCCCTCGAATTCCCACACCTCGATCCCAAAAGGATTGGAGTTGTGCTTTGCGGGGACTTGTACGCAAATCTGGAAAAAAGAGGCGGCCGGGGCGATGTAAAAGACGTTTGGCGAACCTTTAACCAATATTTCAAATGGGTAGTGGGTGTTGCCGGTAATCACGACGATTTTGGCGACAAAAAAACCTTGGAAAGTTTTACCCGAGAGCCGGGTATTCATTACCTGCACCGGCACATAAAAGAACTTGATCAAATAAAAGTGGGCGGCATCAGCGGTATTATTGGCCGGGCCGATAAGCCACAAAGAGTAGAAGAAAACGAATATCTTTCCGCCCTGAAAAAATTGCTGCTCCAACAACCTTCCATGATTTTACTCCACCAAAGTCCGGGTATTCCGCAAAATAACCTGCAAGGCAGCGAAGAAATAATGAATGTGTTGGAAAAATCGCCGCCTAACCTGGTATTTTCTGGGCACTCGCACTGGGACACGCCGCTGGCTACGCTTCATAATGGTACCCAGGTGGTTAATTTGGATGGCCGGGTTTTGATATTGGTAAATGATCAGAAGTTCCGCGAATTAAAACAAACCAAATAGCCAACAACGCGTGAATTATACAACTTATTGATTCAATTGTGTAACGACCGAGAATGATACAGTAAGTAGTTTTGTGAATTCCACCTAATGAACCAAACACACATTCACATTATAATTACCCATCTTCCCATTTTCGGTTCCATTTTGGGTGGCCTTGTTCTTATGTATGGGCTTTGGAGCAAAAGTAACGACACAAAAGTTGCCGCTTATTTGCTCTTCATACTTTCGGCGCTTGGTGCCGGTATTGCTTATTTGACGGGTGAAGCCGCCGAGGAAACCGTTGAAAATATTCAAGGGGTTGTTGAAGCAACGATAAAACGTCACGAAGAATTTGCGCTTTTTGCGTTAATATCATTAATTATTTTGGGCGTTACTTCTATTCTGGGCCTGGTTCTGACTTTGAAAAAATCACGACTGACCAGGACAACCGCGTTTGTGATTTTAGTTATTTCTCTAATTGGCTTTGGGCTGGTGGCAAGAACGGGTTACCTGGGTGGCCAAATAAGGCACACAGAAATTTCAAATGGTGCGACAGTGCCAATGGAAGATTCGGAAAAGGAATAATGCAACTATATCAATAATTGGGTCACTTCGAGGTATTCGGGGTGGCCCATTTTTTTTGCGTTCATTGGATGATGTGGGTGCGTCAAGCGCCGTAAACGCACAACACTCAACAAAAAAAATACTTCCAAATTATTCGCAAATAATAAAACGTAGTGTATGTTTGCAGGACAAAAATCAATGACTTTACACAGTACCTTATTCAACGATTTGCAAATTTTCAATAAAAAAACATAGTATCTATGAGGGTTTTAGTTGTAGATGAATACAAAACCATGCAGCGTATAATACGCCACTTCTTGAAACAGATTAATATCATAGAAGTAGATGAAGCGGAAGATGGCCCAACCGCTTTGCAACGGCTACGCGAAAGCAGGTATGATCTGGTTATTTGTGATGAAAAAATGGACCCCATGTCAGGTTTAGACCTACTCAAAGAAATCCGCTCTGATAGCCATCTTGGACGTACACCATTTATCATGATGTCGGCTGAAAATGACCCTGACAAGGTCAAGGCGGCAAGAGATGCCGGGGTAAGTAATTACATCATCAAGCCTTTTGATGCAGATACACTGCAAAAAAAGATAGAGGATGTTGTGTGATGCACGCACAACGCGTAAATTATGTAACATTTTAAAAAATTGTGTAACATTTTTGGCTTCTAAAGTATAGACCTTTCCGGGTGAAAATTTTTTCACAATCAAATATTCAATTGATGAAAAATAGGAAAGGTTGTATCGAAGCGTGTTTGGCCTGTTTGGTGGAATGTGAAAAGTGTTGCACCATGTGTAGCACCATACAGGGACACGAAAATTGCGTCAAAACATGCCGTGATTGCGCCGATATCTGCGCCCTTTGTGCCCGGTTATGCGCCCGCGATTCCCAATATTCGGACGCACTCTGTGCACTTTGTGTAAAATGTTGTGAAGATTGCGCCGCCGAATGTGGCAAATACGACGACGCTTGCTGCAAGGCGTGCGCCGAGGCTTGTAAAAAATGTGCCGAAGCCTGCAAAATGTAAGTTTCCGAACGCCAGCGAGGTTCGGTTCACAACCTTGCTGGCGTTATTTCCCAAACATCCTGTATATTTGCACATCGAAAATTATTCACTACTCACAACGACAGTGCATCCATATGACACAGCAGGAAATACTACAAAAAGTGGAATGGAAAGACCTCAGAACTTTGTCTTTCAAAGAAATGCTCATCGAAAATAACCTGACCATCCCCTGGTTTATCATCTCCCTAACCCTCGCCTATTTTGGTTATTACATCCTGGCCTTGCCCTTTTCCGCGTTTTTCTTTTTAACGGGCCTGCGGCAGGTTCACAACGGTTTTCACAATTCACTCGGTACCAATAAATTTTTGACCTGGTTGTCGCTGTACATCAACAGCATTTTGATGATGGTATCCATTCACGCCGTGAAATTCAACCACATCAGGCACCATAAATACTGTTTATCGGACGAAGATTATGAAGGTAAATCGGCCGGAATGACCTGGTACGGAGCCATTTTATACGGGCCAATCCACATGTTCCTGATCCACAAGGTAACCCTGGAATTGGGCAATAAAGACTACAAACGAAACGTCATTTTGGAACTTTTTTCGATTGCTGTTTTTGCCACGATAGTGTTCTATTATCAAATCAACTTTTTGATGTACCACATCGCTATCATGATGATTGGCGAATTCCTAATGGCGTTTTTTGCGGTATGGACCGTGCACCACGATACGCACGACAGCCCGGAATTTGCCAGAACCCAAAGAAGTGGGTGGAAAAATAAAATCACCTTTAGCATGTTTTATCATTTAGAACACCACCTATTTCCGGCGGTTCCAACCATTAAATTACCCGAACTGGCCAAACGTATTGACGAGGCGTTGCCGGAAATAGAGAAAAAACAAACGTTTTGATTCGATGCCGAATTAACATGAAAAACTGCAATACTTACGTATATTTTGCATTAACAGGCGATAATTTTGACCCGCAAATGATTACGGAGCGCATTGGTATTCGTCCAACGGAATCCTGGATGACCGGTGATAAAGGAAAGTACAAGCAGCGCCTCAATTACTCCCTTTGGGAATTATCCACCTTAAAAGGAAGGGAATATCTTTTTATTGGCTCTCTGGTAGAAGAGTTGATAAGTTCGCTATATGACAAAATTGACATTATAAATACTTTAAAAAGTGAATTTAAATTGAACTCGGTGCTTCAAATCGTATTGGATGTGGATACTAATGAAGAACAATCAACTCCTGCGTTGGGATTTGACCTGAAGACCATTGAATTCCTTTTTAAAACGGGAACTACAATTGATGTTGATATTTACCGGTTCAATTCGGCGATTTAATCGTAAATCAATACCATGCAATAACGTAGCCTGAAATAAACAAACATGGAACATATTCAAACCTTACACCCTCACCCCGGAAAAACCAATAAAAAAATTGCTTTGGACAAGTATAACTACATCAAAGCGCATTTATTGGTTATTTTGTCCGAGCGAGAACTGACGCACACCGACCTTATGGAAGCGCTGTACGCCAGGGTAAAAGATGAATTTGAGGGCGGGGTTCAATGGTACGGACAAACCGTAAAACTGGACCTGGAGGCGCGGCAAATTATTGAACGGACCACGGAAAAACCTGAAAAGTATAAACTTACCATCTCATGAAACAATTCCTAACACTTGCACTCTTACAACTACTCGCCCAATTTTTGCCCGCTCAAAAATTCAGTGAAACGCTCGTTTGTGAAAACAAAGACATTAAGGTCGTCATTGTTTGCCGGGACACGGCCAGCACAAGCCAAACGAATTGGGTGAAATTAGTTATTAGGAACAAAACGCCGCATGAAGTGACGGTTTATGACGCGGGTTTCGACTTTGTCCGAGAAAAACAAACGCCAAGCAATGACGCTTACCAACGGCGGTATAAACAAGGCCGAAAATATGATTTACTCGACATTCCCTACGAGCGTCGCGGCTTGTCGGAGGGCGTCAGTATCGCGCCTTACAAAGAACTGGTTTCTTCAGAATACCTGACCAGAAATGAAACCTATTCGCTAAGATCCCGGGAAACAGGAAACGACATATGCGCCTATTTTCGACTCAAACTCACCTTTCATACCAATGGCGTTTCCGAAACACTAGAGAGCGACTATGCCAAATTTTGCTATTATTGGAAACCAGATCCTCAAATTGACCCGGTCGAACTCGCAAAAAAGTTAAAAAATGCTTTGACGGATGTACAATTTCGCCAAGAAAACACCGTCGAATATTTGATGGGCAAACCCGAAGTCCTTCGCCAAATTTCAACTGAGGAATTGGAGAATGCCTTAATACTACGAACTTCGGAAGTAACATGTACGGGAAATGCGCTTCTTTTTAAGGAGTTGAGGACTCGACAGGTCATTCCCAACGACCGTTTAACCGAATTTTACCACAAAGAACTCAAGAACCCGAAAAGTGGTATCCATAAAGACCTGATCCATTATTGGGACAATAGTTTATTTGAAGACTTATTAAAAAGCACCTTAAACATGGACCAGGTATGTGCAATACTCGACGTACACGCCGATTCCTGGTCAAGCGATTCCACCAACCGAAAAAAAGTGTATGATTACCTTTCCAATAAAATGACTTTCACCCAAGAATTATCTATTCAGGAGAACTATGCACAATGGTCGAATCTCGTAAAATTAATGTCCATTTCGAGGGACAAAAAAATCATAGACTACTTAGTGACCTTTCTCGACAACGAGCAAACTTTTTTGATCGAAGATTGGAGCAAACACAGTTTTACCAGTAGAATACCAACAGACCCCGACACCATTGAGGTCAGGGTATGTGACGTGGCATTTGTTAGTCTTCTAAGGGCCACCGGGCATACAAGTTATAGACAGGGGTATGGACTCACCTTTGATGAAAACCTGCTTGAAAAACCAGATGAACGGAGGAGCACTTTTGGGGATAACAGGCACAGTTTTGGACTCACTTTATCCGAAAAATACATCAAACTATCGCCCGGATCCAAACAAAAAATCCAAAACGAAATAGCCGCACGCAAAAACTAAAACAACCCAATACTCCGGCTTTATCTTTCATTCCGTATGTTTTAATTTAAGATGTAAAACGCACGATGTACAATTTACGAAGTTTTTGTAATAAAAACCATAATCCACCAACCAAAAGCAGCAAAAGCCAGCCTCGGCGCGGGTTATTTTCTTTTTTCTTTGAAGAAATTTCCTGCATGATACTTTCTTTTCCTTCCGGAGTCATTTTACCATTTAAAATGCCCGTTTTCTGCTTATTCAACGCTATTAATACATTTTTGTAAGCCACATCACAAAGCCTTACGTAAAGTGTATCCGGCGTTTGATTTCTGGGCATACTGCTGCTCATGTAATTCTTACTATAATCATATACCACATAAACCTGTTCGTTATTGAGCAGCGGGGCTAAATAATCTACAACGCGTTCGTCCCTCGAAAATGCCAACAATTGTACGTTTGTTGACCACTGTTTAAAGTTCTGATTGGTAGGTAATTCTAGTTTAAAAGCCGTTTTTTCCAAAAAATAATCGTAAATATCTGCGCGGTATCGAAGGTTCGAAGACCAAGAATCAGCATTGGTTTGAAGTATATGGGACACTGACCAAAAATCCACCTGACTTTTTAACAAATCTTGCAGTAACTCATTGTCCCAATAATATCGCAATTCTTCGGCGAACATACTTTTCGTTTTTGCCAGATCATTCCGGTAATGCTCGGTTAATCGCTTATTCGGGGTAGCGCCTCGATTTTTCAACGCTGTTAATATAATCACTCTTTCGTTTAGATGTGCTGAAGCATTACGCAGCATTATGGCATCTATAAATTCATCGGTTGAAAATTGCTGAACGATTCGAGGGCTTCCCATTAAATGCCTGAGCATAGAATGATGAACGGGCTGAACATGGACTTCTTTTAAAATTGATTTTAGTCTTCGGGCCAGTTGCTCCGTTTCGATCAGGGTATCTGGCTTCCAATAAAAACAAAACCTGGTGTCACTGATCTCACATGTTTCAGTTTCTTTATGGACGGAAAATGTAAGTTTAAATTGAAAACTATGGCACAATGTACTTCCCTCTTTCCGGGAACATTCCATTGTACTCGCATGGTTTGTCAAATATTGCCACGAAACCAGTTCACCATGAGGTGCAATCTCCACTGCATCACCTTTAAATTCGTGGCGGAGTACTTTATAATATTGGTGAAACAGGTAATATTCATCAACATCAGGGTCAAAACCATACTTGGGCCGATGTGCATTGTTAGCAGTCGAGTCATTTTGAAAAATGGAATAACCAGCATCGTTGATAATAAACGGATAAGGCGTTTTGTTTTTTATCACCAGTTGCAGCCAATTGGGCTGATCAACACTGGCGGTGTCCCGATGCTTCAAAAAAACTTTAACATTTTTATCTTCACAAACGATGGTCTCCTTCCATTTTTGCGCCCATAGGAATGTGGCAAGTAGTTGACAAACGACGATTATTGCGATTTTTTTCATTAATTTTAATTTTTAGAAAGAAATGTAGGTGATACAATATGCAAATGTAAGCAACCAATCCACTAAACGTTATGTGACTCTTCTTTTGGCGAAAATTATCTGATAAGAAAGTTTTGGAAAAGTAAAATGAATCACTAAAAATTTCAGAATATCGTTTAGCAAATAAAACGGCGGATGATCATGTTCCACTTTCCTCCGCAGCGAGGCGTTTCAAACGCCTTGCTACGGAGGAAAGTGGAATTTAATTACCCAACGGGATTTGACGGGTGTTATATTTGCCCCCGCAACGCCAGGAAAAACGGCAGAATCAATACATAAATGTCTTCAAATATTTTACTAACCCTCAAAGCCTCGGCGATTTGGCTGTATAAAAACCTGAGTCTCAAACAAACCGAAAGCCACATTGGCCTGCTTGTTTCCTTGGTAGTGCGTCTCGCGGGCCTCATTTTGTTGGTATTTGCCTGTATGCTTATCTGGCGGCTGTTCAAAAGCGACGAATACTCGCTGGAAGCCTTCGTGGTGCCCAAACAATTGGATGAAAATGGATACTCCGGGGTGTTCATGGCTCAATCCGTTCAAGATGCCCTCCTCCACTTAAAAACCGAAGCCGGACAAGCCAAAACCGACTCTTTGCACGTGGGGAACGCCGCCGATTCCGATTTTAATGTCAACGTGATGGGGCTTGATTTGAGCATCAAAACCATTGCGCACCAGATCAAACAATTGTTCGGCCGACCCGCCAAAACCATTCGCGGCGAAATCACCCAATCGGGTAATGAACTGTACATGGTGCTGCGCGTTAGCAAATTTGACCCCATTTTTTTGCAGCAACCCATCGAAAGCGGCCTGCACAATGCCGTGCAAAAAATGTGTACCCAGGCCGCCGAATCCCTGCTCGAACTCACCGATCCTTACCGGCTTGCCGTGGTTTGTTACCGCAGCAAACGGTTTGACCAATCCATTGCCCTGGTCCGAAAAATCATCAAAGAACGCCCGCACGAAAGGGTTTGGGCCTATTTGGCGTGGGCCGCGGTATTGGAAGAGCAAAAACAAGTGGACATGGCCCTCTCCAAATACCAACGCGCCGTTGAACTGGATTCCACCTCCGCATTTGCCTGGCGGCGTTGGGGGTCTTGTCTGAATCGGCAAAAAGACAACTCGAATGCACTGCTCAAATTTGAAAAATCTTTGCAACTTCAACCCGATAACCCCAACCTTTGGAACCAATTGGCCACCTTGTATTCGGAACAAAAGCGAATCGCCGACAGCCACGCCGCCGTCCAAAAAGCGATTGAGTACGCGAAGAACGACCCGATGGTCTTTATCACCGCCGCTCAAATAAAACTCCAGTTGAACAGCATGGAAGACGCCCGGCAACTGGCCCAAAAAGCGGCCGATATCGCCGGAGAAAGCGCCAATGGTTACCTCGCCAAAGTGTTTATTTCGTACATTGATAAAGACACGCAGGGCATGATTAACAACGGTTTATACGCCTCCGAATTGGATCCCAAAAATTTTACCAATTCCTACATGGCCATGAGCGCGGCGGCCATTCAACGCAACTTTGTTAAAGTGATTGAGATTGGAGCCAACTTAGACTTCACCGGCATCCCCCCCGAATACCAATTGTTGACCTACAACTACATCGCTACGGCGTACAACATCATCGGCAAACGCGATTCAGCGGTGGCTTTTGTGAACCGGGCATTGGTTATTGACTCTTCGTTTTCGTATACCTATGCCACCCTGGGGGAAATATTTGCCCTGAATGGACGCAAAGATTTGTTTTATAAAAACCTCGAAAAAGCCCTGCAAATGGGCATGCCCCCCATGTTTGATTTTTCCAGCGAACCTTATAAAAGTGAAAAAGACACCCCAAAAATGAAGGCGATTTTGGCAAAATATGCCCAATAATGTATTTGGTCGCCGCGACCCCGAACTTACACTATTAACTATTGATAAATGCGCACACGCTGTATTCTCTTTTTAATGCTTTTGGCCGCCACCGTGCAGGCCCAAAACCAACCACTTTACAAAAATGCAACCGCTCCCGTCGAACAACGGGTGAACGATTTGCTTCGCCGCATGACACCCGAAGAAAAATTCTGGCAACTGTTTATGATTCCCGGCGATTTGGACCAGGCCGAACCCAACCAATACCGCAACGGCATCTTTGGGTTTCAGGTCAGCGCGGGTAACCGGGGCGACGTGGGTGGACAAATGTTGCAATACAACACCAGTGAATCGGCGGTGGCATTGGCCAAAAAAATCAACGGAATTCAGCGGTATTTTGTGGAAAATACGCGCCTCGGTATCCCCATTATCGCCTTCGACGAAGCCCTGCACGGTTTGGTCCGCGACGGCGGCACCGCATTCCCGCAATCCATCGCCCTGGCCGCCACCTGGGACACCGCGCTCATGTCGCAGGTCGCCAACGCCATTGCCACCGAAACCCGCCAACGGGGTATTCGGCAAATATTATCGCCCGTGGTGAATATCGCCAGCGACGTACGTTGGGGTCGAACCGAAGAAACCTACGGCGAAGATCCGTTTTTATCGTCGGTGATGGGCGTTCATTTTGTACGGGCTTTTGAACAAAAAGGCATCATCACCACGCCCAAACATTTTGTCGCCAACGTGGGCGACGGCGGGCGCGACAGTTATCCCATTCAGGCCAACGAACGTTTGCTGGAGGAAATCTATTTCCCACCGTTTAAAGCCTGCATTGAACAAGGGGGCAGCCGTTCGGTCATGACGGCCTACAATTCTTTGGATGGCGTTGCGGCTTCGTCGAATCATTGGTTATTGCTCGAAAAACTAAAAAAACAGTGGGGTTTTGAAGGTTTTGTTATTTCGGATGCCAATGCCGTGGGCGGCGAAGTGGTGCTGCACAACACCGCCCGAGATTACGCGGAAAGCGGCCAACACGCCATCAACGGTGGCTTAGACGTTATTTTTCAAACCGAATACAAACACCACCAATTGTTTATGGCACCGTTTCTGAACGGCAACATTGACACCAACCGCATCAACAACGCCGTGGCGCGGGTATTGAAGGCCAAATTTGAACTCGGTTTGTTTGAACAGCCCTACATTTCAGAAGATATTCCGGCGAACAACCAACACAAAAACATTGCCCAACAAGCCGCGTTGGAATCGTTTGTTTTGCTCAAAAACGAACGCCAAACCCTGCCTTTTTCCAAAAAAATCCGCACCATTGCCCTCATCGGCACCGAGGCACAGGAAGCGCGATTGGGCGGTTACAGCGGCCCGGGCAACGGCAAAATCAGTATCCTCGATGGTTTTAAAGAAAAAATGGGCACGACAACCAAGGTACTTTTCGCCCCCGGACCGGGCCGAAACAGCCCCGAATACGTGGTCATTCCGACGGCACAATGGAGCAGCAACGGCGCCAAAGGATTGCAAGCCGAATATTTCAACAACGTAACGTTAAGTGGGCAGCCCTTCCTCCGCCGCACCGATGCCGCCGTTGATTTCCGCTGGACGCTTTTTGGTCCCGCCGAAGGCATGGACGCTGACTTTTATTCCGCCCGCTGGACCGGAAAACTAACGGCCCCCGCCACGGGAAAATACAACATCGGAATCGAAGGAAACGACGGTTTTCGGTTGTATATCAACAACAAAATGGTTATTGACCAATGGGAAAAACAGTCTTACCGCACGGTTTTGGTGGATTATTCCTTCGTAAAAGGGCAACAATACGACGTTAAAGTGGAGTTCTACGAGCCTAAAGGCAACGCGACGGTTAAATTAGTGTGGAGCGTAGGCGCCGATGCGGGCTGGCGGCAACAAATCAAAACAGCCGTGGCAACCGCCCAACGCGCCGATGTGGCCGTGGTCACGGTGGGCATTACCGAGGGTGAGTTCCAGGACCGGGCCTTACTGTCGCTGCCCGGCCATCAGGAGGAACTCATCCGGGCGGTGGCGGCCACGGGTAAGCCGGTGGTGGTGCTACTCGTGGGCGGCAGTGCCGTTACCATGAGCAATTGGATCAACGACGTGGATGCCATTGGGGCGGTGTGGTACCCCGGCGAAGAAGGTGGTCGCGCCATTGCAGATATTTTAACGGGCAATTACAACCCCGCCGGGCGTTTGCCCATTACGTTTCCACTGCACGAGGGGCAAGTTCCGCTGGTGTACAACCACAAACCCACCGGGCGCGGCGACGACTACAACAACTTGTCGGGGTTGCCGCTTTTCCCCTTTGGTTACGGTTTGAGTTACACGAATTTTGCGTACAGCGACGTACAACTTTCCCAAAACACCATCTCCAAAAACGCATCCACAAGGGTCTCTTTTACCGTAAAAAACACTGGAGCCGTGGATGGCGACGAGGTGGTACAACTCTACCTGCGCGACGTATTGTCGTCGGTGGCGCGGCCGGTGATGGAACTAAAAGGATTCCAACGCGTGCGCCTGAAAGCCGGAGAGACCCGGACCCTGTCGTTTGTGATTACGCCAGAAATGCTTTCCATGTTAGATATTAACCTCCAACGCGTGGTAGAACCCGGCGTTTTTCAGGTCATGATTGGGGCTTCTTCGACGGATATTCGGTTGAAGGCGAAATTAATGGTGGAGTAAAATAACAACATGCCCGGCGAAAAAAACTTAAAAACTCTCCTTGCCCACATGGAGCAGGTGCTTCATGTGGGCAAGGAGGGGTTCGTCCCTGATACCTAATTTTTTACTATCTTTCCGGTGTAAACATAACGCGATGTTGTAAACTGGTATATATAAACACCGGAAGCAACCTGGCTCAAATCACATTTCACTCCAATAAGTGTTGAGGACTTTTGCTGCTCTTTCACTAATTTACCGTTTAAATCAAATATCTTCAAACGGCCTTCGATGTAATTGGAGCACTCCAAATAAACAACGTCACTGATCGGATTGGGAAATAATTTAAGCGTTGGAACGAGTTCCTCATCCACACTCACCGGGATGTTCATTGGTCCGGTTTTGGCAACATAAAAATGATTTGTTGAAGTAGAATCCGCTACAAGATATGGTCCTCCTAAAAGAAATGTGCTGTCGGTAGCCCTGCACATAAAATCAACGTAAGATAGTTTTCCAACTGTAAATTTTTGAAAACCAGTACCTCCGTAAGTCATATCCAGTTTTCCGTTTTCGTCATACCGGGCAATGAGCGAAGAAACCGCAAAAGATTGCCCGGGCACATCTTCTGTAATTACCCCAGTAGCCAGCAAAGAACCATTGGGGAGAAGTGCAATTTTATGAATATTAGCACTCAGATCAAACTCCGTGTAAGTCATTCCGTTGGTGCCAAAACTTTCGTCCAGGCTACCGTCACTATGGTACTGCACCAGGATAAACTTATTTTTTAGGGGATCGGCCCACCCTCCAAGCACAATTTTACCATTGGGACGTACGACCAACGAAATAGCAAACTCGGTTTCCATTTCAAAATAGTCGTTGATCTTGCCATTGACGGCAAAAGAAGGGTCTAAACTACCGTTATCCAAATGTTTGGACAAGGCTAACCTGATATTTGGAAAACCGCCGCCTCTGCCACCGGTCGAAAGTATTTGACCGCCCGGTAGTGTTTCCATGGCCGTTGGAAAATCCATGTGGGCCAGTGTAACCCCATTGGTCCCAAAGGTGCTATCAACGCTGCCATTGGGGTAAAATCGCGTAAGAACACCTTTTTGTCCATCTCTAAACCCTAAAACCACTATTTTCCCGTCATCCTGAACCGCCATATCCCGTACGGCTCCGGTATTGCCCACGATACAGTATGTTTTACCGCCGTTACCAAAAATTGTATCCAAATCTCCATTTATATGATGACGAGTTACGCCAAATCCCGTTTCTGGAATAAATGACCCTTCAGAATACAGACGGAGTGCCAAATATTTATTGTCAGGCAACACAATAATATCTAGCGGAAAAGAAAATTTTGGAATTATCTCGCTCTGAATTCCATTTACACCAAAACTTGGGTCTAAATCCCCGTTTGGTAATAAGCGAATTTGAAAAGTAGTATCGGCCCAATAAGCGTACAACATGATTTTGTCTTCGGGTAAAAGAGCCATACTATACAATGAACTCCCGAAATGTTTTTGGAATGTCACT
The DNA here is from genome assembly GCA_013298845.1 of Chitinophagales bacterium. Taxonomy (GTDB): domain Bacteria; phylum Bacteroidota; class Bacteroidia; order Chitinophagales; family Saprospiraceae; genus M3007. The sequence goes on from JAAFJN010000019.1 coordinate 47,686, forward strand.
ACCCCGTTGTTGCCAAAACTACTGTCAAATGGTACGTTCTGTGAGCGGGTTAAAACCGGCCAGAACAATAAAAGATAAAGCCCAACATTCGAAAAAGTGTGAAAGAATCGCATTTTGTATGATATTTGTTTAATAAATCAAGAAGAAGTAAAAAATAAATCGCGGTTAAAGATACCCAAAAAAGCCCTTCTCTTGTCTTTTATTTCCCCTACTCCCCTTGTTAAAATTTCACTTTCCCGGTTTCGCGCGTTCGCCAAGCGTAATTTTTAAATATCTTTGCCGAATACATTGGCGCTTTATTTATGAAAAAAGAACAGTTATCAACGTACATCTTCGCTCTTTTTACCGGTTGGATGATGGTTACGTGCGCGGCCTGCACCCATAAGATGCCTTTGCCGCGCACAGCCGCCGACAACGTGGGTATCCCCTTTGAAAAAAGCCTGCAAGCCGCCAACGTATCCCTGCCGCGCATCAGCAACGGCCAGGAACAAGGTATGCTCATTGGCAACGGCGATATGTACGGACTGGTGTGGCAATCGGGAAAACACCTGCACATCCGCATCACAAAAAATGACATTTGGGACGCGCGCGTCAACACCGAAAACGATGGCCCATTACCCAAAGTAGATATTGCGCGGGGTACCGTCATCGGCCCCGAAGGAGCACCACCGAGTTACGACCTACCCTATCCACAACCCAAAATTGCCGCCACCTTGCAAATGGAAATACCGGCCACTGCCGAATGGAGCGGCCACTTGGACATTGGCAAGGCCGTAGCATCCGTATGGACGGGCAAGCGGGAACTGGCTCAATGCCGCATCTTACCCGATGACAATGTTTTACTGGTGCAATCGCCCTACCCCATCCGAATTGTTGCCGAAGGCGTACACGGCTCTACCAACGGCGTTCAATGGGTAAAAACAACCTTGCCGGGCGATCTGGATTATCCGGGTATGACCCACGTGGTTGCCCTGGCCCGCAAAAACAACCGGCATTGTATCGCGGTGGTCACCTCTTTTGACGTTAAAAAGGGCGATATATTGGAACACGCCATTGCTTTGGCCCAAAAAACCGTTCAACAACGGGAAGCGACATTAATCAACCACCACGAAAAAACCTGGACGCAGTTTTGGTCGCGCAGCGGTATTCAATTAGAAGACAAAGTGATGGAACGCTGGTGGTACCGCATGTTGTATTTTGCCAAAACGGTGTGCAAACCGGGTGCCGCTCCGGTGGGCCTAATGCCCCCACTCGCCACCGATGAAACACCCTGGCACGCCGATTTTCACCACAATTACAACGCATGGCAGGCGTTTTGGCCTTTACCGGCGGCCAACCATCCCGAACTCACCGACCCGTGGATCAGTTATAACAATCAAATGATACCACGGTACAAGTTTTTGGCCAACGCCACCTACGGCATTGAGGGCTTGCACGTGCCCATTTCTTCGTTTCTGCACGAACCCGATCCGGCCTTGTGCAACAGCAAAAACAACCGGCAAATGTCCATGAACCCCTGGGGCCTCACCATTGGGCTGCAAGCAATGACGCTCCAAAGCATGTGGCAAAAGTATCTGTGCGATCAGGACATCGCGTACATGAAAGAAAAAATCTACCCTTTTGCCAAAGAAGTAGCGCTTTTTTACACTGCTTTTATGGAACAATGCACCACGGATGAACAAGGTAAAATCCGGTTGGGTCCCTCGTACAGCCCGGAACACGGGGCATGGGGCATTTACAACTGTCCATTTGATATTGCCTACGTACACTACGCCTTTGATGCTTTCATCGAGGCTTCGACGGAACTGGGAACCGATCAGGCGTTAGCCGAAAAATGTTTAAAATACAAGGCACTTTTGGCCGATTATCCGACCAACACCCATAAAAACGGCCAAAAAATTGTGGTAGATTGGGCAGGTGCCACCCCCATCGAAGAGCACAACATTACGGTGCCGGCCGCGCCGGTATTTCCCGCCGACCAAATCACCTGGTTTTCCCCCGAACCCAAAAAGCAACTTTTTGAACAAACCATAAAAGCCACGCATTTTAACGGGAACAATGCGCACGTGATGTTCAATATTGCCAAAGCGCGTTTGTCCATGCCGGAAGGTTACACCGACGGGAGAAAATGGTTTTCGGAACGAGAATTACCCAATGGCTTTTTTGTTTGGCAAGGCCACAAGCACGGTACCTACATGTCCGAAATGATTGGGGTGGCGGGTTTAATCAACGAATACCTGTTGCAAAGCGTTGGTAATAAAATACGTTTGTTTCCGGGTTGGCCCACCGATAAAAACGCCCGGTTTGCGGGTTTGCGCGCGCAGGGCGGGTTTATGGTGTCCGCCGAATGGCACAACGGGCGCGTGGTTTCCGCCACGATCCGCAGCGTTGCCACCAAACAATTACAACTGGTAAGCCCGTGGAAAACCATGTACGTCAACGGAGCACCAGTCGTTATTAATGCAGATGGACTGGTAACCATCCCAACCGTGGCGGGCCAGGTTTTTAGATGTACGGAAACCAAATAAAAATGTAGCAAATGAACATCACAAAAGCAATTTATAGCACCACTACCCTATTCTTCCTCTGCGCTTTGGGGTTAAAAGCCACGGTAGTTCACTTGCCCCGCGACACTTCGTGGGTGTACCCGGGCGAACCCGTGCCGGAGCGAATTAATCCCGGCTTTGTCACCGCCATATTCGGAAGTGATGTAAACGTTCGGGCGAATCCTTCGCCAAGTGCCACGGTGTTGCAAACATTACCCATTGGTCAACCTGTGCGGGTGGTGGCCGTTGATACCGCCCGACTCACCCTCAACGGGCGGACGGCTTGCTGGCATTTGGTGGATTGGACCAACACAGCCAAAGAACTAAAACAAGGCTGGGTATGGGGCGGTTACCTGTCGCTGGGTGTTGGCATGTCGGGTAACGATATTTTTTTATTGGGTTGTACGCAGGCCAAAAAACTAAAAAACGACCCCAGAATCATCAATTATACCCACGAAATAAAAGTAGTGCGGGATTCCAGATTATTGGCCAAAGTCAATCTGCCGGAGGTGATGCAACATGAAGCGCAAATTTTTAGTTTCGCCATAGATTCGTCGAGGGGCGTTACCAAAGTCAAAAATGTGGTGCGTTTTCATTGGGCCTCAGCCACTTGCGGCGGTATACAGCAGGATTTTTACGCATTATGGACCTTGGATGAAGCCTTGGAATTACTCCCACCCTTAACGATAATGGGCGAAGCCGGGGCTTATTCGGATCTGGAAATCTATATTTTTCCCGATGAACGCAACGCCGTGGAATACCAATACCCTTTGTTGTATTTTTACGAAAAACCCGAAAACGCAGGGGCTATCCTTTACATGAAAGAAAAAAGTGGCGGCGACGAAAACGGGGCCGACATTTCCATCAAAATTAATAAAATGATTTTTGACGGAAAAAATTGGAAAAAAACCGGCGTCAAAAACTAAAAAAAACGTGGCTTCGTTGGCTTGCGGAGAAACCTTCGTTATTGCAAAAACAAAATTCAGGATTTTTGACAAAGAGGTTTTTAGAGATGTAAATCTTTGCATTACGGGCACGTACAGTATTGAAACGGTTAAATATTAACCCACGACTTCAGTCGTGGACAGGCGCATCTTCGATTCGTTTGTCAAACGGTTTTAACCGTTTCCAAGTACGATCTCGCAATAAAAACCGATAAATCGGTTTGGTCCAATAGGATATCGCCTATGCCCCACGACTGAAGTCATGGGTTGATACGGTCACTGGTGCGGCGTCAAACATGGCCCGTTGCCATTTTACTTTCCCGGTTTTGTCCGTTCGCAGATTATGTTTAATTTTGCCTGAAAGATTTAAATTCCATGAAAAAACTATTTTACGCGGGCATTATTGGTTTTATTTTATTTGAAATCGCCAACGTCTATTTCATCATGCCCATGCCCGGTGGCAGCCAGGAAATCAGCAGTATTGACCTGGCTTACACCTTGCACCACTGGCGTTGGGTATTCCGGGGATTGGGGGCGTTGTTGCTACTGGTGGGCGCAAAATCGGCTTTTGCGCGCCAAAAGTGGTTACCGACGGCGGCTCTGCTGTTGCTGGGCGGGATCATATACACCACCAATTTTTTTATGGCCGCGGATAGTATGTTTTATCAACCCCAAACACTGCATTTGAAAAACGCGGCAGATAACAGCGTTGAAAAAGACCGGTTGGTGATCGGAGTCGTGCACGAAGGACAAGCCAAAGCCTACCCGATTCAATATTTGGGCTACCACCATCAGGTGCGCGATAGCATTGGTCATCAACCGATTATGGTAACCTATTGCACCGTTTGCCGAACAGGACGGGTTTTTGAACCCATCGTGAACGGCAAAGTGGAAGATTTCCGCCTCGTGGGTATGGATCATTTTAATGCCATGTTCGAAGACCAAACAACCAAAAGTTGGTGGCGGCAAGCCACCGGTGAGGCCATTGCAGGGACGTTAAAAGGGCACCAACTGCCGGAATTTCCATTTGTCCAAACTACTTTGGACAAATGGATCGAACTGTATCCCCATACGTACATCATGCAACCCGACCAACATTTTCAGGTGGAATACGATAGCATGCGCACCTACGAAAAAGGCCGTTTAAAGGGCACTCTTACCCGCAAAGACACGGCCTCGTGGCAAAAGAAATCGTGGGTAGTGGGTGTCGAAACTGGAGCGGCCAACAAGGCTTACGACTGGAATTTGTTGCAAAAAGAGCGCATTTTGTACGATGTACTCGACAATAAGCCGATTGTGGTTGTGCTTTCCAGGGACAGCAGCAGTTTTGTGGTGCTGGAAAGGACCCACCGCGACCAGTTGTTTACGTTGAAAAACGACACCTTAATCAGCGGTAACAACCAATACAATTTTTTGGGAATAAACATTCAGGGCGACGGAAATGACCTGAAAAAAATGGCGGCGTACCAGGAATATTGGCACAGTTGGCAGGCGTTCCACCCGCAATAGTGTTACTTTTGGGCTTATATTTTATTAGCGCATGATCAACGTTTTACGCCAGCACATCACGAACCGGCTCGGAGATGATATTCAGAACCTGGACCAGGTGCTTTTGGCATTTAAACCCATAAAAGCCAAAAGAAACGAACACTTGTTACGGCAGGGTGATACTTGTAAATACGTTTATTTTATCGCAAAAGGTTGTTTGCAAGTGTACGTGTACGACAATGACTTTAACGAAAGCACCCGCGATATTGTCACGGAGGACAACTGGTGTTCCGATTTGTTGAGTTTTGGCAGCGGCAACCCCTCCTCCGAAAACATCCGGGCGGTGGAGCCTTGCGAACTGTTTGCCGTCGACCGGGAAAACTTTCAAAAAATGACCGAAACCATTCCGCAATTTGACAAAGTGTACAAACAAATTCTGGAAGCCTCTTACGCCAATTCCGTTTACCGGATCAATACGCTGGTGTCGCTAACTGCCCTGGAACGCATCAAATGGTTAATGGAGTACCGGCCCACCCTGATGACGCGTTTGTCCAGCAAACTCATCGCCTCTTATTTGGGTATTCACAAAGACGTGTACAGCCGACTCAAGGCCAAACTCTAAAACGTAGACTTTTATCATCGTTCACGGATGGAGATTGACGGAATTTTGCCCCGTCATTCACTAAACATTGTTGAACATGGATAAAATTTTAAACGCCGGGAAGTACATTTTTCCCCTTTCATTTTTATTGTACGTTGGCTTGCACCTCGGAAAACCCGAAGTAGGGGCCTCATTTGTGCCTGATTACATTCCGTTCCCGTATTTCTGGAATTACTTTACGTTGGTTTGTATCGTGCTGTTTATTGTCAGCGCGGTTATCGGGAAATACGACAAACTAGCCTATACTTTGATGGCGTTATACGTTATTTTAATGGGACTGTTGGTGCATTTGCCCCGAGCAATGGGCAACGATATCGGCATTGACCCCATGACCGCCGATGCAGCCCGGGAGCAGGAACTCGAAATGGTTAATTTTTTCAGAAATATAATGGTAACGGGTGCTTTGTTGGCTTTCGCCAAATACGTGGCCAAAGACCAGCGGATGATTGGAGGTTAAGTACAGCCGAACCCCGTTCGGCTACGATTGAGCACATAATTTCCGAAGAAGTAATTACCGTGATGCCCTCCGTAGCGTGAGCCGAACGGGGTTCGGCTGTACCTACTCCGTACTTCTTTTGGAGTCCAATTCCTCAAATTCGGCGTATTCGGTGTCTTTGGAGGCATTTACCTGCGAAGGGTCAAAGGAACCAAATCCCCAGGTTGTACCAAAACTTTGTTGCATTTTGGTGATTTGGTTCATGCCCAAAGCACCCAATACCCAACCCATTGAGATAAACGGCAACAATAAAGCCGCCACAATAACGGATAATATGCCCCGGATGGGATTGCGAACAATCATCCCCCAATACCGTTGGAGCGAACCCGTCACCACACGCCAGTTGATGAGCAACGCCAGCAGAATAAAAACCGGGGTGGCGTACCATAATTTGAAGTATAACCAATTGAGGAAAAAAAACAGCCCCACCATCACCAAGCCGGTGATGATAAGACAACCAAGGCCATTCGTTGGGCTAGAGGGTTTATTACCTGAAACGTGAAGCATATTGCACTAAATGGTTGTTTTGCAAAGGTCTAAAATAATAAAAAATTCGTCGGAACTAACGGGCATTACCGAAAGCCGCGGGTTGCGCACCAACCCCAGTTGATCCAACATGGGATGTTGTTTAATGGTCGCGAGGGTTAAAGGCTCCTGAACGGCCTTGTAGGGTTGCAATTCTACCACCGACCAGTCGCCTTTTTCGGCGGTTGGGTCCGGGTAATACTCTTTGGATACTTTTGCAATTCCCACCACGGCCAACCCTTCGTTGCTGTGGTAAAACAGGCATAAATCGCCTTCTTTCATCGCCCTAAGGTTGTTGCGGGCCTGGTAATTCCGAACGCCATCCCAACGGGTAACTCCGTCGCGCACCAGATCATCGTAACTAAACACAAATGGCTCAGACTTTACTAACCAATAATTCATTGTTGTTGTTGTTTGTATTTCATCATTACCCGATTATTCCACTGTTGGTTTTGCGGCAACTCCTTACCCTGGGCGTCGCGGTTGGGGTACCACGGCTCCGATTCGCCGTACGATTCCACAAACAACCTGATTGCATTAACGCCTTTATTGATAAAATAGTTGCGCACCGCGCGGGCACGTTGACTGGATAATTCCATGTTGTCTTCGGCGGCACCTTTATTATCGGTAAAACCCATAATAATCAATTCTTTTTTCGCGTCGGATTTTAGTTCGGCGTATACTTTATCCAGTATTTTACGGTCTCGCTCGTCAAAAACAGATTTTGCATCGTCAAAAAAAACAATGTAAATAGGACCGGGCAACTCATCGGGGGCTTGCGCAAAACCCGAAGTATAGCCGCAATTGCGCTCCGACAAGGCTTCTTCCACGGCCATATCAATAATGACGGGACGCGGAAAACCACGGTCAATCAATTGTTCCTGAATGGATTCGGCCTCCTGGCGGGTGTAATAGTACCCGATAAAATATTGCCACAAGCCACCGGCGGTGTGGTTGACCGTAACCCCTTCGATGCCCCGGTCAACAAATTCACTGGCGGGAACCGAATCGGCGTAGGCCGCAATTTGAATTTTAAAATCCTGAGCCGATACGGTAAAAACGAATACCAAAAACAGACCCGAAAAAAAACATTTCATGGGGCAAATGTATTAATTTTTAGAGTAGTGATCGGGGATTTCAAATTTATACGACGGTTTGGTATTTACCTGTACGTCGTCCATTTCAATGTCTACCCCCATCCGCCCCTGCTCGGGACTAACGGCATTGACGCGGCGGTGCAGCGAAAACATACCGGTCATTTGCGGCACTTTTTGGTGGCGATCAAAATCGAGGCGCACCGTGGTATTGTCCGCTTTTTTGACAAAAGTTTCTCCTTTTAACAAAAAAGAACCTTCTTCAATGCGGTATTCACCCGAAAAAACACCCATATTGGTGACCAAACGGTGTAATTCCTGGTTAATATCGCTTTTGGTATCGCCCGATTTAAACGGAATGGCGGGTAAACCCAACAAGGTATTTTGCAACAATTGAAAAACATCACCTTCGGGCAAGGCAAACTGTCGGCGCAGGGTTTCCAAACCATCGGCCTGGTATGACTTTTCGAGGCGATTGAGCACAAACACCGAATCTTTGGTCACCAGAACGCGCAGGGCTTCCAAACCAAATTTTTTGGCGTTCATCCAAATGATGCTGTCGCGAATCCAAATGATATTGGCGCTGGCCGAAATAGCCATGCCGTCACCTTCGCTAAAAACCTTGGCGCGGGCGGTGATGGATTGTACCTCCTGCATTTCGTTTTGGCGATTTTGCAGTTTTTTTTGCAAAAAATCCACCGAACGCACTTCGGTTGCGGGTCTTGGCGGACCGTCGGCGGCGGATTTGCCGGAACAACCTTTTTGGTAAGCGGCGGTGGTGGCCAACCAAAGTACGGTGGCTACTAAGTATACGGTGTGTTTCATTTTATTCCCGGATAAATTCTAATTCCTGAAATTGATCCAACCGAGCCAACGGTGAAGGCTCATTTGTACGTTTATCATCTTGCCGGTGTTTTACCACGTAATCGGCGCTGCCCAAAATACTGCTGCTTACGCCGCCAAAATTAGCCGGATGGGGCGCACCGTGCATGGCGGCAATGGTAGAAACGATGGGGCCACCGGCAATGTCAATTAAGGTAGCGCAAAATTCGTCGTTGGTAAAGCGAATGGCCACGGTACCATCTTCGGCGCAAACATTTTGGGACAACCCGCCTTTGAGTGTGTACACCAAAGTAAAGGGTCGGTGGTGCAGTGCCAGCAGCGTTTCAATGCGGGGTGGTATCTCCTCGACGAGGCTTTTGAGCATGTCAATACTGTTGACCAGTACCACAAGTCCTTCGGTGTCGGGGATGTTTTTAATGGATCTAATGGCCTGAACGGCGGCAGAGTTGGTGGCATCACAACCCAAAGCCCAAACGGTATCCGTGGGATAACAAATGATTTTACCCGCCTTTATCATGGCTCCAATCTCATTTATGTCGTCTCTTAGCAAGAACATTTCCAAATTTATTTTATTAGTACAACAGAATTGATGTATTTTTGAACGGCAAAAGTCCAACTTTTTTTCGATTACATCAAAATTTAGCCAATTTAGGTGCAAAATTTGACATTTTTATGCTTAATCCATCCATGAATAATAGCAAACAGCATTCCTGCTCAAACCATAATCTATTATGCTACACAAAAACACAATAACAACCTGCGGAATAATCACAGTATTGTTCTTCTGCCTTTGCTCTTTATCTCTTTCCGCCCGGCACATTATCGGGGGCGAGGTAACGTATGAATGTTTGGGCGTATCTACGGTGGACCCAACGGCCAATACCTATTTTGTCACCATGAAGATTTTTCGCGATTGTGACCCTACTACCGGGGGCGCCTTCTTCGATGATCCAGCCATTATTGGTATTTATCGCGGCTCCATCAACGATAATTATCTGGAACAAACGTTATTTGTCAACGTATTATCCATCACCAATATCATCCCCGACACGCCCCAGTGTATTCAAAACGTACCTTACGCGTGCGTGGAAGAAGGTATTTACACCTTTACCATTGACCTGCCACGGCTTACCAACGAAAGTTATTACATTATCTATCAACGATGTTGCCGAAATAACAGCATTATTAACATTTATAACCCCGAAGACATTGGGGCTACTTATTACGTTGAACTGACCCCGGTGGCGCAGGCCGCCTGCAACAACACCCCGGTGTACAACGAATTTCCGCCCATTATTATTTGTAAAGGTGTCCCACTGGTGTTTGACCATTCGGCCATTGACATGGATGGCGATCAACTGGTGTACAGTTTTTGTGCCCCTGAAAACGGCGGCGGCATGGGTTTTAGCGGCGACCCCTGCGAAGAGATTGTGCCCAACCCGCCCTGCGGTCCGCCATTTATCCCGGTGCCGTTTATTCAGCCCCAGTATTCGCCGGGAAACCCGATGGGTGGCAACCCCCAAATTACAATTAACCCGGTAACGGGGGTTATTGAGGGCACGCCCGACAAAGTGGGTCGTTTTGTGGTGGGTGTTTGTGTGGATGAATACCGCAACGGCGTCAAATTTTCCACGGTTAAACGCGATTTTCAGTTCAATGTAACCGATTGTGACCCTACGGTTTTGGCCCAAATTGACGGTGGCGATACCTTGTTTTTTTCACAGGGCGCTTATTACCTGAGTACCTGCGGCGGTAAAGAATTATACATCGAAAATAAAAGTATCGACATCAACTATATCGAGACGTTCGAGTGGCGGTTTAATTTGTTGGGAACACCTTATTTTAACAACTCGGACTGGAGTCCAACCATTAATTTCCCCGAATCGGGGCGGTATTTGGGTCAATTGTTGCTTAACCCCGACGCGGGAATTTGTTCCGATACGGCCAATATTATCGTGGATATTTACCCCGAAGTATTCGCCAATTTTTCGTTTGTGTACGATACCTGCGTGGCCGGGCCGGTGTCTTTCACCGATTTAAGCCTTTCCGAAACGGGTATTGAAACGTGGCAATGGCAGTTTGGGGTGGCCAATGGTATTGCCTCAGCGCAAAACCCGGAGTTTACCTACGGCATTCCCGGTGAATTTCCGGTTCGGTTAAAAGTAATTGATAAAAACCTCTGCGAAGACGTTATTAATAAAACCATCACGTATTACCCCGCTCCGCCGTACGTTATTATTCAACCCAACAAATACGACGGTTGCATTCCGGCCGATATGCTATTCACCAACCTGTCCAGCCCCATTGACAGCACTTACGATATAAAATGGTATTTTGGTGATGGTACCGAATCGGAAGGGATTATCAGTCCCAGCCATACGTACAACGAAGCGGGAGTATTTGACGTAAAAGTGGAAATTACGTCGCCGTTGGGTTGTTTTGTTTCTGACTCATTTCCCAGTTTGATCAAAACCTACGAGCCGCCGGTGGCCAATTTTTCGTTTACGCCCGAATCACCCGATGTACTGAACCCCACCGTTAATTTCACCGATTTATCCACCGATGCCGAACGTTGGTTTTGGAAATTTGACCGTTTCACGACCACCAACCAACAAAACCCGACGTTTGTATTCCCCGACACGGGCCTCATGCGGATTTTATTGGTGGTTACCCACCCGGAGGGCTGCAAAGATTCGATGGTGCAATTTATTGACGTTAAACCCGTTATCACCTGGTTCATGCCCAATGCCTTTACGCCCAACGGCGACGGTGTCAACGACGGATTTTTTGGAAAAGGACTAATGCGCGGTGCCACTAACTTTAACATGAGCATCTGGAATCGTTGGGGAGAGCAGGTTTTTGAAACCAATGACCCCACTGAAGAATGGACGGGGCGTGCGCAACAAACAGGCGGCATGTCACCCGCCGGTGTGTATGTATATATGGTGTCGTTTATGGGGCCACGGGGCGAAAAATTTGAATACAAAGGATACGCCACGTTGGTACGATAGCGATTTTGACCTGAATTTTACGAGCGACGGGCAGCCATCTGCTACCGACAGCCGTCATTTTATTTTGAATAACTTACATTTGCCCGTTCAACGCAACATAACGAGCCTGATTTTGTTTGGGCATCAATTAAGACTTGACCAATGATAAAATATTTGCGAATCACTCTTTTCCTCATAACGGGCCTCATTGCGCCCCATATCTCCTTTGCCAAACACATTATTGGCGGCGAAGTCACGTATGAATGCCTGGGTCCGGCCTCCGGTGGCCAAAACTACCGCATTACCATGCGCATTTACCGCGACTGTGACCCAACCACCGGTGGTGCTGATTTTGATAACCCGGCGTATTTTTCCATTTATCGGGGTACCGAAAACAACAATAGCCGTTTTAGTACCTTGCAGGTGCCATATCAGGGCGATTTCCGAATTATTCCCGACACCCCGGCTTGTATCAAAAACGTACCTTTTGTTTGCGTGGAACAGGCCACGTACGTTTTTGAGGTGGTGTTACCCGTATCCGCAAGCGACAGTTATTTTATCGTGTACCAGCGTTGCTGCCGCAACAACAGTATCGTAAATATCTACGATCCCGAGTCTGTGGGGGCTACTTACGCCGTCGAAATTACGCCGAATGCGCAGACATTTTGCAATGATTCGCCCACTTTTTCGGAATTTCCGCCCATTATCATCTGTAAAGATGCGCCCCTGATTTTCGATCACTCCGCCACCGATGTCAACGGTGATCAACTTGTATATTCGTTTTGTGCCCCCGAAGTAGGCGGTGGCCCAATCCTGACCAACCCGGGTTATACGGAATGCGAAGGTGCGCAGCCACAACCGCCCTGCGCGCCCCCGTTCGCCCCCGTTCCGTTTATTCAACCCCAATATTCGCCGGGCAATCCGATGGGCGGCAACCCACAAATTACCATTAACCCCGTTACCGGTGTCATTACCGGGATTCCCAATAAAGTAGGTCGTTTTGTGGTGGGTGTATGCGTGGATGAATACAAAGCCGGGGTTAAATTATCCACAATCAAACGCGATTTTCAGTTTAATGTAACCGATTGTGATCCTTCGGTACTCGCCCTCATTGACGGTGGTGATTCACTCGTTTACACCCAAACCGGGTACTACATGAGTTCGTGCGGGCAGCAAAACTTATTTATCCAAAACAACAGCGTTGACCAGCAATTTATCACGGAATTTGAATGGCGGTTCAACCTGAATGGCACGCCTTACGTGAACAACAGCGATTGGAGTCCAACGATCCAATTCCCCGAACCAGATCGTTATTTGGGGCAATTATTGCTGAATCCCGGCAAAGAATGCGCCGATACCGCCAATATCATCGTGGATATTTTTCCCGGTGTAAACGCCGATTTCTCTTACGAATATGATACCTGCGTGGCGGGTCCGGTGGCATTTACCAATTTAACCCAAGCCGAAATCCCCATTAAAAGTTACGCCTGGAGTTTTGGGGTGCCCAATGGCACTTCGGACGAAGAAAATCCCGAATATACTTATCTGATTCCGGGCGAACACCCCGTGCGATTGATCGCCACGGATTCTAACAATTGCCGGGACGTTATTGTAAAACCCATTCAATATTTACCGGCACCGCAGTTTATCATCATACAGCCCAGTAGTTTTATCGGATGTTCACCGGGAATCATCACGTTTAATAACTTATCGGTCCCGATTGATTCGACGTATAATATTGTGTGGCACTTTGGCACCGGAGACTCCATTGTAAACGTGATTAGTCCCACGTATACCTACATTGAACCGGGATTATACACGGTGAGCGTTGCCATTACTTCGCCCATTGGGTGTTTTGCATCCGACACATTTACGAACTTGATTCGGGTGGTCCCTTCCCCGACGGCGGACTTTTCGTACAACCCCGAAAAAGTGAGCAATATTGCCCCCACTGTTACCTTCACCGATAACTCGAAGGATGCCGACCGCTGGTTTTGGCAATTTGACCGCTTTGGTACGTCCAATCAAATCAACCCGGTCTTTACCTTCCCCGATACCGGCCTGATGCGGGTATTATTGGTGGTAACGCACCCGGAAGGTTGTAAAGACACCCTCGTTAAATTCATTGACGTTGTCCCGGAAATTACCTGGTTTATGCCCAATGCTTTTACGCCCAACGGCGACGGGGTCAACGACGGATTTTTAGGCAAAGGTTTTTTGGAGGGTATGCAAAACTTCAACATGACGATTTGGAACCGTTGGGGCGAACTGGTATTTGAAACCAGCAACCCATCGGAGTCCTGGAGCGGCCGCGCCCAACAAAATGGCGGCATGTCGCCCGCTGGCGTGTACGTCTATATGGTCAGTTTTACCGGCCCACGAGGACAAAAATTTGAGTATCGGGGGTACGCAACGCTGGTACGGTAGTTAGTGAAGAGTGAAGAGTGAAGAGTGAAAAGTGAAAAGTGAAGAGTGAAGAGTGAAGAGTGAAGAGTGAAGAGTGAAGAGTGGAATTTTTTTAAAAAAATTGAAAATAAACACTTTACGCTTAGAATTTCTTAGTTTACTTACTCCCTTAGTTTTGAAAATGAGTACGCTACGACGGGCAAACTTTTCACTCTTCACTTTTCACTCTTCACTCTTCACTTTTCACTTTTCACTAATAAACGAATCGGCTGATCAAATTTTCGAACAACTCCTGACGGCCGCTTTTTGGTTCCGGCTCACCTTTTTGTTGCGCGATTTTGTGCAAATCTTTCAGTTTTAACTTGCCCATTTCGAACAACAAGCCATCTTCCTGGTCAAAAGAAGCGTAACGATCTTTGCGCAATTGGACATAATCCGAATTGGTCAAAATTTCGTGTGCCGCCAACAAAGACCGCGCAAACGTATCCATACCACCAATGTGCGCGTAAAAAATATCTTCCAAATCGGTGGAATTACGGCGCGTTTTGGCGTCGAAGTTGATGCCCCCGCCCTGAATACCGCCCGCTTCCAAAATCACGAGCATGGCTTCCGTTAATTCATAGACGTTGTTGGGAAACTGGTCGGTATCCCAGCCGTTTTGGTAATCGCCGCGATTGGCGTCAATGGAACCAATCATATTGGCGTTGGCGGCCACCTGCAATTCGTGTTGGAAGGTGTGCAAAGCCAGGGTTGCGTGGTTCACCTCAATGTTTAATTTGAAATCTTTGTCCAAACCGTATTCGCGCAAAAAACCAATCACCGTCGCCGAATCAAAATCGTATTGGTGTTTGGACGGCTCCATCGGTTTAGGTTCGATAAAAAACGTGCCTTTAAAACCCTGTTTGCGGGCGTAGTCTTTGGACAGGTGCAAAAAACGCGCCATGTGATCGAGTTCGCGTTTCATGTTGGTATTCAGTAAACTCGCGTAGCCTTCGCGGCCGCCCCAGAACACGTAATTTTCGCCGCCCAATTTGATGGTGGCATCCAAGGCATTTTTTACCTGCGCACCGGCGTAGGCCACCACCTGAAAATCGGGGTTGGTCGCGGCGCCGTTCATGTAGCGCGGGTTACTGAACAAATTTGCCGTTCCCCACAAAAGTTTCGCCCCGGATTCTTTTTGTTTTTCCAATGCGTAATCGGTGATTTTGACCAAACGGCGTTCGCTTTCGCGGAGCGTTGGGCCTTCCTGAATCAAGTCAAAATCGTGAAAACAGTAATAATCCAACCCGATTTTGGTCATAAATTCAAAGGCTGCGTCCATTTTGTCTTTGGCCTGTTGCAAAGGGTTGTTGGAGGTCAACCACGGAAACGCCTTGGTGCCGGGGCCAAAGGGATCGCCGCCGGTGCCGCACAAAGTATGCCAATAAGCCATGGCAAACTTAAAATGTTCGCTCATGGTTTTGCCGCCCACTTTTTGGTCGGCGTTATACCAGCGAAACGCCAGCGGGTTGTCGGATTTTGGGCCTTCGTACTTAATTTGGCCTACGTTTTTAAAATAAATTTTTTCGCCAGTAACAACTTTAGTCATAGTAAATAAGGTGTTGATGAATTCTTGTACACAAATATGATTACTCCGCGCTGGTCTGATTTAAATCCTTCAGCCAGGCGTTATAAGCGTTTTGATAAGCCTCTTTGTGGGCAAACGGGTGAAATTCGCGGACAACCTGTTGGGTTTTCATGGCTTCCGACAAGTTTGCAAATTGACCGGTAGCCACCCCGGCGGCCCGTGCCGCACCGGCCGCGCCGTTGGTGTCCATCATTTGGATCTGGCTATTGGTTAACGTAGCCAAGGTTTGGGAAAAAATCGCCGATTCAAACAAATTGCCACTGCCGACCTTCATGGTGTGCAAAGTAACATTGTTTTCCCGTAAAATGTTTGCGCCGTACACAAACGCAAAAGCGATACCTTCTAAAGCCGCCCGGAACAGGTGGGCTTTGCCGTGCAGGTTAAAATCCAGGTGATAAATGCCGCCCTGCACGTTGCGGTTGTTGAGCATCCGCTCGGCACCGTTACCAAAGGGCAAAATGGTTAACCCCTCGCAACCCGGCATAACGGAGGCCGCAGCGCGTTCCATATCGGGGTACGACATACCCGCATCGGCCATTACCGACCGCGCCCAGCGGTATTGGATGCCCGCCCCGTTGATGCACAACAAAACCCCGGTATACGGGGTTTCGGGCGTATAATTGACGTGGGCAAAACTGTTCACGCGGCTTTGCGAGTCGTACACCGGTTGCCCCGAAACGGCGTAAATTACCCCGGAAGTACCGCCGGTAGCGGCCACTTCACCCGCCTCCAGTGCATTGAGCGACATGGCGTTGTTAGGTTGATCACCGGCCCGGTAACCAATGGTAATACCCGGTTTCAGGCCCAGTTCGGCCGCGCCGTTGGCCGATAACACGGCTTGTTTGCCTACCGTGGGTACAATATCAGCCACCATCGAAGTGGGTATGCCGTAGTGTTCCATCAGGTGGTGGGCGGGGGAATTGTTTTTAAAATCGTACAAGATACCCTCGGAAAGGCCCGAAAGCGTCGTTTGTATGTCACCGCTCATCCGGTAGGCGATATAGTCGCCGGGCAGCATAAAGCGGTGGATTTTTTTAAAAAGATCGGGTTGATTTTCTTTTACCCATTTGAGTTTGGAGGCGGTAAAATTGCCCGGCGCATTCAGGTAATGGTCGAGGCAAAATTGGTGGCCCAAAGCGGCATTGGCCCGTTCGCCGTACGCAACGGCCCGGCTATCGCACCAGATAATGGAAGGGCGCAGCACCGCGCCGTTTTGGTCGAGCACCACCAATCCGTGCATTTGGTACGAAATACCGATGCCGGAAATATCATTGCCGTTCATACCGGCTTTTTGCAACAAGCGCTGCGTAACGATGCGTACGTTTTGCCACCACATTTCGGGGTCTTGTTCGGCAAAACCCGGTTGGGGTGCATCAATAGTCATCTCCGATTCGGGATAATGTACAGCCGCTACAATGGCACCCGTTACCGAGTCCACCAACGCACCTTTCACCGAAGAGGAGCCTAAATCAAAACCAAGTAACATTTTGTACAGGTTGGGGTCACCTCCCGATGACCCATTTTAAAGTATAATAAGGAATTAGGTGTATCGTTCGCGCAGTAAACGCATCATGTAAACATTCACTGCCCATTGGTCAACTACGGGTTGTTGGGTATAGGGCAAAGCCGGCAGGTAATGCGGCGGCCCAAATTCACACAAAAAAGTCTGGAAAGGGCGTTTTTCAGTTTCCGCCTGTTTCATAACGGCGTCCCACCAACCAAAATGCGTTTTTACGGCGGCGTTCCATTCCGGTGCACGCGGATCATTGACCTGCGGCCCTTCGGAGTGGCCCACGCGGGCGTGCACGTGCAAGGTGCGTGCAAGTGCCTCCGCGACGGTTTTTTCATATCCTTCCAGCAGGCTTTCGTGCACCACGCACCAATGCGAGAGGTCGGCCGTGAGGCGCAAATCGGGCAAAGCATCCATGTACGATTGGGTGGCATTGGCCGTAAAAGCACAACGTCCGCGGTGGGTTTCGCACAACACCTGCACCTTGCTTTTTTGCCCAATGGCAATACCCGTTTTCAGGATCTGGAGATTTTGTTCAAAAGAGAAAAAATCGCGCCCCGCGTGCGTGTTCACGTACAACGGTTTGGTGGCCACCGCCAATTCGACGCCTTTGATATAGGTCTCCAAATGTTCAGAAAAACCCGATGCCCCGGCCCCGGCCAAAAAACCAATTTCTAATTTGTGTTTGGCGGCGGCGTTCAATACTTCGTCGCGTTCTTTTTCGTCAAAAGGAATCCAGACTTCAAAACCATCGTAGCCGTCGGCTTTGGCTTTGGCGCAAAAGGCATCCAGGGAGCCGGTAAAGCCCCAATTGGTGGCGAGAATTTTGACGGGAATTTTGGCAGTGTTGTGGTATTCGGGCAAGGCTATTTCTTGCCCCATTACGGCCGATATACCCAGCAGCGTAGAGGAGGACATAAAGGTTCTTCTGTTCATTTTTGTACTGACTGTATGAGCGTGGTATTATTCTACGATGTGGCAAACAAATTCGGCATCGTCGTCAATGGCCGGGCCATCCTGGCGGCGGAGACAAATGCCGCTGGGTTGCTGAACCCAATATACGCTGGGCTGGTACGTATAGCCCCGGCCATCGGTATTGAGTTCGGCCATTTCCTGATAGATATACGGAAAATCGCCGTAATCGCCGTCGTTTTCGATGATATTTTCGCCTTCGGCATCCCAGAGGCTGATATTTTCGCCCATTCGGCCAAAAACGGGTTTGGCGGCGTAGGCTTTTTTATCCTCAAAATCGGACTCTTCAAAAGATGCGGGCAAAACGTAAGGGCTGTCGGCGGCACGTTGGGCCATAATCGGCAACAAACCTTTGCTTTGCAGGATCATAGAAAAGGCCGGATTCATCACAATGGCGTGTTTACCCCGAATAATATTATCGAGCAACGACAACAAATCGGGTTCTTCAAAACAAATAAAATCCCAGGGAACCATTTTGAAAAAAAAGTCAAAACGTTGGAATTTATTCGGGTTGAGTTCAATAAATATGCCTTCGTCTTCGGAGAAAACAACTGCTTCGAGGTGCACTTGCTGTACCACCTGAAAACCAGCCGCTTTGGCCGCATTCATGAGTATTTGCAGGTTAAGGGTATCTTCTTCGTACCCCATTCCCGAAAACAAAATGGTGGGTTCAAAATCGGGATGACGGCGCAGCAAATTGCGGAACGCATCGGTGAGGTGATCCAGGGTGCGGTACGACAATGGCGTGGTGCGCCCCGGTTGCAGGCTGCTGGTCATCTGGGGCTGAATGAGCACCGTTTCGGGCAGCAGGGAAAATGTATCGGCGTTAAATTCCAACACTTTAATGGGCAAACCCTCCATGCCACCGGCAAAATCGTACCGCCCAATAATGTGCAGGTGCTCTTCTTCGCGCAGCGAATATTCCATAAGGGGAACGGCTTCTTTGGGGATTCCGATGTCTTCCCAGAGGTTATTTTGGGCCACGTACCGGGCGGCTTCCATTTGTATTTTGTACAAATCTTTTACCGCCGCGTGGTAGGCTTGCATTTCTTGTTCGCTAATAGCGACCACCCGGTTGGCCAGGTAGTCGCTATTTTCGCCCGTTGTTAACCACTCAATGCCGTTTTGGCGAAACCACTTTTGATCGGGTGGTATAACCGGAATGATTTTATTATCCACCGAAGCCACGAGATGAGCGACCTCCGCCAAAGCCACTGGATGAACGACCGGTAGATGGACGGGATACACGCGCCGCGGAATTGCGCAAAGAGGAACCCGTCGTGGAATTAACACGATTGTACGTTTGTTGGTTGGTGTACGCCGTGGGAGATGGTGGTGTGCGCATAGAGCGGCCCATCATATACCCCAACATACCAGCACCGGCGGCGGCCACAATAGGCCCCATCATGCTGCTGCCTCCTGAATGGCCACCACCTTGTTGTACGAGGCGTGCTTCCTGGAGGGTAAAAGTATCAATTTTACCACCGAGATACTTCGCAATAATCAAACTGGCGGCAGTATCCGGAATGGTCGTTTCGTCTTCAATTTTGAAGGCATCTTTTTCCACCTCCACAACGGTGGTGATTAAGCCTTGCGTAGGCATTTCTACTTCTTCAGAGGAAGATCCACAAGAAAAGCAGGACCGCATAAAACTGAATACGAGGAATACGGCGAGACCCGTAAATAATAGACTTTTAATTCGAGTGAAATCCATGATTTTGAAAATTTTAGTTTAATGATGGTGCAAAATTGGGCATCTTTGCGCAGACTTGCAAATTATACCATAAAATTATGTTAAAACTATCGGAGCGCTGGCTCCTTTTGATTGCGGTTCTGATTGCGGGCCTTTGCTCGATTGTATATGAACTTGAACTGAGTACCGTTTCTTCTTATTTTTTGGGTGACAGTGTAAAGCAATTTTCGCTCATTATCGGGGTGTACATGGCCGCCATGGGAGCGGGGTCTTTTTTATCCAAATACATCCCTGACCCGCTCATTGTTTATTTTATCATCATCGAAATTGCGTTGGGTTTGGTGGGAGGATTTAGCGTTCCCACCGCTTATTGGGCATTTGAACGGACTTCGGCGAGTGGTTTTCAGATTTTGGTATTGGGCATTACTTTCCTCATCGGGATGTTTACCGGCCTCGAAATTCCACTTCTGGCGCGCATTTTAAAGGAATATTACCCGTTAAAAACCAATTTGGCCAACGTGCTGTCGCTCGATTACATCGGGGCGTTGTTGGCTACCCTGTTATTTCCGTTTTTGTTGCTGCCGCAAATGGGTTTGTTCCGCACGGCCATTGGCGTGGGATTACTCAATATTTTACTCGGCTGGATCATGCTGGCCATGCTCAAAGACCATATCCCCGAAACCGTAAAAAAACGCTTGCAATGGATTGCGATCGCCCTGATGGCCGTTTTGGGGGTTTTGATGTTTTATTCGGGGCAATTGCTCGAAGCCTGGCAAGACAGCGCGTACAGCCACCGGGTGATTTGGGCCAAACAAACGCCTTACCAGCATTTGGCGGTGACGCAAAAAGGCAACGATACCCGACTGTACATTAACCGGGTCATTCAGTTTTCCACCCGCGACGAATACCGCTACCACGAGGTATTGGGCATTATTCCCATGTTGGCCGCGCCACACCACGAAAAAGTGCTGATTTTGGGCGGCGGCGAAGGGTTACTGGCCCGCGAAGTACTCAAATTTGACGATGTTCAACAAGTGACCATTGTGGATTTGGACGAAGCGGTGTTTGATTTGGCCAAAAATTTTGACCCCATAAAAACAGCCAATCAAAATGCCCTCTCCCACCCCAAAGTGCGCCTCGTGGCCCAGGATGCCAGCGTTTTTTTGCGCGAAAGTAATGAACAATTTGACGTGATTATCGCCGATTTACCCGACCCTTCCAACGAAGCCGTAGCGCGGTTGTACAGCGATTGGTTTTACAAAATGGTGCGTAATGTATTGGCCCACGGCGGAATTTACGCCACGCAGGCCACCAGTATTTTTAATACAAGAAATGCTTATTGGTGCATTGGAACCACCCTTCAATCGGCCGGTTTTAAAGAAGTAATCCCTTTACGGGCGTACGTGCCTTCTTTTGGTGAATGGGGCTTTTTTCTCGCGTCCGATTATCCCGTTCAACCGCTGAAATGGCCCCTGCCGGATGGTTTAAAATTCCTGGACAGCACCACCCTGGCCTACGTCTTTTATCCCGGCAAAGACAATACCCCGCCTAAAGACATGAAAATCAATCGGTTAGACCAACCGGCACTGTTAGATTATTTTTTAAAAGATTGGGCAGTGTGGAGCCGGGAGAAAACGAACTAACCCCGATACAAATTAAAAACGGCTCTAAACGCGTTGATTATTTGATTCTACCTACCTTTGCAACGTTTTGGATATAACGAATTTGGATTTGTCATCATACAGAGGTTTTATTTTTGACCTCGATGGTGTGATAGTGGACACGCGTCCCTATCACCTGCGGGCGTGGCAACGACTTGCGAAGGAACTTGGCGTAGAAATTGACGAACAGTCCAATGAAGAACTTCGGCGGTTAAGCCGGATGGAAGGGATTGAAAAGTTGATGGAATGGGGGCATTTGTACGGCAGCGACGCCGAAAAAATGTTTTGGGCCGACCGCAAAAATAAATGGTACATCGAATTAATTGCCCAAATGTCGCCCAGCGAAATACTGCCCGGCGTGATGGATTTTTTACTGGTATTAAAACAATACGATTACCCTACGGCGTTGGTTTCTTCGTCGGCCAATGCGCGTAAAGTGTTGCTTTCGACCGGAATTGACCCTTATTTCGACGTTGTAATTGACGGAACCATCGCTAAAAAAAGTAAACCCGCGCCCGATTGTTTTTTAATGGCCGCTTACGAACTGGGGTTACAACCCGGCGAATGCCTCGTTTTTGAAGATGCGCCGGTGGGCACACAAGCCGCCCGCGCCGGTGGGTTTAAATCGGTAGCCGTGGGTATTCACCGCGATGTATGCAACGCCGACTACACGATAGAAGGATTTGACAATTTTTCTTATCGGCTTTTTTACGAAACAAACTTAATTCATACCACAAGTGAGTAAAGATATGAAAATCAACATTGTACTGGCTTTGATTGCCATTGTTTTGGGCTACGCCACGTGCAAAACGTTTAAAAAAACGGAACCCGCTGCCGACCCGGCCACGACGCAGGTGATCCCCGAAGAGCACGCCGGTGACCAGGACGCCGCCAATAATTTTAAAGCCGCGCACGTATTGAGCAGCAACCCCGACACGGCACCGCCGGTGCAAATTCACCGCGCTCCTGCCCGCGTCACCGTACCCATCGCCTCCATGCCAAAACCCACGGCCAGCCGCAAAGCCTATTTGTCAACCGGCTGGTGGCATTGCAACGACGCAATGGTGGGCACCGATTCGCTGCTGGCCCGAAATTACAAGTCGAAATTTATGAAATTCCGCGAAGACCAAACCTTCGATCTAATGATTAAAGGAAAAGTAGTAGAAACCGGCCAATGGGCATTCGACGAAGCCAAAAATCAAATTTATATTTCCTGCAAAGACACTTACCTCAACAACAGTTGGCAATTGCAGGACAAAGGTTTTGTTATGATTTGGAAAGGCAACACCGATATTAACGTTACTGGTATTCAAATCAGGGTAATTTGTAGTAAAACCGAACCCGACTGGAGCCAATTCTAAT
Source organism: Chitinophagales bacterium (assembly GCA_013298845.1). Lineage (GTDB taxonomy): Bacteria > Bacteroidota > Bacteroidia > Chitinophagales > Saprospiraceae > M3007. Next base: position 70,504 of record JAAFJN010000019.1, read on the forward strand.
TCAAGATGAGAATTTTACTATTTGTTTGCCTCTTTTGGAGCATTTTGGGGTGTAAAAACCCCTCAAATTCGGGACCGGGGCAAACAGCGGGCGAACCCACTCCACCCGTTTTGTCGGCCCGGCCGGAACTGCCCGACTGGGCCAAAAATGCGGTACTGTACGAACTCAATATCCGCCAGTTTTCGCCCGATGGCAATTTCAACGGCGTAACGCGCGAATTGCCCCGGCTCAAAGACCTCGGCATTGATATTGTTTGGCTGATGCCCATTCACCCCATCGGGAAAGAACGCCGCAAGGGTACTTTGGGCAGTCCCTATTCGGTCGTGGATTTTAAAGCCGTTAATCCCGACTTTGGCACCGAAGATGATTTGCGCAATTTGGTGCAAAAAGCCCACGAACTGGGCCTAAAAGTGATTCTCGACTGGGTGCCTAACCACACTTCCTGGGACGCGGTTTGGAAAAAAGAACACCCCGAATATTACACCAAATACAACGGCGATTTTACCGTGCCCATCAACGAACACGGTAAACCCATTAACGACTGGAGCGATATTTGCGACCTGGATTACAACAATCCCGAAACCCGCAAAGCCATGATTGACGCCATGCAATACTGGGTGCGCCGCTGCGACATTGACGGTTTCCGGTGCGATATGGCCGGTTTGGTTCCCAACGATTTTTGGGCTTCGGTGCGCCCGGCGTTGGATACCGTTAAACCGATGTTTATGCTCTCCGAATGGCAAGACGAACCGCAACATTTTAACAGTTGTTTTCAGGCCAATTACGGCTGGAAATGGAAAGACATTACCAAAGATATTTGGACGGGCAAACAAGATGCGCAGGCGTTGGATACGTTGTTGCGTTTCCTCAACGATTTTTACCCGGAAACATACAGCCAATTGTATTTCACCCAAAACCACGACGAAAACTCGTGGTCGGGTACCGAAACGGAACTCTACGGCAATTCCGCCGAGGTCATGAACGTACTGGCCTGGACCTGGCAGGGCCTCCCGATGATTTATTGCGGACAGGAAGACGGCCTCAACCGGCGTTTGAAGTTTTTTGACCGCGATCCCATTCGTTGGAAAAAATACGGTCGAACGGGCTTTTTTCAACGGTTAAATGATTTAAAACACAATAACCAGGCAATTTGGACGGGCAAATACGGGGGCGAATTGGTCAAATTCGCCTCTTCGGATGAGCAAAATATTTACGCATTTGGGCGCGAAAAAAACAACGACAAAGTGATTGTAATCGCCAACCTCAGCAAGTTTAGCAAAACCGTAACGGTGCAGCCGGATGCTGATTTTGAAGGCGCTTACGCCAATGTTTTTGGCAGCAACACGATGCAAGTGACCAAAGAAATGCAAATCTCCTTAAAAGCCTGGGAATACCTCGTACTGACGAACAAATAGTTGCATGAAAAGTCTTTGGGATAATCCCTGGTTTACGATTCCTTATTTATTATTACTAAGCGGCGGTTTGTTGTGGCTGACCGTGTATCCGTTAGGGTACGAACTGGTAGCGCTCAATCCGTTTCGGCAGGAGCCGCTGAATACCTTTTTCCGGTTTTGCACCCGCCTGGGCGAACCGGCGTTATGGATAATGGTGGGCCTGTTGTCTTTTTACGTCAACCGCCGTTACCCGCCGTTATTTGGCCTGGTGGTGGCCATTATGTGGCCATTTTCGCTGGTCATTAAACATTTTATCGGGGTTCCGCGCCCGTTGGCCTGGTTGGAAGGCAATCATATTGTAGAATACGTCACCTACGTTCCCAACGTCAAATTATTAAGTGGCTTCAATTCCATGCCCTCGGGTCACACGATGTTGGCCTTTGCCATGTTCAGTCTCGCTACCCTGATGTTGCCTTACCGTTACCGTTTTTTGGGTCTGTTGTTTGTGTGGACGGCCGCGCTTGTGGGTATTTCAAGGGTATTTTTGGTACAACATTTTATGCGCGACATTGTGGCGGGTTCGGTGTTTGGAATTTTGATTAGTGATTTGGTGTGGCAATTGTACCGGAAATGGCGGTTTGGGTAAAAAAAGAGCCGCTATTTTGGCGGGTTGTCACTCGTTAGAACACAAATCTTCTCCGTACCAATAGCCTGTACCGATACCCTTAGAAATAGGGGTTAACACGGATATGCCAAGAACTTTTGGCCCAATATTTTTGTGCACGAATTTTGTACCGTTGGCCTGGTACGCTTTCGACGCCAATGCCCCCCTCAGCAATATGCAGCCTTATCTGGCGGTCAATTTTATTATTCGTACGGGCAATGGCGAGTATCCGCCGCGTCCTTAATAACTACAAACTTGGCTTGGTAAGGGCTTTTGCCTTTGCCAGGCCGCTTTCACTTATTTTTTTTTAATTTTTGACTTTTTATTTTTCATAAAATAATGAAAATTTTTACACACATTTTTTTTATAATCGTTTTTGTATTTACCTCAAATGTTGCATTTGCAGTTACTAAAAACTTTAACGTTACTTCTGGCAACTGGAATGTAGCGGGCAATTGGTCCCCTTCAGGTGTCCCAGCCTCATCCGATGAGGTAATAATACCTGCGGGTCGTACATGCACCATCACTGCTAATGTTGCGCATGCTACTGGTGGTGCTAATGCTGTCATTACAGTTAGGGGAACACTTATTATCAATGCTTCTGTCACTTTAACAGAAGACAGTGGTTTATATGCTGAAAATGGTGGAGTTATCAACAATAACGGCACGATAGTAATGACCACCAATGCCGATCAAGGTTTGTGGGCCATGGAAGGTGGCGTTATCAATAATGCAGGGACTATTACAATAAATAATCCTTCTTATTGTCAATTGGAAGGTACCATCAACAATACAGGTACTTTTACAAACAATGGTTTCATAGGATCACTCTATGCCGCCACCAATAGTTTTAATTCTAGCAGATATACTAATCCTTCCTTCGGTACGGTTGGTATTCCGGCCAACGTAGATTGTCTGCATTTCACCGCAGGCTTAACAAATAATGGGACCATAGATTTTGACGTAAATTCTGGCGATCCTTGTGCTCAGTACGATGCTTTCGAAGTTACGGGCGGATCTATGATTTTTGGTGGCTTTTTCTCAGCGGCTGATTTTACTGGTAATGCACAAGTAAATACAGATTTAGTAGTGATGACTTACCCTTCCAGAACAGGGACGTTTGCCAATTCGTATGTTGATTTAGGAAATGGCAAATATGCTAATGTCTCCTATGGCGCAACTGCATTGACACTGAAAATAAGAAGTACAATCCTGCCACTACCAGTTGAACTCACGGCTTTCGATGCCAAAATTACCAAAACGGGCAAAACCCACCTCACCTGGGCCACCGCCAGCGAGCACAACAACGAAGGTTTCGAGATCGAAAAATCCACAGATGGTACGCGTTTTGAAAAAATTGGTTTTGTGGCAGGTGCCGGTAACAGCAGCGAGAAAAAGGAGTACGCTTTTGAGGATGCTTCGGCTTTTGAAAGATCAGTGCAGGTGGTGTATTACCGCTTGCGGCAGGTGGACCATGATGGGGCTTACGAATACTCCAATATCGTGAGTGTAAAAAATACCTTGGGCAATACGAACATCAAAATCTATCCCACCACCACAACGGGCCTGCTGACCGTAGAAGCCCAAGGCGCATCGGTTGATGTGGTCACAGTGGTGAACCAGGTGGGCCAGGTTGTCCTCACCGCTCAGAAGGTCAATCGTGTGGACATGAGTGCTTTGCCTGCGGGTCTGTATCTCGTGCAGGCGCAGGCGGCGCAGGAGCAGTTGACGGAGCGGGTGTTTAAGCAGTAATTGTTACGAGACTTGTTGCGGTTACAGCCGATTGGCCACCACCGCAACAAGTCTCCTGTTAACGTTTTACGAAAAAGGGTGTACAGTTTCGTTAATGAAACTGTACACCCTTTTGGTTGGTAGATCAAAAAATAACGGGTGCCGATGCGATGCAAATCCGCCTGGCGCAAGATTGGTACTGGGACGAACGCCAACGATTCCCGATATTTCGGCTCTACGCATTTTCACCGTTGCAGGAAATAAAGGACGATGCGGGAAATCATCTTTATTACTGGCCGCTATTTTGGCGGGTTGTCGCTCGTTGAACGTAAATATTCTCCCTACCAATGCCCGTAAAAACACCCTTAAAAAATAGGGGTTAATACGGGTATGCCAAGTGCTTTTGGCTTAATATTTTTGTGCACGAATTTTGTACTGTTGGCCTGTATTTCACCTGTTTCTGTTGTTGTATTATTTCCACGGTGTATAAATTTAACTATATTAAAGCCATACAACATGGCTCAATCCCCCTTAATGCCTATCCGTATAGAAGGGCTTTTTCAGCATAAGTATTCATTTACTCGAAAAGGTAAATCACTCATATTTTTTCTTAGACATTAACTAATTAACAAAACGAATTAACCATGCGCAAAAAATTAGTTTACGCACTATTTGCACTACTCCTCGTAACGTATTGGGCTTGCAACAACGGCAGCGACAAAAACCAGGTTGCCAGCAGTGCCGCACCTTATGCCGGGCCACCTTATACCGTACAATTGGAGGAATTTGTCAATCCTAATTTACCCTCTCTGCACGCCTATATTCAGGCTGTTTATCAGGATAAAATTGTGATGATGGGCGGTCGTAGAAATGGCTTACATACGAATTATAGTTTCAAGGATCAGCATTACAATGATAGTATTTTTGTGATCAACACCAACAATTGGGCAAGTCCTGAGACCTGGACGGTGAAAAAAATGAGTGTATACAACATTCCCATCGGCAATCTGAATCTGGAGCAATTAGAAGCCAACAATGCGCATTTTTTCACAGAAGATAGTGTATTATACATTGTTGGTGGAATGTTGGGAGATAGTGTAATACCATCAAAACAAAGACCGAGACACTGCTCCCCGTATGTTACAGCAATTACGCTGCCAGCCATTATTAATTTGATAAACAATGGAATAAAACTACCCACTGGAAGTATCCGTCAGGCTGAAAACGAAGATTTAGCCGTAACGGGTGGGGAACTGGAACTTATGGGCGACACCATAAAATTGGTGTTTGGATGGAAGATTGATGACGAGTTTGAAGAATACACGCACGAAATTAGAAGTTTCACGTATAAAGATGACGGAAAAAAGATTACGGTCAGCCGAATACCCAGGTCCTTCTGCCCTACTTGCTGGGATGGCGACACTACTAAAAACGGCGGCTCTTTCCGCCGCCGAGACGGCAGCATGAGTGATATGATTGATCCGGCTACTGGTGAACCGTTTTTGCTGTATTATGCCGGCGTTTTTAAAGGCGGCAATCTACCTTTCGATAACCCGATCTGGATTGGTGCGAATACTGCCAAAGAGATAATTTTTAGTATGCGTTCCAATATTTATACTTGCAAGGTAGTGCCAGTGTACAGCCCCAGCCGTAAGCAGTCGTACGCGACCCTGTTGGGCGGTATGACCAACGCTATTTACACGGGCGCAACACCCGATAAATTGCCCGTGTTGTTAAACCAAAATAATACCATAGACTCCTTATCGGCGCCGTTTAGCAACCAAATCACTACGCTGATGATAGATGCGCAACACCAATTTAGCCAGTATTTACTACCTACCGCTTTCCCGGTCACCAAGGTTGCTTACAAATTAGGAAGCAGTACACTTCCGGCAGGCTCCCCGACGTATAATGGTACGGGTTCGGAATTATCTTGGACACTCAGCGCAAAAGATAATCTGATGCAGCACGGTGTCATTAACTATGATAACTTCATCAAGGCATATCCACAGGGTGGTGCCATTGGCTACCTACATGGTGGTATTTTGTCGAAGGCCGAAAATGCATTTGACAACAATCCTGCCGAACTCACCCGCGCCAGCAACCGGATTTTTGCGGTGAAAATTGTACCGTTGAAGAAATAGAATATCCACCGCGAAGGGGATAAATCATTTGACAAGTACAAAAAAGATGGAGCCGACAACCACGTAAAAAACGGGGAGGAATCCGAAAATCCACAAGAGTAGGAGCACTTTTTAATTCTATAATTCTTTTTTCAATGACACTGACAAGACGAAACGCCTGGAACAATGGCGGCACATTTGACAACCCAGATTTGCTTTGGTACGCCAAAGCGGTGGCAGTAATGAAATCAAGACCGATTAGCGACGCTACCAGTTGGTGGTTTTATGCGGCTATTCATATGGAGTATTATAATACCGACCCTATCCCAAAGTACGATTATCTGGCTTGGAAAAAAATCAAATCCATTCCTCAGGCATTGCTTCAAACTGCCCCATCCGAGTCACTTACGAACCAATACTGGAATCAATGTACGCATGGTAACCTATTTTTTCTGCCCTGGCACAGGGGCTATTTGGCTGCCATAGAGCATCTACTGCGCGACATCATCGTTAATGACTTGAAAGGGCCTGCCGATTGGGCATTGCCATATTGGAATTATTTGAACAGGAAAGAACACCAGGATAAGGTTCCAGATGCTTTCACTCAGAAAACATTAAAATTGAGTGCTACCGAAGAAATTGATAATCCTTTATATGTGCCTGAAAGGTACACTCAAAGTTTCTCGGACCTCACCGAGAAATCCCAAGGGATGTTGCGTTTCTCTTATTTTTCCAATGAATTGGAAGACAACCCGCACGGTCACGCACACGTGGACACTGGTGGCGGGACTCCCCCACTTGGCCTGATGTCAAAATTACAGACTGCTGGCCTTGACCCCATTTTTTACTTGCACCATGCCAATATCGACCGTATGTGGGCCGCATGGAACAAACACGGGAACCATAACCCGACCGATCAGGCTTGGTTGAATTCAGTAGACAATGTTATTAAAAAGCCGTTCGCTATGCCTATGGACAGTGCCGGCACCCCCTGGGTTTACACCTCAAAAGATGTGACCACTACGGATATAAACTACTACAACAACACAGTTTATCAGTTTACGTACGATGACCTTTCTTTGTATTCGGATGACACAAAAACCGTACTCACTTCGCAAGAGGTTTGGGCGAGTAGGTTGAAAACTCTAAACCCAGATATTGATGCCGTCACAATGATTCAAATACCTATGGAATTAAATGCAGAATTAGCGGGAGCAAACTCCGGCCAACTCGACCTGACCAAAGGCACTGTGCAAACAAAGGTCGCGCTCGACTCAAAATCTTGGGACAAAGTGGGTAACACACTTTTATCCGCTTCTCCCAACAACCTCCCTGACGAAGTTTTCCTTCAATTAGAAGGTGTTAAGGGTACAGAAGACGGAAATAAAGTTGCGCTCTTTGTAAATCAGGAATTCGTGACGAAGTTTTCGCTTTTTGGCCTTGAAACGGCATCCGCACCCGACAACCATGGAGGAGCAGGGCTTACGCTTAGGGCGGACATCACCCATATCATTGACAAATTGCACTTGGAGGGCAACTTCGATGTAGATGCGCTGGATATCCAATTAGAGGTGCAGGGAGAAATAGATGAAAGAGGGACAATAACAGTGGATCGTATCGGACTTTATCGGGTACAACAGTAACCATGTGGCTTTCAAAAAAGACCCGTAACTCCATTTTACTTGGAATACTCGGTTTAAGTCTGCTTGTTTGGGTATTGCTATTGGTCAATCCGGGTAATATCATCACCATCGAACACTGCAAGGCACCAGCAATGGTGCTTTGCAGCGGTGATACTGTATTGCCCGAAAACTCGCTGCAAACCCTGCTCGAACTCAACCCCATTTCCGGGTTGTTGGCGGGCTGGGGGTTAATGGTTGTAGCGATGATGTTGCCCAAACTCATTCTCCCGATTGAGTACATTTACGCACGAAGCCTAAAACGATACCGCTTTCGGCTATCGGTGCTATTTGTACTGGGGTATTTGAGTTCCTGGATGCTGGCCGGTGTTATTATGACAGGCGTTATTCTGGCGTTTAACTACTGGTTACCCACGTCTTATTTACCAGCCATTGGTGTAGGAATCATGGCGGCCATTTACCAATGTTCGCCCGTGAAGCAACGTTTCCTCAATCTGGGGCACGACCACTGGAACCTGCCCGCTTTTGGGTTTCCGGCTTTTAGGGCGGCAACCCTTTTTGGGGTGGTACACGGTGCCTGGTGCGTAGGCTCCGGTTGGGCCTTGATGCTTTTCCCAATGCTGTTGCCCGAAGGACACAATATCGCTATGTTTATCGTAACGTTTATGATGATTAGCGAGCATTTGGAGCACCCGCAGCCTTTGCGCTGGGGTTTTTACCCCCGGTTGCGTTTGCTGAAATACATCGTTGCGCAAGCAAAAATAAAGTGGATCACCGCTAAGGTATAACCAGCATCACTCATCAGCCTGTGGTTGACTTCAGGTTAGCCACAGGCTCTTTTCTTCTAAATCATGAACCAGCAACAATACTTAAAAGAATACTTCAAAAAAGCGGCAAAATGCGTAGCAGAATTACGCTCCGTATTGCCTAATGTCACTATTCATATCGCACAAGGCGATGCACAGGCACTGGAAAATTATTTTGCGGCGGCTCAGGTATTCAACACCCGCTTGCAGCAAAACCCACTCGCCATTGTGTATTGCAAAACGGCCGAACACGTGTCAACGGCCTATAACATCGCCGTTAAACACCAAATTCCCATTCGCGTACGGGCGGGCGGACACGACCACGAAGGCGAATCATCCGGCACCAACGTAGTAACGATTGACGTGTCCGAAATGACCCATATCGAAGTGAATCTCGACACTGAAATAGCAAAAATTGGTGCGGGTAATCGGTTTATCCGCCTAACCACCGAACTGGCCAAACAAAACGTTATGATTGCCCACGGCACCTGCGCCACGGTATGCGTTACCGGTTTTACCCTCGGCGGCGGCTGGGGACCCTGGACGCGCAGCATGGGGATGAACTGCGAACATTTAAAAGGTGCCACTATGGTACTGGGAGACGGTTCCATCGTGGATGTTGACGAAGACGAACACGGCAACGTACCCGAACTGTTGTGGGCCTTGCGCGGCGGCGGTGGCCTGAGTTATGGCATTGTTACGGAACTGCGCATCAAAACCTTTACATTGCCCCCGGAACTGATTAAGTTCGAGTTACAGTGGAACAATTACGACTCAAAAGAGGAATATCCCGGTAATTTTTACAGCACTTACGATATTTTAACGGCTTGGGAACAAGTCATTCAAGCCACCGACACGCCTAAACTCATTGGCACCAATTTAAAAATCAACGCCCGGCCGGCCGTGGACCACTTTGATTATTTAACCATCAATCACAATTGTTCTATGTATGGTTATTGGGAGGGAACGGTGGAAGAATTGGAGGATTTTGTTGTTGCCAGATTTCCGTACGTCATGCCATCGGTCATTAAAGTTGAAAAGCCGGCCGGTAGTAACTATGAGCCGACCGAAATATTGATCGAAATGTCGGGTTCAAAAGAGCCTTTCACGCAGCCGGAAAACGCCAGCGAAGCCCTTGGTGAAACATTTAGCGCTCAAGCCTTTTATACCGATCAGAATAACTTGATGAGCAGTTGGGACCGTGAATCATTTGCAAAAATACAAAACAAAGCCACCAAAGGTTTGCGCGGAACGCCCTTGCCGCCGGATGGCGATGATCCGGCACCGCATAAAATCACGTCGCGGTTGGTGGAAAAACAAGGTCTGGGTGCCAAGGGGTACGAACAATTGTTCCGGAGCCTCACTTCCCCTTTGGTGCAACCCGAAAACCGCCGTTTGGGTTTGTTTACGTACGTGACGTTGGGGGCCATTACGGGCGATTATTACCGCAATAACCCCGACCAAGACAACAAAAGCGCCTTCCCGTACAAAGACAAACTGTACACCATTCAATACCAAACCTGGTGGAACGCAGCGAACGATGAGCACCAATACGCCGACCCTTCGCAGGAGGGCGACGTGTATGAAAACATCAACCGAGCGATGGATTGGATTGATAGTGCACGTACGTTCGACATTCCGAATACATCGGGCGCTTTTATCAGTTTTAAAGACATTGCGGTGCCGACCAGCGTTTATTTTGACAAAAATTACGAGAAGTTAAAACAAATTAAAATCGACAACTCCAAAGATCCAAACAACCATTTACGGACGCGTAAAACGATTATTTAAAAAACGGAACGTACATTTGTTGTTAAAAGCATTTCTACAACGCAACAATTCATACCACCGAAAATGAATCAAAACAAAAACGGTCATGGAGCAACGCCATTTGCACAAACCTATTTTCACGGCACCAAAGCCGATTTCCAACCGGGCGATTTTATCGAACCGGGTTTTCCTTCTAACTACGGCCAACAGCAAAACGCCGCGTATATTTTTTTAACCGCCACTCTCGACGCGGCGATTTGGGGTGCCGAATTGGCCCAGGGTGAAGGCCGGGAACGCATTTATCTGGTGGAACCAACGGGCGAAATAGAAGATGATCCAGATTTGACCGATAAAAAATTTCCGGGCAACCCTACCAAATCGTATCGCTCCATCCATCCGTTCAAAGTGGTGGGTGAAGTGACGGTTTGGCAGGGGCACCTGGACGAACAAATACAAGCCATGAAAGATGCGCTGGCCCGTTTGAAAGAGCAGGGAATCAATTCGTTGAACGATGCGTGAAATAGAAGCCGTGCAAACGTCTTAATGAGGCTGATATGATTCGCAAATTCTTACATAAAGATCAAACCACCCATGCGAAAAAATCTTATCCGTGAATTCTTCGACGTTTTTACCACCAATACCTACGTTTATGAAACCCCCGAAGCGATGGAAGATGTTAGGGAACAAATTCGGCTGGTCATCAACCAAAAAGGCGTTTTTGATGTAGAATACAATCTATCGGGAACTTTAAACACCAATGATTGCTTTACATTGGTGCGACGAAACGGTCTGATACTGATACGTTCGTGGGACCAAGACCCCGTTACCATTAAAGGTCGGCTCAGCCCAATCTTGGGTTTGAAAAAGAATGATGTAATCGTGAAAAGAAGTATAAAATTGTAGCAAAAAGCACCACTCGCGACACCCATTATATAAAAATTAATGAACAATTACCAAATTAGCATTAAAAGAATAGAGACTTCATCCAATTCAGAAGAACCAACGTTCGATTTAATCTGGATGGGCTTGGGTATTTTGCTCCTTTTCGCTGTTTTATGCCTAATTCCCGTACTCATCATCACTGGGGTACTGATGACATTATTCCATTCAATTGCGCCCAAAAAAGAAAAAACAATTGAAAACCCTTGGGTAGTCATTCGCACCGAAACGGGTTTTGAACTGCAATACCAATACGTCAAATTAGAAGACACCCCGGAATGCATTCAGCAGCATTTCGACGAAGCACCAATCTTTATTTTTGATGTGAACCCCAAAATGGCCTTTTTTGAAGGGTATTTTACTGATTTAATGATCGAGCGAACCGACGGCCTTTTTGTACAAAAAATTATCCTGAACCCAACCGGAGATGCCGTCCAAGCCGCACCTTTGTACTTTATTAATTATTCCACCCGGGAAACGGAAGAGGTAATGGACCTGAACGGCTATGAACTGGAATGCAAAGGTAACCCTGACGACTTCATCATTAACGCGTATAACGGTAACGAGGTACTCGAAATTCAGATTAAAAAGGAGGCGTCATTACCTTTGGATGACCTTTAGATCAGGCGACACCCTCTATCTCTCACATTTTCCCGCTAATAACCGGCGCAAACATTTTAAACCATAAAAATGTGGCGTAAATTTGTATTAGCAAAACATTCATTAAACATGATGAGACACTCTTTTCTTTTACTATTCATGGCTGTATTCATTTCTTGCAATACACCCAACCAAACTCGGTTTAAAATGATAGAACAAAACACCTTGATAAACCCCCAAACCAAAAATTACGCTTTTTTAACCTGCATGTATCAAGATTCCCATTTCCCCGCGTTTCTGGTGGATAAATGCAAAAATATCCTTGTACACCTTTGTTCGGAAATCGAAACCCAAAAACCAGGCAACCTCGATGAACTTTACAAGTTAACACATGCATCCGTCGAATTGATAAACGATTTGGAAGATGAATTTTTCGAACATGGCAGTGAATTAGAAACCGCAGCCGCTGAATGTTTAGCATCAAACATTGAATTTATCGCTACTGCATACGGGTTTGACGCAGACGTTGAAGAACTAATTGCAACGAGAAATTGGTAATGTAACCACTCGACATTTTCCCTTATCTTTGCCCATATTTTCAAACCACAAACAATATGATACTTGCCCGCCTGGACAACGGGGTATTTTTTAAAAAAGCCTTCACCGATGAAATCGTTTTTAAGGCTTTTGTGAAAGACATCATTGGTATTGAGGTAGAACCAGCCAAAATAGAAACGGAGAAGGCTTTTCAACCCAAACTAGGCAATATTGCCTTTAAATACGACATTTTCGCGGAAGATGTACAACGCAGAATTGTGATCGAAATTCAAAAGGTGGAATACGATCATAATTTTGACCGGTTTCTACACTATCACTTGCAAGCCATTACCGAACAGCAACGCAGTTCGGAGGATTATTCGGTAGAAAAAACCGTTTACACCATTGTGGTCATGACGGCACCTTACAAAATCAACACCAAAACCAACGAACTTTACAAGGATGAAGTGCTCATCTCGACGCTCAATCCGAAAAATTTAAAGGGTGTAGAACGCAACATTTTTAACCACGAACTCATCTACCTGAACCCTAACTACAAAGGACAGGACACTCCCCAAAACTACCGGGATTGGCTGGACCTGATCTACGAAAGTATCCACAACCCGGAAAACCCACAAATTAATATCAGTAACGAGGGTATTAAACGCGCCGCTGAAATGGTGCGTTACGAAAACATCAGCCCCGAAGAATGGGAAGAGGCCAAAATTGAGGCATCCAAACGAAAAGTCATTACCCTTGAACGGGAAGAAGAACGCACCGAAACACAATTCGCCATTGCCAAAAGCCTTTTAAACAGCCAACTATCCGACGAAGAAATTGCCCAATATACGGGGTTGACCGTTGCGCAAATAAAACAACTGCGCAGGGGAGAATAACTGAACACAACTCAAAACATGAAGCAACAAAACGCCATCCAGGTTTTTGAAGAAAAGCAAGTGCGTACCCTTTGGGATGCAGAACAGGAAAAATGGTACATCTCGATCGTGGATGTCATCGCCGCTTTGACCGATAGTCCAAATCCAAGAAAATACTGGAGTGTACTAAAAACAAGACTAAAAGCCGAAGGGAGTCAGTTGGCTACAAATTGTAGTCAACTGAAAATGCAGTCTTCTGACGGCAAGTTTTACAAAACCGACGTTGCAGATACCGAGCAGCTGTTTCGCCTGATTCAATCCGTGCCTTCGCCCAAGGCGGAGCCTTTTAAGTTGTGGTTAGCGCAGGTGGCCAACGAACGCTTAGATGAAATGCAAGACCCGGAATTGAGTATTGATCGGGCCTTGGAACAATATCTTCGCTTAGGTTACAGCGAAAACTGGATCAATCAACGCCTCAAAAGTATTGAGGTGCGCAAAGAACTCACCGATGAATGGAAACGCAGGGGCGTGCAGGAAGGACAGCAATTTGCGACCTTGACTGACATCATTACCAAGGCGTGGTCGGGCCGAACAACCAAAGAATATAAGGTTCTGAAAGGCTTGAAGAAGGAAAACCTCCGCGATAACATGACCAATACAGAACTGATTTTGAATATGTTGGCAGAAGCATCCACCAAGGATATTTCTCAATCCGTCAACCCCGAAACCTACGAAGAAAACCAAAAGGTAGCCCGACAAGGCGGTAATGTAGCCAAAGTTGCCTTGCAAGAATTAGAATCCAAAACGGGAAAGAAAGTGGTTAGCCCGCTGAATGCAAAAACAGCACTCGGAATTGAAGGGTCTAAGAAGGCAAAAGAGGAGAAAAAATAGTTTTCATACTTCGGGACAAGGCGAGCCTTGCCATGTATGCTTTTGCTCCGCTCCCCTACTATTCTTATGCTACCGCTAAATTGGAGCACGGAATAGTTAAGCCCTTAAACCATCAAACAAAAGCCAAAATAAATATACCTATATAACCAAGCCAAACCACTCATTCATGCAAAAAAACACAGGCCAATCACCTAAACTAAGAGGCTTCATATCTTATGCACATTCGGATGAAGACTACTTCAAACTCATAAAAGAAGGACTTCGCAAGCACGGTAAACTCTCTACTCTAATTGATTCTGACCTTTGGACAGACCAAAAAATTCTTGCAGGCTCTCTTTGGCATGTGTCTATTCAGGAGCAAGTAAAAGACTGTGACTTTGCTATTTTTTTAGTTAGTTCTAATTTTCTGGCATCTGAATACATTGCCGAACATGAATTCAAAAATTTTCTCAAACGGCAAGAAGAAAATGGTTTCCTTTTCTTTCCTTTGCTCATAAATGCTTGCAATTTCACCTATTGGGAAGATCTAGCCGCAAGGCAATTTTTCATGCCAAACGCAAGAGACTACGGGCACCCAGAAATTGAAGACAAATTAACGTTTGGTGATTTGGTTCAACATAATCTTAGAACAGGAGAAGTCCTTCCCAATCCATATAGGGAACGGTATTTAATGGATGCCATAAAAAAAATAGAAGAAGCGTTGGCCGAATACCAAAAGAGAAAAGCCGTTAAAAATACTATTCCTGCTGCTCCCTATTTCTATATACGGCACATTTCCGAGATACAGCCAAAAGACTTCTTGGAAACCCGTTCGCTGCCAAGACAAGGGTTTCGATCATATTACCTCAAAAGACGTTACATAGACGAAAAACTTTCAGATAACTACAAAAACAGAAAGCATACCATTATTACTGGAAAACCACTTGCCGGGAAAACAAGAGCCGTGTTTGAATTGGTCAATGCATCAAAAGAAAAAGACATACTGGTATTTTATCCAGAATTGTCAAACTTCAAAATAGACGAATTTCGTATCCCCGAAACAGAAGCGGAAATCATCGTCTTTTTTGACGATTTCGAGCGCTTTCTCCATCTTGAGAACCTTGACCTAGCGCTTAAAAAACTCATGCTCTGCGAAAACCTTTGGGTAGTGGCTACCTGTCGCAGAGAACGCCTACCAGAAGTAAGAATCACTCTTGACGATGAGTTTCATAACTTTGATATAATTGAAGTATTATTGTTGGAACGCATGAAAAACGAAGGACTGCGACCAGACGAAGAAATATTTTCTTGGCTAATTCATAAAGCGCCAGATTTCGAGCAAGCAGAGAGAGTCTTGGTCCGCATGGAAAACGAAGGGCTGCGACCAGATGAATTAACGTTTAATTTTCTGTTGAACAAAGCACCGGATTTCGAGCGGGCTTTACAGGTGCTTGATTTGATTCGTCAGTACGGGGTAAAATTTGAAAAGTCGATGAACTCCACTTTACTAAAAATTGCTCAGTTAAAAAGAAAAGGACACTTAAACAAAGAAGCAGAGCGAGCATTTTTTGAGCGGCATTTCAAATCAATTTCTAATCTGGACGACAGATTTGTTCGCCTTTTCTCTGAGGCAATGTATGTGCCCCAACATAAAGCAAAATTGATTGAATGTTTGAAGGTAAAAAACTGGTGGTATTGGAGGACCAAAGCAGATATTGTAATAGAGTCAGATCATCAGACTTGTTTTGAATATTTAGAAAAAGCCACGGCTGATGTTCCCCCAATACACTTGACCCATGTTCATACAATTTGGGTAAAAAATGTAGTATTCAATAATTTACTGGGTGTATATGAAGATGCTTTGCAACGTTGTGAGGAGTGCTTATTAATTCAGCCTAAAGGCAAACTGTCCTATATAGGTAAATTGCTGCTTTGGCTTCATCTGCGGCAGCATAATGACGTTGACGCAGGAATTACTGCGATTAAAGCAAGCGTTGAACAATGGCAATTTCCTGTTAAAAAAGTTAATGCTTTTCTACGTGGCGGCATCTTGAAGGAACTTCCCACGGCGCCAATTCAGCATTGGTATCTTGTGCTCCCAGAAATCCAGTTGGAAAACCACATTTAAATCTATGTTTGTGCAATTTTAGTCTGCGGTTCTATGGACATAAAGAACCGTGCCCCCCTACCCCTTCTCCCCCACCAACAAATAATAATTAAAAACCCCCTCTTTTTTCACCAAAACCGTGCGTTTTAGGGTAAAACCCCGGCGGGTGAGCATGTTTTGGTACTCCGCTAAATCGTATTGGTGCGGGTGCAAAATATCGCCGGGCAACAGCCGAAACAACGTTTTTAGGAAACCGTAATTGTGGGCGTCAATGGAGAGGGCAAGGGTGCCGCCGGATGCGGTGAGGTCGGTGAGTTTGTCGAGACATTGGTCAATATCAATGACGTGGTTAATCGCGTTGAGGCAAAACACCACGGGATACGTCCGGTTTTCCGGCGCAAATGCCTCTAAAGTGGAATCGATAAACCGCACATTGGGCCAATCGGCGCGGGAAAAGTGCGGCAGGGCGGTTTCGTATTGCGCCAACAGCGGATCTACCGCATCTACGGGATGGTTATTCAGGATGGTGAAGATACCAGCCGGTCCGCAACCCGCGTCCAAAACGGGCGCGTCGGGCGGGAGTTGAATGCCGCTTTTTTGCAAAAACTGACGCCAATAATCGGTTTTCCAGGCCAGATACGCCGATTTATCTTTGTTATGCAGGTAGTTTTTCCACCAAAGAATTTCAAAAAATTGAGCGATGCGCCAGCGAAACATTAATCTTTGAACGGGTGTCGTTGTTGCCATTCCTCGGTGGGTTTTAAATAATCGAGGACGGTACTGGTGAATTTATTGATGATACCGTTTTGGTGGCAAAGGTAACACAAGAGTTGTTCCGGCTCGGCCCCCACCGAACTTTTAATCTCAAGGGCCGTGCGCGCAAATACCACTTTGTTGCAACCCGAATCAAACGCCACCCGAATCATATCGTACAACATATTGAGGTACAATTGGTATTCGTGGTTAAATTCTTTGTTATAACCCAAAAAATGCGCTTCTAACTCCTGATGGTTGAGCAAAGTAGTGCAATACGATACCATTTCGCCGTTGAGGTAATACCCAAATACCCGGAACTGGCCGTTCATCGCCTGGTGCAGGGCCGACATATAATGCTCGTTCAGGTCCACCATGTTAAAACCGGCGTTGGTGGCCACTTCGCGGTAAAGGTCGTACATCTTCCCGGCTTCCTGCTGAATATCCGCCGAGGTCAGTTCGCGCCGTTCGATTACTTCGGCTTTTTTGAAAGCGCGTTTGGCGCGGGTCCGGTATTTGGTGGACATCGCCCCAAGGTAGGCTTCAAAATCGCGGTACGGCAAATGCAGCACCATATTGGGCTGAATTTCAAACTCCGTGTATTGGTCTTTCACCAGTTTTTGCCCAAGGGTCGCCTGTTCTTCGGGCAAAACGTCTTTGACCAAAATCATGGCAATTTTTACTCCCAACCGCTCCGATTGTTGCGCCGCGTACGATAAACCGCGTTGCAAAAGATCGGTCATTTCGTGGTCTTCTACCAGTTCGCGGTCGAACCAATACCCGTGCGCGCCGGTAATGAGCAAATTTCCGCAAATGAGAATATCGGCTTCTACCCAACCCGAAACCCGTTTTTTGAGCCAATTCGATATCCCCGTAAATACGCAGGGATTTTTGGCTGTTTCAGCATTTTCGGCCAGACTCTCGCTGGCGCTGAAATGTTTGATCTGGCAAACCGCCATCCCGACAGGTTGACCATCTTTGTACATCATCAGATACCCCAAACGCATCCCGATGGGCGGGTTGAGTTCAACGGTGTGCAAATAAGGACGTTGGAAAAAAATATCCTGGGCGCGTTGTGAAAGGTTGGCCCAATCGGCACCGGCCGCATCCACGGATGGGTACCAGGCAAATTCAGTTTTAGCAGGCATCGAAGTTACAGGAGCCTGTACGAAGAGAGTATGGTTGCGCATGCACATTATTTAACGAAAAAAACGAGTCGGGGGTTGTAAAAATGGGATGAATAACGGGTTGTAAACGATAAAAGTTATTGGACTGCTGACCAGCGTTACTGTAAAAGCCATTTTTAAAAGTTAACGGGCGGTTGTACGCCATCCGATTTATTGGCAAAATAGCAAAAGCCGCAGGCCGTAAAAAAGGAAAACATGGAATAAATCAACGACGGTATCACCATCTGTTGGTTCCCGATTAAGGTGCCCGCAATCAGAAACGACAAGGTTGTATTTTGTACGCCAGATTCAATAGACGCGGTAATTCGAGATGGTTGCGCGCCCCCGGCCCATTTCATCAAAAAATAACCAAAACACAAACTCGCGGCGTTGTGCACCAGCGCGTGGGGCAGTACCGTCATAAAATCACTGACGCCCAACGAAGTACCGCCCTGACTTTCGCCCGCAAAAATTTTGATCACAAACACTACCAGCAACATGGCCAACATGGTAAATCGGGCGGGGCGTTCCACGGCATCGGCCCATTCGGTGCGGTAATGGCGCACCACAATGCCCAAAGAAGCCGGTATAATGGTAATGGAAAAAATGTGCCAGACGGTATCCCAAAACGGCAATACTAACTCCGTTTGGTGCCCCATAAAATAACCCAGTGCCATATTCACCACCAACGGAATGGTAAACAGCGTTAAAAAACTATTGACGGTGGTAATGGACAAAGAAAGGGCAACGTTGCCAAAAAACAAATACGCAATCAGGCCAGCCGTGGCCCCACCCGGAGAAGCCGAAAGGATAATAAAACCCGTTTTGATCTCCTGCGGCAGGCTTGGGTGCAACAAGGTAAGCACAAAAGCAATGACGGGCAAACCCAGCAGTTGCCCCGCCAGGGCGACACCCAGTTCGCGCGGGTTTTTGGCAATATTTTTAAATTCGCGGGCCGTTAGTGACAACCCCACGCCAAACATAACCAAACCTAAAACCAAACTGACCAGAATATCAACGAAATGCATGTACCTTGTTTGTGAATCAATCAGAAAACACCACCTGTTTTTTGGACAAATTGTGCATCAATAGTGATTAATAATGAATAACCCAATCGCTCCAGTTCGACCTGAAACTTACGCTTTCCTTCCACTTTTACCACTTTCCCCTGCAAGCCGGTTAGTGGTCCGGCCGCAATAATCACCGGATCGCCCGGATACACCGTTCCCGCCAATATTTCCAGTTCAATGTCACTTTCCATCACAATTTTTTTCAAAACCGTAATCTCCTCTTCGGGAATGGCGATTAAATTTTTAGAAAACCGCACAAATCCCGTAATATTTTCCGTTTCCAACACGCGAACGTACTCCTCCTTGGTGATACGAACAAAAACATAACAACCAATCAAAGGTTTTTCGACGTGCCTTATTTTACGCAAATACTTTTTAACACTTTTGACCAAAGGCACGTACGCGTGTACCCCTTTTTTGGCCAATGTCTGCTGCACTATTTTTTCGCATTTCGACCGGGTGCCCACCGCAAACCAACGCGGTTGAGTTTCGTGTAATTGATTGATTACTTGGTCTTTCGTTCCCATACAAGCGATTAATAACCCAAAATTTTGAGCATCGAGTCGGCATCCTGCTCCTGGAATATTTGCCAGTCGGTAAATTCGCCGTAATAGTTACGGTCAATTAAGATGTGTTTGGGCGCGGGTAAAAGGCAGTGTTTCAGGCCACCGTAACCGCTGAGGGCTTCTTGGTAAGCACCGGTGTGGAAAAACCCGATGTACAGGGGTTCGCCGCTATTTTCGTCCCACGAAGGCAAATACACCTGATTAATGTGCGCCTCGGAGTTGTAATAATCGGCGTTGTCGCAACTAATGCCGCCGATATTTACGCGTTGATATTCTTTTTCCCAATGGTTAATGGGCAACAAAATAAAACGCTCTTTGATCCCCCAACTGTCGGGCAGGGTATTGATCAATGAGTTATCGAGCATGTACCATTCTTCCGCGTCGTTTTGTTTCTTTTTGCCAATCACCGAAAAAATGGTCGCGCCGCTCTCCCCTACCGTGTATTTACCAAATTCGGTGTAAATATCGGGTTCGGGAACGCCTTCGCTGTCGCACGATTCTTTAATCATGTGCACAATTTCGTTGATCATGTACGAATAATCGTATTCAAAACCGAGGGAATTGCGAATGGGCATACCACCACCGATGTTCAGGCTGTTCAGCGTGGGGCAAAGGCGGCGCAGAGCGCAATACGACTTGATGCCCTTTTTCAATTCGCTCCAATAATAAATATTGTCTTTAATGCCCGTATCCACGAAGAAATGGAGCATTTTTAATTGAAAACGGGGGTTCGTTGCTACTTTTTCTTTGTAAAAATTCAAAATCTCGCTTTGGCGAATACCGAGGCGGGAGGTATAAAATTCAAAGTTAGGCTCTTCTTCGGTGGCCATCCGCAAACCAATGGTAAACGTATCGGCTTTTACGATGCTGTCGTAACGGGCTAATTCTTCGGCGTTATCACAAACGGGGATGATATTGGTAAAACCTTCGTCAATCAGACCGGCAATTTTTTCCACGTATTGCGCGGGTTTATAGCCATTATTGACGATGGTGGTGCTTTTGTTAATGCGGCCTTGTTTGTACAGGCGGCGCACCAAATCAATGTCAAAAGAAGAGGAGGTTTCTAATTGGGTTCCGTTTTCGAGCACTTCGTTGAGGATAAAGGCGAAATGGGAACTTTTGCTGCAATAACAATACACGTATTTACCGTTGTAGTTGTAGCGTTGCATGGCACTGCGGAACAGTTTGCGGGCGGTTTGAATTTTCTCACCTATTTTGGGCAAATACGTGAGTTTGAGCGGGGACCCGTACCGTTGAATCAGGTCATACACATCAATTTCGTTGAACAATAACCTGTTGTTTTTCAGGCTGAATCCGTCTTGCGGAAAATCAAACGTTTGTGCAACGAGATCGAGATAGGTATTTTTCATTGATAAAAATAAAACGCGCTAAGCATTGGTGAAAATCAGGGACAAAAGTAACTTGGATTAGCAAGATTTTGGAAGTTTTTTTGAAACGTGGTTATTTTAACGCGCATATTTATTTCAAATTCAAATAACTATACGCCAATCCCAGCGCGACGCTGTTAAAATTATCGCCCGATTTGATTTTGGAACTGCCAAATTTTCGTTTAAAAACATCCTGCAACGGGCGTATATACGAGGTGCCGCCGGTTAAAAAAACCGAATGCACCGCCGCCAGATCGCATTGTTGTTTTTCCAAAAATTCGTTCAGGTAGTTTTCAATTTTTCCGAGGTTTTGGTGAATAATCTCGTTTTCAAACGCCGCCAGCGTAATTTCCTCGGTGATGTGAATGCCGCTGTTGTCAAAATCCAAAACAGCAGTATCGTGTTGGGTGAGGTGAATTTTGGTGCGTTCAATTTCTTTAAAAAACAAATAACCTAAATTGTTATCGAGCAGCAATTGCAGGTTTTTCACCCGGCTGTCGTGTCCCGAAAACACCCACGATTTTTTAATGGCTTCGCGAAAACGGTTGTTATCCAGGAAGTTCATTTTCTCCCACGAACAAATATTGTGAAAATACGCCAGTGGCAATTCGAGCCATTTCCCCGCGTCAAATTCTTCCAA
>JAAFJN010000002.1:0-73938 GCA_013298845.1 Chitinophagales bacterium
CTTGTCAAAGAACTATCTTGAAAATCAAAAAAATTGAATGAACATCAACTATTCTTGATCATCTTTTACTTTTTAACCGAGTGGGACTCTCAACTCAACTATGTCAACGTTTTGCGGGCGTATCCAGAAGAGTGAAGAGTGAAAAATTTTTTATTTTACAGAATATGAAAAAATCAATTTTAAAAGAAAAAAGTTATGCTTTTGCCGTAAGAATCGTAAAACTAGTGCAGCATTTACAGGAAAACCGAAAAGAGTTTGTCCTGAGTAAGCAACTACTAAAAAGTGGAACTGCCATTGGAGCATTAGTAAGGGAGGCCGAGTTTGGACAAAGTAAACCTGATTTTATTCACAAAATGACCATTGCGTTAAAAGAAGGAAACGAAACAGAATATTGGCTTTGTCTGCTAAAAGACACCGATTATCTTGACTTGAAACTTTTTAACAGTTTCTACCAAGATTGCGGAGAACTAATTGCCATGCTGGTGTCTTCCATTAAAACTGCCAAAAAATCAATTGCAAAATAAAACATTATGAATACCCCTCACCCTCACACACTCTAAACTATCCACACCCACTATTCACTCTACACTCTTCACTTTTCACTCTACACTCATCACTTTTCACTTTTCACTTTTCACTTTTCACTCTTCACTAAAAAACAAGTCTTGCCATTTTGTTGGCGGGTTGTTGAATTTGGTCCAATGTTTGGGCAAAAAGCACGTCTTTTACGCCATTTTCCTCCAAAAAGCGCTGTGGGAATGGCAAATCAATGGCCGAGATGGCGTTGAGTTCGGCCATTTCGGCGGCGGGAATGACAAAATTGACGCAGCCCAGCACATCTTCCATTTGATGGGGTTTGGTTGCACCCACAATCGGAATCACCGATGAACCTTCGTGCTGGCGGGTCCAGTTCACGGCCAATTGCGCGGCGGATACGCCCATGCGATCGGCAATTTCCACCACTTTTTTGGTAATGTTCACCGCCCGTTCTCCGAGGCGAACGCTGGTTTCTTTCAGTCGGCCCGTATCGCCTTTGAGGTATTTGCCGGTGAGTGCGCCACCCGCGAGCGGTGCCCAGGGAGTAACGGTCATGCCGTAGGCCTGGGCCATAGGAAACATTTCGGGTTCTACGGTGCGTTGGATCAGGCTGTATTCCACCTGCAAACCCACAAATTGCGCCCAACCGCGAAAATGTGCCAGTGTATTGGCCTGACTTACCACCCAAGCCGGCGTGTCGCTGATGCCGATATAATGCACTTTGCCGCTGCTGACCAAATCATCGAGGCCGCGCATAATTTCTTCGGTGGGCGTGAGTGCGTCCCAGGCATGCACCCAAAGCAAATCAATATAATCGGTTTGGAGGCGGCGCAGGCTTTCGTTAACGCTGCGCATCATGTTTTTGCGTTGGTTACCCGCAAAATTGGGGTCACCGTTGCGGTCTTTGAGGCTGTATTTGGTCGCGATGACAAAATGGTCGCGGTCGGCAGCGATAAAATCACCCAAAAAACGTTCGCTGGTGCCGTCGGTATAAAGGTTCGCCGTGTCGATAAAATTACCACCGGCGTTGGCAAAAAGGTCAAAAACGGCTTTACTGGCCTCTTTATCGGCACCCCAGTTCCAGTCGGTACCAAAGCCCATAGTTCCCAGGCAGAGTTCGGAAACGCGTAAACCGCTTTTCCCAAAAAGTTTGTATTGCATATTTTTTGTGGATTGAAAAAACTGATGTCCTTACAACCGCATTTGGGGCAAGTCGTTCAAGCAAAAGCACTAAATGTCCTAAAATTAAACCCAGCCGTTAATGTTGGGCCATTTTGTGCACCAAACCCACGTAATCTTCCCAGCCCAGCACTTCGGGGCGTTTTTCGAAGAATGGATCGTTGAGCAAATCGTAATTTTGGAAAAAAGGTTTCATGGTGTTGCGGAGCATTTTACGGCGTTGGTTAAACGCAGCTTTGACCACTTTGCGAAACATTTGCTCGTCGCAGCCCAGTTCAAAACCCTCCTTGCGCGTGAGCCGAATCACCGCCGAACGCACTTTGGGCGGCGGATTAAACGAACCCGGTTCCACCGTAAACAAGTACTCGGTTTTGTAAAATGCCTGCAACAACACACTGGTAATGCCGTACACTTTGCTGCCCGGCGGTGCCACCACGCGGTCGGCCACTTCTTTTTGGAACATACCGGACATTTCGGGAATTTGGGCGCGGTAATCGAGCAGTTTGAATAAAATTTGGGTTGAAATATTGTACGGAAAGTTCCCAATCAGGCAAAATTGTTCATCGCCAAACACCGTTTTCAAGTCGAGGTCCAAAAAGTCGAGGCTGATTAAACGGTCTTTCAGCACCGGATAATGCCCCTGAATATACGCCGTCATGTCGGGATCGGCCTCTACCGCCCAAAGGTCGTATTGGTCGCTTTTGGCCAACAATTGTTTGGTTAACATGCCCATACCCGGCCCAATTTCGAGCACGCGTTTGGTATCTGCCGCTTGCAACAGGCTATCCGCAATGCGCTCGGCAATGCTGTCGTGTTTTAAAAAGTGCTGGCCGAATGATTTTTTTGCGTGCATTTTTTTTATTGAATTGGCTTTTAAAGAGAGATGAGTGATGAGAGATGAGATATAAGTGATGAGTGATGAGTTTAGTTTTTATTGCGTAAAAAAAGACAACCGCTCATCTCTCATCACTTATCACCCCTCTCATATCTTATCTCTCATATCTTATCTCTTATATCTCATATCTCATATCTCATCTCTCCTAATACCCTCCGGCGGTATCATCGCCCCGGGTATCGGCTACGCCCTGGAGTTTGCCGTTGGGTAATACCATAATCGCCTCGACGCGGCCGATGGGTTCGCGGTTAAGTACGGAATGACCTTTGGCCTGGAGTTG
Organism: Chitinophagales bacterium; assembly: GCA_013298845.1. Taxonomy (GTDB): domain Bacteria; phylum Bacteroidota; class Bacteroidia; order Chitinophagales; family Saprospiraceae; genus M3007. Next base: position 2,892 of record JAAFJN010000002.1, read on the forward strand.
CTTCACCACATCTTCGGAGAGGGCACCCTCTTCCATCACGATGCGGTCGGGGAGCCATTGGTGGTGAAAACGTTTTTGGTGAACGGCCTCCCGGAGGGGCAAACCAAATTCATATACATTCACAATCGTTTGAAAAACCGAAGTGGGAATGGTTGTTCCGCCCGGCGTACCCACGACCATACTAAGTTTACCGTTTTTGGCAATAATGGTGGGCGTCATGCTGCTGAGCGGGCGTTTGCCCCCGGCAATGGCGTTGGCTTTACCCCCAATCGCCCCGTAAATATTGGGCGCACCGGGTTTGGCGCTGAAATCATCCATTTCATTGTTCAGGATAAAACCCGCCCCGGCAACTACCGTGCGACTGCCGTAACTGTCGTTGAGCGTAGTGGTCACCGAAACGGCGTTTCCGTCGCGGTCCACAATCGAATAATGGGTAGTTTGTTCACTTTCTTTGATGTCACCCGCTTTAACGGCGCTGCTGGGCGACGCTTTCTGGGGATCAAAATCTTTCATGCGGCCCGCCAAATAAGCACTGTCGGTGAGCATTTTGACCGGCACTTTGTAAAAATCCGGGTCGCCCATGTGTTGCGCCCGGTCGGCGTAAGCGCGGCGTTCGGCTTCCACCATGAGGTGCACGGCGGCCGTGGAATGAAAACCAAAAGAAGCCATCGGGCTTTGGGAGGTCATGGTGAGCAGTTGTTGCAAAATAATACCGCCGCTGCTCGGTGGCGGCATGGTGGTTACTTTGAGGCCCTTCCACTTAAATTCGAGGGGTTTCCGCCACACACTTTTATATTCCAGCAAGTCTTGGGCGGTAATAAGGCCCTTGCGTTTTTGCATATCGTTGACGATAAGTGCGGCCGTTGCACCGGTGTAAAAACCCTCGCGGCCATCGCCTTCGATGCGGCGCATGGTTTCGGCCAAATCCTTTTGAATGAGCCAATCGCCCGCTGCCCAGGGTTCCATTTTCACAAAAGCGGGCAAAAACGTGCTGTTTACGACAAACGTCATGCGCTCCTCGTTGAGGTTATCGGCTTCCTGTTGGGTAATTTGGAACCCTTTTTCGGCCAATAAAGTGGCGGGTTTGACCAGTTCGGGCCATTTGAGGCGACCGTATTTTTTGTGGGCTTCCCACATGCCATCCACGGTACCGGGAACCCCGGCGGCCAATACCCCGAGGCGGCTCAATTTGGTTTTTACATTCCCCAACGAGTCGAGGTACATATTTTCGGTAGCGGCCGCGGGGGCTTTTTCGCGGTAATCAATGGCATCGGTAGCGCCGGTTTTGCTGCGGTAAATGAGAAATCCGCCGCCGCCAATATTACCAGCCTGCGGATACACCACGGCCAGGGCAAATTGCACGGCCACGGCGGCATCAATGGCGTTGCCACCTTTGCGCAAAATATCAATGCCCACTTTGGTAGCCAAAGGGTGCGCGGTAACGACCATCACCGAATCGGCGGTGAGGTCTTTTTCCATGTTGTACGGAAAAGGAACAATTGGCTGCGCCAAACCCAACAGCGACAGACCAAGAAAACCGAGGACTACAGTTATTTTTTTCATCATAAAATTGAATACAAAACGCAAAGGTCGTGTTTATTGGCAAAAAAAGCCTGTTTAATTTAACCTCTTCCAAAGGCAAATTAAACAGGCTTTTAAAAAAATTGGTAAAAACTTAGGCCGCCACAAAATTATGGTCGGGCGGCTTTTGCTTTGGCGATTTCTTCGCTGGTGCGGTAAGGCACCGTATCAAGTTGTTTTTTCAAAGCATCGCGGGCGGCTTCGTACTGTTTCAGGTTTTCGCCTTTGATGGGTTCCGGAGCGGGCAAATTGAGGCGGAGGTGGTCCACCTGTTGGCCATTTTTCCAGAAACGGAAACACACGTGCGGGCCGGTAGCCAAACCGGTGGAACCTACGTAACCAATAGTTTGTCCCTGCGAAACACGGGTGCCGGGGCGAATGCCTTTGGCGAAACTTTGCATGTGCAGGTATTGGGTAGAATAGGTATTGTCGTGGCGCAACTTAACAAAATTGCCGTTGCCACCGCGGCGGGTCGCTTCCTCCACTACCCCATCGGCCACGGCCAAAATGGGTGTACCGTACGGTGCGGCGTAATCGGTTCCAAAATGTGCTTTGTGGTAACCCAATACCGGGTGCAGGCGGTTCATGTTAAAACGGCTGCTGATCCGGCTGAATTTCACGGGTGCTTTCAGGAACGCTTTACGGGCGGGACGGCCATCAAAATCGTAGTATTTGCACGAAAGACCTTCTTTTTCAAAATTAAAGGCGTAGTATTCCTTGTTATCGCGTTCGTAAACGGCGGCGATAATTTTGCCGGTACCCACGGCGCGACCTTCCACGAAATGTTGTTCGTACACCACTTTGAAGCGGTCGCCCTGTTTTTGGTGGTAAAAATCCACCGAAGTAGCGAGGATATCAATCATCCCATCGGCCAATTCATCGGAGAGTTCGTTGTCGATTAAAGCCTGCCAAAAACTGGATTCCAGTACCCCGGAAGAGGCCACCTGGCGGGTTTCGACGGCGCGTTTAACCACTTTTACCTCAAAGGGGGCTTTGAGCGAAAAAACAACGTATTCGTAGGGAGAGGGTTCATAAATCATAAACCCGGCTTTGGTTTCGGTTTTGGAGGTCAGGAACGATAAGTTTTTCCCAACCATCATGCGGGTAATGGTGAACCCGGCTTTTTCGGAGTTGTTGACCAACTCCATTATTTCTTTGGCAGAAAGTCCTTGGTTATTCAAAATTTTACCGAGCACATCACCTTTACTAAGTTGATTTTCAACGAGGTGAAAGCGATCCATTGCAAAACCCCATTTAAAATTGGCGGGGATAACTTGTAAAGAACCGAGCGTTGGTTGCGATAAAATAAGGGCGGCTGATTGTCTTGTCTGGGGGGACTGGAATGTGGAGATGGCTAATCCGGCAGCAAGTGCAACTGTACCTGATAACACCCATTTACGTTGGGTTTTGGTCAGGAGGTTGAACCCGCGCCGCCAGCGCGAATTTTCGTCTATACTCACAATAATAGTAATGAACTTTAGTGTGTGAAAAAGGGATTAAATGCGCTAAAAAAAGGCTTAGCGCAGCGGGACTGGGCGCAAATGTAAACAAGAAATGTATATATAGGATAGGTGTTGGTAAGTTTTTAACTAAAAATCCCCCTTTTAATCATTCAAAATAGCGCGCAAGAGCGCCTCCAGTTCGGTCCAGGCTTCGTCATTTTCCGGCGATTTAATGGGCTTTTTATCACCGGGCAGCGGGGTAAGACCTTGTAACCAAGTGTATTCCCAACCGCAGGAACGCAGGATCACCGGCACCAGAATCAAATTCCCTTCCGCCTGGCGGCGTAGGGCAATTACCTCGTCTAATTGCTGCACTTGCTCATCGTTAAAATATTCGCTGCTCATTAACGCCACAAAGACATCGGCATCTTCCAATTCTTGCCGTATTTTTTGAAAATAAAGCACTCCGGCACTAAGGTCGGCGCGGCTCCAAACCTGAATTTGATTTCCCCGAATAAGTGTGCCCAAATGATTTTTGATCGCCTTGTCGTATTCCCCGTAGCGCGGCTCCTTTTGCGAAAATGAAATAAATACGCGAAGCGGGCGGTTTGTCCAGGCGCGGTTGGCAGATTGAGCGGAAGCCGGGGCCGCGCCGAGAGAGGCAGTTTGCGTCAACATATCCGCAAATGTCCGCAATTGCTGAACGAAATCCGAAGAGTATCTATCCGAAATAAACTTCATGCGCAGCGCATTGAACTGAGTCAGGTGCTGTTCGGGCACCTCTTCCTTAATATATTGGAAATAACCGCTGATATCGGCCTGGTCCAAACAGTTTAAGGCATTTTTGATGGCAGTTGACATGTTTTATTGAGGTTGGTCAATGTGCGCAAGGGCGGTTTTTAAAGTTGGGTGCATACAAATTGGGCGCGGGTAATTTTATCAGCGCCAAAGATAACACTTATATAAAATCTTATACCAAATAAAACAATATAAAAACGTAATCACCCGCACGTTGTATGCACCCACCGCACGCAGCACTACAACTCAAAACCCGGCATATTCACGCCTTGTACGCGCCACGTGCCGTTGTCTTGTTTCAGTTGCACAACACCCAACCCTTCGTGCCGCTCCACGGGGCCACCCGCGCGGGGTGTGCCTTCCCAACAAATGCCGAACATTTGCCAGGTGCCGTGGTCTTGCTCCACAAATTCTTCCAATTGAAAGGCAACGGGTACCATTTTACTAAACCGGGCGCGAAACTGCTCAATAGTCGCCAAAGCCTCTTCGCGGGAAATCATATCGTCGTTGTTGCGGCATTGCGGGTGCAGCATTTCGGTTGGAAAAGATTCCTTCAAAAACAACAGCGCCAGCAAAAACGACTCGGTCAAGATGCCAATTTCGAATTCATCCGAGGGGTGAAACTCCTCATAATTGAGGCAAGTCATCATGCCGGGAATAGTTTCGGCGGGCGTCTCGCAGGAAAAAACCTCGGTGATGATAAACTCGTAAAACGTCTCGTCGGGCAAATCATCGGGGGCGAACACCACAACGCCGTTGTTTTCGAGCAGTTTCCGGAGGCGTTGTAGTTCACCGGGTAAGGTTTCCGGTTCCAAAACGTCAAGGGGAGCAAAGGCGGGCGACCCTAATTTTTGGTAAATGGTAATGCGCTCCGAAGATTCGTCCATGCGGTGAAAATTGGAAACATGGGCCAAAAACTGCTGCATAATTTCGGGTGGCAAATCGTCGGAAACGCCAATGTGGGCACCGTACTGAAGTTCAAGCCCCAAGGCAGTCATTTCGTTTTCGGCGCGCAGATTTTCTTCGGGAGTGAGTTCGGAGGAGGAAAAATTAGACATAATGTGGTAAGAATTTAGGATAAAAAAATGTTACGGTATCGGAAACAAAGGTAAAAACAAATACATTTTATTTTGGCCTTGAGGGTCATTTTTTTTGCAAAAAAATACCCCGCTTCCACGGTGGGGTGGAAAACGGGGCGAAAATCATTGTACCAAGTTTATATTTGGGTTGTTGGGGGGGGTGAGGGTAATTAAATTCTGTATTTGTTCCGTCAGATTCAGGCAGCGACAGATTCGGCATTAACAAACAAGGGCGGAATTAACGCCCAAAGCACTACAAAAACTGGTGCAACGGTTGCATCGTAAAGGTTCCATACTACGAATGGTCCACCTAATAAATACACCCAGACTGCAAATGAAATAGTAGAGATTAACAATTGCATTCGATGCCGCACATTGCTTATTTTCCACAAGTAAACCGGCGTAAGGAGCAATAAAACTGCAAATACAACTTGAATTAACTGATTTTGGGTGGAATCAGGGACTGGAGTTGCTTCCACCATATCAAAATTCAAGGTAGAAGCAAGTACCGTATATGCTCCAATAATTTCAGTTGGTATAAACTTTACCAATTTATCCGTAAACTGTTGAGTATCATTAATTTGCCTTGGCATAATATAGAAAGTTTAAAAATGAACACTTAAACCTGCTCCATACTGATCTCCCTGATTAAAATTGGGAGCACCGGAGCCTTTTTGGTAATAAAAATCAACACTGTAATCCTGCGAAAGGAATAATTTCAACCGACCTTCGATTCGATAATAGACTTTCGAGTTCACGAAATCATACCACGTATCGGAAGTACCTGACACTCCTAATCCGACACCAGATTTTTTACTCCGAAGCCACGATTTAGAATCTACTTTAAAACGAGCCTTCGCCCTGAATATAAAATCCTCTGGCGCTTCTTTACTTTGATCCTCCTTACCACCTGTGGTGTTTAATGCAGAGTCATATTTATAACCTGCCTGTAAAAACACCCCCACTTTAGTGTATCTTTTAATAAAAAAGGGGACATTTTTTACGTCATTCCCGGAATATCGTGGCATATACCCTATTTCTGCAATTGCATTAATTGTTTCGAACGTGTTCCCGGCCTCCAATCCCGCCGAAACGGGTAAAACATGAAGAAAGTGCGTGTTATCGGGTTCAATAATGCCCGTGGATGTGTCTTCCTTAAGAAAAATAAAAAAGCCCGAAATCTTAGCGGATAATACAGTAAAAGCATCTTTATTGCCGGCCTCCATGGCAAACTCCGGGGCATAACTAAACAAGCCTCCCGAAAACACTTCCAACGCATCTTCGTATTCATACTTAATTTGCCCATTAATTGCATTAGAACTCAACGGTGTTTTTACGCCGCCCAACATTATTGACTTTGAAATTTGGGCATTTGACACAACAGATGTAATCAAGAAAAAAGAAAATAAAAATATTTTTTTCATAATTAAATTAATTTTTGGGCTAGTTGAATAACACTAATTTCGTACCAATCGGCTGGCCATGGTTTATCCTGCATTCCATTCCTTCGGAGAATCCATCTGATGAGGGCCTTGTAAATATTCTTAGAAGTAGCCCGGCCAAAACCATCATCGTCCGAAAGAACCTGACTATGTATGGTATCTTTTGTAATCGGGTCAAAACCGGTATCATTAAGGTTTTTTAATTGCCGGATCATGGCATTTTCTAATTGTTGTAAATCCATAATTAACGCACTGGTGATGCGGCATCGAAGGTATAAATGCCGCAGATGAACAAAAAAATGACAGGATTACGTTATTCATACCGTAACCATTATTTCTGATGATAAAATTAGGAGGAGATGATACAAAGTCTGTTAAATCACCCAAGATTAGTATTTCAAATTACAAATTCCCGCACTACCGCCTGCTTTTCAGCAGGGCAAAATAGGCAGCAATCGCCAGTCCTTCCAGCGATTTTGCCCCAAATATTTCTTTTAACCGCCGAATACTGGCTTCCACCTGCACGGGGGCTTCTTTGCGCTTGTGGGCGATTTGGGCCGCCGATTCGCCATTCAGAACGCCGGACAACACCGCCAAATCGTCGGGGCTGAGCAAGGCGCCATTCTCCAGGGCAATGTGACTAAGGCTGGTGCTTTGTTTTACCGATTGCACAACGGCCCGTTCAATTTCTTCGATGGAACTGTCTTTTACCAAGTACTGCACGGCCCCGCCACCGAGGGCATGGAGGGCAACTTTGACGGCATTATCTACACTCAACATCACAATTTTGAGGTGCGGATGCCGTAATTTGATCTTTTTGATGAGTTCCAGGCCGTCCATAACCGGCATTTTGTAATCGGTGAGTACGACATCCAATGAATTCGGATGTTCAAAAATATAACGCTCGGCCTCCAGGCCATTTTCGGCGGTGGCCACGACCTCAATGTGTCCCGATTCGTTCAAATCGGCTTTTAACCCGGCCAAAGTGGCTTTGTGGTCTTCCACAATCATCAACCGGACTTTGGGGGCCGCGTCGGGTCGGGGTTTGGTCGGGGTTGCCACCGAGGGCCGCTGGTAGGTAAAATCGGGAAAAAAGTTCCATTTCAGGGCGTATAAAATCAGCCCTACCCGATTACCGGCCTTGGCTTTTGGGTAAATATTTTTGGCCAACCGGTTAATAATGAAATTTTTAGCGTCATCCAACAAATCCCGGTACAGGGCATCGTTGGTGGGGTTTTCGTTAAATTCATCCAATTGTTGCAACAGGGAGCGCGAAAATTCATCGCGGAACAAGTGATAATTGGACAAAAGATGTCGGGTTAACTCGTCGTTCGATTTTTCTTCCAGAACACCCCGCGTAATCCACATTTCCAGCGGCGAAAAAACCTCGGCGGCGGGTGAGGCTTGTTCTTCGGGGTCATCAATGTACACGAATTTAAGTTTGGGTTCGCGGTGGGCCTGCACCAAAAAATGCACAATCCGGTCGGCCGAAATTGTTTTGCACAAATAACCAACCGCTCCCTTGGCAATGCAGTCGGCAGCCGTTGCCAACGATGCCGACGCGCTAAAAATCACCACCGGCACCTGCGGACAAAAAGTACGGAGCCGTTGCAGCAGTTCCAGCCCGCTTTGATGGTTTTGGGCGGGCAAACCCAGGTCCAACAACACAATATCGGGTGGGAAAGCACTAATTTGGTGTAGGGCATCGGAGGCATTGGAGGCGTCGCCCGCCCATTCGAAGCGGGTTTGGGTGCTTTGCTCCAGGGTACGCCGAATGCCGTTAACGGTGGCGGGGTGGTCTTCCACAAAAAAAACACGAATTGGAGATTCCATTGGTTGAGCATTAATTTAGTCGGAAAAACGAATAACGACGGAGGTTCCCTCACCGGGGCTACTACTGATATTGGGGCCGGAGCCGTGGTATTTGGCCACTTTTTGGGCAATATTTTTCAGGCCGGTACCCCCACCCTGCCCGGTAGCCGAGGCGGGCATCCCCCGTCCGTCGTCGCGAACGGTTAATTCCAGTTTTCCCGAAGTTTGGTGTAAATAAATATCAATGTGCCGTGCGTGGGCGTATTTGAGGGCATTTTCCAATAAATCAATAACGATTCGCCTCAGGTCGAGCGCGAATCGTTCGGTAATTAAAATATCGTTGTGGTGCAGGGCTACCCTGACGTTGTTTTGCCGGTTGATGATTTGGATGCGTTGTTCCAAACTTTCCAAAAAATCGCCGCTGACCGAGTATTGGGTGTTCCGGTTATCGGGCGAAAGTTCCTGCGCCAGGGTTCGTATTTTGGCGGTAACGTCGGTGAGTTGGTTGTACAAATCGGTTCCTTGTTCAAAAGGCACCAATCCGGCGGCCATTTTTTTGTTTAAACCTTCCATTCCGCGTTTTACATTGGACAAATCGGGAACGTATTCGCTGTGCAGTAGGCCGTACACTTGATCAATACGCGCTGCTTTGCCTTCATTTTGACCATCGAGAAAAAGGGTTTCGTTTTTGGCCAGTAGGTCATTTACCTTTAGTTGAAACTCCCGGTTTTTAATTTTTTGCCGATTTCTTAACAAAAAATACAAAGAAACGAGCAATAACGACAACAAAACCAACGCCGAAAATGCCCAAACTAATTTGGATTCGGCGACTTTGGCCTTTAGGGCTTCCAGTTCAATTTGGCGGTTTTTGCGTTCTTCCAGGCGCTTTAGCGTGATAGCGTTGAAGTTAATCTGTTTTTTGTCAAAAGTACTGTCGCTGCGGCTCAGGGCCAGTTTATAATACAGCGCGGCGCTGTCGGACAGCCCGTTTCGATCGAAGGCTTCGGCGAGCAACTTGGCGCCATCGGATTGCAGGAACAAATCGGGATTGGCGTGATAAACGGATAAAAACAGCGGCAGGGCTTCGGTGGCTTTTTTTTCAAACATCAGCCATTGGGCTTTTTGGAAAGTAATATCCCAGTCCAAAGCCTCGGCAGTAGCGACATCATCGCACGTTTTATTGGCATCGGTGGCTTTTTGCAACAAAGCCCAGGCGTCGCGGTGGAACCCCTGATCCATCGTTACGGCGGCCATGTTAATGTACACCTGCGGAATGGCGCATAGCTGCTGTTCCCGTTGGTACAAATCGAGGGCAAACTTGTAATAATGGTAAGCGCTATCCAAAAAATGGTTGTCGGACTTGGCAAAATTAGTGTACCAATCTCCCAAATTCAGATAAGCACCCGCCAGCAACCCGTCCCTGACCGAAGCCCTTTTCTGGTGTTCGAGCACGGCAGCCTGCGCGAATCCCAATGCTTTCCGTTGATCTTTAAAATAGCCGTACGCCACGGACAGGTTGAGTTTCACTTCGGCCAACCGAATTTGATTTTTATCTTTCAGGGCTAAATCAGCGTTTAACCGCCCTATTTCCTGCTCCAAAAGTGTTTCGGCGCGCAACCCGCTTTCGATGGCTTCGGTGTACTGCTCCAACAAAGAATAGGCGTTGCAAAGGTTGATAAAACCGCGTGCGACCCGGCTGGAGTCACCTTGTAGCCGGGCCGCACCGATGCATTCGATGTATTTTGAAATCGCCAATTGGTACTCCCCTTCTTCCAACATCAGGTGGCCTTTCAGGCATTGTGCGTCGCTGATACCGCCGGGGTAGTTGATAAAAGTGGCATGAATGAGCAACGTATCCATCGCCTTTTCAATCTTGAGAGGATCATCACCATTGTCCACCAGTTTGGTGATACTGATGTAAAGTTGATCTATTTCGCTCTGTGATTGCGCCCCGACCGGGCTAATTATTAGAAAAAGCGCGCCCAATACCAAAAGATACTTCATGGCCTTTCAGATTAAAGTTACTTTTGTTTTGGTTTAGATTTTGGGCGCGGATGCACAATATGCCCCGTAACGGGAATCTTGGTTTTCCGTTTTTTCGGCGGGTCACCAGCGGCCTCTATGGCAAAATAATCGCCTGCCAATGCTCCGGTGACTTCACCAATCGGGATATTCAACCAAGAGCCATCACCAGGTCCGCTCTGCCTCAAAACTACGTCCACACTTTTTCCGTTAGGGATTGAGGTATTAACAATAAAATTATAATTGCACTGCTTGATTAAAACTTCACGCAAATATTTAGTTTTTGTTACATTTTTCTCCTTACTCGCAATGTACGGCGTGTCACAAATTACATCACCCGCGTCGCAAGTATCTAAGTCCCCGGCATCATATAAACCCAGATCAATATTACAGCCGTAATAAGGTCGGTAAGAAGATTGACCATTCAACTCAATTTGGATAAATCGCGCATTGTCGCTTACTTCAAAAGACCTTTCCAAAAAAATACTGGCGGCGTTTTGGTCGGCATCTATCGTGATCAAAACGATTGATATGCCGTCATTATCCGGTTCCCCAACCGCAATATCGGTAATTTGAGCAGTGGCCCCGGCCGGAATAACCACGTAAACTTTGTAAGTAGAAGAGCCCGGACACTGAGTGATGTGGGCATGAACTGCGTGTTTTACTGCCATTTTATTATTTTTTAAACTTATGTGATTTGCAGATTTCATCTATTACCGTAATTGGGTGGCATAGTGCCCCATAACGGGCCATTAAATATATTTTTGGTAAAAAAAAGCGGGGGCTGGGGACATCATCTATCTCTTTTTCCTGCCCTTTGTAGATGCCAATTACTTCATTTTGGTCATTAAATACCGGTGAACCACTACTTCCGCTGTACGATAAAAGTTTACAACGGAATTTGACGTTATCAGCCATATACACCAATCCATCCCAGGAAAGTTTCTGAGGCAAACCAAAAGGGTGGCCCAGCAAATAGGCACTTTCACCAATGCTTACCGTTTTCTTCTCCGACATTACCAGTGGTGCTGGCAAACGTGCCCCATCTTTCGCTATTACTTCAACTACCGCCCAATCAAAATCGACATTAGTTCCGTTGCCAATTCTAAAAATCTCTTCTGAAAATGTGAATTGAGGCAAACCATTCAGATCGGGTATATTATTGTCGCGATCAAGGCAAAAATTTTGATAAAAAGTAAGGGGTAGTTTACCGTCGGCATCGGCCTTAACCTGGTCCAGTACATGCGCAGCCGTTACCACCAAGCCCTCTGTACGGTCATTATTTACTTTAACCAAAAAAGCGGTACCAATGGATGCCTTTGCGTATTGTTGCCTGCGAAACGGGAAATATTTCGAAATTAACTGGCCAGTATGATCTTGGTAATTAGAAAAATCATCTAAAGCGGGGCTTGTCTTTTCGCTATTACAGACTAAAAATGTTCCTTCACTATTTCGACGAAGTTCGTTGATATAATTGGCCGGGTAAGTACTGCTTCCTGCCGACTCCTCGAACTTATTGATTACTTTTAAAGGTTCAATCAAAGTGTCATTATTCTTATAGCCAAGGCCCAACAACTCAAGGGTTAATTCGGTATCGTTAGGAGTAACCGCATTTTGTTTGTCTTGAATACCTATTCCCCGGCACACAAAAGAAACCTTATCGTAGTCACTATTTTCGATTAAATTAATAACCGAATCGTACTCCTCTGCATCCACAAAATTGGATGGTGATGAAGCATGACCAGAGGTCGAATTGGTTGAATGATCTCCCAGAAATTTATCCATCCAAAAAGCGGTAAAAGTATTTGCAACTGAAGACATAATGAAAAGATGACTTAATTAAAACTAATAAACTATTCGGCTGCAAACTTAGGATAATAATAAAAAAATACCAAACAATCCACCGAAATTAGTAAATTAACTTACAAAACCACTTTTTGCCAATAAAAAAAGCCATTCAACGCCTTTCAAAAGACGTCAAATGGCTTTTTTACAAAAACCGGAAAGGATATTCTGTTAAAAATAAATACCCGCCCGCAGCGTCAATGCCCGGAACGAAGACCGTGCTTTTTCGTCAGTCCACTCGCCGTTGGCCTCGCGTTGGGCGCGGGCTTTTTTGGTCATGTCGGTGAATTGGTTCTGAAAAAACAACCCGGCCACAAAGGTCGTGTGGGTCGCCACTTCGTATTCGATACCGGCCCCAAAACCCCAAGAAAGGGCTAAACCTTTCACGTCGTCGCGGATGTTTTCGTCCTGAGTATCAAATTTGCTGCCCGCGCCGCGAATATCGCCCAGTGCCTTGGCCGCGATACCCAACGTAAGCACGGGAGCCTCGGCGAAAAACTTAAGCCGAGAATCTTCGTTGCTGCCGCCGCGCATTTTGAAACCAAAGGGAATTTCCACGTAACGCAGGCGATAGTGCAATTTGGAATTGGCCGGCAAGGAAATAGAATCGGCTTCGCCCAGGTCCACGCTCAGATCCGAGCCACCCCAAGGGCGATAGCGATTGTAGTTACTTTGCAAAAAACCACCGTGGTTAAACGCAAAACCAATGCCCGAAAACAGGGAGTAATTGGTGTTTTGGATTTGTTTTTCGCCCATAACACCCAATTTGGCACCCCAGTTGGCACCCGCATTTTCAAGAAACTTTTCGTCCGATTTCATCCAGGACCAAGTAGGACTGGCATGCACCCCAAAGCGAAATTGGGCGAATACCTGCTGCCCGCAAATGCAGCATAATGCAAGCATGAATACAATTTTTTTCATCATGTCGAGTTTTTTACAGCAATTTTGCGCCTCCAATCGTAAAAGGTTGCTCATACAACCCATTATCACTCTGATTATCAAATCTTTAACGCAAAAACACTGTTGAGTTATCAAATAAATTTCAACGCAAAAAACGAGCTATTTTTTTATGTCTGAATTATTTAACACCCTAAAATTTACTTTTCGCCCAAAAATAACCCGCCAACTGCGCCGCCTGGCCCTCGGCACCCTGTCGTTGACCCTGTTACTCACGGCTTGTAAGGACGAAAATGACGCTGCACAGCCACCCGTACCCGATGTATCCGGGATTAAGGTAAACGCTACTTTCCGCCGTTTCGACCGCGATATGTTTGCCATTGATACCACCCGCTTTATGGCAGGAATGGCCGCATTGCAGGCCAACTACCCGGCATTTTTGCCGTTTTTTATTACCAATATCGCCCACGACCCTACCCAGCCGCAAGAAAAACCGGAAGATGCCTTGCGCGGGTTTATCACCGCTCCGCAGGTGCGCCGCCTGAACGATACCTGTCAGGTGCATTTTGCCGATCTCACCGAGTTTCAACGCGATGTGGCCGATGTGCTGCGTTATTTTAAACACTATTTCCCCCAGCGCCGCGAACCGGTAACCGTTACGGCGGTGACCGAATTCATCGGCGATGCGTTTATGGTCAATGATACCACCATGATGATTGGGTTGGACATGTTCCTCGGTGCCAATTTTGAGGGCTATAACCCCGATATTTTCCCGCAATACATCCGCGACCAGTTCACCCCCAACCACATGATTATCAAATACGCCTTTGAACTGGCCAACAGCAGTATTGCGCCACCCGCCAAAGACAACGTCATTGACCACGTGGTGCGCAACGGTAAAGTATTGTACATGATGGATTGCCTGTTGCCCAATACCCCCGATAGCCTGCTCATTGGTTACACCGCCGAACAATTGGCCGGGTGTTTTGCCAACGAAAAGGGATTGTGGGCGCGTATTTTGGACATGAAAGTGCTGTACGAGCCATTAAGCACCAAAAACATGAAAATTGTCACCGCCGGACCTTCTACCGATAATGTGTTTCAGGAAGCACCGGGACAGGTAGGAAACTGGATGGGTTGGCAAATTGTGCGCGCTTACATGAAACGCCATCCCGGCACTACGTTTGCCGAGTTGAACCAACTCAACGATGCACAGCAGTTTTTGGAAAAGGCAAAGTATAAGCCGCGCGGGCAGTAGTCATTTAAAATTATTCCGCTAAAACAGTCGGTAATCAGGTATTTCCATTGGAACTTTGCCGCCTTTTGTGTGGTTTCGTAAACCGTAAACCAACGTACGCTCTTTGCGACCATTCTATTTGGCTATGAAATACTTTTATATACCTCTATTACTTGCACTCTTGCTCCCTGGTACCTCCAACGCCCAAAACGCGCGTGCCGAGCACCAATCCAAATATCAAATGAACACCTCCCGCGCCCAAACGCCCATTCTTGTGGATGGCGACCTGAGCGAACCGGATTGGCAAACGGCCAGCACGACCTCCAACTTTTCGATGAAATGGCCCCGCGACGGCGGCCCGGCGCCCTATCAAACGACGGTGCGGAGTATCTATTCCGATCAATTTCTGTACATCGGGATTACCGCCATTGACAGCACGCCCAACCACGTTATCCAAAGCCTGAAACGCGACGTGGGGTATTGGGACTCCGACGGCGTGGCCGTTGTTTTGGACCCGCTCAACAACGCCGCCAACGGGTATTTTTTTGGCACTTCGGCCAATGGTGTGCAAACCGAAGGACTTATTGCCACCGGAACCGACGATATGGACCGCAACTGGGACAATACCTGGTGGGTCGAAACCAAACAATACGATACCTACTGGACCGCCGAATTTGCCATTCCGCTGCGCATTTTGCGGTATAAAGCCGGGCAAAACGCCTGGGGTATCAATATTATTCGCAATGACCTGGGCAATGGTATTTATTCTACCTGGTCCAATGTCCCGTTCCAGTTCGACGGCCTCGACCTGGGCTGGACCGGTTTGCTCAATTGGGAACAACCACCGCGCCCCGTAAAAGGCAACTACAATATTATTCCGTACCTCAGCGGAGGCGTTACCCGCGATTACGAAGGCAAAAACGAATGGACACCCGATGGCGCAGCGGGCCTCGACGCTAAAATCGGGATTGGCTCCGGACTGAACCTCGACGTGACCATTAACCCCGACTTTTCGCAAATTGAAATTGACGAACAGGTGGTGAACCTCACCCGTTTTGACGTACAACTGCCCGAAAAACGAACCTTTTTTCTCGAAAACGCCGATATTTTTGGCAATTTTGGCATTCCGCCCATTCGCCCGTTTTTTTCCCGGCGCATTGGCCTCAACGAAGATGGCATACCCGCTACCATCTACGGCGGGTTACGCCTCACCGGAAATATTGACGCCAATACGCGCATCGGGGCGTTGAGTATGCAAACCAAAGGGGAGAACAACAACACCCAAAACTACTCGGCGGCGTCGTTCAACCGGCGGGTATTTGGCCGCTCCACCGTGGCCGGATATTTCCTCAACCGGGAGCAATTTAACGGCTCCGAACTGCAAAAAAACGCGTATAGCCGCAACGCCGGCCTCGAAACGAGTTATATTTCCACCGATGGCCAATGGCAAGGCTGGCTCACCCACCACCGCTCGTTCCAGCCGGGTGTTACCAACAAAAACTGGTGGAGCAACTGGGGCGGCATGTACACCAACCGCAACTTTAACGTGTTGATCGACATGCTGCACATGGGCGAAAACTACGTGGCCGATCTTGGGTTTGAAACCCGAATTCGCAACTACGATTTTTTGCGCGATACGGTGATAAAATTGGGCTATAATTTCCTTTTTTCGAGTTCAAACTACCGCATTTTTCCCAAAAAAGCGACGAGTAAACTGAATTTTATCGAACTTGGGGCCGAGTTATTTCAAGTATTAAACCCCGATAAAACCCTCAACGAATCGTCGAATGCCGTGGGAGCGGAGTTTAATTTTAAAAATACCAGTTCGGTCTCGGTGAACATTAATCCCAACTACGCTAACGTGCCGGTATCGTTCAAATTCGACGGTAAACCCAACGAAGAATGCCCGCCCCTGCCCGCCGGTGAATACCGATTCACCAATGCCTCAGTGGAGTGGAGTTCGGACTACCGCAAACGTTTTTTTGTGGGCCTGAACGCGCAGGCCGGGCAATTTTACAACGGCGAAATTTACACGGGTGGCTTCGAACTCAACTGGCGTTTTAAAACGCTCATGAACTTGCGTTTGGCCGCCACATACAACCGTTTGGCGTTTCCGGCCCCTTATTGCGACGTGGATTTTGTTAATATCACCCCACGGATTGAGGTGTTTTTTGCCAAAAACATTTGGTGGACGACCTTTATCCAATACAACAACCAAGCGGATAATTTTAACATCAACAGCCGTTTTCAATGGCGTTTCCGGCCCATGAGCGACCTTTTTGTGGTATACACCGACAATTATGGGGTGAATATTCCGGGCATTAAAAACCGGGCGTTGGTGGCAAAGGTGAATTATTGGTTCTAGTGATTCCATCTCAATAACGGGACGAAGACAGTTTCTCCGGCATTCTATTCACCGAACGGGAAGCAAAATTTGTACCTTTGCCTATGTTCGTAAAAACTTCGCCGCCAAACGACCTCGGCAGAGGTCGAATATTGGTAGCAAATTTGGTAATTAACGCATACGATCTCGGCAGAGATCGCACATGGGTGGCACTTGTATCCAAATGACACCCATGTGCGACCCCGCCGGGGTCGTTGGGTACAACCGCCCATTTTGCTACCAATCTTTGACCTCTACCGAGGTCATAACGCGTTGGTGCTACGTTTGTCAGATGGCATTGATTTGCCGGAGGCAGCACTATAAATCTAGTTTTCATTCAAAACGCACGTTAAAAACATGGGAATTGTACACGCCAATGTTACTTTGGTCAATTGCGACGACCTTACGCTGGAACGAAAGGGATACATCGGAAAAGACGAAATACGCTCGCTGGAAACAACCATGATGGTAGACAGCGGTGCCATTATGCTTACGATCAACGAGGCGCTGGTGGAGGCTCTTGGACTGGACATTATTGACTACCGCCCTTCTCAATTGGCCGATGGAACCAGAATAAAACTGCCCGTTGCCGGACCGGTAAAAGTGATTTTTGAAGATCGTTTTTGTATTACCGATGCCTTGGTACTCCCGGATGATAATGAGCCGCTTTTAGGTGCAATTCCGATGGAAGAAATGGATTTATGGATCAACCCGGCCCGGGGACTGCTCACGGCAATTCACCCCGAAGGCCCCTTGATGTCGCTCAAATAATGGAAAAATTTATCGCCGCATTTTCGCAAGCCTGCGCTGAAGGCACTTTTGTCAAATGTACCCTCAGCCGGGCCAGTGCCGCCGCTCCCAACGGGCTTAAAAACCTGTATTTACGCCCGGTAGAAATAAAAAAACAGTTTAAAATTGCCTTTAACTACCGTTTTGCCACCAAAGACGAGGTAAAAAACTACCCGCCCGCCGAGGCCGCTCAATTGTTAGAGGAACTATTGGGTAAACAATTTTTGAATGCCGACCTGTTCACCACCGCGCAGGATTACACCTTGTCTTTTGACAAAAAAGGCAACGCCAGCGTGCAGGTAAAACCACCCGCGCAAACCGAAAAAGCCGACGTCAGCCACGACCGGGCCAAAAACCGCCTGCTGGACCCCAAAGCACCCTGGTTACACGCCCTGGGCATAACCAACGCCAAAGGTGAAGTACTCGCCCACGCGCAGGATAAATGGCGGCAAATCAATAAATTTTTAGAAATTATCGGGGCGTTGCTGCGCGAACATCCGCTGCGCGAAAATGCCCAAATCGCCGATATGGGCAGCGGAAAAGGATACCTGACCTTTGCCCTCTACGATTTTTTAACCCATCACCAGGACCTGAAGGTGCGGGTAACGGGCATCGAACTGCGGCCTAATTTGGTAGATTTTTGCAACGAAACCACCCAAAAAGCCCATTTTTCGGGCCTCAACTTTGTAGCCCAGGATATTAATCTCTACCAGCCGGAGCGCTTGGATATGCTCATTGCCCTGCACGCCTGCGATATTGCCACCGACCTTGCGTTGTCGAAAGGGATTTTGAACAACGCCGAAGTTGTGGTAGTAGCCCCGTGTTGCCACAAACAAATCCGTAAGGAAATGCACACCCGCAACGCCCTGGCCCCCATTTTGCACAACGGTATTTTGGAAGAACGCCAGGCCGAAATTGTCACCGACGGCATACGGGCGCTGATCCTCGAATCGCGCGGGTACCACACCAAAGTGTTCGAATTTATCTCCAGCGAACACACGGCCAAAAACGTGATGATTACCGCCACCAAAAACGAACGCCACACGTCCAAACGCGAACAGGAAGCCCTGGCGCAAGTGGCCGCTATCAAGTCAGAATTTGGAATTGGCGTGCATTATCTCGAAAAATTGCTCTAAAAATTGTCCGGTTATGCAACCCTGCCGTCCGGTTACGGTCATTGTTAATGGCTTTTGAAACGATACCAATGGATAGTACACATCCGCATTTTGAATTACTTGAGCGATGCCGAGAGGGCAAGCGCGATGCTCAGTTTGAGTTGTACCGGCTGTATTCCAAAGCCATGTACAACACAGCGTTGCGCATGGTGCAAAACAGCCACGACGCAGAAGATATTTTGCAAAGTGTTTTTATTGAGGTTTTTACCAAATTAGACACTTTTCGCTTCGAGAGTAGCATTGGCGCCTGGATAAAACGCATTACGATCAATAAATCCATCAATTTTTTGAAATCGAAACGCCTTTTTACCCAAGAACTCACCGCCAATCACGATCAGGCTCCGGTAGCAGAACCGGAACGCGAACCACCACTATCCGTTGAAAAAGTAAAAAAAGCCGTGGACCAATTGCCCGATGGATATCGGGTTGTATTCTCTTTGTACGCTTTTGAAGGCTATGATCACGAAGAAATTTCCCAAATTCTTGAAATTTCGGAAGCCACTTCAAAATCACAATACAGCCGGGCAAAAGCAAAACTTAGAACAATGCTGGCTTAACAATGAACAATAAACAGCACATCGAAGGATTTATCCTCCAATATCGGCCGGAGTTTGATACCGTTACTCCGCAGGAATGTTTGTGGCCCAATGTTTCCACCGCCCTCGACCGCCTCAAAAATGGCGATGCCCTGGAACATTTTGTGGCCGTGCAACGCCCCGTGTTAGACATGGAGTGGCCCGATATAAAAATATGGCACCGGATTGACGCAGAACTAAACCGCCTCACGCCCCCCGCCAAACACCACCACGACGACGCACTGGAAGCGTTTATTCGTCAAAATCGCGCTGATTTTGACGCCGAAACGCCCGATTTGCGCATTTGGAATGAATTATCCAACCAAACATCCGCCGCGCCTAAAGTAACAACCATGCCGTTGCGGGTAAGTTGGCACCAGCGCATTTCTCGCGTGGCCGCTGCCGTGGCGTTGCTCATCGTGGGTGCTGCATTGGGTCTTTGGTACGCCAGTTACCAACAGGAAGAAGCCTATGTGGGTATGAAAATGTCGGAAGTTTCGCAAGAATACGCCGCGCTGGAAGCCCGGTACGAACGCGACATTAAAGAAAAAAAGAACCAATTGGCGCGCTTTGCTTCCAATCCGGGCGCCTCCGAAGTATTTGGCGACATGGAACAAATGGACAAAGTCATGGAGGAATTACGCATTGAACTTTCTAACGTCCCCCCCGGCAACCGCGAGCAGATTATTCGCGTTATGATTGAAAACTATAAGTCCAAAACGATGGTACTTGAAAAAATCCTCGAAGCCATGCAGGCGCAACAAGGGGGTTACAACGTGCCCGGGGACTATAAACAAACAAATAACAATGACCAGGATACTATTTAATATCTTATTTTTTATGCTCCCTTTTGGGGTTGGCGCAACAAATAGGAGCGATATAACGGGCAATTGGAGCGTCCCGGCGCTACCCGACCCCGCCTTGCACTGTTGTTGTTCGCCCCAACAAACTTTTGTCAAAAACATTAACCGAGAATTTAACACCACCGCCAAAGGAACAACTTCCATTTACAACAAACACGGCAACGTATCGGTCAATACCTGGAACGAAAAAAAGGTAAAATTTGAAATCACCATTACCGTCAACTCCGGTAACCAATCCGATGCCAACAAGGTTTTGGACCAATTAAACGTCAACTTTATCAATACCAACGGCTACGTAAAGGCCGAAACCGTTATTGGAACCCTGGATGCCAACCGCCTCCAGGACTTTAAAGTGAACTATAAAGTCTGGATACCCGCCGATAACCAACTCGAACTCTCCAACCGGTACGGCGACTCCGAATTGGGCAACCTCAACGGCAACCTGACGGCCAATATCAAATTTGGCGACCTCAAAACGGGCAATGTATTGGCCGATATTAACCTGAAAACGGAATTTTGTAAAGCCGTTATTCCCAGCGTGCAAAACCTGTACGGTTGGGCCAACGACGGCCAGGTCATACTCGACAACGCTAAAATGGTGCAACTGGAAACCGAGCGTTCCACCTGCACCTTCCGCCGCGCCGAAGACATTCGCTTAACCTCCCGGTTCGACCAGGTGGATATTGGGGTAGCCGGAAATGTGATTGTGCACACCAAATACGGCAGTTGTAATGTCATATCGGCGCGTTCCATGATCATTACCTCCTGCCACTCCAAAACGGTGGTAGATCACGTGTCCCAAAGCATGAATGCCGATTTGCAAAGCGGTGGTTTGGAAATAAAAAATGTGCAAAATGGTTTTGAAAAACTCGAACTGTCGGCCAGTAACGCGATGGTAAAAGTGAACCTGGACCAAACATCGTATTGTTACGAATTGAGCGGCAACAATACGCGCATCAACCTGCCCACGTCCGAATCGGCGGCAATTTCCTCCGGACCAAATGCCGTAAAAGTGAGTTCGCTCACTGGCTCATTTACCAAACAGGGCTGCTTTGGGGAGACCAGTACCCAAAGTAAAATCACCGCCAAAATGAACAACGGGGCACTGGTCTTGCATTAGCATTTACGCCGGGCAAATACACAAAGTATAATTATCTTTGCCCCATGAAAAAATTACCCATCGGTATTCAAACGTTTAGCAAAATCCGCGAGGAAGGCTACTTGTACGTGGACAAAACGCCACAGATACACCGTTTGCTGAACGATGGGAAATATTACTTTTTATCTCGCCCCCGCCGTTTCGGTAAATCGCTCACCTTGTCCACCATCAAGGAAATTTACAGCGGCAACCGGGCTTTATTCGAGGGTTTGTGGATCGAAAACCAATGGAATTGGGACAAAATCCACCCCGTGGTGCACATTCAATTTAACGAAATTGGCTACAACACCAACGGCCTCGAAACGGCATTGCACCAAACCCTCGACCGCGAGGCCGAACGATTTGAGATAACTTTACCCGATACCAGTTACGACCAAAAATTTCGCTTTTTGCTCGAAAAAATCGCCCAAAAACGGGGCAAAGTGGTGCTTTTGGTGGATGAATACGACAAGCCGTTGATTGACTATTTGGAAAAAGAAGACATTCATATCGCTTTTGAACACCAAAAAATCCTCAAAAACTTTTACAGCATTATCAAAAGTGCCGACCCTTATATTGAGTTTTTGCTCATCACGGGGGTATCTAAATTTAGTAAAGTCAGCATTTTCAGCGACCTGAATAACCTGCGCGATATTACCCTGTCGCCCGGTTTTGGAACCCTCACGGGTTACACCCAAACGGAACTGGAATATTTTTTTGAGGAGTGGATAAATTATACCATTGCCAACCAACCACAATATACCCGCGAAACGCTTTTGAACGACGTTAAACGCTGGTATAACGGCTACACCTGGAATGGCACCGAACACGTGTACAACCCGTTTTCTATCCTCAACTTTTTTGCCGACGGTAAATTTGAAGATTATTGGTTCAAAACCGGAACACCTACTTTTTTGGTCAAAAAACTAAAAAGCAGCCACTTTTTTGAATTAAACAATATAAAAGGCTCCTCCGCACTGTTGGAAAGTTATGCATTGGACAATATTGATCCCGTCGCCCTGCTGTTCCAAACGGGTTATTTAACCATTAAAAAAATGGATACCGCACGAGGATCCTACGTGTTTGGCTATCCTAACCGTGAAGTGGAGCAAGCCTTGAGCAACCACCTGATTGGAGCCTTATTACACCGGGAAGCAGGTCGTTCATTAAGTCCGGTAGAACAACTCGAAGAAGCGTTGCGCAATAATGACCCCGCCCGGATGGTCACCGTCATTCAAGCCATGCTCAAAGACGTGCCCAGCCACCTGTTCCACGAGGGAAAAGAATATTTTTACCACGCTTTGGTGCATTTGCACTTCCGGTATTTGGGCTTTTTTATCCAAAGTGAAGTCCATACCTCCGACGGTCGCATGGACGCGGTAGTCCACACCGATTCGCACGTTTATTTGCTCGAATTTAAAATTGACCAAAGCGCCGCCGTCGCCATTGAACAAATTAAAAACAAAAAATACGCCGATAAATACCGCACCGAGGGCAAAACCATTGTCGCCATTGGTATCAATTTCGACACCACCCAACGCGGCGTGGGCGATTGGGCCGCAGAAACAATTGAAGCCTAAAAACTTAAATCCTCGATCACTGTTTTGAATGGATTGATACATCCGTTCATTTTTACTCTTTTTATTTGTGAAAACAGCCATTATTGGTGCCGGCATTGCGGGTATCGCATCGGCGATACGATTGGCCGCCAAAGGCCACGACGTAACCGTTTTTGAAGCCAACGACTATCCCGGGGGCAAACTCAGCGCATTTTCGGTGAATGGGTACCGGTTCGACGCCGGGCCTTCGTTATTTACCATGCCACAATACGTGGACGAATTGTTTGCCCTTTGCGGCGAATCGGCACCCGACCATTTCCGGTATGAGCGCATGGACACCGTTTGCCACTATTTTTGGAACGATGCCACCCAATTGCGCGCTTGGGCCAATCCCACCGATTTTGCCCGCGCTTCGGAGGAAGCACTGGGCGTTCCGGCGGCGGCAGTGACGCAGTTTTTGCAACGCAGTTCGACCAAATACGATTTGGCCGGGCGGACTTTTTTGGAAAAATCGCTGCACAAAGCCGCGACTTGGTTGCAATGGTCGGTGGCCAAAGCAATGGTGGTGCTGCCGTTTTACGATATGTTTTCTACCATGCACCAAACCCACCAACGGCATTTCAAAGGGTTTCCGAAAATGGTGCAATTATTCAACCGATTTGCCACCTACAACGGCTCCAACCCGTACAAAGCGCCGGGAATGCTCACCATTATCCCGCATTTTGAGCACAATATTGGGGTATTTTACCCCGAAGGCGGTATGCACGCCATTACCACCAGTTTGTACGAATTATCGCTGCGGCAAGGGGTAAAATACCATTTTTCAACCCCGATCAACGAAATTTTGACCAAAAACAACGCCGTAACGGGCGTAAAAACAGCAGCAGGAGCGGAGTTTGCCTTTGATAAAGTGGTGAGCAACATGGACGTTTTTTATACCTACAAAAAACTGCTGCCCCACGCCCAACACCCGGAACGTATCCTGAACCAACCCAAAAGCACTTCGGCGCTCATTTTTTATTGGGGAATTAAAAAGGAGTTCGCCGAATTGGGTTTGCACAATATCCTGTTTGCCGACGACTACGAACGCGAATTTACCCTATTGGAACAAGGCCAAGTTACCCACGACCCCACCATTTATATCAATATTACTTCCAAATACACCCCAACCGACGTGCCCGAATCGGGGGGCGAAAACTGGTTTGTGATGGTGAATGCGCCCTGCCACCAAGGCCAGGACTGGAGCACGTTGATTCCCGAAATTCGCAAAAATACCCTCGAAAAAATCAGTCGAATTTTAAAAACGGACCTTGAACCCCTCATCGAAGCCGAAGAAATACTGGAACCCCGCGAAATTGAACGGCGCACGTCGTCGCATTTGGGCGCATTGTACGGCTACAGTTCCAACAACCTGATGGCGGCTTTTTTGCGGCATCCCAATTTTTCCGGCAAAATAAAAGGTTTGCATTTTGTGGGCGGCAGCGTACACCCCGGCGGCGGCATTCCACTTTGCCTGTTATCGGCTAAAATTATGTCGGAGAACCTTTAGTTACTCCCACACCAACGTCGAAGCCGCATTAGCCGGAACACTCGCGGTAATCCACCGGCTGCCCTGTTGGATATTAAACGTCGCCGTTGCCGAGGATTCGTTCAACACCACTAATACTTTTTTGCCATCGGGTGTTTGAAAAGCCACGTTGGGTAATTCATTCGACCAGTCCGATCCAATGCGCACCGAACCGGCGGGCACAAATTTGGACATTTGCCCAATGATATAATAACTGACGTTTTTGGAAGATTGCGACCCGTTAATGGTCACCGCGCCCCGGCATTCGGTGCAACCGCCCGGCGTGTGCGGCCCAAAATTCGGATCATTGGCCAAGTTCCATTCCAGCGCCGTGCGACTCCAGTTGCGCATACTGCCAATCATCACATTTTTGAGGTGCCATTTAAAATCGCCGTCAAACTGCCCTTTGGAACCCGTCCATTGCTCCGTAAAATAAAGCGCCTTGTCGGGGTGTTTGTCGTGCACCGTCGACAGCGCACTAATGTCCCCCGCGTACAGGTGAAACGCGCTGCCGTGCACAAAAGGTTTGGCTTGAGGGTCATCCAAAATGGCCAACGGAAACGCCGCCTGATCGCAATTGTGGTCCCAAACGATAATTTTGGTGGGTAAACCCGCCGCTTGAAACGCCGGGCCGAGGTGATTTTTAACAAAATCGGCCTGTTCTTGGGCTGACATGACCATGCTGGGGTTATTGCCGCCGTGTTGGGGTTCATTTTGCACCGTCACGGCATCAATCGTGATGCCAAGGTCTTTCATGGCCTGAATGTACCGCACAAAATACTGCGCGTACACGCCGTAAAACGCCGGTTTCAGGTTCCCGCCCACGCTGTTGCCGTTGGTTTTCATCCACACCGGCGGACTCCACGGCGTGGCCATAAGGCGGATATTGGGGTTAATCGCCAAAATTTCTTTTAACACCGGAATCAGGTATTGTTGGTCTTTTGCGATCGAAAACTGCGCTAAGGTGGGGTCAGTTTGGCCCGTTGGCAGGTCATTGTAACTAAACACCGTGGCGTCTAAGTCGGAAGCCCCCACGCTGAGCCGGAGGTAACTCACCCCGATGCCGTTGTTTTGGCGGCCAAAAAACGCCTGCAACAAAGTGGCCCTTTGCGCCGCGTCCATACCCGCCAACAATGCCGCGCTGCCGCCCGTCAGGGTATAACCAAAACCCTCGATGGTTTGGAAAGTTTGCGCCGTATCCACCTGAATGACCGGAAAGCGTTCATCTTTAGATTTGGCAAAGTCAATGGTTCTGGTGTATAACAAATTAGCCCCGTCGGCGGTGGTTGTACCGACCAGAACTGGCAGTATCGGGGTAATTACGGTCGGCTCTTCTTCTGATTTGGGCTGGCAAAATAAGAAAAGGGTCGTTAGGCATAAGGCGACGGGCAACACAAATTTTGGCAAATATTTCATAGTAAAAGTGTTAAAAACGTTGTTATTTTTTCTTTTTGCGCAGTTTTTTGCCCATTTCGACCTCCACGTACACCGGCAAATGATCCGACGGATACCGCAAGTCTTTTGAATCGCTCAACACCGCGTGTTTGCGCACTGTCCACGGCGTATTGGGCGACAACAGGATATAATCAATCAATTTGGTGACGGGTTCTTTGAAGTTAAAACCGTTAAACGTCCCGGCCGGACCAAACGGTTTTTGTTCGGAGAGAACGCGGCAATCGGTCATTTGGCTTTTTACCAGGGTCATTACGTCCGATTCCGGGGTGGCGTTAAAATCGCCCATGAGCACCACCGGAAAACCTTCGGGGTTCATTTTTTTTATCCGCTCCTGAATCACTTTTACCCCGTTGAGCCGCGCCTGCACGCCGATATGATCGAGGTGGGTATTCAGCACCCAAAAGGTTTGTTTGCTTTTTTGGTCTTTGAGCCGTACGGCAGTGCACACGCGCAGGCAAGCCGCATCCCAACCCATTGAAATGGAATCGGGGGTGGGCGACAACCAAAAAGTGTGGCTTTTTTGGAGTAAAAAACGTTTTTTGTTAAAAAAAATGGATGATGCCTCGCCTTTTCCCACGCCTTCCCGGCCAATGCCCTCGCATTGGTATTCGGTGAGTTGTTCTTTTAAAAAATCCACTTGTTGGGGCAATGCTTCCTGAATGCCCAACACATCGGGGGCATAAAACTGGACCTGCGCGGCCAAATCATCGCGGCGGTTGGGCCACGCATTTACCCCGTCGGAAGCCACGTCGAGGCGGATATTGTACGTCATGAGGCGCAGTGGTTGGGCATTTAGGATGGCCCAATGCAAGAGCATAAGGGCTAAAACTGGTGTTTTTTTGAACATAAAAGTTGGATTTATACCGTGCGGGTCATTGAAACCCCAAAAACCGATTCCGCACCATCGGGTGCGACGACAAAGCGGGCGTCAAATATCATTGTTTTGGTGTTATTATTTATCTTTGCCGCAAGAAAAAAATCACCCAACCATGACCGGAGCGCAAAAAGTTATTCTCGAAGAAGCAAGACAACTGCTTACAGCGGACAAAACCGCTGATGCCATTACCCGACTCCGCGATTACGGGATAAAAGATCAAGAACTTTTGGACGTTCTGGATATAAACGCCGGACGATTGGCTTCCCTCGAAACCCAGATCCGCAAAGGTGTACTTTCTTTTGACGAGGCTAATCTTTTGCGGAACAAGATTAATGACGCCCTTATATCGGTCATCAACCAACTATCCCCCGCCGGAAACGCTACCCCACCCGCCAACCGCACCGATATCTACCACCTCCCCGATCTCCAACCCCACTTCACCGGCCGCAAACCCGAACTCGCCCTCCTCGACGCTGCCTGGGCCAACCCGCAGACCAACCTGCTCCAATTCGTGGCCCCCGGCGGTACGGGCAAAACCATGCTGCTCACCTATTGGCTGCTCCACCGACTGCTTGACCACCCGGTGCAACAACCCGATTCAGTATATGCCTGGTCGTTTTACAGCCAGGGCAGCGACGAGGGGCGGCAAAGTTCTTCCGATTTCTTTTTTGCGGCGGCGGCGCGTTTTTTTGGCATTGAACTGCCCAAAGACCCCACCGAACGCGGGCGCGAACTAGCCCGCCACCTGCGCCAACAGCGTTGCCTGCTCATCCTCGACGGCACCGAACCGCTGCAATACCCCCTCGGTACACCCGGTGGTTTGGGCGGCAAACTCAAAGACCCGGCCCTCGCCGCCCTGCTGCGCGAACTGGCCTTCTCCCAACCCGGTCTTTGCCTGATCAGCACCCGCGTAACCATCGAAAACGTAGCCGGTATCGAGCAACCTAAACACCATTGCCACCGACTCGACAATTTTACCCCGCACGACGGGGCGCAATTATTAAAAAAACTCGGTGTAAAAGGTGCCCCCGGCGAATTGGAAGCGGCAGCGGCGGAGTACAAAGGCCACGCGCTGGCGTTGCGGTTATTGGGCAACTATTTGGCCAAAGTATTGGATGCCGACGTGCGTCGCCGCAACGAAATACCGCACCTGACCGATGAAAAAAAAGACGGTACCCATGCCCGTCGTGTGATGCAAGCCTACGTGCGTTGGTTCGAGGCCGAAAATGCAAAACCTCAAAAATTAAGTTTTTGGGATAAAATAATGGGCAAAAAGCAGCCTCCAGTCTCACCCGAAGTGGCGTTGCTCAACTTAATGGGTCTTTTCGACCGGCCCGCTCTCGTTGAAGCATTGGATATTTTAGTAAAAACGCCCGCCATAACCGGGCTAACCGATGGGCTGACCAACGTGCCCGCCGAACGCCTGCGCGAAGCCCTAGACAACCTCAAAACCCTCGGTTTACTCGAAGAAAACCGCCCAAAAACCACCGCTGCCCCCAAAAACCTGCCCCACCTACCCTCCCTGCGCCACTTGGACAGCATAGATGCTCACCCCCTTGTGCGGGAGCATTTTGGTCAACAACTCGAACACGAACAACCCGCAGCCTGGCGCGAAGCCAACACCCGCCTTTATCATTTTTACAAAAACCTGCCCGAAAAACCAGAACCCGATACCCTCGAAGAAATGGAGCCGTTGTTCACCGCTATGGCGTTTGGGGCACGGGCGGGTTTGCAAGAAGAAGTTAGACGAGAGGTGTATTGGGAAAGAATTAAAAGAAAGGATAAACATTACTCCACCAGTCAACTCGGTGCTTTTGGAACGGATTTGGCGGGTTTGGCCACCTTATTCGAGACCCCTTGGTCGCAACCTTCCCAAAACATGAGTGAAGCCGGTCAGGCAGTGGTATTGAGTTGGGCGGGTTTTCGATTGCGGGGTTTGGGCCGGTTGCGGGAAGCGGCAGAGCCAATGCGGGCTGCCCTTCAAAAAAGAATTAACGAAGAAGTATGGGAAAGTGCAGCAATAAACGCCAATAACCTAAGCGAACTACACCTTACCCTCGGTGCCCTGCGCGAAGCCGTAGTTTTTGGGCGACAGGCGGTGGACTTTGCCGACCGCAGTGAAGATGATGATTGGACGTATTTAAGTAGAACCACCCTTGCCGATGCACTGCATCATACCGGTCAAAACACTAAAGCGGAAGAACTTTTTGCCGAAGCAGAGGCTATGCAGCGGGAAAGACAATCAGAATATCGTTTTTTGTATTCGGTACAGGGCTATCGGTACTGCGATCTGCTGTTGGGGCAGGGAAAATGGGCAGATGTGTTGCAACGGGCGGAGTGCTTTTTTGAATGGAGATTGGTATCTGATTCACTTTTAGATATTTCCTTGGACAATTTGATATTCGCTCGCGCCCAAGCCGCCGCTATCCAAAATGAAGATACCTCCACCCACCGCGAGGCCGCTGAACAATATTTCAACCGCGCCGTGGAGGGTTTGCGAAAAGCGGGTGATGTTGAAATGATTGCCAAGGGCCTGCTCGCCCGCGCCCAGTGGCGGCTGCAAACCAACCGCCTCTCCGCTGCGCTGGAAGACCTCGACGAGGTGTACGAAATCGCCGAAAACAGCAGCATGGGTCTGTACCTGGTGGACTGGCACATCGCCATGTCGCGCTTGCGGCGGCTGGAAGGGGATCATGCCACTGCGGAGCAGCACAAGATCGAGGCTGTACGGCGGGTGCGGGAAACGGGGTACCTACGGCGGCTGGCGGAGGCGGAGGCGTTGTAATTATTGTCCGAATCAGGATTTACCGGATTTTAGGATTTTACAGGATTTTTTTGGTGCTTTTTTGCCAAAAAAACTTCTGCTATCTGCTATCATATATCATCAATCATATATCAAAAAACATATGGCCCGGCCCACAAAACATGTACCGTTGCCGCCGTGTGGCTTTGTCATTCAGAAGGAATCTACGGGCATGGAATTTTGGATAAAAAACCACATGATACAAGGAATGCATTCATAGCACATCCGGGCATTTTATTACACTTTTATCTCCTCGCTTTTTACCCGATATTTCGATCCCGTAGATTCCTTCTGAATGACAAAGCCACATGAGTCCTCTTGTGCATATTTTGTGCGCTGGGAGATTTTTAGTACCTGTTTTCGGTACTTTTTTCATCAACTTTGAGTATATCGGCACCGAAAATAAGAAAAAATCCGTTCTAATCTGCACCAGTCGTTTGATCCGGTCTCCCGTCTTTCTACGAACAAGACAATTAAAAACGGATCTCATTTCGGGTCTCCCAGTGTCGAAAACGGGAGGCGTTCTGAGCACGCTATTTACACACTCAACACCCACTCCGTAAGATTAGCATCGTTCGGTAAACCCAGTTTTTTGCGCAGGCGATACCGACTGGCTTCCACGCCGCGCACCGAAATATTCATCAGCGGGGCAATTTCTTTGGAAGCCAGGTTCATCCGCAGGTAAGCGCATAATTTGTGGTCATTAGCGCTGAGTTGCGGGTATTTTTCGCGCAATCTTTGCAAAAAATGAACGTGCACCTGGTCAAAATGGTAAGCAAACTGCTGCCAGTCTTCGTCCAATTTGGCGTCAAAATTGAGCATATTGAGCAGTTGCTGAATGTCTTTTTTGACCTCCTGGTGGGTGGATTTTTGCAAAATATCGTTCAAATACTCCTGTACGGTGAGCAGAACCTCTCCTTTTTGCACCAAATGCATGGTGGCGGTGGCCAATTCCTGATTTTTAAAGTGAATATCCGCTTCCAGTTTGGCGTGCTGAATTTCGTTCAACGCCGCGATGGAACGCTCCACTTCGCGTTGTTGCGCGGCGGTTACTTCTTCGTGTTGTTCGGTGAGGCGCTCTTTTTCGTTTTCAAATTGCCTTTTTTGCCGAAAAACAAACCCCACAAACAACCCCAACAACCCCAACGCGTACAGGGCCAGGGCCACGCCGCTGGCGTACCACGGCGGCCGAATCCGAAACGAATAGGCCACGGTGGCGCTTTCCCGACCGTCTTTGCGGCGGGCCTGCACTTCAAAGGTGTAAGTGCCCGGCTCCAGGTTGGTGTAGTTTTTCACCGACTCCGCCGACCATTCCGACCAACCCGATTCCAGCCCTTTGAGCCGGTAACGGTACTGCACAAAGGCCGGCTCCTTGTAATCGGTCGCCGAAAAAACAAACCGCAGGTTGTTCAATTCCGCGTCCAAAACGGGAATTAACTCGGCATATTGGGCATTTTTGATGCCGTCGGGGTGCACAAACCAGCCAGTAAACAGCAGCGTATCGCGGTACCCGTTGGCCGTTACTTTGCTCAACACCAACTGCAACACGGTATCCGCCGAGACCGGGGCCGACGCGTTGTAATGGATAAATCCCTGTTCGGCCCCAAAAAAAACGTTTTTATGGTCCACGGGATAAATCAATTCAAAGCCCCCCACGAGGCGTTCGGCGAGTTCGGGGAACACCACTTTGCGAATGTTTTTTTTCAGGCCAAAATCCTCCAGTTGCAGCAGGCCCACTTCCTGGTCGGCCACGTACCAAATATTGCCTTCGGTATCTTCTTTGAGCAGGCGAATGTTTTTTTCCGGCCCAATGACGCGGTTAAAATCATCGTCGGGAACAAAAATCTGCCGGGCCGTATCGAAACGATAAACGCCTTTTTGGGTGGCAAAAACGGGTTTCCCGGCCACGTTGAACACGTAATTGTTCAAATTGGAAGGCAAACCGTCGCTCACGTCGTAAAAATCTACCCGCAAGGTATCCTTTTGCGCCGCCGACCACCACACGCGGTACAGTCCCCGGTACGGGTGCGCCACCCAAACGCTGCCGTCGGGGTCGCGGACCATAATGCGGCACGACTCGTTTAGTCCTTTTAATTTTTGGTCAAAAACCCATTGTTCGCCCTTTTTTTGGTACAACACCAAACCCGAATAGGTGCCACCCAACGCAAATGACTCGGACATTTGCACAAAAGTCCAGCCGCCGGGGACCGTCGAAATCCGCTGCGCCGAAGCACCGCCAACGGTAAATGCGCCTTCGTGGTGCCCCAGCAGCAATTGGTTACCGAGCGGTTGCAACGCCCAAACTTGCCCTTCGGCGGGGTTTATTTTTTCAAATTGCAACTTATGCTCCGGGTTATAGAAATTTTTCCAGGGTATTTTGTAAAGGCCATTCGACACCCCGAGGTACAATTCCTGGTTAAAAACCGCCGCCGCGTACCCCGTTCCCAACAAATCGCCGTCGGGAATCACCGTGGTAAAAGGCGCGTCCAGCACGGCGCAATCAATCCCGGAATCGAGGCCGAGCCATACGCTGTTGGCGCGATCGGCAAACACACACAAAATATTGTTGTTTTGGAGGCTATTGGCTTTGTTCAAGTGCCGGTAGAGGCGGTGTTGCTGGTCGAGTACCAATAAACCACTCAGTGAAGTACCCAATGCCAAATAACCATTGGGCAAAATGGTCGCCGAATAAATGCGTTTTTCGCGCAACAAAGCGTCGTGGGGGGTGCGGCAGGGCGACAATTGGCCGTTGGACAAATAAAAAAGGCCGTTTTTCAGGGTACTGCAAATGAGCGTATCCGCGCCCCAGGGCATCATGCCGGTAACGGGACTTTGGAGGTCGGCGCTGGACAACAAAGGGGCAAATTGCCCGTCGCGGTACACCATCAAATGGTTCATATCGCGTTGCAGTAAGGTGCCTTTGGCGGTAGAAAACAGGCCAGTGAATCCACCCTGCACGTCGAGGGTTTCGAGTTGGTTATTTTGCCAACGAAAAACGGAGCGGTTGGTGCGGAAAAGAACCGCGTTTTGGTCAAAAACAATGTCCCAAACGTCTTCAAAATTGCGTTTGTCGGGCGGGAGCGCATACGACAAAGAGTTATAGTGCAAACGGCCGTCGGGGCCGGGAAAAAAATACCCCAATTCACTTTGGGCACCCACCCAAATGCGTCCAACGGCATCAATGGCCACCGAGCGCACAACGGTGCGGTTATCCACGGGAAAACAGGTCCAGGTGCGGCCGTCGTACTGCAACAGCCCTTCATTATTGGCGAAATACAGTACGCCACGGCGGTCCTGGGCGGCGTCCCAGTTTTGGGTACCGGCCTTGTACATCTTTTTATTGAAGTGGTGTACGGGCGGAATCCCAATGTTCACCCCTTGCGCCAGCGCGTTGTTTCCCCAAAATAAAACAAAAAACAGAATTCCAATGGGCAGTTGCAACCTTTTCATACGCATCAGGTTTGTTGAGTGGCGAATGTACATATATTTATCGGTTTGCGTAGTCTTGTCGTAGTTCATTCCCCCAAATGTCGTAGTGTAGCCGTGGTATAAAAGTATACCCGTACGCGTATAATAACCTAATTTTGCAACATCATTGTTCACGATTTTAAAATTTTATTTCAAAATCATAAACCACTCTTTTATGAAGCAGCAATTACTATTGTATGTTCTCAGTTTGTTTGTCGTAGTAAATTTATCCGCACAAACAACTATTTTAGACTTTGAATCAGCCGCCACCTCCACCCAGTTCCAGTATTTTGGAAGCCCGTTGGACGGATCGCTGAACCAAATCATTGCCAACCCCAATCCATCGGGGATCAATACCAGTGCCAACGTTGGCCGATTTACCAAACCCGCCGTTTCGGAAGTATGGGCCGGTGCATTCTCTAACCCTAACCCCACCGCACCCATTGATTTGGTGGCCAACAACAAAATTACCATCAAAGTACACATGGACCACATTGGGGTGCTCGGCCTCAAATTGGAAGGCTCTACCGATGGTGGTACCGACTGGATTCTCACCGTTCCCAACACCAAGGTGAATGAATGGGAAGAACTTACTTTTGATGCGACTATTCCATCCATCGAAGGAGCAGCATCACCCGCCGCCGGACACACTTACGCCCGGGTTGTGTTGTTCTTCGGTTTTGGCACCCCCGGTTCCGGCACCGATTTGGTATCTTATTTCGATGATCTCGTGATCGCACCTGCTGCATCGGTAACGACCAGCATCCTCGACTTTGAAACACCCGCCAGCAGCACCGGATTCCAATATTTTGGCAGCGCTCTGGAGCCTACACTCACCGAAGTGATTGCTAACCCAAACCCCAGCGGTATCAACACCAGCGGCAACGTATCACGTTACGTAAAACCCGCGGTTGCTCAAGTATGGGCCGGTGCGTTTTCGAACCCTGACCCCACTGTTCCGGTGGATATGGGTACCAGCAATCAGGCGTGTATCAAAGTACACATGGACCACATCGGCAACCTTGCTTTGAAATTGGAAGGTTCCACATCGGGCAAACCCAACTGGATCGCCAGCGTTCCCAACACCAAAATCAATGAATGGGAAGAACTTTGTTTCGACGCTTCATTGCCATCACTCGAACCACCGTTTGAAGCCGCTTCTGGCGCTTATACCCGCGTGGTATTGTTTTTTGACTTCGGTACGGCCGGTACCGGCACCGACGTTACTTCTTACTTCGACGATATCGTGGTAAAAGGCAACGCGGCACCACAAGTGCGCACCGTTAATTTCCAGGTGGATATGAACAGTTACACCGCCAATTTCGACAATGTGTACGTGAGCGGTTCTTTCAACAACTGGTCGGGTGACGCTAATCCATTGACCGACGCTAACTTCGACGGTATTTGGGAAGGCAGCATCAACGTGACCAATGGTTCTTACGAATACAAAATTACCCTCGACAACTGGGCCGCACAAGAGCAGTTCATCGGTACCGAAGAATGCACCAAAAGAGACCCATCCGGACAGTTTGTCAACCGTTTGTTGTTGGTAAGCGGCGATACGGATTTGCCAAAATTCTGCTTTAACTCTTGCTACGCTTGCGGCGAAGAGGTAAAGATTAATTTCTTGTTGGGTATGAACGGCATTACCCCTAACCCCGACGGCGTTTGGTTGGCGGGCGGCGGCAATTTTGACGTTCCCGGTGGTAAATACCGCATGAACGACGCGAACAACGACGGCATTTTTGAACTTTTGGTACCCCGCAAAACGGGCTTTAGTTCGTACTACACGTTCACCAACGGCCCATGCGCCGATTACAGTTGCAAAGAATTGCTCGCCGGTTTGCCTTGCGGTAACCCGAACAACTTCGACGACCGCTTTTTGGCCGCTGTTACGGCTGACCAAACGGTAGCCACTTGTTTTGGCACTTGTTTCACCAACGCCACTTGCA
The DNA here is from genome assembly GCA_013298845.1 of Chitinophagales bacterium. Lineage (GTDB taxonomy): Bacteria > Bacteroidota > Bacteroidia > Chitinophagales > Saprospiraceae > M3007. Next base: position 37,651 of record JAAFJN010000002.1, read on the forward strand.
CATCTGGCACGAACAATGCCATTGCCGACGCAAATGTGTTCACCATTTTGGGCAATCCGGTGGGAACTGCTCCGGCGGTTTTGATTTTTAACGAAGCCGATTTGAACGAAAAAACCGTTGTTTTGACCAATGCAATTGGCCAAAATGTACAACAATGGGTGGTAAATGACACCACACTCGAACTGCCAACGGCGCAAATGCAGCCCGGCGTTTATTTTGTCACTGTTCGCTCTGGCGACCGTTATTTCACCCGTAAACTAGTAAAATAGGTCAACAAATGCGGATTTATCTATCCATATTCTGCATGATCTTTGCCGGCGTACTCTCTGCTCAAAGCAGGGTCGCCGGCAAAGTGACCCTTGCCGCCGATAAAGAAGCCGCCATTGGGGCGACGATTCAGGTCAAGGGAACCAACATTGGTGCAGTAACCGACATCGAAGGGAACTATTCTGTGAATGTTCCGAATACACAAGCCATTTTGGTCTTTTCCTACACGGGTTTTGCCACCCAGGAAATTGAAGTAGGCAACCAAACAACCATTAACGTCGCATTGTCCGAAAGCGCCTCACAACTCGATGAGATAGTCGTCACCGGTTATGGCGCTCAAAAAAGATCCAATATCAGCGGCTCGGTCGCCACGGTTTCGGCGGCGGAAATTGCCGAGCGCCCCATTTTGCGCGTCGAACAAGCCCTGCAAGGCCGCACCGCCGGGGTTCAAATTGCCCAAAACTCCGGCTCTCCCGGCAGCACATTGTCCGTTCGGGTACGTGGTGTGGGCACCATCAACAACGCCGACCCACTCTACATCGTGGACGGTATTCCGGTGGATGGCCTCGACTTTTTGAACCCCAACGACATTGAAACCATCAACGTTCTGAAAGACGCAGCCTCGGCGGCTATTTACGGTTCGCGCGGTGCCAATGGCGTGGTATTGATCACCACCAAAGGCGGCAAACGCAATCAGGACGGCAAAATTAGTTACGAAGCCTATCAGGGTTTGCAACGCGCCTCGCGGTTTGTGGATTTGCTGACCGCGCAGGAATACGCCGTTTTGCAAAGCGAAGCCTACATCGCGGCGGGCAAAACGCCCCTGCCCGAGTTCGTGTATCCGGCCGCTTTGGGCGAAGGTACCAACTGGCAGGAAGCCATTTTCCAAACCGCTCCCATTGCCAGCCACCAATTGACCATGACCGGCGGCAGCGAACGTTCGGCGTACACCATTTCCGGCAATTATTTTTCGCAAGACGGGATTGTGGGCGGCGATAAAGCCAATTTCCAACGCGGAACCGTGCGTTTTAACGGCGTTAACGATCTCAAAAAATGGCTCACCGTGGGCAACAACCTCGGTTTTACGTGGTTAGAGCGCCAGGGATTATCCGAAAACAACCAGTACAATTCACCACTGATCCGGGCCTTAAACATGGACCCGATCACCCCCATCCACAAAGCGGATGGTACCTATGCCTATTCCAATTATTCCAGTACAGATATAGCCAATCCGGTCAACGGCATTGAACAAACCTACAATACCTGGCGCAGCAATCGCTTCGTAGGTAGTGTATTTGCCGATGTAAAACTGGCCAAAGGACTTACATTCCGTTCGGCATTCAGCCTCGACGCAACGTTTGCGGTACAACGCGGCTTTAACCCAAAATACGACCTGAGCAATATTTCATCCATCAGTGAAGCCCCGGTGGCGGAGAAATCGTTGATTAACAGCGTTTCCGTGGGCAATAACACGTGGCGGAACTGGCAATTGGAAAACGTTCTGACGTACCAAACCCAAATCGCCGGTGAGCACAACCTGACGTTTATTGGTGGCACTACGGCTTTGGAAAATCGCTACGACGGCAGCGGTGGTGCCAACACCAACCTCCCGTCGAACGACCCGAAAGACGCTTATATCAGCAACACCATTGATCCCATTGCGTCGCAAAGTGCCTATCAATTTGCCAGTGAATCGTCGTTGTTGTCGTATTTCACCAAAGCCAACTACGATTGGAACAATACCCTTTTGTTCTCCGCAACGCTGCGCGCCGATGGTTCTTCGCGTTTTGGTAAAAACAACCGCTTCGGTTATTTCCCCTCCTTTTCGGCGGGTTGGGTAGCCAGCCACGCTTCGTTCTGGAAGGTGGATGCGGTGAATTTCCTGAAAGTACGCGCCAGTTGGGGCCAAAATGGTAACGACCGCATTGGCGATTACGCGTTTACAACGGTGGTAAACAATGGTCAAAACTACACCTTTAGCAACGACCAAATTATTACCAACGGGGCCGTAGCCCTTACATCAGCGAACCCCGATTTGCAATGGGAAACCAGCACCCAAACCGACATCGGTATTGATGCCGAGTTGTTGGATGGCCGAATCCAATTCACCACCGACTACTACATCAAAAAGACCTCGGACATGTTGTACGCGGCTCCTATTCCGTTGGTGGCAGGTACCGCTCCCCCGATTCAAAACGTAGCAACGGCCGAAAACCGGGGCTGGGAATTGGCGCTTTCGTACCGCAATTTCGACAACGCCCTGCGGTATTCCGTGGGTGGCAACGTGGCTTTTGTAAAAAGTGAAGTCACCAGTTTGGGTCGCGGCGGCGAACCGGTATTCTCCGGTTTTGTGCAATCGGCCAACGCCAACGCCTCCAAAACCGACGTCGGCCAGCCTTTGGCTTCGTTTTTTGGTTTTGTTACCGACGGTATTTTCCAAAACCAATCGGAAGTGGAAGCCGCCGCATTTCAAAGCAACGAAACCAAACCGGGCGATATCCGTTTTAAAGATCTGGACGGTAACGGCGTTATTGATGCCGACGACCGCACCTGGATTGGCAACCCGACCCCCGCTTTCACGTACGGTTTTAACGCCGATTTGCAGTGGAAAGGATTTGAACTCAATATGTTTTTCCAAGGCACGCACGGCAACGACATTTACGTCAATACCACCCGTTTCGACTTCCCGTTTGTCAACCGTCCGGCGTCATCGTTGGGTCGTTGGACCGGCGAAGGCACCTCCAACACGGAACCACGGGTGAGCCTCACCGATCCGAACCAAAACGCCCGCGTGAGCGATCGTTTTGTGGAAGATGGCTCTTATTTGCGCCTCAAAACGATCCAATTGGGGTATAATTTGCCAAAAGCGTGGTTAAAAAAGGTGCGTTTTGAAAAAATGAAAATTTACGTCACCGGCCAAAACATGCTTACATTTACCAAATATTCGGGCCTCGACCCCGAAATTGGCAGCGTAGGCGGCAGCCTCGAACTGGGTATTGACCGCGGTTTTTACCCACAGGCGCGCACGGTGCTCGGTGGTGTTAGTCTTACCTTTTAAATGTTATTCCAAACATGAAGAAAATATCCATTTTATTGCTATTTTTTGCCTTTTCGGCTTGCCAAAAGGACTTTTTGGAGAAAAAACCAATCGTCGGTATCACGGAAGAAAATTTTTACCGCACCGAAGCCGACGCCATTGCAGCGGTGAATGCCGCGTACGCAACCCTGCAATTCCAAATTTCGCCCGCCGGTCACTTTCGCTGGTTTTGGGGGGATATTATGTCGGATGATGCCGTAAAAGGCGGTTCCGGCGACAACGACGTGAATTCTTTGTTGCAGTTAGAAACGTTTTTGGGGCCTACCAACACCGATTTGCTCGAAAGCGAATGGGGCGCCAACTACGAAGGTATTTACCGCGCGAATGTGGTACTCGAAAAAGTACCCGCCATTAGCATGGACGACGACCTGAAAGCGCGGATTCTGGGCGAAGCGAAATTTATCCGGGCCTGGAATTTTTATAACTTAGTAACCATGTTTGGTGGTGTGCCGCTGGCCGACCGCGTATTGGCACCCTCCGAGTACAATTTACCCCGCGCATCGGCGGATGAAGTGTGGGCTTTGATTGAAAAGGACCTCACCGAAGCCAGCGCCGATTTGTGGTTGCGCAGCGAATATTCCGCCGCCGATTTGGGCCGTATTACCAAAGGTGCCGCGCAGGCATTGTTGGTAAAAACCTATCTCTGGCGTCAGAAATGGCAGGAAGCCAAAACCGTAGCCGCCGAAATTATCGCGTCGAATGAATATGAATTAACCCCCAATTACGCCGATATTTTTACCATTGACGGTGAAAACAACAGCGAATCGGTGTTTGAAATTCAGTACATGAACGCTTCCGGCGGGAACTGGGGTAAAAACAACGCCAACGAAGGCAGTTTTACCAATGTTTTCCAACGCGCCCGGGGACAATTTGCGGGTTTTGGTTTTAACATTCCCACGCAAAACTTCGTGGATGAGTTTTTTAAAGAAGGTTTTGAAGATCCGCGCCTCAAATCAACCGTATTCCGCGTGGGTGAACCGATGGGTGACCGCGGTACATTTACCCTGGCCGCTACGGGCGATATGCCGCACGTTTTTTACCCAAAAAAATACTTCAACAGCAAAACGGAAGACGCACCATTTGGAGATCCCAGCCCCAACGGTGGCTCCAACGACCGCGTTATTCGTTTTTCCGACGTATTGCTCATGCACGCCGAAGCCGCTTTCCAATCGGGTGACGAAGCCGCTGCCCGCATTTCGCTCAACCGGGTGCGCGCTCGCGTAAACATTCCGGCGGTGAACGCTTCCGGAACCGCCTTACTCGATGCCATCTACCGCGAACGCCGCATTGAATTGGGCCTCGAAGCGCACCGTTTCTTCGATTTGGTGCGCACAGGTCGCGCACCACAAGTATTGGGCAGCCTCGGTTTTACCGCCGGAACCCACGAGTTATTCCCCATTCCTCAATCACAAATCCTCGCCACCAACGGGGTTTTGCGTCAAAATCCAGGGTATTAAAATTATGAAAAAAGCACTGATTTATACAATCCTGATCGGCGGTTTGGTAGCAGGTTGCAAACCCGATCGCGACGATGAGTTTCAACTCCCGGAGGCTCCCGCCAGCCCGGAGTTCAGCATTGAAATGGTCAATGGCGACTCGAACCGTTTTGTGGTCAAAGACCTCACTTCGGGTGCATTCCAGCGGCTTTGGGACATTCCCGGCGGCACTCCGGCGCAATCGGCAAAAGCCATTGACACCATTCTTTTTAGCAATAAAGGCACGTACACCGTGACGCTTTTTGCTTCAAAAGACAACGGTAGCGGTTCACCATCGGCCTCCAAAACAGTGACCGTGGTAAAAGACGCACCCGTGTCGTGCAACACCAAATACGCGCTGCTCACCAATGATTGCTCGCCCGCGGGCAAATGCTGGACCATGTCGCGCGAGGCCGGTGCCTTAAAAGTAGGCCCGAGTTACGATGACTTTTCGTGGTTCACCGCCACCGAAAACGGCCTGCAAAATGAACAATACGACGATGGTTTTTGCTTTACCTTCGATGGTTTGGTGTTCGAAAACCGCGCCAATGGTGCAGCGGTAAACCCTTGGAACGGCTACCAGGCGGAAGCCTATAACCCGCCGCCGGGTACTTTTGTGTACCTGGTGGGTACGGGTCCGTTGGGCCGCGACCAACTTATCCTGCCCGATGACCAGTTTATGGGGGTTTGGGATTGCGATAATTTGTTGGACATTGTGAAATTAACCGAAACGGAACTAATTGTTCGCGGTCGCCAAAGAGCACAAAACGGCACGCCGTTGGCGCAAGGCTGGTTCGAACTCAAATTTATTCCACAATAAGCCCGGCTCGTACTTATGTCAAAAGCATTTTTTCCGTTTATCGCGGCGCTATTGGGCACTTTTCTGGTAGTTTCCTGCCATTCGGCGCAAAAAACGGCGCAAACCCAACGGTTTAACAAATTGGTCTGGTCTGATGAGTTTAACTATTCCGGGTTGCCCGACAGCACCAAATGGGGGTATGACCTGGGCAATGGTTGCCCCAATGTATGTGGCTGGGGAAACAACGAATTGCAGTACTACACCGCCAACCGCGTCGAAAATGCGCGGGTGCTGTTGGGAAATCTCGCCATTGAAGCACACCAGGAAAAAATGGGTGGTATGAATTACTCCTCCGCCCGGCTGGTGAGCCGCCGGAAAGGCGATTGGACCTATGGCCGCATCGAAGTGCGGGCTTTGTTGCCCAAAGGACGCGGCACCTGGCCCGCCATCTGGATGTTACCCACCGATTGGGCCTACGGTGGTTGGCCGGCCAGTGGTGAAATTGACATCATGGAGTTTGTGGGATACGAACCCGATAGTTTGTACGGAACGGTGCACACCGAAAACTTTAACCACGTTAAAGGAACCCAGGTATCGGGCCGAATTCACTCCAGCACCCTTAGTTCCGGTTTTCACCTCTATGGCATCGAATGGGATACGGAAAAAATTGATTTTTTGTTCGATGGCAAGGTATTTCACTCGTTCCAAAACCGCAAGGATGGGTTTAAATCGTGGCCATTTGACCGCAATTTCCACCTGATCCTGAACTTAGCCGTAGGCGGCAACTGGGGTGGTAAAAAAGGCGTGGACAACAGCATTTGGCCCCAAAAGATGCTGGTTGATTACGTACGGGTTTATCAGTAACATTTAACGATTATTCTCAAGCAAAAACATGAAAAAAACACTATTAATCAGCACAATTGCCCTGGTATCCGGTTTGTGGGCCTGCGTCAAAGAAGACGACGGCGCGGCGGATGCTCGCAACCTGCCCACCATCACGATGGGCGACCTTACCCTTGAAGAAGGCGACGCGGATGATACCATTTACCTCGAAGTCAACCTCGTGGGCGATAATAAAGCCAACGCCGTGGTGCGGTTTGCGGGCGTTGCCGGTACCGCAACGGCCAGCAGCGACTACGAATTGTTGAATTCGGGCCAATTGGTGTTTGCGCCGGGGGAAACCCAAAAAACGTTGGCCATTAAAATCGTGGGCGACGAACTGCGCGAAACCAAAGAAACCTTTGAGGTGAAATTGTACAACCCCATTAACCTCGCCCTTACCAAAGACGTTTCGGTTATTACCATCAACGACGACGATAACAACACCGCGGGGTTAACCATCCCGACGGGTGGTTATATCACGCCGGTATCGTACCCGGGCTACAACCTTACCTGGTCCGATGAATTTGACGGTGCTACGTTAAATACCACCGACTGGAACTACGAAATTGGCGACGGATGCCCTAATTGCGGATGGGGAAACAACGAATTGCAATATTACCGCGAAGACAACACCGCTTTGGTGGATGGGAATTTGGTCATTACGGCCAAAAAACAGCAGTTTGGCGGCAAAAACTACACTTCATCCCGCCTGACGACCAAAGGCAAGCAACAGTTTAAGTTTGGCCGGATTGACATTCGTGCGGCCTTGCCCGAAGGTAAAGGTCTTTGGCCCGCCCTCTGGATGCTCGGTAGCAATATTGACGCGGTAAGTTGGCCCGCTTGCGGCGAAATTGACATCATGGAATTAACCGGCGATTTACCCACCCGGGTATTGGGAACGGTGCACTTTGGGGCGAATTTTAACTCTCGTCAATACATTACACAGGCCAAATACCTTACCGGGAACGCCAATTTCCAGGATGAATTTCACGTATTCTCTTTAGTATGGCAGGCCGATAAAATTGAATTTTTGGTGGACGACGAGGTGTTCCACACCATTACACCCGCCGATATGAATGGCGCGGCGTATCCGTTCAACAAGCCGTTTTTCTTTATTTTCAACGTTGCGGTAGGTGGCAATTTGCCGGGTAACCCCGATAATTCAACCCCTTTCCCACAACACATGATTGTGGATTACGTGCGCGTGTTTCAATAGTAAAGGCTATTTGGGGGCATAAACATGACTTATCCCCAGTCCCTACTTTTTGGGACCCAAAAGTAAAAAAGCCCAATTTGCTGATAACCAGCAAATTGGGCTTTATCAATTAGACGCTATTCAATTCAACATTACTTCGGTGTTCGGTATTCTAAATTCGGTGTTCGGTGTTCGATGTTCTAATGTTCGATATTTACCGGTTCATACCTTCCAAAAAGTCTTCGTTGGAAGTGGTATTCATCATGTGTTTGCGCATAAATTCCATTGCTTCGTCGGGTTTCATATCCGCGAGGTGGTTACGCAAAATAAACATCCGTTGTAGTGTATCGCGATCGAGGAGCAAATCTTCGCGGCGAGTACTGGATTTGGTGAGGTCAATACTTGGGTACATCCGTTTGTTGGCCAACTGACGATCGAGTTGCAATTCCATGTTACCGGTACCTTTAAATTCCTCAAAGATAACCTGGTCCATTTTAGAACCCGTATCGGTCAAAGCCGTGGCGATAATGGTGAGTGAACCGCCATTTTCGATGGAACGTGCCGCACCGAAGAATTTTTTGGGTTTTTGCAAAGCCGTTGCTTCTACACCACCCGACAATACCTTACCCGATGCGGGAGCCACGGTATTGTAAGCACGCGCCATACGGGTAATAGAGTCGAGGAGAATCACCACATCGTGGCCGCATTCTACCATGCGTTTGGCTTTTTCCAAAACGATATTGGCGAGGCGCACGTGGTTTTCGGCGGTTTCGTCGAACGTTGAAGATACTACCTCGGCTTTTACGCTGCGTTTCATATCGGTTACCTCCTCGGGACGTTCGTCAATCAAAAGAATGATCACGTAACATTCGGGGTGGTTTTTGGTAATGGCATTGGCCAAATCCTTCAACAGGAAGGTTTTACCCGTTTTAGGTTGGGCGACGATCAGGCCGCGTTGGCCTTTACCGATGGGCGTAAACAACTCCACGATGCGGTTACCAAAATCGCGGCCGGTGGGGCTGGTCAGGAGGTTAAATTTCCGGGTGGGGAACAACGGCGTGAGATAATCAAAAGGTACGCGGTCGCGCACGTCTTTGGGATCGAGGCCGTTGATTTTATTTACTTTCAGCAGTGCAAAATACTTTTCACCTTCTTTGGGCGGGCGCATGGGGCCAAAAACGGTATCACCAGTGCGCAGGCCAAATAGTTTCACCTGCGAAGGCGACACGTAAATATCGTCGGGGCTGGTGAGGTAGTTAAAATCGGAAGAACGCAAGAAGCCGTAACCATCCGACATCATTTCGAGGGTACCACCGCCTTCGATAATACCATCCAACTCAACGTCAAATTTTTCGCGGGCAATAATGGGCATTACTTCCTGTGGTTCTTGCGCCATTTCCTGAGCGGGTGCGTCAAAATTCCCGTCGACTTTCCGCTGCGGTTGAGGCACCATTTCGTAATCGTCCTCGTCGGCCATTGGGTTGTTCACCACTTCGTCGTCGTAGCGGTCCATCCGATTGGTATCCTGATCGTAGAGATTAGGATTAGAGCGCTGCTGCGGGTTATTGTTACCGGGGTTACTTTGGTGGCCGGGTTGGCGATAATTGGGGCTTCCGGGCTGGATGCGTTGGGGCAAAGCACCGGGCAAGGGCGTACCCTGAAGGCGGCCGTAACGATCGCGGTACATACCGGGTGGCGTTGCGGGCGGCTGCTGTTGGCGGGGCTGTTGCTGCTGTGGTGGTCGCTGCTGCGGTTGCGGCTGGTTGGCCGGGGGCGGCACATTTTGAGGTTGCGGCGGCACGTTCTGTTGCGGCGGCGGGCCTTGTTGTGGTCCCTGCTGACGGCCATAACGGTCGCGGTACATACCCGGTTGCTGCTGTTGGGGCGGCTGGTTGGGGTTAAAATTTTGGCGCATTGGCGGCTGTTGTGGCTGCTGCTGCTGCGGTGGTCGTTGCTGGTGTTGTTGGTGCGGTTGCTGACGCGGCTGTTGTTGTGGCTGCTGTGGCGGTACCGACGGCTGATTTTTGGGATTGACCGGTGGCCGGCCGGTATTTTTTAAAGGAGCCGGAGCCGAAGGGGCAACGGGTGGTGGCGTGTCGTTGAGGGGTGGTGGCGGAGCCGGTTCGGAGGCGTCTTTGGTGGGTTTGCGGCCTTTTTTTGCGGGGCCGGCATTCGCGTTTTCCTCTTGTTCGGAGACGGGTTTACGCACCACAATTTTACGACCGGGGGAAGGTTCATCCACTTCGGGGACTAATTCGCCGCCTTTTCCCTTTGCGGCAAGGGCTTGTTCATCAAGGATTTTATATACTAAATCCTGTTTGGTCAGGCTGTTAGCGCCTTTTATACCGAGTTGCTTGGCTATTTCTTTTAGCTCGGTGACCAATTTTTCGTTCAACTGCAAAATGTCGTACATTCGACTTAACTAAAAATAAATGGTGGGTGTATAAAAATGGATCGGAAATGCGCAGGCACAAACGGGCAAAATTCCGGTTGAACCATTAAGAAACTGTGGGTTAATACAGTTTCCGGGGTGAGGCTATGTCGTTGAATATACCCAAAAAGGGGTATACCTGGCATGGCATTCAGGAAAAATGCAAAAACATTTCCGGGTGAGATTCTGATTTCGTTTGAAGGTGTTTCATGGTGGTCAACTGGCTAAAAAATACGCAAAATGCTTGTCTATAAGCGCACTGCAAAACCATTTTGGGGAGGATACTATGATACTATGGACTATACCAACGCAGGACAGGGCAGTAAAATTTATCGGGAGTGTGGTAAAAATCCGGTAGTATTTATGGAATTTTATTCTAAATAAGGTGTTTAGAAATAAATGTAACGACGCAAAGGTAAACCTTATTTTATATTTGCCCTACCTTGTGGCGTTTTTTGAGAAAAAAAATTTTAGAGATATGCTCCAACTTGAAGTTATCCGCGAAGAGAAAGCCCGAATTGTGGCAGCCTTGCGCAAACGTAATTGGAATAACACCCAATTAAAAGCCATTGATCAAATTATTGCTCTGGACGATCGCCGCCGATCCGGTCAAAAAGAATTGGACGATACCAGGGCCGAAATGAACCGTATGGCCAAATCCATCGGACAACTCATGGGTCAGGGCAAAAAAGAGGAGGCCGAACAACAGAAAAAAGCCGTAGCCGCCCTGAAAGACCAAGAAAAGGGCCTGGAGGAAAACATGGCTGCCATCAAACACGACTTGGATCAATTGTTGTATTCCGTTCCCAATGCACCCCATAAATCTGTTCCGAAAGGTAAAACACCGGAAGATAATAAAGTGTTCAAAGCCTGGAACAAAACTTTTCCAACCCTGCCCGCCGATGCCGCCCCCCACTGGGAATTGGCTAAAAAATACAACCTCTTCGACCTCGAACTGGGCGTAAAACTCACCGGTGCCGGTTTCCCCGTGTACCGCGGACAGGGCGCACGCCTCCAACGCGCTTTGATTCAGTTTTTCCTTGACGAAGCCGTGAAGGCCGGTTACGAAGAAATTATGCCGCCCCACCTCGTGAACGAAGACAGCGCCCGCGCCACCGGACAACTGCCCGACAAGGAAGGACAAATGTACCACTGCACCGTGGATGACCTGTACCTCATCCCAACGGCCGAGGTACCGGTGACCAATATTCTGCGCGACGAAATTGTGGCCGAAAAAGATCTCCCCATCAAAATGACCGCTTACACGCCCTGCTTCCGCCGCGAAGCCGGTTCGTACGGTGCCCACGTGCGCGGCCTCAACCGCGTGCACCAGTTTGATAAAGTGGAAATTGTGCGCGTCGAGCACCCCGACAATTCTTATAAAGCGTTGATGGGAATGGTGAGCCACGTATCTAAACTGATGGCCAAACTCGAACTCCCCTACCGCATTTTGTTGCTTTGCGGGGGCGATATGGGTTTTGCATCCGCCAAAACCTTCGACTTCGAAGTGTGGTCGGCGGCCCAACAGCGCTGGCTGGAAGTAAGTTCAGTGTCGAACTTTGAAACGTTCCAGACCAACCGCATGAAATTGCGTTTCCGCGATGGTAACGGTAAAATTGAACTGGCCCACACCCTCAACGGTTCGGCCCTTGCGCTCGCCCGTATTGTAGCGGCCTTGCTGGAAAACAACCAAACCCCCGAAGGTATTCAAATTCCAAAAGCACTTTGGAAATACACCGGGTTTAAGATGATTAAGTAACGTTGAACAATTGAACACCGAACAATTGAACGCCGAACAATTGAACATCGAACACCGAACACCGAACACCGAATATCGAACGCCGAAGTAATTTTTAATTAAATAAGGTTAAATACTCCGTAGCGGATTACATGGAATTATCCCGCATTAAAGCGATGATTGCCTAAATTTATGTGGTTTTTCAGTGCTGATAACTGAGATTGAGAAAGCTGTCTTAAAAGCGGATGCTTCGGCGTTCGATGTTCAATTGTTCGGTGTTCGATGTTCAATTGTTCGATGTTCAATTGTTCGGTGTTCGGTGTTCGATGTTCAATTGTTCGGTGTTCGGTGTTCAATTGTTCGATGTTCAATTGTTCAAAAACCGCTCTCTTCTCTAATTTTTTTGTACTTCGGTTGTTGCTCCAGTTTAATATTGGTGCCTTCGCCCCGCGACAAATTAACCAACTCGGCCGTTCCAATCAACAAATCACTAAAATGCGCCGACTCGCCGTAACAATCGCCCATCGCCAAGTATCTAAGGTCCAAAGCAACATTATTAACGTCTCGTATTTTCACGTACGACGCGCTGCCGTTCACCGTCATTTGATTGCGGGTACTGTCGCGAAACTGGTAAAATTCATTGTAGGGCACATCATTGACAGACAATGACAATTTCCGCGTTTGAACGGCAAATTGCGACGCCCGCACATTGTCGGCTCCAATATTAACCCGATTGTGGTTCAAAGCGCCGGTGCAGGAGACTTTGGCGCATTGACTCAAATACAAGTTCAACTGATCGGATGTAGCGCCATTTTGTGGCATTAAACCCACCCGAACAACGACGTTTTTTAACAACATTGGACGATCAGTGGTGTCGTTTTTGAAAAAAATACGAACTTGGCTTTCATTTCGCCAAACGGTGCATTGGTTGCGCACTGCGGAATCGCCCGTAATTTCTATACCTGAAAATGCAGGATCTAAAACCACCTCTTCAAAACCCCTCACCGTTATATTGTTGATATTGGGCACTTCGTAACGGCTCATTTGGTCATTTTTTGTGGCCATCGCCACGACCACCTCTTCCCGTCGGATGCGCTGAACTTTGGTGCGCATACTCCATAAAATGGTGCTCAAGCAGCACAAAACGGCCAATCCGGCCACGATATTTCCAATTTTCATAGCTTATTTTTTAAATTTTGGTAAATGTGTTGAAGTTCGTTCCAGTCCATGCCTAATTCGTCCATCATTAGGAAAAAGGGCGGCAACAAGTCCTCGGTGAAGGCTTTTTTGCGCATTTCCAGGGCTTTTTGCACCCCGTCGTTGGCCACAAAATACCCGATACCGCGTTGGTTAATCACAATACCCTGTTCCTGAAGGTACGTTACCGAGCGCACTACGGTATTGGGGTTCACCTGAAGTTCGGCCCCTAAATCCCGCACCGACGGAATACGTTCGCCCGGCGGCCATTCTCCGGCCATAATCCGGGAGGCAATTTGATGGGCAATCTGCAACCAGATCGCCGCTTGTGTTTGAAATTCCATAGCTTATATTTCTTTGTTTTTGAGCAAAAGGTAGGAAGCAACTAATAACAAAAAAGACGGGATATAGCCCCCAAACAACCAAAAACGGGTACTTAGACCGTTGTATTCCGGCGAAACCGACGCGTCCAACACCGGTACCGTCAGCAGATTCATCACCGTTACCACTTCGTTGTTGGATTGATACACCATTAAAGAATCAAGGTTGAGCAGCACAAAAAACAGCACCGCCAAAGTAATTACGGTTTTGATTAACCCATATTTTTTCCAAAAAAGCCCCGACACAAAAGCCAGCGGCAACAACAGGAAAAAGAAAAAAAGAAAAATTTGAACCGTATCATCGGACCAGTCCATCGGCCCGTACCGCAATACCCAAATGCGCACCGCCATCAGGTTAAAAAGGCCCAACATTATCCGAAAAAACACCGTGATCAACCCCGGAAACACCACAAACGCCAGCAGAAATTTGGCCAGCCATTTTTCCGTTACCGAAGCCGGAATACTCAGGTATTGCCGCCCCCGAACCGAATGACTAAACTCCTGAAACGACATACCCGCGTACAATCCGCCGCAGATTGACAGCAGCAAGGACCAACAAATGAAAGGCCCCTCGGCGGTAAAGCCCTCCGCCAAACCGTAAAAAACGAAAGGCGCTAAGCCCAAGGCCACGTAATAGGGCAATACCGATTGGGTTTGCCAACTGTATCGCAAAGTGCGCACAAAACGAACGAAAGAAAATTCGATATGTAACATGGTTAGAAGGAAAGGATTTGAGGGTTCAACAAAAAGGCTTTAAACAGCAATTCCAGGTCCAACGGGCCTTCGCCGCCGTCGCGTTGCCGCACCAGGCAATGGTAACCGCCGGGCACCCGCTCACTGTACAACAGTTCGTCGGCGGGGGGCAATTGCGTAGTCGTGACCGTGTACATTCGTTCGGTGAGGGCAGCCACGGAGACATTGGCCGCCAATTGGGTATCCTGCAAAATGACCACGTGGTCCAGCAAAGTGGCAATATCGTGCACGTGGTGGGTGGTAATCACCACAATCCGGTGCTCGTTCACGTGGGTACTCAACAACTTTCGGAAACTGTCTTTCGACGGAATATCCAGCCCATCGGTAGGTTCATCCAACAACAGGATTTCGCTTTGGGTGGCGAGGGCAAAACTAATGGCGACCTTTTTCTTTTGGCCAAATGAAAGCGCATCTATTTTGGCCGTTGGGTCAATTTGAAACGTTTCCAACGCCTTTTTCCAAAGGTTTTGGTCAAATTTTGGGTAAAAATCCGCCAAACGCTGCCCGTACGCCGATACCCGAATGGCCGGCAAATCTACCTCCACTGGCACGTAAGCCACCCGTTCCAAAAAGGAAACCGAACGGTGGCGCGGGTCCCGACCATCAACGTCAATGTTGCCCGTTTGGGGAAAAATAAAACCACTCAGCAAATGCAACAACGTGGTCTTCCCTACCCCATTGGTCCCCAGAACACCGTACACCCCGCCCGGCGACAACGCCAACGAACACTGCTCCAAAACAGGGGTACGGCGACGATACTGGTACGTTATTTTTTGTGTTGTAATCATAGCCTAAAATTTAGTGAATTAGTGTACTAATCATTTAATACACAGCAAAGGTAACGGGATTCTTTTCACTTGCGCAAGGGGTCAGCCGATTTTTGTTGAAAAAATTATTTTTTGTACACCACGTTTCCCCCAACAATGGTTTGCAACACCTCCGTTTGGGGCATTTCCAAAACCGCGCAACGCAATAAATCGCGATCCAGCACCACAATATCGGCCAGTTTACCGGCTTTGAGTGAACCTTTCAGGGCCTCTTCACCGGCGGCGTACGCATTCCAAATGGAGTACGACAACAGCGCCTCTTGCCGCGTCATGCATTGCTCCGGGAAAAAAGCCGGTTCGCCGGGCCGGTACTGGCGGGTGACGGAAGAAAACAGGCAAGGATACGGGTTCACGTCTTCCACCGGGGCATCGGTGCCGTTGGCCAGGTGTACACCCAGGTCAATCAGGCTGCGCCACACGTAAGCACCCGTGCGCGCACGTTCTTCGCCGAGGCGTTTCACCACAAAAGGCGCGTCGCTGGTGCAGTGAATGG
Organism: Chitinophagales bacterium; assembly: GCA_013298845.1. Lineage (GTDB taxonomy): Bacteria > Bacteroidota > Bacteroidia > Chitinophagales > Saprospiraceae > M3007. The sequence goes on from JAAFJN010000002.1 coordinate 53,185, forward strand.
CCTGCATGGAGGCAATAACCCCCATTTGTTTAAAACGCGGCTGGTCGGCGGGGTCAATGTGTTGGGCGTGCTCCACGCGCCAACGCGCATTGGGTTGGATGCCCGTTTTTTCAAAAACATTCAATACCTCGCGGTTGCCTCGGTCGCCAATGGCGTGTACACAAAATTGCAAACCCCGGTCGCGGCAAGCCTTCGCAATGGCCTCGATCGTTTCGATGGGCGTGGTGTTTTGCCCGTAAGAATCCGGCTTATCGCTGTATGGCTGCAACAACCAGGCCCCGTACGACCCCAAAGCCCCGTCGAAATACGCCTTTACGGCCTGTACTGTAAAATGATGGTTACCGGCTTTCAGCGGAAAACCGGCCAATTTATTCAAATCTTCGAGGTTGGGTTGGGCCACCATGGCCCAAAGGCGCAGGTTAAATTGCCCGGATTCGGCCAAACGGCGGTATTGTTCAATTTGCCAAAAACTGCTGCCCGCATCCTGAAACGAGGTGATGCCCCGGCGCAGACATTCGCGCATGGCAAATTGGAATGTAGTGTCAAAATCGGCCTGTTTTTCGGCGTCCGAGCGTTTATTTTGCCATTCCTGGTACGGAATGGTGATCAAATCCATTGCGTTTTCCTCAAACACCCCAATGGCATTGCCGCTGGCGTCGCGCACGATGCGGCCACCTTTGGGATCGGGGGTTTCGCCGTTGATTCCGGCCAGTTGCATGGCTTTGGCGTTGGCCAACAACGCGTGACCACTGGCGTGAAACAGCACCACCGGATGTTCGGCCGATACCGCGCTGATATCGTCGTGGTACGGGTAACCATTTACGGTGCGACCCGGCGATTCGGTCCATTTTTCCTGGTGCCAGCCGCGCCCTTCCAGCCAGTCGCCCGGCGAGGTTGTTTTTAATTTTTCGGCTAAAAGATCGCGAACTTGGGCAAAAGACGTGGTATTGAGCAAATTTAGGTTGCGCAAACTTTCGCCCAATGACGCAAAATGCCCGTGCCCTTCAATCAGTCCCGGCATGGCAAAAGCGCCTTTGAGGTCCACCACCTGCGTATTATTTCCTTTTAATGCCAACGCCCCGGCATCGTCGCCGACGTACAAAATCCGGTCGTTTTCAATGGCAACGGCGGTGGCTTCCATCTGCGCCGAATCGGCGGTGAAAAAATGGCCATTGTGCAAAATCAAAGTGGCCGTTTTGGAATGGGGTTGGGTACACGATGCCGCTATCAGAAGGGCGAAAAAGAGGATGAAGCGCATTTTTTTAGTGAAAAGTGAAAAGTGAAAAGTGAAAAGTGAAAAGTGAAAAGTGAAAAGTGAAAAGTGAAAAGTGAAAAGTGAAAAGTGAAGAGTGAAGAGTGAAGAGTGAAGAGTGAAGAGTGAAGAGGAAGAGTGAAGAGTGAAGAGTGAAGAGTGAATAACGAAGAGTGAATAGTGAAAAGTGAATAACGAAGAGTGAAAAGTGGCGAGTTTTAGAAAAAAAATCTTAACTCGTTCGCTTAATGGTAAAAAAAACAGCCCTACGACGAGCAAAACTTTTCACTTTTCACTTTTCACTTTTCACTTTTCACTTTTCACTATTCACTATTCACTATTCCGAGCATACAACCGCCAAAGCCAATTCCGTTTGGCCCCGGAGCAGGCAATCTTGCGCGAGGGTATGGATGGCGTTCACGCGGGCGGCACCTTGCAGAGTAGCGATGCCTTTTTGTTGTAACAACGCCAATGCTTCGGCGCGTTGTTCGGGCGTGGGCAAATGCTCCAAATTACCCATGCGGGCCAGGTTATTGCCTGTCAGGATGGCGCTGTTGCGGGCGTGTTCGGGCAATTGATCCACCCCGATGCCTTTGGTGACCAATGGTTTGGGAATTTCGAATAAAGCATCACCGTTGGCGCGGCAATACCAATTAGCACCCATGCGCGCCACCAAATCGAGGCGGGTGGTGTCCAATTGGCCTTTTTCGTTCAAATATTGCTCCTGAATATGGACGCGCTGCACTTTGCACACCACCAAATTACCCGCACCGCCTTGGTCGCCCAACGCAATGACCTGCTCCACCGTACACTCAAAAGACACCGGCGATTCGGCCACCCGCGGCGGGCGAATGGTTGTGGAAGGCGCGGCCGTCAGACCCGTTTTTACAAATTCATCCACGCCTTTTTCGTATTCGGTACTGGCCAGCGATGCCTGTTCCACCAACGCAAAATTGACGATATTGATCACCACTTCCGGCACTTCCAATACATTCTGGAGCGTGTGTTTGGTGGTGCCGTTGGTCACCCGACGCGCCGGTGAAAACACCAAAATGGGCGGATTTGCGCTAAAAACATTAAAAAAACTAAACGGACTGAGGTTTACATGGCCGTCGCGGTCAACGGTGCTGGCAAAAGCAATGGGTCGGGGGGCAACGGCGGCCTGTAAATAGCCCTGCAATTGGGCAACGGGAATAGTGGTTGGGTCAATAACCATGTGTAACTTGTGGTGTGGTAAATGAAGGGCGAAGGTACATGAATACCACCTTTTCTTGAACCCAATAAACCATCGGTTGTTCGTGGTTATAAAAAAGATACCTTATTTTGCGGCTTCTTTTAGATTATATGATGACATTTAAAAACACACTTCTTGGTTTAATCCTCTTCCTGGGCGGCATTCAGGGGGCTTTTGCGCAAAAAAATAAAACCGCCGCCAACCAAAACGCAACTACCATTATCCGGCTGCGCGCCCACCTCAAAACGGCCCTGCTGGTCAATGACAAAAAGGAAGGTGCCATCCTGATGGATTCTTTGCGGGCACTCCCGCACGAAACTATCCAACCGCTGCTCTGGGATGAGCGCTGGTTGCTGTACCATTGGGCCGACCAACAAGCGCTCTTGCTGGAAGAAACCCAAAAATTCACCTGGGAACACCGCATGGTGGAAGAATACAGCCAACGTCCGCCCGCCGACAAACTTTTTAATCTGGTGGACAGTATGATGCTGGCCCAAAGCAATACGTACCCGGCGTTGCTGCAAGACTTGGGTTTTAATCCCGAAGATCAGGAATTTTTGATGCTGCATTTGCAATACCTGCTGCGCAACAACAGCGAAAATGAAAAAACGATTCGAAAGGAATTTTTGGAACATTACCCCAATACCCGCCATAAAACGTTTATAAAAACCTTTATGGAGTTGCCGCCCAAACCCCGTTTGGAATGGGTAGCCCTCGAACTTGGCCTCGTGCAAAACAATTGGCTACCCGACCTCGATCGGCACTTGAGCGTGGGTTGGGGCGCTCATTTTTCGGTATTATTGACCAAAAAGCGCTGGAGTTGGGCGGCTCACGTGGGTTTATCGCGCCAAAAAAACCTGCGCAATATATTCGGCGGAAGCAGTGTTTTTGAAAAAGGTGCCCGTTCCACTTTCGATTATTACGGCCTCTCTACTTTTTATGGGCTGTTCGACCGTCCTTCGATGCGGGTTGGCCCATTTGCTAACCTGGGTTTGGTCCATTTTCAGGCCGTTCCACCCGATGAGGAGGAATTATTGGGCATTTATGATGACTACGATTATTTTGGAATACAGGCGGGCTTTGGCGTTTCAGCCGATTTAAAATTCAAAAAAAGAGTCATGAAGGAAAAAACGGTTTTACCGCCAACGTACAAAGGTATGCGCGTTCGAGCGGGTTACAATTTTATGAATTTGGGTCGAAAAAACGCTCAATTGGACGGCAATGTGTTTTTTATCACGGTGGGGTACCAAATTGCAGATACGCATTAAAATGGTAGAAACAGTTTACAAAAGTACAACCGTTACAGCAGCGCAGCAATAGCCATGCCTGCACCTTTAAAGGGTTGTACCAACGGCCCTTTCAGCGTCACATGCTGGATAATATCTCGTTTTGAAGCCGGAATCCATTGAATATGGCGGGTGAATCGGTCATTGTCAAACCTCGGCTCAGAGGCTACTACCCCGGCACCTAACAATGTATTATCGGCTAATAGGGCAACTAAAATATCTCCCGTTTCAACCAGCGAACAATAACGATGCAACAGGTTCCTGAGTGATGGCCCAAGTCCGGCCAACGACAACCATTTTTGGAAGGAGAGATCATCCCAATCCCCATTTTGGGGGTGAAAATAGAAATGGTGTTTAGTCACAAGAACATGCTGCATTTCATTGAACGACATATCCCACGCCGCTTCGTCATTGATCCTCACCAGCCACAGTTTAGCACCACCAATAATCCTTTTTTTTAAGTCATTGGCCGTCCAAACGCGGGGTTGAAACAAGGTGGAAAAATGGACTGTTTTGGGAGGAACATCTCTGATTTCATTTAAGGTTGGACACGATTTGATCACCTCCCGGAATGCCGATAAAAAAGCACGCGCTGCATCGGGACATTCAAGGGTAGTAAGGCAATCTAATTGTTCCGCTTTCGTCCAGTTGTACGAGCCAGTGAGTACCTTTTTGTGATCGGAAACCGCGAATTTGTAGTGGAGTAAATTAGGGCCACCGTACGCAAAAATTTCGGCTCCCAAACGTTCCAATGCAATAAAATCCAAGCCTTTAGGATGAAAATTAACCTGATCGTGGTTTACTACAACTTGTATGCGAATGCCGCTCTTAGCCGCTTTTTGTAAAAGTTGAAATAACCGAGGGTGTGTAAACCAACAAACGGCCACGCAAAGATGCGTACGGGTTTGGTTGATAAAATTTGCTACAGTAGCAGCACAATTATTAAATACAGTAGGCATAAAGAAAATACGATAAGAATAGGGTGCAAATTAAAAGCACCATTGGGCACAATACAAAATTTTCTACCCCCTAATTCTTGCGTATACCCTCCCCGCCATCCTGCAAAATGATTTATCTTTGCCCAATGAATTTCTTAATGGGACCACGTTCCCTGATCTTATTTATCGCCTTTTTACAAGGTTTATTTTTTGCCGCGATGCTCTTGCGCCGGGGCACCCTCAAAAAACAAATCCAGGATTTTATTTTGGCCGCGCTGCTGTTCGCGTTAGCCACTTCCCTGATTAGTTATATCATCGGGTTTATGGGCGTGTACGATATGGCCCGCGAACAAGGTTGGGATCTGTCGTTTTTCCCCTTCGGTAACGGCTTTTTGCTGGGGCCACTGGCTTTTTTGTACGTCTGTGCCCTTACCGACCGAGAATTTCGGTGGAACCGGGCGACCTGGCTGCACCTGCTCCCGGCCGCCCTGTACTACGCTTATAGTTTGGGGATGTGGTCGCGGCCCTACGCCGTAAAAGAATGGTTTTGGAAAAATATCGGCTGGCTGGATACCGTAATCGAAGTAGCCGCCTGGGGTATTTCGGTGTGGTATATTTATAAAGCCTGGCGGCGGCTGGGCCTGTACCGGCATTTGGTGGCCCGCGAATATTCCAACGCCGGTTCCCGAACCCTGCAATGGTTGGAGCATTTTATTTGGGGTGCTGCCGGGTATTACCTCCTCGCCTTGGTTTTTAAAGTAACCGGCGAGTTATTCCAGTTTTTTTACACCGAATGGTTTTATTTGGAGTTGATTCGGGCCGCAATGTTGTATTATTTAAGCGTTGCCGGGTGGAATTTTGCCCAAAAATCGGATCTCGATTTTGAACGGGTAGAACAACGCGAAATACTCGTTTCTCCCGAAACTCAACCCGAAATAACCACCGGAAATAACGCCAAAGTCCCCTTCCCTCCCGATGAAATGGAGATAAAACGCCGCGAACTGGAGGAATTTATGCAAAATAAAGAACCCTGGCGCGACGAAGAACTGTCGCTGCCCCAACTTTCGGCCCAACTACAAATGACGCCCGTGCAGTTATCGGCACTGGTGAACAGCGGCATTGGTAAAAACTTCAACGATTTCGTTAATGAATACCGGGTGCAGGCCGTTATCCAACGCCTAAACGAAGGTGCGGGCAAACAATTTTCTTTACTCGGTATTGCGTACGAATGCGGCTTTAATTCCAAAGCCACTTTTAACCGGGCCTTTAAAAAACACACCGGGAAAACACCCGGCGAATTTGCGTAAGTTTCTACTTTTTTTTAAAAAATGCCCGATCCCACGGCATAATCAATTTCCGGGGCCAGTACTTTTTCCAACGTTTTAATTAAATCGTGGGTGGATAAAATACCCACCAAATGGCCATTGCCCTCCACCACGGGTAAAGCGTGGATTTGGTTGCTCCGAAACGCCCGAATGGCGTCTTCTATCGTGTCAATCGGGGCCAAATAGATCAACTCTTTGCTCATCACCTCGTGGACGAGAATGACGTTGAGCATTTTTTCGTTGCGCAGTTGCTCCGTGGGGTTATTGTACACGTTGCTAATCACCCGCAGGTAATCCGTGTAACTGATAATACCCACCAGTTTGTCTTGTCCTTCTACCACGGGCAGGTGGTGAAAACCTTTGTCTTCAAACAAATGCCGCACCGTTTGTAAGGTTTCGTTGGGACCAACGGTTACGGGTTTGTGGGTCATTATCCGGGAAATGGGTGTGGTATTGTCCATGTTTTTTGCGTTAAAATATGCTGTTTTTTGTAAAAAAGCGCCCTGCTGACATTAGCGTGCGGCAGGACGCAGCATTACAAAACGAAATTAATTATGTGTTATCATTGGAAGCCACTTTTGCACCCGTAAGGCGCATCAATAAAGCCTCAAGTACGAATAGTTGCTTTTGAATAGTGTAAAGGTAGTACTCCCCGCCACCCGTTACCATTGAGCCGGGTCAGTGCGCCCGGTGATTGTTATCACACTGCCATACCCCTGATAAAGATCACCCCGGGAGGTCACCGTTATCATTCCCGGCGGAAGTGAAATACCGACAACTTGCAGCATCATTTAAAACACAGATTAATTCAAATAAGTATGATTAAAGAAGTTAGCGGCGACATTATGTTGTCCAAAGCCCAAACAATTGCGCACGGTGTTGCACCTTTCGACCATTTTGAAAATGGCCTGGCCTTGAGTTTAAGACAAGACTACCCTTCCATGGTGAAAGATTTTCGCCACTGGTGCCACCAATCGAATCCCCAACCCGGCCACCTGTGGATGTGGGGCGGTGCCGACGGCAAACGCATTGTAAACCTGCTCACCCAGGAGCCGCCACAGGGGCATGGGCACAGCGGTCACCCCGGCGCGGCAACTTTATCCAACGTTGCGCACGCCCTGCGTGAACTTAAAAAAGTGATTAAACAAGAGGGTTTGACCAGCGTCGCCATTCCGCGCCTCGCTACGGGCGTGGGCAAATTGCAATGGGAAGACGTAAAAACCCTGATTGAAGAACAACTGGCCGATTGTGGTGCCGATATTTATTTGTACACCAATTTTGTAAAAGGCCAGGCCGCCGCCGAATAACCCGTGTCCAATGCCCTCATACTCGTCGCCGGGCTTCCCGGCAGTGGAAAAACGACCGTTGCCCGGGCATTTGCCCAACGCAGCAGTGCAGTACACCTCAATAGCGACGTGCTGCGCAAAACCCTGGGTATGATGGGCCACTATACCGCCGCCGACAAAGCCCGCGTGTACGATGCGCTTTTGGCGCACACCGAGGCCGCTTTGTTGCGCGGCGAAACGGTGGTGGTGGACAGCACTTTTTACAAAGAGGCCATCCGTGCGCCGTATGAGCATTTGGCCCAAAAATGCCAAATTCCCCTGTTTTGGGTGGAAGTATGCGCCGGAGAAAAGTCGCTGCGGGCACGTTTGGAACAACCGCGCCCCGACAGCGAAGCCGATTACGCCGTTTATTTAGCCATCCGGGAGCAGTTTGAGCCGCTACCCGACCATCGGTTAATCCTCAATACCGATGATCTTACACCGGAGGAGGCCGCCGCAAAAATCCAATTGTTGATCACATGACCCCAACCGACATTAAACGTATCGTCGCCCGGCAACTTTTCCCGGGCCATCCTTCTGAAACGACCTTGCTTGAAACACACATTTCATGGATTATTCTTACCGATGTTTTTGCTTTTAAAATCAAAAAGCCCGTTCAGTTCCATTTTCTGGATTTCAAAACCCCGGCTGCGCGGCAACACTTTTGCGAGGAAGAATTGCGCCTGAACCAACGTTTGGTGCCGGATATTTACCTCGGAGTGTTGCCCGTCGGCAGTGCCGGTATCGGCGACCCCCATCTTCCTCGTTTGGACAGTGCTTTGTGGATGAGACGGATGGATAATTCCCGCGAAATGGACAAATTGCTCCGCGATCACCTCGTCACCCCGGCCGATATGGAGCGTTTGGCCGCCTTGTTGGCCCCTTTTCACCGGCGAAACCGCCTCTACCCCACTGCCGCCGCGTACGACGTAGAAAACGATATTGCGCTGTTTGCGGATTTGTTTACCCTGCAACCGGATTGGGAAAAATACACCGGCGATACCGATTCGCCCCGACGTTGGGAAAAACAATTGCGGCCCTTTTTACAACAATTGGCACCGCACCTGTCCGACCGCGCCCAACGCGGCTTTAGGGTGGAAGGCCACGGCGATTTGCACAGCCGAAACATTATTTTACCACAAAATCAAACGCCCATCGTGTTCGATTGCCTCGAATTTAACCCCGACTACCGCCGGATGGATGTGTTGAGCGAACTGGCTTTTTTGTGCATGGACCTCGAATTTTACGGGCAAAACGACCTTTCAGCGGCGTTTTTGGCGGCATACCAGCGGCATTGGGCCGTTTTGGAAAACGCGGCCGATCACCTGTGTTTTACTTTTTACAAAGCCTACCGCGCTAATATTCGCCTAAAAGTCACTTTACTCGAACTCGGGCAACACCCCACCGAAGCATTGGCCGATACGGCCCGCTCGTACGGGCATTTGCTGAAAATCTATACTTCCGAGTGTTTGGGCGCTGATACAGATCATCCCACGGGTACGCGCAAATCATCTTAAGCCGCCCGCCAGTGTCCGCATCTTTGTGGTACGTTTTTTACAAAAAAAATAAACCCACACGTCGTGCGACCATATTTAACGCTTTTTATTGCGCTGTTAGCGGGTTTTTCCTGCCAAAAAGCCCCGGAATCGGTTCGGCCCACCGTGGAATCCATCACGGAATCGGTGTATGCATCCGGGGTGATGAAAAGTGAACGCCAATACCAGGTGTTTGCTACCGTCACCGGAATTATTCAATCCGTTTTGGTAAAAGAAGGTGATTTGGTGAAAAAAGGCGATCCTTTATTTTTAATTCAACACGAAACTTCCCGTTTACAGGCCGAAAATGCCCAATTGGCCGCCGAATTTGCCGAACGCAACACGGCGGGTGCCCGATTGGCCGAATTGCGCCTCGGCGTGGACAATGCCCTGATTAAAAAAAGCAACGATTCGGTGTTGGTCGAACGCCAACGGGCCTTGTGGGCGCAGCGCATTGGGGCAAAAATTGACCTCGAACAACGCGAATTGGCTTATACCAACGCGGTTTCGGCCGTGGAAGCGGCGCGTTTACGCCTCCGGGACGCCGAACAACAACTCCGTTTTACCGCCGCCCAATCCAAAAAACAACTAGCGATTTCGCAAGGCTCCGCCCGCGATTTTGTGGTGCGCAGCCAAACCGACGGTAAAGTATTTAGCCTTGCCAAAACGGCAGGTGAATTGGTGTCGGCCCAAAATCCGCTCGCCACCATCGGGTCCGCCGATGCATTTATGGCTGAACTTCAAATTGACGAAAAAGACATTATCGTCGTGCGGCCGGGCCAACGGGTGCTGCTGATTATGGATAGTTACAAAAACCAGGTTTTTGAAGCCCAAATCACCCGTATCAACCCCATGATGAACGAACGCACCCGCACTTTTACCGCCGAGGCTTCTTTCGTCCAACAACCACCGGTGTTATACCCGTACCTCACCACCGAGGCCAATATTATTTTACAAACCAAACCCCGCGCTCTCACCATTCCGCGCACCTGTCTGTTTCAGGATTCATTGGTGATTTTGGCCAATAAAAGCCGGGAAACACGCCGCGTTTCGGTGGGTTTAAAAGACTATTCAAAAGTAGAAATCACCGGCGGCATTACCGAAAATGACGCCATCTTGCTCAATACGAACTAAAATTTTTACCCATGTCCACTTTTTTCTTTATCATCGTGATGGTGCACCTGGTAGCCGGTTTTGGCTACGCTATGTACAAAATTGGTATTGATCCCAAATCCAACAACGACGCCGATTCGGCCGTATAACTCCCTGTTCCTTATGGCCACTTTTCGTTTAATTGCCGGTATCTCCAAGTCTTTGCTGCTGGCGCGTTTCCGGCAATCGCTGGTGGCCGCCATCGGGGTAACTTTTAGCATTACCATGTTTATCACCCTGTTGGGGTTTATGAACGGGCTAAACGACCTCCTCGACGGGTTAGTTCTCAACCGAACGGCCCACGTCCGGTTGTACAACGACATTAAACCCAACCCGAGTCAGCCCGTGTACCGCTCCGAAGCCTTTGCCTCGGGGTACAACGTGATCCGGTCGCTCAAATCGAGCAGTAGCCGAGCCGAATTGTACAATAGCCAGCCCATTCTGGACGCTATTCGCCACGATCCGCGGGTATTGGGAGTAGCGCCCAAACTCAACGCGGCGGTATTGTACAATTCGGGCACCATTGATATCACGGGCGTTGTCAGCGGCATTGATATATTGGCCGAAAGCAATTTGTTCCATTTTAGCGATTACGTCCCCGAAGGTGAGCCGCTCGACCTGCGCAACGTGAGCAACAGCCTGATTTTGGGCAAAGGCGTTGCCGAAAAGTTATTGGTCCAAATGGGCGACATCGTACAGGTAACGACCTCCAAAGGCGATCGGCTTTCGCTCAAAGTCGTGGGTATTTTTCAATCGGGTATCGCCGATTTTGACAAAGTGCAGAGTTACGCGTCCATCGCCACCGTGCAAAAATTATTGGGCAAATCGAACAATTACATCACCGATATTCAAATCAAACTACACGATTTAAACCAGGCTCCGGCCATTGCGCGGGCTTACCGCCAGCAATTTGGCTGCGACGCCGAAGACATACAGACCGCAAATTCGCAGTTTGAAACCGGCAGTTTTGTCCGCACCCTGATTTCCTACGTCGTGGGCATCACCCTGCTGATTGTGGCGGGTTTTGGCATTTACAATATCCTCAACATGATGATTTACGAAAAAATGGACACCATTGCCATCCTGAAAGCCACGGGTTTTTCGGGCCGCGACGTGCGCAATATTTTTCTTGGCATTGCGCTGTCCATTGGTATTGCCGGGGGCGTTATGGGGCTGGTGTTTGGGTTGGGTTTATCGCTGCTCATTGATCAGATTCCGTTTAATACGGCGGCTTTGCCCACCATTACAACTTATCCGGTGAATTACAACCCGGCTTTTTACATCATTGGGATTGTTTTTGCGCTGATTACCACTTTTTTGGCGGGTTTATTCCCCGCGCGAAAGGCCAGCAAAATTGACCCGGTCATCATTATTCGAGGAAAATAAACATGGAAAAGCCCGTTTTAGAAGCCATTAATATTGGCAAATATTTCAACGATCCGGTTACCGTAAAGGTGCTGAAGGACGTGAGTTTTGCGGTGCGCCCCGGCGAATTTGTGTCCATTACTGGCAAATCGGGTTGCGGAAAATCTACTTTATTGTACATTTTATCCACAATGGATACCGATTACGAGGGCGATCTGTTGCTCAATGGCACTGTCTTGCGCGGAAAAACCGAAGCCGAACTCGCGCATATCCGCAACGCGCACATTGGGTTTGTGTTTCAGTTCCACTACCTGCTCCCCGAATTTTCGGCGCTAAAAAACGTGATGTTGCCGGGTTTAAAATTGGCCAAATACAGCGACGAAGAAGTCGAACACCGCGCCATGAACAGCCTGAACAAATTGGAAATTGGCCAGTTGGCGCTCAAAAAAGCCAACCAGTTGTCGGGCGGCGAAAAACAACGGGTGGCCATTGCCCGCGCCCTCATTAACGACCCTCTAATCATCATGGGAGATGAACCAACGGGGAATTTGGACAAAAAAAACAGCGATATTGTATTTGAATTGTTCCGCCGCCTGTGCGCAGAAATGGGCCAAACCCTGCTCATTGTTACCCACGACCAAAGTTTTGCCGACAATACCGACCGCATCATTGAGATGGAAGACGGCCGCATTATTCAGCAATAATTAACCCATGCCAATTTTCCGCCCCGGCAAGGTCGCCCAATTGGGATTTGTGGGTTGCAGGCCATCGGGCGAGAGCAACCACAGGACGGGAATGTGCACTTTGGGCAGTACCGAACCCGCAAAACCATCGGTGAGGTAAATCAGGGCATCGGGGCGTTCTTTGTTGGCCAATTCTAAAGGCTGGGTAAAGTCCGTGCCGCCGCGCCCTTGCACAAAATCGGGTTTTTGCCCTTTGTACGCGTACCGGCGCTGAATAATGGTATCGCATTCTACCACGTCCACTTCCGCGCCCGCTTTCCAAATATGGTGGATTTCTTTAAAAAAAACGTCGAATTCACGCGCACCCACGCTCCCGGAGGTGTCCACAGCCACCAATATTTTTTGGCGGCGATTGATGCGAATGCCCGGATTAGTGCCGTATCGTTTGGACGGGCGGCGCAGGGTATTTTTAAGTTGGGTGCTGCGGGCACTTTGGGTAAATCGCCGCAGGGCCAGGCGCCAGTTTACCTTGGGCGGCGTTAAAAACAGGCGACTCAGGTGTTCCCGCACCGAAGAGGGCAATTGCCCCCAGGCCGCCGCATTGGTGCGCTGGTGGGCGGTGCGCAACAAACTGTCGAGGTGGGTATCCAACACGGCGTTTTCCATGTTCGATTGCGCCCGAATTTCGCGCCAGGGTTCGTGCCGCTCCAGACCGTGTTTGTTCGATTGCAGTTGTTCCAGCGATTCGCTGCCGGTTTTGCCCTTGCTGTCTTCGCCGCCTTTGCCCCGCGTATTTTCCAATGCTTTGTAATAATAGTACCAGGTTTGGTCTTTGTTCAGGGCCAATTCGGGGAAACTTTCCAAAAAAATGCTGTCGTCGGGTAATTGTTGGCGATCAATAAACTGGTTCACCACCAAATCGAGGGCGACATTGAGCAAAAAACTGTCAACGCCCGGCTCCTGAATCAACAAATGCCGAAACACCAAATGCAGCATTTCGTGTTTGAGTACGCCGTAGCGGTGTTCGGGGCGGGTGAGATCTTTATCCCAAAACTGCGCGTTGACATACAACGTAAAGGTATTTTTGCCCAAACCCACGGCGAGGGTTTGCACCTCGTGGTCGGGACCGGTCACCTCTTTATTCAGGGAGCCAAACAAGTGGGCATAAAAGGGTTCCCGCAGCAAAAGTTCAATGCCGGTTTTGGAAAGTTCATCCAGAATACGCTGTTGTTCGAGCATGTTTTTGGCCGGGTAGGGCGTGTTTTTACCTTTTTTACAAAAAATCAACGTCCACCGCGTAAGGATAACTCAATAGGTATTCCAAAGCGCGTTCGACGGGTAGTTCTTCAAACACCACGGCGTATAACATATCCGTGATGGGTACGTGCAATTTGTAATGTTTGGCCAATGCGTGGGCGATTTGCAAAGTGCGCACACCTTCGGCCAGTTCGGGCATAGTACTGCGAATTTGGGCCACCGTTTCCCCTTTGGCCAAACGCGTACCAAAGGTGTAGTTGCGGCTGTTGATACTGGTTGCCGTAGCCACGAGGTCGCCAATGCCCGCAACGCCCACAAAAGCGTGGCTTTCGGCCCCCATTGCTTTGCCAAAATGGACCATTTCGCCCAAACCTTTGGCGATAAGCAAGCCCTGGATATTTCGCCCAAGACCCAGACCACCCAAAATACCCGAACCGAGGGCCACGATATTTTTTAAAGCCCCCGCCAATTCGGCACCGAGCAGGTCATAAGAGCCAAAAACGTGAAATTTACGGCTATTGAGTACGGCTTGTCCCGCGTGAATTACTTCCCGGAACCGGCTGCCGATGAGGGTTGCGGCGGGTTGTCCGCTCACAATTTCGGCGGCGAGGTTAGGCCCCGACAGGCAACCAACGCGTACCACGCTGGATTCTTCCAGCACCACTTCGCTCATGGTGCGCACCTGTTGGCGGTGCAACACCAGGCCGGGTGCCGAAAGTTCTTCGGTGGTCATGCCGCGCAGGTCGAGGCCCTTAGTACCGTGAATAACGACGTGGTGCGGGCGCAAATACGGCGCAAAAGAGGTAATCATGGACCGAAACGAATCGGAGGGCACGATGGGAAACACCACGTGGCATTCGCGGGCGATCCGTTCGGGGTCATCGGTGGCGGTGATGCGGTCGTGTAACCGGATACCGTTGTGTTCCCGGGTTTCGTTGACCATTTGCACAAATTCTGCCCGACGGCTAAACAGCAACACGTCGGTATTTAAGGCAATTAAATTGGCAATTGCGGTGCCAAAACTACCCGCGCCTATTACTCCTGTCATGTCTTTCAATTATTTTGCGCTTTCAATGCGTTGGGTCCAAAGTTCTTTGCCGGTGGTATCAAACACTTTAATGTCCAATACCCGCGCTTTGCGGGGGCCGGAGAAATTAAAGGTGGCAAAATTATGCACCCCCACGCCGGTACCTTCCACGCGGTTGGTATTTTGTTCTTTGGTGGGGCCATCGGCGAATGAACCGGCCGTCAGGGACGAGGTTGTCATATCGTACACCACATTTCCTTTGGCGTTGGTGATTTTACTGAGTTCGGTAAAATGGCGGTCACCGTCGAGAAAAATCACGTTTTTGATGTTATTTTCTTCAATAAACTTCAAAATTTCATCCCTTTCTTCTTTAAAAAAGCGAATGTACGTTTCACTGCTTTCCACCGAGGTCAGCACTTGTCCGCCCAGCATCACAATTTTGAATGGGGCATTACTGCTGGCCAGCGATTCGAGCAACCATTGTTTTTGCGTTGCCCCGAGTTGGGTTTTGTTGGGGCAGGTTTTACAATAATTTGGCGTGCGATGATAGCGGTTATCTAACGAAATAAAATCAATATCGTTCAATTGGAACGCCGTTGCAACGCTGGGTTCCCCGTCCACGCCAAAAGTAGGATTACCCCAAAAGTATTTAAACGCTTCAAGGGAAGTTTGTTTGTGCACCCAGGTTTTGTCCGCGTCGTTGGGACCAAAATCGTGGTCGTCCCAGGTGGCGTAATTGGGCACGGAAGCCAACAAAGGCTGCATTTCTTTGGTTGAGCGCGTGTGCGTGTAGCGATCCATAATGCCCGTTCGGGTGGACCAATCCACTTCGCGGAGGTAGGTATTATCGCCGAGCCAGAGCATGGCATCGGGTTTTTTGTCTAAAATAGACTGAAAAATGCCGTATTCACTGCCGTAGGGTTTGCCGGGGCGGTCGTAAGGCGTTTCATTGATGTAGTTACAACTACCGGCGGCCACGGTAAAAGCGGGCGGATCGGTGCGCCATTGCCACAGGCTTTGGGTGCTGAACGTAGTGGCGTAAGGCAAAGCCACCACTTTGTTGTTGATTTTTAACTGGTAAACGTATTTGGTACCCGGCTCCACCTGGTCGGCGATGCACTTTGCCGTAAAAGCCGAATAAGATTTGGTTTTTACTTTTCGGGTAAGGTGTTTGACTTTAGGCGAATCCACCGGCCAATATTCAAATTGTACGGTAGCGGCTTCGGTGGTTTGTGCCCATAGCAGCACTTCTTTCATGTTGGCGTAACCCACCATGGGGCCGCTTTGGAGGTATTTGGATTGGGCGGAAAGGACGCTGGCGCCGCCGAAAACCCAACAAAAAACGAGTAAAAAATTTAGTTTCATACGTAATTTACATTCGATGGCGAAGGTACACCACGAAACGGATTTGGCTGGTGATTCACGTAAAATTAATCAAATCCTATGATTTTGCTGGGGCCGCACTGGTATAGGGCGTTTAGAGATGGTGGGATAAGTCTGGATGTAGCGGGCGTCCGGCGGCGAGATGTGCATCCCGGAGGAACGGAGTGGATGACATCTCAGAGCGGTACGGATTCTATGTGGGAGATTATTACTATTGTGCTCTTGGAATCGGCGGCTTTTTTTGTGTATTTTGTGGGTTTGGCCAGTGTGTTTTTTGATTTAAGAACTCCGATTATAGATTTTTGATTTTTGAATTTTTTGTAAAAAAGCCAAAAAAACATCTACCATCTTGTAAGCAGGGGAAGGACGGGCGTCCGGCGGCGAGATGTGCATCCCGGAGGAACGGAGTGGATGACATCTCAGAGCCTGTTACGATTTGGGGCCAGTAGTTTTTATTCCACTTTTGAGAATACCACTTTTGAGGTGTCGTGTACAAAAGGCGCACTTCGGGTGCAGTGGCCGCTTTTCGAGATGCACATCTCGTCGCGTGCGGCTTTTGGTCGGATGTTTTTTATGAAAAAATTAATTCTTATATTCTCAACTCAATCGCAACACCAAATGAGCGGCGGCAAGATGTTCTCAGAGCGGTACGGATTCTGTGTGGGAGATATTTTCTATTTTTCACCTGGAATCAGTTAAGGCCAAAATGGAAGTTACTGAATAAAACGCAAGACGGCACCCAACCTTCCTCTTAATCATTTCGTCAGATATGTACAAGCCTTTTATGAAACTGTTAAAAAATGAAGATTTTTTCAAAAAAAGGAAATAAAGTTTGTTAAAAGCCTTGACATTACCAAAAAAAACACCGTATATTGTACATTATTTCTTCATGCTGAATGCTGCCAACTTTGTTTCGGTGAACGAGGCAGTGCTAAAGCCAACCAAAAGGAGGTTATTATGAAAAACACCATCAAAAATTCGACTCTTTCCATCCTCCTGGCCCTCTGTGTTATTAACGCAAATGCTCAGGCAACTTCCAAAACATTTAGTAAAGCTTTCAACCTCAACGGAAGCACCAACGTACAGGTAGATGTACCCGGAACCGCAGAAGTAAAAACGTGGGACAGTCCCAATCTTCGGTTTGTAATTACGGTTACCCTACCCAATGGCAATTCCAACCTTTCGGTCATTGATCAACTCTCAACGGTAGGACGTTATGATTTGGCTTTGACGAACAACAACGACGGACAGACGACAATTGAAGCCAAAAACTTGAAGCGCTCGATCAAAGTAAAAGGACAGGATTTTAAAGAAAACGTTCATTTCGTAATTCTGGCGCCCAAAGACGTAAACGTGCAACTCAATACACCACCAGCCGAAATCGCAGAAGTAAAAAAATAACGGAATATATATTTTACACTGAGCGGCATTAGGTTTTGAGCATCAGATTTAAAACCAGCCGAGTCGAAGTGTACAAAAGCCGTTTTGCAGGGTAACTTGCAAGACGGTTTTTTTTCGCCCGCTCAAACCGTACTTTCACCCTTTTAAATGAATGTTTCACGCTGATACGCTTTTTATACTTTGAAAACAGCCCTTATCTTAGCCGCCGTAAACGATCATAAAAATGATGTCACAAATTTTCTCCCTTTTCCGGCTCCGGCTACGCTGTCTTTTCCCGATTTTTGCACTACTTTCTTTACTGTTTTTAGATTGCAGTTCCAGTGGAGCAGCACCTGACAATAAAGAAAACGTAAATACTGCTGCTGGTAGTGTCCCGGTAACTAAACCCATAACGCCTAAAAAATTGGAGAGATACCACTATTGGGGCAACTATCGGCTTGAAAGAAATGGGGATTCTTATCAATTAGACACGACTGTAAACCAATACCGTTATGGAATAAATGAAATCCGACCAGGTATATTATCGCTTAACCGAGGAGCACGTCATGAAGAGGATGCCGACCGTTTCCCACCGAATCTTATCGCTTTGGAATTTTATGATACACTTACCCATCAACTTAAAAAACGGGTTGATTTGGGAAAAATGAGTCCGTACAAACCGGAGCAATATAAAAACTTAAAGATTGGGGGTGGTTTGGATTACGAATACATGGAGATATACGGCCCGGACACTAATTGCCAATGGCCCTCTTTACCCAAGCCGAATAATTTCATATCCACTAATCAAAGAATGCCTAGTGTTTTTGGGTATAATTTTATCGGTTTTGCCCTTGCGCATCTTGCCGATTATAAAGTGGTTGGTTGGGAAAACTCCTTAGGTATCTTTGATGCATCAGGTGCTTTAAAAGCAATGGTGAAAATAGATAAAGAACCGAGTTCTTGTGCTGTTTCTAAACAAGGTAAATTCCTTTGTTACGCTACGTACGCTCCACGGAATAGTACTTCTGAACCCTGGGAAGATTGTACTAACCGACTGATTATTTACGACTTACAACGAAAAAGTATAGTATTCTCCAGAGAGTTCCCCAATCATCCTGTGGGCATACTCCCTTATGTCTTCGATCCCGAATTATATCAACCAAGCAGTGACTTTGGCTTTGCTGTATATTACGAAAAATATAAAACTTTATTTTATTTAGACGAAGACAACCGTGCCGTTCATGAGTACTCTATTACCAATGAAGAGTACAGCCAGGTGTGTAAGCAAAAATCCGTCAAATCAATATTAAATAACAAAAAAACATCGAGTAAAATATGAAAACATAATATTTTTCCGGCTTTTTCCACAATTTTTATATACGAATAAAGCAGAATATCAATAATTTATTAAAAAATATTAAGTATAGGATAAAATCGGGGATAGGTAGTCGCATCAAATCCGGTTTGCCCGGAATATATTAACCCACGACTTTAATCGTGGGGGGCAAGCGTATCATTACTTCGCGTTTGTCAGACGGTTTTAACCGTTTCCAAGTGCGATTTTGTAATAAAAACCAATAAATGAAAATAAAAAAGGGCCGTTTCACATCTACTATCGGTGAAACGGCCCTTTTTATCCTTATAAATCTTCCTCCAACTACTTCTTCTCCTCCTCCGCCGCTTTCCGGCGCAAAAAATAGTCGTAGCCGAGGCTGTCGAACAACATTTGATAAGCCGGGTCGTCGTAGGGCGTTTTGTAATCAGCCGTTTTGTTTTTGCCAAATACTTTCGCTTTCACCGTGGTATAACGTTTGGGATTGAGGCGGAAATCTTGCAAAAACAAAGATACCTGCCGCATGGAACTCACCAATTGAAGGTAAGCCGCTTCGTCGTTGAGCAATTTACCGGCGGTGCCTTCGCCGCTCACAATTTTGCTGGCCAATAACTCCACGTTACCCATTGCTTTTTCGGCCCCGTTGAGGGTATTGCGCAGCGAACCCAGGGCCAAAATCATGGAATCAATGGCGACCCCGGCTTTTTTGGCCGTAGCATCCACGCCGGAGCCTTTAATTTGTTCACTCACGGCTTTGAGGTTGGACATGGTGGCGGCAATATCGCTGTTGCTGCCTTTCAGGTTTTGGGTAATGGCGGCTACATTGCTCATGGTGGAGGCCAAATCGGAGCGGTTTTGAGATAAAATAGCGTCCAATTTCGCCGAAACCAACGCCAAATTGATCAAAGTGGTCTCCATTGCTTTCATGGATGGCCCCAATCCTTCGGGGCTATTGGGATCCGCCAGGGTGTCGAAAGCCATGCGTAACTTGGCCACGTAGGCGTCCAATTGCGCCGGATCGCCGAGCAAACTGCGCGCAATGGAACGGGTAGTACCCTGCAAAAAATCTTCGGATTGGGCACAACCATCGCCCTCGCAAGGGTGCGGAATCACAATTTCGATGGCTTTGCCGCCCATCAGCGTGAGGCCAATAATATCGGCGGTAGCATCTTTCGGGATGTCAATGCCTTTGTCCACGTTGAGGGTAACGACCATCGTTTTATCGTCGGTTTTGTCAATGCCAATGGCCGTAACAATACCCACCTGATACCCGTTGATAAACACGGGTGACGAGGGGCGCAACTGATCTACGTTGGCGTATTTCACGTAAAAAATTTGTGAACTCGTGAGTACATTTTGCCCCTTGAGGAATTTATACCCCCAAAATGCTGCCATTAAAGCCACAACGGCCAGAATTCCTACTTTTGTTTCGTTTTTTAAATTTAGCATATATTTTAAGACCTTAGACGTTAGACAAAAGACCTTAGACTTTTTTGCCCGTCGTAGCGTTTTTTTACCACTAAGAAAGTAAGAATACACTAAGATTCACTAAGCGTAGCGTACTCATTTTTATTATTTTAACCTCTCATCCCTTTTCACTTTTCACTCATCACTTTTCACTAACTTCGCCGTTCTAAAGCCCATCATTTTGATTTCGGTGAGCATAAGGTCGGCATCTTCTTTGGTTTTATACGGGCCGGTGAGGTAATGGTATTCGTTACCATTTTTTTCTTCTTTCACGTTGGTGAGCAACGCCAGTTTGCCCGTGTTTTTATCCATTGGGGTGGGCCACGTGAGGACGTGGATTAAATACCCCGAAGTATTCGTTGTGGTGTTTTTGGGTGGTGCGGCGTTGACGGGTTGTTTTTGGGCAGCGGGAACGGCTTTGGGTGCGGTACCGGCCGGTTTTTCGGCCTTTTGCGCGATGATTTCCGTTTGTTTTGCCGGTTTTGCCGTCGGTTCTTTGGTTTTGTCCACCGTTGCCACCGCGTCAGTTTTTTTGGCGGGGGTGGTGGTTTTTTTAGCGGGCGCCGTTTTTTTGGCGGGTGTTGTTACCACCTTGTCTTCCATTTGCCGTTTGTAGGCTTTAAAGGCTTTAAAAATGGCCTCCGCTACGGCTTCGCGGCCTTCTTCGGAGGCGAGATACGCCTCTTCTTTTTCGTTCGTCAAATAACCCGCTTCTACCAAAACGGAAGGCATGGCCGTTTCGCGCAGCACCAAAAAACCCGCTTGTTTTACGCCCCGGTCCTGCCGATTGGCTTCAGTTTCGGAATAATGTT
>JAAFJN010000002.1:73948-545594 GCA_013298845.1 Chitinophagales bacterium
CTTTGCTCCAGGTACGCACTTTGCCACACACTGCCCAAAATATGCGCCTCGGGGCTGTTGGGATCGTAACCTTCGTAGTTCTTTTTATAGTCGTCTTCGAGGTAAATGGAGGCATTTTCGCGTTTGGCCACTTCCAGGTTGTGTTTGGCCGTGTGCAAACCCATAACGTAGGTTTCGGCCCCGTGCGCCGATGAGACGGAAAGCGCGTTGCAATGCACCGAAATAAAAAGATCGGCGTTGTTGCGGTTGGCAATGGCTGCGCGTTCTTTTAATTCAATAAAAACATCCGTGTCGCGGGTATAAATAACCTCAATGTCGGGGAAATTGGCTTTGATTCGGGCACCAACTGCCAATACGATGGCCAAAGTATTGTGTTTTTCCTGGGTTTTGTTTACCCCGATACAGCCGGGGTCTTTGCCACCATGACCTGCATCCAGCACTACCTTTTTAATTCGATAGTCGGTAACAGGTTGTTTTTCCGTATTTTTGCCGCTGTTGGGCGGTAAATAGTTAAAATTTTGTAAAAAAAGCCACGCAATGAGCGTGAGCAGCGTTTGGATACCGGACTTTTGTGGCATAAAGTAAAACTTTGGCGGCGCAAATATCGGAAAAAATTCGAGATTTTTGATTCAATCTCTGAAGATTCCATCCGCAATACAACAATATACTTCGGCTCGGCAGGTTTTTTGCACAAAAATCTTGGGACGTTCCCATGCAGTGGTGCACAAAACTTAGCGACGGTCAGTATAACAATTGAACAATCACGACGTAACAGATAATTTTGATGAAACGTATCCTGGTATTAAATAGTATTTTGATGATGTTGCTGTGGGTCTTTGACGCCGCAGCGCAGGATACCCTCTTGCCCCAACTGGTGCTGGACACCCTCGCTCCGGCCGCCGCCTCGACCACCATTGCGCCTTCTTCCGATTCTTTGGTGGTGGATTTGTCGAAGATTAAATTTTCCAACGATGGCCTCACCGAAGAGGTGAAATACGCCGCCCGCGATTCCATGTGGTTCGATGTAATCAATAAACAGGTGCACCTGTACGGCGAAGCCAGCGTGAATTATACCAGTTTAGACATCAAAGCGGGGTATATTTTGCTCGATTACGCCAAAAACGAAGTCACCGCCAGTATGTTCCCCGATAGTGCGGGGCGATTAATAGGCGAACCCGTTTTTAAAGATAAAGATCAATCATTCGAGGCCAATAAACTGCGCTACAATTTTAAAAGTAAAAAA
This sequence comes from Chitinophagales bacterium, assembly GCA_013298845.1. Taxonomy (GTDB): domain Bacteria; phylum Bacteroidota; class Bacteroidia; order Chitinophagales; family Saprospiraceae; genus M3007. The sequence continues at coordinate 75,192 of JAAFJN010000002.1, forward strand.
GGCATCATTTACGAAGCCCGAACGAAACAGGAAGATTTGTACGTATTGGGCGAAAAAGCGAAGTTTATCGGGGCACCCGACAGTGATACCTCCGGGCGAAATACGATTTACAACTACGACGCCCTTATTACCACCTGCAACGCCGATCACCCGCACTTTGGGGTTCGGACCAAAAAACTCAAAGTAATACCCGATAAATTGGTCGTCACCGGTTTTTCTAACGTCGAATTGGCCGGTATTCCAACGCCGCTGGTGCTGCCGTTTGGTTTTTATCCCATCACCAAAACGAGGAAAGCGGGATTAATCATTCCCCAGGATTTTAACTTCTCGGACGCGGAAGGTTTGGGTCTCCAGGATTTTGGCTGGTACCAACCCATCAACGAGCACATGGACGCCAAATTGCTGCTCCGGGCCTTTGTGAATGGCTCGTGGGGCGCGGCCGTTACTACCAATTACAACTACAAATACAAGAGTTCGGGTAATGTGCTGCTGCGCTACAACCGTCGCGTGCAGGAAAACGATAAAGCCGAAAAACAATATTTCCCTTCGTTTGCGTTACAAATTAGCCATCGGCAAGACCAAGCCGCGCACCCGACCCGCAAAATTTCGGGATCGGTGAACATCGAAACCAACCGCGACCAAAACCGTAACCAAAACGATTTTGCCAGCGTTTACCGCAATCAATTGAATTCCAATTTTACGCTGAACAAAGTGTTTCCGGGTAAACCGTACCAGTTTAACCTGGCGTTTACCCACAGCCAAAACACCCAAACGCGCAAAATGAACATCACTTTGCCCGAAGCGACCTTTACCCTGCAACGGATTTACCCGTTCAAACGCAAAAATGGCGTGGGCAAAGAGCAGTGGTACGAAAAAGTGAGCCTTACCTACAACTCCCAAATGCGGAACTCCTTCAACGATGTGCTGGATACGCTGCTGTTTACCGCCCAAACCCTGCGCAATGCCCGTTCGGGTATTCAGCACCGGGCCAGCACCGATTTTAACATGAAATTGGCCAAATACATCAATATTACGCCCAATATCAGTTACGAAGAAAACTGGTACCCGTATATTGTTTCCCGCGAATTTGACCCCACGGTAACGCTGAAAGTGGACAGTGTTTTCCAAACCTTGCCCAATTCCGAAAAAATATTTGTGGGTTTGGAAGTGGATAGCAGCGGCTCGAAATGGGGGCGCGATACCTTGATTCGCAAATACGGTTTTTACCAATACCGCAATTACAACGCCGGGGTGAGCGCCAGTACGTCCATTTTTGGTACGGTGCAGTTTAAAAAAGGTTGGTTAAAGGGCATTCGGCACAAAATTTCGCCCAGCGCCAGCATTGGTTTTGGCCCCGATTATTCGGGTAACACTCGTTTTTTCCGCCAGGTAGAAACCTCTTCGCGGCCGGGATTCAGCAACAAACGCCAATACAGTATTTTTGACGAAGGTATTTACGGCAAACCCTCGGCTTCAGCGCGGAGTATGGTATTGAGTTATAGTTTGTTAAATGTGTTGGAAATCAAACACTTCTCCAAACGCGACACCACCGGACGGGGAAAAAAGACCAAAATTTTTGATAACCTGAATTTTAGCGGAAACTACAATTTTTCCGCCGATTCGCTGCGGTGGAGTACCGTGGGCACCAACGGCGTATTTCGTTTTTTCAAAGGTTTAACCACGCTCAACTGGCGACTTACCTTCGATCCGTATTACCGAAACGAGCGCGGTAATCGCGTCAACAGTTATAATATCAACAACGGGGGCGGGCTGTTGCGCCTCGACCAGTTTGGCATTAATGTCAATACGGCTTTTTCGGTGAACCAAATCCGGGGAATGATCGAAAACCGGGGCGAAAAAGATAAAGCCAAACCCGGCGGCGGCGGGGCCAGCAACAAGCCACCCGATGACTTGTTGGGGTGGCTCGACCGGTTTAACTTTAGCCACTATATCACGTACGAACGCCAGTACATATCGGGCACCAACCGCGATACGTTTTTGATTGGTCAACACAACCTTTCGGTGCGGGGAGACATTCCGGTATCGGCCAAATGGACGGTCAACCTTTCAAATATTTCGTACGATTTCAAGTCAAAATCGTTCGTTTATCCCGATTTGGGTATTACCCGCGACCTGCACTGCTGGCAAATGAGCCTGAGTTGGCAGCCTACCCGTGGAACGTATTTCTTTACCATCAACGCCAAACCGGGCACCTTCCAGTTCTTAAAAGTACCGTACCGTCAAAATAACTTTGATGGTCAGGGCGGATTTTAGGTAGTCTTCTCGGTGCACACCAACTATTTGAACCAACTATACGCATGAGAAAAACGTTCCTTTTTTTGTTGATTCTGGCGGCTTTGACGGCACAAGCCCAAATGACCGTTCCGCTACCGACCATTGTGGCCCCCTTGGATTCGCCCGCCGTGGCGTTTGAAGATTATTTAGTGCAACTCGCCTGGATCAACAGCCACGATGGCCACATTGCTTTGCAAGAAGTGCTGAACGCCGAAGACCGCGCCAAAAACACCAAATTGGAATGGTTGCGCGATATTCAGGCGACGTTTAACCTGAACGAAGCCAATTTGAAATTTAAAAAAACGGATTCCACCGGTACGGATAATGTGTTTTTTCCCCGGTATAATTTTGGGTTGAATTTTAGTCCTTACAATATTCTTTCGCAAAAAAACAAAAACAACATTAGCAAACGGGACATCAAAATTGCGGAAGAAAAAGTGCAGTCCAAACAACGCGCCACGCGGGCGGAAACACTCACCCGGTACGCTTATTTTAAAATGACCAATACGGTGCTGCTGGCCCGCCGACAGGTGGAACAGGAAACCAAAAGTGCGTTTGTGCTGGTGGAACAATTGTACCGCACCGACGAAAAAACGTTTGAAGATTACGCCGCCGCTTCGTCGAATTATTACCAGGCCCAGGAAGCCCGGATTCGCGCCGAAAATGACGTTTTGCAGGCCCGTATCGCGCTTGAAGAAGTGATTGGGTTGTTTTGGGATCAGGTGGTGCATCCGGGGAAGCAGTGACAAAAATCGCACACGGGTGGCACTTTTCCTCAATGGACACCAAGGTGCGCACCCTCCCGATATCATAGTTTTTGGCAAAATTCACTTTATTTGACGTGGATTTTGGGTGCTCGATCCGACCTCGGAGAGGTCAAACATTGGTAGCAAGATTGGATAATCAACGATATTCGATCTCGGCAGAGATCGCACATTAGTGGCTCTTTTTCCCAATTGACACCAATATACGACCCCGCCGGGGTCGTTGGGAGAATACTGCTCATTTTACTACCAAGGTTTGACCTCTACCGAAGTCACGACTTATTACAAAATTTACCGCCATTTATAAATCCAACCTCGTATGATAAGTACCCTGCATAAACCGAACGGTGTCGGGTGCCGAAGGGTCGGGGCGACGGCTGACCAACATGGTCAACTCAAAGCGGCCCTTTATTTCCCGCGAGACGGAATCGTAAGAGTCAACGGTGAAAAAATTGGGTTCCGCACCATTGAGTACGTGATAGTCGCCTAAACTAACATCTGCATCTGACAGACCGTAGTGCGCCCTAACGCCTTCATATTCCCAAAGCACGCTTTTGGTAACGGTATGGTTACCAATGGCCGCCGGGACATTAGTAAACTCAAGGCCCCCTAAAAAATAATAATTATCGAGATGGACAGCCAACCCAATGCGCCAATGATCGGGATTCTCCTTATCAAAAAAACTTTTACAGGTAGCCTTCCAATCTTCCCCGTTGCGTTTTGCCGTGGCATAGCCCCATCGGCCTTCGGGAAATTCGGGTGTTATGGGTTTGTCTTTTTTGCAATTGGAAAAGGACAAAAGTGTGGTAAATAGCCAAAGTGTAAAAAGTGTTTTTTGCATGGTGATTGACATTATTTCATTTTTAACAAGCGGCAGTTGCAACAAACCCGTTGCGCATGAATTTAAGCGCTAAATTAAAGCATCTTTTTACAAATACCGTACAAAATTTTTTTCATCGTGTTCAAAACAAAAACACCCCTCCCCCCCCAAACGTACGCACCAGAACATTGACCAAAGTCACCACAACCACTATCATAAATCATATTGTACGGCGGCCCTGTACCCCCATCTTGCGGTCAAATTGAACGATACCGCCATGCACAACGCCCATTTATTCGAGAAATACGACGTACCCGCGCCCCGTTACACCAGTTACCCAACGGTGCCCTACTGGACCGAAGAACACCCCGACAGCGCCGTCTGGACGGATTTGGTGCAACACGCTTACAGCCTCGATCAACGCCTGAGTTTGTACATTCACCTGCCTTTTTGTGAGCAATTGTGCACGTATTGCGGCTGTAATAAACACATTACGCGCAACCACAGCGTCGAAACGCCTTACCTCGAAACGGTGCTGAAAGAGTGGAATTTGTACCGGCGGTACATGCACGGCAAACCCATTTTGCGCGAATTACACCTCGGCGGCGGTACGCCCACTTTTTTTCATCCCGATAATTTGCGGCGTTTGCTGGAACCCATCCTCAACGATGTTACCCTCGACCCGAACGCTGCCTTGAGTTTTGAGGCCCATCCCAATGGCACCACCACCGAACATTTACAAACCTTATACGACCTGGGTTTTCGGCGCATCAGTGTGGGCGTGCAGGATTTTGACGACGAGATTTTGCGCCTGATTCACCGGTTTCAAACCAAAGAACAGGTGGAACAGGTGACCGAAACGGCCCGCGCCATCGGTTATACTTCGGTCAATTACGACCTGGTGTACGGGCTGCCCCGCCAAAACCAGGCGCATATTTACCGAACTATGGCCGAAATCCACCGCTTGCGCCCCGACCGCATCGCGTTATACAGTTACGCGCACGTGCCCTGGTTGAAAAACGGCCAACGCGCTTACGACGAAAGTGACCTGCCCGCCGCCGCCGAAAAACGGGCTTTGTACGAAACCGGCCGCGCATTGCTGGAGGCCGAAGGCTATTCAGACATTGGCCTCGATCACTTTTCGTTACCGGACGATGGCTTGTTCATCGCCGCCCAAAAGGGCACCATGCACCGCAATTTTATGGGTTACACTGAATTATACACGCCCATGAGCATCGGGTTGGGCGCTTCGGCAATTAGCGACGTAGGGATGGCTTTTATGCAAAATGAAAAAACCGTGGCGGGTTACGAAGCAATGGTCAACGCCGGGCAATTCCCACTCCTGCGCGGGCACCTGCTCACCCGCGAAGACCGCTGTTTGCGCCGCCATATTTTAAATTTGATGTGCAAAAACTACACCGAATGGTATTGGCCCGAACAACAAACGCCCGAATTGGGCGATATTATCGAACGGCTTAAACCCCTCGAAGCCGACGGATTAATTATCATTTCGCCCATGTCGGTGGAGGTCACTACCGTTGGGAAAGCCTTTTTGCGCAATATTTGTATGGCTTTTGACGCGCATTATTGGCATAAAGTGCCGGAAAGTAAGGTATTTAGTAAAGCAGTGTAAATTACATCTGCATGACCTGGCCGCAATTACCACAGGTGCGTTTGGCTTCATCGGCGGCATAATCGGCGATGGCGGCTTTAATTTGGGTACCAATGTCTTTAAGCGGGAAACCGGCCTCGTAAATTTTGTGGTTGCAATGTTCACAAAACCACATCAATTTGTCCACTTCTCCGGGGCGGCGGTGGCGTTCGAGCACCAAACCTACCGTTCCGGCGGGGCGCTGGGGCGAATGCGGCGTGCGGGGAGGCAACAAAAACATTTCGCCTTCGCGGATATCAATGGTTTCCGGTTGGCCCTGTTCATTGATGATTTTCACCTGAATATCGCCTTCCAACTGGTAAAAAAGTTCTTCTCCTTCTTCCCAGTGGTAGTCTTTGCGGCCATTGGGTCCACCCACGACCATCACGATAAAATCGTCGTTTTCGACGTAAATTTGTTTGTTACCCACCGGTGGTTTTAACAGGTGGCGGTTTTCTTCGATCCAGGAACGGAGATTGAACGGACGTAGCATAGTTGATGGATATTAGACCTTGTACCGAACGTTGGTTGTGTGTACAACACAAATTCGGCACAAGGTCTTTGGGTTAAAAATTACACCACAATATTCACAATTTTTCCCGGAACAACGATGAATTTTTTAATCGCCGCACCGTTCAGATTGCGTTGTACAAACTCTTGTTCGAGCACCATTTTTTCCACCTCGGCATTGGGCGTACCCACCGCTACTTCGATATTACCCCGGTGTTTACCGTTAATTTGAACGGGATAAACGATGCTGTCTTTTTCCAAAAACTGCTCGTTCAGCGCGGGCCATTGGGCATCACAAACGGTGGTGACATGCCCAAATTCGTGCCAAAGTTCTTCGGCCAAATGCGGGGCAAACGGCGCTAACAGCACCACGGCCGGTTCCAAAATGGCGCGTTTATGGCATTTCAGGTCGCGCAGGGCATTGGTCAAAATCATAAAATGGCTCACGCAGGTATTGAGCGAAAACCGTTCAATATCTTCCGATACCTTTTTAATGGCCGTGTGCAAATGGCGCAATTCCTCTTTCGTTGGTTCGGCATCGGTAACGCACCAGCCATTGTCGTTGTAAAAAAGGTCGTAAAATTTGCGGAAAAAGCCCGAAACACCCGAAATACCGTTGGTGTTCCACGGTTTTGCCACTTCAATTGGCCCGATAAACATTTCGTACATACGGTAACAATCGGAGCCGTATTTTTCGATCATATCGTCGGGGTTAACGACATTGTACTTGGACTTCGACATTTTCTCCACCTCGTGGCTGCACGTAAATTTGCCCTCGCTGTCGAGTTTGAAACTGGCATTTTCAAACATATTAATGCCAGTTACCTGCGTCAAATCGAGGACATCATTTTCGACAATATTTACGTCCACGTGCAAACTTGAAAATGCATCGTCACTGTATTTGTAGACTAAATTATGCGACACGTACAACGTAGCAGAACGCGGCGTGGCAGTATCCATAATAAAGGTTTCGCGGCTGTTGAGGGCGGCGCGAATCTGTTCGGCAATCACTTGTGGCTGGTTAATATTGTCCGACAAAGCCTCGGTGGAAAGGATAAGCAGGCGTTTGCCATCGGCGGCAGCGGTCTGGCGAATCCGTTCAATTTTTTCTTCCTGTTTAAACGATGTGACCTCAATCACCAAATCGTTGGTGGCGAAGGCGAAATCATAGTGCATTTCCTCTTCGTAACCCGGCTCGTCAATTTGCATGGGTTCGGCGTCGCTGAGGAAGGGTTTCAGGACTTTTATCCACAAATATTCTTCAAAAAAGCGCTCTTTAGCCCGGAAAACGAAATTAGAACGCCCTTGAATCATGCCCTGATTCACGAGTTTTTTGGCGAATTCTTTTTCCGGCACCAGACCCAAATCGTACATAAAATGATTCCAAAAACGGCTATACAACAAGTGCCCGACGGCGTGCTCGGAACCACCGATGTAAAAATCCACCTGTTTCCAGTAGTCAATGGCTTCGCGGCTGGCGAATTCGTTGGCATTTTGGGGATCCATGTAGCGGTAAAAATACCACGATGAACCCGCCCAACCGGGCATGGTATTCAGTTCGTATTCGTACTGTTTACCATCGGGAGCGGTATAACGCCAGTTTTCGGCCCGTCCCAGCGGTGGTTCGCCCGTTTCGGTGGGCAAATATTTATCTACCGCCGGCAATACCAACGGCAGGTCTTTTTCTTCAATTAAATAAGGAATATCGCCTTTCCAATACACGGGAACGGGTTCGCCCCAATAGCGTTGGCGGCTAAAAATGGCGTTGCGGAGTTTGTACTGCACTTTGCCCGCGCCCAATTTGCGCGCTTCCAACCAATCAATCAGGGTTTGGGTAGCGGCGGCGTATTCCATTCCGTTAATGATGCCGGAATTGATATAACGGCCTTCTTTGGTGGCATCGGCGGCGGTTTCAACGTCTTTTTGCGCGTCGAGAATGGGAATAATGGGCAGTTTGAAATGGGTTGCGAAGTTCCAGTCGCGTTGGTCGCCCGAAGGAACGCCCATAACGGCTCCGGTTCCGTAACCGGCCAACACGTAATCGGCGATATAGATGGGTACTTTTTCGTCGTTGAAGGGATTGATGGCGTAGGCACCGGTGAAAGCACCGCTTACTTTTTTGCCTTCCTGCATCCGCTCTACGTCGCTGCGGCTACCCGCCCAACGCATGTAGGAATCCACTTCATTTTTTTGTTTGGCGGTGGTAATGTCGGCCACCATATCGTGTTCGGGGGCCAATACCATAAACGAAACGCCGTAAATGGTATCCACGCGGGTGGTAAATACTTCGATGTTGAGGTCGGGGTGGCCCTCCACGGCAAACTTCACCGATGCGCCCACGGAGCGTCCGATCCAGTTGCGTTGTTGCTCTTTAATGGAATCCGGCCAGTCAATGGTATCCAATCCTTCGATGAGGCGATCACAATACGCGGTGATGCGCATGCTCCATTGTTTCATCCGTTTGCGTTCGACCGGGAACCCGCCGCGTTCGCTTACGCCGTCTTTAATTTCGTCGTTCGACAACACCGAACCCAGTCCGGGGCACCAGTTAACGTACGATTCTTCGGGGAAGGTGAGGCGGTATTTAAGCAATGTGATTTGTTGCGCTTCTTCGCTCATGTCGTTCCACTCGGCGGCGGTAAAATCGGGGGTATCTTCGTCGCAGACGGCATTGACTCCGGCGTTGCCCTTTTGTTCAAAATGCGCCACCAAAGCACTAATGGGGAGCGCTTTGGTGGCTTTTTTGTCAAAATAGTGGTTATACAGTTGCATAAATATCCACTGCGTCCACTTGTAATAAGCAGGATCGCTGGTGCGCACCTCGCGGCTCCAGTCGAACGACAAGGCGAGATTTTCCAACTGCTGGCGGTACCGGTTGATGTTTTTTTCGGTGCTGTCGCTGGGGTGTACCCCCGTACTGATGGCGTATTGTTCGGCTGGCAAACCAAATGAATCGTACCCCATGGGATGCAGGACATTGAACCCTTGGAGGCGTTTAAACCGCGCCACAATGTCGGAGGCAATGTAGCCGAGGGGGTGCCCTACGTGCAGACCTGCGCCCGAAGGATACGGGAACATGTCGAGGATGTAGTATTTAGGTTTGGTGCTGCCGTTAGAGACTTCATACGTTTTGTTGTCTTTCCACCATTGCAGCCACTTCTTTTCGATAGATCGCGGTGTGTATTCCATAAGCGGCGCAAAAGTAGTAAAAACAGTGCGTTTTTTTACACTTTGTTTGTGTTTTTTGAAAAAGTAGGCGGGTTGCGGCACAGCCGCCGGGATTGTTGCACACGAAATGCAATTTCGCGCGAGCGGCGTTGGAAAAAAATATATAGTTTTTGGCATTTGAGGTTGTTTTTTTGAATGTAACACTGCTATATTTGTGCAATCATTTATCCTATCATCCACCTATCGTTATTTTTTATGAGTGTCCGTTACAAAATTAGAGACCAACATGGTCTTTATTTCATGACCTGTACCATCTGCGGATGGGTAGATTTGTTTACCAGAAAAATTTATCGGGATTTAGTCATTGACAGTTGGCGATATTGTCAAAAAAACAAGGGGCTGCAAATACATGCCTACGTTTTTATGTCTAATCATCTGCATTTAATTGCCAGTTGTAAAAAGCCAGATCGCCTGGAATCTGTTATGCGTGACTGGAAAAGACATTGCGCAAAATCGTTTAAAAACTACCTGAATGACCAAGAAAAAGTAGAAAGCCGAAGATCATGGCTGTTGCACTTGTTTCGATATTTTGCTAAAGACCGCAGACACGTTCAGGAAAATCAATTTTGGGAACATGATAACCATCCTATCGTATTATACTCCCCTGAAGTAATAGAACAAAAACTTTTTTATATCCACCGGAATCCGGTTGTGGCAGGATGGGTTGCACAAGCCGACCACTGGTTGTACAGTAGTGCACCCGATTACGCGGGAACCCGAACAACTCCCTTGCTTGATATTATTCCGGTATGGCAGTGGTTTTACGAAGAAGGTCTGGGATTTAATTCTATGCCGGATGTATTTACCTATACCTAAACTATCGAACACCCATCCACACGCTCGCTCGCGCGAAATTGAATTTCGTGTGTAACAATTGGTGCGGCTGTGCCGCAAGCGTAGCCGACGTTATTTTTGATTTTAACGGTTGGCTCGTGAAATATGGGTTGGCGGCACAGCCGCCGGGATTGTTGCACACGAAATGTAATTTCGCGCGAGCGGAGCGGTGTTTTTGAAAAATTGGAGGGGGGCGAGGCGGAGGACGGGGACATGCCCTAAGGCTTTTCTATCCCTATTATTGGAAATAAAAACTCATAAATTAGGTTCTGTACGGTAATGTCACGCCCACCTTTTCCGACACCTATATTAATGGCCGCACTTGCCAGATTCGGGTATTCTTTGTATGCATTATTAACGAGCCTAAGTAGTGAATGAAAATTATCGCCTTCATGCAATTCTACATCTACCAATTCTAAACTTTCACCACGATAACCAGTATCAAATCTGAAAACAAAAATATATCTTTCATTTTTTTTGTTTCTTATAAAGGTCACACCTCTTAAATCAATGCCATATAAATGAAAATTGCACTCAATAAGAAAATCGTAATAATTTTTAATTGAATATAAAAAATATGACTCAAAAATTTTAAAATTAGAATGATAAGTTGTTGTTTCAAAATTTTTCATAAGTATTAGTGTTTGGGTTATATTGATAACCATATTTTTTCATTAAACCAATTTGAGGGTCTTTTATTCTTTGTAGAGCACCCATCGGTAAAAATTGGACCATTATTGCTTTTTCCGACCTTAATTCGATTCTTTTTACCCAAAACTCCGCTCCCCATAGATTCCTTCTGAAGGACAAAGCCACATAACAGCAGCAGTGTACATGCAGTAAGCCAGGTCACTTTTTCGTCTATGACTTCCGTCTGAAGTCTTCTGTCTAAAGTCTTACGTCTTAGGTCTCAAAAAAACCTACAACCGGAACGTCACATTTTTCGTTTCGGTAAAAAAGCGCAGGGCATCCCAGCCGCCCTCGCGACCGATACCGGAATCTTTTACCCCGCCAAACGGGGTGCGTAAATCGCGCAACATCCAAGTGTTGATCCATACAATACCGGCCTGAAGTTCGACCGATAACCGTTGAGTACGGCGCAAATTATTGGTCCACACCGTTGCGCTGAGGCCGTAATTGGTGCTATTGGCCAACGAAATGGCTTCATCATCGGTAGAAAACGGAGCTATGGTGACCACCGGGCCAAAAATTTCTTCCTGGTTGGTACGGCATTGGGCCGGAAGCCCTTCAATAATTGTTGGGGCAATGTAGTACCCATTTGCACCTTCACCTGGTACCGAAACGGGGTGACCGCCGCAAAGCACTACCCCACCCTCTTCGCGGGCCAGTTCGATACAACCCATGACTTTATCAAAATGCGTTTTACTCACCACGGCCCCCAAATCGCTGTCGGGATTCGTCGGAAAACCCACTTTTAGTGCTCTTACGCGCTCAACAAAATCTTTTTTAAATTGCTCATACAGGGAGGCTTCCACGTAAATGCGCGAGCCACAGAGGCAAATTTGCCCCTGATTGTTAAAGGAAGAACGAACAGTAGTCGCCAACATTTCGTCGTAATCGCAGTCGGCAAAAATGAGATTGGGGTTTTTTCCGCCCAATTCGAGGGAGATTTTTTTAAAAACGGGCGCGGCCTTCCGGGCAATTTCGGCCCCGGCGCGGGTACTTCCCGTGAAAGAAATGGCCTTAATGGCCGGGTGCTGCACAATGGCCGCTCCGGCTTCGGGGCCTTGACCGTGTACAATATTCAGTACCCCCGGTGGCAGTCCGGCGGCAGTGCAAATTTCACCGAGTAAAAAAGCCGTTAAAGGCGTTACTTCGGAGGGTTTTGCCACCACGCAGTTGCCCGCGGCGAGTGCCGGTGCAATTTTCCAGGTAAACAGGTACAAAGGTAAATTCCACGGTGAAATACAGCCCACTACGCCCAACGGCTGGCGCAAAGTAACGCTCAGCGATTGGCCCGGGACAAAGTGGCTTTCGCTGGCAAAATGCAGCAAAGCCGTGGCAAAAAACTTAAAATTTAGCGCCGAACGCGGAATATCTACCGTGGTGGCCGTGCGAACGGTTTTGCCCGAATCGGCACTTTCCGCCGCCGCAAGGGCATCCAAACGGGCCAAAATACCGTCGGAAATGGCTTTTAAAATATCGTGGCGCTGCTCGGGGTGCATAACGGACCACGCCGGGAATGCCGCCTGAGCAGCACGCACAGCAAGTTCAACGTCCTCTTTTCCCGAATCCGGGATCAGGCCGGAAATTTGGCCGGTGGCCGGATTGACATTATTCAAATACCGGCCACCGACGGGTGGCACCAATTGGCCGTTTATGTAATTATTTATCGTCACCAAAGAATGCGATGATTTTGTCGGCGAGTTCCATACCAATGTACGATTGGGCCTCTACCGTGCTCGCCCCAATGTGCGGCGTTACAGAAATCTTCGGGTGTTTGAGCAATGCCTCGCGCGGCGTTGGCTCATTTTCAAATACATCCAACGCGACACCGCCCAATTTGCCGGAGTCCAAACCCGCCAACAACACTTCTTCGTCAATGACCCCGCCGCGTGCGGAGTTCACAAGCACCACTCCTTTTTTCATCATCTCCAACTCGGCCGCACCCACAACGGGTTTGTTGCCACCGGGCAGGTGAAACGTGATAAAATCGGCTTCGCGGAACACTTTTTCGATGGGTTCGGTGCGCACTTTTACGTTGAGCGACAAATCTTCGTACATGCTAATCCGAATGGCAATATCCGCGTCGGTTACAAAGGGGTCGTGGGCGATAATATTCATCCCGATGCCCAAACCAATACGCGCTACTTCCTGGCCAATCCGGCCAAAACCCACAATACCGAGGGTTTTTCCGCGCAATTGGGTACCGGCTTCGTAATTTTTTTTGAGTTTTTTGAAATCACCACCGGCCATTTCGCGGTTGCTAAGGTGCAACATACGGGCCAAAGAGAAAATATGACCAATGGCCAATTCCGCCACGGCACGGCTCGAAGCCATTGGGGTATTATAGACCTGAATACCCCGGCTGCGCGCGTATTCGAGGTCAATATTATCCATACCGACACCGCCACGGGCAATCACTTTCAGTTTGGTACCGGCATCAATAATTTCGCGGGTAACTTTGGTGGCACTGCGGACGATTAACACATCGTAATCACCAATTTTGGCGGCCAATTGTTCTTGTGGTATTTTATTTTCATCTACCAGGTAATTGGCTTCTTCTAAAAGCAGGCGGCCGTCCGGATGGATACCGTCATTGGCAAGAATTTTTATCATAATGTTTGTACTTAAATGGCGTAACGCCTATTCGATGGCAAAGGTAAAAATAAAGTATTTTAAAGGCCGTTGTTTATTGCCAAATTTGCAAAAGCGCGTCCTCTACGTCGGGAAATTGAAATTGAAAACCCGCTTTTGTCAATTTTTCGGCACTAACCAGGTTACTATTGAGCACAACTGCCGACATTTCGCCCAGTACCAGCCGAAGCGCAAAGGCGGGCGCGGGCACCAGCAAAGCCCCTTTGCCCATTGCTTTTGCAGTGGCTTTGGTCAAATCGTAGTTGCGGACCGGATGGGGCGAAACCCCGTTGTAGACTCCTTCTGCCTGGTCGTTTTCGACGGCCCACAAAAACACCCGACAAATATCGTCGAGGTGAATCCAGGGCATCCAGGCTTGTCCGTCGTCGAAGTAGGCCCCTACCCCAAAAGATACGGGCCGGGCAATTTCTTTTAGCGCCCCGCCTTCTTTGGCCAACACCACCCCGATGCGAATTTTTACCGTCCGAAGCCCGATATTTGAAATGGTATCGGCGGCTTTTTCCCATTGGTCGCAACATTCGACCATAAAACTGCGCGGTGGCGGGGCCACGGGGGTCGCTTCGGTTTGCAGGGTTTCGCCGGAATCGCCGTAAATCCCCACTGCCGATGCCGTTACAAACACCGATGGCCGTTCGGGCAACGTTTTGAGAGCAGTACGCAGGGTTTCGATACTTTTCACCCGGCTATCAATCAGGTCTTTTTTACGGGCGTTGGTCCAGCGACGGTCGGCAATACCGGAACCGGCGAGGTTAATAATGGCATCGGCACCGTCAAAAACGGCGGTGTCAATGGTACCGGCGTAAGGGTCCCACTGGTATTGACCTTCGCGCCGGGGTGTCCGCGTCAGGATGCGCACTTGGTGACTTTTTTCTTCTAATAAAGCCGTTAAGCGGGTACCAATGAGGCCGGTTCCACCGGCGAGAATTATTGTTTTTGACATAAAAAAGGATAAAACCAACCCGTTTTACGCCAATTGCAGCAACGGTGTTTTTATCCTATGGAAACAAGGATTTTTAAAAACTGTTGTGAAACGTAGTTAGCGTGCGCGCAAAATCGGGGTCGGAAGGCGCAATATCGGGACCGCACTAAAAACGATCTTCCATAAAAGCCTGCACGTTTCGCGCCGATTCGCCGCCGTTTTCTTCCTGCGGCCAATGCCCGGTATTTTGATAAATTTTGAGCAAAGCGCCTTTAATGCGCCGGTGAAAATCGTAGGCATGTTGCGGCGAAATCAGGGCATCTTCGGCGCCCCAAAGAATGAGGGTGGGCGTGGTGATGCGCTCCACAAAATCAACGGGCGGGCGGTTGTCGCGCACCGAAAGCCGGTCGGTGTACGCCTTTCGGTTGCCGGGGCGCAGGGACAGTTCAAAATGCCGCTGAATCAGGGAATCCTGCACCAAACGGTCATCGGAAAACACACTTTCGAGGTATAACTCGAATACGTCGCGGGGCGTCACCACCCACATCACCCGGTTAACAATGGGGGTACGGGCCAATATGGTAAAAAAACTATTGCTTTCCTGGTTAAAACCGGGCGCATCCAGCAAAATGAGTTTTTGCAGGCGTTCGGGGTGTTCAGCGGCAAAAAACCAGGAAATTTGGGCACCCAAACCCACGCCCGCCAACGTAAATTTTTTCAATTGCAGGCTATCGGTAAAATGCTCCAAAAAACTGGCGTACATAAACGCGCTGTAACTGCCGCGCGGATTGGGGCCGGTGAGGCCAAACCCGGGCAAATCAACGCTGATTACCCGGTGTTTATGCGATAATGTATCGGTCCATTGTTTCCAGGTGTGCAGCGAACTGCCTTCGTCGTGCAACAACAGAATGGGGGTGCCTTTTTCGGGGCCAACCGCCCGGTAGTGGATGGCCTGCCCGTCCACCATAATCCAATGGGAATGTTCATCGGTGTAGGTTTGTGAGAGTTCATTCACGGTAAGATCTTCGTGCCAATTGCAGTACACCCAGCCCAAAAGTAATAAAAACAACACCCAGCGAATGACCCGCGTGAGCGACCATTTGCCCAAAAACCGGCTAAATTTGATGATTCGTCTTTTGGTATTCATGGTTTTCGTTGTTTGAGGACGGCCATTGCCCGCAGGTATTGTTTGGCCAACCGGGGGATATTTACCTTGCTGTTGGCGGCATCATCAGTCCACACAACGGGCAATTCGTACAGGCGCAGCCCTTTCCATTCGGCAATGGCCAGCAGTTCGGTGCTAAAAAACCAACCGTTACTCACGGCCCCGCCTTCACGCAAGGCGGGCACGTGGGTGCGTTGGAGCCATTTAAAACCACACATTCCGTCGGAAAAACGCACGCCGAGGTAGGTTTGAACGATAAAATTAAACACGCGAGAGGTGATTTCGCGGGTAATTGTACGCCCAATAACTTTCGAACGGGCGTGCAAACGGGTACCGTATACCACATCGTAACCTTCGGCAATGGCGCGGTGGGCTTCCAGAAAGTGGTTCAAATCGGTGGCCATATCCAGGTCCATGTAACCCACCATATCAGCGGCACTTTGCGCCCACGACGTTTTGAGGGCCAGCCCCACTCCTTTTTCGGGCACACGCACCAATTGCACCTCCGGCAATTCGCGGCCCAGTTCTTCGGCAATTCGGGGCGTGGCATCGGTACTGCCATTATCGGCAATTACAATGTTCCAATCCTGCCGGTTGGGGAAATGGCTACACAAAAATTGGTGTAAAAACCGTACCTGTTGATCCAGCGTTTCTTCTTCGTTGAGTACGGGAATGGTGATGTCAAAAGTCATTAGCGATGTTTATTTTCCGGCCGCAGTGGGTGTGTACATTTTGTCAAAAGTAAAACTGATTCCTTTTTTTTCGAGTATTAAGGTGCGTTCGTCGGGCATTTGCCAGGAATACACCACGATAACGTTGCCCTCCGAATCGGTTAACAACAATTGCTCCCCTTCGGTTTTCCACAACGACCCCGTGGGCGAAAACGCGGCGGTGCACGAACTTTCCACCGTGCGATCGGGCTTAAAGTCGATGGTACCGGCGCATCCCAATTGATAACGGGTATAATCGTCTAACTGGCCGGATTTGGTGGCACATTGCCACAAACCTTCGGGTGAAGTTTGGGCAAAAACGGACGAAAAAGCGGATAAATTGAGTAAAAAAACAACAAAAAATTTGGTCACCGAAAGCAAAAGACTAGTAAAAACTTAGCCAGCGGTTTCGGATCAAAAAAGAAGGCAGATTTGGTCCAGACAAGCCGCTTTTCTGAGTTCGATGCGGAGCATCGGGCGAAGAAAACGGCGATGGCTGGGCTAAATCTGACCTTTTTTGGCCGAAATGGGAGCGGCAAAGTTTTTACAAAGATTAAATAGATTTGTCAAAGGTATAATTTTTTTCAGTTTCCCAAGAAAAAAACCGGAAATCGCGGACAAGTTAGTATGTTTGCCTTTGATATGAATAAACAACAAGGACAGTTAGTGCGCAGTTTGACGCTTCAGGCCGCCACTATTTTGGTCATCAGTTCCGTTATTGGTTCGGGCGTTTACAAAAAAGTGGCCCCCATGACCAATGAGTTATTATCGCCGAGTTTGGTGCTTTGGGCCTGGATTTTGGCGGGTATTATCAGCCTGTGTGGCGCCCTCAGTAACGCCGAAATTGCGGGTATGATGGCCGACTCCGGTGGAGAATACGTTTATTTTCGCAAAATTTACGGCCGTTTTATGGCTTTTTTGTGGGGTTGGAGCACGTTTGCGGTCATCAAAACGGCCGCCATTGCTTCCATTGC
Source organism: Chitinophagales bacterium (assembly GCA_013298845.1). Taxonomy (GTDB): domain Bacteria; phylum Bacteroidota; class Bacteroidia; order Chitinophagales; family Saprospiraceae; genus M3007. Next base: position 92,401 of record JAAFJN010000002.1, read on the forward strand.
CTACGTTTTTTCGCAGTCCCTCAACAGCCTCGTACCACTCCCCCACCTCGCCCCCGACGTGGAAGCACTCACCATCGGGCCATTTAAGCCATTGGAGAATTTTGGGGTAAAAATGGTGACTATCCTGCTGATATTGGTGCTTACCTGGGTCAATACCCGGGGTTTGAAAGGCGCAGCGGCACTCAGTACCAATATTACCCGTTTGGTGGTGGTTGGTTTGGGTCTCATTGTGATCAGCGGTTTGTTTTTTGGCGGCGGAAGTTGGGCCAATTTTACCACCCACGCGCAGGGCTACACCGATCGCCCCATCACCGATTTTGTGTTTATCAAATCCATGTTTGCGGCGCTGTTATCGGCTTTTTGGGCTTACGAAGGCTGGAATACGCTCGGATTCATTGGCGGCGAAATAAAAGACCCCAAACGCAATTTGCCATTGGCGTTGTCGGGCGGGTTGTTTATCATTATTGGCACCTATATTTTGGTGAATTTCACGTACATGTACATTTTGCCCGCCGACCGTTTTGTGGAGATTTTTCAGGGTAAAAACGATATTGCCGCCGTAGCGGTCGTGCGCACGTACGCGGGTGTGGCGGGCGCGAGCCTTTTGTCCATCATTATCCTGATTACCACGTTAGGTTGCACCAACAGCACCATTCTCATGCCGCCCCGGGTGTATTACGCCATGGCCAAAGACGGCTTGTTTTTTAAACAGGCGGCCGATATTCACCCCACGTACAACACGCCCAATCCGGCGTTGTGGATACAAGGGGTATGGGCTTGTGTACTGGTATTGTCGGGAAGTTTTGATCAGTTAACCGATATGCTCATTTACGCGGCGTTTTTCTTTTACGGAGCCACGGCTTTTGGGGTATTTGTGATGCGCCATAAGGCACCCGATGCCGAACGCCCGTATAAAGTATGGGGATACCCAATTATTCCCGCTATTTTTGTGTTGTTTTGTTTAGCGTTAATCATTATCACTTGGTTAAATTCCCCCCGGGAAGCGGCCATTGGTACTGTATTAATGCTTAGCGGCATACCTTTGTACTTTTATTGGTCCAAAAATGCAAAACCTTAGTGCTGCGTCTGGCAAATAACGCATGAATGACAAGGCCCTACTTTCTACTTTAATTTTTACATTTTTCTCTCATAATGGCAACGATAAGGACATTGTTATTGGAGGATGAGCCACATTGGCAAATCGTACTCCGACGCATGATTGAGGCCCACCCCGAGTTAGAACTCACGGGAATTTTTGGTTCCCCGATGGAGGCCCTGCCGGCATTGACCACCGGTGAATATGATTTGGTGTTGTTGGACGTTGAATTTGCCGAAACCAACGGCATTGACTTCATAAAAAGTATTAAAAATCCACCGCTTGTTGTATTCGTTACAACCCACGACCGTTTTGCGTTAAAAAGTTACGAAATTGACGCCGTAGATTTTTTGGTAAAACCCGTGGATATGAGCCGGTTTTTGCAAGCCATTGAAAAAGTAAAACGCAGATTGGAAAGTTCCGCCAAACCACCGGTTGATCTGATCGTAAGTGAAACCTCGGAGTTGGAATTCTTTTTTGTAAAAGAACAAAATGAATATTCTAAAGTCAAAATTGACGATATTCTTTTTGTCAGAAGTTTGGAAAACTACATCCAAATTATCACAAAAGACACCACGCATACCACGTTGGCTTCTCTAAACTTTATCGAGAGCAAATTGGGGAACCGCTTTATGCGCACCCACCGTTCTTTTTTGGTTGGACTACGGCATATTGATTCGTTTACCAACGATATCATTATTATTCAGGGCCACGAACTACCCATTGGTGGCCAATACGTGGAACAATTCAAATCAGAATTTGTACTCAGAAATGTATTAAAAAGGTGATGACTCGCTGCGCCGCCGCTTTTTTTATCCTCTTTATTTCGTTAGGTGTCCGTACCCACGCCCAATCCATCGCAACTACCCGTATGTTGGAGGCCGAGTTACAACAATGCCGGGACACCACACGAATAATCCAGATATTGACCACCCTCGTGCAGGAATTTAACGTATTTGACGCCGATAAGTGCTTTAAATACGGACAATTACTGTGGAGCATTGGCAATACCATCGGTAATAACCGGGCTAAAGCCGATGCCGCTTTTTACCTGAGCGGGTACTATCATTTTGACCTGAACGACAGCGGAGAAGCCCTGAATTGGGCTTTAAATGCCCTGGATTTGTACATCGCCAGCCGTGATTCAAACGGAATTATGCAAACAAATTACCGCTTGGCGCACATCAATTTTGACAATAAAGACCCTAAAATCGCCATTTCCTGCTTCGAGGAGTCTATTAAATGGGCCAATGCCATTAATAACCATTCCATGATTGTAATGGCCTACGTGGGTATTGGCGATGCCTTAAAAGACCCTAAGGCGCAATTAGAACAATACGAAAATGCGCTCAAAGCGCTGGAAAAAATCCCCAACGACACCATCCGGGTCTCTCAGGTGTACATTACGCTCGCCGAATATTACTGGGAACAAAACGACAAAAAAAAGGCCGCCGAATATTACGAGCGGTTTTACACGCTGGTGTCTCCCATGGTTGGTAAAACCCGCGACGTTGAATTACTCGAAATGCTGGCGCGGGTATGTATGCAAACCAACCGCTACGACGAATGCGTTGAGGTCGCCAATATTATGTGCAGCATTGGGTTATCATCGGGGCAGAGTTCGTGGATTTTGGAAAAAGGCTACCGCTACCTGGCCGAAGCCCACCACCGAAATGGCAATGATTCGTTGGCGTTTCGGGTGATGCAAACGTACATTGACCTCAACGACAGCCTCAATCAATTAAAATTTAGTGATCGGGTACTCGATAAATTATCCAAAGCCCAGTCCGAATACGAGTACAAACGAAAAGAACAGGAAGTCGAACTGCTGCAAACCAAAACCAAATACGAAAATACCATCGCTTACGTGCTGTTGACCATGATTCTCCTGCTTTGCGGGGTGATTTATTATTTGTTTCGCATGCGCAAGCGCGAAAACCGTCAAAACCAAAAACTGGAGCAACTGAACCAAACCAAAGACAAACTGCTGTCCATTATTTCCCACGATGTCCGCAGCCCCATTCAGGCGCTTCAAAACATCATTCGGCTGTTCGAACAACATATTGCCACCAAAGAAGACGTGATGACCGTTACCCAACAGGTCAACGCCAGTGTACAATCCATGGCGCAGGGACTGGATAACCTCTTCTACTGGGCGCAAAACCAACAACAAGAACTAAAAGCATACCCCGAACTGTTTAACCTCTCCGAATTGGTACAGGCCCAACTGGGCCAATACATGCCCACCTGGGACAAAAAAGGAATTACGGTGCATAACCAAATGCCACCCTACCAGTTCATTTACGCCGACCTGCTTCATATCCGCCTGATTTTCAATAACATATTGGGCAACGCCATTAAATTCACCCCCAAAAAGGGCAATATCAATATTGCTTTTGAAAAAGTAAGTGATAAAAATGGTATCCTCCGAATTGAAAATACCGGTGAACCTATTCGCGAAGAAGACATTCACATGATTTTTGATCCGGCTATTCGATATTCCAGACCGGGCACCAATGGCGAACCCGGTTCGGGCCTGGGACTTTCGCTGACCCGCGACCTGGTGGTGCTGAATAACGGCAACCTGTACATTCAAAAAAGTGAAGGAAAAGGAACGGTTGTGTCGGTACAAATTCGATTATCCAAGCAGTGAACACTTATTCATCCTTTATTTCATGGCGTTCATAAAGTATTTCACCCTGCTTGTCAATTCCGGCACCTTTTTATCAAAAAGTATATGCTATATTTGTGGCATCAAAAAATCTTGGTTCTCTATTTTTGAACTGAGTCACATTTAGAACACGGTAGGAAGATTGTTATACATGAAGCCGCTTGACGAAAGTTAAGCGGCTTTTTTTGTTTTTGTAAAAACGTAGCGGCTTTACTTTTGCCCCCACAATGCCTTTTGGCGCACGGTGCGGGTAAACGCGCAACGATTGGCTTTGGTGATTAAGCCACCGTAACTCGGCACCATTTTTTTCAGGGTTGTTTCCCAGGCTTCGGTTTGTATTTCTTCGGCAAAACATTTTTTCAACACGTCAATCATCGCCGTCACGGCCGTAGAAGCACCCGGTGAAGCGCCCAGCAAAGCAGCAATACTGCCATCGGCGGCGCACACCAGTTCCGTTCCAAATTCCAGCACCCCAATTTCTTCGTCGTCTTTTTTAATGACCTGTACACGCTGACCGGCAATCTCCAAACGCCAGTCCTCCATTCGGGCATCGGGATAATAGGCCCGCAAAGCCTCCAGACGGTCTTCAGGCGATTGCAATACCTGTTGGATGAGGTACTTGGTCAGTGACAAATTGTGCCAGCCTGCGGCCAACATGGGGAACATATTGGCCCATTCGATGGAAGCCGGCAAATCCCAGTACGAGCCATTTTTGAGAAAACGAGTCGAAAAACCCGCGAATGGCCCAAACAACAATTCCTGCTTTCCGTCAATCATGCGGGTATCCAGGTGTGGTACCGACATGGGCGGCGCGCCCACCGATGCCTTGCCGTACACTTTGGCGTTGTGCTGCCGAATCACGTCGGGGTTGGTGCACACCAGCCACTGCCCACTGATGGGGAACCCGCCGTAACCTTCGGCTTCTTCGATATTGGACTTTTCCAACAAGGGTAAGGCACCACCACCGGCCCCGATAAAAACGGTATCCGCCTGCAAATACATTAATTTACCGTTGGTTAAATGTTCGGTGGTGACGTACCAGCCACCGTCGCGCCGCTCGAGGTCGCGCACTTCCGTTTCAAGATGCAACGTCACGCCATTTTGCTGCACCAGCCAGTCCACCATAGCGCGGGCGAGGTTCCCAAAGTTCACGTCGGTACCAATGTCCATTCGGGTGGCGGCCACGGGTTCCGTGCGGTCGCGGCCTTGCATCACCAGCGGCATCCATTCCGAGAGAGTATCCACGTCTTCGGAGTAGGTCATATCTTCGAACAGCGGGTGAATACGGAGCGCCTCGTAGCGTTTTTTCAAAAAAGCCACGTTGGCTTCGCCCCACACAAAACTAATGTGCGGCACCTGGCGGATAAATTGCTCCGGGTGCCGCAGATCACCGGCGTCGAGCAGGTTAGCCCAAAATTCCTTGGACACCTCGAACGCCGAGGCAATTTTGAGGGCCTTGGAGACGTCAATATCGCCGTTTTCTTTTTGGGGCGTATAGTTTAACTCACAAAAAGCCGCGTGACCGGTACCGGCGTTGTTCATCGCGTCGGAACTTTCGGCGGCAACGGTACCGAGGCGCTCCAGCATGGTTATTTGAATGTCGGGTTGCAATTTTTTCAGCAATACCCCCAGCGTGGCGCTCATAATACCCGCGCCAACCAAAGTAACGTGTTTCATACTATTCGTGCAATTGATGCAATTTTAGACGTGCTTTTATTCCTGATCCAACCAAATCAGGTCAGTAATGGGGTGCAGTTCCCACGCCGATTGGGGGTGAAGCCCCTTTCGCCCGTGTTTTTGTCCCGCGTGGTGAATATCAAAAAACAACGATCCGCGCACTTTGACGGGCAGACCGCCTTTTTTAAAAATATACGTGCGTCCGCAACTTAAATCCCCTATTTTATCGGTGAGTGCCCGCCGGGCATCTTCCAGGTCCGACATGGTCCGGGTAGATACTTTAGATGGATCGGGCAAACCACTGATTTCGGCCGAAAACAGGGCCGCTTCGCCGTCGTACACCTGTTTATCACAAAGCACGAGGTGAAAATCGTTATCCTCTTCGCGATACACCGCGTGGAGCCATACTTTTTTTAAAATAATATTGCGCTGTTCCGCCGAGACGCGGGTGCTGTTTTCGGAGCGATCAATCGGGGTGCCGTATTTCATGCTGGAATCGGAGGGCAGCCACTCCAAAAAATCGGCGATGGAAGAAAACGACTTGGCGCGGCCCCCGCTGTGAGGAACGGTTTTGGCAAATTTGCGCACTTTCCCGGCAAAAAACGGTGTGGTGCAGGCATTGCTGTTGTTTCGCCGGGTTTCTTCCTCCGCGTCGTTTTCATAATCCGTGAATTCTTCGTGCATTTCCACTTCAACGGTGCGGCCATCGGGCAGGCGCAGGATGTCGGTGGGTTCCGTTTGTTCGGTGAGGTCAGGAACGGTATCGGCGGGAGCGGAAATGGGAACCAAGGGGTAATTCCGGTGCGCGTAAGCGGGATTGGTACACCACCAGCCCGCCGCAATGAACAACATCAGGGATTTTACTTTCATTGGATGTTTGATATTTAGAAAAACATTTAAAAAACCCCTGACGCTTGAATTATGTCAACTCGCCAGGGGTTTAATTTTTTTCAAAAAGCACTAAAAACTGCTCTAAAACTCGGCGCTACCGGGATAACGCGGGAAAGCAATCACGTCGCGGATATTGGTCATGCCGGTGACGAACAAAATAAGGCGTTCAAAACCAAGGCCAAAACCGGCGTGCGGGCAAGAACCAAAACGGCGGGTATCGAGGTACCACGACAATTCCGCTTCGGGGATGTGCATGGCCTGCATTTTTTGCAACAACACGTCGTACCGCTCTTCCCGCTGCGAACCACCCACAATTTCACCGATGCCGGGGAACAAAATATCCATCGCGCTTACGGTTTCTTTTCCGGGTTCGGCACCTTCGTCGAGGCGCATGTAAAACGCCTTGATGGCCGCCGGGTAATTGGTGAGAATAACGGGTTTTTTAAAGTGTTTTTCCACCAAATACCGCTCGTGTTCGCTTTGTAAATCCACGCCCCAGCCTTCAATCGGGTATTGGAATTTCCCTTTTTTGTTGGGGTTTGAATTTTTCAAAATATCAATGGCCTCGGTATAAGTGAGGCGTTCAAAGTTATTTTCGGTAACAAAACGCAGTTTTTCGGTAAGGCTCATTTCGCTGCGCTGGTCCTGTGGTTTGGACTTTTCTTCTTCCAACAGGCGCTCTTCGAGGATTTTGAGGTCATCGGCGCAATGTTCGAGGGCGTAGGTGATGACGTAACGAAGCATGTCCTCGGCGAGGTTCATGTTATCGTTGAGGTCGGCAAAAGCCACTTCCGGTTCAATCATCCAAAACTCCGCGAGGTGGCGGGTGGTGTTGGAATTTTCGGCGCGGAACGTGGGGCCAAACGTGTAAATATCGCCCAGGGCCGTGGCCGCCAATTCACCTTCCAATTGCCCGGAAACGGTGAGGTTGGTGGTTTTGCCAAAAAAGTCCTGCTTGTAGTCCACGTTTCCTTGCTCATCCAACGGCGGATTTTTGGGATCCAACGTGGTTACGCGGAACATTTCACCCGCACCTTCGGCATCGCTGGCCGTGATAATGGGCGTGTGGATGTAGAAAAAACCGCGCTCATTAAAAAACTGATGAATGGCGAAGGCCAAAGCGTGGCGCACCCGGAAAACGGCCGCAAACGTGTTGGTGCGGAAGCGCAGGTGGGCGTGTTCGCGCAAGAATTCCAGCGACTGCTTTTTGGGCTGAAGCGGGTATTCTTCGAGGTTAACGTCGCCGTAAATGGTGATATTACTGGCGGCAATTTCCACGCGCTGGCCTTTGCCCTGGCTTTCGAGCAAAGTGCCCTGCACCCCAATGGCAGCACCGAATTTGATGCGTTTGATTAATTCGGGATCGGTATTTTCCGACACCACGATTTGAATATTATTGGCGGTAGAACCGTCATTGAGTGCAATAAACTGGTTGTTGCGGAAGGCTTTTACCCAACCTTTTACCAAAACCTCGGTTCCCGTCGGCTCCGTGCGGAGCAATACTGATATTTTTGTACGCTGCATATTTTTTATTGTTTCAAACCTCCGGCGGGCATTTTGGGCATGTACGCACCGAACATTTTTTCAAGTTCATCGCTCAACGCCTGGTCTTTCATTAAAGCGGCCGATCCCATCATCGTTTGTACAGTGCCCATCAGGAATTGTTTGTCTTGGCGGTACGCACTTTGGAATTCGGGTTCCTGCGCGTCGTAATAGCGCATTTGCTGTACAATTTGGTCCGCAATTTCTTTGATTTTGGCGGCGGCCTTTTCGTTATTGCCGTTGCGGGCGTAGTTATCGGCCATGTAGGCGGAGAACTGGTCGTGCGCAAAGTTCATGGTCGGGAATACCTCGAAGAACTTATCGGACAGGGCAATGGCTTTGTCTTTTTTACCTTCCGCGGTCAACTGGCGACCGATGCGAATCATAGATAACTTCATGGTTTGCAAACTGGGGAGGTACGATTTGGTAACAAACAAGTGTTTTTTATCAAAGTTCCCCCAAGCCCACTTATTCATGATATTGTCAAATGCCTTATCGGTATCGACCGAACCGGAACCAATAATACCGTATTCCGGCTGCGAGCGGCCTTTCACCGGCACCAAACGCAAACCAAGTCCTTCGAGGCGGAGGTAATCGTCGAGGCCCATCAAACGATCTTCGCGGCAGGTAACGGCCCAATAAATCGGGCGATCCCAAATATTGGACGCGATAATGTCCATAATCGCCAATTGATCTTTGATAATATAGGTGGTTTTTTCACCCAGGTCCATGTGAATGGTATCCACCACCACGCTGTTGCTGTCGCCCCGCGCCACAACGCCACTTTTGTACACGGCTTCTTTATCCACCGGAATGGACACGAGGTGGGTGGGCAAATAGGTATCAAAATCGCGGCCTTGTCCGCCGGTGGGTACCGGATGGTTTTCACCGAGGAATTTCACCAAATCGCGGAGGTTCATTTCCTTGGCGCTGGCCGGTTTATTGTTGGTGTACGGAATTTGCACCCGTTTGAAACCACGGATTTGTTCCGCCGGAATACTCATTTTAATCGGTTCCGAATTATTCACTTTGCGGCGCAATTGATTGATGTACCAATCCACGGCAATCAGCGAAAGGTTCACTACCCGCACGTCGGTACGGATATTTTCCACTTCCTGGCAATACCAGAGCGGGTAAGTATCGTTGTCGCCGTACGTGAAAATAATGGCGTTCGGCGCGCAACTTTCGAGGAAATTTTTAGCGTAATCGCGGCTGCCGTAGTGATCCGAACGCGCGTGGTCGTCCCAGTTTTCGGTCACCATGAGCAAAGGTGCGCTCAGGGCCAAAATTGTTCCGCCGAGGGCCGGTGCAACTCCGCTTAACTTTAATTTTTCGGTGAGCAACTGGTAAATGGCCAATACACTCATCCCGACCCAAATGGCAAAGGTGAAGAACGAACCCACCAATACATAATCGCGTTCGCGCGGTTCGTTGGGTGGCTGGTTCGAATACACAATGATACCAATACCCGTAATGATAAACAACGACATGAGTGCCGCAAAATCGCGGGAATTGCGGTTATAATGGAAAAACATACCCAACAAACCCAACAAGAAAGGAATCATGTAGTACTTGTTATTGGCCTGGTTAATGTTCTTTTGGAACTCCGGCAACGCATTTGCGTCGCCGATGGTGGCTTTGTCAATGGCGTCGAAACCAGTGATCCAGTGGCCCGCGCTGGGGTCCCAGGCGTAATAACCCTGCTCGCCGTTTTGGCGACCGGAGAAATTCCACATGAAATAACGCCACCACATCCATTTGATTTGGTATTTCCAGAAAAACTCGAAGTTATCGGCCACGGTAATGGCACCACTTTTTTTATCAATCCAATCGCGGTACAAACGCGGGCGGCCCTGCGAGTAATCACCCATACGCGGGAAGAAACTTTTGGAGCCGGGCGCGTATTCATAATCTACTTTTTCATCCACCACTTCGTACTGATCGCCCACGCGGCCGTAACGCGGTTCGGTAACGACATCCATCGGTTTGGCGTCGAAATCGGGACCAAACAACAGCGGGCGTTCGCCGTACTGTTCACGGTTGAGGTAGGGCAACAGCCGCATCGGGTCGGATGGGTCGTTCATATTAATAGGTGTATTGGCGGCGGCGCGGATAATCACCGTACCGTAGGAACAATACGCAATAATCACCAAAGCCACGGCCACAATAAGGCGTTGCAGCAGGCCATTGTTGTTTTTGCGGGCGTAGTCCAGACCAAAATAAATGGCAGCGCCAAAAATGGCAAATACCGCCACAATGCCCGAATAGTACGGCAAACCGAAACTATTGACGAACAATTTATCAAAATAAGCCCAAAAACGGGGAATACCGGCAATGATAAAATATTGAATACCCACGATAAACAACACGCCCACTACGGCCGCAGCCAACGTACCAAACACAGTAATGTTCTTTGCTCTTTTGAAATAATAGAACATGGCCAGCGCCGGGAACGTGAGCAAACTCAACAAGTGAACGCCAATGGACAATGCCGTAGCGAACATGGCAAATACCAACCAGCGGTCGGCATCGGCGTTATTGGGCAAATTATACCATTTGAGGGTTGCCCAAAGGGTCAGACAGGTAAAGAAGGTGGACATCGCGTACACCTCCCCTTCCACGGCCGAAAACCAAATGGAAGAGCAAAATGCCGTGGTCAAACCCGCAACAATACCCGCGCCAACTACGGCCAACGATTGTCCCTGATCCAAGTCACCATCGCGACCTACCAACGCCAAACGGCCCAAAATAGTGGCACTCCAGCAAATAAAAGTGGCGGCAAACGCCGTACACAATGCCGAAAGAATATTCACCGAATAGGCAATGGTTTCCGGGTTACTGGACACCAAAGAGGCAACCCAGGTAAACATACGACCAACCAAGAGGAAGATGGGGGCGCCCGGCGGGTGTACTACCTGTAATTTGTAGGCACCGGAAATAAATTCACCGCAATCCCAAAGACTACCGGTTGGCTCCGCAGCGAGGCACAATACAGCCGCTGAAATAGCAAACACTATCCAACCCGCTATATTATTTAAAAATTTAAAGGACATAATGAAGAATCTTTATCTTGTTGATTTTCAATAATTTGACTGTCAGTAAACATAAAAAACCAGCACCAACCACCGCGGCAGTCGGCACTGGATAAAAAAAAACTTGGCGCAAAACTAATGCAAGGCGCTGAAATATGGCGTATTTCAATAGAAAAATACATTTTAAGAATACCTTTGCACCCCACAGCCATTGAGCGGTTAATACGAAACATGAATTATTACGCATACCACATCACAAACGATCCGGAAATCAACGAAATTCTGATCGCCTTGCTGGCCGAAGCGCCGTTTGACACCTTCGAGGAACTGGAAACCGGGATCATCGCCTATTTACCCGCCGACAAAAACTACGAACCCGAAGCCGAAGAACTGTTGGAGGAATTATCCGAACAGTTTACTTTTTCGTGGGAAAAGCAGTTTATCAAGGGCGAAAACTGGAATGAAATATGGGAATCCAATTTTCACCCCGTTGTTGTCCGTGATTTCTGTGCCGTTCGCGCCGATTTTCACGCGCCCAACCCGGATGTTCAATACGAATTGGTCATCAATCCGAAAATGGCCTTTGGAACCGGTCACCACGAAACCACCTGGATGTGTCTCAGTGCGTTACAAAACATTCCCGTGCAGGGACAACAACTTTTGGACTATGGTTGCGGCACGGGCATTTTAGCCATTATGGCGGCCAAATTAGGCGCGGCCCACATCGAGGCGGTGGACATTGAATCGGAGTCGTACCTGAACACCATCGAAAACAGCCGTCTGAACGGAATCAACAACGTCACGGCGCGTTTGGGCGATATTAACGCGGTGGAGGGTACACAATTCGACGGGATTTTGGCCAATATCAACCGGCACATTATCCTCGATTCGTTGCCCCGGCTCAAAGAACTCACCAAACCCGGCGGTTGGTTACTCATCTCCGGTATTTTGCTTCAAGATGAAGAAATTGTCACCAATGCGGCCCACGCCGTCGGTTATACAACCCAGGAGGTGTGGAATCGCGGAAATTGGCTTTGTTTGTTAGTGAAGAGTGAAGAGTGAAGAGTTTTTTATTTTACAGAATATGAAAAAATCAATTTTAAAAGAAAAAAGTTATGCTTTTGCCGTAAGAATCGTAAAACTAGTGCAGCATTTACAGGAAAACCGAAAAGAGTTTGTCTTGAGTAAGCAACTACTAAAAAGTGGAACTGCCATTGGAGCATTAGTAAGGGAAGCCGAGTTTGGACAAAGCAAACCTGATTTTATTCACAAAATGACCATTGCGTTAAAAGAAGGAAACGAAACAGAATATTGGCTTTGTCTGCTAAAAGACACCGATTATCTTGACTTGAAACTTTTTAACAGTTTCTACCAAGATTGCGGAGAACTAATTGCCATGCTGGTATCTTCCATTAAAACTGCCAAAAAATCAATTGCAAAATAAAACATTATGAACACCCCTCACACACTCTAAACTATCCACACCCACTATTCATTCTACACTTTTCATTTTTCACTCTACACTATTCACTTTTCACTCAAAAAAATGCGTTTCACACAGGGAAATTTAAAAAAAATTGAGGCTGTATTTGGAGAAATAGGGTACAGCGTTCGTTATGAAAAAGGCAATTTTCACAGCGGATATTGTTTGGTGGAAAACCGAAAAATTGCGGTCATCAACAAGTTTTTTGACACGGAGGCGCGGATAAATACCCTGTTGGATATTTTATACAGCCTCGAGTTGGATGAATCGCTGCTCTCGGAAGCCTCGCTGAGCAGCGTTCGGAAGTGGAAAAAAGCCTTGGACGATGACGCTGCCGAAGAATCCGCCAACACCACACAACCCGTAACGCCGTGAATATAACGTTATTGGGAACCGGAACTTCGCAGGGCGTGCCCGTTATCGGGTGCAAATGTCCGGTGTGTACGTCCACCGACCCGCGCGACCAACGTTTGCGTACCTCGGCCCTGTTGTCGGATGGGATCACGAATGTACTTATTGACTCTGGCCCCGATTTCCGCCAACAAATGCTGCGCGCCGGGGTGGAAAAATTAGACGCCATTGTGATCACCCACGAACACAATGACCACGTGATCGGGATTGACGACGTGCGGCCCTTTAATTTTTCGACCGGAAAACCCATCAAAGTGTACGCCCTGCCCCGCGTGGCGCAGGATTTACAATACCGCTTTCAATACATTTTTGGGGAACCCATTCCAGGGCTGCCCCGCATCGAATTGATCGAAATTGATGAAAACAGCGTGCTTCAAATTGGGCGTATTACCCTCGAAGCCGTGGGAATTATGCACGGAGAACTACCCATTTTGGGGTATAAATGCGAAAATTTGGTTTATATCACCGATATGAAAAGAATTTTGCCCCAAGAACTGGCCAAACTACGGGATATCCGTTACCTGGTGGTCAATGCCCTACAAATTGCCGACCACCCCACGCACATGAGCCTCGAAGAAGCATTGGACTTTGTGACCCAAATTAATCCCGAAAAAACGTGGCTCACCCACTGTAGTCACCGCCTCGGGCGCACCACAGATATTGCCCCTACCCTGCCGTCGGGCGTTCTTTTGGGCTACGACGGATTGCAAATTACTTTTTAATTGGCGCTAACCAAGCCCATAACCCATTCATTTTGCGGTTGTCCGCAATTTCAGAGCAAAATATTCGCCATTCTCCATTCATCATTCATTATTAAGATATACCTTTGCAAACTTTTTTTCAAACAAGTCTTAATGGAAGTTATTACACCACAATCGGAAGCCTTTTTATTTCGCTACCTCAACAATATCAGCCCAACAGGTCATGAAGCGTCGGGGCAAAAACTTTGGCTGGAATATCTCAAACCATATATTGATGACTGGAAACTGGATAACTACGGTACCGCGTACGGCATTATTAATCCCGGCACCGGTTACAACGTAGTTATTGAGGGACACGCCGATGAAATCTCCTGGTTTGTAAATTTTATCACTGAGGACGGCTATATCCACGTTATTCGCAATGGCGGTAGCGATCACGTTATTGCGCCTTCTATGCGCGTATTGGTGCACACCCGGAAAGGGGATCAAATCCCCGGAGTCTTTGGTTGGCCAGCGATTCATACCCGTACCGACAAGGATGCCTCTTTGGCGCCCAATCTCGAAAATATTACGGTGGACGTGGGCGCAAAAGACAAAGACGAAGTGCTTAAAATGGGTATCCACGTGGGGTGTGTTATTACCTTTCAGGATGGCTTAACCAAACTCAACGACCGCTTTTACGTGGGTCGCGCTTTAGATAACCGCGTGGGTGGTTTTTGCGTGGCGGAAGTCGCCCGTTTGTTAAAAGAAAACAACATCAAATTGCCATTTACCTTGCATTTGGTGAATTCGGTGCAGGAAGAAGTGGGTTTGCGGGGCGCAGAAATGATTACCGAAACGATCAAACCCGACGTGGCCATTGTTACGGACGTGACCCACGATACCAGCACACCTTTGTTAAACAAGAAAAAACACGGCGATGTGCGCTGCGGTTTGGGGCCAAGTTTGGTGTACGCACCGGCAGTGCACCAAAAACTGATTGATTTGATTGTGGCCACTGCCGAAGAAAAAGAAATTCCGTTCCAACGCGAAGCCTCCAGCCGGGTTACCGGCACCGATACCGATGCCTTTGCTTACTCGAACGGCGGGGTTCCTTCGGCGCTTATTTCTTTGCCGCTGCGCTACATGCACACCACGGTGGAAATGGCCCACAAAGACGATATTGCCAACGTTACCCGTTTGATGTACGAATCGTTGCAAAAAATTGAGCACAACCATAACTTTAAATACTTCGACCACATTTAATTTTTAATCCCGTATGCAACAATACGCCGTTTGTCAAGTAAGTCTGGCGCCTTTGCGTTCGTCACCCGCCGAAAAAAGCGAGATGATATCGCAATTGCTTTTTGGCGAAACTGTGACAATCAACGAATCCAAAGACAGTTGGGTGCAGGTAACCTGTACCTGGGACGGCGTTACGGGCTGGGCCGATGGCAAACAACTCCGGCGTATTACCGACGCGGAGTTTGCAACGTACAACGCGGAGCAGGCCATGAGCCTTTCGCTGGTGGAGGGCCTGATGGCGGCCGATCACTTTATTCCGTTGACCCTGGGCGCGGTTTTGCCCGGTTACGATGGGTTGCGCTGTCATTTGGGCGCGCAATCGTTTCAGTTTTCGGGTTCGGTGATTACCCCCTCCAAACAAACCACCACGGGCGATTGGATCGTAAAAGTGGCCAAACGTTACCTGCACGCGCCCTACATGTGGGGTGGCCGCTCGCCATTTGGGATTGACGCCGCCGGTTTGGTGCAAATGGTGTTCAAAATGTCGGGTATGCAACTGCTGCGCGAACCCTTGCACCAGGTAACCCAAGGCCGCTCCATTGATTTTACGGAACAATGTCAGGCCGGTGACCTCGCTTTTTTCGACAACGGGAAAGGCGATATCAACCACGTGGGTATTGTATTGCCGGGCTGCCACCTGATTCACGCCTCCGGTAAAGTGCGCATCGATAAGTTGGACCATTTTGGCATTTTTAACAAAGAATTGAACCGATACACCCACCAACTGCGGATCGTCAAACGCCTTATCCCCGACATTGAACCGGGCGCAAATGACACCGAAGAAGCATCCAACGAAGACCAATTGGGTGGTTTGGTGAGCCAGGCAG
The DNA here is from genome assembly GCA_013298845.1 of Chitinophagales bacterium. GTDB lineage: Bacteria > Bacteroidota > Bacteroidia > Chitinophagales > Saprospiraceae > M3007. Next base: position 108,016 of record JAAFJN010000002.1, read on the forward strand.
CGCTTTTTTAGTGAAAAGTGAAGAGTGAAGAGTGAATAGTGATGAGTGAATAGTGATGAGTATTTGGGGGTACAGAACTTGACTAAGCAACCTATTAATATACTGATAATTCTATCTAATGGCGCATATCTTCTGTTTACAACCTAATATCTCCAATCTGAGGTCTAAGGTCTTTTGTCTACAGTCTACAGTCTTGTTTTTATTGTGGGGCTGGAGCGCCGGAGCGCAAACACCTGGTGATGCACGGATTCAATACGAGCAGTTCACGGCCAAATTGGGAAATCACCCTTCGGATAGTTTGCTGGGGACCATTTACGATCAAATTTTGCGGTACCAAAACGCCACGCTGGACCGCGAGGTGATTCTTCGACAAAAATTATACTACGCCGACGCGGCAACGCGGCAATTGTACGCCACCAAAGACTCGTTACTGACCCAAATCGGAAAGGCGTACGAACGGGCTGGCACCCGCCGCGCAACCGTGACCGATATGGAACAACGGGTGGCCGCGCTGGAACAACAAATTATCGAACGGGTACAACGCGATAACACTTATTTTTTGAACTTATCGGTGCGTTTTGCCCGGGAAGCCTACCGGGCGAACCCGAACTTGGGGTGTTTTACCTGCTATCAAAAGATTAAAACCAAGGGCGGCAACCAAAATTTGGCCCACCAATTGCGGCGGTACGCGGCTCAAAAAGAAGCCCGCCCGCAGCGCTGGCAAGAGGTGCGCAACGAACTGGAACCCACCGATGCCGCTATTGAGTTTGTTACTTACCGGGATGCCGCTACCCAGGCCGTTTGGTACGGGGCACTGGTGCTGCGCCGCCACTTTAACGCCCCTCAATTTATCCCCCTTTGCACCCGCGACGAACTCCATACGCTGCTGCAAAAAGGCAACCTCGACGATGAGTTATTCCAACTCTACCTCTACAGCCCTCCCGACGGTGAAGGGGCGGCGACCTTGTATAATTTGTTGTGGGAACCCGTTTTAGAGCATTTGAAAGGCGCAAAACGGGTATTTTATGCCCCGGCGGGCGACTTGCACCGCCTGAATATTGCGGCCATTCAGCCCCACGAATTGGCCCCGCCGTTGCAACAATTGTGGGAATTTGTACGCATCAACAGCACCCGCAGCCTCATTGGCCCTTATTCCAGAAACACCAACAAAAAAAATGCCCTGCCCGAAGTGACCCTCCCCTGCTGGAACAAAATGAAGGTGGACCCGGTCTTGACCGCGCGATTTTTTGGCAGCATCGAGGTGGATTATTACGACCCGGGACTGGCCGCTACCCGCAAAGATGCCGCGTTGTTTGGCAATATTTATTACGATATGGACAGTATCGCCATTCGCAACGGTCTCTCCATTCCGCGCAATATTGTGGCACCCGAAAAAAGCAAACGCAGCCGCAAAGGTGGTCAAATGGACGAATGGGAACTCTTGTTTGGGGCCACCGAAGAAATTTTGGCCATTAAAAAAGAACTCCGCCAACACGCGTACGAGGCCCGCATTTACGAAGGACACGCCGCTTCGGAGGAGGCATTTAAACGATTGGGCGACGGCACGGCGGCTTCGCCCCGCATCATTCACGTGGCTACCCACGGCTTTTTTCTCGCCGATTCGGCCCGGCAGGGCACCGATAACCCCATGCACCGCGCCGGATTAATTTTGGCCGGTGCCAACCACGCCTGGAAAAACAAACGCCCCATGAACGGCATGGAAGACGGTATTTTAACGGCGTTTGAAATTAGTTTGCTGCACCTGCAAAACACGGAATTGGTGGTATTATCGGCCTGCGAAACGGGCCTGGGATTTATCGAAAACAACGAAGGGGTATTTGGGTTACAACGCGCCTTTAAACAAGCCGGGGTCAAAAACCTCATCGTGTCGCTGTGGAGCGTTCCCGATAACGCCACCCAAATGCTGATGACGCGTTTTTACCAAAATTGCCTCGAAAAAGACATGCCCATCCGGGAAGCGCTGTTCGCCGCCCAACGCTGGATGCGGGAACAAAAAAACTACCAAAACCCGTATTTTTGGGCGGGGTTTGTGGTGTTGGAGTGAAGTGGAGTGATGAGTTAGGAGTGATGAGAGATGAGTGATGAGACATAAAAACAAACCATTACATCTATTGAATCGACAAACATTACATCGTGGCAGCGTTTTTTTTGTACAAAACGGTAACTGATGTGGGCGCTGGACAAAATTGGGGTAAGATTCTCGATTTTTCGGCAGAAAAAAATGGATCATTGATATGTTTGTAAAGGTAACTTTACTTACCTTTGTTATCGAAATTATTTTCTAAAGATATTTAGATTGTGGCATTAGCCATAATAATTTTCATCTCTCTTGTTTCCTTCATAACAGACTTATCCGTAAGTGTTAGTTATGTATAAACAAACAATCTTTTAATCCCCACAGAGGCATTTTCCTAAGTTTCAACTGAAATTACGAACACCTCCCTTTTCCTAAACACGACTTGCATGTTTCCATCATGTGCGTTTTGTTTCTGCTGCGTTAGCGCGACCCGCATGGTGCGGCTTCTGCTCCCCTAAGCGCCTGAATGCTGATGCCAACAAAGTGGACTTTTGGGTTCACGCAATGGTAGATCATCTGCCAACTTCAAAAAATTCAGACATGCTCTTCTGGTTTTCTTTAAAAAAGATAAGAATTGGCAATGCCACTTCTAGAGCCGCAGGCTCTGGACCATTCAGATTCAAAGTTGTGGAAAATGAAAGTACACTAAATAAATTAATATGAAAAAATTTTGGAGATACAAATGGTATAATTTAGATTCAATACGTCATACTCATCGTTTCAAGACAGATGAGAATTTCATTGCAAATAACATCAATGAAGTCATTACTCGTTTTTTACAGATTGGAGCCCGATATCAACTTTTTGAGCCAGTAGAGGTATCAGAAGAAGATCTTATCAAGTCTGTCATTGAACCAATAAACGGCTTTTTGAATGGCAGTGAAGCCCTCGCTGAATTTATTTCACTTGGAGGTATTCACATCGAATCTTTAGGAACTACGGTAGAACTTCCTAAACTTTATTCAACCGTTCCATTCCCTAAAGGGGATAAGATTGAGATGATGCGGCTTCCATTAGTACCTACTGTGGAGGAACCGTGGATACACTATTTCGCATATGTTTATATTGGCATTTATACCAGAGACGAATTTCCCTTTTATATTGCGTTGGGTTCTAGTAGTGATATCTGGTGGCCCGACTTAGAGGCTATCGCCCCAGAAGGAGCATCAAGATTTAAGGAGTTCCTCGATGATCCCTTAGATAATCGCCCATTTGCGTATCGAATAACCCCACGGTTAAACAGTTTTGTGCGAGATATGAATGCGATCACCCGCAATCTTGGGGGGAAAATTTATTACGAAAAGGCCAATCAATATTGTACAGAAGAAGGTGTTCTTTTGGATGGAAAAATCATTTACCAAGAGGATATTGATGAAGGCAGGGTGGTGCCACCCAATGAATGCCGGGAAATGGATCCGGAAACTATCGAAAAACTAAAAGAGTATAATTTACTATAAACATCATGCACAAATCCACACTACTCCTTTTCGCAGCCTTATTGCTGCGCACCACCCTGCCCGCCCAGTGCTGGCAGAAAATTAACGCTGGAGTGAACCAGTCTTTTGCCATTGCCACCGACGGTACGCTCTGGGGCTGGGGCCGCAACAACAGCAGTCAATTGGGCGACGGTACCACCACGGACCGCGCCACGCCCACCCAAATTGGTACCGACAACAATTGGGCCGACGTGGCCACCGGCAGTTACTCATCGGTAGGCATCAAAACCGACGGTACACTCTGGACCTGGGGCCAAAACGTCAACGGTGTACTCGGTCGGGGCGAAAACGCCCCCAATGCCACCGTACCAACCAAGGTCGGCACCGCTACCGACTGGAAAACGGTATCGCTCAAGCACAACTCCGTACTCGCGCTCAAAACCGACGGTACACTCTGGGCTTGGGGCCTGAACGACTACAGTGTACTGGGCGATGCGACCAACGACACGCGGTTTGTACCCAAAAAAATCGGAATTGATACCAACTGGAAACAGGTGGTGGTCAGTGCCGACCATGCTTTGGCCGTCAAAACCGATGGTACACTGTGGGCTTGGGGGCTGAACGTCTACGGGCAATTGGGCAACAATACCACCACCGACCTCTCGGCACCAACCCAGATCGGCACGGCCACTAATTGGGTGAAAGTCGCCGTAGGGCAGTACCACTCGTTGGGCATCCGCAGTAACAATTCACTCTGGGTGTGGGGCTATGGTGCCCAGGGCCAGATGGGCAATGACCAACTTACCAATAAAAAGACACCTTCACAGGTCGGTACCAATACCACCTGGACGGATGTTGCCGCCGGTAATGCATTTGTGGTAGCTACCCGCTCCAACGGTACGTTGTGGGCCTGGGGCAGCAACAATATCTACCAGTTGGGATTGGGTAGTAACAATATTTTTTGGGTGCCTACTCAGGTGGGTACGGGCACTTCGTGGCAAAACGTGGTATGCGGTGCTAATTTTACCCAGGTTTTGGGCAGCGGTAACAACTTGTGGGGCTTCGGGCAAAATGTCAATGGCCAAACCGGAACGGGTACATCGGGTGATAATATTACCACGCCCACGCCGGTACTTTGCCCCATCAGCAGCACCTTGGAACTTCCCACGGGCGTTGTGGTAACGGCTTATCCCAACCCGACCACCGACCGCCTCTACCTACAAACGAGCGAAAGTAACCTGGACGGTTTCCGGTTCAGTGTTCGTAATATTTTGGGCGGCACGGTTGTGTCGGAAATGCCCATGAACAGCGACCAAACCATCGAAACGGGCCACTTGGCACCGGGCAGTTATGTACTGGTACTTTCGGACGGGAAAGTGGTACGTTCGTTGGTATTTAATAAACTATAAGAAACTGTTTCTAAATATCCATACAGGGGCATTTTTTGATTGCCCCCTGTATGGATACATCATGCAGACGGCGGAGAATACTCATAGTCAAAGTTTATAAGGTTGTCAAAAGTAGATATAAGTAATTTGGGCAAAACCACAGTTAATCCATTTTAACATGAAAAAATTACATGTTTATTTACTAATGCTTTTTCATTTCGCATCTCTTAACCTTGTTGCACAACGGACATTGGATGATTCGTTGCGTGTAGTGCGTGAAATGCTTTTTTCCAGCAAAATGGACAGCGTTGAAAAAAACAAACTCACCAGTGAATATTGGAAACTAATCCGGTATAAAGACAATTACAATGGCTGGCCACCTGTCGAGGATACCACGCACTTTACCACAGCATTCCGTCAGAAAATCTCGCCGGACAGTGCGTTCAGGCTGTACCGGGACTATGTTACAAATTACAAATACTCCGATTCATTTCGTTTGCGGGCTTTACATGCCATCAATAACCTAAAAACACTGACCGCTGATACTTTCCTTTTTGCCACGATAGTCAACCTTTGTTGCATAATGGACGAGCATAGGCCCTATGGTATTGATGTGCCTTTTGACCCGAGTTTTGAAGTGCTAAAATCGAGAGGACAAGACTATAAATTATTGAAAGCCATGTTATTGTATCTGGAATTCAATACCCCAAGTTCTAAAAACAGATACAATTATTCGCTCTACGCGAATGATTATCAACCTTATTGTAGGGTGGTAGAGGGAATACTCGGCAAAGAGCGCACAATACCTTGGATAAAACAGCAGATTGAAAAACATAAAATCAAGCCGCTTTTATTTAAAAACCTAAATGCAATACTCGCCTGTGAAGAGTGGTTGCAGAAGACAGATCGCTCCTTAGAGCAAATGCTCAAACACTAAATAAAATCTTATCAACAAATCACTTTTCTTTAACACCATGCACAAATCCACACTACTCCTTTGCGCATCTCTATTGTTTACACTATGGCCAGAATAGAAATATTAAACTTTCACGAGGACTTATCGCTTTTTTTCCTCGAATTTCACAAAGAATCAGCCAAGTACGGTTATAGGTTGCCTAAATTTTTTCTTGAAAAAAATCAATTTTGGGTACTTTTAGATTTAAACGATTCACGGGCGTACGCTGAACTTTGCTCTGTTTTTTATGCCATTGGGAAAAAAGCAAAAGAAAGTGGCTTGAAATTAGATTATTTAACTGAAAACATTTCTATAAAAAACAATATTCCTTTCAATTTTGAATCAAAACCAATAAGAGTAAACAATATAGACCCGAAGTTTTTTATCATTTCACTGGACAGGATTAAAAAAAAGTATGAACCATCAATAAATTGGAGTAAATTACACTATTGGGAGGGCCTTTTTGCCATTGAGTTTACGACTGAGGGTAAAACAAATCTAAATGATGTATTTTACGTTTTTGCAAATATTGGCTTGGTGGAAACCCACCCTAGTGCCGCATCCGGTAAATAACCAGTGAATAACAAGGCCCCCTTTCCGCTTTCTCTGCGTTGCTCGTTGGTTAAAATGTCCCGCATTTCGCCCGCCTCGCGCCTTAATAAAGCAAAAATTGGTCTCTTGTATTCACAAGTCATTTACCGGATGCGGCACTAGCGATTTCATTGATTAAACTCATACACATTATGCTTAAAATATTCACATTTGATAAGAGGCTACACAGTATGATTGTTGATCTGGTAGAATTTACTAACCAAACATTCTCTCAAAATATATTAATTGCCGAGGATGAGGAGAAGGAGCGTTTGCTATGTTTTTGTGAAGAAAACAACCAACTCGAAGCATTTTATTATTTAGGCTTAGCATATGGATATTTGCAACATGCTAACCATTTAATTCCATTAAAGGAAATTGATGACGAAATAGAGTTTTGCTTTTGTTGTGTCAATAATCCTTTATTTACTATAAAACTCTTTACAATACAACCATTGATATTTATCGAGAATGTCTTTAGGTTTATTACCGACTTACGTGGTGTGGTATTAACAAGAGGGCAATTCATTCATGCAGATATCACCATATGTGACCCGGATGATGTAAATGTAAAGGGAATATTTCGCCTGGGGTATCATGTTTATATTTGCACCCCTACGGACTTGTCGGCTATGCGTTGCGGTAAAGCCCCGTAGATTGTTTCACTCGAAATGCAATTTCGCGCGAGCAAAGGTTGGGAGTGAGGAGTGAAAAGTGAAGAGTGAAAAGTGAGGACAAAAAACTTCAAAACATCTATTATCCTGTAACCCCCTGATTCATCGAGGGGCGAAAGGCGTGTTACCATCACATCTATCATCCTGACAAACATTACATTATGATAGCGTTTTTTTTGCATTAAAACGGTAACCGATGTGGGCGCCGGATAAAATTGGGGCAATTCACCTTGTTTCCCGGTGTCCTCCTCCTTAGCGAGGGGTATGAAACCCTTCGCTAAGGAGATAGATACACTTAATCTTACCGCGTACTTTCCACCGCTATCCGTTCGCGCAGCAGCCCAATGAGCCGTTCCATTTCCTCATCCCAGTTGGGGTTGTAATGCTGTGGCTCCACTTTTTGGTAATAAGCCACGGTGCCGTACTCCCGCGCCAGTTCCAGGATTTTTTCGGAGAGGAGCAGGAGCACCTGGTAAAAGTGGAGCAGGGGGACGACTTCGTATTCGGGTTCAATATAACTAAATGCGACACATATTTCTCTATCATTTATATGTAAGAGTATATCTTTACCAGACTCATCATAAGCATCTACTTCACATGCCCCCCTAATAAACACCCTACCATCATCATACAAATTGGACCAAGTATGTCCGGGCTCATCAACCATTACATTTTTCAAAAGTTCAGGAAACCGATGCAAAGGGTAACCGACAAAAAAAACTCTTAGGATTGGATATACGTCAACAGAACCAAGTGTGATTCTCTTAAAGGCGCAAAAATAAAAATCATTAATACTTATAACATTTATTGTCAATGACTTAACATCAACAACACTAAGTTCCAGTTCAATAGTCTGTTTCATATTTTAAAATACCAAGTTTTAATATTCCCATTTAGGTCCATGTATCCAATATATGTCCTCGTTCCAATAATTACTGTAAATTCTTTTTGACTGGTACCAGAAACATACTGAAGATTCTCCATCCCCTCTTAAAAATCCGACACCCCAATTCTTTGACAGATTGTTCCGATGTGGGCACCGGATAAAATGGGGGCAATTCACCTTGTTTCCCGGGTGTCCTCCTCCTTAGCGAGGGGTTTCAAACCCCTCGCTAAGGAGATAGATACACTTAATCTTCCCGCGTACTTTCCACCGCTATCCGTTCGCGCAGCAGCCCGATGAGCCGTTCCATTTCCTGCTCCCAGTTGGGGTTGTAATGCTGTGGCTCCACTTTTTGGTAATAAGCCACGGTGCCGTACTGCCGCGCCAGTTCCAGGATTTTTTCGGAGAGGAGCAGGAGAACTTGGTAAAAGTGGAGCAGGGGGACGACTTCGTAAAAAGGCTCAAAAGGGCCAAACAATATCATTATTTCATTTCGCTTGACGTGCACGAGTTCACTACTACCTTCGTCAATACCTAAATCTGTATCGTAAGGCCCTTTAATAAAGGTAAAGCCCCCTCTTAAATCAGGCCACGAGTGCTCAGGCGTTTCTATCAAGGCATTTCCAAGAATATCAGGATATTGACTTGGTTTTAAATTAATGAAACAGTATTTCAAAACCGAATGTTTTTCAGGTATCTCGTAGATTTCTGTAATCAAATACCCGTATTCTTCACTAAGTGCTTTATATCCAGGGACAATATTTTCTCTGCGCAATATTGCCAAATCAATTTTTAAATTTCCAGGTACCATGTTGCTATTTTGCTATAATTATCTATGAAACCAGTATAATTGAAGCCCTTAATCGACACTTCAAACTTATATCGACCAGCGAATGGGTTAACTTAATTAAGATCCTCCATTCCTCTTTAAAAATCCGATAACCCAATTCTTTGACAGATTGTTCCGATGTAGGCGCCGGATAAAATTGGGGCAATTCACCTTGTTTCCCGGGTGTCCTCCTCCTTAGCGAGGGGTTTGAAGCCCCTCGCTAAGGAGAATGATACCAACCCCCCTCATCTCTTATCACTCATATCTCATCACTCATTTCACTTCCATCTTTAACAGCAGCAAAGCACCCGCTGCGGGCTCTTTTTTGGGCAATAAAAAACCCATCCGATTGGGCAAATATTGAGTAGATGCCCGCAAAAGAGGGCGAAAAGCAGCGTTGGCGCGGGCCACTACCGATGCCTCGGTGGTGGCTCGGAGCGCGGCCGCTGCGTCGGGGAAGGGTTGTTGGGTGCACAGTATTCCCAGCCATTCGGTGCCCTCGTTTTCCAATTCAAACTGCGTGGTTTCGGTAGGAATCACCTTTTCAACTGTGGTACTGCTCACCTGTTGTTGCTGCAACAACAGTACCTCGCCCTGTTCCCCCACGCTAAAAATATAGACCCACCAATTGGGCGGCACCTCGCGCAGCACCAACTGAAACCCCGTGCCCGGCTGCCATTGCACCGAGGTCGTTTGGTAAAAACCGTTCATGGTGTCGTATTTCACCCGAATTTCTTCGTATTGCGGCACCTGTTGGCCGTTGTAACCAATGCTGCGCCGCAACACCACGGCACCCTGCGGCGACGTGGCGCGTTTTTCCACCCAAAAACGGGGCGTAATGCGGTACGCGCAGCACAAGAGGCGAAACATATCGGCGTATTTGATGCGCACAAAACCCCGGTCACCGCCCCAGGTTGTCCCCCAACTGTTGAGACACTCGAACGTAGAGTCAATATCGTCGTAACCAATGAGGCACAGCGCGTGCGCAGCGGAGTCAATCGCCTCCTCGGGGTTGTACACAAATACTTTATCGGTGAGGTTGGCAAAACTGTACGGCAGCCGCATCCCGACGATAATGGGCATACTATCGGCCAAAAACCGCTTGAAACGCTGCACCTGCCGCTGCATTTTGATGGCCGGATCGGGGTCGTATACCTCCGAAAACATCAAGAGGCGGCGGGCTTGGGCTTCTTCCACCGCCAGTTCGTCGGGTTGTTCCGTAACGGGCGCGTTGTTGCGGAACGTGGTGGCAAAACACACGCCATTGGTGCGCAAAAACGAAAACGTTTCTTCGATGGAAGGCGCATAATCGGGGCTACCGTTGCTCAGGCGGTTGTACACGAAGGATTTGGAAAAGGCAATCTTATTGACATCGGTGGTGTTGGACACCTGCCGTTTGATGGCCTGCTGAATCGTCATGGCCCCGTAAGCAATGGCCCACGCGGTGCACGAAGGTTCCATCCCCTGGTCTTGGGGCGTGGGGCAAAATGGCCGCAAACTCAGCCGAATGGGCAATTCGCGGAAACCCGTGCCGCGCACGTCCAGGTCGCGGGTTTTCACCGATTGGCGGTATTGTTCGGCATCGAACACCAAACCCTTGGCGCGTTGTTGGGCCGTTGCGTTGGTAATTATTAAGGTCATCAGGGCCAAAAACGGCCCCCAAATACGTTTTTTCATCGTTTTTTTAACGTGAGTTCGGGCATCAAAACGATCTCGGCAGAGATCGCATATTGGTAGAAATATTTGATAATCAATTGTATACGACCTCGGTAGAGGTCGCACATTGGTGGCTCTTTTCCCTAATTGACACTAATGTGCGCCCCCTTAAAAACCTATGTGCACCCCAAACCCCAACAAAATTCCGCCGGGTTGGTACAGTTTAATCACATCTCTGGCATCTTCCCGGCCCGTGCCGCCCGGTAAAAGCACCCAAGGCGTTTTGCTGATGGATTGCGCGTACCCAAATTCCAGGTTAATGGAGGCTTTTTTGGTAAAAAAATAATTAAACACCCCCGCCAAATACACCGTATTGGCGGGCTTTTGCAAAATCTCAACGTCCACGTCCGTGCTGGAAACAGTGCTACCTGCCACATTGGTTGACGAACTGGCCGTCACGTCAAAAACGCCATCCAGGCCCCGGCTATGGGTGAATCCGGCGGCCAGGGACATCCCCGGCCGGAAGCGCAAATCGCGCCGAAAATCATACTTTAAACCCGCCGAATATTTTGGGCCCCAAAGCCCAAATCCCATCCCGAAGCGCCCGTACACGTGGGGAAAAAACCGCGTCATCAGGCTGATACCGCCCAAAGCCGTATAACCATTAAACCCGGCATTAACCCCCACCATAAAACCCGGACTGCGCCCCCGATCAAGGGTATTGTTTTTGTTTTTGCCTTTTTTCGCCGTTGTGGCACCACCGCAAATGCTATCGTAATCCATCATGGCCGTTACCAATTGGCCGGGTTTGTAATGCCGGTAATAAAACCGCTGGGCAAACGCAGCGCAATCCTCAAAATATTTGGCCAAATCACTCATTGATTCGTAAGTGTACATGGAATAGGTGCTTTCATCGGGCTTTTTTAAATAAAAATAATCCAGATCGTCCGAATCGGCGGAAAGGTCCTGGGTCAGGGTGGGGATCAAACGGCAATAAGTAATGCCAGGCGACTGGTACAAAATTTCGGCCATTTCAAACCGCACATCCGTCCGAACCACGGCCAAATGCCAATCGGGAATGTGCATTTCGCGCACTTGCACCAACGGATAAGCCGCGTCCAAAATGGGCGCGTTCAGTTTTTTTTCGTATTTAAACACCACCTGATCGGCGATGTAGTTGTCCACCAAATCCAAAAACACGCCCCGAATAGTATCGCCATTGGCCATAACCGCAAAACCCCGGGCTTCGCGCGTATTTTTTAACGAATCGAGCCGGGTTACGAACATTTGCCCTTGCTGCGTGGCCCAGGCAGAGCGTTCCCGGGGAGTCCGGTTGCTGCTCAGGTAATCTATGATCGGCACCCCGATTTCATCTTTTTTCGGCGGTGGCGATGCCGCCGTGCGCGGCGTTTCTTTAATGGGCCGCAAGTACACATTTGCCCGTTCGTTGTCGCCAAAACAGCGGTACACATTGGTTAAGGTAAGCGCATAAGCACGCGCCTGATCGGGATTCCCGCCGGGGCTGCGCTGACGCACCCAAGCCGCGTCTAAAGGGGCTAAATGGGGTTCAATTTGTTGCCACGCTTCGGTGGGCGTGAGGGTAAGGTTGTATTGCAACAACGCCGCCCGAATGGCCCGTATCCGCGCCAACGACACCGTATCCATGTCGTTGGTGTAGTACAAACTCACCGGAATTTCGGCGCTGGTATAGTGCAATTTGAGCCGTTTGGCGGCTTTATTCACCGCTTTTTGGTACCCTTCGCGCAGGAGTGCGCCGTACGCGGGCAAGTCCACGCGTTGGTCAAAAGCCCGTTGCGCCCCGGCATCAGTGGGGTATTCGGCGGTGCGGAAATGTTGTTCTACCCATGCCGTATCGCCGTACAGCACCACCCCGGAAGCCGTGTTTAATTGCACCACCACGGGCATAGTGATCGTTTCTTCGTAGCGGTATAGGGAACTGCCGGTATCGCGGGCTTTGCGTTGCTGGCGCTTCGACTGCCGACCGGGTACCAGCACCCGAACGTTCAACACAGCGGCGGCGTTGGTTTCCACGTGCAACAAGCGGCCCACCTGAAAGAGTTTCCGGGCGGCGGCGGCGTTCAGCGGCGAAAAACGCTCACTGACTTCCGACTGAAATTGCAATTTGTACGTTGGGATGGAATCGGGCAATTGGCTCACGGCCGTTTCTTTTACGGCCAAATCGTATTGGCGAACGGTGGTAGTTTGCCCCCAGGCCATTGCCCAAAATCCCCAAAAAAATGCGTTGAGAAAGATAATTCGTTGGTGCATCGTTTTAATTATTGTTGGGCGGCAAAGGTAATACATTCGCCGGTGAGCGTAGAAAGCCACTTTCAAAAGAACTGATTTTGTGGCCGCGCCAAGGAAGACTACCACAAAACCAGCCCCCGCGTTAGCGTACGCTCTTAAAACCCGGGGGCTGATTTTCATTCAATAAAGGACAAAAGGAATTAATCTACATCCAGTGCACCAATGGTATAACCCAATTTAATGGTCCAAAAAGACTGATCTTCGATGCCTTTGCCGGTATTATTGGGAATAACGTTGTATTCAAAAGCGAGGCGCGTTTTTTTGAGTTGCAAACCCAAACGCGGGCCAAAACCAAATACCCGGCCTTCTTTTACCTCCAAAATATTGGTGCTGTTGGCTTCCAAAATACCCACGCTGTGCAGACCGGCGGTTAAGCCCGCAAACGGACGCACTTTTTTCTTACCGAGGAAATAATCGCCCGTGAGCAGATAACTTTCGCGACCGCCAATGGAGGCTGATCCTTCGTCGGAATCGGCACCCAGGGTGAACAAGGTTTCGTATTTGAAACCCGCCGCAATGGAATTGGTCACAAAATATTTCACCTCGGCGGAACCACCGAAACCGAAACCATTTTCGAGACCCGCACCGGCCACCATAATGTCGGCTTTTACACGGTTGAGAAATTGAGCAGAAAGACTTGTAGTGAACAATGTCGCTGCAAAAAGGAGCAAAAATGCCCGTTGTTTTGAGTTTTTCATAAGTAGAATGTAATAAACAATGTGATTGAATAAGTTTGTTTGTCACTACATCTGACCGTTGAAAAATTATTACCGGTTTTTGGGAAATTTTTTTTTTAAGACTTCAGACATTAGACATTGGACCTTTTTTCGCTGCGCTCAAAAGTTTTTCTCATGGTAGAACGTCCCGCGACGAGATGTGCATCCCGGAGGAACGGAGTGGATGACATCTCAGAGCCGGTTACGATTGGGGGTCGGTAGTTGTCATTCCTCTTTTGAGAATACCACTTTTTGTTATCTATTGTACAAAAGGCCCACTTTGGGTGCAGTGGCCGCTTTTTTTGCGTATTTTGTGCGTTCTGCCCGTATGTATTTCGGCCATCGCTCAACACCGTGGTTTTTTTTGATATATGATTGATGATATATGATAGCAGATATTAGAAGTTTTTCCCTCTTCACTATACACTTTTCACTTTTCACTTTTCACTCCTCACTCCTCTCTCATCGCTCCGGAAACGAGTACGGTTTGGTCGTTGGCCGTAACGAGCAGCAGCAGATAGCCCGTGGCGGGCAACTGTTGGCGGCGGGCCGTGAGTGCGCCGCGATTACCGGACAGCCGGATATTTTGCCGCTCGAGCAGCGTATCCGCGTCGTCTAATTGTGCATCGGTGGAAAAATAGAGGCGAAAAGCGGCCGTGTCCGGCAGTGTGGAACAGTGTTTTTTCATCAAAAACCGAAATACATACACCGAAGGCGTGGCTTTTACCTCCGTGGGCGTGATCGTCAGGCAATCTTCCAAACGAATACTATCTTTGCCCGGCGTATTGCCCTCCGCAATCACCAGTAACGCGCCCACTGCTTCCTCCGACGGGGCCGAAACACTGCCGTTGGCACCCATTGCCTGCACCCGATACACGTAATCGGTACTGCCGCGCAGGTTGTTCCGGTCAATGTAGCGGTTTTGGTCCACCGTATCGAGGTACGTCACCGAGCGCGGACTGCGGGTACTGCGCACAATAATATACCGATGATCGGGGGCCGTGGCGCGCCAACTCAACTCAATGCGGTTATGGTATTTTTTGTAGGATGCCGTAAGCCCCGCAGGCGTAGCGGGCGTTGTTTGGGCCGATAAAAAATGGCCCGCAAAGAAAAAAAGAAAAAAGTACAAGTATTTCAAGGCTCAAAGTGCTAATAAAAATGAAAAACGCAGATACAGTTAATATATGATGACCGACCGGCAAATATACATGGGTTTGCGCCAAAACGACCGGGCAACCACCGAATATATCTATAAAACACTGGCCCCGCCGCTGTTTAAATACGTTTTGTCCAATAATGGTTCCCGCGAAGAAGCCAAAGATCTTTTTCAGGAAACCTTTATAAAAGTCCTTAAACGCATCCACAACGACCAATACAACGACCTCGATAAATTTGAAGCGTATTTCCTGACCATTGCCCGAAATACGTGGATTGACCATTTGAAAAGCAAAAAAAACAAAGTACTCGTGGACCCCGACGACCAACTCTGGCAACGCGCCGATGATTCGGACGAAGAAGCCCTGTTACAACTCGTGCTCCACGACCGCCGCATGGAGGCCCTGCACGCCGTTTGGGAAACCTGGGAAGACACCATCTGCCGCCGGATGCTCCACCAGTTTCACTACGAACGCACCCGCACCAAAGACATTGCCGAAGCCGAAAACGTGCCCCAAAATACCATTTTACAACGCCTGTTCAAATGCCGCAGCAAATTGTTTCGGCTCGTACAGCAACGCCTTCAATAAACAACTTCCCCACGTCATTTTAATCGCTAAACAGTACGGACTATGTCAGTAGAGCAAACTCAGGATACCATACAGGCTTATTTGGAAGGCCGCATGTCCGCCGAAGAATTACGGAATTTCGAGGCCCAAATCCAGGCCGATCCCGCTTTGGCCGAAGAGGTGCACCGGTGCCGCCAACTGCGCGTCATGACCCGCCACGAGCACCTGTTACAAGGCAAACAAACCCTCGCGGCCGTGATGGCGGAGATAGACATAACGCCCGATTACGGCCAACACCGCCGTTATTTCGACCATTCAAGTTGGTTCCAACGCTGGCTTCCGGGTCTGCTGGTGCTGGCGGCGCTGGTATCGGGCGGCACCTGGTACTACGGTTACCAACAACGGCAACAAACGCTGGCCCGGGTGCAATCGGTACTGGAACCCCTCGACAATATCATCGGTTTTTCGCCCGATGACCCCGGCAGTGCCGCCGCCGGTATGCGCGCCTACGACCAACGCAACTACCCCGAAGCAATCCGGTACCTGAGCACCGCCGCCCAGGAAAGCCAGGATGACCCCAGCCTGCAACTCTACCTGGCGGTCAGTTACCTGCTCCAGCAAGAACCCGCCCGCGCCGAACCGCTGCTGCGCCCACTCACCCAAACGGATGCCCTGCTCACCGTTCCGGCCCGCTGGTACCTGGCGGTGTGCCTGCTGCAACAGGGCAAAAAAACGGAAGCCACTCCCCTACTGGATGCGCTGGAGGAGGATGTTGTGTATGGGGAGAAGGTTAGGCGGGTTAGGGGGTGAGTTGGGGGGAGCGTTTGATCTATTTTTTTGATTCCAAAATGGTGGGGCTAAATGCGACGCGGTGTTTCCTACCTTGAAATACACAAAACAAAAGCCATCTTTTTCATTAAAGAACATTTCAATAAAACATCCTACATAAGCACGATAAAAACACTTACCTACTGAATTTAAAAACTCCTACTTATTGAAAATTAGCCAATCAATCACAAATTTTTAAATTTCCCGACGTTAAACTGTTTCATTCGTTGGAAAAAGTCACCATTTCATTGGTAAAGAAGGTGTTTCTGTAAAATATTTGTCTTCATTCTAACTTGAAAATCCGTAAATTTGTCAGCAACAAAACTAATAGTAAAATATGCTAGTAAAATTCTTCTCGTTCTTAATCCTGTTCTTGTGTTATACAGAATCACTTTTAGGTCAATCTGCAACAATTGACAGCCTTAGTGATATGATAGCGAAAGAAAAAAATCCAATTAAAAAAATTGATTTAAGCAATGCTTTGGCCAAGGCGTATAACAAATCCAATGATTTACGGTGTAAAAGACATGTAGATCATGTAATTGAAATGGCCCGAAAAATAAGTTATGACGAAGGTGTGGGTGAAGCCTATCTTGTAAAAGGAATCCTGCATTATAAAGATGGTGAACTCAATGAAGCAGTTAAAGTCTTTAGCCAAGCCGTTGATATTTTCCAACTAAAAAATAAACCAGCGGATAAAGCGCGAGCGCTGAACAATTTAGCGATAATATATGAAAAGAAAGGTGAATTAACACAAGCCATGAGGTACCACAATGAAGTACTATCTTATCGTATTCAGATTAGAGATACCGTAGGAATGGCAACATCACATAATAATATTGGTGTCATATATGTTAAAATGGGAGACTCTCAAAATGGACTTTCAAATTATTTAAAAGCTACTATATTGGACTCTGTAACGGGTAGTTATAATAATTATCTCCAAGACTGCCATAACATTGGCGACCTCTACTGTAAATTGGGTAAGGATGATTTAGCAACAAAATACTTGGTAAAAGCCTTAGAACTATCCAACACACTAAAAGACTCAACAATATTAACACGAATTTACTTAACACTGGGAGAGGTTAGTATTCATCAAAAAAAATACAACCAAGCGATTGACTATCTAAAAATTTCTGCTGCAGAAGCCCAGAAGTCCGGAAATATAACATGGGAATCCGATGCTCTCTTTACTATAGCTAATGCATTGGATTTATCAGGTCAAAGCCAAAAAGCACTTAGCATATATGATTCTTGCGCATCCATATACACAAAAAGCGATGACATTGCTGCACTAGCAAAAGTATACATCAATAAAGGCAATATTTTGTATGAGAAGCAAAATGATTACAATCAATCTGAAAAATACTTTAATAAAGCATTGCAAATTGGTTATGCACTTCCGAGTAAGGAAATAAGAATGGAATGCTTATTGTCTCTCGGGAATATTTACATGTCTAAAAAACAATATTTACGATCGATTGATAGCATTGAACAGGCGGTAAAATTATCATTATCAGGTAATTTTGACAATTTCAGAAAAGATGTCTTGGTTATTCTTGCAGACGCGTATAATTATTCCGGCAACCCTCAAAAAGGGTTCGAGGTTTTAAAGACAGCAATTACCTTGCGAGATTCCCTGCTCACCCCAGAAAGGGCATCCCAAGAAATATTACTTAAATACGAAATGGAAAAAAGAGATAAAGAAAACTTGAATAAAGAACTGGAGATTATAAAACAGGAAAATAAAATCAAAGACAGGAATTTACTCATCGCAATAATTCTATTAATCGCATTAATACTGGGAACAAGAGCATATTTGTTACATAAAAACGACAAAATATCAAAAGAGTATATAAAGATAATTAGTGAAAAAAATGACCAGTTAGAAAAACTATTCAAAGAATTGCATCACAGAATTGCAAACAACCTACAGTCGGTATCCAGCCTTCTCTTTTTGCAACAAAGTCAAGTAAACGACCAGTCCGCTCAAAGAGCATTGTCGAGTGTGAGAGAACGAGTAGTTGCTATGGGGGTTATTCATAGATTACTTCTTAAACACGATAATCAGACCAAGATTGATTTAGGAGAATACGCACAGCAAATTTTTGAAAAGTCAGTTCAAACAAACTCAAGTCAAAACATAAAAATAAACACAAAAACAGAAAAAATAAGTTTTAGCATTGACGCTGACGAAGCATTACCGTTAGGGCTAATTATTAATGAAGTGGTCACCAATGCCTGTAAATATGCCTTCGATGGAATAAAGCATCCTGAATTATCATTTTCTGTTTCATTATTGGATAATGAGATTAAACTTGAAATTGGGGACAATGGAAAAGGTTTTTCCACTGAGCCTAACAAGCAAAATCCAGCCGGATTCGGTTCAAAAATGATAGAAATGCTTTGTCAGAGGTCTAAATGGCACCTCAGAATCAACTCAACTGAAAACGTAGGAACAACCTATAAAATCTTAATAAACAAGCCAAATTATGGATATTAAAATTTTAATTTTTGAGGACAACCACTTTGTTTCTGAAGAAATTAGAGTGCATTTGCAGAAAGCCGGATACAAGCATATTGATGTTGCATCTACCTTCAACGATGCAATCAGCCACCTCAATGTAAATTTTCCTGATCTGGCTATCTTAGATATTCAGACTCCAGAAGATCATTTGGCAGGAATTAAATTAGCCAATGAGATCCAAAAAAACAAGCGTATACCGATAATATATGTCACTGGCTTCTACGGAGATGAATATATAAAAAGCAGTGCCTTTTCAACTGACCCAGTTGCATTTTTGCCAAAACCATTTGATGAGAACACTCTTTTAAATCAGATTGACTTAGCCGTTCATAAATTAAAACAATTCGAGGCTGACTCTTGGGATAGCGAAAGTGAACAAAAGATTGCGTCAATTCTAGATGACAGTATTTTCATCAAAGACAAAGGGGTTTTTTGTAGATTACCCATCAATGATATTCGTTTTGTTAAGGCTGATCATGGTTGTATTCAAATTTACTATGGAGATAATAATTTGAAATATACCCATTCCGCTACACTTTCGACATTTCAATCCTGGATTAAAGATGATTCGCTTGTTAAAGTAAGTAGAAAATACATAATAAACATTTCAAAAATTACAGCCTTTAGCGATAAAGTAATCATTATCGGGACAGAAAACATAAAAATAAACGCATACATATATGACAAACTAATGAAAGTTTGTGCCATATTGAAAACTAAAAAATAAGCAACTAAAAATAATTAAAATATTAAATTTGAATAGATTGCCGCCATCTATTCACAGCCAATACTTTGCGCACAAAAAACATTTTTTATTTTTTAACACTAAATCGATTTTTATGACACGATTATCATTTATCATTTCGATGTTATTATCATTGGGAATAAACGCCCAAACAGTAATGACATTAGCCGAATTTCAGGCCAATTCAAATTCATCAACAGGCCAATCAGGGGCAGCCGGTACTTATGGTGTTACAGCAACGGGAATTACACGTGGCCCGGGAGTAACATTTGCCAGTGGAACAAATTTTTCATCCCAAGGTTGGAGTACAGATTACTACACCATTAATCAAACTGATTACGTTCAGTTTGGGGTTAGTCCAATCTCTGGATTCCAGGTTTCGCTCACTCATCTGATGATTAATTTTGTCCGTGATGCAGCTGGTCCGAAACGAATTGAAGTAAGATCAAGCCTTGACAATTACTCCACAGCAGTTTATTCGGATGCTGCCATTGGCACGAGCAACAACAGTGCATCATTTAGTTTGGGAAGCCAATTTCAAAATTTAACTTCTCCAGTGACTTTTCGGATTTACGGACACCGAGCAACTAGTTCAACTGGAATTCTCAGATCAAGTGCTTATAGCGGCTACACTAAAGTCCTACTTCCATCAGGAGCATTGGCTGGAGTAGTTATTAAAGGTACCAAATTGCAACTACCAACACCGGCAAACGATAACTGCCAAAATGCGATTTCTTTACCAGTTAATTCAGTCTGCACCAATACAACTGGGTCAAACGTCGGTGCTACTCCAAGTACTCCCGCGCCAACTGGGGGCTGCCCGTCTGCCGGCAATAAAGACACATGGTACCAATTTACCATGCCGAATGTAAGTAACCCCCAGGTTACGATACGTACCACTCCGGGAAGTTTAACTGATGGTGTGATGGAAGTTTACACCGGCACATCTTGCAATAATATGACATTGATAACTTGTGAGGATGACAATTCAAATGGCAATGGATCAACAATGCCAGTAATCAACTTGCAAGGTGGCCCAGGTGCTACTGTGTGGATCAGAATTTGGGGTTATTCGGGCACCACCGGGACCTTCAATATATGTCTTTTAAACTATCAATCTGTTAATTTTGTTGGAGAAGGAGGCTCTGAAGAAACAATAGTAAACCTCAGTGTGGATAGGCAAGATAAAGCACTTGATCTTAACGGCAATACAACATTGTTAATTTCTCCTAACCCGGCATCAGAAATTGTTAATGTTACTTTCCCCAGTAAATATAGTAAAGGTAGCCAACGCTTGATACTATATAACACAAGCGGAAAAATTGTAATGGATAAAAATTTCGAGTCGATTGCAGCCGATGCTACCCAACAACTTGATGTATCGAACTTATCATCTGGGTGCTATTTCCTCAATCTGGTCACTACCGACGGTGTGATCTCGGAGAAACTAATCATCTCAGGCAAATAATGTACCGCCATAGTCCTGCTTTTGTAATTTCACAAGGCAGGGCTATTTATATTTTATAAAAGAAACACTATACGCCATTGAACTAAACCAAAAATATAACGTCTTAGCCATTAATAATTCCTTAGCCACCATTTAGTCAAGCATCCGTGTATCTCCACTATTTGATTGTTTCGTTTCAATCCTTCTTATTCTGGAATGGCCTAAAAAACGCAGCCATTCCAATGTACGATCGGTGATGATGATTAATCCGGCCATTAACCTCTTGTATTCGTTGGATAAAACAACCCGAACCACCCGATTTTAAAGGAACGGTCCCTGATGGAGGAATTAATCCGGCACAACGAACAGTTTTATTTTGATGGTCGGGTGCACCCGGTTTATTGCATCCAAGGGCGTTTGGATGATCGGGTAGATCTGGATTACAACGCCCACTTTGTACAATTGACCAGAGGCCACATGGAATACCTGGACCACATGGGGCACCGTTTTGACGAGCAGGAATTTGGGAGTCTCTTGGCCAAAATCAAGAGGTATTATTGGGGGCAGTGAGTGTCGCTCGATACTCACTGCACTAAAACAGAAAAATTACCCGGGCAAAAAAGTGGTCATTGGTCCACTTTTTTGCAGGTTGTCAACGATCTAACTGCTTAACGGTGGTAGTTTTAATCTGGATTTGCATTCTGGTTGATTGATCTGTTATTACTTCCTCCGTAATGGTTTCTTCCGTAGTCCCTTCTTGTTTTTTATCAATCATCTTAGCACTTGTCTTGATGGTAATTCCATACTCATGCACGGTAATTTTATAAGCATTGGAAGCGTAGTGATAAGCCGTCACGGAGAAAAAAAATATGATAAGGTTAGCCCCAAAAACCGTCCAAGGCCCCCTATTGTATTTGGCATTTTGGGGCATTATCAAAAAATCAAGTAAGTATTTAGGCACAAAACTTAAACTGGTAATTCTTTCCCAAATATCAGTATTATTATCTTTTTGTTCTCCTTGTACCTTTGAGGCTTTGGATTCAGATAATTCAACAGGGCACTTAGGGGGTAAAAAAAGTAATTTTATTTCTTTTAAATAAGAATAAAATTTTCGGGAAATAAAATAGTAACAAAGCCCGCTCACTATAACCAACAAAAATAAACCTAATTTAAAACATGAAAAACGAACAAGCCAGGTAGAAATAAAAATACTGGCCCGCTCAATTCGAATAAAACGCAGAATATGGTCCGTTGAGCGATTAGATGCCTCCAAATGATTGATTCTGAACTTTTGTAAGTCTTCAAAATGACGATAATAACCAGTGTCTAAGTTTGCGGTACTTAATGATAAATCGTGACTACCAACGAAGGCACTCGTGCAGTTTGCCTTAAAATCACTCAAAATTTTTTCTGTTTTCATCGTGATACCACTAATATCCCTTGATGATTCATCTAATTTTGGGGATTCGTTATAGACATTACTCATAAACTGCCGGTACCTAAATAACGTAAAGTCATAAGCAAAACTATTCACCAAAACCCCAACAAAATAAATTAAAAAAGCCAGTACCGTCATTTGGACGGGCCGATTAATGCCCTGCCACAAGCCTTTGGCTTCGGATTTCCCTAACCAAAATTGTAGCATATTACGGACATACGTTGATAAAACATCTCTGATTGGATGAAAAATAGCAATGCAATACAAAAATGCAACGATGCTAATCAGGCCAATGGTAAAAATTTCGACAATAAAGGTGAGGTTTTGCAATAAGTCCATAATCGCAATGTTTTAGGACTGCAATATTTGCATCTTTTTCCCATTTACCAAAACAAACAGTCAATAAATTTACACATTTTTTATTTTCACCCCAACATCAACCCATCCACCGCCATTTTCCACCAATACACCGCCGCCTGCGTGCGCGGTGAGTGCCCGTGCGACAACGCGTACAGCAGTCCGGCCGCCAGCCCGTAGGCGCACCACAGCGGCGGATCAAAAGGGCGGTATTGCGCCGCAATTTGGAACACTTCCAGCGCACCCGCCGACAGCAGGGCACCGGCGCCCAGTATCCACGCCGTGCGCGGCCCAAAAACAAGGGGAATGGTAGGCGTTTGGTGGTGGGTATCGTACCGTTGATCGGCCAGATCGTAGCCCAGCGCCAGGGCCAAAATAAAACAAAACCGCCCGGCGGCTCCCGCCCACGTTGGTCCGGGTTGCAGTCCGTAATACACCCCGTACGTACTGATGGTCCACACCAGCGCCACCAATACGGGTTTCAGCAGGGTATTTTGCCGCAACAACAGCAGGTACAAACCCCACAAAACGCCGCACAAGACCACAATGCCCTGCGTCGGCGGTGGCAGATACCAAAAAGTACAGGCTGCGTACAAGCCCGCTGCGTACGCCATGAGCCGTGTTACAACGGTAGTGTCGGTGTAATGGTACGCAAAAATGGTGGCGGGCACCAGCCAGTTCATCCATCCGTCGCCCGACCACGCCCACACTTCATCGGGTACACGGGCGCGACTGCACAACCGGACAATGCACAGCGACAGCAGCACCATGCGCAGGATATTTGAGAGAGGAGTGATGAGTTAGGAGTGATGAGTTAGGAGTGATGAGAGATGAGTGATGAGTGATTTGTTATTTTATATAATACAAGAAATAGACCGGGGATTATTATTAGCCCACTATCCCCAAATCCAATTTAGGGGCATTTCTATAACCTCCGTCGTGTCTTTTTGCAAAACCCAAATTCGGTATCATTGTTTCAATCGCTCATCACTCATCACTATTCACTCTTCACTATTCACTATTCACTCAAAAAACGTCTTTCAACTGAAGGCTCACAATCGTATTTCCCTGCCATTGTTCTTCGCGGAGGTTAAACGCAATGTCGAACGGACGGTGACGGACCTGCTCGAAGGCATCGGCCAACCCGAACCCGATGGCGCTGATGGTGGTATCTTCCTGCCGAATGGAAAGGCGCACGTGGTTATTGGCCAACCGTTTGCTTTTGCCCGTATCCACTACTTGTCGGGCCACAAAAATCGGGTTCATATTACCCGGGCCAAAGGGGCCAAATCGGTTCAATTGTTTAAAAAAAGCGGGGGTTATTTGCGATAGTTGAATTTCTCCGGCAATATCCAGCGCCGGTTCCAGGCGCGCGAGGGTATTGTGGTGTTGGGCGTACCGTTCCAGTTGGATCCGAAATGCCTCGATATTTTCTAACGGCATTTGTAAACCCACGGCGTGTTCGTGGCCGCCGAAGGAATAAAACAGGTGTTCGCAGGTTTGCATGGCCGCGTACAGGTCAAAACCCGGCACCGAACGAGCCGAACCCACGGCGCGGCCTTCACTTTCGGTCAAAATAACGGCGGGACGGTGAAAATCTTCGGAGATGCGGCTGGCCGTAATCCCCACGATCCCCTTGTGCCAGTCGGGATGAAACAACACCAGCGTACCGGGATTGTGTTCGGCGACCGTTTGTTGGGCCATTTCGCGGGCTTTGGTCGTGGCGGTTACGTCCACGGCCTGGCGTTGGCGGTTGCGCTGCACGAGGTGTCCGGCCGCGTCGAGGGCACTGTTGCGGTCGGTGGACAACATCAAACGGACAGATTCGCGGGCATCGCCGAGGCGACCGGCGGCGTTAATCATGGGTCCCAATCCAAACACCAAATCGCTGATGGAAAGCGGATAAACGCGGCCACTTTTATTGATCAATGCCCACAACCCCAGTCGGGGCGCACGGTTGATTTTTTCGAGGCCAAAATGCGCCAAAATGCGGTTTTCGCCGGTAATAGGTACAATATCGCAGGCAATGCTCAGGGCCACAAAGTCAAGCAGTCCGGCCAGTTCCTGCGCGGGAGTGGCATTGTACAAGGCGTAGCCCTGCGCCAGTTTAAACGCGATGCCACAACCGCTGAGGTCTTTGTAGGGGTACGCGCAATCGCTGCGTTTGGGGTTCAGAACGGCGCAGGCCGGTGGCAAATCGCCTTCGGGCACGTGGTGGTCGCACACAATGGTATCAATGCCGTATTGCGCCGCCAGCGCGATGGGGGTATTGTCTTTAATGCCGCAATCCATCGCAATGAGCAATTGTACGCCCGTTTCGCGCGCGTATTCGATTCCGGTTGTACTGATGCCGTACCCTTCTTTGTCGCGGTCGGGCAGGTAATAATCAATATTGGTGTAAAAATTTCGGAGGAAAGCGAACATCATGGCGACACTGGTAGTGCCGTCCACATCGTAATCGCCGTACAATAAAACGCGTTCTTTTTCGATTATAGCGCGGTTGAGCCGCCGGACGGCCTTGTCCATATCGGTCAGCAGAAACGGATCGTGCAAATCATTGAGACTGGGATCAAAAAACTGTTGTGCCAACGTAGTATTTGTTACGCCGCGTTGCATCAGCACCGAAGCCAACAACACCTCCATGTCCAATTGTTGGGCAAGGGTTTGCACCAGTGAAGTCTCAATTTGGGGAAATAGCCATTTTTTCAATTTGGGAAAATTTTCGGCAAAGATAGGAAATTAGTGAAGAGTGAAGAGTGAAAAGTGTAGAGTGAAAAGTGTAGAGTGAAAAGTGTAGAGTGAAAAGTGTAGAGTGAATAGTGTAGAGTGAATAGTGTAGAGTGAATAGTGTAGAGTGAATAGTGCATGGTCACTTTAATGGTAAAAAGAACTCTTCACTCTTCGTTATTCACTCTTCACTCTTCGTTATTCACTATTCACTCTTCACTCTTCACTCTTCGTTATTCACTATTCACTCTTCACTCTTCACTCTTCGTTATTCACTATTCACTCTTCACTCTTCGTTATTCACTACTCACTCTTCACTCTTCGTTATTCACTCTTCACTTTTCACTAAAAAAAGTCTAATTTTGCCCTTCTAAACATCAACGCATCGGGAAATTGAAGAAAAAAAACTTAATTCTGGTTATTTGTGCCCTGTATTCGGGGTTAGGCACGGCCCAATCGGCGCATTGGGGTCTTATGCAGGCGCAAAGTGCCTACCAGAGCAAAAACTATAAAGCGGCCGAAAAAGCCTATGCTTCGATAAAAAACAGCCCCAAAGCCGCGTATAACTGCGGAAATGCAGTGTTGCACCAGGGCAAAAACCAGGAAGCCGTGGATTATTACATGCGGGCTGCCGGTCAGTACAAAAATCCGGTGGACAAATCCGATGCGTATTTCAACGCCGGTAACGCTTTGATGGCGATGGGCAGTTACGTCGAGGCCGCCGAGGCGTACCAAAAAAGTTTGATCATGGCCCCCGGTCGCCCCGATGCGAAAAAAAACCTGACCATTGCCCGCCGAAACACGCCGCCACCGCCCGAATCTACGCCACCTCCACCACCGCCTCCCCCGCCGCCGCCGCAAAAAACGTACCTCGATCAGGCGCGCCGCAGCCAGGAATCACTGCCCGCTCCCCTCTCCCCCGATGCCGCCCGACAAATACTGGAATCGGCCGTTGCGCCCGTGGAAGAAGAAAGTGCCAAACGATACCGCCACTTGTCGCCCTCCAACCGACCCACCAGAAGTAAAAAAGCGTGGTAGTCTTTTAGTGATGAGAGATGAGAGCGTGGACGTGCCCGAAAAGACCTTATTTATTTTAACAAAAAACATGACGGAGAACGATATAAAAACGGCTTTTTTGCCTTTTTTGCGCGAATTTTACCGGTTTCGATACGAATATCAGGCGACAACGGAACAGGTATCTTTGGACAATATCACCAACGATGGTGTTATTGCCGATGGTATGCTGCGCTTCACCAAGCCGGATGGCAAGCCGTTTGTGTGTACTTACGAGGCGACTTCGGCGGATAAAAGTGAAGAGGTAAAATATTCCCTGAACCAGCAATATTTTTTGTGGGATTGCATCGCTTTTGGGACATTTACGGCGGCCATCGTGTACTGTTTTTTGTACATCACCGATTTGGTTTTTATTGGCAAATTACCCCTCACCGGCAAAATCGGGATGCCATTGGGTATCGGGATGATGGGCTTTTTTGTGTGGTATTATTTTATGCCCAGTTGGAAAAAATACCGGTATATCTACGCCATTGAACAGTTCAAACGCTATTTCGCCGATGAACAATGGGTTGCCCTCAGCGAAGATGTTTTTCCGTCGCCCATGAATCCTTATTACCTCGAACTGCGCGACCAGTGCGTGTATCAGGGCATTGGATTGGCCATTATTTACCCCGATAAACAGGTGCGTATGATTGCCGCCCCCACGCGACTGGGCGTGTACGGGGGCAACAAACGAATGGCGCATTGGCTCACCGACACGCAGTTGTTTCAATCTATGGCTTCCAATGTGCGGGCCGCCGCTGCGTATCAACCGCCCGTTCCGGGGGTATTTGGCCAACTACGCAACGCCATCGCCCGGCCTTTGCAACGGTATTTGGTGCAACCGATGTTTGGTGCCCTCGGCCGTACCACTCAGCCCGCCACCGATTTTTACCGCCGTTTTACCGGCGAATATTTGGTCCAAAAATGGATTGCGTTTTTATCTTGTTTGGTAATGTTGTACGTAGGTTTCAGCGCCCGCGAAAAAAAACAAATCGTCGAAGCCGAACGGCCTTCACGGGTGTACGTGCCGGAGGAAAAAACGCCACCGCCGTCTCCCGAACGCGAAGATGGTTTTGTGCTCAATGACCGCGAAAAACCCATTCCCTACGGATCCGTGTATTATACCGACCAGCGCAACGGTGTACCCCGCCAATCCGAACGCAGCGCCGATTACTCCAACGAACCGGCCACCCCACCGGATTACGGCACTACCGAAACCACCTACACCGAGGTGATCACCGAACCCGCCAAAAATACCTCCACGGCCAAATCACCCGCCAAAACCGCGACAAAACCCCGCGCAGCCGCCCCGGAAGCAACGCCCAAAAGTTTGTGCGAACGCATCAAAGCCGCCGGTGGCTGGTACATTCAGGACAATATTTTCTCTTCCGCCGACAACGCCGCCGAACGCGTCAAAAACCTCCGCAGCAAAAAAATCCCCGCCGATGCCGTTCAACTTTCCTGCCTCGGTGAAAATGGCTGGGCCGTCCGCCTCGGCTACAACCAATACTCCGAAGCCGCCGCCCGCGCCAAAGCCGCCGAATACACCAAACTAATGAAGGATGCTAAAATTAGTATGGGAAAAATATTGGTGAAAAGAGTGAAGGAGTGAAAAGTGAAGGAGTGAAAAATGAAGAGTTATGGGTTATTATTACTTCTAATATATACTATCATAAATCATCAATCATATATCAAAAAACACACTGGCAAAACGCACAAAATACGCTAAAATACCGTCATGTGGCTTTGTCATCCAGAAGGGATCTGTGGGATCAAAATATCGGGTAAAAAGCGTGGAGCATTGAGCGGGTAGTCAAAACACGGCGACTTTTGGGGAAATGTCCATTGTCTAAGGTCTATCGTCTGAAGTCTTTTGTCGGAAATCCGAGTCGCTTTGAGATGTCATCCACTCCGTTCCTCCGGGATGCACATCTCGACGCGGGACATGCTACGACGGGAAAACTTCAAAAATCAAAAATCTTATATCGGAAATCTTAAATAAAAAAACACACTGACACAACCCACAAAATACGCTAAAATACCAGTGGCTTTGTCATCCAGAAGGGGATCTATGGGATCAAAATATCGGGTAAAAAGCGTGGAGCATTGAGCGGGTAGTCAAAACACGGCGACTTTTGGGGAAATGTCTTCTAAGGTCTATCGTCTGAAGTCTTTTGTCGGAAATCCGAGTCGCTTTGAGATGTCATCCACTCCGTTCCTCCGGGATGCACATCTCGCCGCCGGACGCGCTACAACGGGTACTTCAAAAATCAAAAATCTTATATCGGAATTCTTATATCAAAAAAACACACGACCACAACCCACAAAAAACGCTAAAAAAGCCGCCATTTTCAGGTTTGCCATGGGAAATGGTACTCACATAGAATCCGTACTGCTCTGAGATGTCATCCACTCCGTTCCTCCGGGATGCACATCTCGCCGCGGGACACGCTACGACGAGAAATTTCAAAAATCAAAAATCGTACATCGGAATTCTTAAATCAAAAAAACTGGCAAAATCCCATGTCAATAGATTCCTTCTGAAAGACAAAGCCACATTGCGGCAGCCGTGCACCCGCCGGGCGCGGGCGCGCTGGATTGTAAAAAAATACCGTCTGCCCAAATCCTCTTCACTATTCACTTTTCACTCTTCACTTTTCACTACTTTTTCCTGATATTCAATTAAAATAAATGCGTTTTTGATTTTATTGCCTGATTCCAGCCTTTTTTCCACCCCCATCTTTGCAGCATCAATAACGAAATAAACAACGATTATGAAAAACATAGCAATTTCAATGATGATGTTCTTGGGTGCCGTAGCCAGTGTTACTGCCCAACAAAAAGGTTCGGTGGAAATCTTTGTAAATACCTCAACCGGCTCCACTTTACAAAACCGCGTGGGCAAATACAACAACTTTTACGACAATAGCAACCCCGGTGATTTTTTCTGGGGATTAGCATACACCACCATTACGGGTGAATTTCCGAACACCGAGCCGTATGTTTCCAACCGCGTGACCGAAATGCGCATGACCAACAAAAGCAACGTCGGATTGGGCATTCGGGTACAACCTTCTTTTTTGAACCGAATTGCCGTGGGTGCCAGTTACCACCGTTTTACGTATCAGGTGAATAAAAAATGGGAAAACGGTAAGGTAACCAACGAGCGCGAAACATTTGGCACCCTCATGGGTGATATCAGCGCCACCTGGAAGCAGGGTAAAAACTGGGGCTTATACAGCGGTTTTGGTCTGGGCATTACCAAACAAACCTACCAACGCCCAATGAAAGAAACCACCAAAAGCCGTTATGATATTGACCCACAGGTAAATATCGTTGGTGCCCGTTACCAGGAAGGTATCTTCGGTGCCCACCTCGAATTGGGTTACGGTGCCCAGGGTATTGTAAATGGCGGTTTGATGGTCAGGTTTTAATTTAGTGAATAGTGAATAGTGAAAAGTGAAAAGTTGACCGTTTATTCTCTCTGAATGTGGAGCAACTTTTCACTTTTCATTATTCACTGTTCACTTTTCACTGTTCACTTTTCACTGTTCACTTTTCACTGTTCACTTTTCACTGTTCACTTTTCACTCCTAATGCGCCAACATTCCCTCCGGCATTTCCTGCAATGGTTCACCGACTCTACCGTATTTTACTTCCATACCGGCACCACCGCCGCTGTTGAAATACAAAACTTTAATCGAATGCCAGCCCCGTTGCAGGAATGCAGTACCGGTTTTTTCCGACATCCCGTGTTCGCCGTCGTTATCCACCACCAATTGACCGTCAATCCAGAGTTTGGAACCATCGTCCGATTTGGTGCTAAACGTATAACCCGCCGTTTGGTCAATGTTCACGTAACCCTGCCACAACATACCGCATTGCTCGGCGCAACGGGGATCAAGGGCAAAATTATAGGTAATTCCAGCCGCTTCGTTGGGCGCGGCTTCTACGTTGGCCGAAGTGTATTTTTCGGCTTTGCGGACGTAACCAATCAAACCCGCCGCCGGTGGCTGCATAAAAGTGAGGGCCGGTAACAAGGCGTAAATATAGGCATCCGCCTCTACTTCGTTACTTTCCAACAACCCCGGACGGAACGCTTTTGCCCGAATTTTCGTAGATTTTTCCACAAAAAACGGCTCCGTGTACGCCTTAGAAGAAGCCGTCGGTTCGGTGCCATCGGTGGTGTAGCGAATGGTAGTTCCCGGCAACGCCGCCATCGTAATCGTGGGGCGCATACTTTGGGGATCGTACGCCACATTCACCTGTGGTTTGGCGGTAAACGCCCCAAAATTGGTGATTTTTATCACAAATGCCTCCGGGCTTTTGAGTTTACGCGGATTGTATTCGGGGAAATAAATGGTGACGGTATTGCCACCGGTATTTTCCCAGCGCAGGCGCTCTTTGGAGGCCAGCAGCGTCAGTTCGGTGCTATTGGGCAAAGTCATATTGCGCAACACCAGTTTTTTATCGGCGGGATATTGGGGCAAAATGGCGTACAAAGAACGCGATTTGTTGCTGTACGTAAAAAAAGCCTCTTTCACGGCGTAGCCCGGATCGGGGTCAATGGTTTGTTTTAACAACGCATCGCCGCCCGTTTTCCACCCTTCCACCAGAGCACCCGTGAAATCGCGTTTACCCGCGCTCCACTGGCAAGATTGACGCCAGCGGCGCGTGCCATAAATGGCTTCCCCATTGACCGATAACCATTGGCCAATGTCCAGCAACCGCTCCTGCATCACGGGCGGAATTTGGCCGTAAGCATCCGGCCCGATGTCGAGCAGGAAATTGCCCCCGCGCGATACTTTGTCCACCATGTGTAAAATCAAGGTTTGGCTGGAATTGTAGTCCCAGGCATCTTCGGCGCGGTTGTAGCCGTACGAAAAGCCCATTCCGCGGCTTTCTTCCCAGTCGTGGTCCTCAAAATCCATGTCGGGTTGGTACTCCGGGGTAAAAATACCGCCGTGTTTAAAGCGAATACCGCTTCCCCAGCGGTCGTTGGTGACCACGCGGTCTTTCACCGGGCTTTCGTTGTACAACCAGGTCAAAAACTCTTTGGATTGCCATTCGTCGTCGGAAGCATCCCAATCGCCGTCGGCCCAAATAATTTCCGGTTGGTATTTGGTCACCAGATCGTGCAATTGCGGCATCATGTGTTCAGTGGCGTAGCGGCGTTTATCGGTTTTCCACAGCGGGTTATACCATTCGTACAAAGAATAATACAGGCCGGGGCGCACTTCGGTTTTGCGCAAGGCCGAGGTGAGTTCTCCCACCAAATCGCGGCGCGGACCGCGATCAAAGGAATTCCAGGTACCGCCCCAGGTGCGATTGGCGTCGGCGCTGGGCCACAGGCAAAAACCATCGTGGTGTTTGGAGGTTAATACCACGTATTTGGCCCCGGCATTTTCGAACAATTGCGCCCATTCATCGGGGTTAAATTGCGAAGCCGTGAAATAATCCACCAGTTCGTAGTAGGATTTATTGGGATAATTAGCGTTGTGAAATTTTTTGACACTGCCATCGGGATCATTTTCCACCAGGGCATTTTGATACCATTCGGCGTAACGGCCTTTGGGCGAAAATGCCGGAACGGAATAAACCCCCCAATGGATAAAAATACCAAATTTGGCATCTTGCCACCATTCCGGGGTCGGACGCGTATCCAGCGAAGACCAGTCGGGAGAATAGATTTTTGAGTCCTGTGCAATCAGGTTGGTTTGTGCAGTTAAGAGCAAAATGCAGTAGATCAATGGGCGCATATTGGCGGCGTTTTTACTTTTGAAAAGCACAAAATTAATATAACCGCTTGAAAGTGAAAAGTGAAAAATGAAAAGTGAAAAATGAATAGTGAAAAGTGAATAGTTGACCTCCCGTAGAGCGATTTTTGGCCAAATCATATCACAAATTAAAACTTACAACAAAATACCGTACCACACTAACGCTGCGTCAGGCAAACAACTTTTCTCTCTTCACTCTTCATTTTTCACTCTTCACTCTTCACTCTTCACTCTTCACTTATTCCCGCCTAATTCCGCCCGATTGCACAATCATCACCCGTTTTACGTAGTACCGCGCACCCGATTGCAGGGTCAAAACGTACACGCCATCTTGCAGCCAACTGGTATTCAACTGCGTGGAGGTGTTACCGGCGGCCACATCGTCGGAAAACACCGGCAGGCCGTTAACATTGTATAACGTGACCACGCCAGGGGCGGTGAGTGCCTCCGCCCAACTCAGGCGCAGGTAATACGAGGCCGGGTTGGGCCGCACCGATAATTCGGGGGTTTCCGTTGGGGCGTTGCCGGGCAAAAACAACACGACGCTCATATCGGCCGTATTGGTGCGGATCGGGGCGTTAAAATCAAAGTAAATATCGCAGAAATTGGCCACTTTGTCGCCTATTTCGAGACCTTCGATGGGCAAAATGGAAAACTTCACAAAACCGTGACTCTCCGGTTCATTGCTCACCGAATCGGGTAAAAAGATGTCGGCAAACAGGAATTTCACCACGCCGTCGGGGCTGATGGTCCAGGTACACGGGTGACTACTCGCCATCATGCGCAGGCTGTTCCATTGCAAATTAGCCGCCAACGTATCAATAATTTCGACCTGATCGGCGGGGTAATTACCCGTATTTTGGAAGCGGATAACGTATTCCAACGGCTCCGCAACGTCCAGCATTTCCGGGGTAACGTACGCCGGTTCAACCTGCTTGTCGTTGGGGTCGTAAGAACCCACCACCGTCGTGGTAATGATGTCTTTATTGTTGAGCAAAACCGCCTCCGGGAGCGCCGATCTCACGTAGCCCCGTATCACCACCGGGGTTCCAATGGCCGTATTATTGGCGGTTTTAAACCGCACCAAAGGCGTTTTGGTTTGTCCCGGCGCCATAGAACCCAGATCAAAAGCAATGGAATCGGTTGACAAATGCACCGGCGTGAGCGTACTAAAATCTACGGTTAAAAAACTGGGGAACCGTAGTCCCAGTACTACATTGGACGCAAATTGATTATTATTCACAACAGTTGCCGTCACATTGGTCAAAAAACCGGGCCGGAATACCGTTGCGTTCGTAATATCCAACGCCAAATCGGGTTGGGTATTGGTGGATAATAAAATATGATAGCCGTTGGTCGCCGCCGGACTCACCACGTGAAACGCCGGAATGGAAACGGTATTGGGCACATTGATCACTTGAATGGTGTCGCCAAACTGGCTATTGGGAAAACTAAACCCACCGTTGGCATTGGTCACGACCACCACGTTGGGCGATAATTGCACCGGAACACCGGCCGCTACGATATCACCCGCCGAAATTACATTGTCCATGTTGGTATCCCAATACACAAAACCATAGGCATTGTTGCTGATTACCGCAAAATTGTACGTTGAAACGCCCGGCACGTACTGTTGAGTAGGGCCGCCTGCCACCTGATAAAACGAAGGCAGGTTACTGATAAAAATAATTTCGGGCCACGCCACCGATGCCAGCGAATAAAACCCGTTGGCATTGGTAACGGCCGTTTTGCCGGAAGTAGTGCGCACCGTGTACCCCGCCAAAGGCATTTCACCGACGTTAAAAACCCCGTCGCCGTTTTCATCCAAAAACAAAGTTCCACTCACCGGGCTGCCCGGCGTTTGGATCGCAAAATTATAACTGCTGGCGTTACCATTGTAAAAATACGAGGCTGGGGTAATCGAGGTGGCATTCGGTGGCAAACTGGGGACCGATACAATTTGGTTCAGGTTACCGCTGGGAAACTCATACAAACCCTCAAAATCCGTTGATGTAAAAACAGAACCCAATTTTACATCAATATTCAGGGCCGGAATATCACTTCCGGCGTTGTACACGCCGTTGCCATTAATATCCCAAAATACCCGCCCTTTACATTGTTGAACAACGTTAATCACCTGCGTAATCACACTATCGCAACCCAGCCACGAAGTTAATATTGCCTGATAAACACCGGGAGTGTTTATCTCATCGCCAAACCAAATGTACGGAAGATCGTTAGAGGTAAGTGTAAGTGGTGGCAAATTGGTGAACAGGGTATAAATGGTTATATTTTTGGTGGAAAACGTGCCCGTTTGCCCACACACGCCCAGTGGTCTGACTTTTATTTGACCAGCCCCCGGGTTGTTATACGTTATATTAACACTGGTACCTTCGCTGGCGGGCAAAACAACTATATTATCGTTTAGTCCGTTGATTTGTGATCCTGGAGGTATTGTCCATTCGTAAAATTGAGCATTAACCACTGGCGCAATACTGTACGTAAAGGTGCCGTAAAGGCAGGGACTCGCCGGTCCCGTGATGGGGCCGGTAGTGCCCATTGTTCCGGGCAACGCGGCCCCGTTGACGGAAATAACGTTGTAATTGCAGACGGCACCATTTTTTCCGTTAATCAACAAGTAATAAATATCGCCGGGCACCACCGATGCCTCAATGGTGAGCGGACCGGCATTTCCGTTACCGGCATTACAGGCAAGGGCATCATCGAAGCAATTGCTGAACAAAGCCAGTTGAAGGCCATCGTTGCTGGTGCACCCCGATTGGTCAATGGTAAAGGATACCGTCGCCGCATTGGCAACAAAGGCGTGCCAGACGCTTTTACTGTCCACAATATCGCCGTTGCAATAGGTAAGGCCGTTGGTGGAAAAAGCGGCGTTAGAGCCGGCGTAGTTCTGGAGCGAGCACCCAACACAAGTTTCGTCGCAATCATCGGCGGGAAATTCGGCGGGGGAATTACAGGGCGTTTGTGCTGACAACAACGACCCGGTAATGAACGAAAAAGCGAAAAAAATCAGACGAAAAAGCATCAGAAGGGATAAGCGGAAGGGTTGTTAAAATTCCGTCATTATCCATCAGATACAGCAACTTCAAAAAATGTTGTTGGGGAAATGAAACTTTATTTCAAAACCTCGTCGTAAGTCGCGACCAAAATGCGGAGTTCGTTCAGGTAGGCTTGTTTAACGGGTTCGCGCAGTTTTTGGTTGGTTTGCGTGTGGAAGCGGTGAGCGGATAAAAAATTCACCTGAATGCGATTCCAGGTTTGTTCGCCCTGAATAAGGTTATACAAACTTAATTCGCGAAACAACGAGGAGCCAATTTTGTGAAAATCGGGGCGACCCAGATAATCCAGATCGGCATCACAAATAATTTGTTCGGGGAGCGATTTGGGCGATTGTGGAATTTTGGTGGCCATAATCATGCCACAAATGAGGTCAATATCGTTGGGGGTGTAACCAAATTGCGGCAAAAGAGCCTGGGCCAGCAAACAACCCTGGTGCTCGTGTCCGTCGTGTTGGTTTTTGACAAAACCCGAATCGTGAAGCAGAGCGGCCGTTTTGACCAAATTGACCATGCGGCCCTTGATTCCTTCAGAAACACACAAAGCGGAGGCCGTACGCCAAACATCCATTGTATGGTGAAAGCCGTGGTAACTCAGCCCTTCGGGCAGTTCCGAACGGAGTTTATTGATGATGAATTGTTTAGCAGCGCGGTACCTCATAACCTGCAATGGGACGTTCAAAAATGTATTTTATTATAAAAAACGTCCTTTTTGAAAAAATTTTTGATATTTGCGTCAAAAATCGGTGCAATATTCCCGTTTTTTTTCCAAATACGCCACTTTTAAATACAAAATAAATTTTTTGACATGAATTTAATGGAAATTCTCCAGGGACAAATCTCTGATGACATGCTCGGACAACTCAGCCAACACATTGGCGCGGAGCCGCAGCAAACTGCAACCGCAGCACAAGGTATCTTCGCTACCATCCTCGGAGGACTGGCCAATAACGCTACTTCTGAGAATGGATTGTCTTCCTTGGCTTCCGCGTTGGATAAAGACCACGACGGTTCCGTTCTCGACGATATCATGGGCATGGCTACTGGTATGTTGAGCGGTCAACAAGCGACTGGTGCCGCCAATGGTTTGGGTATCCTTGGTCACATTTTGGGTGATCGCCAGGAAACCGCCGCTGAGCAAATTGGCCAGTCTTCTGGTCTTAACGCTGGTCAGATTATGAAATTGATGCCCATTCTGGCGCCTATCGTTATGGGTGTTTTGGGCCGCGCCAAAAGCCAGGGTAACCTCGGTTTGGGCGATTTGGCCGGTATCCTGATGGGCGGTGCCCAACAAGTACAACAAGACAGCGGCCTCGGTGGCCTGTTGGGTTCTGTTTTGGGTTCTGTTTTGGGCGGTGGCCAGCAGCAACAGCAGCAGCAACCAGCGCAAGGCGGCGACCTGATGAGCGCCGTTTTGGGTGGCATTTTTGGTCGTCGTTAATCGAAACCAGGCCGCGCTCCGTTTCGCAAAATAAAAATATACTGTACCTTAACGCCGAATTGGTTAACGCCCATTCGGCGTTTTGTTTTTATAAAATCGTAAATTTATTGTATCTAATGTTTACTATTCGACTTATTGCACTTTTACTATTAATGCCCTTTGCCGGAGCCTGCAAAAACTTCCATTACGCCAAAAACTTTAAAAATCCGCAAAACTTCGTTGGTAACCCGCACCGGAAAGCCATCCCGCCGCGTACGGTTTCCGTCAACGACCCCGGCTTGCGCGTGGAACCCGCCAATTGGTGGACCGGCATGGCCCACAATACCGTGGAGATTCTTTTTCACAAAAAAGGCATCGCCAATATGCAGGTAAGCACCAACGCCAAAATGAAAGGAATTAAATTGGTAAAAACCGAACGCGCCGAAAGCGACAATTACCTGTTTGTAACGTTGGAAATTTCGCCCAAAGCCCAACCACAAACCATTTCGTTTTTGTTTAAAAACCCTGGCAACGCGGAAACATTTACCCACCCCTACCCCATTTTAGCCCGTAATCAGGGCGTAAAAGCCCAGGGTGTAACCAGTAAAGACGTCGTTTACCTCGTTTTCCCCGACCGATTTGCCAACGGCGACCCCTCGAACGATAATGTTCCGGGTATGCACCAGGGGCTTCAGCGCGATTCGCTGGTGGGCCGCCACGGCGGCGATTTGCAGGGCATTATCAACCACCTCGATTATATCCAGGACTTGGGCATTACGACCATTTGGCTCAACCCCGAACTGGAAAATGACCAGGCCATCGAATCGTACCACGGTTACGCCGTGACCGATCACTACCGCGTGGACCGCCGCTTTGGCGACAACCCCAAACTAAAAGAATTGGTGGACAAATGCCATGCCCGCAACATCAAAGTGGTGCGCGACGTGGTGCTCAACCACATTGGCGATAAACACTACTGGATGAGCGATTTGCCCTCGAAAGACTGGATTAACCAGTGGCCGACAATGACCAAAACCACCTACCGCGCCCCTACCCTCCTCGATCCATACGCGTCGCAGGCCGACAAAAAACTGTTCTCCGACGGGTGGTTTGTGCCACACATGCCCGACCTGAACCAACGCAACCCGCACGTGGCCACTTATTTGATTCAGCAAGCCATTTGGTGGATTGAATACGCGGGTTTTGACGATTTGCGGATTGATACTTATACGTACTCCGATCAGGCGTTTTGTTCGCGCTGGTGCCAGGAAATTTTGCGCGAATACCCCGGACTGGGCATGTTTGGCGAAATTTGGGAACACGGGGTAAGCGTACAGGGCTATTTTGCCGATAACCAACCGATGAAAAAAACGGGGTACGACTCTAATTTGCCGGGCGTGATTGATTTTCAGTTAATGTTTGCCATTCACGAGGCGCTCAACCGCGAACAAGGCTGGACCGAGGGCGCGTGCCGCATTTATTACACCTTGGCCAAGGATAATTTTTACGAAAACCCGTACCGAAACCTGCTCATGCTCGATAACCACGACGTGAGCCGCTTTTTTACGGTGGTGGGTGAGAACATGAGTAAATATAAAAGCGGCATGGCGTTTTTGCTCACAACCCGTGGCATTCCGCAAATTTATTACATGACCGAAATATTGGGCACGGGCAGCGATTGGCCTTCGCATGGTAATATTCGCAAAGATTTTCCCGGTGGTTGGCCCGGTGACCCGGCGAACAAATTTATCCCGGCTGGTCGCACGGCAACCGAACAGGAAGGTTTTGATTACGCCCGCACCCTGATTCGGTACCGCAACGCGCATCCGGTGTTGCAAACGGGTAAACTCATGCAATTTGTGCCCGAAAACAGCGTGTACGTGTACTTCCGCTACAACGAAAAAGACAACCCGGTAATGGTGATTATTAATACCGCCAACGACGAGCGAACG
Organism: Chitinophagales bacterium; assembly: GCA_013298845.1. Taxonomy (GTDB): domain Bacteria; phylum Bacteroidota; class Bacteroidia; order Chitinophagales; family Saprospiraceae; genus M3007. Next base: position 146,648 of record JAAFJN010000002.1, read on the forward strand.
ATCCAAACCGAACGTTTTGCCGAAATCATTCAGGGCCGCACCAAGGCCAAAAACATCGCCACGGGCGGAACTTTGGACAATATCCGGTCGTTGACCATTCCCAAAAACAGCCCGCTGGTCCTTGAACTGCTGGCCCCTTAACGAAACTTCACAATTAATATAACATGGATTTTTTCTTCGCCACTCTATTTTCGCTGTTTTCCATTGTTGATCCGCCCGGCGCGGTTCCAGTGTACGTTGCGCTCACCAGCGACCGGCCACGGGAAGAACGCAACAAAATTGCCCTCAAAACCAGTTTGTATTTTATGCTCATTCTGGTGAGTTTCTTTTTAGCGGGCAACTACATTTTGGGCTTTTTTGGCCTCACTATTCACTCCTTGCGCATTGCGGGCGGTATGGCCCTGCTCATCAGCGGTTTTGGCCTGATGTCGGGTAATTTTGCCAAACGCCGGGGCTACGACGAAAAAGTGGAACAACAGGCGCAAGACCGCAACGACATCGCTTTTTCGCCCATGGCCATGCCCATGTTGTCGGGACCGGGTTCCATTTCGTACCTGATTACACAATACAACCAACACCCCGATACCAACCAACGCCTCCTTATTGTGGCGTCCATTGTGGCGGTAACGGCACTGGTCTGGGGTATTTTGCGCATTGCGCCGTTCCTGTTCCGGGTATTTGGTCCGGGCGGCCTCAACGCCATTGCGCGCATCATGGGTTTTATTGTTATTGCCATTGGGGTGCAGTTTATCGTGGACGGCGTGGTGCATTTGGTTTTGGAAATGAAATAAGATGGAAAATGAACTTTTGACGCGGTTTCAGCGGCATTTGGCCAAGTCGGGGCTGCTCGAATCGGTGCAGGCCGGTGCATTGGTGGCCTGGAGCGGCGGGCTGGACTCCACGGTATTGGTGCATTTGTTACACGCGTCGGGTATCCCGTTTGCGGTGGCACATTGTAATTTTCAATTGCGCGGCGCGGAGTCCGACGAAGAGGCATTTTTTGTAGAATATTGGGCCAAACAATGGAACATTCCTTGTTTTTGCCAAAAAATGGATACCCTCGTTTATGCACAGGACAACGGGGTATCCATTCAAATGGCCGCTCGCACCCTGCGCTACCAATGGTTTAAGGAATTGTTGGAGACGCACGGATTGTCGTGCCTGCTCACCGCGCACCACGCCAACGACAACGCCGAAACCATTCTGATCCACCTGTTGCGGGGCAGCGGCATCAAAGGGTTAGCCGGTATTCCGGCGGTGGCTGTTTTTGGGGGCAACTACACCTTGGCGCGGCCGTTGTTGTCCTTTTCGCGGCCGGAACTGGAGCAATACGCCCGGGAACAACACCTCGAATGGCGCGACGACAGCAGCAATGCGAAAGACGATTATTTGCGGAACCATATTCGCCACCACGTGGTACCGCAATTGGAGGCCGCGCAGTCGGATTTTTGGCAAAACACCACCAAAACCAGCGATATTCTGCGGGCAACGCAACAAAACTACCAATTTTTGCTCGAACACCAACTCAAATGGTCGCAACCCGAACCCGGCCAATACACCCTCGATCTTGCCGCGCTCCGGCAGTTACCCGCCCCCGAGGCCGCCCTGTGGGAGTTGTTGAGCGGGTTTGGGTTTAACGCCGAACAAACCCGACAAATGGCCGCGTCGCTCGACCGCGTGGGGCCAACCTTCCAATCGGACAGTGGTGCGCGGGTATTGATCGACCGCAAACAATTGATTGTATCGTTGGAAGAAGCAACGGCGGTACCCGACATCCGAATTCACCCCGATGACTTGATGGTTAAGGTGCCCGATTGGGGTATTTTATTTTTTACCGAAACCGACGATACGGCGGCGTTCCCCGACGGGAAAACGGCCATTTTAGTGGATAAAAACCAGGTTCAGTTTCCACTCACGCTGCGCCCCTGGAAAGCGGGCGATGTTTTTCAACCCTTTGGAATGGGTGGCCGCCACCAAAAATTGCAAGACTTTTTTATTAACCAAAAAATTTCGCGCCTCGAAAAGGAGCGCGTGCGTTTGTTGGTAAATGGGAACGGAAATGTGATTTGGGTGGCCGGTTGGCGCATGGATGACCGCTTTCGGGTGCCCAAAAGCGCTGATTCTGCCCTTAAAATTACTTTAATTACCTAAATTTAATTTTGGATTTGTAGTTGATTCACCAAATCCGCTATCTTTGCGCCCGATTTTAAGCGATGTTTGAACATCCCCCAGCGACAAATTCAAACAATATACCAAAACTTATAGTATTCACCGAAAATTACAACCACTCAATATTATGGAGGAACCTAAAGTACGTTACAACGACGCGGATTTGCAGGAGTTCAAAGCATTGATTGAGCAGAAAATGGCGGTGGCAAAAGAAGAATTAGCATTTACCCAAAGCCAAATTGCCGAATTAAACGATTCGGGTTTTAATCAGCAAAACGGTGACATGTATGACGATTCGGGTGCGCATACCGATTTAGAGTTCAAACAACGCATGGCTACCCGCCAAATTAAATTTATCGACGATCTTCAAAACGCACTGTATCGCATTCAGAACAAAACCTACGGCGTCTGCACCGTAACCGGTACACTTATTCCCAAGGAACGCCTTCGCGCAGTGCCGCACGCGACCAAATCGGTGGATGGCAAAATGATTGCCAACAAAAACAAGCCCGGTGGTGCACCTTCGACTCCGGTGGCGGATGCGGGTGCTCCCGACGTGGATCCCTTCGGGGGTGACGAAAAACGCCCAGCAGGAAAACCAGTCGCCGGAAAAGTGCGCATGAGTGGTATCAAAGGCAACAATGGCCGCTCCGAAGAATGGGAAGTAGATAACGAAACCCTGGAAGACGCCGGTTATCGGACAACCCCCGGCGACGACGACGATAACTAAAGCGCGATTTACGGGCTTCGGTTCAAAACAGTTATTTAGAATTCACCTCGCTATGACCGGGTGGAATACGCCGTTGCACCGTCCAACGACCAGTTTCCCAGTCCATTTTTTCCAGATTATTAAAATTTAGTTTGTAGTCAAACTGCGACGGTGTATGGTGAATATACCCCGAATAATAATACGTTTTGCCCATTTGACGGGCCGTTTCCAATTCGAGCAACATGGTAAACGTCCCTAAACTATCCGACACATAATCGGGGTCAAAAAAACAATAGGTACCACAAAAACTTTCGGCCCCCAAGTGGAAATAACTGCACGCCACCAATTTATCGCCGTCGTAGACCTCAATTTCGTAACCCGGCACGGGGTTGTACCAGGAATGCTCGGTGATAAAAGTATCCATACTGGTGTAATGGTTACCAAACCGGAAACGGTTGCAATGTTTCAGGAATAATTCGTTTTTAGCCGGGGTAAGCGCAATTTTTTGCACATTTACCCGAAACTTTTCTTTGTGGAGCCGAAAGAGTTTGCGTTGGCTTTTTGAAAAAGAAAAACCATTCAATATAATACGCAGCGGAATGGTAAGTACCACATCATCGTTGTACACAACTGCGCTGTGTCTTAGAATAATATGCCCCAAAATACGCCATCCTTTTTCCATAAATTGATCAAAAACCTCCGGGGCCATGGGCGCCAGCGGAATTCGATCGTGAATAATCTCTATTTCCATCCGGCAAAGATAGAAAACTTTGCGTTTGTTTTAATTGCAAAATTGTTTTTTAAAACATAAAGTTTGGCAAAATGTAGTACTTTTGCTCCGTTCAATCCTTGTACAAGCATGACATTTCTGGATACCGGCATCGAATATCTCAAAGGGGTAGGCCCGCAGCGCGCCGAAACGCTCAAGGCCGAATTGGGTATATTCTCCTTTCGGGACCTCCTGTTTCACTTCCCGTTCCGATACATTGACAAAACCCGGTTTCACCTCATTCGCGACATTCAAAATGAGGGAGAAACCTACCAACTCAAAGGCATTTTGCGCCGCCTCGAAACCCTCGGCGAAGGGCGCGCCAAACGCCTGACGGCGACCCTGCGCGACGAATCGGGGGCCATTGAACTGGTGTGGTTCCAGGGCATGAACTGGCTCGAACGCACCCTCGAAATTGGCAAAGAATACGTCGTTTTTGGCCGCGCCAACGAGTTCAACGGCAAGTTTAACATGCCGCACCCCGAAATGGAAGAGGTCAACGAGGAAAATATTCGGAAAGCCTCCAATTTTGAACCGGTGTACCCCACCACCGATAAACTGACCCAAAAAGGGCTGGATCCCAAAGGACTGCGCCGATTGTTGCGGACTTTGTTCGAGATCATGCCCCCGGCGGCCATTCCCGAAAACCTGCCCGATTATTTGTTGGAATCGTACCGGCTCGCACCCCGCTGGGCGGCGCTCAAAGCCATTCATTTTCCGACCCAACAAACCGACCTCGACGCGGCTACCCGCCGACTAAAGTTTGAGGAATTGTTTTTGTTACAATTGCGCCTTTTACAAACCAAAACCCGCCGAAAAGATGCCATTCGCGGTTTTGTTTTTGATACCATTGGGAATAATTTTAACCGCTTTTTTAAAGAAAAACTCGCGTTTGAACTCACGGGTGCCCAAAAACGAGTCTTGAAAGAAATCCGTACCGACCTCGGGGCAGGGCGACAAATGAACCGCTTGGTGCAGGGCGACGTGGGTTCGGGCAAAACCGTGGTGGCCCTCATGGCCATGCTCATTGCACTGGACAATAAACGCGCCGATGGAACGCCGTTTCAAGCCTGTCTGATGGCCCCCACCGAAATTTTGGCGCGGCAACACTTTGAAGGCATGTCGGCTTTGGTCGGTGATTTGGGTATTAACATTGGTTTTTTGTCGGGCACCATTAAAGGCAAAAAACGCGAGGCCATTTTGGCGCAATTAGCCTCCGGCGAAATGCACATTGTTATCGGGACGCACGCGCTCATCGAAGATTGGGTGCAGTACCAAAACCTCGGCATTGCCATTACCGATGAACAACACCGTTTTGGGGTGCAACAACGCGCTTCTTTGTGGAAAAAAAACCCGATTTGCCCGCCGCATATTCTCGTCATGACGGCCACGCCCATCCCGCGGACCCTCGCCATGACCTTGTACGGAGATTTGGACATTAGTATTATTGACGAATTGCCACCGGGCCGTAAACCCATTACCACCTCCCACAAAACCGAACACCACCGCCTCCGGGTGCAGGGTTTTATGAAGGAAGAAATTGCCAAGGGCCGACAGGTGTACGTGGTGTACCCCATGATTGAAGAGACCGAAAAAGTGGATATGGCCAACCTCATGGAAGGTTACGAGGCCATTTCCCGCGATTTTCCCATGCCCGACTACCAGGTGTCCATCGTACACGGCAAAATGAAAGCCGCCGATAAAGAATTTGAGATGCAGCGTTTTGTGCGGGGCGAAACCCAAATTATGGTGGCCACGACGGTGATTGAAGTGGGGGTAAACGTCCCCAATGCTTCGGTGATGGTGATCGAAAACGCCGAACGGTTCGGACTTTCGCAGTTGCACCAGTTGCGGGGCCGGGTTGGGCGCGGGGCCGAACAAAGTTATTGCATCCTGATGACGGGTTTTAAACTCAGCGCCGACGGTCGCGAACGAATTAAAACAATGGTGTCCACCAACGATGGTTTTGTAATTGCCGAGGCCGACCTGAAACTGCGCGGCCCCGGCAATATTGAAGGTACCCAACAAAGCGGGATGCTGCGTTTTCACATTGCGGACATTGCCCGCGATACCCATATTTTACAAGCCGCCCGCGACATTGCCACCAAAATTATTGACCAAGACCCTACCCTTTCGGCCCCCGAGCACGCGCGCCTGCGCGAAGTCATGGGCCGCCAGGAAATGGAAGCGCGGGTGTGGGGGCGTATTTCGTGACAGATACAACGGATGAACTAAGTACCATTTTAGGCGTTTAACACAAGATGCACCAGTACTATTTAACGTTTTTGGCGGCTGCGCTTGTCATCGGTTGCACTGCCTGTCAGGCGCAAACCAGCATTGCACCACCTAATACTTGCAACCCATCCAACATGTCCGATACTATAATCTCCGAAACCGCCCGAAATGTGCTGGGTACCCCGCTCCAAGCCTGTTGTTTTGAACCCAAAACGGGTTATTACCGCGATGGATTTTGCCATACCGGCCCCGACGATCACGGCGTACACGTGGTTTGCGCGGTGGTAACGCAGGAATTTTTGGACTTCTCCAAAAGTCGCGGCAACGACCTGATGACGCCTTCGCCCTGGTTCCCCGGTCTAAAACCCGGTGACCGATGGTGCCTTTGTGCCATGCGGTGGAAAGAGGCTTATGATGCGGGCGTGGCTCCGCCGGTCGTGCTCGAAAGCACCCACACCAACGCATTGCGACACGTCACCGTGGCTCAGTTGGAGCAGCATCTATACTCCACCGACAAAAAATAATCACTCCACCCCTGCCTGGCCATTTACACCTCTGGAAACCAAAATGAACCCATTCGCACGGTTTAGTTACTGGTTTTGGACCGTTTTGTTAATGGCAGGCGGCATTGCGCACGTGGCAAAACCCGATTTTTTTCTCGCTTATTACCCCAATTATTTACCTTTTCCCGAACCGGCGGTCTGGGTCACCGCGTGGTTGGAGTGGCTGCTGGCCATCTTGATTTGGCAACCCCGCTTTCGCCGGATGGCCTGGTTAAGCATAACGGTGCTGATGGTTTGCTACCTGCCGGTACATCTCTACGTCATCACCGATCACGGGCACATTGTGCACCCGGAACCGGCGGTGCCGCTGTGGCTGGCGTGGGTACGTCTGCCGGTGCAATTTGGATTTATTGCCTGGGCATTTGGGATGCGCCGGATAAATTCAGGGAATGATGGAGGGTTGTGATGGTTGCGCGTTTGATTTTTGTGGTAATTTGCGGGACCTTTGTTGTAAATTGCGCTGCGGGGGAGCGTAATTAAGGGGCTGTCCATTGGCAAGTAAAAGATATAACCCCACAAAGCCATTTCTAAAAATCAACGTTTATGCGGAAAATTTTCTACATTTCAATCCTCTTCTTAATAATAAATAGCACTTCAGGAAGTGCTCAAAACAAGACCGTTGACTCATTGCTCACCGTTTTAAAGACGGTGAAAGCAGATACCACTAAAGTTGATATTCTGAATGAGCTTGCCAAGTTTGATGGCTATCAATCGGGCAATTTTGAAAAATGTTTGCAATATACACAACAGGCCAAAACGATTGCGGAGCAAACAGACCCACCCTATAAAAAAGGTATTGCATCTTCTATCAACATAATTGGAAATATTTACTACACACAATCCAATTACTCCCAAGCATTGAATTACTATACGGCAGCATTGAAAATACAGGAAGAAATCGAAAACAAGAGGGGTGTCGCAGTTTCTTACATGAATATTGGAAATATATATTCTGTACAAGGTAAATACCCGGATGCTCTTAAAAACTATTTAATTGCTTTAAAAATAGCCGAGGAAATTGGCGACAAACAAGTTGCTGCAAATTGCCACAATAATGTAGGAACTATCTATATATCACAAGGTAATTACCCTGAAGCCCTGAATAGTTTTTTTATGACTTTGACAATGCAAGATAAAATAAAAGATAAATATGTAGTTTCCAATGCTTACAACAACATAGGCTCCGTTTATTCCGATCAGGGTGACCACCTTAATGGATTAAAAAATTATTCAAATGCCTTAAAAATACGGGAAGAAATCGGAAATAAGCCAGGAATCGCTCGTTCTTATACAAACATCGGAATAATTTATTATAAACTGGGTAACTATCAAGAAGCATTGAAAAACCATTTTGCTGCTTTAAAAATATCCGAAGAAATCGGCGATAAACGGCAAATCGCTCGTGTTTATCACAGCATTGGGATTGTATATCAGGAGTTAGGCAATTACCTTGATGCACTTAAAAATCATTTAAGCGCTTTGAAAATACGAGAAGAAATCGGAGATAAACAAAGTATCGCCACCTCCTACATTAGCCTTGGGTCAACTTATTTAAAACTACAAAATATCCCGGAAGCATTATTCTATGGAACACAAGGGCTGATGACCGCCAAAGCAATGGGCGGTTTACCACAAATAAAAGATGCTTACGAAATTCTTACTTCCATAGATACCGCAAGAAATGATTTTAAAAGCGCTCATGAAAATTACAAACTATATATTGTCTACAAAGACAGTCTTGCTAATGAAGAAACGTCCAAAAAAATACTGCGCCAGCAAATGCAGTTTGACTTCGATAAAAAAGAAAACCAATTAAAGTATGAAAAACAACTGAGTGAAGAGCAACTATTGCGCAGCAAACAAGAACTTGGATTGAGACAAAAGGAATTAGAACTCAGTAATAAAGAAAAAGACCTCAAGCAATTGGCATATCTGAAAGAAAAAGCAGAACGGCAGGAGAAAGAAAAGCAGTTGTCATTGGCAGAAAAAGATAAACAGTTACAAACTTCGAAGATTGAAGTCATGAGCAAAGAAAATGCGCTTCAAACCGCTCAATTAGACATCCACAGGCAAGAAATTGCGACAAAAAATGCGCAACGTAACTTATTTATCGGAGGCACGGTATTGATGTTACTTTTAGCAGGTTCTATTTTTGTAGGTTTTAAGAGAACTTCAAAAGAAAAAAAACGCAGCGATGAACTGCTATTGAATATTTTACCCGCAGAAGTGGCGGAAGAACTTAAAACGAAAGGAGCAGCGGCGGCCAAACAAATGGATGAAGTAACAGTGTTATTTACGGACTTCAAAGCCTTCACTGATCTATCAGAAAAATTTACTCCAACAGAATTGGTAGCGGAAATTAATTATTGTTTCTCCGCCTTCGACCACATCATGCAAAAGCACGGTGTAGAAAAAATAAAAACCATTGGCGATGCTTATATGGCCGCCGGAGGTTTGCCCATTCCCAATCAAACACACGCCGAAGATGTCGTAAGGGCGGCTTTAGATATTCAACAATTCATGTTCCAATATCAATCGGAAAGACAAGCAGCCGGCAACCTCTTTTTCGAAGTCAGAATCGGCATTCACACTGGTCCGGTAGTGGCCGGAATCGTAGGGATAAAAAAATTTGCTTACGATATTTGGGGAGATACCGTAAATACCGCCTCAAGAATGGAATCATCGGGCGAAGTTGGTAAAATCAATATTTCCGAAACGACTTATACTTTAGTAAAAGATCGCTACCCTTGCGTCCACCGCGGAAAGATTTCAGCGAAAGGCAAAGGGGAGATTAATATGTACTTTGTAGAAGTGCTATAAAACTCCCGTGCGCAGCGGTCAACCCTCGAACTGAACTCATGGTGCTGCGTCAGGCGATCATTAACAACTTAAAAACGGTCTGAAAACCCCACACTAATCCCAAAGCCTCGGCAGGGGTCTTCAGACAGTTTCCAACCTCCCCTATTTCCAAATCCGCTTCAATTGCGACACTTTTCCGCTGCTTAACCGCACATTACCGCCCTCGCCAAAAATCCGTGCACTGGTAAAAGGTTCGGTGGGAAAAAATATTTCGGTCATGGATACGGCTCCGTCATCGGCGAACATTTCGGCGGAGGCGTGGTCAAAAAACAAATGCAAACGCACGGTTTTATCGGTCACCATGCGCGGCGCGTAGTGAATTTTATCGGCAAATGTTTCCGAAAAAGCAGCATTTCCGGCGCGGGTTCGGTCGCTAAAAAACCGATTTTGGGCTTTTTCAAAACCAATTCGATAGGTTTCTCCTTTGCTATTGCGCAATTCGATGCCCCAGCGGGCGGCGGTGCTTTTGTCCAGATCAAACTCCAGTTCCAACTCAGCGGTAGAAAACGAAAATCCGGTTTTGGAATCCAGATCGAACGCCCCCGTAATGTCCACACCGGGCAACGGCACCGTTTTGGACCGCAGTTGGCTTAGTTCGGCCACGGGTTGGGTGTGCAACCGGTAACCGCCGGGTGTTTTGTGCAGGTGCAGCGAACGGGGCAGCGTATTAGCGCTCCGCCAGGCAACGGTGGGTACTTTAAGGGCGTATTCCCAGTTGCTCATCCAGCCGATGAGCAGGCGACGACCATCACTTTTGGGGACATCGGACCAGGTGACCCCGGCGTAATTGTCTTTGCCGTAATCGAACCATTGGCCCGTGCCTTTGGGGACCGTTTTGGCAAAAGACTCCTCTAATTTAAAGGTTTTCCCGTCAAATCCCCCAACAAAGTACTGCGTACCCGATCCGCCGTTGGGGTGGCCGGGGTTAATATTCATGAGCAATACCCATTTTGATTCGGCACTGCCTTCTACGTTTATAGGAAAAAGATCGGGGCACTCCCATACACCGCCGTGAGACCCAAACTGTTGCCCAAAATCGCTCAGGAAACTCCAGTCTTTTAAATTGGGCGAACCCCAAAACTCGGCGTGGTCGCCCACGGCCAATACCATTACCCATTGCCGGGAACCCTCGTCCCATATCACTTTGGGATCGCGGAAATCGCGGTCTTTTTCGGGGTTATTAATCACCGGATTTTTGCTGTATTTCGTCCAGGTGCGGCCCAGGTCGTTGCTGTAAGCGATGGCCTGGGTTTCGACGTCTTTGCCGTTGGCTTTTTCGCGGTCCATATTGTGGTAGGTGAAAATAGCCACCATGGGCGGTTGGCCATTTTTACCAAAACCGGAGGTGTTTTTCCAATCAATTACGGCACTACCGGAAAAAATATACCCCAAAGAATCCGGGAAAAGCGCAATGGGCAAATGCTCCCAATGCACCAAATCGGTACTGACGGCGTGCGCCCAGTGCATTGGCCCCCACACGTTGGCATCGGGATAATACTGGTAAAACAGGTGGTATTCGCCTTCGTAAAACACCATGCCGTTGGGATCGTTCATCCATTGGGCGGGCGGTGAAAAGTGAAATTGCGGGCGGTGCGGCTCCCGGTAATCGGAAACCGGGGCGGGCGTTTTGGCAGGTTTTTGGCCACAGGCCACCAACGCGACAAAAACGCTGAGCAGTATCAGGAGCGGAATATGCGTTTTGTTCATACTTGTATTCTATCGTGTTTGTTGTATTATTTTTTCTCCAATAATTGCTCCATTTCTTCCAAAGATACGCCTTTTGTTTCGGGCATCATGCGCCAAACAAAGACCAATTGCAGCATCATCATAAAGGCAAAAAAGCCAAATACCGTTGCCGCGCCAATGCTATTAAACAACACGGGCACTAACGATGGAATAATGGCGGCCAACACCCAGTGGACCGAACTGCCAAATGCCTGGCCGCTGGCGCGCAAATGCGTGGGGAATATTTCGGAAATAAACACCCAAATAACGGCACCCTGTCCAATGGCATGCGCCGCAATAAACATAAACAAAAACGCCGGAACGGCGGCTCCTTTCATACCCATTGAAAAGGCAAACGCCACCAACGACAAGGAAATAATATAACCCACCGAACCAATGTACATGAGTTGACGGCGGCCATAGCGATCAATGAGCGATACCCCAATGAGCGTAAAAGCCAAATTGATCAAACCAATACCCACGCTGCTGAGCAAGGCCGAATCTTTACCCAAACCCGCAATTTCAAAAATGCGCGGCGCGTAGTATAAAAAGGCGTTGATTCCGGAAAATTGGTTAAAAAACGCGATGAAAAAGGCCAACGTCAATGGGAAACGGTAACGAGCAATAAAGATATTTTCGCTCTGATCGGATACCGCCTGTTCCGCCAGAATATTATTGATTTCAACGGTGGGGTCCGTATCCGGCGCAATCAACCGTAGCGTTCGGGCCGCCCCTTCCTGATCTCCTTTTTTGATGATAAGCCAACGAGGGCTTTCGGCCACGCCCAACATCATTAGTGTATAAGCCAGGGCCGGGAATGCCTGTACCCCCAGCATCCAGCGCCAGGCGTTGTCGCCCAAGTCACTGAGCAGGAAATTGGACAAATAGGCCACCAAAATGCCAAAAACGATGTTAAACTGGTACAAAGCGACCAGTTTTCCTCGGTCTTTGGCCGGGGCAATTTCGGAAATATAGGCGGGTGCCGCAATGGTAGAAGCCCCGATACCCAGCCCTCCCATGAAACGAAACACGGCAAACACCCACGGATCTTGCGCCAAAGCCGAGCCAATGGCCGAAAGCAGATAGAGCACCCCAATCCAGATCAGGGTCTTCTTCCGACCAAAGGTATCGGTCGGAATACCGCCGAAAATTGCCCCAATAACGGTTCCCCACAAGGCCGAGGCCATGACCACAAACCCGTGGAACCACTCGCCGCGCGGCCACAGGTTTTGTAAAGATAAATCGGCACCCGAAATAACGACGGTATCAAACCCAAATAAAAAACCCGCGAGGGCCACTGTAATAGACCAATAAAAAATTGTACGGTTAGTCATGCGTTTTGAATGTTAATATTGCAAAAATAGGCCGCAATTATAGTGATTAATTTTGTATGCTGTGTGGTTATAGTGGTAGAGGTGGTTGGAATTTCGTTTGCGGTAACTAGACTAACCTTTTTGTTTGGCAACAAACAAGCGGATTAATATTTTTTGTTTAAAATTTTTTGTGTTTAAATGAAGACATATTACCTTTGCGCCATGCCGAACGACTACGATAAAATTTTTAAGGAAAACTTTGAAGAATTGATCCCCGACCTGCTTCGCCTTGTGCTGAAATGGGAAATTCCGAAATTGGAAGAACTGAAGGACAAACAACAAGTCACTCTGGAACGCGAAATGGATGATTTGAAAAAAGTGGTGCACGACGACCCGTCGCTGGACTATGGTTTGCATTGGGAAATTCAAACCAACGACGAGGATATGCGTTCGCGCTTGTTTCTGTATTACGCCATGTTCTACCACAAACACCGTTTACCGCTCAAGCAAATTGTCATTTATATTGGCAACGAACCGGCCAGTTTAATTGACCGGGATGTACTTGAATTGGAAAATATTCGACTACAATTCTCGGTGGTAAACTTGCGAACAATTCCAAAAGACGTATTTTTGCAATCGGATAGACCCGAAAGTGTGATTTTAGCCATTCTTTCGGATTTTGGAACCGATCGACCAGAAACAGTGGTTCGGCAAATTTTGGATAATTTGTTAAAACTTATTGGTCGGGTAGATCGTTTAAAAAAATATCAAAGACAGTTACACGTGCTTTCGCGTTTGCGAAAGTTATCCACTATCACAGAAAAAGCCATACATACTATGCCAATTCACTACGACATTGAAACGGATGAACTTTACCTTGAGGGAATGGAAAAAGGTATTGACATCGGGAGGGAAAAAGGTATCGAAAAAGGTATTCTCCAAAAATCCGAAGAAACGGTCATCATCTTGCTGAAAAAACGGCAATTCACTGTAACCGAAATCGCCGAAATAGTTAACGTTACCGAAGAATTTGTCCTTCAAACCGCCACTAAATTGGGGCTAAACGTTATTCGTTAGTATTCAACTTGCGAAAGAATAAAATGAGCCGCATACCATAAACTATATAGTATTATGCCAATCCACTACGACATTGAAACGGATGAACTCTACCTTGAGGGAATGGAAAAAGGTATCGAAAAAGGAGCCAAAATTGCTGAGGAAATTATTGCCAATTTTGGTATCGAAAAAGCCATATTAGCCAAAGTTGTCATTAGACTCCTGAGAAAGCAAAAGTTTACCGTAACCGAAATCGCCGAAATAGTTAACGTTACCGAAGAATTTGTACGCTATCTCGCCGAAAAGTTAGGACTGAAGGTTATTCACTAACAGTATCCCCTTAATACGTACCTTTGCACTTCGTTACCCGGCAACCCGGCAACGAAGTCCATTCATGAGCACCACCACATTTCAAGTTTATCACTCCCTTTTTTCCGGCTTAGAATCCGGTTTAATTGCCGAACTGGAACAAAAAGGCCGATTGGTTACCGCCCCGGCCGAAAGTATTTTATTACAAGCGGGCCAAAACATCCGAAATACGATGCTCGTGCTTGAAGGTGTGATTAAACTATACCGACAAGATGAGGACGGCAGCGAGTTTTTTATATATTACCTGCATCCCGGCGATGCGTGTGCGCTGTCCATGATCTGCGACCGAAGTTTTAAAACCAGTACCATTACCGCCAAAGCCGCTACCGACGTGAAATTGTTGGCCATTCCGATTGACGAAACCGAAAACTGGATGCGCCAATACCGTACCTGGTACCATTTTGTGGTAGAAACCTACCGCAAACGCTACGAAGAACTACTCCAAACCATTGATCATATCGCCTTCAAAAACCTCGATGAAAGGCTGGAATTTTACTTGCGTCGCCACCGCGACACGCTCAAAACCAACGTACTTACCCTCAACAATACCGAAATCGCGCAAGACCTCAACTCTTCCCGCGAAGTAGTGTCCCGATTGTTGAAAAAACTCTCCGAACAAGGCAAAGTCCGATTGTTAAAAACAGGCATCGAAATTATCCGGTTGTGATTTTTTGCGCCACTGTGACAAATATCACGGACATTGCCTTCGCTCAACCCGCATCTTTGCAGCGTATTACAGTACTTCGATGATGTGTAATACGCAGCATAAACAAAACATTGTACAACATGGTCATTGTGGGTTATTTGGCGTCGGCATTGATCGGCGTTTCTTTGGGATTAATTGGTGGCGGGGGCAGTATCCTCACGGTACCCGTACTGGTTTATTTATTCGACGTTGAACCGGTGATGGCTACCGCCTACTCCTTGTTTATTGTGGGCGCAACCAGTTTGGTGGGCACTTGGCCAAAATACAACGACGGGCAAGTCAACCTGAAAACTGCGCTTATTTTTGGCATTCCATCCATCCTAGCGGTGTACGCCACCCGCGCATGGCTGGTCCCGATGATTCCCGATCCAGTCACGACCATTGGGCACCTGGTCATCACCAAAGCCATGCTGCTCATGGGATTATTCGCGGTTTTGATGGTATTTGCGTCCTTTTCCATGATTCGCAACCCAACCCAACCCGGCGAAAAAGACCCCAACCAAGGAGAACAACGCTTCAACTACCCGATGATTTTACTGGAAGGAACCGTTGTGGGTATCCTGACGGGTTTGGTAGGGGCCGGTGGCGGTTTTTTGATTATTCCGGCGTTGGTACTTTTTTCTAAATTACCGATGAAACAAGCCGTAGGCACGTCGTTGTTGATCATTGCCGCCAAATCATTGTTTGGTTTTACGGGCGATCTTGGCCAATACCAACTCAACTGGATCCTGCTGGGGAGCGTTACGACATTGGCCATTGCCGGTATTTTTATTGGCAACCGCCTGAGTAAAAACATCAACGGTAACGCCCTCAAACGCGCATTCGGATGGTTTGTACTCGTCATGGGCTTGTATATTTTGGCCAAAGAATTTTATTTCACGGCCTGATCTTCACAAAACATTTTAGCCAGTTATTGTTTATAACATACCACTTTTGAATAAAATTTAGATGCACAATATGAAAATCGAGCAGATTTATACCGGTTGTTTGGCGCAAGGCGCATATTATATCGAAAGCGACGGTGAAGCCGTGGTAATTGATCCGCTGCGCGAAGTAACCGCTTACCTCGAAAAAGCCGAAAAAGCAAATGCCACCATTAAATACGTATTTGAAACGCATTTTCACGCCGATTTTGTGAGTGGTCACCTCGACCTGAGCAAAAAAACCGGCGCTCCCATCGTGTATGGCCCAACCGCCAACCCGGGATTTGAGGCACATATTGCCCAAGACGGCGAACTTTTTAAAGTGGGTAAAATCACCTTCAAAGTGCTGCACACACCCGGGCACACCATGGAAAGCACCTGCTATTTGTTGATGGACGAAAACGGCAAAGAAACCGCCCTGTTTTCGGGCGATACCCTCTTTATCGGCGACGTGGGTCGCCCCGATTTGGCCCAAAAAGCCGCCCACCTCACCCAGGAACAACTGGCCGAAACCTTGTTCGATTCTTTGCGCAACAAAGTAATGACACTCCCCGATGAGGTGATTGTTTACCCCGCACACGGAGCCGGATCGGCTTGCGGCAAAAACATGTCCAAGGAAACATTCGACACCCTCGGGCACCAAAAAACCGCCAACTATGCCCTCCGCGCAGACATGACCAAAGCCGAATTTGTGCAGGAAGTAACCGCCGGATTGTTGCCACCACCGGCCTATTTCCCCCTCAACGTGGCCATGAACAAAAACGGATACGACAGCATTGACGATGTGTTGCAACGCGGCACGCAGGCACTGTCGCCCCGGGCTTTTGAAACAGCAGCCAACGAAACCGATGCGCTGATTCTGGATACCCGCGACCCACAAACGTTCTCGGAAGGATTTGTGCCCAATAGCATTAATATTGGTATCGACGGCAATTTTGCACCTTGGGTAGGCGCATTAATTCCCGACATTAAACAGCAAATTTTGCTCGTTACCGCGCCCGGTCGCGAAGAAGAAACCGTTACCCGCCTTGCTCGCGTCGGTTACGATTATTGCCTCGGGTTCCTCGAAGGTGGTTTTGATGCCTGGAAAAAAGCCGGTATGGAAACCGACCAAATTGAACGGGTGAGTGCCGAACAAATGGCCGCCATCCTGTCACAACACCCCGATACGCCGTTTTTTGACGTGCGCAAAGGCAGCGAATATTTCAGCGAACACGTCGCCGAAGCCGAAAATGCCCCCCTGGATTCCATTAACGAATCCATGTTGAGCATTCCAAAAGATAAAACGGCCTATATCCACTGCGCGGGCGGTTACCGCTCCATGATTTTTGCCAGCATCCTGCGTGCGCGCGGGTACGACCGGATCATTGACGTGACCGGCGGTTTTAAATCCATCAAAGACAGCGGTAAATTCAACGTCACCGACTACGTTTGCCCTTCTACTATGCTTTAAAGGGTTGAATTGGTTGGGAAGGGTTATTTGTTGAATTGGTTTTGCTCGTCGTAGCGTACACGTTTTTGTGGCTCTATGGAGTGTTTTTTTTTTGCAAAAGGTTCATGTAACGGCAGTAAGGAAAATCAGATCATTGTTGTTTAATGAAAAATACGGAGTAACGAAAATAGGCCACAAAGGGCAAAACCAATTTAACAAATTCAACGAACACTCTACGACGGGCGAACAAATTTAACAAACTTAACAAAAATGATAGAATTTATAAAACGTTTCTTTGGCATGGGCACCCAGGAAGAAATTGACCCGAATGGCCCACAGAATAAAACCCTCGGCGGAAAACAGTTCAAAGAAGAACTTGCCGCAACGGCAGACGCCATCTTACTGGACGTGCGGACACCGGCCGAATTTTCGTCCGGGACCATTCCCGGGGCGCTGAATATGGACATCATGACTTTTAATTTTGCGCAAAAAGCCGAAAAACTCGACAAAACCAAAACTTATTTCGTATTTTGCCGAAGCGGCAACCGAAGTGGTCAGGCGTGCAAAATCATGCACAAAATGGGATTCGACGTGCGCAACCTAAGCGGAGGTATTGGTTCCTTTCCTCGTTAGTTAACAACGTAAAAACAACACTATGAACGTACTCACTCATCCCTGGCCCTGGTGGGCAGCGGGTGTACTCATCGGGCTGATTGTCCCTGCATTGTTACTTTTGGGTAATAAAAAGTTTGGTATATCTTCCAATCTGCGGCACATTTGCGCGGCTTGTTTACCCGCAAAAATTTCGTTTTTTCAATACGACTGGAAAAAGGAAATCTGGAATTTCTTTTTTGTGGGTGGTATTTTCCTCGGGGCTATTATCGCTACCATTTGGCTCAAAAACCCCGATCCCATGCAAATTCACCCGGACCTGGCCCGCGATCTGGCGGCCAATGGCATTACGCACCTCGATGGTTTGGTCCCTTCCGATTTATTCAGTTGGTCGAGTCTGTTCACGCTGCGCGGCTTTATTTTAATGGTCGTTGGCGGCTTTTTGGTGGGTTTTGGCACCCGTTACGCGGGCGGCTGCACCAGTGGACACGCCATTATGGGGTTGTCGAATTTGCAAATTCCGTCGCTGATTGCCACCATTTCGTTTATGGTGGGCGGCTTTTTGATGACACAACTCCTTTTACCCTTCATTTTATCTTTGTAAAAAATGGCCATGTCGAACAACACCCGTAAAATACAAACCCCCGAGCAGGATTTAGCCATGCGCCGCCAAGATGCCATGTGCGTCAACGAATCCGACATTAGCCAACCGTGGTGGCATAACCTGAAATACGCCGTTGTGGGTATTTTTTTTGGCGTTATTTTTATCAAAGCCGAAATCGTATCGTGGTTTCGCATCCAGGAAATGTTTCGCTTCGAGTCGTTCCACATGTACGGCGTTATTGGCACGGCCGTGGTCGTGGGTGCAGCGTCGGTATTTCTCATTAAACGATTCAAAGTCAAGACTTTTGAAGGGGAAGCCATTCAATTTGAAGATAAAAAATTCAGCGTGGGTCAAATTTACGGCGGCCTGCTGTTTGGCTTGGGTTGGGCCATGACCGGCGCTTGTCCGGGGCCATTATTCGCCCAAATTGGCACAGGCGCCTTGGTGATTTTTGTCACCCTGCTGAGTGCCATTGTGGGGACTTGGACGTATGGTTATGTACGCGAAAAACTGCCGCATTGATGCAGTTGACAAGGTTC
Source organism: Chitinophagales bacterium (assembly GCA_013298845.1). GTDB lineage: Bacteria > Bacteroidota > Bacteroidia > Chitinophagales > Saprospiraceae > M3007. Next base: position 165,231 of record JAAFJN010000002.1, read on the forward strand.
TGCAAATAGAAACGCCCCGAGAGTTCAGCAACTTTCGGGGCGTTTTTGTTTGAATTATCCAGCGTTTACACGCGCACAATTTCCGCGCCAATGGCATTCAGGCGGGTATCAATGTGCTGGTAACCACGGTCAATTTGGTGAATATTGTGGATGCGGCTCGTGCCTTTGGCCGAAAGGGCCGCAATCAACAACGCCTGTCCGGCGCGAATATCCGGCGAAGTCATATCAATACCGCGCAAAGGATAACGGCGATCGAGACCAATGACCGTGGCGCGGTGCGGATCACAAAGGATAATTTGTGCGCCCATGTCAATCAGTTTATCCACAAAAAACAAACGACTTTCGAACATTTTTTGGTGAATCAACACGCTGCCGCGCGCTTGCGTGGCCGTAACGAGTATAATAGACATCAAATCGGGCGTAAAACCGGGCCAGGGTGCGTCGTAAATGGTCATGATCGAACCATCAATAAACGTCTGGATTTCGTAATGGTCGTGCGAAGGAATATGCAAATCGTCGCCAATCCGCTCGATAGTAAGGCCCAGGCGTTCAAACGTGTACGGAATAATGCCCAATTGGTCCACCGCCGCGTTTTTGATGGTAATATCACCCTGCGTCATGGCGGCCAAACCAATGAACGAACCAATTTCGATCATATCGGGCAGGCAACGGTGTTCGGTACCACTGAGGTGTTCGACACCTTCAATTTTGAGCAAATTAGAGCCAATTCCCTCAATTTTTGCGCCCATACGGACCAGCATAGCGCACAATTGTTGCAAATAAGGTTCGCAAGCGGCGTTGTAAATGGTGGTATGGCCCTTAGTTAAAACGGCGGCCATGACCACGTTGGCTGTACCCGTTACCGATATTTCGTCGAGGTGAATATAGGTCCCCTTCAAGCCGCCTTTGGGCTGTTCGACGTAATAAATATCGCGCTGGTCGTCGTATTTGAATTCGGCACCCAATTTTTGAAAACCCAAAAAGTGGGTATCGAGGCGGCGGCGGCCAATTTTATCACCGCCGGGCTTGGGCAATACCGCCCGGCCAAAACGCGCCAGCAACGGCCCGATGAGCATCACCGAACCGCGCAATTTTTGCGCATCGCGCATGAAGGTTTCGGAGCGCAGGTAAGAAATATCAATGGTGCCCGCGCAAAAACGCCAGGTATCGGGGGCAAGCCGTTCGACGGTAACACCCAATCCTTTGAGCAGTTCTATCAACTTATTGACGTCAATAATGTCCGGCACATTGGAAATGGTAATGGGGTCATCGGACAGAAGAACGGCCGCGATGATTTGAAGGGCTTCATTTTTAGCGCCCTGTGGGTGTAACTCTCCCGCCAATGGCCGCCCGCCCGTTACCTCAAAAGTATCTGCTTGCATGATGTTAAAGTTTATTTTTCAGGCGGCAAAAGTAGAAATAAAATAACGACGCAGAAATTGATAAACGCACAAAAAATAAAAACTTCCTATAAATTTGCCACTGCTGCGGTCTCCTATTTATCAGATGCGGCACCAGACTTAAACATTACTTGCGCTATGTCCATTTCTTGTAAAAACTGTAACACAACAATCAATTCCAAATTTTGTCCTGCCTGCGGCCAGGTTGCCACGACCAAACGATTTACCACCCGGGATTTATTCAGCGATTTTTTTCAACGCGTTTTCCCGTTGGAAAAAGGCTTTTTATACTCTACCCGGCGGCTTTTCCTTGCTCCCGGTGCCATGTTGCGCGGTTATTTGGAGGGACAAAGGGCCAACCACAGCAAACCAATGCCCTATTTATTTATCGCAACGGCCACCTCTACCCTACTTATGAGAACGACGTTTACCAAACGATTTTTGGAACAACAACCAGATATCAACACCCCTCAGCAAGTGGAAAAAGCCACCGCAATGACCAACTTTATTATTGCCAACCTAAACCTGCTTATGGTGTTGCTTATTCCGTTTATTGCGTTGTTTTCGTGGCTATTATTCAGAAAATCAAAGTACAATTACGCCGAGCATTTGGTAGTTAATATTTTTGTTTTTGCAGCGTTTATGCTTCTTTCCCTAATTACGGCCATTCCCTACCTTTTTGGGGTGGCAATAGATGTACAGCGGATTATTTCCGGGACAATAACACTACTTGGACTTTTGTTTTGTGCGTGGGCATACATTGGTGTTTTTCGGCCCAGCAACAAGATCGTGGGAGGAATTAAGGCATTTGTTTCCATTTTATTGGGGTTTATCATCGGGATAGTCTTTTTTTCGTTTACCGGTGCGCCGCTATTGGCATATTTTTTCAAATAAAAGTCCCCTCGTACAGCCTGATTAATTATTTGGAAAACACAGCCTAAGCGGATTTTCCTCGAAAAAATTGGGATATTTGTCGTTTGAATTGCCCGTATGTGCCGCTTTATGGCGCATCTTCACAAAAAAATTCAACCAAATCATTTATAAAAATGCAAAATCACGAAATAGATTACCGCATCTTTGGTGAAGAGATGCAATGCGTGGAAGTAGAATTGGACCCACAAGAAACGGTCATTGCCGAATCCGGTAGTTTTATGTACATGTCGGACAACATCGAAATGCAATCCGTTTTTGGTGATGGCAGTAACCGCTCCGAAGGTTTTTTGGGCAAATTAATGACCGCCGGTAAACGTCTGCTCACCGGTGAAAGCCTGTTCATGACCACTTATACCAACATCGGTTATGGCAAACAACAGGTGGCTTTTGCCGCACCATACGCCGGTAAAATTGTCCCCATGGACTTATCGCAATTGGGTGGAAAAATTGTTTGCCAAAAAGACGCCTTCCTTTGCGCCGCCAAAGGGGTGCAGGTGGGCATTGAATTCCAACGCAAACTGGGTACCGGGTTATTCGGGGGCGAAGGTTTTATTATGCAAAAATTAGAAGGCGATGGCATGGCATTCGTGCACGCCGGTGGTTATATCCTCGAACGCGAACTGGCCGTTGGGGAAACGTTGCGCGTGGACACGGGCTGTATCGTGGCATTTACCAACCGCGTTGACTACGATATTGAGTTTGTAAAAGGCATTCGCAACGTTGTTTTTGGCGGCGAAGGTTTGTTTTACGCCGTATTGCGCGGCCCCGGCAAGGTGTGGTTGCAATCGTTGCCCGTTAGCCGTTTGGCCGCTCGTATTCTTTCGTACGGTTCTGCCCGTGGCAAAGAAGAAGGCAGTGTTTTGGGTTCTTTGGGCCGTATGGTGGACGGTGACGGCTGGTAAGCAACCGCCGTTTTATTGTTGCTGCTGTTGCACGTGATCGGTTGTTTCCGACGATACAATTATTTTGTTGGCTTTCAAAGCGTTATGCTCGCTGGATACGTAGCCATCTTCGTATCCGACCGATACATAGACCGATAAAGCGTGGCTGGCACCACCTTTAAAAACACCTTTTACGGGTGTACAATCCTTAAAATTACGCCCCACCGATAATGTAACATGGGTATTGGATACCAACACATTATTGGTGGGGTCAACGCCTACCCAGCCCCGGTCGGGCAACCAGGCTTCTACCCAGGCGTGGGTGGCACCTTCACCGCGCAAGCCGTTTTTATTGGGACAAATGTACCCGCTCACGTACCGCGCCGGAATACCCCGCGACCGCAACAAATACAATTGAACGTGGGCAAAATCCTGACAAACCCCCGACCCCAGCGACAATACTTCTTCGAGGGTGGTTTCCACGTCGGTAATGCCTTTAATGTATTGAAAACGTTCAAAAACGTAAGCCATACTGCTCATCACGGCTTCAAAAGGGGTTTGATCACCCGAAAAACAATCTGCCAATACGGTCTGTCCTTTTTCCGATAACGCCTCGGGGCGGGCCAAATCGAGCAATAAAATTTGTTCCTGCTTGGCCACGCCCATTCGTTCCCAATCGCTCATGTCGCCGGGGTCGGTGCTGACGGTTCGTGTGGGAATGCGCACGGTCAACACACTGTCAATAATCAACGTTTGGTGGTTGGCCAAAATATTAAACACCCCAACGGTATTGCCAAAATAGTCTTTATAGGTTTCGATGCGGGCTTCTTTGTCGCTCAACTGCACCTGCTGGCTGAGGATTTCCTGCCCTTCCTGGGTGCGGGGATATAGTTTTATGCTGTTGGCACTTTCCCACACCGGATAATCATAGTCGTACTGCGTGGTATGCTGGATCTGAAAAACTGGCATTTTGATTAATTTTTTACTCCTGATGAAACTAAGAAACGGTTTTAAAACGGTTTCTAAACGTACGCAAAAAACACCTGACTCAACAAATTACTAAACCGCAGGGTATCGTTGCGAATATCCGACAAAAAGGCGGGCAACCCCATGGTAGAAATGCTGGAAATATCCGAAAACTCTACCCGGCTTTTTAACCTACCCAGGGCTTTTTCCATCGGGCTAAACTGCGCCGCCGGGATTTCGGGTTTAAAAGTGTCCAATTCGTCGTATAACCGGCTGGTCGAATACAACACCGACCGGGGAAACTGCATATTCAGCACCAACAAATCAATGACATTGTGGCTTTGCACCCCCGTGCGGTAGGTTTTTAAATACAACTCGTAACCCGCCACCGAAAGCAATAAATTGCGCCAATACGGCACATCGGCGGGATTATTGAGGTCGTACGATAAATCGCGGAACTTGAGATCGAGCAAATCGGCGGTTTGAACCGTGCGCTCAATGTATTTGCCCATGTTCATAAAATGCCACCCGTGGTTGCGCGGCATGGTCACGGTAAGCACCCCGATAAAATGCGCGCAGCGGTGGATCAAATCGCTCAATACCGTAATTTGGCGGTCTTCGCGAATGGCCTGCGCCACATCCATCGATTGCACCAGGTGGTAAAACTCATTGATACTTTCCCAGGCTTCTTTGGTGAGGTGATCTTGCATACCGCGGGCGTTTTCGCGGGCGCGGGTGACAATGACCCGAATCGAATTTTCGTTTTTCGGGTCGGCAATCATAAATTGCAACACCGCGTTGGCATCGTTGGCAATGCGGTCAATTTCTTCGTTGTTCAGGGTGGTAAAGATGGTTAATACCGGTCGCCAGTTAAAGTCGGTACCGCTGGTTTTGTCCAAAGAAGTGATAAAATTAACGCGCAACATGCGCAACAAACCATCGGCGCGCTCCACGTACCGGCTGAGCCAAAAAAGGGAATCTGCTATTCTACTGAGCATAAAAAATTGGAGTTAAATGTGTGGATCAGGCACCAAGCACCCAGGTATCTTTACTGCCGCCGCCCTGCGACGAATTCACAACCAGCGAGCCCTCGCGGAGCGCTACCCGAGTGAGACCACCAGGCACTATTTCAATACCGTTGGGGCCGCACAACGCGTAAGGGCGCAGGTCAACGTGCCGCGCCTGCAATTGTCCGTCGAGGTAACATGGCACCGTAGAGATCGGGATAATGGGTTGCGCGATGTACGAACGCGGATCGGCAAGAATATCCAATTTGGCCGCTTCCAGCACTTCCGAAGTGGCTTTATCGCCCATAATCATGCCGTAACCACCCGATTCATTGGTCTTTTTCACCACCATTCGCTCCATATTTTGAAACACGAGTTCCCGTTCGTCCACATTTTCCATGCGATACGTGGGCACATTGGGCAAAATAGGGGCTTCATTGAGGTAATATTGAATCATATCGGGCACGTAGGCGTACACGGCTTTATCGTCGGCCACGCCGTTGCCAATGGCATTCACAATGGCCACGTTGCCTTTGCGGTAGGCCGTTACCAGTCCCGGCACGCCCAACACGCTGTCGGGACGAAACTCCAGCGGGTCGAGGAACTCGTCGTCTACCCGGCGGTAAATCACGTCCACTTGCCGCAGTCCACGAATGGTTTTCATGTACACCTTGGCATTGTCCACCACCAAATCGCGGCCTTCTACCAGTTCGATGCCCATGGAACGGGCCAAAAAAGTGTGTTCGTAATAAGCGGAATTATAAATACCGGGCGTGAGCAGTACAATGGTGGGTTTGGAAACGGGACGGGGCGTCAGCGACAACAAAATATTGTACAATAAAATGGGGTATTGGCTCACGCCCTGCACTTTGCTTTCGGCGACCATTTCGGGGAAAAGGCGCTTGGTGACTTCCCGGTTTTCGAGCATATACGATACCCCCGACGGCGTGCGCAGGTTATCTTCGAGGATGAAAAAGCCGCCGTTGCCATCGCGGATGAGATCCACCCCGGCAATGTGCACGTACAATTGGTGCGGAACGTCAATCCCCATGACTTCGCGGGTAAAATGCGGGCAGGTCGCAATCAGGTCGCGCGGCACAATCCCGTCTTTCAGGATCGCCTGCTCGTGGTAAATATCGTGCAGGAACATATTGAGCGCTTTGAGGCGCTGCCTGATGCCCGCTTCCACGTGTTGCCATTCGGCGGCGGTAATGACCCTTGGAATCAAATCAACGGAAAAATGCGTTCAATGCCTTCCTGATTGGAATACACCGTGAACGTAACGCCCTGGTTCATGAATAATTTGCCGGCCAGCGCTTCTTTTTGGGCCAGTGTAGTGGCCGGTGTGCGCGACAAATGTTCATAAATGGATTGGTATTGGGCGCGTACAGCCCCGTCGCTGCACATTTCGTCCCAATACCCCGGCCTGATTTTATATTTCTGAAAAAGATCGCTGGACATAAGTTTATTTTGAATTTCCAGCCGCAACATTAAGTACTTTTTGGGGAAAACCCTTTAACAAAAGAACATCGTTTTGAATTACGCCATAAACTTCTCCAAATGTGTTTTTTGGCCAAATTTATTATTTCTTTTTCAAAAAATACAAATACACCGGAAGGTGGTCGCTGTACCCATTGATAAAAATATCGCCCACGTAGGTACGGAACGGGTACCCCCGAAAAGCACCTTCGGTTTGCAACAACCAAGGCTGACGATAGACCATTGACTTGTAAAACTGCCATCCACCCGATTTTTTATTCACGCAGGGTTGCGACACAATCATTTGGTCAAACAAACTCCAGGCATCGCGGTAGGCCATGGTGCCGTTACCACTTTTGTAATGGTCGTACATCGGATTGTACAAACCACCTTTTTTTACGTCTTTGGTATCGCCTTTGGCTTGCAGCACTTTGGTCAGGCTTTTGCTGTCAGGATCGTCGTTCAGGTCACCCATAATTACAATTTTGGCGTTTTCGTCGGCGGCCAAAATACTATCGGCCACCATTTTGCACACCCCGGCGGCCACGGCCCGGCCCGGCGCACTGGCGGCTTCTCCACCACGCCGCGAGGGCCAGTGACCGACCATGAAGTGCATCGGTTCGCCGTCGAACAAACCCGTTACGTACAAAATATCGCGGGTAAAGTCTTTCGCCCCGGTTTTAGCGTCGGTGAGCGCCACCGGAAACACCCGCGAGCCGGTGAGTTTAAAATATTTGGGGTTGTACAAAAGGCCACAATCAATGCCGCGCTCATCGGGCGAATCGTATTGTACCACTTTGTAACCCCGGTTTTTAATAGCCTCCTGCACCACTAAATCTTCGAGGACTTTAGCGTTTTCGATTTCGGCCACGCCCAATACCGCCACGCCATCGGGGGAGAGTTCGGTGGCCAACTGACTGATAACTTTGGCCATGTTGGCCTGCTTGGAAATGTATTTTTCGGTGTTCCAGGCCAGGCGTCCGGCGGGCAAAAAATCCTCGTCGTTGGTATTGGGCGAATCAATGGTGTCAAAAAGGTTTTCCAAATTGTAAAAACCAATGGCGGCCACCTTGTATGCGTCCTTATTATCCTGCCCCAAGAGGAGCGTATCGGTAATTATAAAGAGGGCCAATACGAGCCAAATTTTACGTAACTTATTCATTTTCAATAGTGTTATTCAATTTTTCGCCGCAAAGTTGCAGTAAATTCACCATTCCGACGCAGGCTTTACAACAAATTAACAAGCGGGGGTGCAAATATGCCGGAATTATTTGCATAATTTTGCAGCGATTTTTCGCAAAAACTACGCGTAACTTTGGCAAAAAGTACCGCAAACGCAATAATCCCCTCGCAGGTAGTTGATTGAAAAGTTCCATTTTACGGCGCGTTTTTGTTCGCGCCACTACTTATTTGACATTTAAAGAGTGTACCACCCATTCTGTTCATACGATGTACAAACCGGCTCACTCCGCCCCGAGTGGAAAGGTCGTATTTTAACCAATTCATCACACCATTTAATGTTATCAAAAAAACTATTACTGATCTGGCTAATGACGTTCATTAGCACGGTATCGCTATTGGCGCAGGTAACGGTAACAGGAACCGTTTCTGACAGCGAAACCGGATCACCTCTTCCTGATGCTTCTGTTTCGATTAATGGCTTACCTTTATTTGCCGCCACTAACCAACAAGGTATTTTTGAACTCCAAAACGTACCCGTTGGTAAATCGGTGTTGGTCGTAACCAAAGCCGGGTTCCAACCTTACGAAAAAGAGGTAACCCTTCAGCAAACGGTAAAAGGCATCGAAGTTGTGCGGATTACACTGGTTAAAGACCCCATCGCGGTCGAAAACCCCACCACGCCGGGTGCGTTTAGTCCGGGTGAAATCCCCACGGTTACTTTAGACGAGGCCGAAACCGAAACCGACGGAGCGAGTGAAGTAGCCAACCTGCTGCACGCCAGTCGCGACGTGTACCAAAATATTTCCGGGTTTGGCTGGTCGTTTTTCCGCTTCCGCGAACGGGGTTACGAGTCCGAAAACTTTCCGTTGTTCCTCAACGGCGTTGGGATCAATGACCCGGAAACCGGCGGCGCATTTTTTGGTGAATTTGGTGGATTGAACGACGTTTTGCGCGCTCGGGAAACGTCCATTGGCCTCGAAGCCTCCGAATTTGCTTTTTCGGAAATTGGCGGCGCCACCCGCCTCGATACCCGCGCTTCGGTGCAACGCAAAGGGGTGCGTTTGTCGCACGCCGTGAGCAACCGCACGTACCGCCACCGCACCATGCTCACCATGAATACCGGCCTGATGCCCGGTGGTTGGGCCGTATCGGTATCGGCCAGTCGCCGTTGGGCCAAAGAAGGTTGGTACGAAGGCACGCCGTTTGACGGTTATTCCTGGTTTGTTTCGGCCGATAAAAAATTCAAAAAACACGCGTTTAATATCACGGTACTGGGCGCTCCCACCAAACGGGGCCGCAATGGCGACGCACCGCAGGAAATGTTTGACATTGCGGGTACTACCCGTTACAACCCCAGTTGGGGCTATTGGAACGGCGAAAAACGCAGCGCTAACCTCGCCCACTCCAACCAACCCATTGCTCTGTTGCGCTGGGACTTTAACCCCAACGATAAAACCAGTTTGACCCTGACCACGTACGGACAAGCCGGTAAACGGGGCCAACAACGCTTAGACTGGTTTGGGGCACGTAACCCTAACCCGGATTATAACCGCGATTTGCCATCATCGCTGCCCAACCCCGAACTGGTGCAACAGTGGTATGATCAACTCCGCGACAATCCTGATTTGCGTCAGGTTGATTGGGCCGGTATTTGGGAGTCGAACTCAATCAATACTGTTTCGATTCAAAATGCCAACGGTATTCCCGACAACACGGTAACGGGCAAACGTTCAACGGTATTAATGGCCGATTTCCGCGAAGATAGCCGCGAATTAGGAACCAACTTGTTGGTGCGCCGCGACCTGACCAATCGTGTTGTACTGAACGGTGGTGGCAATTACCAATACTATCTGGGCCGCAACTTTAAAGTAGCCGAAGATTTGTTGGGTGGCGAATTCATGCTGGACGTGAATCCATTTGCCCAACAAGACTTAGCGGGTAATACATTTGCCCTCAACAACGACTTGCGCACCCCGAACCGCATCGTGCGCGAGGGTGAAACTTTTGGTTGGGATTACGACGAAAACATTCGCAAAGGCGGTGCTTGGGCACAAGTGACGGCCAACTTGCAAAAATGGAGTTTCTTTGGCGGTGCTGAATTTAACTTTTCAACGCTTTGGCGCACCGGTCACATGCAAAACGGCCGTTTCCCGGATAACTCTTTGGGCGACTCGGACAAAATCACTTTTAACACCTACGGGGTAAAAGGTGGCGCAACGTACAAACTCAACGGCCGAAACTACATTTACGCCAATGGTTTTCAGGGTACCCGCGCACCATTGTTCCGCGATATTTTCTTGTCGCCGCGCACCCGCAATGACTTTTACCAAGCGGCAAAACCGTACCAAATTTACGCCGGAGAAACGGGCTTTATTCACCGCTCCCCGCGCCTGCGCGCTCGTATAACGGGCTATTGGACCAAATTTGACAATCAAATTGAGTCATTGTTGTTTTTTGGACAAACGACCAGCGCGTTTGGTACCGAAATTCGCACCAACGTTGACCAAGTGCACTCGGGTATCGAAGCCGGTTTGGAAGTAAAACCGTTTGAAGCATTTACCCAATGGACGGTTTCGGCGGCCACTAACCTCGGTTACTATCGCTACACATCGCGCCCAACGCTCAATTTTTACGAAGATAATACCAACGTGGTATCTATTGCCAACCAGTTGACGTACCAAACTAACTTTTTGGTACCGCGCACGCCCCAAACTACGGCTTCGGTTTCGCTTAAATACGAAGGCCGCCGTTTTTGGTTTGCCGCGCTTACCCTTAACTTTGCCGATGATTACTGGTACGAGTTTGATCGCCAGCGCCGCACCACCGATTACGCGATTAGTGTAGCCGGTACCGGCGCCCAGCCCGGCTCTGACGAATGGAATACTATTTTCCACCAAACCAAAGCCCCGGCGGCTTATACGCTGGACTTTTTTGGCGGGAAATCATGGCGGATTAAAAGCAAGTATTTCCTGAACCTCAACGTGGGTTTGAACAATATTCTCGACAACCGCAACGTGGTGGTATCGGGTCGTGAGGTATATTTCCGCGCATTCCGCGACGTGGACGACGCGCGTTTGTACCAAAACGAATTGATTTACGCCCCAGGATTTAACTATTTTGCCAGTTTAACCTTTAGATTCTAATATCAATAATTATGAAAAATACACTTGCCACAAAAATTGGAATGGCTTTGGCACTGGTTGCCTTTGTTTTTTACTCTTGCGTAAAAACAGAATTTGACGAGCCACCTATCACTGGTACGCCAGTGGATGTTACTCCAAACATCACCATTAAAGAACTCAAACAATTGCACGTTACGCCGGAAGGTTTTGACAAAATCACCGAAGATAAAATTATCGAAGGTGTGGTGGTTATGGACGACCGCTCCGGTAATTTTTACAAAACCATCGTTATTCAGGACGCCAGCGGCGGTATTGAAGTAAAATTCAACGATGGCTTTTTGTACAACCAATATCCCGTGGGTCGTACCATTTATATCAAATGTAAAGACCTGATGTTGACCGATTACGCGGGTGTTACCCAAATTATCGGCGGCACCAAAGAAGAAGCCGGTGTATTGAGCGAAGTAGGTATCACCGAAGCGCAAGCCCGCGAAAAAGTCCTCAAAGGTTTGGTGGGTACGGCTCCGGCTCCCCGCGTCATTACCATGTCGCAAATGAACGACCCCAACTTTATCAGCACTTTGGTGCGTTTGGAAAACGTTCAGTTTATCAAAGCCGATTCGGATAAAACTTACGCCGATCCCATTGCCAAATCATCGTTGAACCGTACCCTGGAAGAGTGTAACGGCGGCGAAGGTTTGTTGGTGCGCTCCAGCGGTTACGCGGACTTTGCGGCGGCCAAAACACCCGATATGAGCGGTACCATCACGGGTATTCTCAGCACCTTTAACGGCGACGCTCAATTGTACCTGCGCAACCTTGAAGATGTACAGTTTACCACGCCACGTTGCATTATTTTGTGCGGCACCACGGGTGGTAATGTCAGCGTTGATAATATTAACGAAGCATTTACGGGTTTGCCTTCTAACCAGGACGTTACCCTCAATGGCTGGTCGAATGTAGGTGCTGACGGTTGTCGCACTTGGCGCGCCAGCGCGTTTTCGGGCAACACCTACGCGCAGGCAACGGCATTTTCGAGCCAGGACCCTTCCAATGAATCCTGGTTAATTACGCCCGCGATTCCGGTTTCCACGCAAAAAACGTTCAGTTTTGAAAGTTCTTGGTCGTATTTCCGCCACAATGGTTTGTCGGTATGGTACTCTACCAACTACGACGGCACTAATTTTTCCGCCGCTACCTGGCAGCAAATCAACTGCACATTGGCCACCGAAACCGACAAAGACACCAACCCGAATTTTAGCGTTTGGGTGCCTTCTGGCAACGTTGCCTTGCCCGTGGTGAACGGCGGTAAAGTGCACATCGGTTTTAAATACGTGGGTACCGGCGCGGCCAACACAACTACCTGGCGTATTGATAACGTAAAAGTAAACTAGTTAGTGAGGAGTGATAAGTGATGAGAGAGGAGTGATGAGAGATTGGACCCAAAGGCAGGAGATAGAGATTTACGTTTTTTTAAAGATTGGATGGGCGGTGTTGTGTTACTTATTTGTACATTTACGTCTCATTTCTGCTTTAAACGGAAGCATCAACATCTAAGGTCTTTTGTCTAAAGTCTTTCGTCTAAAGTCTTTCGTCTAATATCTTTAGCAAAAGTCTTTTCTCTAAAAAAAATATCATTAAAATTTAACCATATTTATTAACATGTCATTACAAGCAAAATACCAAGCAGTATTGAACCTCGGTGAAGAAATCGGTGCAAAAAACGGTTCTGTATCAGAAGCAAACGGCGTATTAACCATTGCGGGAACTGTTCACTCTGCGTATGAAAAAAATCTGTTGTGGGACAAGATCAAAGCGGTCGGTGGCGACGCTCCGGCTGACCTCATTGCTGATATTCAGGTAGAGACAAACGACTACTACGCGAAATACACCGTTGAAAAAGGTGATACTTTGGGCAAAATCAGCAAACACTTTTACGGCGAAGCCGGTAAATACATGCAGATTTTCAACGCGAACACTGGTATCCTCAGCAACCCTGATTTGATCGAAGTTGGTCAGGAATTGGTGATTCCTTTCGAGCAGTAATCTGGATTTTATATTTATCCAAAATGAGTCACTCCTTGTCGGGGAGTGGCTCATTTTTTTTTATGTACCTTTACGACCTGTTTCCGGCCAAACCAACCGGAATAGTGTATAAATTTTTAAAAAAATGAGCAATACTTATGTAGCCATTATGGCGGGCGGCGTTGGCAGCCGCTTTTGGCCGGGCAGCCGCGAAGCCAAACCCAAACAGTTTTTAGACATGATGGGCGTGGGTAAAAGCCTGCTCCGTCTTACCTTCGAACGTTTTTTGCCGCTTTGTCCCGCTTCCAATATTTTTGTCGTGACCAATGCCGCGTACAAAGACCTCGTCAAAGAACAAATTCCGGAATTAACCGACAACCAGATCCTGTGCGAACCGAGCCGGAACAATACCGCTCCCTGCGTGGCTTATACGTCCTTTAAACTGGAGCAACTGAACCCGAACGCCACGTTTGTGATTGCGCCCTCGGACCATATTATCCTGAAAGAATCGGCTTTTTTGGAAAAAGTGAGCGCGGGCATTGAGTTTGCCAGCCAAAACGACGCTTTGGTGACGCTGGGCATCGAACCTTCGCGCCCCGATACCGGTTACGGTTACATTCAATTTGAGCCGGAAATGTCCAGTCCGAACCTCCACAAGGTGCGCCGTTTTGCCGAAAAACCCAGTCTGGACAAAGCCATTGAATTTGTCGAATCCAAAGAGTACCTGTGGAATGCCGGTATTTTTATCTGGAGCGTTGCGTCCATTTTAAAGGCATTTAAAGACCATTCGCCCGATATTTACAGCATTTTGGAGGCCGGAAAAACGGTGTACAACACCCCCGACGAACAGGAGTTTATCAACCGCCTCTACCCTACTACGCCCAATATTTCGGTGGATTTTGCCATCATGGAAAAAGCCACCAACGTTTATACCATCCCGGCCGAATTTGGTTGGTCGGACCTCGGTACGTGGGCGAGCCTGTACGCCGAATGCGAAAAAGATGACTATAATAACGTCAAGCAGGCGGGTAAAACGCTGTTGATGGATGCCAAAAACAACCTGATCCGGTCGTCAAACCCGGAAAAACTCATCGTCATTAAAGACCTCGATAATTATATCATCGTGGACGAAGAAGATGTGCTGATGATTTACCCAAAATCCAAAGAACAGGAAATTAAACAGGTCACAGCCGCTGTGAAAGAAGGGTTTCAGGGTGGATATTTGTAGGTTTCATGCTCCAGATCTACATATCGCACGCTGCCGCTGACAAAGCATATCTTGACGCGTTTTTGCGGGAGATAAAGCCCATGCAGGAGAAGTACAACCTGCGCATCTGGTACAACCACCCGGAGCCGGAACCGGTGATTCCATTCCCGTGGAAAATTTTGTTTTTTTGGTATCGCCCCAAGGGAAGCCCGTTTCCCTACAACCGCTTTTTGCCCGAAGAACTGGACGCTGCGCATATTTACCTGTTTTTTACCAGTCAAAACAGCATTAGTACGCCGTGGATTGAAACCGACGAGGTAAAACGCGCCATTAGCCGACACCGCGAATACGGCAACCGCTACGTTCGGATTTTTCCCGTGGTCGTGTCGTCGTCGCAGTGGAAAGTATTTTCCGAATTGGCCTCCTACCCGGTCATTGGCCCCGCCGGAAAAGCCATGAATCAGGTATCGGATGGTTGGGAAGCACTGGTGAACCAACTCCAACCCGTGGTGGAAGAACTGACCCGCAACCACAAAGAAGAAAACAAACGCCTGGGTTTGCCGGTCGATCCCAAGCCCCATCCGTGGAATGATGTACCCACCGAAATCATTCCGTTTCCCAAATGGGTCGGCTGGGCCATGTTGCTCGGAATATTTTTTTCCCTCGCCCGTTTCTACGATAACAATTGTACGCGTAAATTGCCGCCCGGAATTCCAACCCGTAACCCCGTGCCCGAAGAATACCGGCGCGAAAATCCGGTGCAACCACCCGAAGATTTGGTGGTACCCCGCGATACGGCTCAATAATTTTTGTTCATCTTTAACTGCTATTACTCTATGCTTTGGGGAATTGATCTCGGCGGCACCAAAATTGAAGGCGTGATTTTGGAAAGCAGCACCAACTTACAACCCATCGCCCGTATGCGCGTACCCACCGAAAGTGACCAAGGGTACGACCATATTATTGGGCAAATAAAAAAATTGGTGGATATGCTCTCCGCCGAAACGGGCCTCACCTGCACTTCGTTGGGCCTGGGGCACCCCGGCGCATTGGACCCTTCCACCGGGTTGATGAAAAATGCCAATACCACCGCCCTCAATGGTCGCCCGTTTGACAAAGATTTGTCCGCTGCATTGGGCGGTATTGAATTAAAACTCTCCAACGATGCCAACTGTTTCGCCGTCGCCGAAGCCCTCATGGGGGCCGCTAAAGATGCCGTTCCCAACGCCGAAGTGGTCTTTGGCATTATTATGGGCACGGGCGTGGGCGGCGGTATTGTGGTGCGCGGAAAAGTGATTAACGGCCGCCACGGGATTGGAGGAGAATGGGGACATAATCCGCTCGAACCCGAAGACGGCGAAATGTGCTACTGCGGCAAACGCGGTTGCGTGGAAACGGTGTTTTCCGGGCCGTTTCTGGAGCGTCATTACCAAAAAATCAGCGGTGAAAAACTGCCACTCAAAGACATTGTGTCCCGCGATATTGCCGGAACCGACCCGCACGCGGCCGCGACCATGACCCGCATGGTGCAAATGTTTGGCAAAGCCGTGGGAGCAGTAATCAACATGATTGACCCCGATGTCATTGTGATCGGCGGTGGCGTGGGCAACATTGATATTTTGTACACCCGGGGCGTGGAAGAAGCCAAAAAACACGTGTTTAACCCGCGTTTAGATACCTTGTTCCTTAAGCCTAAATTGGGCGATAGCGCCGGGGTGTTTGGGGCAGCGTTGTTGTAGGTTCTTAGTAGAATCCGTGCGGCTACGCTTGCGGCACAGCCGCACGGATTGTTTCACTCAAAATGCAATTTCGCGCGAGCAATTTTGTGGGTTTTGTGGGTAAAAAAATCACTCTAGGACGGGCAATCTAATGCGTACAATGTCTTTTGTCTGATGTCTTGCGTCTAAGGTCTTCGGTCTCAAAAAAACGCTTCATTTCATTTTTACCCCGGTTCATTTAAAAAATTGGGCACCTCAATCGGCGTTGATTACATTCGCACTATGATTACACGCAAGATTCGGGTATTGTTAGGGTTGTTGTTGGGCTTACATCCACTGTTCGCCCAGGAACCGGCGTTGCGCATCCGGCGGTTTGAAGACACGCCCGAACTGGCCAATGTGGTGATGAACGACGTTTTACAGGATAAAACGGGGTTTATCTGGATTGCTACCGATGGCGGTTTGTTTCGCTACGACGGCCATTCGTTCAAAATCTTCCGGCACGTACCGGGTGACTCCACGTCCATTGGCAGCAACGCGATTTTTTGCATCGAAGAAGATAAGAGCGGCGATATATGGATCGGCCGCGCGCGCGGCGGCGCCAGCCGGTACGACCACCAAACGGGCCATTTCCACAATTACCCCTTTACCTTGCAACTGGACCCGCCAACGACCACGGTAACCGGCATTTTTCACGATAAAGATGGTCTGGTTTGGGCGGGTATCGCGGAAAAAGGCGTGGCCAAATTGGACCCTAAAACGGGCAAATTTGAACGTTTTGACGTGGTGACCCACCAATCATCGCCGCTGATGAGTCCTTTGGGCGTGAATTGGGCCAACCAACCCTATCATTTTTGGCAAAATCCGGCCGATGGTTTTATCTGGATGACTACCCGCGACGGTTTTTACCGGTTGAATCCGGCGACGGGGCAATCGCAGCCTTTGCACGACCCCAAAAAGGTGTACGACGACAAACAAAAACACAATACCTGGACTTTTTTGGAAGATGGCGACCTGCTGTGGTCGGGCGGCTGGGAAAGTGGATTGCAAAGTATCAACAAAAAAACGGGCGAAATACGGCAATATCTTTACCACCCCAACCCGTCCGCCGATGTGATTACCAACATCGTAAACGGCATTGCCCACAAAAACCAGGACGAACTTTGGGTCGCCGCCGGATACCGTGGATTGGCCATTTTTAACAAAAAAACCGGCCAGTTCCGCTTTTTTGACCAAAGTGAAGACAACTTGGCGATGCTATCGAAAGGAACCGTCCGATACCTGCTGGCCGACCGACAGGGCAACCTTTGGATGGAACTCAACGGGGTTTTGAACCACGTTATTATCGAAAAAGGTCTTTTCCCTTTCGAAAAAACCCAAAGCAAAGGGGTAAATACCGCCGTTAGCGCATTGTTTGAAGACCGCGAAGGGCGTTTCCTGTTCACGGGCACCCACGGCGGCGACGGCCTGTGGGTTTTGGACAAAAAAACCAACCAACGCACCGTTTTGGCGTACAAAAATCCGCCGGGCCTGACCAACGTAATGGCCATCAATAACATCCGGCAGGCTCCGAACGGCGCGATTTGGGTATTAACCCGGCATATTTTATTACAGTTTGACCCCGTACACATGCGGCTGGTTCCGCCCGCTGTTCCGCCGGTGGTGTACGGCACCGACGGTTTGAGTAACGGATACACCGAATTTGGCATTGATCCCCAAGGCCGGATCTGGATGGGCACTTCGTCGAATGGTATTGTTCGGTACAACCCCGCAACTGGCGAAACTACCCATTTTATGCCCAATCCCAACGACCCCAACAGCCTGCCGACGCACGTGATCGGGGTGATTGAGATGGACAAACAGGGCCGATGCTGGTACGGAAGCCGCGACAAAACGTGTTACGGTTATTATTTGGAGCGCGAAAACCGGTTTGTCCGCCTCGACACGGAAGCAAAACCCACGCAAAACCGCGCTTCGCAGCGCACCAATTCCATTTTTGTGGACCGCCGGGGCGATATTTGGGTCAGCACCGAATCTGGGCTTTTGCACCTGAATGGCTCGGGAGACACGCCGGTTTTGATCAGGAAATATTCGTTATCCGACGGCCTGCCCTCCGATTATGCCGTGCGTACCACCGACGATGCCAACGGCCGGATTTGGGGATTTGCGCGGCGGCAACTGTATTCGGTGGATCCGGTAACGCACCGGATTCAGGTGTACGGCAAACGCGACGGCTTTGACTTTTTGGAGGCATCTGGCATTTATTCGGCGCAAAATGACCAAATTTACGTCTACGGTGAATATAAAATCACGCATTTTGACCCCAATACCCTGCAACCCGTTCGCCCGGAAGCGCGGCTGACGCTGACCTCTTTTCGGATCAATGACGAGGAACGTTACCAGGGCAGCGCGCTGGAACCACCCAAATTGCTGGTTATTCCCGCCGATAGTCGGCATTTTTCGTTTGAATTTTCGACGCTGGACATGGTATATTCCGAATCGCACAAATACGAATACTACTTTGAAGGATTTGATAATCAATGGATTAAATCGGGTACGCGGCGCAGTTTTGGCTTTACGAATATTCCGCCGGGGCATTACACGTTCCGAATAAAACTGGAAGGCGCACCCGATTCGGAGGCATTTTCGATTCCGTTGCACATTGACGTTGTTTTTTACAAAACGAATTGGTTTTGGTTGCTGGTAGCGGCGGTATTGGCGGTGTTGTTGTGGCGTTTTTTCCAAAATCGGCGCCAGCAGGAACGGCAAATGCAGGAATTAAAAAGCAAAACGCAATTGTTGGAAAAGGAAAAAGCGGTGGTGATGTACGAAAGCCTGAAACAGCAATTGAACCCGCATTTTTTGTTTAATTCGCTCACGTCGCTGGGGAGTTTGATTCAAATTGATCCCCGTTCGGCGGCCAGTTTTCTCGATAATTTGAGCAAAACCTACCGCTACATCCTTAAAAGCAGCGAATACGAAGTGGTGCTATTATCGGACGAGATCAAATTTGCCGAGTCTTTTGTCCGGCTCCAAAAAACGCGTTTTGAAAATGGCCTGGAGGTGCACTTTGCGGTGGGTGACGATTATTTGCAACGCCGGATTGTACCGGTGACTTTGCAAAACTTGATTGAAAACGCCATTAAACACAATATCATTGACGAGGAAACGCCGTTGGTGGTGGATATTTTTGCCGAAAACGACTATTTGGTGGTGCGCAACAATTTGCAAAAGAAAAAATTCGTGGACACCAGTAACCGCAAAGGGCTGCTCCATTTACAATCTTTTTACCGGTACCTCTCCGACCGCAGTATCATTATCACCGAAGATGACGCCCATTTTACGGTCAAAATTCCGCTGTTGTAAACGCCTCGCTTGAAGGTCAATGGCGGTTTTCCACGCTTCAATACAGATTTGCCACGCCTCGATGGGTAGAATTTGTGGTCGGGCCGATGTTGCCCCCACTTTTGCATTGTCAGAAGGAAAAACCCCTTCTCAAAACAAACTAAATTTTACACATCATGCAATTCAAACAAATCATCAACGGCTTCATTTTCGCCGCATTTATCCTCACTTTTAACCAATTGAACGCCCAAATGTACCAAAAAGGGCAGCAAGACCTCCACCTTGGCGTGGGCTTGGGCACCACTTTGTACGGCGGCGGTTACCGCAGCATTTTACCCCCGCTGAATGTTTCTTACGAAAAAGGAATTACCGAAAATATTGGCGTGGGCGCTTACCTCGGTTATGCATCGTCGCGGTATGATTACGACGGATTCGCGAACCTCGACTACCACTGGCGTTATAACTACGTGATTTTGGGCGCACGCGGTGCTTACCACTACGACTTGTTCAAAAACCCAAAATTGGATACCTACGGTGGCTTGATGCTGGGTTTCACGTTCGCCAACGCCAAGTTCCATTCCGATGATCCGACCATTGACGAAGCCAATTACAGTTCACCTTCTTCGGGTGGCATTACGTGGTCGGGTTTCATTGGTGCGCGTTACCAGTTTAAACCCAAATTGGGTGCTTACGCTGAATTGGGCTACGGTGTATCGTGGTTGAATATTGGCCTGCGCATGAAATTGTAATCCCGCGCAATTCCCGTTGTATCCCGGCATTTTATCCCCAATGGTGTAGAGACGCGATGCCTCGCGTCTGCACGATTGGGGATTTTTTTCCGAAATTTCATTCCCGGCATTTTATCCAAAATCCAACAATACGCACATTTATGAAACACCTCATTTTTATCGCATTTGTGGCATTGGTATTGACCCCATCTTGCAAAAAAGACAACAGTATCCAGCCAGCATCCAAAAAAATATTAACCGGCATTGAGTATCAATACAGCAGCGATACCAGTTACGCTTATTTTACCTACGACCAACAGGGCCGTGTATTAACCGGCTCTGACGGTGAAGACACGTCAACGTTCCAATACAACGGCAACGAAGTCACCATTGTAGAATGGGATAGCGTAGAAAACCGGGAAGTATTTAGTTTTAAAGGCACCCTCAACGCTAATGGTTTGTTGGCAGGGGGTAACGCTACCTCCAAATATTCGCCCAACTACGTGTACCAGCAGCAGCACCAATACGAGTACGATGCCAATGGTTACATGACAAAAGCCTCCATTCAGCGCGATAACAACACCAATTTTGAATACCGCTTCTCGTACACCAACGGCAACCTCACACAAATGGATTCTTACAACAAAGATGGATTAACCAACACTTATTTGTACGAATACAACGGCAACAACCCCGTAAAAACCAATATTGTGTGGTTAAATTATTTTTTGCCGGCCAATACCATCACTGGTAAAAACAGTGCCCAAAACCCCACCAAAATCACCCGCAAACGTACCAATGCCCCCGATGAGGTCACTACTTACGCTTACACACTGGATGCCGATGGCTACGTGGTACGGCAAAACGTGCAATTACCAGATGGCACCACCTACAACGTGCTTTATCATTACGAATAACATTACCCAAGGGTCATCCCAAACGCTTTATTTGAAATTTCACACACCTGAATAGAAAGCCACCACCGATTACCATGATTTCCCCTACCTTTCAGGCCATGACGCTTGCCGCAAAACACATTAAATTGGTGCAGCAATCCTGGCGCGCACTCAGGGATGTAAATGCACAATTGATCGGAGATTTATTTTACTCCCGGTTATTTTATGAGCATCCCGAAGCACGGGCTTTGTTTCCCAAAGACATGACCGCGCAACACCAAAAATTGATTGATATGATTAACGTCGTTGTTGCCCGCCTCGAACACCTGGAAACCCTGACCGATGAAATAAAAGCGCTCGGCAGGCGACACGACGAGTACGGCACGTTGCCGCACCACTATGGCTGGGTAGGGGAATCATTATTGTGGACGCTGGAACGCGGGCTGGGCGACGATTGGACGCCCGCGGTGCAGGAAGCATGGACCATTTGTTACACCATCCTGGCCGATGCCATGTTACGACAATCCTGAAAAGAGGCCCCAAAAGAGCATTTCAAAAGCATTTACCACCCATTTTTCACACAATTACCATGAACGCAGTAATTATCGAAGACGAACATCTGATTGCCAAGGAACTGCAATTTAAAATTGCCGCCGTGGCCGATGATGTAAAAATAATCGCCGTTTTGCCCAGTGTCAAAACGGCGAATCGGTGGTTTTTGGAAAATGCCGAACCCGACCTCTTGTTTGCCGATATTCAATTGAGCGACGGCGTTAGTTTTGAAATTCTGGAGCGGTACCAACTCAAATGCCCGGTGATTTTTACCACCGCCTACGATGAGTACGCCCTCAAAGCATTTCGGGTAAATGGCATTGATTACCTGCTTAAACCCGTGGATACCGACGACCTGAAAAAAGCCATTGACAAGGCCCGTATCATTGCCGAAAGCCAGGCCCCCTACCCCAGCGACCTGCAACAATTGCTCACTATGATGAACAATCCGCAAAAGAATGCGCCGGCGTTTAAGGAAAAATTTGTGGTGAAAGTCCGCAATAACTGGGTGCCGGTGCTCACCAAAGACATCGCCTGTTTTTACCGCGACAACCTCAACTATTTGCTCACGTTCTCCGGTGAAAAATACCTGCTGGATTTTGTCACCCTCGAAGAAATTGAAGAATTACTCGACCCCAAACTGTATTTCCGCGCCAATCGGCAAAGTATTATCCACATTGACGCTATTCAGAGTATTAAACCACACGAAAACCAAAAACTGACGCTTACGCTAAAAGCACCGCTCAAAATAGAACAGGACATTAGCCGGGAAAAAGCGCCGGGGTTTAAACGGTGGTTTGAGCGGTAGTGGGGTTAATTATTCTGATCTAACCAAGCCGCCAATCCACGGCGAGCCGAAAAACGCACCTCTTTAAAACGCTCGGGACGCGGCGTATCAAATGCCGCCAAAAGCCTTTGTAAAGCAGGGCGCAACGCAGTGCGGTGCTCCTGAAACTGAAAATCAATGGCTTCTAATAGGTAATGGACGTGTAAATGATCAAAATGCCATTCTTGCAGGTTATCCGCGCGGGAAATACTGATGCTGATTAATTCACCGAGCATGTCTATACTTTTTGCCAAAGGCTGCACAAACTGCTCCGGGTGCTGTAATTTGTGGTCCGCCAAATAACCGTACACGTGGTAATGGTAATCTTCGTTGACCAACATTTCCCGCAATTCGGTTTCTACCTGGGGGCGTTCGGCCATTTTTCTCAAGGCCACCGCGCGCAATGCTTCAATAGTATTGGGCGAAGTGTGCGAAAGCACCATAATGAGCGGGTCGGCGGGCGTTTGTTGTTCGAGAAAAGCCACCTGTTCCGTTTCAAAACGCTCCATGCGCTCTTTTTCGCTGTTTTCAATGGCTTGCGCCGTGGCCATTTCGTCGCGCATCCAGCCGGTCAACAACCCGAAGCACAATACCAGGCTTGCGCCGTACCCGGCTTTTAATGGCCATTGGTACACCATTTCCGGCACCGAAGCCATACGTTCGTTATCCAATAAAATAAACAGCGGGGCAAGCAGCAACAGCGGTAACCAAACTTCAACGGAAGTGCGCGACACCCGTAGAAGCCAACCCGGATAATGCGGAATACTCCCCGGTTCCCATTTGAAAATAGCGCAAAAAAACGTGGCAATCGGGAACATTAATCCGCCGGAAATAAGGATTAAGGTCTGTGCAGGTTGGCTGGCGACCCAGTTGAATCCGCCCCGTGCACTAATCAGGATCACTAAAACACCCACGCAAACGGTAAAACAAAGGCCCAAAAACGCCATTGCCAAACCATAGCCCATCACATTATCACCGCTGGAAGCCGGTTTTGAAAGATTTGCCACGACTAAACCAATGGCGAATAAAATGGCGAGTACCCAAATGAAGTGTGCAAACATGGTGTTTTTTTGATTGGTAAAATTGAAAAGTACAAAATTCGTCACTACCGCCGGAACATTGAATTTTTTTATAACAAAGCGTAGTTGTTTTTAAATAAGGCGTGTACGAACCCCAATAAAAGCGGCCATTTGAATTGGGCCGCAACAGACAAAATCCCGCCGGTGCTGCTACCTTTGCGCAAACATTTACCCTTCACCAATACAACCCGACGCGGGTAAATTGTATCAATGACCAAAACAAAGAATTGTATGCGTTTCACATTGACTTTCGGTTTTATCGCCTTATTCACGCACCTGATCACGGCACAGGATACCTTATCCGAGTTAAAAATCGGGGAATGGCAACAACATTTGCCCTGGCAACGCGCCCGGTCGGTGACTAATAGCGCGGACAAGGTATATTATGCCACGGAATTATCGGTACTGGAAATTGACAAAGCCGAACGTACACCCCGTTTTTTGTACAAAACGGAGGGTTTCAACGATGTAGACGTACGGTTGGTGCGTTTTAGCAAACAAGCCGATGTGTTGTTTATTGGTTATAACAACAGCAATATTGACCTATACTACCCAGCCACCAACAAAGTAGTGAATTTGCCTTTTATTGTTAAAAACACCGTTTTATCGGGCGACAAAACGATAAAAGAAGTATTTTTTAACGAAAACTACGCTTATTTGGCCACGGGTTTTGGCATGGTAAAACTCAATTTAACCACCGCCGAAGTAGATTTTACGGTGTTTACCGGGGTGCCGGTTTTGGCTACGGCCGCTTACAATGGTCACTACTACATGGGCACCGAAGATGGCTTATACCGCGTTCCCACCACCGATTTCAACCCGGCGGATTTTGGCCGTTGGAGCCTTTTGGGCACCGTTGAAGGTTTTTTGCCCGGCAATACCATCCGCGCAATGGCCGTTTTTCAGGGTTTATTGTACATTGGTGTTGACGAATACGGCTTGGTGCAATACAACGGCGTTAATAAACCCATGTTATTTAAGGAATTGACGGGCAACAACGTCATTTTTCTCTCCACCGAAGGCGCGGGGTTGGTAGCGGCCTGGCGCAAACCGGGTGATCTGGGCAAAGTATTTTACCTCGAAGCCGGTGGCAATTATTACGAAATTCAAGGCCCCTGCGACGTGCGCCGCCCGTTGGGTGCGGTGGAAGACGGCAACAAAAAATTCTGGTTTGCCGATGAATTTGACCAATTCCGTTTTTACGACCCCAACAGCGGCGAATGCGATTATTTCACCTATAATTCGCCCTACAACGCCAAAATTGCCGAAATTTCGCTGCGCGGCAACAAAGTATTTATCGCCGCCGAAGGGGCAGAACCGGGCTTGGGACCTTTGTTTTCGCGCCTCGGTCTGTACGTATTCGACGACGATGGCCAATGGCACCGCTACAATTCCGATACTAACCCCGAATTGGTGAACAGCGACAATACCCACCTGGCCTGGTGGCGCGTTACGCCGCACCCCGACCAGGAAAAAGTGTACGTGGGCAGTTTTCTCGGCGGCCTGATCGAAATGTCGGACCGGGCCACCGATACCAAATATTTTTCCAAATCCAATTCCATTTTGCAGGATGCCGGGGCGGCCGGGGCCAACCGAACGGCCATTGGCGGAACAGCATTTGACGAAGACGGCAACCTCTGGATTTGCAATTACGGCGCCAATCGCCCCATTGTGGTACTCAAACCCGACGGGCAATTGGTCAATTTTGACGTAACGGGCAGCGGCAACTTTACCAAAGTCGCCATTGATAAAAACGGGTACAAATGGTTCGCCTCGGCCTTTACCGGTGGCCTGGCCGTGTACGACAGCGGCGATGACCTCGACAATCCGTCCGACGACCGTTTTAAAATTATCAATACCTCCAACAGCGTATTGGCCACCAACGAAGTCACCACGCTGGAAGTGGACCTGGACGGTGATGTTTGGGTGGGCACCAAAGAAGGTTTGTACGTTTTTGAATGTACCGGCTCCATTTTCAGCACCGAAAATCCTTGCCGGGGTACGCGCCACATTATTACCGTGGATGGTTTTGGCGGTTATTTGTTGCAGGATGAAAATATTAAAACAATCGCCATTGACGGCGGAAACCGCAAATGGATTGGCACCAGCAACGGTGTATTTGTGCAATCTACCGATGGCCGCACGACCTTACAACGTTTTGACATCACCAACAGCCCTTTGCCGTCTAATTTGATCGAAGACATTGCCATTAACCTCAATTCGGGCGTGGCCTGGATTGGCACGGCGACGGGATTGGTATCGCTTCGGACGGAAGCAACGCAAGGGGGCCGGGTCAATTCTCGTTTGGCCTACGCCTATCCCAACCCCGTTCGCCCCGATTACGATGGCCCCATCGCCATTTACGGTTTGGCCCGCGATGCCAACGTTAAAATTACCGATATGGCCGGACAATTGGTGTACGAAGGCACTGCGGTGGGTGGACAGGCCATTTGGAACGGGCGCGACTACCTGGGTCGCCGCGCCGCTTCCGGGGTGTATTTGATTTACGCCACCAGCAGCGAATCGTTCGAAGATCCCGACGCGATTATTACCAAAGTGGTGATTATCAACGGGATTTAACGTAAATCCCCAAGACCATTCCGGGGTTCCAACTCAGTTCACCCCGGAATCCCGCCCCGTCGGGAACGGCCGTGAAAAAAAACGTGGTGTACTTTCCGCCGTCATAGTGGAACGTATTGCCACCGTCCTGCAACTGAAAATGGGCCGCGTTCGACAAACAATACGGGTACTGGGCACTGGTTAGCACGTGTAATTTGCCACTTTTTTGTTGTACCATAAAACTGGTGCGCGAATTACCCGCCGTTAACACAACGGCGTAGGTTTTTCCCGCTTCGATCGAAAAATAACGTTTATCGGGTTGGTCGGCAATCGGGAACAGGGTTGCTGAAGTGGGGAAAGACACTTTACACAAGTCATCGGAGCCGATTTCGGCGGCCGTTGCGGTACTCATGACCAACAAACCATCCGAGGTGCCAGGGGCGGTAACGCCACTTGGGGTTGACTCTTGTCCGGCTGCCACCGCCGCTTGTCCACTTTCTTGTGATGTACCGTTGCAGCCCAACAATAACAAGGCAACGGGAAACAGGTATTTAAGCATAATTTTATTTTTTTAAAATCCTACATTTTCCAATCCAAACGCACCGTGTAATTGCGCGGCGCGTCCATCAAAGCCGGGCGCGTTGCGGATACCACGTTAAAAATATTGGCCGCAATGGCACTCACCTTCAAGTGTTCGCTCAACTTATACGAAGCGCGTACATCCACCTGCGTGATACCGCTGTTGTACCGCTGGCGAAACGACTTAATGCCTGGTAAAAACTCTTCAAATACGCGGTCAATATTCTGCATCCGGCTGTAATATTGCACCGAAACACCCGCGCTAAAACGGTCCAATGCGTACTCCGAATCCCATTTAAACGTATTGCGGAAACGGTATTTCAAAACGTTGGTGGAAGTATCCGACGAACCCCAGTAACGGGTGATTTCACCAATGGCCGGATCAAAACCGGCGTCGCGGGTAAAATCTTTGTACTTCGGGTCCAAAGCCGTGTAACCCGCCAACAAAAACAACTGCCCCGGCCCGAGCCGACCTTGGCCCATGACGGAAATTTCGCCCCCCGTGATGCGGGTATTGCCCTGGTTTTGCGACTGAAACACCGCCGAAATACCCGTTGGGCTTAACGCGATACCCGCCATCACAAACTCCATCATATTGGTATACTCCTGCACAAAACCCGCCACGTCAATAAAACCTTGCCAACTGCGGATTTTAAAACCTTGTTTCAGGCCCAATTCGGCGGACCAACCCGTTTCGGAGATTAATTTACCGTTGGGTTCCACAAAATTGCCGCTGAACGAGGTATTCACAAATTTTTCGGCAATGGTCGGGTAACGGTACGCCTGCCCCCACGATGCGCGCAGGTACGTTGCCACCCCGAGGCGGTAGTTGGCTCCCAAACGGAACACCGGTTTATCTTCGATGGTTTTTCCGCCGGGAATGGTATCAAATTTACCGTACAAACGCGGAATCAATTCGGGGCTGCGCTGCAAATTTTGCTCCCAACGCACCCCGCCCGACAAGTTGAGTCGCTCGAAAGGTTTATAATCAAATTGCGCGTACCCGGCCAGGTTGCGGCTGTCGTAGTTGGCGTTGTTGTAAATTTCGGCGTCAATGGTCGTGTACATACCCACTACCCCGGCCGTAAATACCAAACCAATATCGGTCATTTGGCGCTGAAACTGGTATTCGCCGTAATACATGCGGCTGTCGTTGCTTTGGCCGCCGTTATTGTTGTTGTGCACGTAAAAATACCGGCTCAATATTTTGTGGCGGTTGCCGTGGTTGTCGAAATATTGCATACTGGGGTCAATATTAAACCGCAAACGGCCCCGCGTCACCGATATGGCGTTGGCACCCGGCAAATACGCGCCTGTGGAATCGTTTTCCCAAGTAAAAAAACTGCCGCTGCGCCCGAGGTTGAAATTGGAGTTCAGGCCAATGGTGAGTCGGTCAGTTACGCGGTAGCGCAGGTTAGGTGTTACGCGCATGTAGCGGGAATAGTGGTCTTTGTTGTACGAATCGCGGTACAAACCGTATGAACCCAGCACAATGTCAAATTTTCCGGCTTTGCGACGGTGTACGACGTTAAAACCCGTTTCGACCGGTTGCACAATCGAAGAGGAGTCATTGCCCCACCATTTTTGGCGTTCATCCACCGGATCGCCCCAGGTTTTTCCAAAAATAGCCGCGCTGGTTTCCGGCTGATCTTTGGCGTAGCCGGTGCGCAGGTTAATAATCCCGTTCATGGCCGATGAACCGTACAGCGCCGAGGCTGCACCTTTCACCACTTCCACTTGCGCGATATTTTCAACCGGAAAATCGTCCCAGTTAGGCAAACCGGCATCGGGTTGAAGGGCGGGAATATCGTCGAGGAGCATGAGTACGCGGGTACCGGCACCGTACGAAAAACCGGCACCACCGCGAATGCTGGCCTGGCCGTCAATAATGTTCAGGCCCGGCACTTTCACCAACACCTCATCCACCGAGGTGCTGTTGACGCTTTCAATCAGGCGCGGTTTTAATACATCCATCGAAACGGTCACTTCCCCCAGGGCTTTTTCGTATTTCCCGGCGGTAACGGTGGCCTGTTGCAACAGATTATCGGCATTGGCCAGTTGAATATCGAGCACTTGTGCTTCGCCGTTGGCCAGGCGGACCGCAATTGTTTTATCGTCGTATCCCGTGTAAGAGCAGGAAACCTGGTACGTTCCGGCGGTCTCAAACACAATTTTATACAAGCCATCCACGTCGGTCACGGCACCTTTTTCCCCGGCCCGAATGGTCACCCCGGCAAGGGCTTCGTCGGTGAGGGCATCGGTAATTTTACCGCTGAGGGTCGTTTGTTGGGCCACTACATAAAAAGGGAGGAGGAAAAGTAAACCGGTTAGAGTTTTGGCGTGAAGGGTAATATTTTTCATCATTGTAACGCTGATAACTTTATTTGAGGCCGTAAAAGTAGGATTTTATGTTTGATATTTGCACGGCTTTAGGAGGCAAAATACGTTTTGCCTTTTTATCAAAAAAAGCATTTAAGGTATGCGCAGAAAAAAAATTACTAAACGGATACTCATTGTAGCCGGTTCTTTGGTGGCGATATTGGCGCTCGCGGCATTGGGAGGTTGGTTGTATTTTAAATCAACTTTTCTAAGTTTTGAAAAAAACAACGCCGAAAATGCCCAATTGAAAGAAATTACGGTGAATGGCTACGCATTTTTGGATCGAAACGGCAACGGGCAACTCGATGTTTACGAAGATGACCGCCGTTCCATCGAAGAACGCGCCAACGATCTTTTAGCCCAAATGACCATCGAAGAAAAACTTCATTTGCTCAAAGGCTCCGGTCTGGCCTCGGCAATGGGCATGACCGAACCCGGCGAAGGAATACCGGGGGCCGCAGGTACCATTGTGCCAACACCCCGGTTAGGGCTGCCTGCCATTTACCTCTCCGATGGCCCGGCGGGGTTGCGCATTGAGCCAAAACGCAAAGGCGAAGACCGAACGTATTATTGCACCGCCTTTCCCATTGGCACCCTGTTATCATCCACCTGGAACGTAGATTTAGTGCAGGAAGTGGGCACCGCCATGGGCAAAGAAGCCGTCGAATACGGCGTTGACGTGATTTTGGGGCCGGGGGCCAATATTCACCGCCACCCACTTTGTGGCCGAAATTTTGAATACTACTCGGAAGACCCCGTTCTCACCGGGTATATCGGGGCGGCAATGGTCAACGGCATTGAAGCCAACGGCGTGGGAGCCTCTTTGAAGCACTACACCGCCAATAACCAGGAAACCAAGCGCAACGTTAACAATGTTATCGTTTCTGAAAGGGCCATGCGGGAAATTTACCTGAAAGGTTTTGAAATTGTGGTGAAAAAAGCGCAACCTTGGACGATTATGTCCTCGTACAATAAGGTCAACGGCACCTACACGTCCGAAAGCCACTATTTGTTAACCGATATTTTGAGAACGGATTGGGGTTTTGAGGGTTTGGTGATGACCGATTGGTTCGGCGGCCAAAACGCACCGGCGCAAATTCGGGCCGGGAATGATTTATTGGAACCAGGCACCAAAAAACAATGGGATGCGCTGGTAAAAGCCCAAAAAAGTGGCGAATTATCCATGTCCGACGTGGACACTTCGGTGAAACGGATCCTAAAGTTAATATTGGGTTCCAAAAAAATGCAACGCACCACCATCGGGAACAACCCCGATTTAAAAGCCCACGCCGACATTACGCGGCAATCGGCCGCCGAGGGTATGGTATTGTTAAAAAATGAAAATACACTACCGTTGTCTTCCGGGAAAAACGTCGCGTTGTTTGGCGTTACCTCCTTCGATTTTATTGTGGGCGGCACTGGTTCGGGCGATGTGAACGAAGCCTATTCCATTTCGTTGGAAGAAGGTTTAAAAAATGCCGGTTTTACAATTAATGCACTGTCAAAAAATGCTTTTGAACAACATAAAATGGCCTATTCCAAAGCGTTTACCCGGCCCCAGGGCTTCGATGCCATGATGAAACCTTATAACCCGCCCCAAATGGTGTATTCCGCCGAAATGGTCGGCGAAATGGTAAAAAGTGCCGATATTGGGATCATTACCATTGGCCGAAACAGCGGCGAAGGCGGCGACCGGGTCGAAACCGACGATTTTTTATTGACCCAAAAGGAAAATGACATGATGAATCTGGTGTGCCAGGCATTTCAGTCGGTCGGCAAAAAAGTGGTCGTGGTACTGAACATCGGAGGGGTAATCGAAACGGCATCGTGGAAAAACCAACCAGACGCCATTTTGCTGGCGTGGCAGGGCGGACAGGAAGGCGGCAACGCCGTGGCCAATATCCTGAGTGGAAAGGTGAACCCCAGCGGAAAACTCCCATGACCTTCCCGGTGCGCCTTCAGGATCACGCCTCAAACGCTAACTTCCCGCTCGACGGCGAGCCGCTCGACTTTACTTCTTTGATTTTTCCGAGTGACAACACCAAAAATGCCGAAAAAAATAAGGATTTTACCCGCTACGACGAAGGTATTTACGTGGGATACCGCCATTTTGACAAAAACAATCTGGAGGTTTCTTATCCTTTTGGATTTGGTTTGTCGTACACCCGTTTTGAATATAGCAACGATCAGGTAACGGTAAAAAACGACACGGTACACGTGGCGTTAACGGTAAAAAACGGGGGAGATTTGGCAGGAAAAGAAGTGGTGCAGGTGTATGTTTCCAAAACCAATTCAACCATTGACCGCCCCGTTCAGGAACTCAAAACATTTGTTAAAACGCCCCTTTTGGCCCCCGGTGCCTCGGCGACGCTCTACCTTCAAATTCCGGTTTCGGAATTATGGTATTGGAACGAACAAGGTGCCGCTTGGAAATTGGAAAAAGGCGGATACGTTGTGAAAGCCGGGGCTTCGTCCCGCGATATTAAAGTGAGCCGGGAAATTCAACTTTGAACCCAAAGGTGGGCTGCGTGGTTTCTTTTCGAACAACACAAACACTTTGAAACTGCGCAGTTATCCCATGAATATAACTTTTTCCCGTTTAACGAGTCTGCTTTTCCTGCTATTCTGGAGCGGATGGTCCACCACTTTGAATGCTCAATCGGATACAACGCGGCGTTGGGAACGGATTTTAGCGCGGTTTTTGCGCGAAGATCAGCCCGTGGACCGGCCACGATTGTTATTGTACCCAACCCTGGCCTACACGCCGGAGACAAGTTTGGAAATTGGCGTAGCCACCGCCCTGTTGTTTCACGCCAAAAATGACGCGGTCAACAATCGCCTCAGCGAATTAACGGCCTTTGGTTTTGTCACCCTGCGCGCACAATACGGCCTCTGGGTGGACAATGCGGTGTACACCGACCGGGATAAATGGCTGATTTTGGGTCGGGTTCGGTTGCACCGTTTTCCACTGTTATATTATGGTATCGGGGCGGGTACAGCCCCCGATAATCCCGACGTAGTGGATGGTTACGGGGTGATTGTACGGGAGCGTATGTTTCGGAGAATGCGCAAAAATGTATTTGGCGGCATTCAGTTGGATTATCAGTCGCTATCCCGCGTTGAATTTGGCGAAGGTGGCATTTCGGCGCGGCCCTTGCCGCTTGGTGCGCGGGGTTCGGCCAATTTGGGCTTGGGCTTGGGCGTTGCTTACGATAGTCGGCCCAATGCACTCAATACCCGCGACGGCTGGTTTGCCGAATTGGGGTGGCTGCACTACGCCCAAACCTGGGGCAGCCAATACGCATTTGACAACTACAACGCCGACGTACGATTTTACAAGTCCTTCCGAACCCGGCAGGTATTTGCGGCGCAGTTCGTGGGCAATGTGGTATCTGGTTCGGCACCATTTAACCAATTGAGTTTATTGGGCAACGAATCCATGATGCGGGGTTATTACACGGGTCGTTTTCGCGATCAGCAATATTACGCCCTGCAAGCGGAGTACCGGTGGTTGCCCTTTTCGTTTAGCAAACGAATTGGTGGGGCCGTATTTTTGGGGGCCGGTACCGTGGCTCCTCAGTTCTCGGGGGTATCAGCCGATAAAATTCGTTTGGCCGGAGGGGCGGGTTTGCGTTATTTACTTTTTGCCAAAAAAGATATTTTCTTACGCATGGATTTGGGTTTTACCCGCGAAGGCACCGGGTTTTATATTTATACGGGGGAGGCGTTTTAGGGGGGAGGGTTAAATACCGCTTTACCGGAATTGGTGTGCTATTTTTTATAAAAAAGGTATGATGAAAGGGCAAAAAAATGCATCAATTTGCCGTTAAATTATTTATATTTCGTTTTGTAAAAATTTTATTTTCAATTTTTTACAAACAATTTTCTACTATTTTTTTGAAAAAACAATCAATTTTCCCTGTCCAAAACGTGTAAAAGTGTCCTTGCGGGTGGAGTAATGGCGACCGTACATTTGTGGCACAACAAAGCAATCTGGTGTTAATGAGTGCGCAATCATTAGTCATAGTTGTGAAAGTTGGAGGGGTTGTCGGAAAACCTTCAAGAGAGTACGACTACGGAAGCCGAGTTGATCATAAATCCCCAAGACACCCTCAGGCTATCCCAAAGTGCCCGGTATGAATGTTTACCCTCCGTGGACATTAATAATTACGTGAGTACTTTTGATAATTCGGGCAATTTTTCGGTCCAGATAACAGCCTTGGCCCCAACCACACTTGGTGGCAAATCACTCTCTTTACCGGCAGCGCGAACAACTTTGATTAACCGCAATGGTGTATCGGTTGATGGAGGCCCCGTTGGTCCGTATGACACGGGAGAATACCAGGAAATGGTTCAATTGGCACAGTACATGTCCACCAGGGTAAATAATTGCGCTAATTCTTCCGCGGAGGTTAACGCGATGGCGACTCAATTACGTCAGTCCGGGGCAACGGAGGCGCGTGTTGGTATAGCCACCGTTTTCACCTTAGGAAATGAAGAAACTTGGTTCGATTTGGCGAATGGCTTGGTGTTGGGTACTGTAACCCGCTCCAATGGCAATATTGTATCGGATGCCACCTTCCAATATACTTCTTCCGGTGGAGGTGATGGTCGCGGTGACGGGAAAGGCGATGGTTGCGCTGTTATCAGCAAAATTACCTATCGTAAAGCCGACCTGCTTTCAAATGTTCGGGTTATGCGCCAAATGGTGTATGAATTTTCGAACTACACGGTAAGCACTACCCGTAAATAATACTCAATCCTCTTTCAAACAATTATTTTCGAATTAACATGAAAAAAATAGTACTTTTTGCCGCCATTATCGGGGCACTTACCAATATGCAAGCCCAAACCCCGGAACGCAATATTTTTTTGGTTCACGGGCTAACTAAAAATGGAACGGGTATTAATGCCTGGGATCATTACAACCACTACTTTAACAACACCAGAAAGGCCAATCCGATTGCGATGCAATACGCACAAACGACGTCTTTGGACCATTCTGCGAATGATTTGCGCAGTAAAATGGCTGCCGCAGTGCCAACTGGCACCTTTGGGCAAAATATTGCCATTGCGCATAGCCAGGGCGGCCCCGTTTTGAGGGCATTATGCCGCAATACTCAAACTGCCAATATTCCTTTTGGGGGCTTTGTTACAGTTGGGTCGCCCAACCACGGCGCACAAATCATCAATTCCTATCAGCAAGGGAGACTCACCGCGTTTACTCAGAATGCAACTGCTCAACTATTAGCGAGTCCAACGGCTAATTTAGTAGATATCGTGGGCAGTTGGATCCCCAATTATGCCAATAGTAAACTGGCTAAATATGTAGAAGACATGATCATTGCGGAGTCGGCAATTGATAATGTCAGTGCGGCGAATTTGGCAGTTGGCGGAACCTTTATGACCCAACTGGCGCAACACGTAGCGGCCATGCCCAAGGTGGGTATTGTCACACAAGAAGACCGGCCCAATTCACATTGGAAAACGCTTACTTCTTATGTATTGAAGCCCGTGAATAATTTGGGATTTGAAGCAGTGGATGATGACGATTTGGAAGGATACATGGCCAAAGGACAAGACTTTTACCAAGGATGGGTCAATTTTCATAATATTTATGCCGGGTTTGGTTTTTTGCCCAGATTTATCCGTGATGACCACGCCGAAAGAGCCGAAAAATGGCAACGAGGGGTCAATTGGTTTACTACCAGTGAGTTTAGTTATTTAGATCTAATTGGCGGTGCTACAACTTCGCCAATCTACTCAACTCAGTCTACTTGTCCTTCTCCATGTAGTTATGTGCAGTGTGCGTACGGCGGGAACAACTGTGCCTTCCAGAGTAGTACTTATATTTCAGGGTATGTGCAAACAACAACCGACACCGATGGCATTGTGAACAAATCTACTCAGTTCCTGCCGGGTGCTTTAATAAACATGGAATTACCATCGGGTATCAACCATGCACAACAACGAAACCATTCAGAAATAACAAAAGCGTTTGATAAGATACTAAATGGAGAGAACGTAAGTGGCGCTTCACTATCCTATTTCACAACCGATAAATTATAAATTTATTCACCCTAACTGTTGTAGCACCTTATAACCAAGGTGCTACAACTTCAATATTTTTATTTATGAAAAACGTATTTATAGTACTTGCATCCATCCTGTTTTTGGCCACAGGTTGCGACATATTTCAACCCGACCCGCTCCCCCCAACGCCCCCCGCCGATACCTCCAAACTCAAGGTAGTTTGGCGGCGGCCTTTTCCTAGCGATGGGTACTATGGTTCTTGCGTACCGGTTATTTATGAGGATAAGGTTATTTTTAGCAACTTCCCTTTTGATGGTCCCGAAACGTGGACCCCGTACGTAACAAACTATACGTCGCCAGTTTTACTGGTGCTTTTTGCCTCGAACCAGCAGAATAGCGATGAGGTATTATCAAAGCATGGCCGGGAGTTGTCCCCCCCGGCCATGCTTTTACACGTTACTCCTCCGATGCACCGTACAAGCGCAATGCTTCCTGCAATTCGGCAATGGCTTCTTTCACCAATGGATCAGTTGGAGCGGGAGCATCTGCACTGCGGCCAATTTCAGCATTCAATGAAAAATCAAAAATGGAAATATCGGGCAACGGTAAAGCGGGCACTGCTTCAACGGTATTTTTGGCCCCTCCAGAGAAGGTGGGCAGAGAATAACTGATTTGGTCAAAATCCAAATCCCTCGGTGAACCAAAGTTAGGATATTCGTTATCCAAAAAAGTACCCCGTGTTTCGGGCGTAATAAGTACATCAATAGCGGGGCGACCAGAAAAAAATCTGCGACTTTGAGCAATTTCTACAAATCCGCGTATTTCAATGCTTGCACTTGGTATGATGGAGGTATTTGCGCCAATATTGGGCAAAAGAACCACTATTACCGTTTGCAAGGGGCGAACCAAAAAAGAATTGGTATTGAATTTTTTGTAGTTGGCATTGCCGTCCACAAGGGTAAGTGTCAGAGGCAAATTTTCCTGCGTTGCGGTATCTACCAAAGTAACTACGTTGGCTATGGGAGCAGCACCCAGCACAAATTCATTGTCGGTAACGTTCTTGGCACCGCTTACGGTCGGAATAGTAAACGTAAGAAAAAAATTGGTAGAAAACGTTGGGCTGAGGTTCGTCACAGTTAAAAAGTACCCCTGCACAACGCGGCGAAAAGGCGCGTCCACCGGGGCGGTACCACTCAATGGTGCAATACGTTTTACCAGGAGTTCAAAATTAGAAACTAACATAACTTTTTTGGTTAATGGTAGACTGCACAAGTCGGTGGCAGTTATCCCGCTTTACTTTTTCGACCTAACCAGGGCCTAAATACCCGCTGGATTGATCCGGATGTTCAAGTACTTCCAACGTTAAATACTTTTCAATATAGAACTGTGACATTTTTTTTCAAAAAATGCTACCCCCTTTTTACTGCAACCGCATCAAGGGCGATTTTTGTTTTGCCCCCTGCTTTTTTCACCCAAAGACACTTCCTGGGTAGTTTCTTGAAAAAAATTTGAGCGATTTTTCGCTGCAACAACTGATACTTTTTGCGCCTTTTTCTTTTTTAAAATTTTGTCAAAAACATTTTTTCCAAATAAAATTCTAATTTTAACAACAGTTCACAAAAAAGTAACAAAAAATTATTGTAAAGTTGAAATAAACCTCACCGAAACGCTACCTTTGTCGCTCTAAAACTTTTTTTTGGCTTGTTATTATAACAGCCTATTGTGTTTTGGTGGTAAATCCTTCTTTTTTTTATCCTTTGTTTCTTACTATTGTAAAGTTTTCTTTTCACCAAATTTAATTTTGTATGAAGCGTTATTTATTAACACTCTGCATGATGTTGGCAGTGGCGGGTATCGCTATTGCTCAACGTTCCATTGTCGGCACAGTTGCCGGTGACGATGGCGAAGCGCTTGCAGGCGCAACAGTACGCGTGAAAGGTTCCAGTGCCGGAACTGTCACGGACATCAACGGTAAATATTCCGTCGCCGTTTCGGCAGATGGTGCCGTTTTGATCATCAGTTACACGGGCTACGACACCCAGGAAGTTCCGGTGGGCGCATCCAATGTCGTTAACGTAGTACTCCAATCCGGTAAAGCACTAAATGAAGTTGTGGTTACGGCTTTGGGTATTTCCCGTTATAAAAACGAACTGCCGTATTCGGCGCAAAAAGTGGAAGGTAGCGACGTTACCGCCACCCGCGACGCCAACATTGTGAACTCCCTCAGCGGTAAAGTGGCGGGGTTGAACATCAAACGCAACAATAACCTCGGCGGCTCCACGAATATCGTGTTGCGCGGTAGCCGCTCTTTGTTGGGTGACAACCAAGCCTTGTTTGTTATTGATGGTGTTCCGGTGGACAACTCTAACAACAATACCTCGGGCCAAACTACCGGCCGCGCCGGTTATGACTACGGTAACGCCGCCAGTGACATTAACCCCGACGACGTTGAGTCTATCACCGTTCTGAAAGGTGCCGCCGCTTCGGCCTTGTACGGTTCCCGCGCTGCCAACGGCGTGGTCATGATTACCACCAAAAAAGGCACTAAAAAGAAAGGTTTTGGGGTAACAGTGAACACCGGTATCAACGCCGGTACTATTGATCCCAGCACTTTCCTTAAATACCAAAAGAAATACGGCGGCGGTTACGGTGCCTATTACGAAGATGATTCGGGCTTCTTCCTGTCGCGCGACATCAACAACGACGGAACGCCCGATCTGGTAACACCGCTGTCTGAAGATGCTTCTTACGGTGGCAAATTTGACCCAAGCCTGTCGGTGTATCAGTGGGATGCTTTTGATCCTACTTCGCCCAACTACGGCAAAGCGCGTCCGTGGGTAGCCGCTGAAAATGACCCGACTACCTTTTTTGAAAGATCAATTGGTACGTCCAACAGCATTTACCTCGATGGTGCCAACGACAAAGGTTATTTCAAATTGGGTTACACCAAATCAACGGATAAGGGGATTTTGCCCAACAGTAGCGTGAACAAAGACCTGGTTAACTTCGGTGCTTCGTACAACGTTTCGTCCAAATTGGAAGTATTCTCGTCCATCAACTACACCCAAACCAAAGGCTTAGGCCGTTATGGCACGGGGTACGACGCCAAAAACCAAATGACCAGTTTCCGTCAGTGGTGGCAGATGAACGTGGATGTAAAAGAACAGGAGGCCGCTTACGAGCGCACCAAAGCCAACGTCACCTGGAACTGGGCCGACCCATCCGATTTGGCCCCCATTTACTGGGACAATGTGTATTGGGTACGCCGCGAAAACTACCAAAACGACCAGCGTAACCGTTACCTCGGCTACGTAGGTTTCAACTACAAGTTGACCAATTGGTTGAATTTGATGGGCCGTGTTTCTTTGGACCAATACGACGAAATCCAGGAAGAGCGGACTGCCGTGGGTAGTGTTGACCCTTCGCAATATTCGCGTTTCAACCGCACGTTTAAGGAAAACAACTACGACTTCATGGCATCTACCAAGCAATTTGAATTGGGCGGTAAACTTAAATTAGATGCCCTTGTGGGTACCAACGTGCGTAAAAACGCCATTTCTTCCATTCGGGCAACAACAAACGGTGGTCTTTCTGTACCCCGCGTGTACGCTTTGTCCAACTCTAAAAATGCCCTCAACGCACCCGCAGAATCTTTCACGGAATTGCAGGTGAACGGTATTTTTGGTAAAGTGGGTTTGGTGTACGACAGTTGGATTGTATTGGACGGAACAGTTCGCCGCGATGTATTCTCTACCCTGCCGGAAGCCAACAACAGTTATTACTATCCGGCGGCTTCTTTGGGCATTATTTTCTCCGAAAAAATTCCTGAAAATGACATTGTTTCGTTTGGTAAAGTGCGTTTGAACTACGCATCGGTGGGTAATGGCGCACAACCTTTGAGTTTGTACGATACTTATACGCTCCAGGCCGCTTACGACGGTAATACAGTTGCGTCTGCACCAACCAATAAAAACAACCCCGACCTGAAACCGGAAATTACCAACAGTTTTGAAGCCGGTTTGGAAATGCGTTTCCTCAAAAGCCGCGTAGGTTTCGACCTGACTTTGTACAAAATGAACACCGTTAACCAGGTATTGCTGGCATCGGTATCGCGCGCAACGGGCTACAACAACAAATACATTAACGCTGGTGATATCGAAAACAAAGGGGTAGAAGTAGCACTGTTTGTGCATCCGGTACACACCAAAAACTTCGACTGGAAAGTGGACCTTAACTGGTCGGCTAACCGCAACAAAGTGGTGGATCTGAACGGTATTGATAACCTCCAGTTGGCGGCTATGCAGGGCGGTGTTTCTATCAACGCTGCTTTGGGTGAGGCTTATGGCACCATCCGTGGTTCCGATTACATCTACAAAGATGGCAAACGGGTAGTAGGCGCTAATGGCCGTTACCTCCGCACTACCACTTCCAACAACATTATTGGTAACATCAACCCGGACTGGATTGGTGGTTTGACCAATAGTTTCCGCTACAAAAACGTCAATTTTAGTTTCTTGTTGGATACCCGCCAGGGTGGTGACGTGTTCTCTTTGGATATGTACTATGGTTTGGCAACGGGTTTGCCCGAAGAGACCGGTGGTTTGAACGATTTGGGTAACGAATTGCGTTTACCAATCGCCGACGGCGGTGGTGTTATCCTCGACGGCGTAAAAGAAGACGGTACGCCCAACGATATTCGGACCAGTGCCGAGGCTTATGGCCTGTTCGGTTACCTTCGCAATCCGGCGGGTGGTTTTGTGTACGACGCCAGTTTTATCAAATTGCGCGAAGTAAACCTCAACTGGAATATGCCAATGGGCTGGTTTAGCCGCGCCAACTTGATTAAAGGTGCCAACATCGGTTTGTACGGTCGTAACCTTTGGATCATCAAAAAGAACTTGCCTTACGCCGACCCTGAAGATGGTATGAGCGCCGGTAACGTACAAGGTTATCAGGTAGGTAGTTACCCAACGGCACGCGTTATTGGGGCGAACCTGAGTGTTAAATTCTAAAACAGACATTAAACATGAAAAAGATACTATTTTTATTATTAGCATCCGCTCTTTTTGTAGTAGCCTGCAAAAAAGACTTTGGCGATATTAACGTGGATACCAAAAAGCCAACAGAAGTGCCACCCGCACCGCTGTTCTCTCACGCCCAGAAACAAATGGCCGATTTGGTAACCAATCCCAACGTAAACGTGAACGTGTTCCGCTTGTTTTCGCAGTATTGGACCGAAACAACCTATACCGACGAAGCGAACTACGACCTCTCTACGCGCAACATTCCACAAAATTTTTGGAATAGCATGTACGTGAACGTTTTGAAAAACCTCGACGAATGCCAAACCTTGCTCCCAACACAAACCCTGGCTACCGCCGAGCAGTTGAAAAACCAAAATGCCTGCGTTGAAATTATGACGGTGTATGCCTATTCAACTTTGGTAAATGTGTACGGCAACGTACCCTATACCGATGCATTGGACTACAACAATGTGTTCCCAAAATACGACGACGCTAAAACGATTTATACCGATTTGGGCCGCCGTTTGGACGCTGCATTGAACACCATTGACGAAGGTGCCGACGGATTTGGTTCCAACGACCTCATTTTCGCCGGTGATATGGCCGCGTGGAAAAAATTCGGCAACTCCCTGAAATTGCGCATGGGCATTACCCTCGCCGATGCCGATCCGGCGGCGGCTAAAACCATGATCGAAGCCGCAGCCAGCGGTGCCATCGCGGATAATGCGGATAATTGCTATTTTAAATACCTTTCTGCCCCCCCAAACACCAACCAAATTTGGGTGGATTTGGTACAAAGTGGTCGTAAAGACTACGTAGCGGCCAACACCGTGGTAGATATTATGAACGCTTTGGGCGATCCTCGCGTACCATCATATTTCACTACCGACGCGAATGGCGGTTATACGGGTGGTATTTACGCTTTGTCGAACAACTACGCCACGTATTCAAAACCCGCCGACCGTATCACCGAGCCGGATTTTGAAGCAACGTTGTTTGACGCGGCCGAAACCCACTTTATCCTCGCTGAAGCCGCCGAACGCGGTATGAACGTAGGGGGTACTGCTGCCGAGCACTACGAAGCGGCCATCCGGGCATCCATGACCTATTGGGAAGTAGCAGCCGCTGACCAGGATGCCTATTTGGCAAAAGCGGACGTGGCTTACGCAACGGCAGCCGGTGATTGGAAAAAGAAAATTGGCACGCAAAAATGGATTGCTTTGTACAACCGTGGTTTGGAAGGTTGGACCGAGTGGCGCCGTTTGGACTACCCTATCCTGAACGTTCCGGAGGGCAAAACCTACGCCGATATTCCCGTCCGTTTCCCTTATCCGGTACAAGAGCAAAACCTGAATACTGCCAACTGGCAGGCGGCATCCAGTGCCGTAGGTGGCGATGTAGTTGGTACCAAATTGTTCTGGGATAAAAACTAAGTTTTTGTTATTAAAAATAATGGCCCTTGCCCGGTTTGTCCGGGCAAGGGCTTTTTGTTGTCACAAAATTGGTCTATTCTACCATTGGCTTGCCATTTTTGGGCAATCTGGGTTTCCGGCTTCTTTCCGGTTCGGCCATTCGCCAAAAAATTTCTACCTTTGCGCTCCTTTTTCGCAGAACAAACAAATATGGAGCAACAAAAAGACAATTTAGTGGGGGTAATACAAACGATTTGGAAATGGCGCAAAGCCATTCGCAATACTTGTTTGGCCGTATTGGCCGGCAGTATCATCGTTTCCCTTTTTCTGTCTAACTACTATAAATCTACAACTATTTGTTATCCCGCCAGCCCCAAACTCGCCAATCCCGAACTCCTTTTTGGCACTTCGGGAGAAGTCACCGAGTATTTTGGTACCGATCAGGACCTCGATCGTTTGGCCGAAATTGCCAATAGTAACCTGTTGGTGGACTTTATGGTAACGAAGTTTAAGTTGTACGAACACTACGATATTGATTCTACCTCCAAAGAAGGGCCGTATAAAGTGCGGGAGCATTTCCGCGACTTATACACCGCGCAAAAGAACAAAAATGACGCTTTGGAAATTTCGGTAGAAGACATTGACCCCCAATTTGCCGCCCTCATGGCCAATGCCGCCCGCGACAAAACGGATGAAATGGCCCGCCGCCTCACCACCGAAAGCCAGGGCCGTTTGTTAACGGCTATGGAAGATAATATTGGCCGAAAAAGAACTGAATTATTGCGTTTGGACGATAGTTTGCGCATTAAACAGGCCTATTACGGCATTTTTGACCCAACTGCACAGGGCGAACAATTGGCCATAGTAAGTGCCACCGCCGAGTCGGATGTGGCCGCTTTACGCGCCCGTCTGCGGGTATTGGAACCCAACCCAAATATTCCCCGCGATACCATTGCTTACATCAAAGCCGATTTGGCCGCCGCCGAACACCGTTTTAACTTATTTACCAACGGCCGCGACAAAGCCGAAAAAGGTGGCCCCAACGCCCTTACCCCCAGCCGTTTCAGCGATGGTTTGGCATCGGTACAGGTATTGCGCGACCTGCACTTTCAAGCCCGTAAACAATTGAGTTTTGACCTCGAACGCTACAACCAGATTAAAGCGGTGTACAACACCAAAATTCCCGCCATTCACGTGGTAGAAAACGCCGAACCGGCCTTGCGCAAAAGCCGCCCCATGCGCAGCCTGATCGTCATTGGTTCGGTCATCGCCGCATTTTTGCTCATGACCATGGCCGCTCTGATTGCCGAATCGTACAAAGATTTGAAACTGGAGTAGTTGGTTGAATTGGTTGAATTGGTGGTGTTGCCCGTCGTAGCGTACACGTTTTTTTGTGCCAAAACTTCATTCTGTAACGAACACCCTACGACGAGCAAAACTAATTTAACGAACACTCTAAGACGGGCAAAACAAATTCAACAAATTCAACAAACAACATGCGTCTCACCCGATACGGCTTTCACGATACACAACCACGGTACATACTGGTGGCAGTGTATGCATTGGTGTTATTGCTGTGTTTGTTGGGCGGAATTGCGCTCGAATCGCCGTTGTTAGCGGCCGTACCGGTGGGCTTATTGGTCGTTTGGATGGCCATTGTGGACTACAAAGCCCTGTTTTTTTTGATGATGGCCTGCATCCCGCTGTCCACCGAAGTGGAACTGCCGGGCGGTTTTGGAACAGATTTGTTTTCGGAGCCGCTGATGTGGTTATTGACCTTGTCCGGCACGATATGGTTGTGCCGAAATTACCACACCGTTGACGGCCGTTATTTGCGCCACCCGATTACCCTGTTTTTGTTGGTGCATTTGATGTGGACCATCATTACGGTGGTTTTTTCGCAAAATTTTGTGGTTTCCTTCAAATTTCTCCTGGCCAAAGGTTGGTACGTGGTCGTGTTTTATTTTTTAGCCGCGCGTTTTTTGCAGGAAGAACGCGACCTTAAAAAAATGGTCTGGTGGTTTTTTGTCCCCCTGGTGTTTACCGCCGTCATCGTATTGGTACGGCAATATGGCAAAAGTTTTTCCTTCGATTCGGTGAACTCCTGTTTATCGCCTTTTTACCGCAACCACGTGATGTACGCGTGTATTATGGCGGTTTTTATCCCGTATATCTGGTACACGACCTACCGTTACCAGCGGTGGTCGCTGCCGTGGTGGGCACTGGTGATGGGGATTATTATTTTGTTGACGGGTATTAATTTTGCGTACACCCGCGCGGCCTACGGCGCGTTAGTGGCAGCGGTAGCCTTGCGGTTTTTGGTGCATTTTAAGGCTGTTCGGGCCGGTATTGTGGCTTCAATTTTGTTTTTAGGGCTGTTCATTGCCTTTGTCACCTACCGCGACAACTGGTTGTTATTTGCACCCGATTTCGAACGTACTGTAACGCACACCCGTTTTGAAAGCCTCTTGGAAGCCACTACCCGACTGGAAGATATTTCGGTAATGGAACGCGTGTATCGTTGGGTGGCTGCTACCCAAATGATGAAAGAAAAACCGATGCTGGGTTTTGGGCCGGGCAACTTTTATTTTACGTACAAAGACTACACCGTAAGTAGTTTCCGAACCTACGTGAGTGATAACCCGGAGCGATCGGGTATGCACAATTATTACCTGATGACGGCCGTAGAACAAGGGATTCCGGGCGCACTTATTTTTATTTCCCTCTGCTTTTTTGCCATGATGCAGGGGCAACGCATTTACCATCGGGTGAACACGCCCTGGCGAAAACACACCATTTTGGCCGCTTTAATGTGTTTTGTTTTAATTGTTTTGTTAATGCTCATGAACGATTTTGTCGAAACGGATAAAATTGGCTCCCTTTTCTTCATCTCTCTGGCGCTATTAGTCAGTATGGACTTGAACGATAAATAGTTGGTTCTTTTGTAGAATTCTAAAATTCATAATACCTTGCGCTCTTATTCTCCAAAGACCGTAATGCGAATGCTGTTTTTTTAATAATTTTCACTAACTTATTTTTTATGTTGAAGCACACTTTACTAACTCTGGTAGCCCTGTTGTTTTTGGGTTACCAAGCCATTGCACAAGATCGCAACGTAACCGGTCGGGTTACCGGATCTGACGGCGAATCACTTGCTGGTGCCACTGTATCGCTCAAAGGCGTTACCGGCGGCACTTCCACCGATGCCAACGGCGGTTTTGCCTTGCGCGTTCCGGCGGCGGTAACCACCTTGCGTTTTTCTTACACCGGTTACGAACCATTGGAAGTAGCCATTCCCGAGTCAGGGGTAATGCAGGTAGTCATGGAGTCCTCCTCCAGTACTTTGGGCGAAGTTGTTATCTCTACGGGTAGCCGTTCGGTGCAACGAACCATCACGGATTCGCCGTTGCCCATTGATATCCTTTCGGCCAAAGACATTG
Organism: Chitinophagales bacterium; assembly: GCA_013298845.1. GTDB lineage: Bacteria > Bacteroidota > Bacteroidia > Chitinophagales > Saprospiraceae > M3007. Next base: position 210,003 of record JAAFJN010000002.1, read on the forward strand.
TATCAACGGGTCAGCCTTCTTTCGACAAGGCGTTGCAGTACCGCGTACCTTCGTTTAACACGGTGAATACGCCGGTAAACGACGCTACTTCGTTGCTCGATCCTTACGAAATTCGGAATATGGGTCCCAGCCGCACGTTGGTACTCATCAACGGCAAACGTAAAAACATGAGTTCATTGGCGTATATCCAAACCTCACCCGGTCGCGGTGAAACGGGAGTGGATATTTCTGCCATCCCGTCGGATGCGATCAAACGCGTGGAAATTCTCCGCGACGGTGCCTCGGCGCAGTACGGTTCTGACGCGATTGCGGGGGTAATGAACATTATTTTGAAAGACAAATACGAGTACGGTTCGGTGTCGTTTAACACCGGCGTTACCCACAAAGGTGATGGTCAGTTGTTCGGGGTGAGCCTGAACAACGGCGCGAATTTTGGCGAAAAAGGTTTTATCAACTACACCATTTCGCTCCAGCGCCAGGCTTTAGCCAATCGCCCCGGCACCGTTGATGCCGACGGCGAATACAACGATTTTGTATTTGTTGACCCTGAAGACCCTAAAAACTACGAAAATGGTGTAATCACCGACGATGCCAAACAGGCCATTATCGACGGTAATACATCGGGCCGTTCTTTGGTAGAATCTTTTTTGAGAGATTTCCCCGATGCGGGTAATATCAACGGTCAACCCGAAACCGCAGCCGCCAAGTTTTTGGTAAACGGTGGCGTTCCGGTGGGCGAAAACACCGAAATGTACTACAACGCCGCTTACGTGTATAAAAAAGTAAACAGTTTTGCCAACTACCGTACCCCCTACTGGCGCAGCACCGACGATGGTTTGCTCACCCCGGCGGGTGCCAAATACGTTGGTTACGTGCCTACTTTTGAAGGTGATTTGAACGATTACAACGGTACTTTGGGTTTCCGCAGCAACAAAAACGGCTGGGTCAGCGACGTAAGTTTCACCACGGGTGGCAATGCACAACTGTACACTGTTGCCAATACGCGCAACCGTAGTTTGGGTAAAAACAGCCCCATTTTGTTCCGTCCGGGCGGTTATAAATTCCAACACAACGTAGGAAACATTGACATTAGCCGCAAATTACTCGATAACCTGTCGTTTGCCGTAGGTTCCGAGTTCCGCCGCGAAAAATACACCGTTGTAGCCGGCGATACAGCCTCTTATTCCGGTACCGGTGCCGATTCATTCCCCGGTGCACGCCCCGAAAACTCCGGCGAATCTACCCGTTTTAACTTCGGTGGTTACGTGGATTTGGGTTGGGATATCACCAGCAGTTTCCTCCTCAACGGTACGGCACGCGTAGAGCGTTACAGTGACTTTGGCGATGCATTTGTGTGGAAACTCAGTTCACGTTACAAAATTATTGACGAAAAACTCACCGTTCGTGGTTCGGTTTCCACCGGTTTCCGGGCACCAACGCTGCACCAGATTAATTTACAAATTGCGCAGGCAAGTTTTGTACCGGGCCAGGGTATCCAAACCAAAGGTATCTTCAACAACCGTTCGGCGCAGGCTTTCGTGTTGGGTGTACCCCGTTTGAAACCCGAAGAATCTACCAATATCACGTTGGGCGTGGGCATGAGTCCAACCAAAAACACCAATGTGTCTATCGACTACTACAATATCAAGGTAAAAAACCGCATCATCCTGGGTTCCGAGATTTTCCCGACGGGCGATCCGAACAACCAACTTGATCAGGTAATGGCGGCCAACGGTATTGTTGCCATCAGTTTCTTCACCAACGGTATCAATACTGCTACCAGCGGTCTCGATTTGGTATTTAACCAGCGCAATATTCAATTGGGTACGGGCAAATTGGGGGTTAACCTGGCCGGTAACTACCAGTTGGAAAACAAATTGGACGGTCCCGTTATCGTTCCACAATTGATCAAAGAAGCAGGTGCAACCATTTTCGACGCTACACAGGAAGCGCTGTTGCTCACTTCTCGTCCGCAATACAAAGCCATTTTGGGTTTTGATTACGCTTTGGGTAAATTGGGCCTTAGCCTGAACAACACCTTGTTTGGCCCCACGCGTTTCCGCCAGGCGGGTTTGAACGGCAACCTCGAAACGGTATTTTTGCCCAAAGTGGTGACCGATTTGGGTATCAGCCTTCAATTGAGCGAAAAAGTAAGCCTTGGTGTTAACCTCCAAAACTTGTTGAATGTAATGCCAGAATGGGAGTTCCGCGCCTTAAACGCCGACGGAGAAGCCATCCTGAAAGATGCGGCTGCCGTAAAACGCAACTTCAACGCCATTACCTTTAACGGTCGTTACTCCAACGTAACGTACGACGGTTCGCACTTCAGCCAATTGGGTATGACTGGTGCCGCCAACCTCACGGTTCGTTTCTAAAGGGTTTTGAAGGGTTGAATTTGTTTTGAAGAGTTGAATTAGTCAACCCTTCAAAACAAATTCAACCCTTGTTTCCTACCTTTGCCCCATGGAACAACAGCCAGGATACATCTTATTAATTGATTGCCCCGATGAAAAAGGGCTTGTACACCATATTTCGGGTGTTTTATACCGTTTGGGTTTGAATATTATTGGAAACCAGGAATTTGTGGAGCACGAAGAAGATCGTTTTTTTATGCGAACATCTTTTCGGGGGGCAATTCAGCCCGATGAAGTGGTTGAAGAATTAAAAGCCCTGTTACCCGCCGGGGCGAACATCAGTTTGCGGCAGCACCAACCCAAAAACATAGTATTGTTGGTCACCAGAGAGCAACACTGTTTGGCCGAATTATTGGTACGGAATCAGTTTAGAGAACTTAATGCCAATATTCTGGCGGTTGTGGGCAACCACCCCGATTTAGGGCGTTTTACCCACCAATTTGGCATCAATTTTCACCATGTCCCCCACGAAGGCATTTCCCGCGAACAACACGAAGCCCATATTTTGGAAGTTGTGAGCCGTTATCAGCCCGAATACCTGGTATTGGCGAAGTACATGCGCATCCTTTCCCCCGAGTTTGTAGCGCGTTTCCCCAATCGGATCATCAACATTCACCACTCTTTTTTACCGGCGTTTATTGGGGCCAGCCCCTACCGCCAGGCTTACGAGCGCGGCGTAAAAATTATCGGTGCCACGGCCCATATTGTCAATAACGACCTCGACGAAGGCCCCATTATTGTCCAAAACGTTATTCCGGTGGACCACACGTACTCGGTCAACGATATGATTCGAACGGGAAAAGACGTGGAAAAAATTGCCTTGGCACGCGCCCTGCAATTGGTCTTTGACGACAAAGTGACCGTCAACGGCAATAAAACGATTATTTTTGATTAAATATCCAGCCAAATCCCGTTTGACGCACGTCAACGGGAATTTGACACTGCCCACCAATTCTTTTTAATTAAAATTTATGGCCTAAACCAAAAGTAACAACCAACTTTTGTTTTATTGACATTTAATTAAAAAAAATGCGTTTTTGCTTTTTTTGCCGAATCCTGCGCTGTTTGGCAACCCCATCTTTGCATCATCAATAACAAAATAAACAACGACGATGAAAAAGATAACAATTTCAATGATGATGTTCTTTGCAGCAGTAGCCTGCGTAAATGCCCAACAACACAGTACGGTTGAACTCTTTATTAATACTTCAACCGGTTCTACTTTTAACAACCGAGTGGGTTGGTACAATAATTATGCGGATAAAATGACCGCAGGTAGTATATTTTGGGATGCAATGGCCGTCGCGGTTACAGGAAATGGCTCCTCCTTTGAAGAAAATTTTTACGAACGGGTTACCGAGATGCGCGTTACCGGCAAAAACAACTACGGAATTGGTATTCGGTTAAGACCTTCTTTTGCAAAGAGAATTGCCGTAGGGGCAACGTTCAACCGATTCACCTACTACGTGGATAAAAAATGGGAAAGTGGGGATGTGACCAACGAACGCGAAACATTCGGGTTATTAATGGGAGATATTAATGGCACCTGGCTGCAAGAAAAAAACTGGAGTTTGTACAGTGGTTTGGGTCTTGGTTTTTCCCGACACACTTTTCAAAAACCAAAATCAATCGAAACAAAAAGTCGTTTTGGTATAAAAGCCCAAGTTAATTTAGTGGGTGTACGTTACCAGGATGGTAAATTTGGTGCTTTTGTTGAAATTGGACACGGCCCACAAGGAGCATTGAAAGGAGGATTGGTCGTTACTCTCTAAAAAACGGCCTCCATTTGAGGTCGCCTTTTATGTAAGACAATCAAGTTATCAGTATTTTTTAATATCGAATTTTGAATTTCGAACACCGAATATCGAAGTACCAACTGATGAAACAGCCACCCACATTCAATCATCAGCACTAAAACCATATATAATACAGACAATCGTCGCTTCAACGCACGATAATCCGCTACGGCGTATTTAACCTTAACTTATTCAATTAACATTACTTCGGTGTTCGGTGTTCGACATTCGGTGTTCGGTGTTCATTTATAAGACAGCCTCATTTTTTTTACCCACTAATAAATCATCGCAATTACCCCGGCCTGCACCCCAATGGCGTTGTTTTTGCTGGCATTAGGCCCTACGCCACGGCCATTGGTGTGGCGACGGTACTGCGGTTCGATGTAAGCAGCCATGCGGCGATTGAGGCGATGTTCGACCCGTACACTTGCATCGGTGGTGAGGTAAGAATTACCGTACAAAGTGCCATTTTCGAAAATACCGTTGCTTTGGGGAAGCGCAGGCTGGTCATTACCCAGTGACGAAGGAGTGCTCACTAATTCTTCATCTTTGAATTCGTACGATTTATTAGCCGCAAAATGAGCGGTAAGGCCCGCAACTGCGTACACCGAAGTACGGCCTACGCGCACAATTTGACGGGTGATCCGCGCCGGTACGCTAACCATATTGGCCCGTACCCGATCGTATTTAGTGGCCAAAACGCGGCCGTTTTTCTTGTAAAATCCAACGACATCGTCTTCGGGAGTGAAGGCCACGGGAGCGTATTCAACGCCCGCTTCCACGCCCCATTTACCGTTGCGTTTACCCGCCCGAACCCCGCTGCTAACAGTGCTGTATCGGGTAGCATAACCACTTTTGCCCGTGTACGATTGTTGGTCGGCACCGCCGTAAGCCATGAGGTACGACGATGATTTTTTCACCGCTTTTTTGGGTTGTGGGGTAAGTAACGCCGCCATTGCGGGCGACTTGGGTTGTAATTGTTCGAGGTGGTCCAGTCCCAACGCGGCGAGCAGCGTCAAGGGGCGAAGTCCTTTGGGAAGGGGTTGGCCGTTGGCATCCACCAAAGCCTGGTTGATGCTGCCGGGCAGGGTTACTGCTTCCGCCGGTGTGGTGATGGCGGCGGCAAGAACGGCCTGTGAAGCGTTGTTTGCGTTATAAAGCGTGGAATGGGTGGTTAAAGCCGAGGCATTTTGAGCCAGGGAAGTGGAGGGTAACAAAGCCGGAACGTAGAGGCTGGAAGCGATGGTACGGTTTCCTTTTTGACGCGATGTGGAGGCCATATCCGGTGCTTCTTCGGGCGTTGTTTCCTGCGGACGTGGCATGTGGAACCAGCGGGTGCCATTGTCCAGAATGAGTTGGAGATTGATCGCCAGCAGGATAATGGCGGCGGCTTCGGCCATTTTCCAGGCGCGTACCCGGCGAACTGCCCCGGAATGATCCAGTTGTTGCGCCATTTTGTCCCAGTGCATGGGTTGGTACGGCATTTCTACCTCTTCGAGCATGGAACGCATTCGTTGATCGAAGGCGTTTTGCCCGGCATCGGGTGGCATAGCCGGTGGTAATTGATCCAGTTTGGCTTGCAGCGCATCCCACGAAGCGGGTTCGTAAGGCATTTCTACCTCTTTCAGATGCTCGGCAATAACTTTGTCGAATTTATTTTCGCTCATTTTTGCGTCAATTCAATGAGTATGCATGAATTAGTGTACGTAGAAAATTGGCCTCAAATGGCAGTCGGAATGCGCGTTATTTAGCGCAAAACTACTCAAAGTTCATTCTTTTCTCAACGAAATACTCTTGTAACTTCGTCCGTGCTTTTACCAGGTTACTCCGAGAAGTGCTTTCGGTAATGTGCAGTGCCTCCCCAATTTCTTTGTGCGAAAACCCTTCTACCACGTAGAGGTTGAACACGGCGCGGTAAGCGGGCGACAAGGTCTGCACGGCGGCCAAAATTTCGCGTTCCGTCATATTACTGAGAATATCCGGGTTATCGTCGTCGGAAAGTGCATAAGCCGTATCAATATCTTCGGTGCGGCGGCGCGACTGTCGGCGGTAATAATCAATGCAGGTATTCACCATAATGGTGCGCATCCAGGCATTAAAGGCCGTTCCGGGGCGGTACCGGGCAATATTTTGAAAGATTTTGATAAAGCCTTCGTGCAAAAGATCGAGTGCCTCGTCTTTAGAACCGGCATAGCGCATACATACGCCCATCATTTTGCCATAATGCTCCTCATACAGGCGTTGTTGTGCCCAGCGCTCCTCGCGCAAAAGAGCAGATATAAAATCTTGCTCTACCCGTTCCAGATTTAAGACGAAATCCATGGTTGTTTTTCGTTGATATAGCAGTGAAAAAATAGGATAGTTAAAGTTCCCGAGTTGATATGGGTTAAACGCATAAGCCAAGCCTGACGCTGCCTGACTTTTTTAAATGACGCTCCTTTTTTTTAAAAGGTTGTTTGGGGTTTCGTCTCACGTTAAATTTCACCATCTTACATACAAATTTTTTCTTTGCCAACGTTATGGCTTGGTTTTTGCAGCAATGCGTTGTTTTTTACACTAAAGACACCTTGGCCACTCCTGATTCTTTTCAAACTGTTTGATTTTTTCCTACAAAGACAAATTCTAACAGCCTTCAAGAGTCCCTGTCGCGTATTCACTCAATATCCTATATTATGAAATTTTTAACCACTTCACTTTCCTTTTTCCTCGTTTTCCCAACTTTATGGGGCCAAAATCCCGCGCTAAAGTCTAAATGGGGCGAAATTCCCGCCGCTGATTTGGCCATGACCATCTACGAAAAAGATTCCAGCGCCACCAGCGTCGCTTTATTGGACATCGGGAATATGTCCATCGAGTACCTGACCGATAAAATTACCGCTTACCTTGATGTACACCGGCGGATTAAAATTTTTGACCCCTCGGCGTTTGAAAAAGGAAACCTCACCATCCCCTATTATTCGTACCACGGCAACGAAAAAGTGACCTACCTCGATGTGCAGGTGATTCAACCCAACGGCGAAGTACAAAAGGTAAAATCGGACAATGTTTTTAGCGAAAAAATCTCGAAATACTACGCGCAAAAAAAAGTATTTATCCCCAATCTCCAAAAAGGCAGCGTTATTGAGTACAAATACGGCATCAAATCCGAAAATATCGTTTACCTGCGCGCCTGGAAATTTCAGGAAGAAATACCGGTCCGGTACAGCGAATTTACCATCGTTTACCCCAATACCCTCCTCTACCACAACATTGACAATAATTTGTTTGGCCGCATCCAATCCACCGCTACGGAAGAGACTTTTGGGCGCGGAATTAAGAAAAAACGGGTATATTTCGTGGAATATGCCCCGGCCCTGAAAGAAGAACCTTATATCACGACCCTCGACGATTACCGTGACCGGGTTGATTTTTACCTTTCTCACTACTACGATAATTATGGTGCCCCGCAACCGGTGATTGCTATTTCGTGGGAAGAATTGGCCAATAATTTGACCGAAAAAGACGAGTACAAATTTGGCAGCGCTTTTAGCCCCAAAAGCCGCTCTAACAAGGACCTTTGGGAAGCATTTTTGGCCGAAAACAACATCGAAAATGATTCGGTTTTGGGCATTGCCGAAAAAGCCCTGCGTTTTGTAAGCAAAAAAATTCGGTGGAACGGCGAATACTCCCAAATTCCCCGCGTCACCCCCGATGAAGCCCTCGAAAAACGTTCCGGCACCACCGGCGACATCAATCTTGCGCTGTTGGCCCTCCTCAAACGCGCCAAAATTGACGCGTACCCCGTTATGACCAGCAGCGTGGATAACGGACGCGTACAAACCGATCACCCGGTCATTACGGGGTTCAATTCGTTGTTTGTGGTGGTAAAACACAACGATAAAATGCACCTGATGGATGCCACTAACCCCTATATCAAACTGGGCAACCTAACCCGCAAACACTATAATGGCCTGGGTTGGCTGGTGGATGAAAAAAAATCCGATTGGCTCGAATTTGGCACCCACGAACTGTCCGATGTGTGGCTGGTGGAACTGCAATTAGACGAAGAAGGCAACGCCCGGGGCAAATTTTCGATTATGGCCGATGGCAACGAAGCCATGAACTGGCGGCGGGAATTGGACGAAAGTGCCCCCAAAGACTTTTTAAAATCTTCGTTTTTTAAGGGATTTACCGACGTTACTTTTGATTCTATTCAGGTCATTGGCGAAACCGATTACGATAAACCCCTCAAAATTAATTTTAACGCCAATATCAAAGGTGCCGCCGAGGTCGTGAACGATTTTATGTATTTTTCGCCGGTTTTCCACCGCGCATACGACGAAAATCCGTTCAAATCTACCAAACGCAACTTGCCGGTGGACCTGGTGTACCCCGTCCGCCAGGATTATATTATCAATATCAAATTACCACCCGGTTACACCGCCGACGAACTGCCCAAGGGTGAACGCACCCAAATCCCCAACAACGGTGGTCGCGCCGGGGTAAACTGTTCGCAACCGCTGCCGGGACAAGTGCAGGTAATTATTAAAAACAAACTCAACCAAACCAATTTTCAACCGGAATTTTACCCGGGTTTGAAACAGTTTTTTGATGCCATGACCAAAAACAGCGATATTCAGTTGGCATTTAAAAAAGCCTAACATCCAATGAAAAAAATGTCCATTTTATCCATCCTTACCACAGCGGCATTGTCGCTGACCACCGGGCTGATTTTTGCCCAAAACAACCTATATTCCAGTTTGACCATCCCGCTTTCCCTGCGCGAAAACGCGACCCACGTGGTTCGGTTGCGCGATACCAAAATCGAAGTGGACGATGATTATTCGATGGTTGTAAAAGAAAAAGTCATTATTACCCTTTTGAGCAACGACGCCGGTTCGTACAGTTATTTGTTTAGTTACGATGACAAATTTCGCACCACCAAAAAGATGGAAGGCCGCTTGTACGATGCCGCCGGGCAATTGATCCGCGAAAGCGGCAAAAGCGATATTGTGGCCGTTTCTACCGATTCGGACGGTGAACTGACCCAACGGAAAACCAAATACCTCCACCTCCCCAACGCTACTTTTCCGTTTACGGTAGAATTTTACTTAGAAACCAAACAGGAACAGTTTTTTCTGCTGCCCTCTTTCGAAATTCAACATTTCGGGGAAGCCGTGGAAGAAGCGCGGTTTCACCTGATAACCCCGGCCAATTACGGCCTGCGTTGGAAGGCCAACAATACCGCCCTGCAATTGCAAAGTACCTTGGAAAAGGCCGAAAAACACTGGACCGCCACCGTCAAAAACCTGCCCGCGCCGCAAAAAGAGTCGTACACGCCATTTTTTAGCCGTTTGTACGCCGAAATTAGTTTGGCTCCCGACCGGGTTAAAATGGAAGACAACATGGGTGACATGCGCGATTGGAGCACCACCGGGGCTTTTTATTACAACCTGAACAACAACCGCGATGCCTTGAGTCCGGCCATGCAGGCCACCGTTCAGCAACTGACCGCCGCGGCGCGCACCAACCGCGAAAAAATTGCGGCGTTGTACACTTATTTGCAGCAAAATTACCGCTACGTGAGTATACAATTGGGTATTGGTGGGATACAGACCTTGCCCGCTTCGTTTGTGGAGCAAAAAAAATACGGCGATTGCAAGGCGTTGACCAATTACATGAAAGCCATGTTAAAAGTGGTGGGCATACCGGCGTATCAGGCGTTGATTTACGGCGATGACGAAGAATTTCCGGCATTATCGGAAGACTTTTCGCGGCCCCTGTTCAACCACGTGGTGTTGTACATTCCCGGCGAAGACATGTGGCTCGAATGCACCAGCCAGCAGGCACCGCTGGGGTATCTCGGCGGTTTTACGGCTGGTCACCCTTCGTTATTACTCACGCCCGAAGGCGGAAAACTGGTGCAGGCACCCCTGCCGCCCGCCGATGCCAACCAACGCCACATGCGTCTGTTGATTGACATTGACGCCGAGGGCAACGGCAAAGTAGGGACCCAAGTGCATTATTCGGGCTTATTGCACGATATGTACCGTTATTGTTCCGTGGAAAAAGACGCGGCCAAACGCGATGCAACTTTTTCAAAAAGTCTGGGCGTTTCGGTCAAAGACTACCAAAAACTGGCCTTTAATGCCGACCCCAACGCCCCACTCGCCTCCATTGTGGCCGATTACGAAACGCGGAATTACGCCAAAGTGAGTGGTAAACGGCTTTTTATTCCCGTCAACAAAATAAAACCCTTCGATTTGGCCTTGCCCGTTGATTCCCTGCGCCAACATCCTTTGCAGTTCACCGAAGCCAATATCATTCGCGACACCGTGGTATTTAAAGTTCCGGCGGGTTACAAAGTGGAAAACGCCCCGGCGCCCACCCATATTTCCGCCGAATTTGTGGAATACGACCTCAGCATTGGGCCATTGGTGAACCAGGAAATAGTGGCGGTGCGCACCGTGCAGCACAAACCCCTGCTGGCCCAGCCCGAACAATACCAGGACATTAGAAAAGTGCTGCTCAACATCAAAAAAGCCGATGGTGCGCAGATTGTTTTGGTCAAAGACAGTAGCCCGTAAACTTGGATGGCAGGAGTAAGGAAGGCGCGTGCGGCGAATAGCGACTTTATTTACCGCATTTTTTGCGGAGAATAGAGTAGTTATTCGCCGCATGTCTTTTACTCAAAATGCTCACCCGATACCGCCCTGCGCGACATTCAGGATTTGGTGGCAAAAGGAATTTTGGTGAAAGAAACGGCTGGGAGCCGGAGCACCAGTTATACGTTAGTGTTGTGAGGCGAAGGCAGCCAATATTTTCCTTTCAATTGGGCGGAATCTATGTATATTTGCCCAGATTCCGCCCAATTGAAAAAAATAAAAAACCTGCTAAAATATTGTTTATCAATTTTTTATAAAAATTTTTATGCAAAAACAAAAACTACTTGGAAGAGAAAAAGAGCGCGTTGTTTTGGAAAATGCACTGCGCTCGCCCGAACCGGAAATGATTGCCGTTGTGGGTCGTCGCCGGGTGGGGAAAACATTTTTAATCAAACAAACCTACGCCAAACAGTTGGTCTTTGAAGTCACCGGGCTGCAAAATGCACCGCTGGCCGAGCAACTTCAAAATTTCGCCTTTCGTATCAATCGAACGTTTTACAAAAATACCGCGACACTGGCGCCCGCCAACTGGTTAGAAGCCTTTCAAATGCTCATTATCGCGCTGGAAAAACAACGGTACCGATCAAAAAAAGTCATTTTTTTTGATGAATTGCCCTGGTTTGATACCCGAAACTCCGGTTTTTTGCGCGCTTTGGGCTTTTTTTGGAATAGTTGGTGCGTAGATCAAAGCGTGGTGGTGGTCATCTGCGGTTCGGCCGCATCCTGGATGATTGAAAACGTGGTGAACGATAAAGGCGGTTTACACAACCGCATTACCAAAAAAATTGACTTGCAATCTTTTACTTTAAAAGAAACTGAACTCTATCTACAAAGTCGGCAAATACGGCTGGATCGTTACCAGATTTTACAATTATACATGGTGATGGGTGGTATTCCGCATTATTTAAAAGAAATAGAGCCGGGTCAAAGTGCCGTCGAGAACATTGGGCGTATTTGTTTTGGGGCCACCGGAACCCTGAAACAGGAATTCCAAAACCTGTACCCGGCATTGTTTGATAATGCCACCAAACACACCACCATTATCGGGGCATTGGCGCAGAAACGCAGTGGCCTTACGCGTACCGAAATTATCGAGGCTACCCGTTGGACCGATAATGGCCATATCACAACAGTGTTACAGGAGTTGATTTTTTCCGGTTTTATCACGCCCTATCAGCCCTTTGGAAAGGTCAAAAAAGAAATTATTTATCGGCTTACCGACGAATACTCGCTGTTTTACCTGCGTTTTATGGAAAACAGTACCCTTGCTCAAAACGCCGACTGGTGGCAATCTTTTAGCCAGACGACCCAATTTAACAATTGGTGCGGTTATGCGTTTGAAAACGTTTGTTTCCGGCATTTAGCCCAAATCAAAAAACACATGGGGATCGCGGGTATTTACGCCGAGGCTTCGTCTTTTTATTTTCCAGGCAACAAACAGGATAAAGGCTTGCAGATAGATCTGGTATTGGACAGAAAAGACCAAACCATACACCTCTTTGAATTTAAATTTTACAACGCGGCTATTTCGCTGGATAAAAACGACGCGCTCCACTTGCGCGAACGAAAAGAACGCTTCAAACAACTCAGTAACACCAAAAAACACATATTTTTGTCCTTTATTACCACTTTTGGGCTAAAACCCAACGAAAACAGTATTGGTTTGGTGGATCATAATTTGGACCTGAATGCCTTATTTGAAGAGGTATGAAGGGTGCGGCGTTTTTTTTCACGCCATGCACCTACCCATTTTTAAGGCACACCTGCCTACTCATTGAAGTTATGACGGATAAAAAAATAATCATCTCCCGCCGGATCAGGATTTTCCCAGATATGCCACCAAATAACCTTATCCGAACCCAGTCCATCCAACAGTGCCTGGAAGGAATTATCGCAAAAGTTAGAGTTCTTTGTAATGATGGCCCGCGCACCGGGCAGTTCTCGATGCACAAAATCCGCTAAAAACACTTCACCCTTGTGCCTAAAATAAGAAACCTCGTTATCATTAGGAGATAGGATTGATAATCGAGCGCTATCAGCTATAACCGCCGCAGGGTAATTCCCGTATGGATTACTGCTTGGCACGGGCGCATTATCCACGATGGTACACTCCCCAAAGTCATTAAAACCAGTATTGGTTAGGTATTCTACAATCTCCCCAGGCTCCAGGCATGGCGTACAATAAGACCCTCTTTTATTGTTGGTAACGCAGCAGTCAATAATAGCAAGCACCCGCAGGCGTAGCGAATCCATTGCTGATTGCTCGGCCAACTGATACGCAGTGGAATTATTGGGATAGTTGTTAACAATGTACGAGATTTCCAAGGTGAGTGTCTGTCTTTTTATGGCGTTCAGGCACGACAACTTGTCTCCCATGGACAATTTCAAGTCCACGTAGAATTTAGTATAGACGCCCTTTGTCTCTATTTGTTTTCCAAACAACAAATAATAAGGAGTCAAAGCGGCCACTTCGGCTTTCTTTTTTTCAAACGCATCGGGGTAACCGCTGGTGACTTCGTGGTGCTGGTAAAACCCGAAATCATACACCCGAAACAGGTTGCGAAAAGTATCCGGTAACGCTTGAATCAAGGTGTAGGCATGGACTTCTAAACTGTCCTGGTACGGTGCCGTGTTAAATCCAGAGGCATCTTCCAACTGGATATAGTAGTCGTTACTTTGTGTACGCGCAACAAAGGGCAACAAAAGAGTAAGAAAAAGGCAAAAAAGGGTGTTTTTTTTCATTTTTATTCGCATTCGTAAAGGTAGCATTCGCATTTAAGCATTTCTCTAAAAAAGGTCAGATTTATTTATGGCGTGTATTTATCCCTGAAGCCCGTCGAAATAAGTCAAAAGCCGCCGTCTAAGAATTTAGTCCACGCCTTGCACCTACCCTACCGGGCTGAAATCTATATCATCTATTCATCTTCAACTATTTTAAAATATTTTCTAATAATACAACTTGAGTCACCTTCACATTCAGAATCCATATTTACAAGTATTGGCCCTTCATCGCTCATCCGGATCGGAAACAATATATTTTGTACATACGACACATGACAATCAAGACTATCCTTTGGTAATATAGGCCCCCTTTTTTCTCTATACTGTAAGTGATGATCATATTTAGAATCTAAGTCATTGCATACCCTTACATATTTCAACTCAAAGTCAACGATGAAGTTTTTATGCCTTGGATTCACCCAAGATGTTGAAAAAACGAAATAGCCATACATTGAGTCCAACGGCTCCACGACAACTAAAGGTTCAGGGAAAATATCCTTCATTCCATCCCAGCCTATATCTTTTTGGCGACAGAGAGTATCGCACCAACTGAAATACATTTTAGTTGTAGTGGATAAATTTACACCGAGTAAAGAGTCAATATGATGCCCTTGTTCAATCCTTATTGGAAACGAATTATTGTTTAAAACTACAACCCTTATAAACACATAACCATATTTATCATAGGTTATTAATCGCCCATCATTTAGAACCTTTATTGTAATGGCAGGTTCTACTTTTTTGGACGGGTGTTCGCACGATAATAGTCCGACAACTACTAATAAAACGGCTATTCTAGTTAGGCTTGGTAATATTAAGATTAGGTTTGGTATTGTCATGCTTCCAAAGTATTGAGTTATATATTATTTCACCTAAACAAATCCATTTTTTTGTTCTCCATCTTTAACTGGGTGCAATTCCAGTTGGATGTAAACAATACGTTCCAATGCGGTTATCTGAATCAGTATTGCGGGAAGAATAGATGATTTTTGCCTCAAAAACACAAAAAACATCTACCATCCTGTAACCCCCTGATTCATCGGGGGGCCGAATGGTATTTCACAATCACATCTATCATCCTGACAAACATCACATCGTCGCTACAAGGAACGTGCATTCTGTGTTATTCATCCTGTTATCTGGGTTTTATGACCTCGGCAAAGGTAAAACCTCGGCGGGCAACGATAATTCTACATTTTCATCTTGAATAATATAAATACAATGAATCGAATTGGAACGGCTTAGAAAGCCCCTTCGGGCGCATAAATGTCTGATTTATATCCGATTTACTAATGTACATGTATTTGTAATCAAGATAAACATTTGCAGTATCAATGGGTGTTAATTCCGCTATGTTAAAGTTAGATAACTTCACTACAATAAAATCTACGGAATAGCCAATACAACTCGCAACAATACCCTTTGATTGACAACGTTTTAAACACAGTTTAAAATCTTCGTAACTTTCTTTGTCAAATTTGTAAGTATGGCTTCCATTATCCGTGTAAACAACAAAAGGTCTTAGTTTGATAATGCAATAATTTTGACCGTGAGTAAACTGATAATTACTATATAATTTCCCCGACTCGATTTTTTTTATGCAAATATTCTGCAACAAAGGATCATTAAACAACTGTTCGACATTGGAAAAAGTCATCAACGTATTAACCTCTCTCTTGCAGCCAACAATGGCCAACGATGAAAAAACAAGAAAGAAATGAATGTATTTTCTAAGGGTGATCATAATTAGTTTCTTATATTTTCGTATCCGCTTTTGATGGCTCTTTTATCCGCCTCAGTATCATCCTGCTTCAGAAGCACCGTCGGCAAACCGCGCTACAACCCAATAGTAAAACTTATGTGGGTGTTTGCAATTAGGTATTAAGAAGAAATGCCTCAATAGTAGCGTTTAAGTTATAAACTGTTTCATTAAAATGTTCTAACTCATCTTTATCTAACCAATGAATCAAGTCTTTGTGCTTTATGTACTCGGAGTATTCCATAAATAGGTCTATCTCTTTCTTAGTAAATGATTTGTGCAATGAATAAACAGCGGTTAAGCAATGAATTAATACTATAAAATTGGATAGACTATTTTCTTTTTCAGGGTATTTCTAAGAACTATCAAACTCAATATTTATCGCTGAATGAAGATCAATTCCTTGTCTAATTTGATCAAAAATACCAGAATAAAAAAGCGCAATAATTTCAAAATATTTAATTTTTTTCATGCGTCAAGGTTTTAACATTATTCGGTCGTTGTGAATCATTAATACATTTATATTTTTTTATAATAAATTTAATTACATTCGATCCATTTCTGTCAACATCGCGTTCGGTAAATAGTTTTATCGTTCCTGTTGCGTTAAGATTATGTTTTGCTCGGCGAGGTTATTGGGTTTAACAACCGTGTAGGTACCGGAAATCGCGCAATTCACCCCAATAAACCCATGAATACAACCACCCAAATCGCCACCGCAAAAGCGGACAACACCCGCACTACCCTTTTAAAAATAAGTTTGGCAAATCCTTCTTTTTTGAAATTGTTTCCTGTATGCTTTTTAGTATTAGACTCCATAAGCAATAATTAGTTTTTACTTCTGACGATTGACACGCAGTTATGCTGACATTTCTCCGGTTTTGTCACGCACTCGGTTGTACCAATTCACCGCAACACATTCTTCTTTATCTCTTCCCTAAAAGTCTCAACTTAACAAACCGTACACGAATTTTTTAAAGTTCATAGTGTCTGTTAATTGTTCTCATGAAAGTGAAAGCATTTTTTATCCATCAGCCATATTTTATCCCAATTCTATTCAAAGAGTTAGCGAAGCGAACTTTATTCCTCGCCATATCATCCCCAATGGTGTCAAATATATGGGTCTTTTTGCCATTGATGACCACATCCGGCTCAAAATATGGATTTATATCGTAGTATTGAAAAAGTTTCCACTCTGCATGTTCCACATTATCAATAATGACCTTTCCAAGTACCGCCGCGAAAGACAAGTAATATGTTTCAAAAATCGCCTCTTTGTCCATACCTTTCAAAAGTAAGGTGAGTTTTGTAGAAAGTAAATCAATATCTTCAAAACGTAACGGCTGACTCAAATCGAACTGTATTTTTGTGGACAAACTACTTAGCGCCTGATGAGAATTAACCTCCCAACTTAATATAAACGTTTTATGCCTTACAAAAAAATGGTCGCTTTCGATGGGAATTCCCGTTTGGTAAATCACTTCGTTCATGACTCGCTCATCGTTGAACAACACAACCTTGCTACCTTTGGCAGGAAACAATAAAATTTGCTGCTCCATAGTTTCGTAAACAATTGCATAATTCTCCGGCACCTGATATTTAATCTGTAACTTTTGAAGTTGACGGATTCTATCTGCTTCTTCAAACGTTAAAATTGTATAATTTTCCATAGTTAAAAGCAGCACTGATTAACGCTTGAACATGACCAAATTGCAACAGTTAATTACATTGGTACCAAATAAAACTCAAAAATACATACGCCGTAAAACACAGCACAAACACCTTAAAACCGCGCGCAAACTTGCTCGGAACAACCCCTAATATTTCCACGTACGCAATTGTCAGGGCAACCATACCAACCCGGCGGAACCAATTAGGTACATTCTCTACGAGACCATGATCATCTACCGCCATATCTAAAGCCAGCACGATACCAAAACAAAAAATGGACAGCATACAAAAAGCAACAGTGTAGTTTTTGAAAGCATCCGTAAGGAATTTTTCCATATCAATGTGACATTATAAACCCGAGAAAAAAAGAAAAAAAGCAACGATGGTGAAGGGCAATAATCCGACAACGGCAAAAATGCGCAATATCCGAATGTCTTTGAACATCAAAATCCCAAAAAGTACCAAATGCAACAAATTTAACATCCCTAAGGTAGTAATAATCGGGTCCTCTGGTGGTGCTCCGAGCGGTTTCACAAAGAGATTCGGATTCATGGCATACTTGATTTCTGTACTTATTGCCCTAGACATAAAAGCGCCGTAGAACGTTGTAGCAACAATAAACGTCATCAAATCAAGTAGAGTAATCTTTTTTTTAATCATTGTCTATGGATATTTAAAAAGTTGTGCGTCCCGTTTAGCGCAACCAAACAAACTGTTTTCAGGAAGCATTTTATCACAAAATACTCAATTAATGACTACATAAACAGCATTTAAAATCAAATGTATGCATTGTTTTAATGGCTGCAAAATTATTTTACCCATTTTATTCATTTTGATTTAAACAGCCCAAAAAAAGCCCCCGCACCAAAACAGGTGCGAGGGCTTCTATATTTTCCCGGGGAAAACTCCCCTTATTAGCCTTCTAACTACAGATCATCTTCCGTGTACACTTCTTCGCGTTGATCGCGGAACGGACGACCCGAACCGGTCACCTGCAAACGATCGTACTTGCGCATACCCGTACCAGCCGGAATCTTCTTACCTACAATTACGTTCTCTTTCAAGCCCATCAAGTAGTCTTTTTTCGCCGCAATAGCCGCTTGAGACAACACCTTAGTGGTTTCCTGGAACGATGCAGCCGAAATCCACGAATCCGTGTTCAACGATGCCTTGGTAATACCCAACAACATCGGAACGGCCGTTGACGGCTGTGCGTCGCGGAATTCTACCATTTTTTTATCGTTGCGCTTGAGATAAGAGTTCTCTTCGCGAATCTGACGAAGCGTTACCAGTGCACCAGCGCGTAATTTGTTGCTGTCGCCCGGATCGGTCACCATTTTCTTGTCGAAAATCCAGTCGTTGTAGTCAATAAACTCGTTGCGCTCGATGGCTTCCCCTTCTAAGAAGTGCGTATCGCCCGGATCGGTAATCTCGAGGCGGCGCATCATCTGGCGAACGATTACTTCCATGTGCTTATCGTTAATATTGATACCCTGGGCGCGATAAACTTCCTGTACACCATTTACCAGGTACGACTGCGCCGCAAATGGTCCTTTGATGGACAAAATATCTTTTACCGCAATGGCACCTTCGGTCAATGGCGTACCCGAACGAACGAAGTCACCATCCTGCATCAATACCGGTTTGATCAACGGAATCATGTACTTACGGCGCTGACCATCTTTTGCTTCGATGATACACTCGCGGTTACCGCGTTTGATAGCACCGAAGGTAATGATACCGTCAATTTCCGCTACAATGGCCGGGTTGGATGGGTTACGCGCTTCTACCAATTCGGTTACACGCGGCAGACCACCCGTGATATCGGCAATCTTACCCATTTTACGCGGAATCTTCACGATTTGTTCACCCGCAAACACTTCCTGACCGTCTTCCACCGTAATGTAAGCACCGGAAGGCATGGAGTATTCTTTCAAATCCTCGCCCGTACGTGCGTCAACGATGGAAATCGTTGGTACTTTACGGCGGTTTTTGGTATCAATAATGATTTTTTCCGCAAAACCCGTTTGGTCATCGCGTTCAACGCGGAAGTTAGTACCTTCCTCAAATGCGTTGTAACGCACCAGACCGTTGAATTCGGTAACAATCACGGCGTTGAATGGATCCCATTCGCACAACTTTTCCCCTTTGTTAATTTCCTGACCTTCTTTTACGAAGAGCACTGAACCGTAAGGGATATAGTTTTGTGAAAGAACGCGGCTTGTTTTTGGATCAAGGATACGAACCTCACCGGTACGGGATACAACAACCTGCGTTGGTGTACTGCCCTCTTTACCTTTGTTTTCAACCACTTTAATGGAGTCAAACTCAAGGATACCGGCACTTGGAGCGCCCATTGTATTTTCGGTTTTACCAATCATCGCGGTACCACCCGTGTGGAAGGTACGCAGGGTCAACTGAGTACCAGGCTCACCAATGGACTGCGCGGCGATAATACCCACGGCATCCCCGATTTCGGCAATACGTCCGGTGGCCAAGTTTTTACCGTAGCATTTGGAACATACACCGTGGCGGCTTTCGCAGGTCAATACCGAACGAATGGTTACTACTTCAACTTCGAGGGCGTCAATTTCTTTCGCCATTTCTTCGTTGATATAACCACCGGCAGGCACCAAAATTTCGTCGGAACCCGGTGCGAGAATATCGTAAAGGCTGTAACGGCCTTTGATCCGTTCGCTGAGTACCTGAATGATTTTTTCGCCTTCTTTTACCGCTTGTGTATCAATACCGCGCAATGTTCCGCAATCTTCTTCACGAATAACTACGTCCTGTGAAACGTCCACCAAACGACGGGTCAAGTAACCCGCATCAGCCGTTTTCAGGGCTGTATCCGCCAGACCTTTACGGGCACCGTGCGTAGAGATAAAGAACTCTTGTACCGACAGACCTTCCAAGAAGTTGGAGAGGATCGGGTTTTCGATGATCGCACCGCCGGAGTCACCAGACTTCTTTGGTTTCGCCATCAGACCACGAAGACCGCACAACTGTTTGATCTGTTGTTTAGAACCACGGGCACCGGAATCCAACATCATGTAAACAGAGTTGAAACCCTGTTTGTGCGATGCCAATTCTTTCATCAACTGGTCGGTAATGCGGTTATCCGCGTACGTCCATTTGTCAATGATTTGGTTATAACGCTCGTTGAAGGTAATGATACCCATGTTGTAGTTTTCCCAAACTTCATCCACTTCTTCCTGAGCGGCTGCCAAGGCTTTCAATTTCAGGTCAGGGATAATCAAATCACCGAGGTTAAACGACAAACCGGCTTTGAAGGCCCAGCCGTAACCCAATTCTTTGATGGCGTCCAGGAACTCGGCGGTTGCTTTGAAACTGGTTTGTTGGATAATATCACCGATAATCCCTTTCAGGTTACGCTTGGTCAACAATTGGTTGATGTACGCAACACCTTCAGGCACGGCACGGTTAAACAACACGCGACCTACCGTTGTATCAATACGTTTCATTTCGGTAGTACCGTCGGGGTTGTAGTGCTTCACGCGGCACTGAATGGACGCGTGGAGATCCAACTGACCCTCGTTGTACGAAATGACCACTTCCTCTTCGGAATAGAAACGACGACCTTCACCGCGAACGGGATTTTCGGGAATGGACTTGCGCTCTTTGGTAAGGTAATACAAGCCCAATACCATGTCCTGAGAAGGAAGGGTGATGGGAGATCCGTCCTGTGGGTTCAACATATTGTGGCTGGACAACATCAGAACTTGCGCCTCCAGGATGGCCGCGTGGCTCAATGGTACGTGTACCGCCATTTGGTCACCGTCAAAGTCGGCGTTAAAGGCCGTACAAACGAGCGGGTGCAACTGAATCGCCTTACCTTCGATCAAACGCGGCTGGAATGCCTGAATAGACAAACGGTGCAGCGTTGGAGCGCGGTTGAGGAGTACCGGGTGCCCCCGGAGGATATTTTCGAGGATTTCCCAAATCACCTGATCTTTGCGATCAACGAGTTTTTTCGCCGATTTTACGGTTTTTACAATACCGCGCTCGATCAATTTACGAATAATGAACGGCTTGAACAATTCGGCCGCCATTGCTTTCGGGATACCACATTCGTGCAATTTGAGGGTTGGACCCACTACGATTACCGAACGACCGGAGTAATCCACACGTTTACCCAACAGGTTTTGGCGGAAACGGCCCTGTTTACCCTTGAGGATATCGGAGAGCGATTTCAACGCACGACCACCTTCGGCTTTCACCGCGTTAGACTTACGGGAGTTATCGAACAATGAATCCACCGCTTCCTGCAACATCCGTTTTTCGTTACGCAAGATTACCTCTGGGGCTTTGATCTCGAGCAGACGTTTCAAACGGTTGTTCCGAATAATAACGCGGCGGTACAGGTCGTTCAAGTCAGAAGACGCAAAACGACCACCATCCAACGGCACCAAAGGACGCAATTCGGGTGGAACAACGGGCAGGTACTGAATAATCGCCCATTCGGGACGTTGATTACTTTCGTCCAAACCGGAACGGAATGCTTCCACAACGCGAAGGCGTTTGTTGGCTTCTGTTTTTTTGGTTTGGCTGCTTTCGTTGTGGGCTTCGTAGCGCAATTGTGCCGAAAGGTCTTCCAGGTTGAGGGTGCTCAACAGATGAAAAACGGCTTCCGCGCCCATTTTTGCCACAAACTTGTCCGGATGGCTTTCATCCAGCACGAGGTTATCCTTTGGTAATGTTTCGATGACCTCCAGATATTCTTCTTCCGACAACAAATCCATTTTGCTAACGCCATCTTCCTGTTTTACACCGGGGTTGATAACGATATAGCGCTCGTAATAGATAATGGATTCAAGTTTTTTGGAAGAAAGGCCCAAAAGATAACCGATTTTATTCGGCAAACTTTTGAAGAACCAGATATGTACTACCGGTACCACGAGACGAATGTGGCCCATGCGCTCGCGACGCACTTTCTTTTCCGTAACCTCTACACCACAACGGTCACAAACAATACCCTTGTATCGGATACGCTTGTACTTACCGCAGTAGCATTCGTAGTCTTTTACGGGACCGAAAATGCGCTCACAAAACAAACCGTCGCGTTCGGGTTTGTACGAGCGATAGTTGATCGTTTCAGGTTTGAGGATTTCACCATAGCTGCGCTCCAGAATCTCATCGGGACTGGAGAGAGATATGGTAATGCTCTCAAACTGTTGATCGGTACGGTTATTTTTCTTTTTAAATGACATATTTTTTGAAAAAAATAATGCTTACGAACACGACCCTTATAGTGGGTCCTCCTGTTTAATATTTGTTTTTTTGTGGGTCTTGGTGCAAATCAAAGAGAGACAAAATGTATATTTTATCTTTTTGCTCTGCATAATATAGCCGACGATTCCCAACAACTTGATATGAACGTACTCCAATTTTTTTCTGCGAGGGCATTCCTACAGTAGGATGCGCTGCAATTATTTTTGTACATTTTTCAATGCTGTCTAGAAACTTGTGCGCTAACTGCTCTGAGGCATTTTCAAGCAAAAATAAAAAAACTTGCTCTACTTGCAAAAGTGCTACTTTGCGCCAGATAATTTCTTTCTCTTCCATGCTTTCATTAACTTAAGAGCCTCTTGATGAGAAATGGTATTTTCTGGCGATGACACTTCTTCTAATGCTTTTTCCAAATCATCCAGTAACCACTGCGGTTCATCTGAAATATCTTCCGTATCGTTTCTGAAATAGCGCAACACAAAAGAATGCAGCAACGACAACTTTTCAATGTTTTCCTCCCTTGCTACAGCATCCAAAATATTGGCTTTTATCTCTATCGCTGTCATGTAAATATGATTTGGAAAATGTGATAAAATAGTATCTGCAAATTTAAGGGATTAATTCAAGGCACATCGCTTTATTTATTTCATAAAGAAGCAAGCCCATTGAAAACACAATACAGTTTCGAAGGGCTTGCTCCTTTTGAATGACTACTACTCAAACTTCACATCCAATGCAAGGCCGCGCAATTCGTGCACCAATACGTTAAATGATTCAGGAATATTGGCATCTGGCAGGTTATCCCCTTTAACGATAGCCTCGTATGCTTTCGCACGACCTTGGATATCATCCGACTTAAAGGTGAGCAGCTCTTGCAAAATGCTGGATGCGCCGTAGGCCTCCAATGCCCATACTTCCATCTCACCAAAACGCTGACCACCGAACTGGGCTTTACCACCCAATGGCTGCTGTGTGATAAGCGAGTACGGTCCAATGGAACGTGCGTGCATTTTATCGTCTACCATGTGGCTCAGTTTGATCATGTAAATCACACCTACCGTAGCCGTTTGGTGGAAACGGTCGCCCGTTTCACCGTCGTGGAGGTACGTTTGACCCAGACTTGGCAAACCGGCTTTTTGGATATACTCCTCAATTTCGTGGGTTTTGGCACCGTCAAAAATGGGCGTTGCAAACTTCAAACCGAGGCGCTCTCCTGCCCACCCCAATACTGTTTCGAAGATCTGACCCAGGTTCATACGTGAAGGTACACCCAGCGGATTCAAAACGATATCCACCGCTGAACCGTCTTCGAGGAATGGCATATCCTCCATACGAACGATCCGGCTTACGATACCTTTGTTACCGTGGCGACCGGCGAGTTTATCACCCACTTTCAACTTGCGTTTTTTAGCGATGTAAACTTTAGCCAATTTCAATACACCAGCGGGCAACTCATCACCAATGCTGATGTTGAATTTTTCGCGTTTGTAACGGCCAACCTCTTCGTTTACCTTAATGCTGTAATTGTGCAACATCCGGGCAACCAACTGGTTAACACTGGTTTCACTGGTCCACTTCATGTAATCCACCTGGCTGTAATCAATCTGATCGCGGAGGATTTGTTGGGTCAATTTGGTACCTTTGGATACCATCTCGTCGCCATAGATACTTTTGATACCGTTGGTAACTTTGTCTTTCACCAATTGTGTCAATTTATCCACCAATTCCGTTTTCAGTTTATTCAACGCCACTGCGTGTTCGTCGTCAAGTTTGTCGAGCATATTTTTCTCGGCTTCCTTCACCACTTTATCTTTTTTCGCGCGAGCGAACAACTGCTTGTCAATGACCACACCGTTGATACTTGGTGGCACTTTCAAAGAAGCGTCTTTTACGTCACCGGCTTTATCACCGAAGATCGCACGCAAGAGTTTTTCTTCCGGCGTTGGGTCGGTTTCACCTTTGGGTGTAATTTTCCCAATCAGGATATCACCTTCACGCGCCCAGGCACCAATTCGGATAATACCGTTTTCGTCGAGGTCTTTAGTGGCCTCTTCGGATACGTTTGGAATATCGGCGGTGAGTTCTTCTTCACCCAATTTGGTGTCGCGCACATCCAATTCGAAGTGCTCGATGTGGATGGAAGTGAAAATATCTTCCTGAACAACGCGTTCTGAAATTACAATCGCATCCTCGAAGTTATAACCTTTCCAAGGCATAAATGCCACTTTCAGGTTTTGACCGAGTGCCAACTCACCGTTTTCGGTGGCGTAACCTTCGCAAAGGATATCGCCTTCTTCCACGCGCTGACCGCGACGAACGATCGGCTTCAAGTTGATACAGGTACCTTGGTTAGTACGCATAAACTTGGTGAGTTTATAGGTCTTCTTCGCATCTTCGAAGGAAACCAACTGGTCTTCTTCGGTGCGGTCGTAGCGAATAATAATTTCGTTGGCATCCACGTATTCTACTACGCCGGAACCTTCTGCGTTGATCAACATACGGGAGTCACGCGCCACTTTGGCTTCGATACCCGTACCCACGATGGGTGAGTGTGGGCGAACGAGTGGAACGGACTGGCGTTGCATGTTTGATCCCATCAGGGCGCGGTTGGCGTCATCGTTTTCGAGGAACGGAATCAAGGACGCGGATACACCCACAATCTGGTTGGGTGCTACGTCAATGTACTCCACTTCATCCGGTGTAAGGATCGGGAAGTCACCGTGCTCACGCGCTTTAATACGATCGTTGGTAAAGGCACCTTTTTCGTCAACGGCAGTGTTGGCCTGCGCGATTTTCATGTTATCTTCGGCTTCAGCGGACAGATATTCCACTTCACCTTCGAGGATAACCTGACCATCTTTAACGCGACGATAAGGTGTTTCCAAAAAGCCCATTTTGTTGATTTTCGCGTGGGTACACAGCGTAGAAATCAAACCAATGTTCGGGCCTTCCGGCGTTTCGATGGTACACAAGCGGCCGTAGTGAGAGTAGTGAACGTCACGCACCTCAAAGCCCGCACGTTCACGCGACAGACCACCAGGACCGAGGGCAGAAATACGGCGTTTGTGCGTAATTTCTGACAGCGGGTTGGTTTGGTCCAGGAACTGCGACAACTGGCTGGTACCAAAGAAAGAGTTAATGACCGACGACAGGGTACGCGCATTGATCAGATCAATGGGCGTAAACACCTCATTATCACGTACGTTCATCCGTTCGCGGATGGTACGCGCCATACGCGCCAAACCCACACCGAACTGAGCGTATAATTGCTCACCTACGGTACGAACGCGGCGGTTGGAAAGGTGGTCAATATCGTCAATTTCCGCGTTGTTGTTGATCAGACTCACGATATACTTTACAATGGCGATAATGTCCTCGCGGGTCAATACCATTGTTTCCATATCCGTGTTCATGCTCAACTTGCGGTTGATTTTGAAACGTCCTACTTCACCGAGGTTGTAACGCTTATCGGAGAAGAAGAGTTTTTCAATAATACCGCGAGCGGTTTCGTCATCCGGGGGATCGCTTCCGCGGAGTTGACGGTATATATGCGTCACGGCTTCGATTTCACTCGAAGTCGGGTCTTTTTGCAAAGTATTGTAGATAATAGAGTAATCTTCTTCTACGCCAACGCGCTGAAGAATGATCGTCTGCATATCTGCATCGAGGATTTGCTCGATATTTTCTTCGTCGAGAATAACATCACGTTCGAGGATGATCTCGTTACGCGGGATAGAAACCACCTCACCGGTATCTTCATCCACGAAATCTTCGGTCCAGGATTTGAGGATACGAGCGGCGAGTTTACGACCAATGGAGGCTTCAAGGTTTTCGCGGGTAACAGCGATTTCATCGGCGAGTCCGAACAAGTCAAGGATTGCTTTATCGGTGTCGAACCCGATGGCGCGCAAGAGCGTTGTGACCGGAAACTTCTTTTTACGGTCGATGTAAGCATACATGACCAAATTGATATCCGTGGCAAATTCCATCCACGCACCTTTAAATGGAATAACGCGAGCACTGTAAATGCGCGTTCCATTAGGGTGATAAGACTGGCCAAAGAAAACCCCGGGAGAACGGTGCAATTGCGAAACAATTACGCGTTCAGCACCATTAATAACGAAAGTACCTTTAGGGGTCATGTACGGGATATTTCCGAGGAAAACATCCTGAATCATGGTTTCGAAATCAATGTGCTCAGGGTCATTACACGACAATTTCAGTTTCGCTTTGAGCGGAACTGAATAAGTGAGGCCGCGCTGCATACACTCGTCAATGGAATAGCGTGGCGGGTCAACGAAATAGTCGAGAAACTCGAGGTTAAAAATGTTACGGGCATCGCTGATTGGGAAATTTTCTTTGAATACCCGATAGAGTCCTTCTGTAGCCCGGTTATCGGGTGTTGTTTCCAACTGAAAGAACTCCTGGAATGATTTCAACTGGATTTCAAGAAGGTCTGGGTGATAGCCGGAGAGGCGAATTTTCCCAAAGTTAACCCTATCCTGAACGCCCGTTTTCACGCCGTTATTACTGCCGTTATTGGTCATATTTTGCAAAATATTTCAATATTTTTCTACAGTTTTTGAAAGAACAGAATGATATACTAAAGTGAGCCATTAGAATATCCTGTTATCAAAACATGCATTGGTTTCAAAAAGTTCTTGAGGCGGGCAAAGGAGTTGCATACAGACAACAATAGGCTTAATATCAACCGTGCACGAGCGCCGGAGATATTAAGCCTTATTGTATTATAAAATCGTCGAAAGTAATGCGAGCATTGGAGAAGTTCTTGTAAGTACTTGGTGAAAGGAGGTAAAAACTACCTCGAGGAACACAAGTTAAACTTACTTCACTTCTACTACTGCACCTGCACCTTCGAGTGCTGCTTTGATGCTTTCAGCTTCTGCTTTGTTTACGCCATTTTTCAATGGGCTAGGAGCACCGTCAACGAGGTCTTTCGCTTCTTTCAAACCGAGACCGAGGATATTTTTAACCTCTTTTACCACGTTGAGTTTGTTAGCGCCTGCGTCTTTCAACACAACGTCAAACTCCGTTTTTTCAGCAGCAGCAGCGCCACCACCATCACCACCAGCTGGAGCAGCAACAGCTACAGCAGCAGCAGCAGGCTCGATGCCATAGTCGTCTTTCAAAATACCAGCCAACTCATTGGCTTCTTTAATAGTGAGGCCTACTAATTGCTCGGCAAGTGCCTTCAAATCTGCCATTTTTAATAAAATTTAGAATGTTTGCGAAAAAGAATGAATACTCCGGCGCAGTAGCACCGGCGAAGTTTTCAAGTTTGTGATTTAATGAGTGTATGGAGTGTACTTGGAAGCCAAATAAATTAACCTCTCTCTTCCAGCGTCTTAACGATACCAGCGATTTTAGTACCCGTGGCAGTAAGCTGACTGGCGATACGTTTCGCCGGTGACTGCAACAAGCCAATGATTTCGCCGATCATTTCGTCTCTCGACTTCAACTTCGTCAATGGTTTGAGTTGTTCGTCGCCGATAAAGAGTGCTGAATCGATGTAAGCTGCTTTGAGAAGAGGACGCGCTTCGGTTTTCCGAAATTCGTCAATCAACAAAGCGGGTGCTTTAGGATTTTCAGAGATAAGGATCGTAGTAGGGCCATGCAGGATATCAAAGAGACCTGTATAACCTTTGCTTTCCGGCTCATTTTCGAGTGCTTTACGAATGAGGGTGTTTTTAGCAACCTTCATAGTAATGCCCTTCTGATAGCAGAGGCGGCGCAATTTATTTACTTTTTCAACGGAGAGCGTTGAAGAGTCTGCCAGGTAAAAGAAAGATGCACCTGTGAGTTCTTCGTGTAATTCCGCAATCGCCGCTGTTTTTTCCTCTTTTGTCATTTCTTAAAATATGTTTGAAATGTAAGTGGCTAATGAATGAATAACTTGTGCTTTAGCGAATGGGCTAATTACACTTTGAATGTTTTTGGATCTACCGAGATACCAGGGCTCATGGTGCTTGCAACCGATA
Source organism: Chitinophagales bacterium (assembly GCA_013298845.1). Classification (GTDB taxonomy): domain Bacteria; phylum Bacteroidota; class Bacteroidia; order Chitinophagales; family Saprospiraceae; genus M3007. The sequence goes on from JAAFJN010000002.1 coordinate 238,317, forward strand.
CTGAGCGCATGTAAGTCCCCTTCGCTGAAGAAGGCTTCATTTTTACCAGTGTCGCAACAAGTTCATGCGCGTTTTCGGACAATTGATCCGGTGTAAATGATACGCGACCGATAGAGGCGTGTACGATACCGAATTTGTCAACGCGGAACGCAATTTTACCTTTTTTCAATTCGCTTACTGCCGTAGCAATATCGTTTGTAACGGTACCCGTTTTAGGGTTCGGCATTAAGCCGCGTGGACCGAGGATACGAGCCACTTTACCCAATTGAGCCATTACGTTTGGCGTAGCAACGATTACGTCGGCTTCCATCCAACCTTCAGAAACTTTTTGGATGTACTCGTCGAGACCAACAAAATCAGCACCGGCTGCTTTTGCATCTGCTTCTTTATCAGGAGTACAGAACACAAGTACAGATTTAGTTTTACCGGTACCGTGTGGGAGAGAAACCGTGCCGCGAAGGGCTTGGTCTGCTTTACGCGGGTCAACACCGAGGCGTACGTGTACGTCAACGGATGCGTCGAATTTGGTGGTATTTACCTCTTTAACAAGGGTCATTGCCTCTTTAAGGCTATAAAACTTGTCAGGATCTACTTTACCTTCAACGGCTTTGCGCTTTTTAGTAAGTTTTGCCATAATAAATGAAAGGTTTAACGCTTCTTTTATCTTTACCAAAGGTGAATTAAAAGAAACTCCCTGATTTGAAATTTGTCAAAAAACGATGCGAGGGGTATTAGTTTTCCCAAGGTGCCTGACCGGTAACCGTGTAACCCATGCTGCGTGCACTACCAGCCACCATTTTCATTGCCGCCTCAATTGTAAAACAGTTAAGGTCGGGCATTTTGATTTCGGCGATGGTGCGTACCTGTTCCCAGGTCACAGAGGCTACTTTTTTACGGTTTGGTTCGGCCGAGCCACCCAAACGGGTTTTAGTACCTTTTTGACGCGTTGTTTTACCAAACTCCGCCAATTGTACCGCAACCGGTGGTGTTTTGATGATAAAGTCAAAAGTTTTGTCTTTATAAACCGAAATCACCACGGGCAATACTTTGCCCATTTGCTCCGTTGTTTGAGCGTTAAAACGCTTGCAAAACTCCATGATGTTCACACCTTTAGAACCGAGAGCGGGACCAATTGGTGGAGCAGGGTTGGCTTGTCCGCCTTTTACCTGGAGTTTAATAAACACTTCTACTTCTTTTGCCATGATATTTCATTAGCCGGGCGGTAAGCCCGAAAAATTGCTTAAAAATATTTAAAAAATGTGTTTACAGATCGACCTGTTTGGAAGCCAGGTACTACCGGAGAAGTGTAGTACTGAAAATGGTCTTTCTGCTAACTGATTTTTTCAACCTGCATAAAGTTGAGTTCGACTTCGGTACCACGACCAAAAATTTTCACCACAACTTTTAATTTTTTCTTTTCCTCGTTCACCTCAAGAATGTCGCCAACAAACTCCGCAAATGGGCCGTCGATCACTTTAACGGTTTCTCCTACGAGGTAAGGTTCCAACATAATTTCACCGGTTTCCGAACTTTCGTCCACCTTACCCAAAAGGCGATTGGCTTCCACCTGAGTCATGGGCAATGGGCTTTCTTTCCCGAGAAAATGAATAACATTGGGCACGTCGGCGATGTTTTTGGCGATGTCACCATTCAAACGCCCGGCAAGTGCCTCAACGAGAATATAACCGGGTAAAAGATTACGTTCTTTTACCACTTTTTTTCCGTTAATAATTTTGTACACCTTTTCGGTTGGTACAACCACGCTACCGATAATGCTTTCCCACTTGGAGATGGCAATCTCTTTGTCGATACGCTCCTTAATGGATTTCTCCTTACCGGAAATCACGCGAAGAGAATACCACTTACAATCAGCGGGATTCGGGCGCTCAATTACTTTATCCGATTGGGTTTCAGCTGCAACAGGCTGCGCTTTGGGGGCGGCCTCCTCAACAACATCTTTCCACTCGTCCTGCTCTGTAACCATAATGAGAAATGAGTCAAAAAATAAAAGGTGTATCTACTAATACGATGATTAAACGCCGTATAGCATCTTGAACACGATACTATTGATCGCATCCATAAAAAATATAACTGATGCAAGAATAGCCGTGGCAGCAAGAACGACCAAGGTACTTTCAATCAATTGTTCAACTGTTGGCCAGGTAACTTCTTTAGTAAGTTCCTGGTAACTTTCCTTAAGATATAGTGTAAGTTTATCCATGTTTCAGAACAGTGAAAAGCGTTTGCTTTTGTGCAAAAAGTTCGTTGGTGCAAGGAGCACACAACGAACATAGTTACTTTTTTAGTAGCAGGGGCAGCAGGTCTCGAACCCGCAACCTACGGTTTTGGAGACCGTCACTCTACCAGTTGAGCTATACCCCTGTGAAATTGGTTATTAGTTAATTGTTGGTGAATATTAAAAATACACGCCCAACAAATAACCAATAACCAAATATACAGTACTAATTACGCGATGATTTCGGTAACCTGGCCTGCACCCACTGTACGACCACCCTCACGGATAGCGAAGCGGAGACCTTTTTCCATAGCGATAGTAGAAAGGAGGTTTACTTCCAATTCAACGTTATCGCCAGGCATTACCATCTCAACGTTGGCTGGGAGTTTGCAATCACCAGTTACGTCAGTTGTACGGAAATAGAACTGTGGGCGGTAGCCATTAAAGAATGGAGTGTGACGGCCACCTTCTTCTTTAGAAAGTACGTACACAGAACATTTGAAGTTCTTGTGTGGCTTAACACTACCTGGTTTGCAGATAACCATACCGCGTTTGATTTGCTCTTTTTCAATACCGCGGAGGAGGAGACCAGCGTTGTCACCGGCTTCACCACGATCAAGCAATTTGCGGAACATTTCTACACCTGTGATGGTTGAAGTCATAGGCTTTTCGTCTGCTTTCATCATACCGATGATTTCAACAGGCTCACCTACGTTAATTACACCGCGCTCAATACGACCAGTAGCAACAGTACCACGACCAGTGATCGTAAATACGTCTTCTACAGGCATCAAGAATGGCTTATCTACCTCACGAACAGGCTCAGGAATTTGCGTATCGCAAGCTTCCATCAACTCTTCGATTTTTGCGGTGTAGTGTGCGTCGCCTTCAAGGGCTTTCAATGCAGAACCTTGAACAACTGCGGCATTATCGCCGTCGAAGCCATAAGAGCTCAACAACTCGCGCAATTCCATGTCAACGAGTTCAAGCATCTCAGCGTCATCAACGAGATCTACTTTATTCATGAAAACAACAACTTTAGGTACGCCTACCTGACGAGCCAAAAGGATGTGCTCACGAGTTTGTGGCATTGGGCCGTCGGTTGCTGCGCATACCAAGATAGCACCGTCCATCTGAGCGGCGCCTGTGATCATGTTCTTCACATAGTCAGCGTGGCCCGGGCAGTCAACGTGTGCGTAGTGACGGATTGCTGTCTCGTACTCTACGTGCGCCGTGTTGATGGTGATACCACGCTCTTTTTCTTCAGGAGCGGCATCAATGGCGTCATAATCTGTTTTCTTTGCCAGACCTTTTTGCGACAGAACGAAGGTGATGGCTGCAGTCAGGGTGGTTTTACCATGGTCAACGTGGCCAATCGTACCAATGTTAACGTGCGGTTTGGAACGGACAAATGTCTCTTTTGCCATTGGTTTAGAAAAATCTAAATTTAATGAATGATATAATGTTCGGAATTATTTCCGAGTGTATTTGTGTGCGTGTGTGGTGGAGAGGTGTGTGGTGTGTATTGAGAGCCGTTGAAGAGAATTGAACTCTCGACCTCTTCCTTACCAAGGAAGTGCTCTACCCCTGAGCTACAACGGCTTATTTTTTATGCGTGAGTGAATGTGTGCGTGTGTGTATGTGTTAAGCCCGATGAGTAAGGAGTGAGAACAAAGCCTTTTAAAAGCCAGAACTTACTTTTAAGGTGAAAAACACCCTAAAACAAGGGCATAAATCGCTAAAATATTCAAAAATGCGAACCTGAAAACTAACCTTCAAAATCGTACGCTGAATTTATAACCCGCAAACCACGTTTCACTTAGTGTTAAAATGAAAACAATAGGACAGACTTTTTAAAAGTGGAGCGGCGGACGAGATTCGAACTCGCGACATTCAGCTTGGAAGGCTGACGCTCTACCAACTGAGCTACCACCGCGAATCTAACGAAGAATGATGAATAACAAACTATGAATCGAACTTCATAATTTATTATTCATCACTTATCATTAGTAAGTGGGGGTGGTGAGATTCGAACTTACTCAGCGGTAAAGCACCAGATTTACAGTCTGGCCCGGCTCTCCGACTCCGGGGCACCCCCATATTTGATAATAGGTAACTAAGTTATTAGTAATGAACGCATGAACCTAATTCATTGCTCACAACTCACTAACTTTGTTAAAAATAAGAGCCACTGGACGGACTCGAACCGCCGACCAGCTGATTACAAATCAGCTGCTCTACCAACTGAGCTACAGTGGCTTATTTTTTTCACTTCGGTGAAGTGTTTCTTGGTAAAACTGTCAAACAACAATGCCTTCAAAAGTTGTTTTTAACCCCCTTTCCGAAAGCGAGTGCAAAGGTAATATCATCTTTAGAATACCGCCAAACTTTTTTTGAAAAAATTTTGAAAAAATTTGACTTAACACTTAAAATTACTACCGCTTGCGCTTTTGCCGTTTGCGGGTGCAAATTTACGGCAATTATCTATATTCCCAATACCTTCCCCCAAAAAAATAAAGATTTTTACCCAAAAAAAGTATTTGGGCTATATTTACCCTAAAAACATAGCCCAAATACCTTGTTTCTACCGTACTACCGTAACATCTCCAGACAACAACACTTCTTCTCCATCGGCTAACTCGACCTTTATATAGTAGACAAATACGCCCGGGTCAACTAATTTACCTTTTACAATACCATCCCAACCGGGCCAGGCATCTAACGCAACTGGCTTATCCCACAAATACACCGCACTACCCCACCGATCGAAGATGTGTACTTTTTGTAACAACCGCACCGATGCGTTGCCGTATATCTGCCATAAACCATTGGTATCGTCGGCACCCGGGTCAAATACATTCGGGACATATATCTTAATGTTCCGATTCACAAAAACCCGGGTCATCGCCGTGGCTGTACACCCGCTGGTATCTGTAATCGTCACACTGATTACTTCTGTCACCGAAGGTACCCAGGTTTGTTGTAACGCTGCCGCATTTGCCGTGTCGCGGAGGGGACTCCACACAATTTGATCCCAAACATTAATATTAGGTATGGCATTAAGTGTAACCGGACTGCCAAAATCCACCACTACTTCAGGGGTTAATATTATTTCGGTAATGGGCGGTACTGATACTGTAATAATTGTATCCGCAATACAACCCTGATTATCCATTAAAGTAATGGAGTGACTTCCCCCGGTAATGTCAATGCGTGGGCCACTTACCGGCTCTCCGTCTAACTCATACGTAAACGGCCCGCTTCCACCTACCGATAATACTGTGTATGAAATTTCCGTATCACCACAACCCGGTGGGATGGTGGAAAGTGTCAATGCCAACTCGGCAGGAGCAGTGACAATTGCCGTACCTACCCCACTACAACCATTACTATCGGTCACCGTCACCGTGTAAGCCCCTGCCCCTAAAGCGCTGATATTGGCCGTAATTGCGCCGTTGCTCCAAACATAAGAATATCCCGGCACACCACCAGTTGCAGCACTGTTGATCTGGCCATCTATCGCGCCCGCGCACGAGAGGCCGAATCCATTGGGCCGTACCTGGGCCGAAACGGTTGGCACTACCGCCGGTGGCGCGGAAACAGTCACTGTCCCCAATGAAGTTGCACCATTATTACCCGTCACAGTAACCGAATAAGTTCCCGCAGATAAATCCTCTACCGTGGCCGAACCGCCAATATTGGTAATGGGACCGTTTCCACTTTGCCCGCCGCCCGTCCAATTATAGGTAAATGGGCCAAAACCATCCGTTATTAATAAAGTGAAACTTCCATCCAAATCTCCAGCGCAAGTCGTTGGCGCTCCCGTCAGGTTGATCACAGGAGCGCAATTACTTAAGTCAAGTGTGGTAATGATATTTACCGTTGAATCACAACCATTGACCGTTTGCAAGTTCAACACCTGCGTTCCAACCGCCGCCGGATCGCAAGATACCGTGTTAATAGTTACATTAAAAGGCAAATTGACCTGCACTGTAAATTGAGCAGTCGCCGTACACAAATTAACGTCACTTACCATAACGGTGTACGTTGTATTGGTAATGGGTGAAACTGAGATGCTAGAGGTTGTACTTGACGTATTCCAATTATAGGTACTACCCCCAGCGGCTGTTAAGGTAACGGGGGCGCCTGCACATACCGTATTATTACCGTTAATAGTGGCAACGGGCAATGGTACAACCGTTAATACAACGGGCAAGCGCGAAGTGCTGGAGCAATTAGTCTGTGGGTTGTATGTTTCGGTATAAAAAGTATAGGTACCGGCAGTATTCGTATTAATGGACGGTGCAAACGAAGTACTGTTGGTCAACAATGCAGTACCACCAACGGCAGTACTAAACCAATTTACCTCTAAACCGGTAGCCGCACTCACCGTTAACAAAACGGGTGGAGCACCGACACAAATCATCGGATTATTGGGATTGGTCGGCAATGCAACTGGTGGACAATTGCAATTAGGAGAATTTACATTTTGTACGTTTGTGCACAAATTGGTACTTGTAGCGGTTAATACAACATTGGTACCTTCCGGAATATTAACAATGGTGTATGTACCATTGCCATTGTTCACAACGGTACCTGCCGATGAAGTTACCGAAGCCGCATCGGAAAGCAATTCAATGGAATACTGCGTTAATGAGGACGTACACTGCACCAAGGTAAGATCCAACGTCGGGGCGGGTTTGGCGGTAATGGTAAAGTTTACCGGTACACCGGTACACGTACCCAATACCGGAGTCACCTGAATATTTGCAAGTTCAAACATTTCAAGATCGGGCAAAACCGTAAAAGAGATATTTCCGGAACCGCTGCTCCCCAAACCAATATTTGTGTTATTATTTGTCCAGTTAAATACCGCCGACGCCGTTCCGTTAAAAACAATATTAATCGGTTGATCTGCGCATACGTCAGGTGAGGCTGGGATGTTCACAACCGGCGTTGGGTTAATTGTTAACGTAACGGGTGTCCGCGTTGGACTAAGACATCCCGTCGCGGGATCCCGCGTTTCGGCGTAAAAAGTATAGGTACCGGCGGGCAAAGCGCCTCCGGGTGGTACCACCGAACTGGTGTTGGTCACAATGGGCAGCCCTCCGACCGGTTGTAAATACCAGTCAACCTGCAATCCGGGTGCAACACTCACACTAATTGCCGGGATGGCAGTGCCTTCGCAAATCTCCGGGTTGGAAGGATTGGTTGGGGCCGCAACGGGCGGACAATTGCAATTGGGAGCCGTAACGGCTTGTTGGCTTTGACAATTACCGGGCGCAGTGGCCGTGATATTGACATTGGTCCCCGATGGAATACCCGTGAGAACAAAATTCCCATTACTTCCCGTAACTACTCCGGTTGTTCCACTGATGGTCGTATTAGCCGGTACCGTTAATGCCACTGAGTACGTGGTTAAGTCGGGTGCACATTGAACAGTGCCGATGGTAATTGCCGGAATGGCATTGGCGGTGATGGTAAAACTAACGGAAGTACCGTCGCAGGTACCTAAAGTTGGCGTCACGGTAAAAGTCCCCGTTTGAGTAGTTGTTAAATCAACCGGCGGCGTAAAAGAAATATTTCCGTTGCCGCTGGCACTGGTGCCTAAACCCGTATTGGTATTGGTCCAGGCAAAAATGGCCCCCGTTGACCCGGAAAAATTAACCGTAACGGGAATACCCGCACAGTTTGACACATTTGCGGGCGTAAGCATGGTCGGGGTTGCATTGACTGTTAAAACAACCGGGGTTCGGTTTGCACTGACGCAACCGGTTACCGGGTCTTTGGCTTCGGCGTAAAAAGTATAGGTTCCCGGGGTAAAAGGTCCGGCTGGGGTAAACGACAGACTATTGGTAAGCAATGGCGTACCACCGGTTGCGCTGGCAAACCAATCTACCTGTAACCCGGCGGCGACCGTTACTGTCAACGCTGGCACCGTTGCGCCGGAACAAATGGATGGGTTATTGGGAGTACTGGGAATAGCAACGGGCGGACAATTGCAGTTGGGCGCGGTGACCGTTTGCTGGGCCGGGCAATTATCCACCGAACTGGCGTTTAAAGTTATATTAGTACCGGCCGGAATGGCGCTGATGGTATACGTATTACCAGTACTACTCACCGTTCCGGCGGTCGCCGTTATGGTCGCCGTATTGGTCGCCGATACGGTAACGGTGTACGTTTGTAAATCGGGAGCGCATTGAATGGTACCAACTGTGAGTACGGGCAGCGCATTCACGGCAATATTAAAGGTAACGCCAACGCCAGGACAAGTGCCAATTTGTGGTACGACCGTAATTGTCGCGTTTTCGTTGGCGGCTAATCCGGTGGGGGCATTGAATGCAATATTACCCGCTCCACTTGCACCTATACCTATATTTATATTGTTGTTGGTCCAATTAAAAACGGCACCGTTACTACCACTAAAATTCACCGCAACGGAACCGCCCGCGCAAACGGCAACATTCGCGGGAGTGGTCATGGTTGGTGTGGCATTCACGGTCAACACCACCGGAGTTCGCGTGGCGCTAACGCAACCCGTGGCCGGGTCGCGCGTTTCTACGTAAAAAGTATAGGTTCCGGCACTTAAAGGTACGGCGGGCGTAAAGGATAAAGAATTGGCCAAAATGGGCGTTCCGCCGGAAGTAGTCGTGTACCAATTGGCTTCCAGGCCGGCAGTAACCGTAACACTTAAAGCCGGAATCGTTGCACCTTCACACACCGAAGGATTATTCGGGTTACCGGCGGCATCCACCGGAGGACAATTACAATTGGGCGCATTCACCGTTGTTTGGTTGTCGCAGCCCAATAAACTCGCGGTAAGGGTCACGTTGGTACCCGCTGGAATTTGGCTAATCGTAAATCCGCCCGGACTGGGGCTAACGGTTCCGGCCGAAGCCGTTACCGCCGTGGCATTAGACGTTACAACAACACTATAGGTAAGCAAATTGGGCGCACACTGCACTGTTGCCACCGTTAACGAGGGCAAAGCATTGGCAATGACATCAAACGTAACGGGCGTTCCGGGGCAGGTTCCCAATTGTGGCGTTACCGTAATAGTAGCCACCTGGTTACTGGTAATATTAGCGGGAATAACAAAAGAAATATTCCCGCTGCCAGATGCGGCTAACCCTAAATTCGGGTTATTATTTACCCAGTTATAATTAGCACCCGAGGTGCCGGTAAAATTCACGGTAGCGTTTTGCCCCGCGCAAAGGGTCAAATTCGCCGGTACATTCATCGTAGGAGCCGCGTTTACCGTTACCGTAAAAGTACGCGCCGGACCCGTACATCCACCAGCCGTAGGTGTTACCGTAATGGTTGCCGTCTGAGTTGTTGTCGGGTTAGCGGCAGTAACATTAATATTACCGGTTCCAGAAGCAGGTAACCCAATGGCCGGATTGCTATTGGTCCAGTTATAAATGGCTCCGTTGCCCGCTCCACTAAATACCGCTGCAATATTACCACCGCCACAAATTGAAATATTGTTGATCGGATTCATGGACGGCCCAGGCGATACAATAATATTAAAGGTAATAGCCGGACCCGAGCAAGCCGCCAGTATAGATTGAACAGTGATCAAGGCCGTTGTGGTCGTACTTACATTGGCTGCGTTAAACAACAAATTTCCGGTCCCGGAAAGACCCAACCCAATGGCAGGATTATCGTTAAACCAGGTCGGAGTTACCGACGAGGGTTCACTCGTAAAATTAATGGCTACTTGCTGTCCCGAACAAATGGGCACGTTCGATACCGGCGAAACTTCTGAGGTTGGTCGTACTGTGATGGTGAAGACCGTTGGTGGGCCGGGACAACCACCCGTTGCCGTTACACTAATGGTGGTTACCTCCTGGTTATTAAAAAATGTGGGTGAAGTAACATCAATATTCCCCATGCCGCTGCTGGGAATACCCGTTGCCGAGTTGGTACTGGTCCAGTTATAATTAATCCCGGTGCCCATAAACTCCACAAAAATATCATCTCCGGAGCAAAACACCAGATTTCCCGGCGATTCCACTTCTGCCAACGGATTGATCGTAATCGTAAATGTTCTTGGGGTGCCTTCACAGCCCGCCGCCGTTACGGGTGTTACCGTAATGTTGCCTATTTCCTGGGCCGTTACTGCTGCGCTGTTAAAATTAATATTCCCCGTTCCCGAAGCCGCCAAACCAATGGCCGGATTATCGTTGGTCCATTGGAATGCGCCACCGCCGGTACCACTAAAAGGGATACTGACAAATGCGCCACTGCACACCTCCACGTCATTGACATTGTTGACGGTTGGACCCGGCCCTACTGTTATTGTAAAGGTTATGGGTGGCCCCACACAACTACCCGACGACGGAGTTACGGTAATGGTCGCGGTGGTGTTACTCGCCACCGTAGCGGCGGTAAAATCAATATCGCCGGTACCCGATGCACCTAAACCGATGGCGGTGTTGGAGTTCGTCCAGGCAAAATCGGTGGCGGCTCCCGTGAACATGATCATTACATCCTGCGCAGAGCACACCGACTGGTTGCCGGGGTTATCCATCGTTGGGCCTGGCTCCACTTCTACCACTACCTGTTCGGTTCGGGTGCAATTGTTATCGTCCGTGACCGACAAAGTATAAGTATTGGTACCAACCGGCGCACCGGTTACCGTTGTGTTGGGCTGGTTATTAGGATTAATGGTACCCGGCCCGGTCCACAGCACCGAACCCACCGAAGACGGATTGACCAGATTGGCATTTAAGGTAATCGGCAGACCCGCACAGGCCGGATCGGGCGTTGCGGTTGGGTTAGAAGAAGCATCCCAACAAGTAATGGCAATATTGGAAGTAGATACATCTTCGTTGGCAGCCCAAGTCTGCGCCTGCACAATAATGGTAGCATTGGTACCACCCGCCGTACAAATTGGTCCAAAGTTAATGGTACCCGACTGCGCCAAATCGCCCGGCACCCCAATCAACCGGGAATAAACCGTTACTCCGTCAATTTGATATTGCACGTACAAAAAATCCCAGCAGTTGGCGCAAGAACCCATTTCAGCATTCGCCGGATCGGGATCCGGGTCGCAGGGAGCCGGTGCAAAAGGGCACTCATCGTTAGATTCCATATTTCCCGCTCCTGCCCATCCGAAGGCGAAATTAAAGTTCATGGAAAACGAAATAGAGGAGCAATTGCTAATATCAACGGGACCGTAAGTAGTGGATACCACTTCATCGGTATTCAAATAAGTACTGTTAAATGGTACGCCAGGATTACTAAAAATAACCGTTTGTGCGTGAAGTCCCGGAGTGAATCCCCAAAAAAATACGAAAATAAAAATGGCTGCGGTGCAGCGTAGTGCTGCAAAAAATGGGCAAGTGCGCGAAATTATCGCCATAAAAGTGGAATGGTTTGGTGCTGAGACTTAAAGCGGGGAACGTGGCGATTAAAAAGCAGTTTACTGCAAAAAAAGTGCGCAAAATTACGCGCTTTTACACAAGGCGCGGAAATTCGCTTGTTAAATTTGCGAGTAATTCACCCCAAACGGGCTTTTACCAAAAAAAGGGAGGCTGTTTTTAATTTTATTTTGTGTAAAAATCTTCTTCTCACATCCGTTGGCCCGAAATTCTCATCTACTCTTTTATCCAAGAAAAAAACTATTATTATGCAAAAAATCATCCCAGCGCTGCTTCTTTCAGCCCTTGCAACCGGTTGGCTACTGCTCGCCGCCACATTTTCCGGAAAAATTATGGACAAAAAAGGCACGCCCATCGCCAATGTCGAACTTGTTTTTTCCAATGCCGACACCACTATTACCACGTACACCAACGACCAAGGCAAATACACCACCCAACTCCCCAAAGGAACTTACCAATTGGTGCTGCAACACCCAGCCTACGAATCCCGCACCATAACAGCCATTCAAATTGGAACGCGCAACGAAAAACGCAATTTCACCCTAAATAAAGGAACAATTCAGATTGTAAAAGCCGAAGAACCGATCCAAGAAGAAAGTAAAAAGATCATTGAGGAATTAGAAGAAGTATCGCATGATTTAGCCCCACCACCCCCTCCCAGCACACAACAGCCTCAAATGGATGTAAAAGCAAAAACCGTTACCACCGCGGCAAAAATAACGAAAGAGAAAAGCACCGCCGCCGCGCCAAGTGGCACTCCGCCCGCTACCTTCGGTTACACCATTGCTGCCCCCCAACCGGCACCTGCCTACCAATATACCTGGCAACAAAACCCCAGCGAACCCGTATCCACCGAACAATACAACGCCATCGTGGAAAATGGTTTCCAAAAAGCCGAAACCACCCCGTTTTCCACATTTTCAATTGACGTTGACGCGGCCTCTTATTCCAACGTGCGACGCTTCCTCAACAGCGGGCAAAAACCACCCACCGATGCCGTACGCATCGAAGAAATGATCAACTACTTTGATTACAACTACCCCCAACCCACCCAAAACGACCCCATCAATATCATTACCGAACTGGGCCAATGCCCCTGGAATACCCAAAACCACCTGTTAATGGTGGGTTTGCAGGGCCGCGACGTGCCCAAAGAACAAATTCCGCCCGGCAATTTTGTTTTTTTGGTGGATGTTTCGGGTAGTATGAGCAGCCCCAATAAATTGCCTTTGGTAAAATCGTCGCTGGAATTATTACTCAACGAACTACGCCCCAATGACCGCGTGGCCCTGGTGACGTACGCCGGAAACACCGCCGTTATACTCGAAAGTACACCCTCTTCCGAAAAAGAAAAAATTAAAGCCGCCATCAACGGATTGGATGCCGGGGGCGGTACTGCCGGTGCTTCGGGTATACAACTGGCTTACCAAACGGCCCGCAGCAATTTTAAACAACAGGGCAATAACCGCGTCATTCTGTGCACCGACGGCGATTTTAACGTTGGTGTCAGCAGCGAGCAAGAATTGGTTAAACTCATCGAAACCGAACGCCAATCGGGAGTTTACCTCACCGTTTTGGGTTTTGGTACCGGAAATTACCAGGATGGTAAAATGCAGGAACTGGCCGACCGGGGCAATGGCAACCACGCTTATATTGACCAACTCAGCGAAGCCAAAAAAGTATTGGTGAAAGAATTTGGCGGCACCCTGTACACCATTGCCAAAGACGTAAAACTCCAACTTGTTTTTAACCCCGAACAAGTGTTGTCGTATCGGCTCATTGGTTACGAGAACCGCATGTTGGCCAAAGAAGACTTTGACAACGACGCCAAAGACGCGGGCGAATTGGGCGCAGGGCACACCGTAACTGCCCTTTACGAAATTATTCCCAATCCAAAAGGTAAAACGGGCGACTTGCTCAGCCTCAAGTTCCGGTACAAACCCGCCTCCGGCAACCAAAGCAGTTTACTCGTAGAACGCGCCGTTCCGGCCGTCTGCACCGCTACCCCATCCGAAAACTTCCATTTTTCGGCGGCCGTTGCCGAAAGTGGTTTATTACTCCGCAACTCGGCGTACAAAGGCAGCGCCAACTGGGATCAGGTATTGGCCCGCGCCCAAAAAGGAATGGGCACCGATGCCAATGGCTACCGCCGGGAATTTATATCGCTGGTGCAGAAAATGAAGTAAGCCTGAACTAATTCGCGTGTACTTCCGGTTAATGTTCTATTTTTGCGCCGCTTTTAAACGTAACACTATGCAAAAACCAAGCATTCCGGAAGGTACACGCGACTTTGGCCCCGAAGAGGTACGAAAACGTACTTTTATTTTTGACACGATAAAATCCGTTTTTATCCAATTTGGCTTTCAACCGCTGGAAACCCCGGCGATGGAAAACCTGTCCACCTTAACCGGAAAATACGGCGAAGAGGGCGATAAATTGTTGTTCAAAATTCTGAACAACGGCGATTTTTTGGAAAAAGCCGACCCTGAAGCATTGTCCCAAAAAGCATCCGCGAAAGTGCTGAGTTCCATTGCCAAACGCGGCCTGAAATACGACCTTACCGTGCCTTTTGCCCGTTACGTGGTGATGAACAAAGGCCAATTGACTTTCCCATTCAAACGTTACCAAATTCAGCCCGTTTGGCGGGCCGATAAACCACAACGGGGCCGCTACCGCGAATTTTTCCAATGCGACGCCGATGTTATTGGCTCCGACAGCCTCCTGTTTGAAGCGGAATTGGTGCAAATTTACGACGAAGCCTTCGCACGCCTGCGCGTACCCGTGGCCATTAAAATCAATAACCGCAAAATCCTGTTTGGTTTAGCCGAAGCCGCCGGTATTCCCGACCAATTTATGGACATGACCGTGGCCATTGACAAACTTGATAAAATTGGGATTGACGGCGTTCGGAAAGAACTCGCGGAGCGCGGTATTCCCGAATCCGCCATTGATAAAATAGAAACCATGCTGGGTGTTACCAGTCCCGAAGCCCTGCAACCGCTGTTCGAAAATAGCCCAACCGGCTTGTTGGGTTTGCAGGAATTGGCCACTGTCTACCGTTTTTTGAGCAATACGCCCCTCTCTAATGAACTTCGTTTTGAGGTGACATTGGCGCGCGGGTTGTCTTACTATACCGGCTGTATTTTCGAAGTAGCCGCTAAAGGAGCCGTTATGGGCAGTATTGGCGGCGGTGGTCGTTACGCTGATCTCACGGGCGTTTTTGGCGTGCCGGACCTTTCGGGGGTGGGTATTTCGTTCGGTGCCGACCGCATTTACGACGTGATGGGCCAATTGGACGTATTTCCCGAGTCTTTGCGCACTTCGGTGGACGTGTTGATTGCGTCTTTCGACGATGCCTCCCAGCAATACGCGTTTGAATGCGCCACCACTTTGCGCAAAAACGGCCTTTCGGTAGAAGTATTCCACAGCCCCGGCAAATTAAAAAAGCAATTTGATTACGCCGCCAAACGCAATATTCCTTTTGTGGCATTGGCCGGTGAAACCGAAATGCAAACGGGTACTTTAACCGTAAAAAATCAGGCCAACGGCGAACAACAAACGGTAACCATCGCCGACGTTAGCAACGTGGTGAAAGTATAATTACCCGTTATTTTTGAAAAATTAATTGAACAGAATACCTTGTCTCGGCATAATAAACTCAAAAAATTTGCGGAAATACTGGCATTTCCGAACGTTTACGAATGTTATGATGTGCAACAGCCTCAATTGGTGGGCGCTGGTATGCAACCCGTTGATCTGAAAGGCCGTTGGCACAGCGCGCATTTCAACAACAACAACCCCATTACCCTCGAACTGGCCTGCGGAGCGGGTGAATACGCCGTGGGACTGGCCGAAATGTTCCCCGAACGCAATTTTATCGGGGTAGATGTTAAAGGAAACCGGCTGTGGACGGGTGCCAAACAGGCCCTCGACGCCGGACTGCACAACGTGGCTTTTTTGCGCACCCGCATCGAAATTATTAACCTGTTTTTTGCCCAAGACGAAATTCAGGAGATTTGGATTACTTTTTGCGATCCATTTCCCCGTCATGGCAAAGAAAACCGCCGCCTGACCTCCGCGCGTTTTTTGGAACAGTACCGCTCCATTTTAAAACCGGGTGGTTTGGTGCATTTAAAACACGACGACCCGGATTTTTATAAATTTTCGGTAAATACCCTTTTAGCCGATCCCAAATGCCATATTTTGTACGATAATGCCGACATTTATGCATCCGAACTGGAATTCCCGGAACTGAAGATGAAAACAAAATACGAAGAAATGCATTTGGCCAAAGGTAAAAAAATCAAGTATCTGCGGTTTACGATTTGATCGCGTATTTTTGCCCTGATTTATGCCACCGATAGAATACGACGAATTTGGTTTCATTATTGACGGTACGGAAACGTACGAGGAGCATTCTGGCCCGGCAGCACTGCCGGAAGAAGCCCCCGAACCCATTGTACCCATTCGCCACCACTTCCCCGAGGCTGGCTCTAACTACTTAGGTGGAAAAAGCGATGGTTGGGAATACCGCACGGTATTTATGGGTGGCCGTTTGGAGGCATCGTATAATATGGTGTTGGAATTTTTAAAAGAACACGGTTACGAAGACGTACCGGTACCCGCCACCGCCGATGAACTCAAACTGTTTCGCAAACAGCGTACCTCGCAATTACAATTATTTCCCGAACGCGGCTACGTACACAATCCCATAAAAATACTGTTCAACACCGAACCCAAAATGCGACAAGCCCTTATTTTATGCTTGTACAACGAGGCCGCCCCGCAACATTTGCTGCGGTTTCACGGGGTTATTGTGTGAGTGTTACTTCACCACTTTTCCACTCCAGATACGGCCTCCCGATACGGCGCGCACCCAATACACGCCAGCGGCCCAATCATTGGTCGGGATGGCGTTGTTCAGGCTCATGTTGCGCTGTGCTACCACCTGGCCCTTGTCGTTGTACACCGTTATTTCAAATATATCTTCAACATCAGTGCCCGTGGCGTTCAGCAGAACGTAGTCTTTGGCCGGATTAGGCGCAATGTTCAACTGTTTTGAAATACCGTCAAATTCAACGCTGCGGATATCCGACAGTTCGGATTTCCCGTCCAAATCGGTTTGTTGCAAGCGATAGTTATAGGTATTGCCCGGTTTTACCTTAACATCGGTAAAAGTGTATTGATTCACTACCCGCCCGTTGGGAGCCGCATCTACCCAACCGATGGTTTCAAAAAAAGTATTGTTATTGACACTGCGTTGAATGTCAAAACCTTTGTTGTTTACTTCCGTTGCGGTTTGCCACGATACATCCACCTGATTAACATTTTTAACCGCTTTAAACACCGTTAACTCCACCGGAACGGAGAATGTAACGGAATTATTTGCGTTGGAAATATCAAAAAAGAAAATACCGTTGGTACTGGCGCTGCGCACCATCATCCGAAACGTGGTGGTCGTAATATTGGGAATTGTTACGTTCTGGGTCCCGTCGTTGGGCGTATTGGCCACCAACATAACGTACGTTGTGGGATCGGAGGGATTGGTACTGTACAAAATATCCACGTTAGGCGTTGCAGTATTGGTACCGGCTACATTCCAGGTGACCGCATAAGTACTATTGCCGGTGAGGGCAACCCCGCCGTTGGGCGTTGAGAGTGTGAACGGGCCGTTATTATCAATGGTTACCGTAATATCTTGTTCGTGGGAGCAGCCGCCGTTAATGTCGTTATCACGGGCCGTAAGACGGAACGTTAGGGTACGCGCTACACTGGGCAGAAGTTCCCAGGTATCGGTGCTATTGTTAAAAGTATTGTCAAAACTGGGGAAATAACGGTAGGTTTCCGGTACAGCCGAGAGCGAGCGAAACAGCGGCCCCGTTGTATTGGAAGAACTGGGGTTGGTAACCAGGGCATTGTTATACTGCTCCCAACAATACGTCAGAGCCTGCCCCGAATTTGGGTCCGTAGCCGAGCCCGTCAGCACAAAAGGGGTGGATTTGGGAAAAGTCACCGGAGTAAATGCCGCCACTGTCGGGGCCAAATTACCGCTATTAATTTCGTTATCGCAGGTATGAGTACCCGGCGTAATAAAATTAGACGCTTGCAACAGGCTGCGCGCGTGGAAATACGGATCACTGTTGTTTTGTACGTTTTGCGGGCTGCAAATACCGGCGTACGCCATAATGGTGGTGCCGCTACCCGGCTCAAACGCCGAGGCAGAAGTACCATTCCCCGAACAAGACCCCGAAGAACTGGCAAACGTGTGCGAACAGCCGTATTGGTGCCCAATTTCGTGCGCAACGTAATCAATGTCAAAAGGATCACCCACCGGGCTGCTGGTCCCCGTTACCCCTCTGGCTTTGGTGGAGGCATTACAAGGGCTGTTGAGCATAGCCACCCCGCCACCATTGGTACTAAAGATGTGCCCTATATCGTAATTGGCCGAACCAATCACCGAAGTCATATTATTTTGGTTTTCGGTTAACATGGCCACACCGTCGTTATTGGTAAAAGGATCGGTAGCGCCATTGGTATATACAACGGACGAATTAGTGGCGATCAGGTTCATTTTTACGCTAAATTCGTTCACATACACCCCGTTTACCCGCGTCATTGAGGTATTAATGGCCGCCATTGCACCCACCACAGTTCCCCCGTGAAAAGCCGTGTATTCACCGGTGGCCGCCATCGCCAGGCGGTACTCGCGGCGTTTGGTGCAGTTGGCCGCCGGAAATTCGGTAATGCCCAGTTTAGGCTCCTCAACATCATCTTTCACGAGGCAAACCATACGGTCGGCCTCCTTTTTGACAAAATCTTTTTTGAAATAAACGACGTAATGAACATCGTCGGCTTTTGAATACGGATCAATAAAAACAGAACCACCGGGCGTGTTGAGCGTCATGCTGTGAAACCCGCGCTGGGTAAAATCAAAAAACACGCGGGCCGCGGGATTGGTCATGCTCACCCCCTCAAAAGAGCGTATTTGAGGAAATTCGGCCTGTAAATCGGGGTGCATTATCTCAAAATCCCAAATTTTATAGGTATCAAAAAGACCATCCGGCCCGGGAATTTCGATGAGTAAAGGATCGGCCTCACCGTGCAAAATATCCGAATACTTGGGCGCGGTGGCCAATAAAGTACGCATTAACTCAATGTTGAGTTCGTATGTCAGGTACACATTAGGAACAATCTGCCGGTCGGTGGCGGATACACTTACCTGCGTTTCGCTGATTCGGGTCCACAGGCTGCGATTAATATCTACCGATTGACTCTTTAATGAAACAGCAAGCAGCAGAAAAACTGAAAATAATAATTTACGCATATCAAAGTTGAGTTAAAAAACGAGATTAAACGGGCAAAACGGCGTTGAGAGGTGGGAATGTGATTTAAACAGGGATTTGAACGAGATGCAAAGTTGCACCAACAAAATTAATTTAACCAAAGAAATACTCAGAAACTACTTTGGCTTTTGTCCGCTATTTTCAATTTATCTACTACAACACTGGCATTTGGAATAAAAAAAAAACGCCTTGGGTATTGGCTCACTCCGGCGGAACGAACAAATGCCCAAGGCGTTTTTACCTCAACTGAATAACTTCTTTTATTTCTTGTAAGAATCCACGATCATGGCATCAACGCCGCGGCGTTCAATGTCATTTTCGTATTTTTCGGCGTCTTTCCGGCTGGTGCAACGTTTGGCAATGACGCGCCAAAGTTCTTTGTGTTTCACTACCTCGGCGTCCTGATAACCCATTTTTACAAATTTTTCCATTTCTTCACGGGCATTGACAATTTGGCCAAAAGCACCCACAACTACGTGGTAACGGCCATTATTGGAGGGGGCTACACTTTGTTTGGACGTTGCAGCGGAAGTTGTTCCGGCTTTAGCCACCAAGGTTTTAGGGTCGGCCACCGGTGTTTTGGGGGCTGGCGCCGTCGTTGCGGGTTTGGTGGTGGTTGGAGCAGGTGTTGTTTTGGCTGCCGTTGCCGGAGTTGTTTTGGTGGTTGAAGATTCATCTTCAATACCGTCTTTATTCGCCGTTGTTTTGGTGGTTGTTTTGGGCGTTTCTCCCACGTAAGTACTTTGGTCGGTACCGGCCGAATCGCCCACTGTGTTCATATCCGCCAATGATTTTTCCAATTGTTCGCGGTCGCGGCGCATCTCCTCTTCCTTGAGTGCCTGGTCCTTGCGTTTCTCCAAGGCATAATAGGCTACTGACAGAAATAAAACGCCCAACAAGGCGTAAATGACATAGTTAAAAATGTTATTGGACTTCATAATGACAACGGATTTACGATGTTAGTAATGTGCTATTTTATTAGTTGATGAGTAATTATTTGAAACAATATTTTTCAACAAAAAGTATAACCCCGTGAAAATCAAAGGCAAATTTAGCGAAAAAAATAAAACAAACGCAAAAAAAATATTTTTTGTTGTAAAAGACCTGACAACAAATTACAACAAACCAATGGCCGCCAGCATTCGGCCCGTCTCACCGCGCTCGTGGCGGTGCGAAAAAAAAGTAGCGTTGTGCAATACCGTTGACCAGGGAGACACTTCTATTTGGGCCGCCGGAACGCCCCAATCGGTGAGTTGGGCGGCATTAGCGGCTTTCAGGTGCACAAAAAACTTTTGCGCATTGGGGTTCCAGGTTTTAAAACGATCAGAAAACTGAACGGCCACCTCCTCCCCTACTTCGAAGGAACATTCATCAATGCAAGGCCCGATATAGGCAAAACAATGGTCGCCAACGGTACCGTATTCGGCGTGCATGCGTTCTAAAGTACGGTGCACCAATTGACCCACGGTTCCTTTCCAACCGGCGTGAATGGCGGCAACGGCGTTGTTTTGGGCGTCAAAAAGAAGAATCGGGGTGCAGTCAGCCACACTTGCTGCCAACAAAAGGCCGGGCTGACGGGTAATAAACGCATCGTAACCTTCGTACACGCCACTTTCAGAAGCCGGCAAAATTTCGACGCCGTGTACCTGGTGGCCGCGTACCATTTGCGTTGGGGAAAAACCCAACGCCGCGCAAAACCGCCGCTGGTTCTCGTTCCGTTGAACCTCGTCATCGGGGCCGCCAATGGCAAGGTTCAACGTAGCGTAAGGTGGTTTGCTTACCCCACCGTGTCGGGTACTCATGCCCGCCGCAACTTGGGGGAATGTTTTAGAAATGGTGGGTTTTATTATACTTTGCCTAATAAGCGCGGGCATCGTTGTTTTCCATGTAATTGATAAACGCCCGATTGGCCACCCGATTACCGCCGTGCGTAGGGTATTTACCGGTAAAATACCAATCACCGCTGTTATTGGGGCAGGCGTTGTGCAATCCCTCCATCGTTTGGAAAATAACTTCTACTTCCGCTACGATGCCTTCGGGCGTTACAATTTGGGAGATTTTTTTGCTAACATCCTTGTAATCGAACAAATCGTACAACGCGATTACTTCGTTTTTCACCTGCTCCACCGGCAGCAATTCCGAGGCTTTGCACCGTTGATACGTTTCCTCCAGCAAGTGTTCCTTATTTTGTTCTTTTAACAAAGCGACCATCGCCTGAAAAGCCACAAAGTCTTTCATCCGGCTCATGTCAATCCCGTAACAATCGGGGTAACGGATTTGGGGAGCGCTGGACAATACAACAATTTTGCGCGGATTAAGTCGGGCGGTGATACTCACAATAGATTCGCGCAGGGTGGTACCGCGCACGATAGAATCGTCGAGCATCACGAGTGCGTCCACGTCATTTTCGATCAAACCGTAGGTAACATCATAGACGTAGAGTACCATGTTGCTGCGTTTGTTGTGATCGGCGATAAACGTGCGTTGTTTTTCGTCTTTGTGGACCAATTTCTCCACCCTGGGGTGCACGTTCAGGATTTCGGTAATTTTTTCGGCCGTTAAAGTACCCGCCGCCGTGGCTTTGAGCAATTCGCTTTGTTTCCAATCGTTTACGGCGCGTTCCAACCCTTCGGCCAGGCCGTAAAAAGCCGCTTCGGCGGTATTGGGAATATAAGAAAAAACGGTGTGGTTAATGTCAAAATCCACCGATTTAAGGGCAGGAATGGCCAATTGGGCACCCAATTGTTTGCGTTCCTGGTAAATTTCGCGGTCGTTGCCCCGGCTGAAATAAATCCGCTCGAAGGAACAGGCTGCCCGGGGCGGGATATTGTCCCAATAGGGCACTTCTTCCACGATACCATTGTATTTCATAACCAACGCGTGCCCTGGTTTCAGTTCGTGTACGTTGGGAAAACGAACATTAAACACCGTTTGAATGGCCGGGCGTTCGGAAGCCGCCACAATTACCTCATCGTCCATATACCAATAAGCCGGGCGAATACCGTGGGGGTCGCGCACCATAAAGGCGTCGCCGTGGCCAATCATGCCACCAAACACAAAACCGCCGTCAAATTTTTTACAGGAACGTTGCAGCAGGCGCTGAATATCGAGGTTATCAAAAATGAGTTTATTCAGTTCGTCGTGGTTTTGGCTATCGGGTTTATACCAGGTGAAAAGCCGTTGAATTTCGGCATCCAAAAAGTGGCCGATTTTTTCCAACACCGTCACGGTATCACTTTTTTCCTTTGGATACTGGCCCAATTCCACCAATTCGGCGAATAATTCGTCCACGTTGGTGAGGTTAAAATTACCGGCGAGCAGGAGGTTGCGCGAAATCCAGTTATTTTGTCGGTGAAAAGGGTGTACCCGTTCGATGCTATTGTCGCCGTGGGTACCGTAGCGCAGGTGGCCCATGAGGACCTCACCGGCGTAAGCGGCGTGCTCTTTGAGCCATTCGGTATCGTCGAATTTGTCCACCGGCACCTCGGCAATTCTCGCCCAAACCATGTTAAACAGGTCGTCGAGGTAGTTATTCGCATTGCTGCGTTTACGGCTGATGTAACGGCGTCCGGGTTGCGAATTGAGTTTGATGGTTGCCAAACCGGCACCATCCTGGCCCCGGTTGCGCATTTTTTGCATCAATAACTGCAATTTTTGAATACCGTAGAAGGGTGTACCGTATTTTTGGTGGTAGTAATCAAGTGGTTTGCGTAGTCGAAGAAGGGTTATCCCGCATTCGTGGTGAATAGCATCGCTCATGGCACAAAGGTACGAGATGTTTTTGAGTTGGCGATACTGCCCCGGTCGAATTTGTCAACTTTGTCGCGGATACGATATTAAGGGCGCGCCTCAGGCGTTTCCGACCGACAAACCGCCGTGCTCATTCAAGGCCACCAAAATGCGTTTTTCACCAAAATCAAACAACAAAGCGTCGTTCATGTACAGGTTTGATTCCGGGTCTTTGGACAATTGAATACTTTGCAGGGGCGCACCGCTCACCTCCATCCACAATGCCGAAGCCGAAGCGGGTAATTGACGCACCGCAGGTTGACCGCCGTTGCGTTCCATCAGGGTACGGGCATGCGCGATGAGGGCCGTGGCTTCGGTAATTTTTATTTCTTCGGAATCTTCGCCGGACGTGAGAATAAGGGCATTTTCGGAGGCAAACAACAATTCAATGTACAACAAAAAACGCTGTTCGGGCGTAGCGATATTGTACCAAAAATAGTAGTTGACATCGGCGAGTTGCTCCCCTTCGAGGTTGCGAAATACTTCTAATTCTTCGAGTTTAAAAAAACCGTACGGGGTTGGATCCTGGTCAGTGTGTTGTGTCATAAGTGGGGGCAAAAGTACGGCGTTGGGGTTAGTTATTAAAGTTCCCCGTGCAGTTACTGGCGGTATTCTTTATCCGTTACCGGTTCTAACCATTTCACCGCCCCTTTTTCCTGCTGTACTCCAATCGCAATATGGGTCAGTTCGCTGTCGGGGGCGGCACCGTGCCAATGCACAACCCCAGGTTCGCATTTAATAATATCACCTTTCCGAATTTCCATAACGGGTTTGCCCAGTTCCTGATAACGGCCTTTTCCGTTGGTCACCAATAAAATTTGCCCACCCGGATGCGCGTGCCAGTGGGTTCGGGCACCGGGTTCAAACGTGACATTACCCGCATTGGTGTTAAAAATGGTGTCGGTATGAACCAACATGTGTAACCAAACGGTACCCGTGAAATGGTTACTGGCAACTTTTTCGCCCTTATGGAAAATCTCGGACGCAACTGTTTGGTAGGGTTTGGTCGTGGTTTGGTTTGAACCAAGCAGTTCATTTAACACTGTTTTTGCGTTTTCTGCTTCTTTTTCGCCCAAAGTAATATGAATAACATCCACAAACTCGTATAGAGCATTGGGCGTTAACCCCACATTCAGGCAAATTGAAAAATGGCTGCGCAACATTGGCTCAGCCCGACCAATGGCACTCAGCACCGAAATAGTCACCAATTCCCGTTCAGCGTAAGACAAGATATTTCGTTCAAAAATATCGGCAAATAAATGTTCTTTCAAAAAAGTATCAATCACCGGAGCAAAAACCGAATAACCCGTGAGCGGGCGATCCTGCGGGGCTTTGGTTAATTCGTTTAATATTTTTTTACCTCTTTCGTATTTGCTGCCGCGCTGCTGAATAGGGTCGGCATCGGGGCCAATGGAATCCCGAATACCCCGTAGTTTCCTGTCTTCTAATACCTCCATAAAAGTCTGTAATCCCCTGATACTGCGCGGAAAACCGCAATAAGCATAGGTATGTACCAGACATTCTCGAATTTTAAGGACAGTTAAACCAGTATCCAACCCTTTGGCCAACGCCGTTTTCAACGCACCCAAATTCCCCTGAGCAGTAAGAGCGGCAATGGCAATTATACTTTTTTGTTGCTCTTGCAGGGCATTGCCGGTTTGATGATTTTGGCCAAACAGGTTAGCAACAATTGTCAGCAACAATGCGGTTAGAAATATTTTTTGTCTCATTGGAACAGATTTAGATACCTCTTGATTGTAAACGCCCGCGCAACTGATCGGATTTAAGAATAACATCGAGCCTAGCCCGGCGGGGATCAGGTTTGGCTACGGGTTGGCCACTGGTTTCGATATCCATAATTTGTTCCTGGGGCACCGAATACCGTGGCCACTGCGGCAATTCGGGGCGGTTAGGATCGCCATTTTTGGCAAAATTCACCCAATAAGCGTTCATCAACTGCCCTACTTTTTCGTCGTCCGGGGTTGTTTCTTTTATTCCCCGACGCGTATTGAGGCGGTTAAAAACATAAGCGACCTCCGAGCCATGACCGGCGCCATATTTCATCCGTTCCCGCATCGCAGGCGGCACATAAGAGAATTGGTACGAATACACCGGTTTGCCGATGGTCAAAAATGCCCTTGCGGTCATACGTGCCGGTTCAGCCCAAACCCAATCTGAATTAAATTGGGTGATCACTTCGGCAAATTCCTTATTTCCATCCGGGTCGTAAGCGGCTTTAGCGTCGCCTTCCAATGCCCCAAACAGGGTAAAAAGCGCCTCTTTGGAAGCAGCGGTATTTACAAAACTGCCCCCAATTTCCGCGCTGTTTGATCCAATCATCAAGGGAACTTTAGCCTGTCGCCCGGCTTTGTACGCACTTTCGGCCGTTTCAACAACGAGTTTACCATCGAGAATAGGGCCGGAATAAATACGCGGGCCACCTTGCCCGTCGGTTTCCTGGCCACCGTCCACAATATCTTCCACTTTTAGGGCGCGTAATTTTGCCAAAGCAGATGCGTCGCGGCCTTCGATTCCGTGTTTTTTAGCAAAATTAAGCCCCGTCATTTCCGCCGATACCGGGTAAAAACGGTCTGCATTTTCTTTGTTCAACGGTCTGCCGGTAAGTACACCGTCTCGGCCGCCGCTGGATTGGCAAATGGCTTTGTGAAAAAGTCCTTTTGCCGCCGGAATCGTCAGGAGTGAATGCACCGAAACACCCCCGGCAGAGAACCCAAATATGGTGACATTTTGGGGATCACCGCCAACCGCTGTAATATTCCCTTGTACCCATTTCAAGGCCGCAATCTGGTCCATATAACCATAATTACCTTTAAATTCGTCGGGATATTCCTGGTTTAAGGCAGGGTGCGCAAAAAAGCCGAGCCTTCCAAGCCGGTAATTGATGGTGACTAAAATAACGCCTTGTTTGGCAAACTGGTCGCCAAAGGTTTCCGATTCGGCACCGCTGCCGCCCACAAAACCACCGCCGTGAATCCAAACCATGACGGGCAACTTTGCTTTTGCTTTGGTACCGACCGGTGCCCATATATTGAGGTAAAGGCAATCTTCCGACGAGCCTTTTACAATGGTGCCGGGTGCACCACCCCAGCCAGCCTGGGCGCAGCCGGGACCAAATTCCACCGCATCACGAACGCCGTCCCACGCCACAACGGGTTGCGGAGGACGCCACCGGAACGGCCCAACGGGTGGCGCCGCAAAGGGAATGCCTTTAAAAATGGCGATTCCGTCTTGCGTTGCACCACGAAGTTTTCCCGATTGGGTCTGAATAACCGGGTGGGTACTATCTCCGGCAGATACGGGACCGGGCTGTACTTTTGGCGTACAGGACAGCATTAAAAATGCCAGAAGAATGGTCAAATTTTTCATATTTTTCTTGTTTTGGGGCGTTAGTGCTCAAGGGCATGGGTATCCCGGACGCTGCTGAAGGTTAAATCTAACAATTGCAGCAGTTTACCCTGTCGCTTGTACACTTCCGTTACGGTAAACTGCGTGGTCACATCTTCCCCTCTGACGTGGGCGAAAAGTGTAATGCGATTCCACACGATAAAGGTGTTGTTATCAAAATACTTTACTACGGTATCGTGTACATCGGCTTTTTTGTACCAAATACTCCCCGATTTGATAATTTCAAGTTCTCTGGCTTTGCCCCAGGTACCGCTCATGTGTACAAAACGGGCGTTTTCGTGAAATAATGGTTCCAGTTTGGCCAAATCTTTATCCGCCATCCATTGCCATTTATCCTTGGACAATTGAATAACTTCCGCTTCGGAATAGTATTTTTTGGTGGTGCTGCACTGAGCAAAAAGCAGGACAAAAAGTGCCCCAAGCAATGCGTTTTTCATACAATGTTTATTATTGGTCAGAAATTTTTTATGCCAAAAAAGCATGGAAAATCTGTTGTTGTGATAAGAATTCCGGTGGGTTTACTACAGGTGTTTTTTCAAAAAATCTTGCAGTTTTTCCACGGCTTTATCCACATATTGAGGCACATAATATGTTTGGATATGGGTAGCATCCGGAATCAGGAATAGTTCTTTTTCTTTGGTTCCGGTGGCGAGTGCGAAGGCTGCATCGGTCATATAATACGAGTCGGATTTGCTACCGACCATCATTAACAAGGGCTGATTGATTAAATCCATGTTTGTAGCGGCATCAAATTCCATCAGATCGAGCAAACTACTCAGGGTGTACCGAAACGTAGAATTGGGGTGTGCGTGGGTACGGTTGTAATAATAATGCCCTTCCCGATACAAATCAAACGGCATTTTATCGGCTTGTTCATCGGTTGTTTTGGTTTCGTTGGCGTACGCAACGGGGCCACCGGCAGCCTCCTGTGCACGCGCATCGGAAGCCTGCTTTAAACGTTGCTGAATTGTAGCAACCCCGGAGTTCATAAATCCATTTCTCCGCACTACACCGGAATTAAACATGCTCAGGGTAGCCACGGCTTTGAACCGTTTGTCCGTTTGGGCCGCTTTGAGGGCATAACCACCGCCGCCACAAATGCCCAACAAACCGAGTTGATTGGGGTTTACACCGGCATATTGGCCAATAAAATCGGCCATTCCGCGAATATCTTCTATCCGAAAAGCCGGTTTATCTACGTTGCGCGGAGTCCCGCCGCTGGCACCCTGGTAGGCCGCATCGGCGGCAATGGTGATATAGCCCAGTTCGGCCAGGCGCTGCGCGTATAATCCGGCAACTTGTTCTTTCACGCCACCATTCGGATGGG
Source organism: Chitinophagales bacterium (assembly GCA_013298845.1). Classification (GTDB taxonomy): domain Bacteria; phylum Bacteroidota; class Bacteroidia; order Chitinophagales; family Saprospiraceae; genus M3007. The sequence goes on from JAAFJN010000002.1 coordinate 265,824, forward strand.
CAACCACCACCGCCGGGTAACTTTTGGTGGTATCGTAATGCGCGGGTGTATAAACATTGGCCGCAATGAGCAATCCGTTCAGTTGATACGTTACTGGATGGATATTCACCTTGCCCGCAACATTTTCTGTAATGGCATTTTGATAAACCAGCCCAAAGGGATTGCGCGTGCCGGTTTGGCTAAAAGCGATATTGCCCAACATTGTCATAGTAGCAATTGATAAAAATTTGATAAGTAGTTTTTTCATATTAGCGGTCTAATTTTTTTTCTGAAAGCCATGTCGACATCAATTTGGCGATTTCAACGTTATTTAAATCTGAAAATGGGAAATGTGTATTTCCTTTTACGCCAATTTCGGGCAAATGCACCACCCTTACGTCGCCGCCGTGCCGATTGACACAATCTCGCCACCGTTTTGCCATGGCCAACCGTACCCGCCAGCCGTCCGGGCCTGGGGCATTGGTGGGTTCTGAGGCAATAAAATCGCCGTAATAAATGATAATGGGAATTTTGGTTAGCCGCTGAAACTCCGCCATCGGGATACCTACGGCTTCCAACGTGCCCCCTGCGCTGGGCATTGGGGCGGGTACCTCACCTTCGGGGAACAAAAAGCCGCTCCCGGGTTCGTAAGAAACAATGGCCTTCACACGTGGATTGTTGACGGCGGTGCGCCAACCCATGCCACCGGAGTGAGAATGGGTGACTAAAATACCATCGCCGATTTGATCAAACAAGGCCGATACCGCCGCCGCATTTACCGCAATATCAATGCTCCCTACGTTGGGGACCATTTGCCGAAAATACTGGTTGAGCGTCGCAGAATCGCGGGCAAACTGAACCCCATCGAAGTAATTGGGCCAAATCCCGACGCGAAAAGTACCAAACCATCCCTGTTCGTCGGGAGTAGGTGTGATGGTGCCTTCGGCGGTGCCACGCGCCGCGTTTCCCCGCCGGGGTTGGTCGAGCAAATACACCGGATATTGCTGGCGCAGGAATATATTTTGGAAACCTTCGCGGCCATCGGGGGTTGTTTCCCAGGTTTTGGAAAACTGACCAACACCATGCCACATCACCAAAGGATATTTGCGGGCTTTTACGGGTATCTGATAAAACACATAAGCGTGATCGCCACGGTAGGTTTGACCCGCCGGTGTAGGTTTATAAGGGTCAAATACCCCCGGATTGGTGATTATTGTGCCACCTACGGCAAAACTCCCCTGCTGCTGAATCATCAGCGGACCAGTGTTCCAACTTGTTTTGTTACTGGCACAGCCCATGCTCAACAGAACCATAACTGATAACCACCAATATACTTCCGGGCGACGGGATGACATTTGAAATTGAACCATTTTTTTCGCGTTAGATACTTTTCAGGTACAACATCCGGCGGCAAAGGCCACTGGACAACCTTGTAATTGAGACCACAAAGTTCGGGGCCTGAAGCGAGCGGGCACCTACACGAATTACTGGTATTTCTACCAAAATTACAGGTTCTGGTTTGGGGTACGGCTAAAGTGCCCCGAAGTGTTTAAATTTGTGACAAAATGACAAAAAATGAAGCAGGAACATACATTTAACGCCATTGCAACATACAATAATTTTAACAACCACGAAACACTACACCCGCTGGTGAGTATTTTGGATTATTCAAAAGCGCATCCGAGGAGCCAGTCGAAGATGCACTTTGGCATATATTGTATCGTTCTGAAGGAAGTAAAATGCGGAGATTTGAAATATGGTCGGCACTATTACGATTATCAGCATGGCACCCTTGTCTTTATTTCTCCGGGGCAGGTTATCGAAGTTGAAAACGACGGCGAATTATACCAACCTTTGGGCCACGCGCTGGCCTTTCACCCCGATTTGCTAAAAGGCACCGCATTGGCTACCAGCCTGAGCAAACACCAGTTTTTTGGGTATAATACCAGCGAGGCCCTTCACTTGTCGGAACGGGAGCGGCAAATTATTTTGGATTGTTTTTCAAAAATACAATTTGAGTTACAACAATCCATTGACAAGCACAGCAAAAAACTAATTACATCGAACATAGAACTGTTTTTGAGTTACTGCGAGCGGTTTTACGACCGTCAATTTTGCACCAGAGACCACGTTAACAAGGGTATTGTGGAAAAATTTGAGGCATTGCTCCACGCTTATTTTTTATCCGAAAAACCACAGGAAACGGGATTACCAACGGTTGCTTATTGCGCCCATGAATTGAATTTGTCCGTTAATTATTTTGGCGATCTTATCAAAAAAGAAACCGGCAAATCGGCACAGGAGCACATACAAAGTAAAATTATAGAAATTGCCAAAAACAAAATTTTCGACATCCACAAAACGGTTAATGATGTTTCTTATGAATTAGGGTTTAAATACCCGCAGCATTTTAGCCGGTTATTTAAACAAAAAACCGGGGTGTCGCCGAGTGAATATCGAACGGAGCATTAAGAGCATGTCTAAACTGTGAACAGTTGAGAAAAAGCATTACAATTTAACTCTGGTAAAAAATGTGGATTTTACCGGTTCCAATATTTTGGTAAAAGTTTTGTCCCCCTCGCTTCTACCAAACAAACCTAAATAAGTATAAGTGACGGTGATTTTAGGGTGCACGATTGCTTCGTAGACGTAAGAACGTACCTTAAGGGTGGTGCTATTTGATACCGTTGTTACCCTTGAATTGGTAGTAGTAGCGTGTTTTGTTCGGCGGCCTAATCTTGTAGAAACCATATTCCCAGAGCCGGTTTTTGTTTGTGTTGTTGAAGTAGAAGTAATATGCTGTTCGCCACTGACATCATCAATTCGCTCCTGTAACGTTAATGTGTCGTATTCAATTAAAATGCGAATTCTTTTGTTTCTACTCCTTTATCGTGAAAAAGCAGCACCGTAGCCTCCGAGGGGATTGGGATACAGTTGTGGCACTCCGGATACCCGGATACCACTTCAGCAAAAACCGGAGTTGAAGGATTGGTCAGGCGGTAAACAACCCACGCAGACCCGGCCAAGCAGAGGCATAAAAACAAGGTTTTGGATTTCATAAGAGAGGTGTCGTTTTAAAAATGGTGTTCTGAATACTTAATTGAATACCCCAATGCCCCAGCAGTTTTGTCACCCGTGCCCGCTCTTTTTCGGTTAAAGTTAAATTAACCCCCTCCCCTATTTCCACCCCAAAATATCCAACCGTTCCGCGCACAAGGCCAAATCCGTGGGGTCGTTGGTGGCAATAACGCAGAGCCGCTCCGCCGAATATTGCCGGTACAAGGCGTGAAACCAGGCCACTGCGTTGGTATCGAGGTTGGTGGAAGGTTCATCGAGCAGCAGAATGGGCGTGTCGGAACAAATGGCGGTGGCCAACTTTACCCGCTGCTTCATACCGGAGGAGAAAAAACGAATTTCTTTTTCGCGGGCTTTGGGCAATTGCAAAATATCCAATACCGCTTCTTTGTCCAAACCCGGCAGCAGCGGCTTGAGGCGAATGTGAAAATCCAGGGCTTCTTCTAATGTAAATTCCTCGATGAGTTCGATGTAGGGCGCGGCGTAAGACACGTACCGGTACACCTCATCGGGCGAAACGGCAGTGCCCTGGGCAGAAAAAGTTATTTTCCCCTTCGACAAAGACAGGTGCCCCGACAAAACTTTCATCAGGGTGGACTTGCCGGAGCCGTTTGGTCCCAACAGTGCCGTACTGGTATTGGGGGCAAAATGGTGCGTTAGTCCGCGAAATATCCAGTCGAAACGAAAGCGTTTACCGGCATCGGTCAGCGTTATTTCCATTAAAGTATCGTATTTTTGCGCCGCAAATTTGCTACAATTTGCCCGAAATATGCATAAATTTATCTGGACTTTCATCTTTGGCCTGTTCGCGGGCGGTATTTTGGCCCAACCAACCACCCAAGTGGCCGACCAAACCTTCAAAGTAGATGGCATTCACGAGTTTCATTACGCTTTTGCGGAAGGCGACCAAGTGACCTTGTACATCCAACTCATTGCGGGGCGGCGGCTCAAAACCGTGGAAATTATTGGTCTGCCCGACAATACCTTGTTCCGCTCTTACGAATTGGATACGGCTTTGACCAAAACCATCACCATTCCGGCCACGGGTGCGTACCTGTTGCGGGTGACCGAACAGGGCATGGGCAAAAAAATCTGCCGGTTTACCCTGGCGCGGACGGGTTTTTCAAAAATAGATACCCGCATCGGGTGGGATATGAAGCAACAACCCGGTTTTCAGGTGTTGCGCCGCCAAATCCGCACGGGCACCAAAACCGAAATCCACTCGGTGAGCGGACAGGTGACGGTAACGGGCAGCAGCATGGGGATTCGGAACAACCGCACATCATACCGCTTCGAACTACCGGCCAATACCGTTCGGTGGGCATATCGCGTGGGGGTCAGCCAATCGGTGCAGGAAGCGCGCCAACGCGATGCCGCGCAGTTCAACGACCTGATCCGCAAGGGTTCAACCAAGTTAATGGCCATTCACCCCGAAACGGCACTGGCGGCGTTTGCGCTGGGTATGGCCGTTCAAATGACCACCTCTACCGGGGGCGAAGACATCGAATATGCGCTGGTGGACCCGCCAAATTTGCAAAAATTCCTGGACGGTGAAAACAAATACGACGCGCACATCTGGCAAGGGGCCGTCAGTGTTGATGCCCAACGGCGTTATGCACCCCTCGCGGGTAGTTATGCTTTTGCCTTAAAAAACAACAACCTCGTGGACGATGTAAACGTCAGTATTGACATTGAAGCCATTACCGAAACGCCTTTGTTTGAGGAAGAAATTTACCTTTCGCCCCGATGAGTGATACCTATTTAACCCTAAAAGGCCCGTCGGAAGGGGAATTTAAGGACCGTGCGAGCAAATTTTTGGCCTACGCCTGGCCCGTTCAAACGGAAGCGGCGATTGCGGAACATCTGGAACGCCTGCGCAAAACGCATTTTAAGGCCAATCACCATTGCTACGCGTGGCGGTTGGGGCGTACCGGCACCCAATTTCGCGCCAACGACGATGGTGAACCTTCGGGAACGGCGGGGCGGCCCATTCTGGCGCAAATAGACGCGGCGGGCCTCACCGATACCCTTGTGGTGGTGGTGCGTTATTTTGGCGGTACGCTGCTGGGCGCATCGGGGTTAATTAATGCGTACCGCGAATCGGCCATTGCCGCGATACAAGCGGCCGAGATTGAAGAAGTCATTTTGTACGATACCATTCATTTCGACCTCGATTATGCCCAAATGCCCGATCTGATTCAGGCCATTCATCAATTGGGCATTATCATTCGCAAAGAGGAGTTTGGCGAACGGGCCGCAATTGATATTGCCATCCGTCAACGCGATACGGAACAAAAATTATTACAACTAAAAGCCAAAATCTGGAAAGTCAGCCCCGATGAAGCCCTGACGCTGGAATGGCCTTTTTTAGTGAAGAGTGAAGAGTGAAGAGTGAAGAGTGAAAAATGAAGAGTGAATAATTTGCCCGTTGTAGAGTATTCTTCTGACCACGAATTCCTAAAGAATACACTTAAATTCACTAATCATAGAGCATTCATTTTAAATGGTTTAAGTTTTTTAACGAAAAAAAAACGCTCCAACGAGCAAATTCTTCGTTTTTCACTCATCACTCTTCACTCTTCGTTTTTCACTCTTCACTCATCACTTTTCACTATAAAAAAATGTTGCCACAGCACTTTAAGACACAAATGCGCCGTCAGTTGGGAGCGGCAGAATGGGAAGCGCTGGAGGCAGCGTTGCAAACACCCGCCCCGGTGAGTATCCGGTTGAACCGGCAAAAAGCACCTGCTGACCGGTCATTATTACCCACGCCCGATGGTGCGGTGGCTTGGCATCCCGACGGGTATTATTTGTCGGAACGGCCCGTTTTTACGTTAGATCCGCTGTTTCACGCGGGTGCGTATTACGTGCAGGAGGCCTCTTCGATGTTTTTGCACGAGGTGCTGCGGCAAAGTGGTCGCAGCGGTCAATCGCTCAAGGTGCTGGATCTTTGTGCGGCACCGGGCGGCAAAACAACGCTGTTGTACGACGCTGTGCAGGCTCAATTATCGGCCAACGAAATTGTGCCCAATCGCGCCGCTATTTTGCGCGAAAACCTGGAAAAATGGGGCATTCCCGACGCTGCCATTACTTCTTCCGACCCGATGGCTTATGAAGCTCTTATCGAGTGGTTCGACTTAATCGTGGTAGATGCTCCGTGCAGCGGTGAAGGGATGTTCCGCAAAGACCCCGACGCCATTAAAGAATGGTCGCCGGAAAACGTGGAGGTGTGCGTGGCCCGCCAAAGCCGCATTTTAGACATTGCCAAACGCGCATTGGCACCCGGTGGTTTGTTGGTGTACAGCACCTGCACCTTTAACCCACACGAAAATGAGGAACAAATGGAGCGTCATTTTGGCAACGACGATTACCGCGAAATCACCCTGGCGTTCGACCCCGAAGCGGGCATTATGGCTTGTAGCACAGGGTTGCGCTTTTTGCCGCATCGGGTGCGCGGCGAAGGGTTTTACATTGCGGCTTTTGAAAAAAAAGACCACAGCGGACCAAGACCTAAATTGCACCCATCGGCCGGATTTAAACACCTGACGGCTCTGCCCAAACGCCTGTACGGTGCCATTACCCCCTGGCTCGCTCACCCCGAAGATTACGGTTTATGGCAAACGCCATCGGGCGATGTACTGGCACTGCCCCTCGCCCGGGAACCGGAATTGCTGTTGTTGGATAAACACATCAAAAGCAAGTGGTTTGGCACGCACATTGGCACCTTAAAAGGCAATGATCTGATTCCGGCGCACGCACTGGCCCTGAGCCATTTGGCCAACAATAGTATTCAGACCCTCGAACTTAGCCGCGAACAAGCGCTTATTTTTCTAAAAAAAGAAACTTTTGACCTACCAGATTCAACGCCTAAGGGCTGGACCGTGGCGCAATACAACGGACTGCCGTTGGGTTGGATTAAAGTACTACCCAACCGGATGAACAACTATTTACCCCCCGAACGAAGGATTAGGATGGAAGTTCGCGGTGCTTAATAACAGTACATTGACTTATTTTTGCAATCGGAAACGCCCGAAGGTTATCCTGTCGCGTTTACGCAAACTCGATCAGGAGACGCAACATCAAATCAACGCCATGCCTATACATTACGACATTGAAACGGATTTTTTGTACCAACAAGGTATCGAAAAAGGTATCGAAAAAGGTATCGAAAAAGGTGCAGAAAAAAACAAAAAAGAAACAGTGATCAACATGCTGCAAATGGGAAAATATTCCCTCTACGAGATCACCGTAATATTGGGCGTAACCAAAGAATTCGTGCTTAATATCGCCAAAGAGCACCAATTGAATGTTCCTGATTAACGCATTATAACACAAAAGCCATCCCGATTGCTCGGAATGGCTTTTGTTTATATACTTCGACTGGAATATCAGCGGAGAAAACGGGTAATTAGTACGCCATTTTTTTCTTGCGTACATCACCACCGCGGCCGCGGCCTTCCGGTTTTCCGTATTTGGAACCACCGAATTTACTACCACCGCCACTGCCTTTTTCATAAGGCGCTTTCTCTTTACGAGCAGCGGCTTCGTCCACGCGTACGCGGCGACCGTTGATTGTAAATTCTTCGAGACCAAAACGAACGGGAGTCACAAACTCCGGATCAATATCAAAGTGCATGTACGCCCGGTTGATGTCAATGGTGCCAACGGCGGTACCCGGTACTTTAAACTCCTGCGTAACCAGACGGAGGAATTCTTTTTTGGTTACACCATCCATATCACCGATGTTGATGAACAAGCGCACGTAATTAGAACGCGGACCACCAGCGGCTTCTCCGTCGCGCTTTTTGCGGTCGGAACGAGCATTGATGTTAATATCGGGTGCATTGCGGTAGTACGACAAAAAGCGATTAAACTCCACACTGGCAAAACGTTTAATCAATTCTTCTTTGGTCAAATCTTTCAGTTCTTCAAAAATGCGGGGCAAAAACGGATCAATTTCGTGATCAATTACTTCCTGCACGTGAATATTTTGAACGATGTGGAACAACTGCTTTTCGCACACTTCTACGCCATTGGGAATGGGCAAACGCTGGAAATTCGCTTTGGTTTTGCGAGCAATCTGCATGATTTTTTCCTCAAACTTAGGCGTAATTATGCTGATACTCACCCCCGTACGACCTGCGCGGCCAGTACGGCCAGAACGGTGCGTATAGACCTCAATTTCGTCGGGCATACCGTAGTTAATTACGTGGCTGATTTCGCTCACGTCAATACCACGGGCCGCCACGTCGGTAGCGATGAGGAGTTGCAGGTTGCGCTCGCGGAAGCGGTTCATCACGCGGTCGCGGTCGCTTTGGGCCAAGTCACCGTGCAAGGCATCGGCGTTATAACCATCGCGAATCATTTGTTCGGCCACTTCTTTGGTGTCGTTTTTGGTACGGCAGAAAATAAGGCCGTAGATACCGGGATTAGCATCTACAACGCGTTTGAGCGCATCGTAGCGATCTTCCGAACGACAGATATAGTATTGGTGCTCGATATTTTGGTTCGTTTCGTTTTTGCCGCCTACGCGCAACTCTTCCGGGTTGGACATGTAGTTATTGGCCATACGGCGAACTTCATCGGGCATGGTTGCCGAGAACAACCAAATAGATTTACGATCGGTAACGGCACCCAAAATGGCTTCAAGAGATTCCTGAAAACCCATATTGAGCATTTCATCGGCCTCATCAAGGACGATACGGGCCACATTGTCGAGTTTAGCGGCGCGACGTTCGATGAGATCCACCAAACGGCCGGGAGTGGCTACTACGATTTGTGCACCAGCCTTAATTTGGCTGATTTGTTGGGTAATACCAGCACCGCCGTACACGGCAACTACTTTGTACTGGTGAGCGAACTTCGAGTAATTGACCAGGTCGCTGGCTACTTGTACGCAGAGTTCGCGGGTTGGGCACAACACCACTGCCTGAATACCTTTGGCGTGTGGGTCGATGCGTTGGAGGAGAGGGAGACCAAAAGCGGCGGTTTTGCCGGTACCTGTTTGCGCCAGTGCGATAAAATCGCGGTCGCCATCCAAGGCGACGGGAATTACGAGCGATTGAACAGTGGTAGGGTTCTCAAAGCCTAACTGAGAGATACCCTGTAATAGTTCGGGACCAAGCCCCAAATCTTGAAAAGTGGACATTAAAAAAGTTGTGTTGCCAAAAAAATGGCGATGGGCTAATGTCGTTTGAACGACGGCACTAACGAGATGAATAATGTGCCATAGCGCCGGTATCGGACAATGTGTGATAGGACACACACAGAGGGGCGGATGCTCAATTGAATCTGAGGGTGGGCGATCAACAACGCCACTTTTTAAATACCCATATCCTCTCTGAACGCGAAGACGAAGATATTCAAAGGCTCAAATATTCAGTAATGCCCCGAACTTTTACCAAAAATGCGCTTGGGCGCAAGAAACTGCCGGACGGACAGAAAAAAGCGAGGAGCTTGCCAAAGGTGTCTAGACCTTTAAAGACATGCTCCTCGCTTTGGCTGCAAAATAAATTTGCAAAAATTATTTTACATCAGCAAAAAAATCTTTCACCTTATCTTTGTGAACGATTTGTTGCTTGTATGAGTAGCGACCGGTTACCGGATCTTTAACGGCTTTAATAACCTTAACGTGGTCTTTACCAGAACCAGCGTTAGCAGCACGTTGAGCAACGCGGGCGTTTTTAGATACTTTCTTTGCCATGACGCAGAGTGTAGTTAAAAATTATGAAATACATCCGCAAGTATATGCGGTGTGCATATTACTTGATTTCGCGGTGTACAGTGTACTTGCGCATAATCGAGTTGTATTTTTTCAACTCGAGGCGCTCCGTAGTATTCTTACGGTTCTTCTGTGTCACGTAGCGTGATGTACCGGGCAAACCACTTGTCTTGTGCTCAGTACATTCCAGAATAATCTGAATGCGGTTACCTTTACTTTTCTTAGCCATTGCTGGATTGAATTTAAATATTTAATACGCAGCCCCGATAAAAGGACTTGATATTAGTGTTCTGCCAACGAATATTAGCAGCCTGGTTCAGAGTGAAAAACGATGTCGCCTTTCTTCTCCAATTTCTTAATGAAAGAGTAAATGCCCAATTTGCTGATGGTGCGAATTGCAGCAGCACTCACCTTCAACGTTACCCATTCACCTGTCTCAGGAATGAAAAAACGTTTTGTGTGCAAATTTGGAAGAAAACGACGCTTCGTCTTGCGGTTCGAGTGCGAAACGTGGTTTCCCGTGATCGGCTTCTTACCCGTCAAATCACAAACTTTTGCCATGATTTTATATCAGTCAATTAGTGTATAAAAATGAAGTGTGCAAACTTTTTATCGCTTACACACTTCCTTGTGGTGACTCCGAGAGGACTCGAACCTCTAACCTTCTGATCCGTAGTCAGATGCTCTATCCATTAAGCTACGGAGCCAATCCCTTATTTTCGGGACGCAAAGGTAAAGGTATTCCAATTAAATCACCAAATTCTTTTTTAAATTTTTACGATTTTTTTTCCGAAGAAATTTTTACCCGTACCAAACTGCAAAAAATAAACCCCTGAAGGCCATTTCTCCATGTCAATGTACTTGATTTTTGCCTCAAATTCTGGTGGTGCAAACGTATCATCGTACATTATTTTTCCCGAAGCCTCAAAGATACGAAGAATATATTTGTCCTCATAATCCGGTGCCTGATATCTCATCTCTAATCTGTCACGTACCGGGTTGGGACGAATATCTAAAATCTCCAGTTCACCCACTACACCCGTGCATAACTCCATAATGTCCTGAATGACCAAGTCAACGTCGAGGCGACCTTCGTGCGCTGTAATACCCGCCAAAGTGGGTTCGGCGCGTAAATTATTAAATACAGCATCCCGCACGCGGCGCGCGCACGCCACCGGATTAGTAATGGCATCGGCTACGTAACCGGAGCATTTAACGCTGTATATTAATCCAATGGCCCCCGAAGTATGCGGGCACGCCGCCGAGGTTCCGCCAAATGTACCGTGCCAAATCGTATCGCTCTGGGTAATTTGCCGGTTGATCGTCGTGTATGTGCCACTACCCGGCGAACCAAAGTCAATGGATGTTGCCCCAAAACCGGCGTTGAGCATTTTTTTGCCGGTATTGGCATCCACATTGGTCACGGTCATCAAAAATTCGCTGTTGCAGGTGGTGGGCATATCGCCGTCGGCATCTACATCGCGATTGGCATTGGCGGTAGCCGCTACGCTTAATACCCCAATTTTCCCCAAAGAATCGTACACGGCGCACCAAAGCGGATAAGCATCGGCGCGTGCGTTGTCAATTCCGAAAGAGGCATTGGTAACGACCACAAAAGCGCCTTTTTGGCGATTGGAGGTATTGTACAAACGACGCATTTCACCCGCGTAAGAATAAGCGGCAATTATTTCGCTTTCCAAAGCCACGTTTACAATGGGCAATACCCGCACGTTCCAGTTAACCCCGGTTACCCCAAAGTTATCGTCACCGCGCGCTCCGATAATACCGCACACCGATGTGCCGTGGCTACTTCCCGTTCCGTTGCCATCGCCTTTGCCGGCAGCAGCATCCCAGCCGAGAAAATCATCCACGTAACCGTTATTATCGTCATCAATGTTGTTATCGGGAACTTCACCGTAGTTGCGCCAATAAACGGGCCACAAATCGGGGTGTTCTTTTTGCATTCCTTTTTCCAACACTGCCACGACAATGGTATCACCGGCTTGGGTAAGTCCACCCGTGGTGTTTTCCCAGGCGCGGGTAAGCCCAATCAGGTTCATATCGCGCTGTTCGTTCCACAGCGGGTCATTAGGTGTTAATGTGCGTTCGTCCACTTGATGATCCCATTGAACAATGGCCACTTCGGGCAAACGATTCACTTGTTGTACAATTTGCGCAGTGCGGCCTTCGCAGGCAGCGGGCGACAATGACACCTTATATATATGCCATTGCGGGGCAATTGGGCGGATGTCAATCACGGGTGTGGCAGCGGCGCGGGCGATTTGAGGCCATAAGGTCTCGGTATTGGTACCCGGTACCACCTGAATTAGCAACGTTCCGGGGACAATCTGTTGGGCAGATCCCTGAATGAAGCCAAATACCCCTAAGCAGAAAAAGAGGATGGTTCTTTTCATTGTGAAAAAAATTGAATAAAATGAAGAAATAAGCGCAAAGATAAAAGTCTTTGCTAAGCAGTACTCGAGTTGGCTTGCTTCATTGGTGTTTTTTGACATTTAAAGGTTGCTTAGTCGCAATGAAATAATAAGTTCGCGTTCGTTATTCTTGCCAACGGAGGTTAAAAAATCTACCTTTGCCCCATGCAATTTCCAAATCCCATTCCGGTTCGGGAACTCGCCCGACAATACAACGCCCAAATCATTGGTGACGACAACCTGTTGGCCACCGGTATAAACGAAATTCACAAGGTTTCGGTTGGCGACATCGCGTTTTCTGACGTGAAAAAATACTTCGATAAAACGCTGAACAGCGCGGCAACGGTGATTTTACTCAACGAACCCACCGAATGCCCACCCGGCAAAGTGATTCTGGTCGTAGAGCAGCCGTTTGAGGTCTATGACGATATCATACGCAGTTATCGCCCGTTCGAGGCACTCACTGCCGCCCGACACCCCGGTGCCGTTGTGCACCCGACGGCTATTATCGAACACGGGGTAATTTTGGCCAATCACGTCCATATCGGAGCCAACACCATTATTGGGGCCAATACTGTTGTGCACGAATACAGCATTATCGGTGACCATGTCGTTATAGGAGCGAACTGCGCCATTGGCTGCGACGCTTTTTATTTCAAAAAAACCACCGAAGGCACGTTTACGCCCTGGCGTTCGGGAGGGCGAACTATTATTCACGATCATGTTCACATTGGGGCCGGGTGTACGATCTCGAAAGGGGTCAGTGGCGACACGGTGATTGGCAAAGGTTCTAAACTGGACTGCCAAATTCACATTGGGCACGGGGCGGTGATTGGCGAAAACTGCCTTTTTGCGGCGCAAGTGGGCATTGGTGGCAAAACCATCGTGGAAGATAACGTTGTTTTGTACGGACAAGTCGGTATCGCGCAGGCGTTGAACATCGGGAAAGGAGCAGTCGTATTGGCCAAATCGGGCGTATCAAAATCGCTGGAAGGTGGCAAAACGTATTTTGGCATTCCGGCCGAAGAAGTACGGACCAAATACCGCGAATTGGCCGCACTCCGGCAGTTGGGGAGAAAGTGAAAAGTGAAGAGTGAAAAGTGAAGAGTGAAGAGTGAAGAGTGAAAAGTGAAGAGTGAAGAGTGAAGAGTGAAAAGTGAAGAGTTAAGAGTGTAGCGTTTTGGACATTTTTATTCAACAATATGAAAAAAGAGACTTTTGTTGCGCTTTTGGCGCTTGTTTTGGGCATTTATGCCTGCCAACAACCGATGCAGGGAACTGCGCAGGAGGCGGTACCGGAAGAGAAAGTAGCCAAAATTATCGCCGAAATCGCGTTGGCGGAAGGTGCCGTTTCGGCCCTGACGGGTTTTAAACGGGATAGTTTTGTCCATTCATACTACAAACAAATTTACGAGATCAACGGCATTACGCTGGAGGACTACGAAAAATACCTGCGCATTTTGGCCAATGACACCGAACGCCTCGAAGGGGTGGTGAAAAAAGCCGAGCAGTATTTAAAGGACAAACAACCAGCCCCTACCGCCCAAGATTCGATCCCCAAAAAATGATGACTACACCCAAAATTATCATTGTCGGTACGGGGAAAGTGGCCTACCGTCTCGGCAAACGCCTAAAAACCAAAGGTTTACCCATTTCACAGGTATTTGGCCGAAATCCGGAACACGCAGAAACCTTAGCCACCGAACTTAATTGCCGCTGGACCACCAACACCGATAACCTGCTTCCTGATGCCGACTGGGTACTACTGGCGGTCAGCGACGACGCCATTGAACAGGTGGCAGCGCAACTCGCCGATGCCCTGCCGCTGGCGTTGGTTACGCACACTTCCGGGGCTACGCCGGGCCACGTACTGGCGCCGTTTTTTCGGCGGTGCGGGGTATTTTATCCCCTCCAATCATTCACCAAAGAGCGACAACCGGTGTGGTCCAAAATCCCGTTCTGCGTGGACGCCTCCTCCCCCGAAGACGTGCTTTTTTTAAAAAAAATGGCCAAAGTAGTGGGCAATCTGGTGTATAAAGTGGACGACCAACAACGCGCTACCCTACACGTTGCGGCGGTTTTTGCCAATAATTTCACCAACCATTGCTTTAGTATTGCCGAAAAAATACTGGAAGAAGCCGATTTACCCTACGAAATGCTGCATCCACTCATGGAAGAGACGTTGGCCAAAGCAATTACTGATTCTCCGGCAAAAATGCAAACCGGTCCCGCCGTTCGGGGTGACAAGGATACCATCGAACGACATTTGACGTTGTTAAATCAACACCCCGAATGGAAAAAAATTTACGCGTTGATTTCGGAGGATATTCTCCGAAATAAATGAAAAGTAAATCACCGATTCATATTTCCGATTCATCGAGCCTTCCGTGTACGCTTGGCAGTGGATTATACGGCCCGCAGGCAGGAAACAAAAGACATTTAGATTGTGCTTGTAATTTCTCTACATAAAATTCTGCTCCTGCATTCAAATGATAAAATTTACTACCTTGATTCGTATTATTCACTTATCTTTGCCAACTATCTTTTTATTTACACCAAATACATTCTTTTTATGAAAAATTTTACTTGTTCACTCTGTTTTATTACCCTTTTATTGGTTTTCTCCAAAACGATTGGAGCGCAAGGATGGGAAAATCTTGTTTCTGATCCGGCTTTTAATGGTATTAATTTTACTTTTTACGCCATTCAGGGACCCAATGACGGGATTCGCCTTGTTCAAAAAGATTACCCCATAGTGGAACCTTATATTATATGGAACTATGATTTAAACGGAGAATTTATTGGAAACAATGGGATTCCTGGCACAAATGATTGGAAACTAATTCAGTCTGACAATTCAAGCGCAACCTACTGGCAGAATAACGGCCATACAATTAAAAAACTAAACGCTAACAATCAAGTAGAGTGGGACTATGATGCGCCGGCTAGCACAGGTCTCTTTCTCGTAGATAAAGGCCCTCATAGTAGTACTTATATCCGTTACTATGATAGCAATGGTAAAGGCATTTTAGATGTTGTAAATAAAGATGGCAGTTTGGTGCATCATTATATTTTTGATAATTTGTTCGGACATATCGTACCTACAAGTGATTTGGGAGTCATCCATACTTACGGATCTAACTCACTGCTAGTACCCTGGACAAAGTTTGACAGTGAAGGCAATGAAGTGTGGACAAAGGAATTCAATGATAGTGATATAATTTTATGTGGGGGATCTGATGGGTCAATTTATTTTTTTACTTTAGGTAAATACTTAACAAAAATAGATACCACAGGAAATCTATTATGGTCAAACTACACTACGACCGATAACTATAACAATTTGCATGTTATTGAATTGTCTGATGGGAATCTGGCATTATATATCACAAGATCCGATAATTTTGGAGGTGGTTTTATGGAAGTTGAAAAGTTAAACGCGCAAACTGGTGATCCTATTTGGCAAAAAAGATCAAGTAATCTTCCTTCAAGCGTTACGAAAACAATTGGTTTCTTTGAAATGGCGGATGGCGGTTTACTTATTGCTGGTGAGGTATATCCCCTTACGGATAAACGATTCTTTATGATGCGCACTGACGCAAACGGCAACACCTTTAGTAATCAAATCAAAGGAACGATTTACCAAGACAAAAATTCGGATTGCCAATGGCAAAATACCGAACAAACCCTGAAACAAACTTCGGTTATTGCGCAGTCCGGAACCAAGACTTTTTCGGCAACCACGGATGCACAAGGAAATTTTTCCATGAACGTTGGGAGTGGTAATTATCAAATCAGTTATGGTCAATTGGGATCGTATTGGGATTTTTGTACCAGCCCGGCCTTAACACTCGCAACGGAAAATGATACTGTGGTGTTTAATGCCGGTGCGATTACCCTTGCCGACTGCCCGGAGTTGGTCGTTTCGGTCGGGAGTAATGTTTTCAGGCGGTGTTTTGACAATAACTATCTCCACATCAACTACCAAAATATCGGCACTGCCCCGGCCGAAAATGCGTATATAGATTTGCTTCTCGATCCCCAATTAGAGTTTCTCTCTTCATCGCCCGTTGCGGCAACTCAGGTGGGATCGGTATATCGCTTCGAGTTAGGTACTTTGGACATTAACGAAAGTGGGCAGATCGCCGTCAACTTCAAAGTGGATTGCGATGCCGAAATTGGGGAGATTTTATGCGTTAATGCGCAAATTCATCCCGATACAAGTTGTTTACCCGTATTACCAAGAAGCACAGAGAACTCATTTTGTCTGCCGGTAGTCGCCTCTTATGACCCCAATGACAAAACGGCTTTTATTGATGGCAAGCCCGAAACGACAAAAATTTTACCGAATCAACCATTGGAATACCTGATCCGATTTCAAAATACGGGCAACGACACGGCTTTCAATATCGTGATTTTGGATACCCTCACTTCTTATCTAAACGCCGCTTCGGTATTGCCCGGCGCGTCAAGTCATCCTTATACATTTGGGTTGGTAAAAGGGCATATTTTGAAGTTTTCCTTTAGAAATATCTTATTGCCCGATTCCAACACCAACGAAGTCGCTTCGCATGGTTTTGTCAAATTTAGCGTCTTGCAAAATGCGACGAACGCGATTGGTGATCAACTCAAAAACAGCGCGGCGATCTATTTCGATTACAACGCCCCAATTATCACCAATGAAACGAATTTGCAAATCTCCATTCCAAGCCGAACCAACGACGTGGGTAATCGGGTTGCTGCGCAGATATTTCCGGTTCCGGCGCGCGACAAAGCCCAAGTGATATTCAACGATACTCACGCCGGCACGGTGATATGGCGCCTGTCCGACGGACGCGGGCAATTGGTATCGTCGGGGCAATCATCCGCGGCTACGGTTTTTGACATTCCTCGAAAAGGTTTGCCAAGTGGCATTTACTATTGTCAGTTCTTATTGGAAAACGGGCAAAATGTGTTTGGGAAAGTGATATTTGATTGATGAATAGATAATGGTTTCAACAAGAGTCATCCCGAATTTTGTCACCGCATGGTGCGCTGTTCGGGGTGACAGAGATACCATTGAGCGGCATTTGACGTTGTTAAATCAACACCCCGAATGGAAAAAAATTTACGCGTTGATTTCGGAGGATATTCTCCGAAATAAATAAACCACACTGCCCGCCCATGCCCACGTCCATTATCATTATTGTTTTTGGCCTTTTTATCTTTTTAGGGCATTATCTCAACGGCATTTTTGAACGCAAAAGTATCCCCGATGTATTGGGGCTTATGTTTATCGGTATGATGCTGGGACCGGTACTACATTGGGTAGATCCCACGTCTTTTGGGCAGTTTGGCTCCCTGTTCAGCAATTTTGTGTTGATATTTATTTTGTTTGAAAGCGGCACCGATCTCAAAATTTCGGAAGTAAAAGAATCTTTTAAGACTTCAGCGGGTATTACAACGCTGGGTTTTCTGGTGACCTGGCTCACCATTGCGGTGCTATGTAAGGTTATTTTTTGGCTGCCCACCTTGTCCTGCCTGTTTATCGGGTCGGCCCTGGGTGGTACGTCTTCGGCGGTAGTGGTAGGTTTGGTCAAAAAGATTGCGGTTCGCCCCAAAACTGCCACGACGCTCATCATGGAATCGGCGGAAACGGATATTTTTACGCTGGGTATTCCGTTGAGCATTCTCGGCCTGATGATGACCGGCAATATGCAACCCAACGTGGTCATTTCGCAGTTTATTTCTTCGCTGATTATTGCACTGGTCATCGGGATTGGGGGGGCGTTTTTGTGGTCTTTGATACTCAACAAATTTCCCACCCTGAAAGCCACTAAGTTTTCGACGCCGGCTTTTTTGTTTATTTTATACGGCGTGGCCGAATACCTGAACTGGAGCGGACCACTTACCGCATTGTCGTTTGGTATTGCCATTGGGAACCTTCAATATTTTGAACCGAAACTGATTGAACGCATTGTACCCAACCAAAATATTGTTTTACCCGAAGACGAAAAGCGTTTTTTTAGCGAAATAGTGTTTTTGCTGCGCACGTTTTTCTTTATTTTTATTGGTGTCAGCATTCAAATTGACCGGCTCGACTGGCTATTGTGGGGCGCCACCATTACCCTGGCTTTGTACGTTATGCGCATCTTGGCGGTGCGCATTATTATTCAACGGGATACGCCACTGCTGGATAAAACCGTAATGTCCATTATGATTCCAAAAGGTTTGGGGGCGGCAGTAATCTCTACCCTCCCCCTCCGCGAAGGCCACCCGGACGGCGCCATCATTCAATCCATTGGATTTTCGATTATTGTATTTAGCACTATTTATTGCGTTTTGCTGTTTTTTCTCACCAAAACGGGCATTTGTTTGCCTTTTTACGGTTTAATTTTTGGCAAAGACAAGGTAGAAGCACCGGAAACCGCTCCCCCAACTGCTTAATTGGATTATACCTTAACACCCGCCCATTGCCTCTACGATAAAAACCATTTCATTAACTACGCTGATACGAATCATCCGGTACTCGTCGCTCAACGGATGCACCAATTCCCAGGTTTTTCCGCCGTCGGCAGAACGGGAAACGCCTTTTGTATGGTTACAAAACAAATATTTACCCGCCATTTTAAGGTCATAAATCCGTTGCGCCGGCAGCAGATTTTCGGCCATTCTCCGCCACGTTTTGCCGCCATCTTCCGACATGCGCACAACACTGGTTCGGTTTTCGGGTGCCTCAAAAGTTGCCCCCCAAGTTTGTTCACCTTGGTGAATGGTCAAAAAAGCGCCATTTAACGTGCTAAAACGAGCAAGTTCGCCCGTTGTCGTCAAAGTACGCTCCCAGGTTTCGCCGCCGTCGGCAGAACGCATAATACCTTTGGCCGTTGCGGCTAAAATATCATTCCCGGAAACCAACAAACCATACACAATGCCCTGCTCACCCACGTGCTTCCACGTTTTTCCCTGGTCTTTGGTTAAAAAAATACCCGGATCACAAGCCGCCAAAATAGCACCACGTACTTCGACCACATCGTGGACAATTTTACCGTGCAAATAGTCTAAGGCCAGTTGCCACATACCCGTACCCGGCATTTCCTGGTACAAATTAAAATCAGCGGTAAAAGCGTACAAACCCGATTTGCCGGGAAATACACTATGCATCCGGCCGTCTAATCCCGTTAATTTTTCCCAAACCGGCACGGCAGGAGCCATTGTCACGGTGCTGCGATACACCCCTTTTTCGGAAGCCAAAATTAATTGATCATCGTTGGTCAGTAACTTGACCACACTAATACTGTCGGGCAAACCCAGACTGGCATCCACCCAGGAATCACCGCCATCGGAGGATTGCCAAACAATCCCTTTAGGCGCCGTCGCTGGCGTGGTTGTTGCCAAAGCCGTAGGAACCGCCGTGTGGGCATCGGCCAGCGGGGCGACATTGATATTGCCCGGTTGACAGGCTATCAGGCACGGAAAAACAAATAAAAAAGTGGGAATGCGCATGTGTCTTTTTACGTTTGATAAATGAATACCACAAAGTTACAGGCCAATGGCACTCCAAGACTTTTTGAAGTGTAAAACAATGTAAAAGTATGTTTTTGGGCTAAACGGCCAAACAAGCGGCACGCAATTGTTTCATGTATTGCAAGCCTTTTTCGCGGGAAAAAGCGATATTACGATCGGGAATACCCTCCGCATCGGGGTAATGCTCTATGGCAGCAGTTATGCTGTCTTCGCGGAGCAAATGGATCATGGGAAAAATGGAACGGTTGGTAAAGTTGGCCGGATCATCGGCTTTGGCATCGGCAAAACAGTATTCGGGGTGAAAACTGGCAATTTGATAAACGCCATCGTACTCATGTTCCGCAGCGAGGTCTTCGGCCAGCGAAACGAGGTGCAGGTATTCCTCAAAATCAGCGTAATGGTCGGCAAAAATAATAAAAGTAGTTTCTACGGTTTCCGAAGCATCCAAAAAATGGATTTCGTCCATAAACGTGTGCAAATTGAGTTCCAAATCAGGCTCATTCACTACCACGTACCGAATACTGTCGCGCAAAACGGCTTTAGCCGCAAACGGGCAAAAATTACAACCTATAACTACTGATTGAATCCACTCCTTGGTTTGTGCAATAATTTTATCTTCCATCAGGAAACATATCGAGCCTTTTCAAATTCCGTTCACGTTTGAAAGAGGCTATTCGTGTTTCAGGAAGGCATTATTTGCCAGTGCAACAAAGGTAACCTTTTTTTAGTGAAAATTGAAGAGTGAAGAGAGAAGAGTGATGAGAGATAAGATTTTTACTCATCACTCATCTCTCATAACTTCCCTACATTCTTTCCGGCATGTCAATACCGAGTAATTTCATGCCCGATTCCAGCACTTTACCCGTAGCTTTGCTCAGTTGCAACCGGAATGCCCGTGCTTCGGGTGTTTCGGCGGACATCACTTTTACATCGTGCCAAAAACGGTTAAATTCTTTAGCCAAATTGTAGCAATACGACGCCAAATGCGAAGGATCATATTCGTCAGCGGCCTGTTGAACGGCAGCCGGATATTCGTACAACGCCTTTAAAAGTTCTTTTTCAATGGGCAAAATATCGGTGTAACCGTTAAAATTGCTCATGTCAATTTGTTCGGCGCTCACCCGTTTCATAAGGCCGTGCGTCCGAACAAACGAATATTGGATAAACGGTCCCGTTTGTCCCAGCAACTCCACCGATTCTTCCGGGTTAAATACCATCCGTTTGCGCGGATTTACCCGCAGCATAAAGAATTTGAGGGCCGCCAATCCAATTTTTTGAATCGTGTCTTGTTGTTCTTCGGGCGAAAGTTCGGCGATTTTTTCGGCGCTGGCTTCTTTGGCGAGGCGTTCCACTTCGTCCATGAGGTCATCGGCGTCCACAACGGTGCCTTCCCGGGTTTTCATTCTGGCACCGTGGGGCAGTTCTACCATGCCGTACGACAAGTGATACAACCCGGCGGCGTAGGGTTCTTCAAAACGTTTCAGAATCTCGAATAACACCGAGAAGTGATAGTTTTGCTCATCGGCCACGGTATAAACTACTTTTTCGGCTCCAAAATCTTCGTAGCGCATCCGGGCAGTACCGAGGTCTTGGGTGATGTACACCGAAGTGCCGTCGGAGCGGAGCACCAATTTGTGGTCGTACCCGGCATCGGTGAGGTCAATCCACACCGAACTATCTTCTTTTTGGTAAAAAATGCCCTTGTTAATGCCTTCTTCGACGAGGTCTTTGCCCAACAAATAGGTATTGCTTTCGAAGTATAACTTGTCAAAAGCCACGCCCATGCGGTGGTACGTGGTATCAAAACCGGCGTACACCCAATTGTTCATCTGTTGCCAAAGGGCCACGGTATCCGGGTCACCGGCTTCCCATTTCAGGAGCATATCGCGCACCTCGGCCCCGAGTTTGGAATGGGTATTAAACCATTTGTTTTTGTATTCGCCGAAAAATTCTTTTTCGGTGAGTTCGGTTTTGGTCCGGCTGGCAAAAAGCGCTTTTGCTTCGTCGGTATCTTGCCAGGCGGCGTATTCGGCGCGGCTTTTGTTTTCAAACAGAACGTAATAATCGCCCACAAAATGGTCGCTTTTAATGCCTTCGCTTTCGGGCGTTTTGCCTTCGCCGAAGGTTAGCCAGGCGTACATACTTTTACAAATGGCCACGCCCCGGTCGTTGATGATCTGAACTTTAACCACATCGTACCCCACGGCATCGAGGATTTGGCTGCATGACCAGCCGAGCAGGCAGTTCCGCACGTGCCCGAGGTGGAGCGGTTTATTGGTGTTGGGCGACGAGTATTCGACCATCACCTTGCGGCCATTCCGAGGCTGCCGACCGTAATCGGCGTTGTTGTTCATATCGGCCAAAAAATCCAGCCACCAGGTATTGCTGATTTCGAGGTTTAAAAAGCCTTTAATCACGTTAAAACCTTTTACAAAAGGCATATTTTCTTGCAAATAAGCGCCAATTTCGGCACCGGTTGCTTCGGGGGCTTTTTTGGCAGCGCGCACAAACGGGAAAATCACAATGGTGTAATCGCCCGTGAATTCGGATGGGGTAGGGTTTACCTGCACCGCATTGGCTTCGGTGGGCGTGGCGTAAAGTTGGGAAACGGCCGTTGCAACGGCGGATTTGATGTGGTCTAAAATGCTCATTGTTCTGCGATCAGTGCGCGGGCAATCTCCGTCGGGTCGCCGCTGTCAAAATTGCGGACACGGATGTCCGGCGAAATATTATTATCCAGGCAATGCTGGTATGTTTTGTCGTAATACTCCAAGGCAATGGCCGCTGCGGAGCGGAAATCGCCGTTTTGGAGGGCTTCGAGGGCGTTTTTATGGCGAAGGCCGCCCAGTTTGGTGGCTATTTTATCAAAAGCCAATTGGAGGTTTTCGGTGTCTTCCAGCACGTAATCGGCCAAAAGGTTGTCCATTCGGGCTTCGTAGGGGATATTGATGTGCAAGAGGGGCGCGGCTTTCATGTTTTTCCAAAAGCCATCGGGGATAAATACCCGCCCGATGCTGCGACTTTCATTTTCTACCCAAACGCGGCGGCCGGGGTCAATGGTTCCCAGGACACGGTGTAAATCGTTTTCAAATTGCTCGACGGTGGGTTGTGGTTGCTCGCCAATAAAACCAAAAGCGGAACCTTTGTGGTGGGCCAGGGCTTCCAGATCAATTGTTTGTTCGCCCAATGCCCGCAAAGCGTGGATGATTTTGGTTTTTCCCGTTCCGGTGGGGCCACCGACCACCCGAATATCCAATTGCGGCGCGGAAAAATAATCCAATACCCATTGGCGATAGGTTTTATAGCCGCCGATGAGCGTCACTACCTCGAAACCGGCTCCTTGCAGCAGCCAGGCCATACTGCCGCTGCGTTGGCCGCCCCGCCAACAATGCACCGCAATGCGTTTATCGGGCGCTAATTTCAGGGCTTGTTTGACAAAAACCGCCATTTTGGGGCCTACAAACTCCAAGCCGAGAATAAAAGCCGAGTCTTTGCCAATTTGTTTGTAACGGGTGCCTACTTTGGCCCGTTCGTCGTCGGTGAACAAAGGAAACGACACGGCTCCCGGAATGTGCCCTTGCGCAAATTCGCCGGGAGAACGCACATCCAATACCGGAAGCGCGCCCGTTGCTGGCAAAAAAGCCGCAATATCGAGCCTTTGTAAACCCATTTTTTCAGTGATGAGGTTATGGTGGTGTTATGCCTCCTTTAATGTCTCCGCCCTCCATTCTCCGTTCTCCGTAGCGACGGGTTTGAAACCCGTCGCTACGGAGAACGGAAAACGGAAAAAAACTACGCTTCCTTACCGTGGCATTGTTTGTACTTCTTGCCGCTGCCGCAGGGGCAGGGTTCGTTGCGGCCTACAACCTGTTGTTTTACAATCGGTTGCGGGCGTTGGGGAACGTTGTGACCGGCCTGTTGGGCGGCGCGTTGCGCGGCTTTTTGGGTTTCGGTCATTTCCTGGTCGCCCGTGGAAGAAGCGCGGAGACGGTTGGCTTGCAGGCGGCGGGCGTTATTGGCCATGGTCGCCTGTTGCTGGGAGCGTTGAATGTCTTCGTCGGAAGGCATATCGAGGGTGCCACGGAGCAAGAACCCGGTAACACTGGTGTTGATATGGCCAATGAGTGATTCGAAGAGGTTGTACGCCTCCATTTTATAAATGACCAGCGGGTCTTTTTGTTCAAAAGAAGCGCCTTGTACGGATTCTTTCAGGTCATCCACATTGCGGAGGTGTTCTTTCCACGCGTCGTCAATGAGGGCGAGGGTGGCCACTTTTTCCACGTCGTGCATGATGGTTTTACCACCGGTTGCAACGGCTTCGTCCATATCCGCACTGATGTTGAGGCCGAGGCTGCCATCGGTGAAGGGCACAACAATCCGTTTGTAACGGTTGCCTTCGCGTTCTTTTACCTCTTTAATGCGGGGTAAAAGGCGGTCGGATACGTGTTGGCGTTTTTGCTCGTATGTTTCAAAAATTTGTGCTTGGTAAGTGGCCAATACGGTACCCATTGGGGCACTTTTGAACCACGCAGCGTCCATTTCCGGGTCAATACCAATCATCCGAATCGAATCCATGCGGAACGTTTCGAAGTCGCCACCCTGGCGGTGTACTTCTACCAATTCCTGGGCAATGGAAATAAAGGCATTGTTGATATCGACGGCCAAACGGTCGCCAAAGAGCGCGTTGCGGCGTTTTTTGTAAATGGCTTCGCGCTGAATGTTCATCACGTCGTCGTACTCCAACAAACGTTTACGCGTACCAAAGTTGTTTTCTTCCACTTTGGTTTGGGCGCGTTCGATGGACTTGGTTACCATCGAGTGCTGGATAACGTCGCCATCTTTGTGACCCATACGGTCCATCAAGCCGGCGATACGATCGCTTTGGAACAAACGCATGAGGTTGTCTTCCAAAGACACGTAAAACTGAGACGACCCCGGATCACCCTGACGACCGGCACGACCGCGCAACTGGCGGTCAACGCGGCGGGAATCGTGGCGTTCGGTACCGATAATGGCCAAGCCACCGGCTTCGCGCACACCCGGTCCAAGTTTGATGTCGGTACCACGACCTGCCATGTTGGTGGCAATGGTAACGGTACCTGCCTGACCGGCCTTGGCCACGATTTCGGCCTCGCGCTGGTGCTGTTTGGCGTTCAAAACTTCGTGTTCTACGCCGCGCATTTTGAGCATACGCGATAATAATTCCGAAATTTCCACCGAGGTTGTACCTACGAGAACGGGGCGACCGGCATCGCGGAGGCGTTTTATTTCTTCGATGACCGCATTGTATTTTTCGCGGGCGGTTTTGTACACCAAATCATCGTCGTCTTTACGGGAAATGGCACGGTTGGTTGGAATCACCACCACGTCCAGTTTGTAGATATCCCACAATTCCTTGGCTTCGGTTTCGGCAGTACCCGTCATACCGGCCAGTTTGTGGAACATCCGGAAATAATTTTGGAGGGTAACCGTGGCGTAAGTTTGGGTGATTTCCCCAATTTTTACGTTTTCTTTTGCCTCAATCGCCTGGTGCAAGCCATCGGAATAACGGCGGCCTTCCATGACACGACCCGTTTGTTCATCCACAATTTTTACCTCACCTTCGGGGGTAACGAGGTATTCGTTGTCAATTTCAAACAAGGCATACGCTTTGAGCAACTGTTGTACCGCGTGAATACGGCGGCTTTTTACCCCAAAATCCTGCGATAATTTTTCTTTAGCCTCCGTTTTTTCTACGGGCGTTAGTTCCGGGTCACGGTCAATGCGCACCAATTCGGTGGCGATATCCGGCATGATAAAGAATTCGGGTTCGTTGCTGAATTTAGAAAGGAATTCAACCCCTTTATCCGTCAACTCCACCGAGCGGTTTTTTTCTTCAATGTGGAACAACAATTCGCGGTCGACCAAAGGCATCCGTTTGTTGTTTTCCTGCATGTACAACCCTTCGGTTTTTTGCAAAAGCACTTTAACCCCCTCTTCGCTGAGGAATTTAATCAACGGGCGGTTTTTGGGCAAACCACGGTGCGCACGCAGGAGCGACAAACCGGCTTCGCCTTCGTCGCTGCCCAGTTTACCCTCGGTGAATTGTTTTTTGGCTTCGGTCAAGAATTGTCCCACCAATTTACCCTGCTCTTCGTACAGGCGTTTTACGGTCGGGTTGAGGTCGAAATATTCCTGGTCATCGGCACCACGGGTAACCGGACCGGAAATGATCAAAGGTGTACGCGCATCGTCAATTAATACGGAGTCCACCTCATCCACAATGGCGTAGTGGTGTTTGCGCTGCACCAATTCTTCGGTGCTGATGACCATGTTATCGCGGAGGTAATCAAAACCAAATTCGGCGTTGGTACCAAACGTGATATCGCATTTATAAGCGGCAATCCGTTCGGGGGAGTGCGGGCGGTATTTGTCAATGCAATCAACGGTGAGCAACAGGAATTCGTAAATTGGGCCAACCCATTCGGAGTCACGACGGGCGAGGTAATCGTTCACCGTTACAATGTGCACCCCTTCGCCCGCCACGCCGTTGAGGTAAGCGGGGGAGGTTGCCACGAGGGTTTTACCTTCACCGGTGGCCATTTCGGCAATTTTACCGTCGTGGAGCACCATACCACCAATCAACTGTACGTCGTAGTGGATCATATTCCACGAAATTTCACCACCGGCGGCCAGCCATGAATTTTTCCAAATGGCTTTATCGCCATCGATTCGAATGTAGGTTTTGCCCGGCTTAGAAGCCAAAAAGCGGTCGTGATCGGTAGCGGTAACGGTGAGGGTTTCGTTTTGCGAAAAACGACGGGAGGTTTCTTTTACCACGGCAAAGGCTTCGGGCAAAATTTCCCAAAGCACTTCTTCGAGGGCTTTATCGCGGCGTTTGCGCAATTCGTCCACCTCTTTGAAGAGGAGGTCTTTATCGTTCATATCCTCGGTGGCGAGGGCTTGCTCGTTCACCGATTGTATTTCAGTGTCAATTTCCGTCAGGTATTCTGCAATACGAGCGCGGAAATCCAGCGTCTTGTGACGGAGTTCGTCGTTGGAAAGATTGCTGTAACTTTCGAAATGACTATTGATCTGCGTTACATAGTCTTTGTATTTGGCTAAGTCTTTGTCTTGTTTGGTGCCAAATATTTTTTTGAATAAACCAAGCATGGTATGTTTATTTATCTTGTCTGACAGTTTAGGGAATATCCCCTCGCTCCAAAAGCCGCAAAGTTACAGCAAGTCGGGCTTATTTCGTTTAGCATATTTTGTTCCAAATGATTTTTAGTGCCAAAATGGCATAACTTCCTTTTTATTTCGGTCGAAACGTACAGCCGAACCCCGTTCGGCTCGCGTTAAACGGGCCGCTACGTTCGCACTATGTCAAACGCCTCATCAAACGGGGGACGCTACTGTTCGTCCTGCGTCAAGCGGGGTTGGGTACTCCAAATCATTCGCCCAATCCAAAGCGTTGCGGCCAAAGACGCGACTGCTACGCCCACCGGTACGTGAATATCGTTTTCCGCCAAATCCACCGAACTCATGTCCTGGCCGTACAAAAACTGCGCCGCCACCTGAATGCCGTTGTTTAAAAAGTGCAACAAAACGGGTACCCAAAAATTGCCCGTTTGCCAATACACCCAACCCAAAATAACGCCCAACAACCAACGCGGCAAAAAACCATCCATTTGAAAATGCAACAAACTAAAAATAGCACCCGATACCACTACGGCGGTGATGGGGGCCAGGCGGCGCATCAGTTGATTTTGAATAATGCCCCGGAACAGCAGTTCTTCACCCAGAGCCGGAACAATGGCAATTAAGGTCAAATTGGCCAAAAAAGCCCAGCCGTCGGGCATGCGCATGAGGGCTTTAATGGCTTTATTGGCCTGTTCGGCGGTGGTTTGTAACTCCGCCGGAATGGGCAGCCATTTGTTAATTTCGTAAGTCGAAAATACCAGCGGCATGGAAGCGGCCAACAGGGCAATGCTCCATCCGAGGGTGGTCATGGGCGGAAATACCCGCAGTGATACCCGCCGGGGAACATCGGGGGCGGCATTCCTTAATATATACAAGGTGGCGAGCGATGGCAGTAAAAAGACCAATATCTGGTTAAGACCGGCCATCAAACGCACTTTCCATACGTCCGAATCGGGGGAACTATCGTCTAATTGGCCCGAAAGCACTTCCGTGCTCCAGCCCAGTCCCGTTTCCAGCAATTTGGTAAAAACCAGAGTGAGAAATATACCCGCGAGGCAAAGCATCAGGGTGATAGACAGCACTTGCCTTACCCGCACTTCGTTGGGCCGCAGCCATTTATTTTCCAAGAAATCGTTGTTGTTCAAATCATCCATTGTTCAAAAACCTGTTACTTTGCCCCGCAAAATTAGATTAAATATGGCAAGACTTAGTGTTAATGTAAATAAAGTCGCATTGTTGCGCAATTCTCGCGGCAGCAACCTGCCCAATTTGGTGCAAGTGGCCAAAGACTGCGAATCGTTTGGTGCCCAGGGAATCACCGTGCACCCGCGCCCCGATCAGCGCCATATCCGTTACGACGATGTGCCACTGTTGCGCGCCGTTGTCACTACCGAATTTAATATCGAAGGAAATCCCGACGCGGAGTTTATGAAATTGGTGCTCGATAATCCGCCCCACCAATGCACCCTTGTCCCCGATGCCGTGGATCAACTCACCAGCGACCACGGTTGGGATACCATCCGGTACGCCGACCGCCTGCGCGATATCATCACCGAATTGCACAAAAGTAACATCCGGGTGTCCATGTTTGTTGACCCCGACCCCGCAATGGTTGAAGGTGCTAAAGCCGTGGGGGCCGACCGCATTGAATTGTACACCGGGCCTTTTGCCCACGATTTTAACACCAATCCCGAAGCAGCGATGGCACCGTACACCTTGGCTGCCCGCGTGGCCGGTGAAATTGGGTTGGGGGTAAACGCCGGTCACGACCTGAATCTGGATAATTTGCGGTATTTTAAAGAAAACTGCCCCGAACTGGTGGAAGTGAGCATCGGGCACGCCCTCATTTCCGATGCTTTGTACTATGGCTTGTCGAATACCATTCAAATGTATTTGCGGTTGTTGAAATAAGGGAGGAGAGCCGTTTTTTCAATTTTTACCGTCCCAAACCGGGATTTTTTGTACTTTCGCGCCCTTATGAGATTAAAAACGCTGGAACTGAAAGGTTTTAAGTCATTTGCCAACGAAACCGTTATCCATTTTAACTCCGACGTAACGGGCGTAGTAGGCCCCAACGGGTCGGGTAAAAGTAATGTGGTGGACGCCGTGCGCTGGGTGTTGGGTGAGCAAAAAAGTGGCCAATTGCGCCTCGATAAAATGTCGTCGGTGATTTTTAACGGCACTAAAAAACGCAAAGAAGCCCAAATTGCGCAGGTGACGCTTACTTTTGAAAACACCAAAAATATCCTCCCCACCGAATACGCAAACGTCAGTATCAGCCGGATGCTCTACCGCTCCGGCGAGAGCGAATACCGCCTCAACGGGGTGCCCTGCCGCCTCAAAGACATCACGTCGTTGTTCCTCGATACCGGTATCGGGCCGGATAGTTACGCCATTATCGCCCTGAACATGGTCGAAGACCTGCTCAGCGACCGCGAACACTCGCGCCGCCGCATGTTCGAACAGGCCGCCGGGGTGAGCAAATACAAAGCCCGCAAAAACGAAACCCGCCAAAAGTTGGAAGCCACCGCTGCAGACCTCGATCGCGTGGAAGACCTTTTGTTTGAAATTGAAGATCAATTAAAAAAACTCGAAAAACAGGCGGCGCGTACCCAAAAATTTTACGAATTAAAGGACGAATACAAAAAACTCAGCGTGGAATTGGCCATTCAAAATCTCGCTTTGCACAAAAAATCGTACAAGGAAACGGAAGGCCAAATTGCCCGCGAACAGGATAATTATCGCACCATAGAAGCCCAGGCCCGCCAGGCCGAAGCCGCCACCGAAGCCCTGCGCAAAACCCACCTCGACAAAGAAACGTCCCTCAGCGAACAACAACAGGACGTGAATCGCCTCACCGGACGGATTCGGGGGAAAGAAAACGAAAAGGGCATGTTGGAGCAAAAACGCTCCTTTATTGACCAGGATCTCCGCCGACTTAACGACCAGATCGAAAAAGCGGTGGAAGCCATTCGGCAATTGGAAATGGAAGTGGAGGGTTACCAAACCGACCTGAACTACGAAAAAAGGGTAGAGGTGGAACTGGAAGAAGCCCTCGACGAGGCCAAAAAACAACTCGAAAAAGTGCGCTCCGACCATAATTTGCTCAAAGGCAACCTCGATGAGTTTGTTAAAGAGCAACAGGTGATCGAAAAAACCATCGTCGAACTCGAAAAACAACGCGCCGTGCAGGCTAACCAAATCGAAAACCTGCGCCGCGACGTGGAACGCACCCTCAGCGATGTATCCGTGCGCCGCGAAGAAATGAAAGGTTTGGCCACCAAAATCGCCGATTTGGACAAAACCGAGGCCGAACAACTCAAAAAAATTGAACAACTCGAAACCGCCGAAAACAAACGCAAACAGGAACTCGAAACCACCGAAAAGGAAATAGAGGCGCTGACCAAAAAACTGGCCGACCACAACCGTATCCTCGATGCCAAACGCAACGAGTATAAATTGACCAAAAGTATGGTCGAAAGCCTCGAAGGTTTTCCCGAAAGTATCAAGTTCCTCAGTCAGCAGAAAGATTGGGCCAAAAACTGCCCGCTGCTTTCCGATCTGATTTACGTAAAAGAAGATTTTCGGGTGGTCATCGAAAACTACTTAGAGCGGTATCTCAACTTTTACGTTGTACCCAACACCGAGTCGGCGGTGCAAGCAATTCAGTTATTAAGCCGCAGCCAAAAAGGGCGCGCCAACTTTTTCCTGCTCGATGCTTTTGCGCAGTACGAGCCGCCGCTGTCGCTGCTTGCCGTTGGGGTACGCGCCATAGATTTGGTGGAAGTGGACCCGCATTACCGCAAATTGGTGGAATACCTGCTCGCCGATGTGATTATCGTGGACGATATGACGGCTTCGCAAATTGCCGCTCAGGAAGGCATGACTTACCTCGCGCAATCGGGTGCTTTAACCCGTCGTAAATTTTCCATGTCGGGTGGTTCGGTGGGGCTTTTTGAAGGCAAAAAAATTGGCCGCAAAAAAAACCTCGAAATCCTCGATGGCGATATTCGCAAATACGAATCCGCCGAAACGGATTTTAATAACCGTCTTTCGGTCCTGCGCACCAAATTGCAAAGTCTCAAAGATGCCGACCAAAGTGCAGCCCTCACCCGTGCACGCGGCGATTGGGGTGGTATCCAAACCGAAAAATCGGGTTTACAGGCCCGTATGGACAATATCGCCTTGTTTGTTAAAAACTTTGACGAACAGGCGGCGGCCAGCGGTGATTTGATCAAACAACTCGAATTGAGCAATAAATCGCTGGTGCTTCAATTGGCCGAAAATCAAAAATCCGTTACCGCCGTGCAGGAGCGCCTTTCCAGCGCCGATGGTTCTTTCCGCGACGTGGCCGAGCAATTGAGCCTTTTTAGCCAAACGTTTAACCAAAAAAATATCGAGTTTATTCGCCAGCAAAACAAAGTAACGGCCTTCCAGCAGGAACTGAGTTTTCGCGAAAAACGCCTCAGTGAATTACAGGCCCAAACGGCCCAAAACCGCACGACCCAAACCCGCCACAACGACGAAATGACGTTTGTGGTGAGCGAAATAACCCGTTTAACCGAAGAATTGCGCCAGGGTTACGCCGAAAAAAAGACCCGCGAAGCCCAATTGTCGGAGGTGGAACAAACCTATTTTAAAGCGCGCAACGAAATTCACCAATTGGAGAATGAGCAACGCGATTTGTTCCGCAAACAACAGGATGTGCAGGCGTTGATTAACCGGTTAAAAGAAAAATTCAGCGACGTTAAATTTGAAATTACGGCCATTGGCGAACGCCTCCGCGCGGAATTTGGCATGTCGGTCAACGATGTCATCAACGACGAACCCAATCCGCTGTTTCAGCGCGAATCGTTGGAAAAAGAGGTGAATAACCTCAAACGCCGCCTCGATACTTACGGCGAAATTAACCCGCTGGCCATTGAGGCGTACAACGAAATTAAGGAGCGTTATGACACGATTTCGGCGCAGCGCAACGATATTTTGGAGGCCAAAGTCAACCTCGAACAAACGATGAAGGAAATTGAAGAAACGGCTACGGCGCGTTTTTTGGAGTCGTTTGCGCAGGTGCGCACCAATTTTATCGAGGTGTTCCGCACCCTGTTTACCGAAGAAGATACCGCCGATTTGGTGCTCACGCAGCCCGATAACCCGCTGGAATCGGATATTAATATTATCGCCAAGCCCAAAGGCAAACGCCCACAAAGCATCGCCCAATTGTCGGGTGGCGAAAAAACGTTGACGGCCACGGCCCTTTTGTTTGCGTTGTACCTGCTCAAACCGGCGCCTTTTTGCATCTTTGACGAGGTTGATGCGCCATTGGATGACGCGAATGTGGAAAAATTCAACAATATTATCCGTAAATTCTCGTCCGAATCGCAGTTTATTGTCGTAACGCACAACAAGGCCACCATGGCCGCCGTGGATACGATTTACGGCGTGTACATGCCCGAACAAGGCGTTTCGGCGGTGACCCCGGTGGATTTCCGGCAATTGAACCACGAGGCGTTGGTGTTTGAATCGTAACGTGGGCGTGGAATTGTGGGTATAACCGTGATGTAGAGGCGCACGGCCGTGCGCCTCTACATCACGTACGTGCGTCCCGTTTGCGTATCACAATGGTTTATCAATAACAAATAACATGAAATACATCCTCTGCATTTTGGCAATAATGGGATTATTGGCCCACAACATTTCTGCCCAATCGGTTTCATTGGACGACGCGGAAATCATTCAACCGCCTGAGTTTCCCGGTGGTACTGTGGCTTTGTCAAATTATTTGATAAAATACCTCAAATACCCCGCAATAGCCCGCAAAAACGGGGTACAGGGAACGGTGGTCACGCAATTTATCATAGATACTACGGGGCAAGTCACCGATGTGGTGGCCGTGAAAAAAATTGGTTCGGGCTGCGACGAAGAGGCGATTCGGGTCATTAAATCCATGCCTAAATGGAAACCTGCCCGTCGCCCAAATGGCCAAAAAGTGGCCATTCAATACACCATTCCCGTTCGGTTTTACCTCGCCGACGACGACGAGGCCCAAACCCATTGGTATAAAGATATAGCGGTAAAACCCCGTTCGCCGGTAGGTGATTTGGCTGCCGTTACCGATGCTTTGCGCCAAAAAGTAACCCTCACCAAGCGGGAAAAAAAGAGCATAAAAGGCAAAAAAATTCCGATTTCGTTTGCCGTTAGTCCTACTGGAGCCGTGCTCCAATGCGATGCCAACAGCAGTATTCCGCGCCCGATTGTGGACAAATACTGCGCTGCGTTAAAAGCAATGGGCGAATGGACACCCGGCCAGCACAATAACCAACCCGTACAGACCGTCGTTGATCTGGAAATTCCCAAATGACTTTTGTATTTTTTACCTTATTTAGAACCGATAACCCGTACTCGTCCATTAGTTTGAGTATGGCCCGGGAATTGGCCAAAAAACACCCCGTTATTTACGTAAACCACCCGTATTCTTTCAAAGACGTGGTTTCGGGGTTAAAATCGGGTGATTTGGTGCTGCGGCAGCGGTTATGGGCCTTGTTGACGTTTCAAAACCGTTACGAAACGGTGGATACCATTCCGCAGAATTTTGTGGCCGTTCAGCCCCCTGTGACCTTGCCCATCAATTGGTTGCCCGACGGCGCGTTGTACCGTTTTTTGCAAAAAATCAACAACGGCATTGTGGCGCGGAGTATTCGGCGGGCGTTAAAACGGCAAAAAACCACCGATTTTGTGTATATCAACTGCTACGATCCGTTTTTTTTGGGCGCGTTGCCGCCGTCCTTGGGGGCCAAAATGAGCATTTACCACTGCATTGATGACATTAGCCAAAATGAATACACCGCACGGCACGGCGAACGCCTCGAAAATGAAGCCTGCCAAAACGCCGATCTTACGTTGGTGACTTCCTCCAATTTATACGCTTTAAAAAAGCCTTTTGCCAAAAATATTGTCCATTTTTTCAACGCCGCCGACGTGGACAATTTTAAAAAAGTGCTCACCGAAACCTACCCGAAACCCGCCGAATTGGTCGGAAAAACGGGCAAAGTCATTGGTTTTGTGGGTAACTTGGACGAATTGCGCATTGATTATCCGCTGTTAAAAAAAGTGGCCGAAGACCATCCCGACAAAACGGTGTTGCTGGTGGGACCCGTGAACAGCCCCGAACCGGCGGCCATCGGCCTCGACCGATTGCCCAACGTTGTTTTTGCCGGTAGCCGCCGCCTGCACGAGTTGCCGCCCCTGCTCCAGCATATGGACGTGGTGATGATCCCATTTTTAAAAAATACCCTGACCAAAAGCATTTATCCGCTCAAAATCAACGAATATTTGGCCGCTGGCCGCCCCGTAGTCGCCACTTCTTTCTCCGACGATATTCGCTTTTTTGAATTTTGTGCCTATATCGCCGATGACCACGCAGCGTTTTCCGCCGACCTCCAACGCGCCATTGACGAAGACAGTCCCGAAAAAATAACCGAACGCACCCAAATCGCCGCGTGCAATACGTGGGCGATGCGCATTATACAATTGCAGCACCTCATCGAAGAATACCAGCCGCATGGATCCTAAAAAAGTACCGCTCACTCCCTATCAGCGCATGATTGAAACGCTGGTACACGCCATGATTATCGTGACGTTGCTGGGCATTTTTTTGAAAATTTTGCTTTTTTGAAGGCAAAAGACATCAGACTTTGGCAAGTCGTCGTCGTCGTACGTAACGCGACGAGATGTGCATCTCGGAGGCACGGAGAGATGACATATCAAAGCGGCCACTGCACCCAAAGTGCGCCATTTTTTACACTAGATAGCAAAAGTGGTATCCTAACTCATCACTCCTAATATTACCTTTGCCCAAATTTATTTTAAAACTATGTCAGTAGCAGAAAGATTACGTTTAATGTTTGAAGAAAAAGCCACCGCTAACCTCAAAGCAGGTTTGGAGTTTTTGGCCGAAAATGCCAAAAAAGAAGGTGTTGTAAGCCTCCCAAGCGGGCTTCAATACGAAATTATCCACGAAGGTGACGGTGTAAAACCCACCGCTACCCAAACCGTTACCTGCCATTACCACGGCACTACCATCACCGGCGAGGTGTTTGACAGTTCGGTGCAGCGTGGCCAACCCGCTTCTTTTCCACTCAATCGCGTGATTGCGGGTTGGACTGAAGGGTTACAATTAATGGCGACCGGTAGCAAATGGCGTTTGTTTATTCCGTCCCAACTCGCTTACGGCGATCGCCAGGTGAGTGCGGCCATTGGGCCAAATTCTACGTTGATTTTTGAGGTGGAATTGCTGCGGGTACAGTAAATTTTTGCACAAAAAAGCCCGTACCACGGTAATCGTGATACGGGCTACATGATCAATTGGTACAGTTCGGGAATGGCCTATTTCGGCAACAAAACAGTGTCAATGGAGTGGATAACACCGTTGGACTGGTATACATCGTACGTGCTGACGTTCGCCATATTGCCATTTTCATCTTTCACAATGATGTTGCGGGTGCCGTTCATCATAAAGGTCAAGGTTCCGCCGCTGACTGTTTTCAAGGTGTTATTTCCTTTTTTCAACATGCCGCTCAGCGTTTTGAAATCGTACTTGCCCGATACCACGTGGTAGGTTAGTACTTTTGTCAAAGTTGCTTTGTTTTCAGGTTTCAACAGCGTTTCTACGGTGCCCGCCGGCAAATTTTCAAAGGCATCGTTTACGGGAGCGAATACCGTAAATGGACCGGCGCTTTTCAGGGTCTCTACCAAACCGGCGGCCTGTACTGCGGCCACAAGTGTGGTGTGTGCTTTTGAGTTTACAGCGTTTTCAACGATGTTTTTTTTGGGAAACATGGCCTCTCCGCCCACTTGAACTGTTCCTGATTGGGCGTTTGCAGAGAACGCGGTAGCAAATGCAAATGCAAGAACAACGCTTGCTTTTTGAACTAAAAATTTCATTGTAAATTGGTTAAAAATTGAAAAGTTAGAGATTGTCATTAAATACTTGACGCCATTATTTACGAGCAAAGCCGGAGCGCGTTTTTTTAAAGTCGCAAATTTTTTTAAAAAAAAGCCCGCACCACGTTGCATCGTGATACGGGCAATCAAAAGATATTTTACAAAATCTATTATCCTTCTATATACGCCAAAAGGTGGCGAATTTCATCGTCCTGTTACTCCAAGTCTTTCATGTTATCCTCCGGACTGCGGTCCACCAACAACGAGAACGGGTCAATGCCCGCTTTGTCGGGTTTGGCATCGGTAACAAAAGTGAATGTTTGTTCCTTTTGGGTGATTTTTACCCGTTGACGATACAAGGTTTTGCCGTAGGTTTTACCTTCTTCGGGCTCGGCAAAAGCCCCAATTTCGACAAAATCATTAATGTCCACAAAACTTTGTTTACCCATTTCGTCGGATTTGATTTTGGCAAATTCCACCTTAATCGTCACCTCCCATTTGCCATTGCCCAAGTCTTTGGCCGATGCTTCGCGGCAGCGGTTTTCGAACAGGGTAATTTCTTCAAACAAGTCTTTAACGATATAGTCCAACGAATCGGGGGTTTGGGCGTAGAACTGGTCCAGCGCGTCCATACTGTTCGGATACGGCGGGTTTTTGTACCGGAATTGCTCCAAAAACGTTCGTAAAGCCGCGTTTACCCGGTCTTCACCAATCAACTCTTTGAGGTGGTACATTTGTACGCTGCCTTTGTTGTAGTGGATATAACCTTGTCCTTCGCAGGTGTGCAGTGGCAATTCGCGCTCCGTTTCGCGCCCGCGTCCGCGCAGGTAGCGGTCCATTTCGTAGCGCAGAAACTTGCGCATTTGGTCGCGGCCATATTCGTGTTCCATGACCATCAATGCGCTCCATTGGGCAAATGTTTCCACCAAAAACTCACCGCCCTGCATCTCGGCCCCACATTCCTGGTGGCCCCAATATTGGTGCCCGATTTCGTGCGCGGCCACGTAAAACATCATGTCAATATCGGCGTCTTTGTCCTTAAAATCCTGGATAAAGCCCACCCCTTCGGAATAAGGCATGGTGCCGGGAAACGATTGGGCAAACTCCGAAAAGCGCGGAAATTCCACAATTCGGCACTGTTTATGGTAGTACGGCCCGAAGTTTTTGGTGAAATAATCCAGCGATTTTTCCATGGCGTGCAACATGCGCTCCACGTTTTCGGAGTGGTCTTTGTGGTAATACACTTCTAATTGTACCCCGTTCCAGTCGCGGCGGGCCACTTCGTAGCGGGCACTCATGAACGAGTAAAAATTAAACGAAACGTGGTCGAGTTTATACTGGAAGCAGCGGCGACCGTTTTCCTGCCATTCGCGGAGGAGTGAGCCGGGGCCAATGGCAATTTGGTCGGGGGCCGTACGAATGATGGTTTCTACGTTGACCCAATCGCTGTTAATCCCGATGTACGCCTCCCGAAGGTGCACCGAATCCTGGCGGTTAAGGGCCGGGCGGCGGGTTTTTTCGGGCAGCCCCATTTTTTTACGGTCGTTTTTGTCGCTGAGTTCATTGTTCCCCATGTACCCAAACATCGGGATAATGTCCGTGTTATCAATAAAGGTACCGTTTTGGGCCACCCGTGTCCATTTGGCTTCGTTGCCAAAACCTTTTGGGTCAAAATTATTGGTAAACTCCAACTCCATCGAATCGCCGGGCATGAGCGCGGGTTCAATTTTGTACATGCGCCAGTACAACAGCGAGTCGTTGTGGAGCAGCGAAATGCGGCTGTTTTTGAGGTCAAAGGTGCCGTTGCGCGGTACGTTTACAAACAACGTATCAATGGGTTTGTCGTAAATATTGCGCGTTTTGAACCGGCCGTTGACGTGTAATGTGCGCGTTTCGGGGTACAAATCAATGTCGTATTTCACGTCGTACACCCGCGGTTGGTAACGTCCTTCGTATTGTTTGTACCGCTGTTCGTATTTCATTTGGCGGTTTTCCCGCACTTCGTTGGTCACGTAATTGTTCAATACCTGCGTGTTGTAAAACGTCCAGCCGCCCACGCCCAGCCACAGGGCAATGGCCCCGAAGCCAAAAGTGCGGTATTGCCGCCATTCCAGACGGGCATTGGCAAAACGTTCTTTCCACGAATTCATGCGGCCGCGTGGCCACATCAAAATGGTCGCCAATGCCAGCAACGTCGAAAACAACAGCCAGTATCCGTTAAACCACACCAATTCTTTTAAAAATGGCTGATAACCGTAGAAATCGGAAAGGGTATAACCGGGTGTGCCGTTAAATTTAATCATGTTGCTCTCCACGTCCAGGGCCGACCACCCAAAGGAATTGAGCGCCAACAGTACCACCACAATAAAAAAGCCGAGGTACATATTGGGCGATAAGGCGTGCACCAAAAACGACAGGGCCAAAATAGCCGCAAACGACAACATGTCCATCAGCAGCAATTCTCGGATGTACACGCCCCAGTCGTGACGGTAATAACCCATCGTTTTTTGCATCAACACGGCGGCCAGTATCACAATCACCTGCAACACCACGAGCAAACCCAGCACCGAAAAATATTTACCCAACATCACCGTCCAGTT
The DNA here is from genome assembly GCA_013298845.1 of Chitinophagales bacterium. Classification (GTDB taxonomy): domain Bacteria; phylum Bacteroidota; class Bacteroidia; order Chitinophagales; family Saprospiraceae; genus M3007. The sequence goes on from JAAFJN010000002.1 coordinate 304,256, forward strand.
TTTGGTGGGTAAAGCGTCGTTAATGTCGCTCATGCCGTTGTTGCGCTCTTTCCAAATGATGTATCCGCTGAAATACACCATAATAATCATGGTAAAGAGGTAAAACGATCCGCGTATGTTATTAACCATGGTGTACGTTACAGGTAACTCGTGTGTACCGTACGATTCATTGGCAAACATCAGGTTGGGAATACAGTTGAGCAATCCCAACAATGCCAGTACGATAAAACCAACGCTGCGCACAATGCCCAGCCATTCGGTTTTTAGTTGGCTCCAAAATTGGCTCAATACCACCCCAATGCCCGTAGCCGGGGCGACTTTGGGCACCATGCTCAGGTCTTGTACGTTGTTGATGACCTCTTTTTGGCTTTTCTTTTGGTTTTTTTTCTCGGCGGTACCCGATTTATGGTCGGAAAAATCGAAACGACGGTAACCGATGTACAAAATAACCAGGCCCAAAGCCATCCAAATCAGGCGGTTAATGAGCAACGTCCCCTGAAGACCGAGCGACAGGGTGTTTTTATCCTCGACGGTCCAATATTTGGATTCGAGCGAAAAAGCCCCCAGCGCAAACGGATCGAGCAGCGCGGCCAACTGTTCGTTTTTAATGTCCTTGGTCAGGGTTCCGGCAATAATATACGCCACCAGCAGGGCGGCGGCCGTGATAAAGGCGTACAAGGTAGAGCGGGTATTGATCGAAATGGCGTAAATAATACAACCCGCGAATAAAATATTGGGCAAACCAAACACCAAAAATCCGTTCAGGTGCCCCGACAATTCCAGCGGGCCAAAACGATTGGCATTTTGCCATTCAAAAATGCTGTTTAATCCTGCGCCCACCGACATTCCCAATGTAATGCCGAATAAAGGAATTAGGGCCAGCACCAAGGCTCCCAAAAAATGGCCAAAGTAGTAATCGCTTTTGCTAATGGGTTTGGAAAAAATAATTTGGCTCGTTTTTTTCTCAAAATCCCGAATGGCCGCCGAGTTTAAAAACGCCGTGGCAATAAACAGGCCGAAAAGGGAAAATATGCCAAACCAGTTTTGGGCGACAAAAGGCGCGTTTTTGTGGATATTACCAAAACTGCCCCCAATGGAAATATTGTCGGAAATAGTGCCCCCAAAGCACATGAGTGCAATCATGAACAAAAACACCCAAGGCATCGGCGAACGGAGGCCGCCGCGTAGTTCAAAGTTGAAAAATGTCAGCATTGTTGAGTTGTTTGAGTGTTATTGGTCCACGCCGTTGATGGCGGAGAAAAATACTTCTTCGAGGCTGGCTTCGGCGGGAATAAAATCGTTGCCCGGGTCATCTTCGCTGAGGATGTGGATAACTGGCTTGCCGCCAATGAGTTTGTTGGAAATTAATTTGGCGCCGTAAAGTTTTTGAGTGGCTTCCAGATCGGCTTTTTGAATGGTTTTTTTCCAAATTTTACCGTATAAACGCGCCAAAGCGGCGTCGGGGGTGCCCGAGTACAATACGCGACCGCCGTTGATAATGGCCATATTAGAGCACAATTCTTTTACGTCTTCAACGATGTGGGTACTGAGGATCACAATGACGTTTTCCCCAATTTCGGATAAAAGATTGTAAAAACGGTTGCGCTCACCGGGGTCGAGGCCCGCCGTTGGTTCATCTACGATAATCAGTTGCGGGTCTCCCAGCAGTGCCTGCGCAATACCAAATCGCTGCCGCATCCCGCCGGAATAAGAAGATACGGCTTTTTTGCGGTGCTCCCACAGGTTAACGCGTTGCAACAAGCCTTCGACCACACTTTTACGGCTGCCGGAAGGAATACCTTTTAATATGGCCAGGTGATCGAGCATTTCGAGGGCCGATACCCGTGGGTACACCCCAAACTCTTGTGGCAGGTAACCCAACGTGCGCCGAACGGTATCTTTATCCCGCAATACATCAATGTCGCCCAGGGTGACAGTGCCGTGGTCGGCATCCTGTAAGGTAGCAAGGGTGCGCATAAGTGTGCTTTTGCCCGCGCCGTTGGGGCCAAGCAATCCGTACATTCCGGTTGGAATGTCCAGCGAAACATCCTGTAGCGCCGCGACGCCGTTGGAATAGGTTTTGGACAAGTTGCGAATGGTGAGTTGCATATTATTTGAATGATAGTGTACAAATAGCGTTATAAATGGGGGGGGTAAATACTTTCGTCAAGGAAAGTTTCACAAATGACGCAAAAGGCCCCTGTTAAGTGTCAAACAATAGAGGAAAGATGGAAATTGATGGATGAAATTATTATTTTTGAACGGTTTTTCAACATTGTACACGCCGTATGAAACCTGCGCTGTACCTTTACGGGAGTTATATTCACTCAAAAACATCATTGATTAATGAACTATTGGTTTAGATTTCAGTTTATCGCCTTATTGGCACTCGTATCGTTTACTGCCTCTGCCCAAACGGATTGGGAATGGTCACAGCACCACATCGCCTTCACTTTGGCCGATGATTTCAAACCGGTTACCAATACCGGCGACGAATTTACCGCAAAAGGCGATGGCATGGATTTTAGTATTTTCCCATTTGGCGATCAGGAAATTGATCATTCCAGCATCGCAGATTACACCATCGAAATTGCCAAATCAGTAGAGTTAGAACAAGTAGATGACGCTGATGTCATTGAAATGAATGGTTTGAAAGGTGCTTACGTAGAAGGTTATAAAGAAGGTCATCGCGTTGTGTTGTTAGGATTTATTGACCCCGAGTCTGAGACTAACTTTTTTGCGGTAATTACTTTTGCGGATGATGATGCAGAAGCGGAGAAAGAAGCCATTCGGATGATTAGAAGTTTTCGTAAAAAAGGATAAAATAATTTTTTCCCGATTTAAGAAAACCAAATCCACACAAACACTCGTAAATATCGCTGTCAAATAAATAATGCAAGACCAGCTCATTCAACAATTGCAGAGTAGGGATAGTGTTGCCATCGGGCGACTCTATGACGCTTATGGTGCTGCCCTTTTTGGGGTGGTGCTGCGTATTGTTGGATCAAAAGAACTGGCGGAGCAAGTGTTGCAAGATACGTTTTTGAAGGCTTGGAAAAATGGCGAATCATACGACCCCTCAAAAGGTCAGTTGTTTACCTGGTTGGTCAATATTGCCCGTAACACGGCAATTGATGCCACGCGGTCGGCCCATTTCAAAAATCAAAAACATACCAGCGATATTACTACACTGTATCAACAACCCGATAGTGGCTCCATGAATCCGGAACACGTAGGTGTGCGTGAGCTCATCGAAAAACTGGATGAAAAGTACCGGAAATTGGTAGATTTGGTGTATTTTCAAGGATATACCCAAGAGGAAGTGGCCGAAACCACGGGCATTCCTCTTGGGACTATAAAAACCCGGTTGCGCTACGCCATCACGGAACTCCGTCGTTACTTTATTTTTATTTGGTTTTTTATGCAATAAACATAAGCAATGAACTTCGAATCTTATATACGATCAGGCATTTTGGAGTCTTACGCACTCGGGTTGGGTACACCCGCCGAGCGCGCCGAGGTGGAGCGCAACATTGCGCAATACCCCGTATTGGCTGCCGAATTGAAAGCCATCGAGGATTCGCTCGCCGCTTATGCCCAGGCACACGCCATTGCTCCACCAGATGGTCTGAAAAGTAAAATTCTGGAGAAAATCGAGTCGGAAATGAAAGCCCCCACGCCCGAACCTACCCCTGATCCTCCTTCTTCGGAGGGCGGTAGCGGCGGCGGTTGGACCCTTAAATCACTGTTGCCTTGGTTTATTGCCGGCATTGCAGTTGCTTTGGGGGTTGCATTGTGGACCAGCAAAACCGAATATCGCGAGCAACAGGCTTTGATGCGCACGATGGAGCAACAATTGAAAGATTGTAAATCAGACAGTATGCTGCAACAGCAGTTACGACAAGATATGGCTTTCATCAACGATCCGGCTACCCGCCGGATTGATATGCTGGGCGACGTGGGCGGACAACTCTCGGTGTATCTCAATGCCTCCCAACAGGCAGTATTTGCCACCACCGCCCGGATGAAACCACTCCCGGCCAACCAAGACTATCAATTGTGGGTAATTGTAGAAGGTAACCCGAATCCGGTTCCGTTGGAAGTATTCCAGCCCGGCAGCGATCCTTTAGCACTTGTCCCCGTCTCTTTCCGCGAAAAAGTACAAGCTTTCGCCGTATCACTCGAACCCAAAGGTGGCAGCCCCGACGGTAAACCCACCCAAGTGCTCATGATTGGAGCATTAAGTTAGGAGTGAAAAGTGATGAGTGAAAAGTGATGAGTGAAAAGTGATGAGTGAAAAGTGATGAGTGAAAAGTGATGAGTGAAAAGTGATGAGTGAAAAGTGATGAGTGAAAAGTGATGAATTGATACTGTTTTATACAAAAAAGCCATAGCATCCTGGATGCTATGGCTTTTTTTGATGCGCCCCGCACTATTGGCGTTATAGGTTATACAAAAATCCGTGAAAATCCGTGTCCAATCCTATCACAAACGACCGATACCCAACTCATCACTTCAAAAAAAACTCTTCACTTTTCACTCTTCACTTTTCACTTTTCACTCTTCACTTTTCACTCCTCACTCATCACTAACTCCGCCCCTTCGCTGCCGACCAGCGAGCCAATGGCCACGCCCATGCCGCTCATGCGTACAGCGACCGTTATAGAGGGTGACACCCGTTCGATAATTGGTTTTTTTACCGGCCCAAGGCCCAATATACCCGTCCACCACATTTCCGGGGCTAGTTGTTGATCGGGACAAATAACGTTGTGCAGGAGGTCCAGCAACGCCGCCCGAATTTTTTCATTGGGGCCAAACGCATCCGTTGTTTCCGTTTCCCGGTCCAAATTGCGCCCGCCACCCAGTAAAATACGCCCGTCAATGTTGCGGAAATAAAAATACCCGCGATCGTAGTGGAAACACCCCTCCACCTTGAGGCCCGGAACCGGCGGCGTAATGAGCACCTGATTGCGGGCGGGCACTACTGCCAACGCCGGTAATAACCGCGCCGCAAAGCCATTGGTACACACCAGTAATTTTCGGGCCGATAACGACCACCCGTGTTGGGTCTCCAAGATGGCCCGGTTGCCTTCGTCGTGCAGCGCCGTCACTTGGATTCCGTTGAGCAGTTCAATTCCCAACGCCTGCGCCCGCGTCAGCAACGCCGACATCATTTTACCCGTGTGGATTTGCCCCTCTGCCTGGTTGAGAAGCAGGTGCCGAACGCCTTTAAACCCAAATTTGGGCAATTGCTGATCGGCAACCGTGTACACTTCCCGGTGTCCGGTAATGTCCCCGGCGATTTGGTTAAAGGCCGCTATGTGCGCGCAACATTGTTCAAAATCATCGGTATCCTGCTCGGTAAACATTTCGTAACCGCCGTGCCCTTTGTAATCAATGGGCGCATCTCCGGTGATGGCGCGGAGGCGTTGCAACCCTTTCCAACGGCGTTCGACGGTGTGCCACACCTCCATTTCGGGCATGTGCGTCATGTCGTCCAAGAGTTCGGTCATGGAGCCGAAACAGGCAAAGCCAGCGTTGCGTGTACTGGCACCCACCGGCAGCCCGCCGCGTTCCACCACCACAACCCGCAGGGCAGCATCGAGTTCTTTGAGCCGAATGGCGGCCGTTAAACCCACCAGTCCACTGCCCAAAATGGCCACATCAATGCCGCTGAGGAACGATTCCCGCTCCCAATAACTCAGTTCGTATTGCATGGCCGGGAGCGTTATTTGGCCAGAATCTGACGGTCCATATCTTGCATTCCGCTGCCTTTGGCGGCGGCGCGTTGGTAATCGGCCTGAGCGGCGGCTTTGTTGCCCGCCAACCCTTGCGCACGGGCGCGTTCGAGGTAAGCCAACCCAAAATCAGGGTTGATTTCCAAGGCTTTGGTCAGGTCTTCGATGGATTCTTTGTATTGAGCCTTTACCCGGCGCAACATGCCGCGTTCGTACAGCATATTGGCATCAAAAGGTTCATAGCGAAGAAAATTGGTATAATCGGCAATGGCTTCGTCAAATTTACCGAGGTTATAATACACGATAGAGCGGTTAAAATAACCATTTTTATTGTCCGGGTCAGCGGTAATGCCCTCGTTCATATCCGCCAAAGCGGCTTCAAATTGGCCCGCCATGCCTTTGGCTGCGCCCCGGTTAATGAGCGCTTCGGCGCGGGTTTTGGGTTTATTGGCCGATAATTCAACCGATTTATTGTAGTCGGTGAGGGCTTTTTGCAAATAATCAGCCGATTGCGCCTGGGGCAATTTGCCGCCCGCCGCCATGTCAAAATAGGTTTTTCCCCGGCTATTGTACAATTCAGGGTTGGTTTTATCAATTTCTACCGCCGTAGTGTAATCGGCGAGTGCTTTGGCCATTTCTCCTTTTTTGCGCAAATATTGCCCGCGATTCCAAAAGGGTAGCGACGACGTTGGCCGGTTGGTTGCGGGGTCAATTTCGTATTTCATGACGTGCGACCACAAGGTTTCGCCGTTGCGCCAAACTTCCACCTGTTGCGTTGTGATATAGGCAAACAGCAGCAACACAACCGCCGCTGCGGCGTTTACCGGCGTATTATTGGGGCGGTTTTGGGTATAATTTTGGTATAAAAAAGCCACCAACGCGAATAATCCAAAATACGGAACGTACGTAAAACGATCCGCCAAATAACCTTGTCCGGCACCGAACAACTGCAATACGGGGGCAACATTTAAAAAGAAAAACAAAATGCCAAATACCCATTCGCGGCGGTCTTTTTTCCACAACCAATACGTTGCGTAGCCTACCGCTGCAAACACAATGGGCGAAAGATAGACGTACACCGGCAGGTTTTTGGGATAGGCGTACAGCGGCGACATCGGGTTGGGAATGAACAGTTTATACACGTAAACGCTGAAGGACCAGGTCGCAATGCAAGCGCGATCGAGCAAATTAAAACCAGTGATGGAATCATCGGTGGAGCCTTGTACGTTCAGCGTATAGATATTGGCCAAACCCATTGCTACCGAGGCCAGCAACAGCGGCACTTTTTCTACCACAAGGCGGGTAGACCATTCGCGGCGCATCAGGTAATCTACCACAAACATGGACACGACCAAGGTCACGGCTTGTACTTTGGAATACAACGAAAGCACCGCCAACGCCATTGAAAGCACAAAAAACAGGCTGGCGCGTGATGTTTCGGCCAGTTTTCGGTAGCGGATATAACATTCCAGCGAGGCAAAGAAAAAGGCCGCAAACAAAACGTCTTTGCGTTCTGTGGCCCATGCTACTGATTCTACGCGCATCGGGTGGATACCCATGAGTAAACCGCCAATCAGCGCCGCCCACGGACCGAGGCCCAGCAACATCAGGCAGCGCATGGCAAAAAATACGACTGCCAGGTGCAACAACAGATTGTTGGTGTGCACGGTGCGCGCATATTTGGCCAACTCGTCTTTTTTCTTAAAATCAGCGCCGGTAAAGCGTTTTTCCAAGGCAAAAGTAAAAATAGGCATTGGGTTATAGTTACCAATCACATTGCCTTTTTCCAAACTAAAAATATTGGAAAAGGTCGTTCCCAACGGTTGTTGGTCGGCGTGAATGACGTTGGTATTTTCGGTGATATTGGGGTCATCGTCCCAGTTGACAAATTCATTGTCGAGCGAAGGCCAATAACAAATGGCCGTAATGACCAAGGCCAGTGCAATTTGTAACCAACCAGACGAGGACCCGGGTCCTTTGGATTCGTGGGGTGGGGTGACTTTGTTGTTCCCGGCGGCGGGTTGGGTTTTGCGGGGTGCAGTTGATTTTGTATAATTCTTGGCCATTGCAAATGTTTTGTCGGGCAAAAGTACGCTTTGTTCCCAAATTTTATAGCCTGCAATGCCTTGTTGTTGTATATTTGCCCTTTCGCAAATTTTTTGAACACAGCCCCCCAATTGGCGTTTATCACATTGGTTTTGTACTGAGCGTCGCCAGGTTTTGTGCACCACATTAGGGAATCGTCCTGTATTTTTATGCACAAAACCTGTCGTGTCGAAGTACGAGGCCGTAAAATCCTTAAATTTTACACTTCTCATGCAAATTGTACCCGCTTTTGATATTATGGACGGCCGATTGGTACGGCTGCGCCAAGGGGATTTTGGTCAAAAAACCGAATATCCCGCCGATCCGCTCGAATTAGCCCGCGAAATGGAAGCCGCCGGGATCAAACGCCTGCACATGGTGGACCTCGATGGTGCCCGCGACGGCAAACCGGTGCACCTGCCGCTGTTGGCTAAAATTGCCGGTCATACCCGCCTGACCATTGACTACGGCGGTGGTTTGCGCTCGATGGCCGCCCTCCGCCAAGTATGGGATGCCGGTGCCGCTCTGTTTTCGGTGGGCAGCGTAGCCGTGAAAGCCCCCGACGAATTTCGCGCGTGGGTAGAGCGTTTTGGTGCCGAAAAATTCCTCGTGGGTGCCGATGTGCGCAACCGCCAATTGGCCGTGCACGGCTGGAAAGAACAAACCGGCCTCGATGTATTGGAATTTATCGAACGGGTAAATGCCCTCGGCGTACAGAAATTTTCGGTGACGGATATTGCCCACGATGGTGAACTCAATGGGCCATCGCTGGAACTGTACCGCTCCATTCGCGAGCGTTTCCCCGATGTGGAACTCACCGCCAGCGGGGGCGTGAGCGAACCCGCCGACTTTGAAACGTTGCGCGATTTGGGCTGCGCGGGTGTTATTGTGGGTAAAGCGTTTTTTGAAGGCTTGATTCCCATGAAATTTTTTAGTGTTTACAGTAAAGCGTAATCTGCAACTTGGAATTTAAACTCACATCCAATTATAAACCCACGGGAGACCAACCCGTGGCGATTCAGCAATTGGTAGAAGGTATCGATCAGGGGGACCGCGCACAGGTTTTGTTGGGCGTAACCGGCTCCGGTAAAACCTTTACCATGGCCAATGTCATTGCCAAAGTGAATCGGCCTACGCTCATTTTGACCCACAATAAAACCCTCACCGCGCAACTTTACGGCGAATTTCAAAATTTTTTTCCCGAAAACGCCGTGGAGTACTTCGTGAGTTATTACGATTATTACCAGCCCGAAGCCTACGTGGCGGTGTCGGATACCTACATTGAAAAAGACCTCCAGATCAACGATTTGGTGGATAAACTGCGTCTCAAAGCGACGTCTACACTATTGTCGGGGCGGCGCGATATTATTATTGTGGCTTCGGTATCGTGTATTTACGGTATGGGTAACCCCGATGATTACAAATCGGGTATTATTCGCATTGAGAAAGGCCAAAAAATACCCCGTACCCAATTCCTGTACGCGCTCACCGATAGTCTTTATTCGCGCACGGAAGTGGAATTTGGCCGCGCCAATTTTCGGGTAAAAGGTGATACCGTGGACATTAATTTGCCGTACGCCGATTGGGGTTATCGCGTCATTTTTTGGGGCGACGAAATCGAAACCATCGAAACCATCGAAAAAGAAACGGGCAAACGCCTCCAAAGTATAGACGAAGCGGCCATTTATCCCGCTAATCTGTACATTGCGCCCAAAGACCGTATCCATCAGATTATCAATGAGATACAGGATGAAATGGCCCAGCAGGAAAAGTATTTCATCCGCGAGGGCCGTTCTCTCGAAGCCAAACGGATTCGCGAACGCACTTCTTTTGACCTTGAAATGATTCGTGAGTTGGGGTATTGCAGCGGTATTGAAAACTATTCCCGCTTTTTTGATCGGCGCGAGCCGGGTGCCCGTCCGTTTTGTTTGATGGATTATTTCCCCGATGATTTTTTGTTGATTGTGGACGAAAGCCACGTTACTGTGCCGCAATTGCGCGGTATGTGGGGAGGCGACCGCGCGCGCAAACAAATGTTGGTGAACTACGGTTTCCGCCTGCCATCGGCCATTGATAACCGCCCGCAAAGTTTTGAAGAGTTTGAATCCCTGATCAATCAGGTGGTATTTGTAAGTGCAACCCCCGCCAATTACGAGTTGGAAAAAACCGAAGGCATCGTAGTGGAGCAGTTGGTGCGCCCAACCGGGTTGTTAGATCCGCCGATTGAAGTGCGCCCGTCGCTCAATCAAATTGACGATTTGATGGAGGAAATTCAAAAAAGAATTGACGTCAACGAACGAACTTTGGTCACTACGCTCACCAAACGAATGGCCGAAGAATTGGCCGCTTATCTCATTCGCCTCAACATCAAGTGCCGTTATATTCACTCGGAGGTAGAAACCCTGGAGCGCGTGGAAATTATCCGCGACCTGCGCCTCGGCGAATACGATGTTTTGATCGGGGTTAACCTTCTGCGCGAAGGTCTGGATATGCCGGAAGTGTCATTGGTGGCCATTTTGGACGCCGATAAAGAAGGTTTTTTGCGCAATGCCCGCTCTTTAACCCAAACGGCCGGCCGCGCCGCCCGTAATTCCAACGGTTTGGTTATTTTTTACGCCGATAAAGTTACCGACGCGATGCAGGATACCATTGACGAAACCAATCGCCGCCGTTCCATCCAAATTGCCTACAACGAAGAGCACGGCATTACGCCGCGCACCGTTTCGCGCACGCGAGAGGAGATTATGAACCAGCGCAGTATCCTCGATGTGCGCGGTACCGAACCCACGGCTTACATTGAGAAAGAAGAAATTAACCTCGCCGCCGAACCAATTTTGGCCTACGCCAGTCGCGGACAATTGGAAAAAATGATCCAACAAGCGGAGGACAATATGAAAAAAGCCGCCAAAGACCTCGATTTCCTTTCCGCCGCCCAGTATCGCGACGAAATGAATGCTTTGAAAAAAATGTTGAAAAGTGAATAGGTTTTTAGTGATGTCTCTCATCACTCATATCTCTTTACTGCGCCCATTTATCAATGCGGACGACGGCTTTGGGGTATTGGGTCATTTTATACGCCATGCGTTGAGCGTTGTTGAGCAGATCGGGGCGATGGATGAATTCTTTGGGCACCAACCGAAGTTCGGGGCACCAAATTCGGACAAAATCGCCGTTTAAATCGTAGTTTTTAGCCTGGGTCAGGATATTAAAATAACGGTCTTCGCGCGGGTCACTGCCCACCCCGGCCACGTAATTCCAGTTCCCCCAGTTGCTGCACGGATCATAATCGAGCAAAAGACTCTCGAAGTATTCGGCGCCCATTTGCCAATTTACTTTTAAATCGCGCACCAAAAACGACGCCACATTTTGGCGGCCCCGGTTGCTCATCCAGCCGGTTTCGGCCAGTTCACGCATGTTGGCATCCACAAAAGGTACGCCGGTGCGCCCCTCGGCCCACACGTTAAACATCTCGTAGTTATTGCGGAGTTGTTTGAGCGATTTGTTGTGGGTTCCTCCTTTCAAAAAAATGCGATTGCCGTGTTTTTTGCCCATTAAACGGAAAAAATCGCGCCAAAGCAGTTCAAAAAACAACCAATACGTACTTTCATTACTGGTGCGCTCGGCTTCGTAGCGGCGTAATTCGGCGTATATGTACTTGGGTGACAAACAGCCGGTGGCCAACCAAGGCGAGAACTTGGAGGAATAATCCGGCCCGATGAGGCCGTTTCGGGTTTGTTTGTAGGTGGCCACGGCGTTGGAACCCCACAAATAATGTTTTAGCCGTTTAATGCCCTCGGTTTCGCCGCCTTTAAAATCAAGGGCCGCGGAAGCCGACGTCGTAAAGGGTTCGTGACCGAAATCAATTAAATCAGGAACGTTGCCCAATTCTACCTCTGCGGGCAGGGCGGGCATACTCACCGGCGTAGGCAAGGGCGGACGAATGGCCGTTACCCCTTCCGTTTCTTTTCTAAAATGCGAAAACACATCGGGGATATGTTGCACCGGAGCGGGTAAATCTTGCGTGTGGTAGAGCATTTTGCCCCGGGTAAAAATCAATTCGATGCCACAATCCCAAAGTTTTTTTTCCAGTTTATCCTGTACCAACACCTCCTCGTGGGTGCGTTCGCGGTTGCAAAAAACCCACGAACAATGGTGTGCTTTGGCCATATCGGCCACAATTTCTTCGGGTATTCCGACCCGAACGACCAAATCTGAACCAATACGGCGCAAATTTTCTTTCAAATTGCGAATGCACTCGAGGATAAATTTGGCTCTGAATTTTCCGGTTTTTGCAAAGCCAAACCGCGTTTGGCCCCGAAAAATACGTTCGTCAAAAATGTAAACCGGGATAACTTCGTCGGCCATGCGCAGGGCATTGGTAATCGCTTCATTATCGTGCAATCTCAAATCATTGCGAAACCATACTATGGCGCGTCTTCTCATGTTAGGTAGTGATGGATGATGGTTGAACGGGGACTGGCTTTACAACTAAAAAATGCTTTTTTTGTTTGGGTTTTTGACATTTTTCTTTGTAATACTATGGCAAAATTTGCACCTCGAATTAAAGGCGACCAACGTGAACTGGGGTTGGGTCGGCATATTACAACCCAGGGTCGGCTGATTAATGCCGACGGCTCGTTTAATGTTATCCGGCACAGCAATAGTTTTTGGGACAACGCCTACTACGACCTGGTAACCATGTCGAATTGGCGGTTTTTCCTGATGATTTTTTTCACGTTTACCACCATCAATGCGCTTTTTGCGTCGTTGTACCTATTGGGCGGCACCGAACAACTGTCGAGCACCCCCACCAATTCGTATTTTGACGCCTGGATGCACGCTTTTTTCTTTAGTTCCCAAACCATTACGACCGTGGGATACGGGCACATTAGCCCCACCAGTTTTAGCGCGAGTTTGCTGGCTTCGCTCGAATCGTTTTTTGGGCTGTTGTTTTTTGCGCTGATTTCCGGGTTGTTGTACGGGCGTTTTAGCCGTCCGGTGGCCAAAGTACTTTTTAGTCAAAATGCCCTGATTTCCCCGTTTCAGAACGGTACGGCTTTCATGTTTCGGATGGTGAATCCGCGCCGGAGCGAATTGGTGGAGGCCGAAGTAGAAGTATCGCTGGCCATTAACCAACGCGACGAAGAAACGGGCGAAATTGCCCGGCGGTTTTTCCGGCTGGACTTAGAGATTAGCCGGATTGCCTTTTTTAGCATGGCATGGACCATTGTGCACGCCATTAATGCCAATAGCCCGCTCTACGGCCTCACCGAAGAGCAATTGATGGATGCCAACGCCGAGTTTTTAATTTTGTTAAAAGGCACCGACGAATCGAACGAACAAATGGTACACGCCCGCAAATCGTACATTTCCGCCGAAGTGGTGTGGAATGCCAAATTTTCGCCCATGATGGGCCGGACCAAAGACCAAGTTAAAATGGAAGTGCATTCGCATAAAGTGGGCGAATACGAACATCTGAACTAAGTTTATACCGGCCGAAAACCACCCGTCACCACTTCCCCGGTATCGCGGCGGCGGTAGGTATGCGCCCCAAAATAATCGCGCTGCGCCTGAATGACGTTCATCGCCGAATCGGCGTTGATATACCCATTTAAAAACTGAATGGCCGCCGATAAACAAGGCGTGTCTAAACCGTCGGACATGGCGACAACGATGGTTTGAACGAGGAAAAACCGCGTCAGGTGCGCTCGTTGGCACAAAATAGGATCTTGCAACAAACGTTCGCCGGTGTTTAAAATACCGGGCAAATCTTCCATCAAACGGGAACGAATAATGCAACCATTGGTCCAGATGCGCGCAATTTCGGGCAGATTAAGTGCCCATTGATAGGTAATGGAGGCCACCTGAATTAAGTGAAAACCCTGGTGGTGGTTGACAATACGCGCCAGTTGGTAAGCGTGGCGCACGTATTCGTCGCTCATGATGTATTGGGCGCGATTTTGGTCGTTAATGGGACTTTCGTGCGGAATTTTCCCGGCGGCTTCGCGGCGCTCAGTGGCTACTGCCGACAAATACCGGGCAAACAACGCTTCGCTGATCATGGTGGCCGATACGCCCAGTTCGGCGGCGGCGGCGGTGGCCCAACCACCGGTTCCTTTGCTGGAAGCGGCGTCTTCCACAAGATCGAGTAACCAGCCATCGCCGGATTTTACCCGCAAAATATCCACCGTGATTTCGAGCAGATAACTGGCCACGTCCGTTTGCAACCACGCCTCAAAAATATCGGCAATAGCATCGGGGGAATATTGAAAAGTGCGGCGGAATAAAGCGTACACCTCAGCGATGAGTTGCATTTCGGCGTACTCGATGCCGTTGTGCACCATTTTGACAAAATGTCCGGCTCCGCCATTGCCCACGTAGGCACAGCAAGGGGCACCGTTTTTGTCTTTGGCCGCAATCCGTTCCAGGTGTTCTTTTACCGCTTCGTAGGCTTCGGGGGCACCGCCGGGCATGATAGAAGGCCCTTTGAGCGCACCCTCTTCGCCGCCCGATACGCCGCAGCCCATAAAGTGAAGACCACGGGCGGCCAAAGCGTCCATGCGCCGTTGGGTATCTTTATAATGGGCGTTGCCGCCGTCCATGATAATATCGCCGGGCGCGAGCAGCGGCACCAGTTCGTCAATAACAGCATCAGTGGGGGCACCGGCATTGACCATGAGGAAAATACGGCGCGGCAATTCGAGGGCCTGCACAAATGCACCGAGGTCTTCAAAACCCTCGGCCGCTTGCAGTTCGGGGTATTGTTGGATAAACTGAACGGCCACGCGTTCTTCTTTTCCCGCCACAAAACGGTTGTACAAGGCCAAAGAAGTACCTTTCCCTGCCAGGTTACGCGCCAGGCTTTTGCCCATCACGCCCAGCCCAATTAAACCAAATGCTTTTTTTGACATAACGTTTGTTCGTATTGTTGGGTGCAAAGGTCTTTATTTGTTTAGGAAAATAAACGAACTGCCGAAAATATTTGCCCAAAAAACAAAAAGGCGGTTCATTTGAGGGGCAAACCGCCGCATCATAACAAAACCCACCCTGAATCGTATGCTTAAATCTTTTATTCCCACGGTTATTTGTCTGGCCTTTATCATTCCCACCTTGTGCAGCAATTGCGGCAGCACCCGTTACGCGCCCGAACGGATGGTGGGCGTTACGATGGTGGCCCCCCGCATGGCCTCCGATACCAATCCGTTGGTGGCAGCCCGCGAGATGGGTTTTGGTTGGACGGCTTTTGTGCCTTACGCATTTGTGCGCCGCGACAGCGCCCGGGTGCAATACGAAGAGGTGGAGCAACGCATTATGTGGGGCGAAAGTGTGGCCGGTATTAAACACAGCATCCGGTGGGCGCGGGAGCAGGGCATGAAAGTCATGTTGAAGCCGCAGGTGTGGTGTGGGCGCACCTGGATTGGCGCTTTGACGTTTAATAACGAGCAGGACTGGGCCATTTTTGAAGAAAGTTACCGCCGATACATCCTCATTATGGCCAAAACGGCCGAAAGCGAAGGGGTAGAACTATTGTGCATCGGTACCGAATTAAGCCCGCAGGCGCTGGCCCGAACGGCCTATTGGCAACAATTAATTGCCGAAATCCGGCGGGTGTACCGGGGCAAAATCACGTATTCGGCCAATTGGGACAACTGGGACCGTTTCCCGTATTGGAGCGACCTTGACTATATCGGGTTAGGCAGTTATTTCCCGCTGGATTCGGCGGCCATGCCCGATAAAAACGATCTTAAAAAAGCCTGGAAACCCGTTGTAAAACGCATTGGTATGCACGCCGATTCGTTAAAAAAATCGGTTTTATTCACCGAAATGGGTTATTTGGGGGTGCCGGGTTGCTGCGGAAAACTGTGGGAACTGGAACCTCGGCGCGATACGTTGCCGGTATCCGCCGAATGCCAGGCCCGGGCTTTTGAAGTACTGCTGGAGGTATTTTCGGAGCAGCATTGGTGGTCGGGTGGCTTTGTGTGGAAATACCATCCCACGCATTTGATGAAACCGCGTTACGGCGATAAAGATTACGATATTCAGGGAAAACCAGCAGGCAAAGTTTTTGAAAGTTTTTTGAAGATGAAATAAACTTCCCAAAACTTTTTATTTATTTTTGCGGCGCTGTTTTTAAAACAAAACCTTCATGCACACCACAAATTATTACAATACTTTTATTGAAATTGCCGATGATTGCCCCCTGTCACAAGGCGAAGTGCCACCGGTAAAAGGCGACAAAAAATCAGTTGCCAACCAGCAATTTGACATGATTCAGCAGGCCCCTTATCAATTCACGTCCGACGATGTGATTTTTAGTACCTACGCCGAGCGCAACGGTATTGTGGGGAACCTGACCCACGAACGCGAATTGTTTTTTTCCAAGGGGCAGGCCTGTTTGCGCGCCTCGCCGCTGGGCAAACGTTATGGCTGGGGAGTTCACCACAACGAGGAAGGGAAAGTGGCCATTTATGCCGCCGGAACGCCCGAATATGAACAAATGCTCCAAAATCCCGCCCTGAAACGGGTGAAAGCGGTTCGGAGTAAAAAGGCTTAACCATGAACAAAAAATACCTGGCATTTCTGCGCGGCATCAACGTGGGGAATATTCGCATCAAAATGACCGATTTGCAACGCGCTTTTGAACAAATGGGCTTTACGGGCGTGCGCACGTATTTGCAAACGGGCAACGTGGTTTTTAAGACCGAACAGGACGCGCCCGAAATTAAGGCCATTTTGGAAAAAGGACTCACCGAAACCTTTCATTACGAGGCATTTGTGCAAATTTACCCCTTCGAGGTATTGGCCCCCATCATTGACCAATATCCTTTTGAACGGACGGAAAACCACCACGCTTACGTTATTTTTGTGGAAACGGAACATGCGCAGCAAGAACTCCTCGCACTGGCGAATGGCCTTGAACCGGCCTCGGACGAACAAATAGTTGCCGGTCCCGGGGTGGTGTACTGGCAGGTGGCGCGCGGCGAAAGTACCAATACGCCCTTTGCCAAAATCACGGGTAAAGCCAAATACAAAAGCAGCACCACCGTACGCAACGTTAATACCCTCGAAAAAATGCTTTAATCAACGCGGCCGAACGTCCGAAAACGGACACCTTCGTGCAAAAGCGAACAATTTGCACCGTTGTTTTTTGGCACAAACAATTGATTATCAATAGATTTATATTTTGGCACTACTTTGGACTTCATTCATACAGCACAGGTAATTACAACAATTAAAAAACGCCACCTGCTTTATGGATCGAGTTATTAAAAAGAAATTTTTTACCCCGCAACGGATTGGAATGGGCATTGGGGCGCTGGCTTTTGTGGCCTTTAGCGTGTACAGCATTTTTTTGTCGGGCAAACAAAGTACGCTGAATGTCAACAAAGAACGCATCACTATTTCGGACGTAAAAAATGGCGTATTCGACGAGTTTATCGTTGTTACCGGGGTCGTTCAACCGCTCAAAACGTACCGCTTGGATGCCATTGAAGGCGGTTACGTTGCCCAAAAACTGGTAGACGGCGGCGCCACGGTCAAACAAGGCGATCTGATCCTCAAATTGGATAACCAGCGCCTCATGCTGGATTTTATGAACCGCGAAACCGAGATGAACCGCCTCATCAATGAGTTGGAAAATACGCGCCTTAGCCTTCGTCAAAATAAATTTGCGCTCCGCCGTACCCTTTCCGAACTGGATTTTCAAATTAAACAGGCCAAAATTGACGCCGACCGCAGCGAAAAACTGTACGCCGATAAAGTAGTGAGCGAGCAGGAGTTTCAGCGCAATAAAATTACCCTCGACCGCCTCACCGAACAGCGTTCGATTGAAATTGAAAACGAAAAATTTCAGGAAGAAAACAGCCTGATTCAGATCCGCCAACTGGAAGGCACCCTCGCACGGACTCGCGACAATCTCTCGATGATGCGCCAAAACCTCGAAAATTTGTCGGTAAAAGCCCCGGTTTCGGGCTTATTATCGCGGGTGGACGTAGAAATTGGGGCCAGCATTACGGCCGGGCAAAACATCGGCCAAATTGACGACCTCAATGGTTTCAAAATGCGCATTGAGGTAGATGAACACTATATTTCCCGGATTTTCCCCGGTCTCGAAGGCTCTTTTGAGTTCAACGGCAAAACCCACCGCCTCGCGGTACAAAAAGTGTATCCCGAGGTTACCAACGGCCGTTTTCAGGTGGATATGACCTTCTCTGATGCCATCCCTGATGGTATTCGCCGCGGCCAATCGGTGCCCGTTCGGTTGCAACTGGGCAAACCCGCGCAGGCCATGTTGTTGCCCACCGGCGGATTTTTCAGCGATACCGGCGGCAATTGGGTGTACGTCCTGAACGGCAACGGCGACCGCGCCGAAAAACGCCAAATCTCGTTGGGCCGTAAAAACCCCCAATATTTTGAAGTACTCAGCGGCCTTTCGGACGGCGAACGCGTCATTACCAGTTCTTACAGTTCCTTTGGTGAAAAGGACGTCCTCATCTTTTAAATCTATACCAACACATGATACGCACCGTCAATTTACAGAAGATTTTCACCACCGAAGAAGTGGAAACCACGGCCCTCAACGGCATCAACATAGAAATTAACCCCGGCGAATTTGTGGCAATTATGGGTCCTTCCGGCTGCGGAAAATCCACTTTGCTGAATATTTTGGGTTTGTTGGACAATCCCTCCGATGGTCAGTACGACTTTTTTGGCACCGAGGTCGCCAAAATGAGCGAACGCCAGCGCGCCAACCTCCGCAAGGGAAATATCGGGTTTGTATTTCAGTCGTTTAACCTGATTGACGAACTGACGGTGTACGAAAACGTAGAATTGCCGTTGCTTTACCTCAAAACTCCGGCGGCCGAACGCAAACGCAAAGTGGAAGAAGCCCTGGAGCGCATGAATATTATGCACCGCCGCAACCACTTCCCGCAGCAATTATCGGGTGGTCAGCAACAGCGGGTGGCCATTGCCCGCGCCGTTATTGCCGATCCCAAGGTGATTTTGGCCGATGAACCGACGGGTAACCTCGATTCGGTAAACGGTCAGGAAGTAATGAACCTGTTGACCCAACTGAATCAGGCGGGTACCACGGTGATTATGGTGACGCACTCTACCCACGATTCGGGTTTTGCCCACCGCGTGATTAACCTGTTCGACGGCAAAGTCGTTACCGAACAATTCCATTGATTTTTTACTGGTGAATCCGGCCACAATATATTTAAGCTATGATTACAAAACTTATTGCCGCATTGTTTATACTGAGCGTCGCTTGGGCTTGTGCATTCCAATACGGGGAAATCCCAATATTTCCACGCACAAACCCCGCTGAGTCGAAGTATAAGGTGGTTTGTCAAAAACATCCTTCTGCCTTGAGTGAAGTACGCATATAAAATAGATTAGTGTTATGAAAACGAAAACCAACCTCTTTTTTTAGTGAAAAGTGAAGAGTGAAGAGTGTAGAGTGAAGAGTGAAGAGTGAAAAATTTGCTCTTCGCAGAGTGCTTTCACCACTAAGGGTATAAGAATACACTAAGATTCACTAAGCGTAGAGTGTTCATTTTGAATTTTTTAAAAAATATTTTTCACTCTTCACTATACACTTTTCACTGCTCTACGCTTAGTGTCTCTTACATTTTCTTACAACCTTAGTGGTAAAAAAACGACGCTACGACGAGCAGTCTAATGTCTTTTGTCTAATGTCTTTTGTCAAACGTCTTAAAAAAAACATGATCAATTTAAAAAATATAGAACGCTATTACCAAAATGGGGCGCAAAAAACGTACGTATTGCGCTATATCACCACCCAAATTAAAGAAGGGGAGTTTGTGAGCATTATGGGTCCTTCGGGGTCGGGAAAGAGTACATTGTTGCACATCTTGGGGATGCTCGACGAACCCACCGAGGGCGAGTATTATTTCCTGGATGAGCCGGTGCACAAGTTTTCGGAGCGCCGCCGCACCGAATTGTACCAGCAGTACATCGGGTTTGTGTTTCAGGCGTACCACCTCATTGATGACCTGACGGTGTACGAAAACCTCGAAACGCCGTTGATGTACAAAAAAGTCCCCTCCGGCGAACGTAAAAGCCGCATTGCCGATATGCTCGATCGCTTCAATATGGTGGCCAAAAAAGACCTGTTTCCGGCCCAGTTATCCGGTGGACAACAGCAATTGGTGGGTATTGCCCGCGCTTTAATTGGCAACCCCAAACTCATCCTCGCCGATGAGCCGACCGGTAACCTGCAAAGTCCGCAGGCCAAAGAAATCATGGAGATTTTTAAGCAGTTGAACCAGGAAGGGGTGACGATTATTCAAGTGACCCACTCCGAAGCCAACGCCGAATACGGAACCCGGATTCTGAATCTGAAAGACGGACAGATTGTTTAAACTGAGCGTCGTATAACTTCGCTTTTTCCAGCCAAAAATCAAAGGAGTCGAAGTTTAAACTGAAGTAAAAAACTACCTTTGCCAGCATTATGCCTGGTCAAAAATACCCTTTACGTACTGCAACCGCCATTATCATCGCCAACATGATTGGTACTGGTGTGTTTGCGGCTCTTTTTTTCCAAATTGACAGTCTGCCCTCGGGAAGTGCCATTATGGTGCTTTGGCTGGCGGGTGGTGTCGTAGCCCTGAGTGGCGGATTGTGTTACGCCGAACTGGCGGGGCTTTTTCCCCGCTCCGGGGGCGAATACGAATACCTCACCCGATTATACCACCCGGCCTTGGGCTTTTCGACGGGGTTATGCACCCTGATTGTGGGTTTTGCGGCCCCCATGGCGGGTTCGGCGCTGAATTTGGGCAACTATTTTGCGCCCATTATGGGGCTGCAACAAGATACCCCGGAAACCAAATGGATTGGCGTTGCGGCGGTATTGGTGGTAACCCTGGTGCAGTTATTCGGGGTGCGCATTGGCAGTGTTTTTCAGGATATTTCCACGGCTTTTAAACTGGTATTGATCGGCGTATTTGTTGCCATACCCTTATTTTTGCCGCACCATACCCCTTCCGATGTCTCTTTTGCATTCAACGCCACGACCACCGAACAGGTGTTTTCGGGTGGTTTTTTCTCCTGTCTGGCCTTGTTGTATTTTTCGTACACGGGTTGGAATTCGTCGGTGTACATCTCCTCGGATGTGGAGCATCCGGAACGCAATTTGCCCCTGTCCATCTTAATTGGAATCGTTGCGGTTACGGCAATTTACCTGCTGCTGAACTTTACTTTTTTACACGTTTGTACCCTCGACGAAATTCGGGCGGGCGGTTCGAGCGTGGGCAATACCGTGATTTATAAACTATTTGGCGAGCGGGCCTGGGCGGGTATTCGGGTGCTGGACTGGTTTTCGGCCCTGATGAGTTTTGCATTATTGGCCACGTTAAACGGGTATATCATCACGGCCTCGCGGGTGGCGGAAGTGATGGGTAAAGATTACGCGGTGTTTAAAATATTGTCGCACACTACCCGCCACGGCGCGCCCTGGCTGGCGGCATTGGTGATGGGGGCCGTCACGATCGTGCTCACCTTGCTCTCCGATTTCAAATCTCTCCTCGATTTTGTGGGTTTTTCCCTGGCTATTTTTGCTTCTTTATCGGTATTTGGCATCTATATCATGCGGTACAAACACCCCGATATGCCACGTCCGTTCAAAGCCTGGGGGTATCCGGTGACACCAATGATTTTTATCGGCATCAATTTGGCCATGATTTATTACAGCGTTCAGGTGCTGTACGGCGGCGATTTTTGGTACAGCCGCGACGCGGTGACCGGCGCTATTTCGGTCAGTCCGTTGTCGGCATCGGTATTGGTGATTTTGGCGGGATTTGTGCCTTATTATTTCTTTCGGTCAAAAAAGCCATAAAAAAAGCCCCCCCGACGACTTTTCGCGGAGAGGCCATCCCAAAAACCAATTGTTTTTCTGCGGATAGATTGCTGAATTGGTTTTATTTTTTTTGGTGCATTATTGAATGCTGTTGTTTCGGCAGTGTTTTGCCGCCATTTTTTACCGTCCTTGTATGGTTACGTGTTTTTTTGTAACGACGTGGTACCAAATGGTATTCATGGCGCATTAATGACGGGATTTTAACGTATTGATACGTTTTGATGGCGGTATTTTTACAACGTATTGATGAACGGTAAAACCAACGTTTCGACGACCGTTTAAACCCGACGTATTGATGACCGTTAAATCAACCGTTTCGACGACCGTTACAATGTAGAGACGCACGGCCGTGCGTCTCTACGCGTCACGTTTATCACGTTTATCACATTGGTACGTTGGTTGCGTCACGTTGGTCACGTCGTTGCGTAACGTTGATTCCGTTGCGTCGTTGGTTTACGTTACGTCACGTCACATGGTTACGTCACATCACGCAATGATCACGTTTTCGTATCCCCAAATTCCAAAACAATTACGGCAAACACGTTCGCGGCACAATGTAAACGCCGACGGCCTATAACAACCCCATATCGCAATGGGTATGTCACGCGCAATTCATCGTCTAAAACGGCCAACAATCAATACAACCGTACAATGTAATCCTACTGATAATCGCCGGGAGCGGTTACAGCGCGTTTTGCTTTAGGTTTGATCACGTACGACAAAGTCAATTCGTGAGAACCGGTGTGGTACTGTTGGAATGGTCCGAAGGCAATATCGTAAGAATAAACGATTTGTGCGCCTTTGAGCATGGTACCGATCATAAGACCGGCCAAGCCGCTGGTACCGGGGCGCATGGTAACCGCAGCCACCAATTTGTCTTCGAGGAAACGGCCCTGTACGTTCAAGTCAACCTGAAACGGTACGTCGCGGTAGTTGCGAAGAGCCAAAGAAGGAATTACACTAAACCCTTGAGCCGGGCGGTTAACAATATAACCAAAGTGGAAGAAATAGTTGGAACGGTCGTTGGGAGCCGTTACCTGCGGGCCGTCAATAACGCCTTGGTCGAGGCGCGTACGAACGGTGTTAGGTAAGGCCAATGCAACGAATAATCTTTCATCGTACAGTACATGGATACCGGCGGTTGCGTCAAAAATTTGCTGACCACCAACCTGATCTTCGAGTGATTGGTCGCCTGCCTGTACCAGCGGATTAGACAACAATTCGCTGTTTACGCGTTTGTTGATAAATTCGGTGGTTAAACCAATACCAACCTGGGCTTTTTGCAGGCGAAAACGGAAGGCGTAGTTGCCCTGTACTTTAGTGGACGTCATATCCCCGATTTTTTCGGAGAAAATAGCGCCGCCCAAACCCAATTTATCACCGATAGAACCGTGGTACATGGCCGTGTAAGAAACGGGAGTACCAGAAAAACCGGTTTGTGATTTACGGGCGTTGAGAATAAACTCGTGGCTGCCGCTAAAACCCGTTACACCGGGGTTGTACAGCACGGGAAACAGTTGATACTGTGTGTATGTGGCAGCCTCTTGTGCTTTAGAAGTCAACGTTGCGGCGAGGCCAAGAATAAGCGTAAATAGTGCTTTTTTCATGGGAAAAAATCAGTTAATGGTGTGATTAAAATGCGGCTGACAGGTTACCCCAATGGTTTCGGAAGAAACCTGTCAGCCATGATTATAAATTAGTAAAGAATATTAAAGTGTCCTTTGATGGTCATTTCGATGCCCTGGTCGTTGGTGAACGTAGCCACGAAGAAGTAAACACCTTCGGGTAGTGCAACGCCGTTGCGTTTGCCATCAAAATTGTTTTGGTAGTTGGATACGGGCGAAATAACTGCCTGGTTCCAACGGTCGTATATTTCTACAGTATTGGGTACTGTTTCGATACATTTAATTTCGAAGAAATCATTGTAACCATCGCCGTTGGGGGTTACTACCGGTGTGGCTTTGAAACAAATGCCTTCGGGCAGCGGAACTTCGTGTTCTTCAATGATTTTACAGCCGTTAGCGTCGGTAATTTCAAAAGTAACCAATTCTTCGGCGCAAAGACCATCGGCGCGTTGTTCATTACCTTCGTGGAACTGGCTGAACCAATTGTACGTGAGGTTACCTACCGCACCCGTTACCGTTGGGATAATTTCACCCGTACATTCGGCCAAAGAGAATGGCGCAGTATCAGTGAAAGAGATAGACAACTCTTCGGGTTGGGTCAACTCAATGGCGTAATTAAATTTCACGCCGTTGGCATCGGTTACTTCTACGTTGGTTTGGCCGGCGCACAAATCGCTTTCTACCGAGAAACCACCCACTACGTTCACAATATCCGTTTGGCCACTGGGCCATTTTACGATATAAGGTGCAACACCGCCGTTGATGACTACCCGAGCCGAACCGTTGCATGATTCAAAACAAGAAACGCTGAAGCCGTTGTATTCGGCCAACAGGTTGTGGCTGGCCGCAATGGCCGTGGGCGCCGTTAACTCACCGCTCCAAGCAGAGGTACAACCCAATAGGTCCGTGGCTACTACGGTGTACGTACCGCCGCAAAGCGTCGTATTGTTGGCCGTAGTTACGCCGTTGCTCCAGAGGTAAGAGATAGTACCCGTGGTGCCACCGGCGACTACACTGGCCGAACCGTTACACAAGGCCGAACCGGCAACCTGGAAACCATTATAGTTGGATAATTCGTTGACGTTGGTAATGGCAAGGTTCGACAATGGAGCGATGGTATAAGGACCACAAACACCCGATTGGCCGTCGCCGGAAGTAACCGTTACTGTGAACGTGCCACCCGCGAGGTTGCTGATTTTTGCAGTAGTACCGCCGTTACTCCAGTTGTAAGTGAAGGTATTGTCCCCCCCCTGTGGGAATACCTGAACAGAACCGTTATTAGAAGTCAAACAACTTGGATCTACTTCTACCGGTGTACCGCAAGGTGCCAAGGCTGGATAAAGGCGATCAAGGTCGAAGCATTTTACTTCTGAACAACCGCCGGGCAACAAATTGGTAATCCGTACGCAGTAGGTACCAGAGTCCAATTGGAAAATAACCGGTGATGTCAGGCTGTTGGGTGGAACCGGAACATTGCCCGAAATCCATTCGTACGTCAATGGTGCACCCGGACCAGGTGTGATAGTGATGCTACCGTTTTTATTGCCTTGGTTGGGATCTACCTCGGTGGATGATGTAACCACCGGAGGACGCTGGTCAATGGACGATAATGAGGATGGGAAAGTAGAAGATTGACCACTGGCATCCGTCACTGTCACATTGTACGATGCTGCCGGTAAATCACAGGCTTGAAGTACAAATACACCTGGCGCAAATACTTTGGTTTGTGGTACTGGGTTAACGCTGCTGGTCCAACTCAAAATGAACGGACTGGGTGCATTAGCAGGTACTGTTATGGTCAAACAGCCATCATTAGTACATGCACCCGTTGTTATTATACTTGCATCACAAACAATACATGCCTGCGTTACTTCGTAGGTTTGGATATTGGTGCAGTTTTTAGCGTCCTTAACCGTTACGGTGTACATACCGGCATTAACCCCGGTAATATCTTGCGTTGCGGCAGTAAAGCCGTTGGGGCCTGCCCAAGAATACGTCAACGGAGCAGAGCCTCCACTAGCGTTAATATCCAGTGCGCCGTCGTTACCGTTATCTTGTTGGATCATGGAATTCAGGGCAACATTGATTGCCTGAGCGCCATTTACGTTAATACCGGCAAATGTTTTGCTGCAACCCGTGCCATAACTTACCACAGGTACATAGATACCGGGTGCAAGGTTGCTGATGGTGGTACCGCTACCGGCTGGTACGCCGTCTTTGGTCCAGTTTACGCTGGCAAAAGAACCGTTCAATGCGATGGAAATGCTACCGTTTGATTGGCTAAAACATACTTCATCCACCACAGTAGTATTATTGATCGCAATATCCTGGCCCTGGCCAACAGTAGCGCTGCGGGCAATGGCACAACCATTCGCATCGGTAATGGTAAGGTTGTAAGTACCGGGTGCTACACCGCTGGGGCAAGGACCAACACCGGGAGCAGGGCTACCCCATTGGTAACTGTAAGAACCCCAACCGCCAAATGCGTTGAAACAGATAGAACCGTTGTTTTGGCCCGCGCAATTGGGTGCGGTTACCGTCACCGGATCGGTGTTTAACTGGGCTGCCGGAGCGGCAATAACAATATTCGAAGCCGAAGCAGTACACTGATTGCCATCCGTTACCGTTACAGCGTAAGTACCAGCCGCGAGGTTGGTAGGTGCGCCCGCCGGAAGTGCATTAAATGAATTACCACCGAGGCGCCATGAGTACGTTAAAGCACCCTGAGAGTTATTGGTATTGATGGTTGCACCACCGTTGGCATCGTTGAGGCAGCGAACATTTTTGATGTTGCTGGTCGAAACCGCCATTGCTGCGTTAGGCGCGGTAATAGTATACGCCGGAGAAGGTACAAACGTACATCCTTTGCTGTCGGTAACAGTTACCGCGTAAGTACCTGCACCTAAGTTAGTACGGCTGGAAGTTGTAGCACCACCGTCCCAAAGGAAAGTGTAAGGGCCAGTTCCACCCGTTGCGTTCAAGGCCAAAGCGCCCGTTGTTTCACCAAAACATTTTACGTTGGTAATCGTGGGGTTAACACTCACGGGAGCGGTTGGTCCTGCAATTGCCGTTGTAAAAGTTGTTGTGGCGGTACCGGCGGTTACCGTAACGGTATAAGTGCCGGGTGCGAGGTTGCTGCGGTCTTGGGTTGTAACACCACTGCCCCAGTTATAGGTATAAGTAGAGGTAGTACCACCCGTTACGCTAATATCAATGGCACCGATGTTTGCACCAAAACAGTTTACATCCGTTTTGCTCACCAAAGTCACCTGAAGTGCCGCCGTAGCGCCCAACCGAACCGAACCGGCCTGGCCACAAGGGGTGTATGGGAAGTTAGGAGTCCGCTGCTGCGCCACAAAACTATTGGGCTTTTCTTGCGCCTGGAAGGCAATTGCCGGTGTTACCGCCGTAAGCGCACCAATGCCAACCGTAGTAAATGCGCCGGGTGTAGCGGAATTAGTGGGGAATTTCAAGGTGCAAAGCACCGTACCATCGGCTAAGGTTTGACCGGTAGCCGCGCTGGACGTACGCCAGGAAACGCGTAATTTACCCGGTTGACCAGCGATAAGTTCAATCCTCCATTGGGTGCCACCACCGGCTCCGTTGTTAAGCGTGCCATTAGGCACACCAAAAGCCGATAAAGAAGGTAAGCCGGTACCTAAAATATTGGGATCATACGACAGTACAAACTGGAACTGGTTGAGGTTTTTAAATTTATCAATGCGAATAGTTACCGCTGCGGAGTCACCCACCTGAGGCACCAAAATGGTATCTACGCGGAAACAAACAATTTCATTTTCTAATTGAGCATTGCCGCTAATCAAAATGGGGCCGGGCACACTCGAAGTTGGATCTGCCCATACGTTGGCACCCTGGGTATTTTCAATGGCAATTGGCGACGCGGGTGGCATACCTACACCGTTACAAGCAACGTTGGATGTGGTACCGCTGGTCGCATTCGGGCCGTTGGCCGTAAGACATACTTCAAAAATCGGTGTGCCATTGGGCAATGTTACACCCACACCCGTTACATCGTCCCACTGAACGGCCAAACGACCGGCAGTAGTGGAGTTAAAGTTGCTGGCACTCATGCCTGCCAAACCATAACTCTGTACGTGGCTAAACGTAAATACGCTGCTGTTCCAGTTGACCATGAACTGCATACCTACGATACTGTTGAAATCGTTCACTCGTACGGGCATACAAACGCGCTCACCGGGGCGAACCGAGTCGGATGGAACAACCAGAGCAAAACCGATCAACGGCGCGTTACCAGTGGGGTAAGTGAATGTTGCGGGTGCATTGCCCATACCAAACACGTTAATGGCTGGTGGTGGTGCCGATGCAATGTATATATCAGCCGGGCTGGCCTGCAATATCGTAAATTCAATTTGGAACAATACGGTATTGTTATCCAGGTAGTTACCGGCACCGGATGGATCAAACCATACCAATGCCAATTTACCGTCGGCTGTTTTGTCAATACTGGTGGCGCAGGGCGGGTTAGTACCACCGGGACAAAGTGGTGGTGTGCCGGACGCCTGATTAAAAATGAAGCCGGGCAAATCCTGCGTCAAATTTTTGCAGGTTTTAAACTGCAACTTGTTTTTGTCGTACAGAATAGGAAACTGCATACCGGCGATGCCTTCAAAGGTAGTGGCAATAACGTCTACGGTAACAACAGAACCCACGGTTCCGGTCGGTTGTGCTGGAGTAAATTTAATGTCCAAAATCTGGCCGTTTACGACAGCAGAACTGAGGAGGAGCAGAAGCCCAATTAGTGTGTTAAATATCGGTTTCATCTCTTTTGAATGCGGATAACGGGATGATGAAAAAAAAGGATTGAATGTCAAGGGATAAAGTAATTTATTGATAAACAATTGGTTGTACCGCATGACGGTCACCGCTCAGCACGTGCACAAAGTACAGTCCCTTCGCTGGAAATACACCGTTTGCAATTACCGTGCCATTTCTACCACTATTGAGGTATTTTTTTTCGTCGTAGCAAATTCTGCCCGCTACATCGGTAATGTAGAACCGTGCGGGACCGCTTTCTGCCACGTCGAATGTGATAGATACCTGATCGAAAAATGGGTTGGGAGCGGTCTTAAGTGCCATTCGTTCGGCATCGGAGGGTTCGTTCACCGGAACGGTGCCTACTACCACAAGACCATTGGTGATCAATGAATTGGAAAGATTATAAAACTGATTACCAGGCCCGCGCACTACCTCGTAGTACGTAATTGGGGGTAATTCAGTAAAAGAAATGGGGGTACTGGTTCCATCCACACTAATCACTTTCATGGCTAAATGAAAAATGTCGGCCCCGTCGGCCAGTGTTTTTGGAGAAAAAGTATTAAACCAACGAAAACGAATGATGCCCTGTGGCGCTTCCGCCAGGTTGAAGCACAAACTATCCACAATGGCTAATGGGTTGTTGGGTTTGCTTAAACCCGTAAACTCCAAAACCTGTGGATCCCATTGGATTACATACTGGATGGCAAATACAGTGTCAAAATTGACCACTGTCACCGGAACATCAAGAATTTGTCCGGTGGAGGTATTGGTGAATGTAGGCATTGTAAAACCTACCTGACCAGATACCGTAACGACTGAGAGCAGCCAAATAATGGCGGCAAAAACGTGTGCACGTTTATTCATGGGAACAATTGGTGGATTACCCCTTTTTGAAGTGATGAGTTATATTTATGGTTAAAACAAAATCAAAACATCCGGGGGACGTGAAAAATGCAAAGTCCTTTTCAAGAGATTAATACCAGAAACTTTGCGCCCGTTTTACAACGAGATGTGGGGATTAAAAAAAATATGGATTATAAAGACTAAATTTTACGCCGAAAGACACATCTGTATTTTTGTGTGCCCGCCGGACAATTGGTATTAGTCCAAAAAGGATACCAAATGCCCGTCAAAATCTACCCAAAAGAGGGTAAAAATTTATTTTCGCGGCAAAGGTACAAAATAAATTTAAACTTGAGTACCGATAACATTTCTTTTAGAAACTGTCTTTTAATACCGCTCCAATTGTTCTTTTTGGTCCCACCACCCTACCGTAAGTATCTCTAAATCAACGGTATCACTACCGCACGACCGCACATAATGAAGCGCATTTTTAAAGTTGGCCACGCTGTTAAACGGCGGAGATTGCAAATCTTTAATGGCCCAGTCGGCAATTTGAAGATCAGAACGATTAGACGACCACACCGGTGCCAACGCCGGACAAGGGTTTCCGTTGGGCGCAATGATGGAGGCTTCACGGTGCGTATTGGCGTACATTTTCCACGACATAGACTCCGGCCACCAGTGCCATTTGTTCAAAACGGGCATGATCCACACCATTAACCCAACGGCCCAATAACCAGCCGAGGGCACCGCCCGCAGGCGTTCATTACCCGAAAAATAATACCAAACCAACCCGATCATCGCTATATTCCAGGGCCAAACCACCCGGTTCCAGTGGTATCCCAATGGCCCTAATACCAGTAATATATATACGTGTAGTACCGTAATTGCCCATTTGGCCACCGTTCGGGTTGCCGGGAACAACAACAAAAGCCCCGCCAATGCTTCGGCCGCCCCCGTTATATAGGGCAAAATCGGGTTGCCGGAAAGGGGCTGTGTTAACGCAAATGCCTCACAAAACCAGTCAAAATTGGTCTGGAACCACGGCGTCATTTTAAAAAGCCCACTCCAAAAATACATCCCCGCCAATACCCACACCTGAAAACCGGAGGGGGAGCCGCGCCGCGCATCTAACTCTTCTACCACCCACAACAACAGCCACATCCACACCCATACCTGTAACCGGTTGAGATCGAGCACACACGATAGCACCGCGCACAAAAGCACAACGGGCAGAAAGACCCGTGTGGTCAATCTGCCCATTGCGTATACAATACAAGATAAAAACAGCCCCGTCGCGGGTATCCAACTTACATAAACGGAAGTACCGTTCAGGAAATCAAACAAAGGAAGTAGCGGAAATGTACGCCCTTCACCCGGCCACCACAACGCCGTACCCAACAGCATTTGCAGCGGAACAGTTACTGTTATCCACCTGTAATTAGTCTGGTTCAAATCCTAATACAATATTGAAATTGCCATAATCACGCAGGCGGGCGCTTTTACCCACCAAATCGGGGCGGTCAAAACCAAAACCATAATCAAAGCCCAAGGTACCAAACATCGGGAGGAATACCCGCAGACCCAAACCGGCCGCACGACGCACGTCGAAGGGGTTATACTGCCTGATGCTTTGCCAGGCGTTGGTACCCTGCGCCCACGCCGTTACAAAAATGGTGCTTTGTGGGTTGAGCGAAATGGGGTAACGCAACTCTACGGTGTATTTGCTAAACACACCCGCACCTATACGGCCATTGCCTACCTCGGTCATAATACCGTTGGCTTTACCCGATTCATTTTGGGCTTCGTATCCCCGCGCACTGATAATTTCCTGACCGTTAAACGCCCAGTTTTGGTTGTTCAGGCCATCGCCACCCACCTGGAAACGTTCAAACGGGCTGAGTGGCGTATTCCGGTTCCAACGACCCAACAAACCAATTTTGGTGGAGGTTTTGAGTACCAATTTGCCCACGACCGGCGTGTACCATTCGGCATCGAAACGCCATTTTACATATTCCAGATAACGGTACAAATCGCGTACCCCGGCGGTATCGTAAAAAGTAGTACTTTTTTTATTAAACAACGAATAAGGCGGGGTAATTTGCGACTTTAAAGAAATGGTTGAACCACTTTTGGGAAAAATTGGGTCATTTACGCTATTGCGCGCTAAAGTGAGGGTCAAATTATAGTTGTGGTAAATACCTTCTTCCACGCTTCTGTTTTTATCGTCCACAAAACCGGGGAAACCGCGCAAACGCAACGTCTGAATATCCACATCCGCGCGGAAAACGAAGTTATCATCCGGTACTTTTAAACGGGTACCGTAACCAATGGTGCCCTGCAAAATATCCATACGACCACCGGCGGCTGAAAAACCAGTCGCTAAACGGTTGTAAAAACCACCAATGGTTAACGAGTTGGGGCGTTTGCCACCCAACCAAGGCTCGGTGAACGATACGTTGTACGATTGGAAACGTTCGCCCGCCGATTGGCCACGAATACTAAAGCGTTGGCCATCGCCCTGGGGCAACGGATTCCAGGCTTCGCGGTTTTTGATGTTCCGCACCGAAAAGTTATTAAACGTTACCCCCAATGTACCAATGATACTGCCACGGGTGGTAAATCCGGCAATGGCGGGCTGGTAACCGGCCGATAATTCCAACTGGTCCGAAGGTTTTTCCTCCACGGTATATTCAATATCAACGGTGCCGCGTTCGGGGTTTACCGGCGTATTAATACCGAGATTCTCCTGGTTAAAATAACCGAGGTTGATAATTTCGCGCTGCGAACGAATGATATCCGAACGGCTGAATTTATCGCCGGGGCGCGTAAATAACTCGCGGCGGATAACGTGTTCGCTGGTGCGGTCGTTGCCTTTGATAATTACGCGGTCAATGGTAGCCTGCGGACCTTCGTACATGCGAATTTCGAGATCAATCGAATCGTTTTCGATGGCCGTTTCTACCGGATCAGCGCGAAAGAACAAATAACCATTATCGAGGTACAACGACGAAATATCGCGGCCATCCTGCGAAAAGGAAAGGCGGGTATTGAGCAAATCTTCGTTATAAACATCGCCTTTTTTGATACCCAACACCTGATTGAGGTAACGGGTTTCGTAAATGGTATGCCCTTTAAAAGCAATGTTGCGGAAATAATAGCGGTTACCTTCGTCAATGGTCAGGTGAATCCGAATTTTGCCTTTTGCGTCGCGCCAGATGCTGTCTTTTGCAATCCGTGCATCGCGGAAACCGAGGGTGTTATAATACGTTTCGAGTTTTTCTTTGTCTTCGTCAAAATCTTTGCGCACCAACTTTGATTTTTTGAAAACCCGTTTGGTCCGCGAAGTGCCTTTCATTTTTTTGCGCAAAACCCGGTCTTTTACGTGGGTATTTCCGGCAAACGTGATATCTTTAATTTTCACCCGTTTACCCCGGTTGATGTCAAATTCGAGGCGAACACCGTTGGTACTGCGTTCATCGGGAAAAGATTTGATGGTCACTATGGCATTGCGGTATCCCTTGTCGATAAAATGTTCTTCCATCGCGTATTTCAACGATGCCTTGGAATTTTCGGTCAGGATAGCCCCTTTTTGGATGTATTTATTGACCACATCGTTGAGGTCGTCGTGTTTCGATTTTTTAACGCCCTTGTACGAGTGGCGCATGTAACGGGGCAGTTCTTTTACCCGAATTTCGAGAAAAACGATGTTGCCCTGGGTGCGTTCGCGCACAATCTCCACGTCGGTGAACAGTTTAAGGTTCCACAACGTCTGAATGGCTTTGGTGACCTGTTGCCCGGGAATCCGGGTTTTTTGGCCTACCCGAAGACCCGACAGGGAAATCAGGGCGTTGGGGTCGGCGTATTGGGCACCGGTAACGCGCAGCCCACCGATTTCAAAGTCTTTGGGCTGATCGTAAGCGATGACCGGGAGTAACGTATCCGACTGCGCAGACGCCCAAAAAGGGAGGAAGCAAATGCTTAGGAGTGCAAATAATTTGTATTGCATGGAAATAATTCTGTGTAATGTTGTGTGTTACGGTCAATGATCGCCGGGTTGAATCAGTTCGTTTGTTCCAACATCTCTTTGATTTCGGGACAATCACTGAACAGCGGATCAATGGCTAAGTACGTGGAGCGGAGGCGGTCAAGCACCCATTTTTCGGTGTATTCGGCTTTTTTCTGCTCAAGAGCCGCCGTTTGTATTTTATTGTAGTCCTGCCGAAGGTCGGCTTTGTGCGGGGTTGTCCGGCTCTGAAGTTGAATCAGGCGGAAAAAGCGGGTACCGTCGGGGCCACGGAACATGGTGGGTTCCGATACCTCGTTCTCTTTCAACCCTTCAATGGCGAAGAAAATATCGGTATCCAAATCGGTGCCTTCAAAAAAGGTATTGCCACTGCGTGGGTTGGTCACGCGGCCGTCGTTGTTGTAACTTTGGGTATTTTTATCACCGTACCGTTTTACCGCAAAACTGAACGGCATGGTGTCGCGCACGACCAACGTGCGGATGGAGTCTAGTTTCAATTTTGCCAAGTCCAAATCTTCGTCGGTGATATTGCAACGCACCAAAATATGGCGGGCGTGCACGAGGTTACCCCGGCGTTCGAGCAATTGAATGACGTGAAAACCAAATTCCGTTTCAATGACCGGGCTGATCTGGTTTTTGTCCAGGTTATAACAAGTGGCTTCAAATTCGGGTACAAAAGTGCCGCGTTTTTGCCAGCCCAAGTCGCCGCCCTGGGAACCGGAACCGGGGTCATCGCTGTATTTTTTGGCCAATTCGGCAAAGTTTTCGCCGTCTTCAATGCGTTTGCGGAGTTCTTCGGCCAACTCGCGCGATTTTTTCTTTTCTGCTTCGTTGACCACCGGCTTGTACACCAGTTCTTTAATTTCTACTTCGGAATTAAAATAAGGCAACGAATCTTTAGGAATCCGTTTAAAAAAGGCCTGCACTTCGGCGGGGGTAACGGTGGCTTTACCAGTTACCTGGGCCTGCATCCGCTCGGAGAGCAATTGGTTGCGCATATCGTTGCGCAATTGGTCTTTCATTTCTACTACCGTTTGGCCGTAGTACTCCTGCAACGCTTTTTCGTCCTGATTAAAATAAGCCATCAGGCGTTCGACGCGGGCATCGAGTTGGGTTTCTACTTCATCGTCTTTTACTTCAATGGAGTCGAGTTTGGCCTGATTCACCAATAATTTGGTAACGATGGTGTTTTGCAGCACCACACAAGCGTACGACTCGGGTAAATTGGCTTGTTGTTGTTTGGCGTAGCTCAATTGTTCCTGAATTTCGCTCAGCAGAATAATTTCGCCCCCAACGGTGGCTACCACTTTGTCAATAACGGCTTTTTCGTCTTGGGCCATAGCCGCCAACGGCAAGCAAATGAAAAGCGCAGCGCGTAGTATGTTTAGCATATAATTCATAAATGTTATGTCGGATAATCAAAAAACTTTGATGTTGCCCCGTCTTAATTCGTTGTCGTACACTTCCTTTTTCCAGTTTTCGAGCAAATCCTGTTTGCGTTTGTGCAAGATCACTTTGGAGGCTTGTTCCTGAACGTAATCGAACGGAGCGGTTTCTTTACCACGCACGGTTTCCAACACGCGATAATAATATTTGTAGTCGCCTTCGCTCAAAGTGCCCTCGCGGCGCGAACCGATATTGTCTGCGGTTAACGTTCCCTGGGGCAAAATCGCGGCCACCTCGTCCAATCTATACCATTTTTTTCGGTCGAGCAGGGCGAGTGTTGCTTTGTTTTTGGCCAATTCCATCATTTTTGCGGCATCGCTGTCGCTGCGGCTGTTCCAAAGTTTGTTCATTTCACTGTTGGGACCGCTCACGGGCATTTTGACCAAAATACACTTCAAAATGGTGCTTTGCAACTGAAATTCGTCTTTGTGGGCTTCGTAAAATTCGCGTACTTCGGTTTCATTCACCGTCGAGTCGAGTTTTTGACCAATCAACTGCTCTTCGTAGTTAAAACGAACGAGCGAAGCGCGGTAATCGCGCACTAATTTGTCGATGTTGGCATCCTTCGGAATGTTCCGCTCGGCTTCGTACATGAGCAATTGATCACTGATCCAGCGTTGTATAAACGCATTAACCAGCAAAGCGCTGTCTTGTGGTTGAGTACCGGGTGGCACAACACCGGCCGTTTCGGATGCCAGTAACGATTTATCGTACACTTTGGCAATCTCGCGGTCCTTATTACCCGTATCTTTGTCTCCACAAGCGCCCAAAACAAGGGCAATAACAATAAATGATAGTGAAAGTCGCATGAGGCTGAAAAAAAGCGGCGCAAAAATACTCAATAAATCGGGATATTTCGGGATTCTCAATATTGTGGTTTGAAATTGTTCGCGATTCCGGCGTATTTTGCCCCCTTTCGCAACGTATACCTTTTTATTTTCCAAAAAAATGCGATTTCTCTTTACGCTTTTACTGCTCTCTGGTGCCGCAGCGCTGATGTCTCAAACGGCTTCCCGGCCGCTTACCTACATCTTTTCACCCCTTTTTACCGATACTTCGACCGCCATTCGGGTCATTATTTCCTTCGACGGTGAACCCGACGGTACCTCGGTGCTCAATTTTCAGGATGACCAGTTTGGCGAACCCGGACAAATGAAATTCTTGCATTTTGGGCCGCAGGAATACGGTTTTAAGGTACAACCCGAACCCGACAGCAACCGAATTTTGGTCACCCACCCGCCCGGACAACGGGTACGCATCGTTTACAGTGTCAACGACCGTCAGGGCAGTTTGCCGTTTTATGATTATTGCTGCTATATGCCCATTGTCAACAAAGAATATTTTCACGTGCAGGGCGGTCATTTGCTGGCCGTGCCCGATCACTATTTCTCTGATCCTAAAGACCTCCAAACTGTGGAATTGCGTTGGGTGAATTTTGATAAAAAATGGGTAATTAACAATAGTTTTGGCCTCGATCTGACGCAAAAAGTGCGGGTAACAGCCACCCAACTCACCACCTCGGTGTTTGTGGGCGGGAATTTTGACCGCTACTCGTTTAATATCCAAAACAAGCCGGTTCATTTTGTCACCAAAGGCCGTTGGGCCGCTTTTAGCAACGATACCCTCGTGGATTTGCTCCACACCATCGTGGAAGGACACCGCACTTTTTGGAACGATTTCACCGATTCGCTCTACACCGTTACGTTTTTACCCATCAACGACGCGCCCTGGAGTGATACGTCCAAATTCCTGAGTTACGGCGGCTCGGGGCTGACCAACAGTTTTTTGTGTTACGCTACCAATAATCCGGGCCTCCATTACAGTTCCATGCGGTATTTGTTTACCCACGAACTCATGCACCATTGGATCGGCACCAAAATCGAAAATGCCAACGAAGAACAACAATACTGGTTCAGCGAGGGCTTTACGGAGTATTTTACCCTAAAAAACATGCTCCGCTACGGGCTGATTACCCCCAACGAATTTTTGGAGGAATTTAATGGAAGTATGGTGCAGCCGCATTATACCAACCCAAAACGGGCCATGCCCAACGATTCCATCAATTACCGCAATTTTTGGAGCGGCGACAAAAACTGGGAAAAACTACCCTATTACCGGGGCTGCCTGTACGCTTTTTATTTGGACAACCAATTGCGCACGGCCACCAATGGCCGTGTAAACCTCGACGCGGTGATGTTGGATATTTTTCAAAAAATACGCGCCAATCCGCTTCAAAAACTGGATCATACTTTTTTTAAATCGGTCATTCAGCCCCACGTGGGTGCAAAAGGCATGGCCGATTTTGAAAAATTCATTGAAAAAGGGGAACCGATTAAATTTAAAAAAGCCCTCCTGCCCAACGGCATGGTGTACGATGAAAAAGACATCACTTTTGCCAGCGGCCCCTCCAAGGAGGTCATTACCAAACGGGAAAAATTTAAAGATATCCCCGTTTTTTTGCGCAAAAAAGGCATTTCGGACGCAGAATTAAAGACCGCTATTTTGAAATAATAAAATTATGGCAAACAACACATTTTTGGTAGAAGAACGCAGCCGCGACATCGGCAAATTTTTGGTAGGACGACTCCTGCCTTTTCGCGAAAAAAGAACCGTGGGGCCTTTTTGTTTTATTGACCACATGGGACCGGCCGTGTTGGGCAACGGCAAAAACGCCGACGTGGACCAACACCCGCACATCGGGCTGTGCACCCTCACGTACCTCATGAGCGGCGAAATGATGCACCGCGACAGCACCGGGGCCGTTCAGAAAATTACGCCCGGATCGGTGAACCTCATGGTCTCCGGCAGCGGCGTGACCCACACCGAACGCTCCCCCGAAGAACTCCGCGACGGGGCAGAATACCTGATGCACGGTTATCAGGTGTGGATTGCCTTACCCAAAGAAAAAGAAGAAGCCGAACCGGCCTTTTTTCACGTGGCGGGCGAAGATTTGCCGCGTTGGTCCCACAACGGACTGGAATGCACCCTCGTGGCGGGGCAGGGATTTGGCCGTACCTCGCCGGTGCCCGCGTTTTCGCCGTTGTTTATGGTGGATATAAAAGCCGAAAAAACCGCCGAATTGTGCATTGACGGGCAATTGGAAGGCGAAATTGCCGTGGTTGTGGTGAATGGCAGCGTGTCGGACATGGAACACACCGTGGAACAGGGCCAAATGCTGATTTCCAAAACCGAAAATATCTGTTCCATCCGGTTGGAAGCCGGTACGCAGGTATTGTTATTTGGTGGAAAAGCCTTTCCCGAAGAACGTTTTATGTATTGGAACTTTGTATCGCACAGCAAAGAACGGCTGGAAAAAGCCAAAGACGACTGGAAAAACCACCGTTTCCCCACGGTACCCGGCGACGATACTTACATTCCTTTGCCCTCATAAAAACTGCGCCTCGACGCACATAAACACCCCAAACACCACCAAAACAACCCCAATAACGCGGCGCACCAGCAAAATATGGCCCGGCGTGAGCCAGTTGCGCAGGTACTTGGCACCGTAAACTTTTAAAATATCGGTGGTGATAAGTACGGCCATCATGGCCCCAAAAAACAACGAAATTTGGGTGCTTGACCAGCCGTTGGGGGCCACAATACCCGTGGCGGTGCCCAACCAAAAAATTAAAGTACCGGGATTAATGGTATTGATGGCCAACCCGCGCAACCAAAGCCCAACAACACTTTTTTCCTTTGCCAAAATTTGTTGTTCCTTTGCAGCGCTGTTTTCGGGGGTAATTTTGCCTTTAAACCAGGTCATTACCCCAAAACCCACGAGAATAAGGCCGCCCGTGATACCCGCCCAAAAACGGAATCCGGGGATGGCCACGAGGGCTTTCATGGACTCTAAACCCTTTTGAACCGCCAGAATAAACAAAATATCACTGACCCAAATACCCGATGCCACCGCCAAACCAGCGCGGTAGCCGCGGTCGAGGGTGGCTTCTACCACCGAAAAAAACAACGGCCCAATCATAAAACTCAAGGTTAGGCCCAAAAAAAATCCTTTTACGAGTAGCGCTATCACGGCGCAAATGTAGCACAAATGGTTGTAGCAAAAATACAGGAATACATTATTGATTACAAACGCTGGCTCGCCTCCCTGCGCGAACACCCCAATGCCTGGTGGTGGGAATCGGCGCAGTTTTTTCAGGATAACTGGAACCCCGAATCGCCCGAACCGGTGGCCATGCTCGATGCCTGTTTTCAAAACACCTTTACCCGGCGGCTTTGGCAGGCCGATAACTGGCGGCCCAAAGAAATGATCTTGCTCTTTTACCGCTATAATCCGCTCATGGTAAAGGCCATGTTTGCCGATTTGTTCAACGAAACCAAAGACGTGGAAATGCGCATTTCGCGCTTTTTATTCGGGATGGACACCCTCCTGAGCGATTACAAAAGCGATCACCCGACCAAGGTGGAAAACAACCATTACCACGACGATTACCGCATGATGGCCCTGTACCTGGCGTTTCGGTACCCCGATGTGTACGCCGCGCCGTACGATTTTCCGGTGTTTACCACGGCTTTGGAGCGTTTGGGCGCGCGCGAAATGCCGTTGGTCAACGATCTGCCCCGCTTTTTTAAAGTCCACCGCACCCTGATGACTTTTTTGGACAAAGACCCCGACGTGTCGCGGCTGTTGAACAAACACCTGGACCCAAAAAAACATTTTCAAGGGAAAGCACTGCTCGCGGCGGCCGATTTTACGCGTTTTGTGGCGCGGTAATGTACCGCCGAACCCCGTTCGGCCTGCTCTTCAACGGGTGCCGAACGGGGTTCGCTTACACATTTACCGCAACACCAAAATCCGTTTGTTCAGTTGTTGACCACCCACCAAATGGATTTGCAGTATATACACGCCCTCGTTCAGCGCCGATATATCCATCATTCGATGGTCCCCTGCATACACCTTTAACACCTGCCCGTTCACCGAAAGGAGTTGTAAACCCTCCATTTGGGGGCTGTTATTCGTTTCGGCGAAATCAACATAAATGGCCGTTGACGTCGGATTAGGGTATATTTTTATCCCATCAGCCACTGCTTCCAACAAACCCGATATGGCGTATTCTACCGTAGTGGAGCATCCGTCAAAATCCACCACCGTTACGGTTTTTACATTTCCAATGGTGTCCATCGAAATTTGATACGGTGGAACGCCGCCCGTCACGAGTATCTCCTGATTGACCATATTGATATTCAGGGTATCCAGCAAACAACAAACGTCGGGGGTGCCATTGTCCGCCGGTGCGCCATTTGGAAAATAACGGGCTACAATGGATTGCAAAATATTGGTCCGGCTCTGCGCCTCGGTTTCGTCGTACGTTAATGATTTCAGGTAATGCCAGCCCACCCCGTAATCAGGGTCGGCGGTTGGCCCTTCGGTGTAAAGATTGGGATATACCGCAAGGGCATAATTGACAAATGCCGCGTTGTTCGCCGGAATCAGGTCAAAATACGCCTGCAACCGGTTATACACCGTGAGCGAGGGCAGAACCCCCATTTGGGCCAAAGTGTCTTGTACCGCAATGGAATCTTGCGCAATTAATCCAAAAACGTGGAATAAAGGCCGCAAATCGGCTTGCGCCGCAACGGACATTCTGATCATCGACCCGTCATTATCCTGATAGATACTGTGGTTGATACCGTTTTCAAAGTCAATAAATTCCTGTTTCCAAAAATTCCGAAGCGGACACCAGCCCAGCATATTTACAATTTCAAAATAGTGACCGTACCCCCGGTGTTGGTACCGCACTTCGTCGGTGGTAGTGTTTGAAATATCCCGCGTTGTCCCAAATGTATTGGAAACCATTCGGTGGGTAGCCGTTCGATCAATGTCATACGTGTTGGGGACAAAACTGTACTTCACGGCTTCATCTAAATCCTCGCCCAAACCATAATTGAGCGCCATGATGTACGGGAAATTGACCAAAGCCTCTTCTTCGCCCGCAAATTTGGAAAACGCCAGGGCATGCCCGGATTCATGAAAATTCACCTCGTCATCGGGGCCGGGACCGTTAAT
The DNA here is from genome assembly GCA_013298845.1 of Chitinophagales bacterium. Taxonomy (GTDB): domain Bacteria; phylum Bacteroidota; class Bacteroidia; order Chitinophagales; family Saprospiraceae; genus M3007. The sequence continues at coordinate 344,724 of JAAFJN010000002.1, forward strand.
AAAATAAGCCGGGCCGGGCACATCGGTATAGTTCAGCGGCGTGTTCGACATCGGGTAACCAATGGAATAAACCCCGGTACGAATGTCCACGTCGGCAATCATGTACATATTGTGTTTGTCGGAAATGATTTGTCGGGCCAATATGGAATTAACGGCCTGCAAAGCCGCGTCCCAATCCAGCAATGTTTGTTGAAGATCATATTGACCGGGAACAATGGAATGTTTGGGAATGGTGTACATCACATTGTCGCTCTCAAAAACCGCCCAGGGGCCGGGTTTGCTCAGTTCCGCGCTGAAATTGCTGGTTTTATGAAACGTTTTCCACGAAAAAAACGGCGCTTCTACCCCGTTGTTCACGCTAATTTCAACAATACCGTCGTTGGCACCGTAGGGCACAAGAATAGAAATCGCTCCGCCCATCGGATTAAACACCTCAATGGTATTGGTGTTTATCGCAAATTTCTTCGAAATCCGGTCCAATCGTCTAAAATCCGGGCGTTCGGTCAGGTCCCAATCGTGTGAACCCACCCGAATCCAGTACCCTTTGCCCACCAAACTATCCGGCACGGTAACGCTGGCGACACTTCCCGGCGACAAATACAAACCCGTTGGCCGCAGGGCGTGTTCCATTCTGTCAAAGTTAATGTCGAAGTAGGGATTCATGCCATCCGGGTCCGCAAAATTGGCCCGAATCAACACCGATTTACCAAGAGTGGAATCCGCGGGCGGGGCAACGTACCCCGGAAAAGCCGTGCAGGAATTGAACTTCCAACCATGAATATGCTGCGGGTACGCGGCGTACACCTCCGGTGCGAATACATAGTCGAATATGCCCTGTTGCAGCGCCAGCATCGCCCGTTCCCGTTCCAAACCGGGAGCCGAAGCGGGATTTTTTGAAAAGCCATTTTCGGTACCGGGTGTGGTAAAAATGGCCCCGATTTGATTATCGTACGCTTCCACCACGCTTTTAGCCTGCAATAGTACCGTCTCACTTTGGGCGAGGCATTCGGAGAACCGAACAAAGACATTTTTAACCAACGTCAGTTCGCTCGTGGTCAGCGTGGTTGTGCCGTTGTTGTGCGCCTGGAGGTTATTCAATGATTGAAGTACAATACCACACGAATCCGAACAGTTCACAACGGCACTGGCGTAACTCTGAATATTGTTAGCCCCGCTGGAAACCAGCATTTCGTTTAAAAAAAGTTTGTATCCGTTGGGGGCCAAAATACCGTCCCCGTATGAATCGTATATTTCGAAAAAAAAGCAACTACCCACGGGAATACAGGTGCTGTCGGCGTAACTGCCGAAATTGCCGTAAACGCCGTTTTGGCCACCCTGCAACACGGTGATACCGGCCAAATCGGTTAATTTCCAGGAGGTTTCGTACCCCCAATCATCGGTGTTAATCTCCACCCGTACTTCGAGTTCGTTGGTGCCACATTGCGCAAAGCCCGCACCGGCGAACAGCGTTAGGAGGAAACTGATAAATAGTTGTTTGTACATTGTGATCAGAAATGAGTGATAATTGAATGGTGGTTTGTCTTATTTTTAAGCGGTAGTAATTGCATGAACATAGTCGGGCCTGAATTTTTGTTTCATTATTTCATTAAATAATTGATAGACTGCCGTATTACACAGTCCCATAATTTAGGCGGGCAAATATACCGCATATTTTATCCCAACCCAACTGCCGAAGAAACTGTTTTAAATCCTTTCCCGGCGGATACTGCCGCCAGTCGCCGCTCCAATACCCCTAAAAACCGCCCAAAAACGCACCTTTTTTGCCGGAAATGGGTGCAACGCGGTTTTTACCAAAAAAACAACTTAGTTTTGCGCCCGTTTTAAACTAAAAAAGGCCCAACTCGTTATACGGCCTTATCCATATACCAACTATACTAATGGCAAAAAAACTGCTTATAGTGGAGTCGCCTGCGAAAGCGAAGACCATTGAAAAATACCTCGGCGGCGATTTTATCGTAAAATCGTCGTTCGGGCACATCCGTGATTTAGAAAAAGGAAGCGACCTCGGCGTTGATGTCAACAACGGCTACAAACCCAATTATGTAGTTCCCGCCGATAAATTTAAAACCGTAAAGGATCTCAAAGAAACCGCCGGTAAAGCCGATGAAGTGTGGCTCGCAACGGACGAAGACCGCGAAGGAGAAGCCATCTCCTGGCACTTGTGTCAGGTATTGGGCCTCGACGAGCGGACCACCAAACGGATCGTATTCCACGAAATTACCAAACCCGCCATTCAAAAAGCCGTCCAAAACCCGCGTTTGCTCGACCTCAACGTGGTGAACGCCCAACAGGCTCGCCGCGTACTCGACCGCCTCGTGGGTTGGGAATTGTCCGGTTTGTTGTGGAAAAAAGTAAAAAGCCAACTCTCCGCCGGACGGGTGCAGTCGGTGGCCGTTAAATTGATTGTGGAACGCGAACGCGACATCCAGCAATTTAACTCGGAGCCGTTTTTTCGCGTGGTAGCGCAGTTTTTGACCAAAAACAACCAGAACAAAGTAGTGACTTTTAAAGCCGAAAGTCCACAGCGTTTGGAAACCGAACAAGACGCCCAAACTTTTTTAAAAAAATGCATCGGTGCCGCGTACACCGTTGGAAATATTGAGGTGAAACCCACGCGCCGCAAACCCGCGCCGCCGTTTACCACTTCGACCCTGCAACAGGAAGCGAGCCGCAAATTGGGCTTTGCCGTGAGCCGAACGATGAAAGTGGCCCAACGCCTCTACGAATCGGGACACATTACTTATATGCGTACCGACTCGGTGAACCTGAGCGAAACCGCCATCCAAACCATCGGGGCCGAAATTCAAAAGCAATACGGCCCGAAGTACCACCAGGCCCGCCGTTTTAAAACCAAAAACGAATCGGCGCAAGAGGCCCACGAAGCCATCCGCCCCACCTACGTCGAAAACCCGCAGGTGAGCCAGGACCGCGACGAACAACGCCTCTACGAACTGATCTGGAAACGCACCATGGCCTCCCAAATGGCCGATGCCGAACTGGAAAAAACCGTGGTGGATATTCGCATCAGTACCCACCCCACGGCCCAACTCGTGGCCGAAGGGGAAGTGATTAAATTCGACGGCTTCCTCAAATTGTACCTCGAAAGTACCGACGACGAGCAGGAAGAAGAACAAGGTATGCTGCCGCCGTTGACGGTGGGCCAGGCGCTTAACCTGAGCGATATGACTGCTACCGAACGTTTCACCCGCGCCCCTGCCCGCTACACGGAGGCTGGTTTGGTAAAAAAATTAGAAGAATTGGGCATTGGTCGCCCCTCTACGTACGCGCCCACCATTTCCAAAATCATGGAAGATAACCGGGGGTACGTCACCAAAGAAAGCCGCCCCGGCGAAGAACGGATGTTCCGCGTGTTGACCCTCAAAAACGACGAAATAAAATCGGTCACTTCCAAAGAGGTCACCGGTACCACCAAAAACGTGCTCTACCCTTCCGACATCGGGATGATTGTCACCGATTTCCTCGGCGGGCACTTTGATAAAATCATGGACTACGGTTTTACCGCCGGTATCGAAGAGCGTTTTGACGATATTGCCGAGGGTAAAACGGATTGGACCAAAGTCATTGACAGTTTTTACCGGCCCTTCCACGTTGACGTTGAAAAAACCCTGCAAGAAGCCGAACGCGTTAGCGGCGAGCGGATTTTGGGCGTTGATCCGGCAACCGGTCGCACAGTGCTGGTGCGCATGAGCAGCCTCGGTAAACCCGTGATTCAAATTGGCACCGGCGAAGAACTGGAAGCCAAAGAAAAACCCCGGTACGCCAACCTCCGTTTGGGCAAAAACCTGGAAACGGTAAGTTTGGAAGAAGCGCTCGAATCGTTTGCGTTGCCACGGGTATTGGGCGAGCACCTGGGCGTAGAAATGACGGTGAACACCGGTCGTTACGGCCCGTACATCAAATACGGCGAAAATACCTTCGTGAATTTGCCCAAAACCGACGATCCGTTCGAGATTACGCCGGAACGCGCCACCGAATTGGTAAAAGCCAAATTGGAAGCCGATAAACCCGCCGGTGAGTACCAAAACATCCCGTACACCATTGGTAAAGGGCGTTTTGGGCCGTTTATCAAATGGGGCGAATTGTTTGTAAATATCCCCGCCCGCATTGCGCCCGACAAAATGACACCGACGCAGGCCGTTGAACTCATTGAGGCGAAAATTGAAAAAGAGGGCAACCGCTACATTCACCTCTGGGAAGCCGAAAAAATTTCGGTGGAAAACGGTCGTTGGGGGCCGTACATTAAATTTGGCAAAAACAACCTCAAATTACCCCGCATCAACGGAGCGGCCATGACCGCCGATTACGCCCGCAGCCTTACGCTGGAGGATGTGAAAAAAATCATCGAAGCGGAAATGCCGGGTGTTTTTGACAAAAAGGAGAAAAAGACGAAGAAGGGGTAAAACTCAATCAAATAGCACATCCATAGTTAAATCATTTTGAACTAAAGCATTAGCGTGTTCATTGCGCAGGAGTCCGGCGGCTGTGATAAAAGTCAAAAAAATGGCTTTTCGGGTACCGGTACTGGCTTTGAACACGCTAATTTTTTTTCGCAAATCATCGGCGTATTTTTTGTCTATAACAAAGGGTTGTACCGAAAACTTCATTTCGCACAAATTAACTACCTGGTCACGTCGGTCAATAACCAAATCAATCTGTGCTTTTTGCCCTTCATATACGCCCATCCAAGCCGAACTACTCGTTTGTACGCCAGTAATCCCCAGGGCTTTTTTAATTTGGTCCAAATGGTAAAGGCATACCTGCTCAAAAGCGTAACCGCTCCAGGTTTTATACACCGGCAGATCGAGGCTGTTTAACCAAATGTTTTTATCCATCGGATTGGTATGCTGAATAAATTTGAGGTAGAATAACGAATAAAAATCGGTTAATTGAAAAATGGAATCTCTGCCTTTTTTGTCAAATGACCGGTATTTTCTGATAAATCCGCTTTCCTCCAACTCTTTCAAAACTTTAGTGGTATTACCGCCTTCCGGTAATTTAGAGAGCCGTATCAACTCCTCCCGGCTCATTCCCATTCCTTTTTGAGAAAGCGTTTCTACCACCAACAAATGTTTATCGGCTTTTTTAAATAAAGACTTGTAGAGATTATCAAATTCCGTACGCAAAAAACCATCCGCCGCAAAACATAAATCGTTGATGTTTTGCGCAGCACTTTTGCCATTTTCAATTTGCTCCAAATAAAAAGGAATTCCACCAAAAACCATGTATAACTGAACCAACTGATAACGTTCCAAAGCCGCCCCCCGACGCTGGAAATACAATTCACATTCCCGCAAAGTAAAAGGTTCCAAACGAATACGGTGTGTCACACGGTTATGCAAACCGCCGTGGTGATTAATCAAATTACTCATCATCCACGATGCTGCTGAGCCACAAACAATCAGTAAAATATCGTGACGTGCGCTGGCCCAACTATTCCAAAAGTACTCTAATGCAGGCACAAAAGACGACTTTGCGGTGTCAAACCAGGGTAATTCATCTAAAAAAATAACCTTCTGCGGAGTCGATAACCCGGAAAGATATTCGGCTAACTGATCAAATGCTTCAAACCAGTCCTTAGGAAACGGTAATTCGTGGCTCTTGGGGTGTACCTTGGTTAATGAACTATAAAAACCGCCCAATTGCCGACGCATACCTACATTGGCTACTCCAGTGGCGTAAAAACTAAATTCGTTGTTAAATGCCGTGCGAATAAGAAAGGTTTTGCCAACCCGCCGGCGGCCATACACGGCCACAAAAGAGGACGAATCGCGCTGCCGGATATTATTAAATTGCTGGAGTTCAGCCTCACGGCCAATGAGTTGTTTCATGGTAATTGTTTATTTCTGGCGACAAAGGTAATATCTTTAGGCTTATCGCCAAAAATAAAATTATAACGGGCGATAAGTGACATTTCCTGCCGCTTATCGCCCGTTATGTTTAAGATATTACTTGCATAACCACCAGAGACGCGCATCAAATTTCCCGGTTCAACTCCCAACAATTGGCGTCAATCCCGGATAATTTGGCCCAACTCCGTACCGCCCGAATTTCCGGCTCATTGGGCAGGCGATTCATAGGCCCTCTTACCTGCCGGATTTGGCCATATCGGGATACTTCTACGGTCACGTGAAACTGCGGTTGCCGGTAGCAGGTGTTTGTAACGCGAAAAATAAAAGCCCTTTTTTTCCGGCATTGGGAAACGTATCCTCCCACGCAGTGTTGCATCAAAATGCCTTCGTTGATGAGTTCGTCGGCAGTGTCCAATTGTTGAATCTCCCAATTTTTCAACTCCTGCACTGACTTCCCTTTGTACCGCCATTTTTTGGGGCAAGCGGGAAGTAACCCATTTAAATCGGATTCGCCGATGTCACGAGTACCGCCAATCCGTTCGGGTTTGGGGGCTAATAGTTTGAGCATGGCATTCATGGCATTCTCCTGTTCGGGATGCAGTTCACGCGGTGCATTATACGGTTTTAGTCGCCCGGATGCCGTTGTTTCAAACTTTTTTTCAAAAAACAGTTCGTTCCACTGACGGAGCGCTGCTCTTATTTGAGCCTCGGTTAACGCAGGGTGTTTCAACAGCAAACGGAGTACTTTACACCAAAAATACTCGTTTCCCGGCTCAATTGCGCCCCAATCCAACGCCATTGCGAATGCTTTGGCCTGTTTTAAGGTGCCGCCTTCACCCATACATTTCCCAAATCGCAAAGCCTGGTCAATGGTCATCCAGGCCGGAGCCTGGGTGAAATAGTGCGCGTGTTTTTTGGTCATGGTAGTGCCCCACGGCAATCCCTCGGCTTTGCGGATATTAAAACCCGCCGCCACGTGGATAAACCATTGTTGGTGCAGCGGATTTTTGGTTTCCCAAGCCCGGTACATAAACTCCGGCGTGGGATAACGCACCAAGGTAAAATCAATAAAATGACGCACCAAGTCTTTGGTCAGGCCCGTCGCCGGTGGCTGCCAGTCGGCCGGGTCACGCACCCATGCGGGCGACAACGCGTCGAGTCCCGTGTAAGCGAGACAAAAAGCCGCGAGTAACGGATAGGGCTTACCCGCCCGATCGCGCGGACGTGCTTGTATATCTACTGAAAATGTACGATAAAGGGTTGTGCGCTGGTAGTGCACAACAATAGAATTGCCCATAATGACATACTGGTTAAGGGAAAAGCAGTGGCTTCTCCCAAGTTAAGAAAGTACTAACCCCTCGCCGGATGGCAAGGAAGGCGGTCAACCCCTTTGGGTTATTCGCAGTACGGTCCTATTAAAAACCAGAGTACGCATGGCAATTTTTAAGTAAAAATTAAAAAAATTGGGTGTATTTGGGGGTAAAAACGAATGCCACCCGGGAGAAGTTCCCGCGATGGCATTTTTTATTCTTGTGCATCCGAAATGGTATGCTACGTTTTCCGACTTATTGGTTGTAACACCCCACGTTTTTCCAGCGGCGATCTCTTGCGCGCAATCCGCCACGGTTGCTTTGGCGTTTTTTGCCGCCGCGAATTTTAAATCCGTTGATTTTTACCCCCGCGTACAAGTCCGTACCCGTGAGCGAACGTTGGCCGGTCCAACTGCCCAAATTATCCGTTCCGAAATAAATGATACCCAGGCGAGCGCCCAGGCCCACGCGCAGGAAACGATAATCATTGAGGACCAAAGGCACGGAAAAAGAAAACCATTGGTGCTCAAAACGCGGCACCACGGCCAACATATTGGGGCTTTTCAGGGCGTTTTTAAAAATAGGCAAACGTTGTGTCACCACGCCCTGCACGTAAATATGGGGCGTAAAACCATAGTCAAACTGCGCCGAAAGCACCGTGGGCAAACCCACTGTAAATCCGTTCGCCGTCCGGGAAGCATTGGGGTCGCCCAACAAAACATCGCTGAGGGTTTGAACCGCCTGCTCCGGCCCGATATTCGCGGCGGCTTCCAGCGTATCACCGGCCACGGTGGCAATTTGGCTGAACTGAATGCGGTGCGCTTCGGCGTTGCGGTTGAACCGAACGGCACCTACGTCGAGCAACGATACCCCCGCACGCCAGAGGTAATCTTCGGCGGCATCGGGGTCTTCTTTGGGCATGGCCCACGAAAAACCAAGGTCCACGCCACCGCCAAACCCATTGGCCCGCGGGCGATAGGTGGCAGGGTCAGCGGCGTAGGCAATGTCGTTGGTAAACCCGAAAGCCCAATTGGCCGAACCAATATCAATCGTATCGGCACTGATGGGCGTATAGTCAAAATCGGCGTTCACGGCCGTGTAGGCTCCTTGAAAACCGGTGAGAAACTTGGGCGTAATCCCCACCGAAAATAGGATATCGCCGTCAAAATTGCGGTATGCGTAGTGGCCCGCAATTTCGTTCCACGCCATGGTGGACAGTTTTACCTTGTCCACGTTGTACGTTTGGCCGTATTGCAAATTGCTGATATTATCGTACCGAAACAGCGACGGAATGCGGTAACTCGACAACATAAACCGCGCCGAAATGCTCAACCCAACGCTGTGTTGTTGGGCCAGCCGAAGGGCGAAACCCGGTCCCGCAACCCGCGTTTGCACCTGGCCAAATACGCGACCCCGGTTGTAAAACGCCACGGGAATTTGGGAATTAGCCGGTCCGTCGGGGTTAGTGGCAATGTCTTCGAGCAGGGCCAGTGATTCGGGATTCCGCAGGAGGTCGGGTACAGATGTGCGCAAGGCACGGCCGTAATTTTGGTGCGCAAAAACATCGAATGCGCCGAGGCTTACCTCCCAGCGAGCGGGCGTAAAGGACAGTGCCGCCGGGTTAATGGCAGTGCCGTACAGGCCGGCATAACGCTCCAGGCGCATGCCCGATTGATACTGAGAAAAGCCCAAAAACGGGCTAAAAACGACCAAAATAAAAAGAAAATACTGTTTCATACGCATCAATTGTTCAGGAAAAACGTTCTTTGCCCCTTCACATTGTCCAAAGCAATATCTTAACTATGACACTCGGTGAACTCTTCCGTTTTTTGGGCGAAAATCCCACCTGGATCACGGCTTATTTTTTACTGATTCCCATTTTGGCCCTCGTCGCTAACTGGATTGCCAGTGGCGAAGGGCACGTAGCCCCTTGGAAATTTATGTACTCGGCGCTGGTATTTGCGGCTTGTGTACCGGGCATCTTTTCAGTGGGCTTAAGCGTTTACCATTTTTTATTCGAGCGCATCAGCATCATGCACACCAATATCCTGACGCAGGTATTGCCCGTTTTATCCATGGTGCTGACCATATCCATCATCAAACGAAATGTCGCCCTCGAATATGTACCCGGTTCTGAGCGCATTTCGAGCCTGATGATTCTGATTAGTGCCGTATTGGTATTGATGTACATCATTGACCGTACCCGCATTTTTGTGCTGGTCAACATGTCGGTGGGGGCATTTTTGCTGGTGCTAATCGGTTTGCTATTCGTTGTGCGTTTTGCCACTAAAAAAATAATGGCCTAACCTCCATGATAAAACAGCAATTATCGTTCCACTTTATTTTATTTACCTTAATACTTGGGCTTTTTTCTTGCGAAAATAGTATTCCACGCGCTGAGGTAACTTATACCCAGGACGATACGACGGTAGAAATCGGGAAAGACGTAGAAATACTCTATTCTGACAGTGCCATTGTGCGGGTGCGCGTTACGGCTCCGTTACTGCGCAATTACTTGGAACGCGCCGCGCCCCGCCAGGAATTTCCCAACGGTATAAAAGTGGAATTTCTAAATGCTTACCAAAAAGTGGAAAATACGCTCACTTCCAAAACGGCCGTCCGGGACCAGGAAAAAAGCCAGGTCATTGCCCGCGACAGCGTCGTTATGATTACCGCCAAACAGGAAAAACTAGAAACCGAAGAATTAATTTGGGACGAAAAAACGGCCAAAATCCGCACCGAAAAGTTTGTAAAAGTGAGCAAACCGGGCGAAATCATTTACGGCTACGGTCTCGAAGCCGAGCAAGATTTTTCGTATTGGAAAATATTGGTCCCCAAAGGCAAAATCAAAGCCGAACAGGTGGACGAAGTGAAGTGAGTGAAGAGAGAAGAGTGAAAAACGAAGAGTGAAGAGTGAAAAATGCAGTGCGATACTTAGTTGTAAAACATAATCGGCGTTGAGTTTTAACATAATTTTGGCTAAAAGCATGAAAAAAAATATTTTTGGGTCCAAAAAAATTGAACAGTCTCAACAGTCTCACAATTTGGACTTTTTTGAAAAACATTACAACTTTTTTCACTATTCACTATTCACTATTCGTTTTTCACTATTCACTCTTCACTCCTCTCTCTAATTCGCTGGTTTATCCGGTGCCGGTGCGCTGGCGTGGTAATCACGGGCAACGCGCAAGGCGTAATCGTCGAGTAGTTCGAGTACCCGTTCGCGTTTGGGCGATTGCACAATAAGGCCCACGTGGTGGTCCATTTCTGTCATGCGCCACGCAATTTCGGGATCGTTGAATTGCGACGTATCGGGCCATTCCTGCCGCGTAAGGGACACAATAATACCCGCGTAATCTTTGCGAACTTTGGGCAATTTGTATTTTTCACCGGCGGCCACGGCGTACTCGAGGCGCGCCCATTCGTACCAAAGATTTACCCCCGAAGAATAATCTACCATTTCAGCCAGGTGGGCACCACCCACGCGGGAGGCCGTTTCGAGGAAATAAAACTTGCCGTCGGCTTTGTTTTTGATAAATTCCGTGTGACTGGCGCTGTATTGCATTCCAAAGGCCGTCATGACATCGGCGGTCATGGCTTGGAGTGCTTTATCGTCTTCGCCGCCAAATACCGATACGCAACTGCGGAAAATACCACCTCCGTGCGCCACTTCAAAGGGCGTGGAGAGGTATTGCGATACGCGGCAAAAAATCACCTTACCGTCGATAGAAAGTGCATCTACGTGGTAAACATCGCCCGGTTTGAACTGCTCCACGAGGTAATTGTGGCGTTCGCCGCCCAATTTATCGAGGTGTTCCCAGAGTTCCTGCTCGCTGTGCACTTTTTTCATCCCGGTGGCTGAAGCCTGTCCGCGTGGTTTTACAATCCAAGGGGCCGGGTGCTGCGCGATGTAGCGGTGGATATCGTCGTTGTTGAACAAACTGGAGAACGCCGGTACATTGATGCCCTCTTCCTGGGCTTTCATGCGCATAGCCAATTTATCGCGGAAGTGGCGGCAAGTGGTTTCGCCCATGCCTGGAATCCGGAAATGTTCACGCAAGTGGGCCGCTTTTTCCACGTCAAAATCGTCGAGGGCCACAATGCGGTCAATTTTTTTATCGCGCATTAACCAGGCCAGACCACTAATTACATCGGGCATGTGCCATTCGTTTTCGGGGCCTTGTTCCACGTAAAAAATATCGTCCAAAGCCTCGCGCGCCCAAGGTTTGTGCTCTAATTTTTTGGAAGTTACCAGATACACCGTTGCGCCGGTAGATTTCATCCCGCGCAAAAAATCGTTTCCTTTAAAATAACTGGAAACACATAAGAAAGTGGTTGCCATAGTGTGTCAATCGTTGTGTTTAAAGCGCAAATATGCAACATTGGCAAAGAAAATAGCATTTTGAGGGAAAAATAAAATATTTAAAGGCGGTGCGTTATTTTTGCCCTCTTCAACAAATTCAACAAACATGCGTATACTGATTACACTTTTACTTCTGCCACTATTTTTAACGGCACAAACCAATTTTTCGCTCTCGCACCCACAGGCGTTTGAGGTACTAAAAGGCGATTACGATCCGGCAGATTACGCGGCCTCTCAGCCCATCACCGACCCGATGACCGTGGCGCAGGACATTGCCAGTACGGTATCGCCCGATAGTTTACAGGTGTATATCACCCGTTTAAGCCAGTTCGGAACGCGTAATTCCGGCTCCGATACCGTGTCCAATTCCGCCGGCATTGGTGCATCGCGGCGTTGGATTGAGCAGCAATTCCGGCAGTTTAGCCAAACCAACGAAGACCGTTTACTGACGGGTATGTTTTGGTTTGATCAAAATATTTGCGGAAAAGGCCGCCACTCCAATCCGGTCGCCATTTTGCCTGGCACCAACCCGGCGAACAATGGCGTTATCCTCATCGAAGGGCATTTCGACAGTCGCTGCGATGTGTTGTGCGACGTCAATTGCGCCGCCGAAGGGGTGGAAGACAACGCTACCGGCACGGCTTTGGTCATGGAACTGGCGCGGGTAATGAGCCGGTTTAGTTTCCCCAATACCATTGTGTTTATGGCCACCACTGCCGAAGAACAGGGGTTGTTTGGCGCGGCAGCCTTCGCGCAATTTGCCCAAACCAACAATATTCCCATTCGCGCCGTCCTCAACAACGACGTGATTGGCGGGGTGATTTGCGGCGAAACCTCCTCGTCGCCCTCTTGTCCGGGTCTTAACCACGTAGATTCTACCTCGGTACGTTTGTTTTCGTCGGGTAGTTTTAACTCGCCGCACAAACAACTGGCGCGCTACATTAAGTTACAATACAAAGAACACCTGTTGCCCACGGCCGCCGTCCCGATGAACATTAGGATTATGTCGCCCGAAGACCGCAGCGGACGCGGGGGCGACCATATCCCGTTCCGGGAGCGCGGTTTTCCGGCCATGCGGTTTACGGCGGCCAACGAACACGGCGACGCCAGCAATGGCCCCAATTACGACGACCGGCAACACACCTCCGACGATATTTTGGGGGTAGATACCGACGGAGACCAGGTCATTGACTCGTTTTTTGTGCAATTTAACTACCTGGCGCGCAATGCCATCATCAATGGCAACGCGGCGGCATCGGCGGCACGGGCAGTACCTAAGCCCGTTATCACGACCGTAACCCGTTCGGGCGGCACGTGTTTTGTTTCGTGGACCGATCCCGCCAACGTGGGCGTTTTCCGCGTGGCACTCCGCTCTTTAACCAACGATTGGGACACTGTTTTTACGGTTTCCGGGGTATTGGAAGGGCTTTTCCCTTGTAATGCGGTTGGTTCGGTATATGCCAGCGTCGCCACTGTTGATGCCGCCGGGGTGGAAAGTTTGTTTACGGGCGAAAAAGTAGCCATTACATCGGGTACGAATGAGCCACTAACCACCTATTCGGAAAGCCACCTGAAACTACTGCCCAACCGCCCGAATCCCTTCGACGAAGCCACCTGGATTTCGTATTGGGCCGACGAAAAACCGCAGTACCAACGCGCCATGGTGCGGGTAACCGACCGCGAAGGCCGGATCCGAATGGAGCAACCGGTGGATATTAATGCCGGAATGAATGAGGTATTGTACGTGCACGGTTACGGCGCATCGGGGCTATTGACCTGCACCCTCCTGATGGACGGCAAGGTGCTGGACTCGCGGCAAATGGTGTTTGCTAATTGAATGGGCGTAGGGGCAATCACGAGGGTTGCCCCTACTCTTTTTCGTAACGAATGCACCGGATTGGCCAATGTACGGGCGCCCCGCTTGCCCGCACCGCCTCTTTCCGTAACGACGGGCAATGTACGGGCGGCCCTTGTGGCCGCCCCGCTTGCCTGCGCCGCCTCTTTCCGTAACGACGGGCAATGTACGGGCGGCCCTTGTGGCCGCCCCGCTTGCCTGCGCCGCCTCTTTCCGTAACGACGGGCAACGTACGGGCGGCCCTTGTGGCCGCCCCGCTTGCCCGCACCGCCTCTTTCCGTAACGACGGGCAACGTACGGGCGGCCCTTGTGGCCGCCCCGCTTGCCCGCACCGCCTCTTTCCGTAACGACGGGCAACCACGAGGGTTGCCCCTACTCTTTGCGTAACGAATGCGCGGGATTGGCCAACGCGGCCTTTACACCCTGTACCCCCACCGTCAAACCGGCCAAAACAACGGCAACGACACTGACAACGGCCAGCATCCACCATTGAATATCAATGCGATAGGCGAAATTTGCGAGCCATTTCTCCATGCCAAAATACGCCACGGGGGTCGCGATAACAATGGCCAATACCACCAGCCGGATAAAATCTCTGGCTAAAAGCCCGGCAATGCCCGCTACTGTGGCACCCAATACCTTGCGGATACTAATTTCTTTGGTGCGCTGCTCGGCGGCAAAAGCCGTAAGCCCCAACAAACCCAAACAAGACACCAAAATGGCCAAAATGGAGAAATACAGTACCGTGCGCCCGGCGCGTTGGTCGGCTTTATACTGCGCTTCCAGGGCCTGATCCACAAAACCAAATTTAATCGGATTGTCCGGATCGGCTTTTTTGTATATTTGGTTTAAAGCCGCAATGGTAGCCGCTGTGCCTTCAGGTTTGGTTTTAATTAATAACTGAAAATAAGGATTTTGAGGTCGATACCTAAAAATAAACGGTTCAATATTTTTGTTCAGCGGCCGGAAATGAAAATCTTTCACCACTCCGATAACGGTCCCCTCATTGCCCCAAAACTTCGCTTTTTTGTTCAGCACCGTTTCGTTGTTGTAACCCATGCGTCTGGCCGCCGTTTCGTTTACCAAATAATAGCCATCCCGTTCGGCGGTATCCCGCGTAATTTGCGCCGAATAATTACGCCCGCTGGCCATTTCCATGCCGGTTGTGGCCAAAAAATCGGCGTCGATGTTCATTTGGGTAATCAAAAACTCTGCGCCGGGCGTTTGTCCTTCCCACTCAAAATTGGTGGAATTAGCCACATCAACGAGGTTATTGGTCGTAGCCGTAACGGAGGCCACACCCGATAATTGCGTCACTTGTTCTTTAATAACACCCGCTTTAAAACGCGTATCGCCTTTTAAATTCAGGTACAACAAATGTGATTGGTCGAAACCCAGGTTTTTTGCCTGTACAAAATTCAATTGCTGGTAAATCACCACCGTACTGATGCCCAAAGCCACCGAAATGGCAAATTGTGCCACCACCAGAACTTTGCGAAAACCCAACCCGGAACGCGTATTTACCAACCCTTTTAACACTTTGGAGGGCTGGTAACCCGACAAAAAGAAGGCCGGATAAGCCCCCGTTATTAGCCCGAGCAACAACGTAGTGCCGGCCATTAATCCCCAAAACTGACCCGATTCAACGGGAATGACCAAAGATTTATCCGTCAGGCGGTTAAACAAAGGCAGCGCAAACTGGGCCAGCACCAGCGCAATCCCCACCGAAGTCGTGGTCATTAGCATGGATTCCGTTAGAAACTGCAACACCAGCGTTTGGCGGTTAGCCCCGATGCTTTTGCGCACGCCCACTTCTTTGGCCCGTTGTGCCGCCCGCGCCGTAACGAGGTTGAAATAGTTGAAAATGGCAATCAATAGCACAACCAGGCCAACGGTGGTAAAAATGCGCACGTAAAAAATATCCCCGCGTTTGCCCCAATCCGTTTCAAAATCAAACTTGGAATGCAGATAAATATCGCGCAGGGGTTGCAGATGCAGCACCGTTTCGTTGGGCGCATGGTACACGCCCAATTGCCCGGCTAATTTCTGGGCAAAAGCCGGAACGTCCGTTTGGGGATGCAATTGAAGATAGGTATGAAAATTATTACTGGCCCATTTGTTGCTCCAGTTATCCATTTTCAAGAGTAAATTGAACGGCAACAAAGCCTGAAACTGAAGGTGCGACGGCGTTGGCGGGTTGGCAACTACGCCCGCTAAGCGCACCGGATATTCGTTATTTAAGGTGATTGTACGCCCCAAAACCGACTGCGCCGCCCAGTTTTTACCAAAAAATTGTTCCGCCAGGGTTTCGGTAATCAATATTTCATCTGGGTGTTGCAGCACCGTATTGGTATCTCCCGCTAATAGTTGGAAGTCGAATATTTTGAAAAAACTGTTTTCCACAATCAGAATTGATTTTGGCTCAATGGCCGTAGAATCGGATTTGAGCAAACCCGACCATTGCCCCACGCGGGTGGTGTGTACAATATCGGGGAAATCTTTTTCCAAAGCGGGTGCCAAAGGACCGGGCGTAACCGCTACCGGGTGGTAACCATCAACTTGTTTTTGGGTCTCCACAATGCGATAAATATCCGCAAAATTTTGGTGAAAACGGTCGTGCCGGTATTCGCCCATTACGTACAGGCCAATGACCAAACAGGCCGATAAACCCGCCGCCAGCCCAACGATATTGATGAGGCCGTAAATTTTGTTTTTTGTAAGGTTGCGCAGGGCTATTTTTAAATAATTAGTAAGCATCGTGTTTGTACTTTATGATGTGTCAATAAAACAAGGCAAGGAATATACCACAAGCATTTTTTATTGATTATCAATGTTTTATAAAACAAAAACCGTTCATTTTCGGACACTTTCTGTGCGAATGGGTACACGTGACCGGCGCTCCGGGGCCGGTTGGAGCCAAACAAATACCTCAATGCCCCAACGAATGGTCAAATTACCGCGTATTACAAGCATGTCAAAGCCGATTCGATTGTTTTTAAAAGCCATTGCCTCGATTAGAAACAATTTTTGAAACGGTTTGGCCAATTTTAACATTTAGCCGGTTGATTTTTGGTAGAATAATAAAATTCGTTCTACATTTGGCCAAAATAACCTTTATTCACAACTTTCAACACATAATAAGGCTATGAAACAACTCGCCTCTGTTGCTGTTGCGCTATTCTGCCTATTCATCGTACCTTCCGATTTATTTGCGCAAAATACCTCAATAACCATTGCCGCTCCCGATTTTTTGTACGTTTGCGGTGAAGACACGGTAACCATTACCGTTAAAAATACCAGTACCGCCACCCTCAACAACGTGACGGCAACGGTGACTTTGCCCACCTCTGTTTTGTACGTAGCGGGCAGCGTCACTGGTGCCACCGAACAAAATCTCGCCAACTTATCGGTACCCATCTTTAGCATTGCCACCTTAGGCCCCGGGGCCGAACAGCAGTTCAAAATAAGGGTACTGGCTACTTGCGACCTGATTCCGGCCATTAACACGGGGCAATTGTTCACCATCAATGTAAAAGTGAATTACACCGGCGGTATGGACCAGGTGAGTTCCGTTAATTTTAAAGTAGAAACGGGCTTATTGGTGATCTCTTCGGCTTCGCCCCAAACGGTTTCGGCCGAATTGGAAGATATGCCGTTGCGCACCTACGTGGTTAAAAACACCCGACTTGGGCCAATTCACAGCCTTTCTTTTGCCGATTTGCACTTTCCGGGCTTTACGGCCACTATTTTGGGTGGTGTCAACGAGAACAATAACCCGGTGCTGTTTACCAGCGAAATTCCCGGCAGTTATTTTACCGCGTTTGGCGACGGCGACGACCTGCTTGAATTTAACGAAGAGATTACCATCACCGAAAAACTAACCATTACGGATTGTGGAACGCCCTCGTTCGACAACCCTTCGCGGATTCGCATTGGTTGGGGCTGTTCGGGTGATGTTTGCCAATACGACAGTACGGATATGGAGGTAACTATTTTGCCCAGTTCCAAAAATCCGCTGCTCAAATTTATCCCCAAATACGGAACGCCGGTGGACTATTGCACCAATGCCCCATCCACCAACGAAGTGATGATTATCAACGAAGGGGCAGCCGATGCACTGGATGTAATTCTGGATTTTCGCAACGGCTTTTTGGATGGCTTCACGGGTATGGACCCCAGTTCGTTTCAATACAGCACCGACAACGGGCAAACCTGGTTTAATATAGCCCCGTCCATTTCCACGCCCATCGAATTACAGGCTTGTAGTACCATTTACAACCAGCGATCGCTCATTGCCATTCCCAAAGTGGAAGCATTCGATACAGTATTGGTGCGTTACCAGTTTTTTACCTGTTTTCCCGACTGTAACCAAGCCTTAATTCCGCCTTATTTCTTTACATTTTACCGGAAACCATGCCCGGAGGGGGCAACAGTATCCGATTCAACGGCCTTTGTAATTGATTCGGCGTTGGTCACCATTCGCCAACTGACGCGTTTTGACATTAAAAAATGTTTGGTAGAAGGGGAATCGTATAATTTTAATTTCACGGCGGTAAGTGCGCGGTTGCTCACCGATACCACTTATTTCCAGGCGCGCATTATTTTGCCCAAAGGTATGCTTTGGGACAGCACCTGCGTCCCGCCGACTATTGAGGGCCAAAGCCCCATTTATACGTCTTCGGTCACCGACCCAGACGGAAATACCACGGTGGTGCTATCGTTCGATTTACCGTTTGACAACGACTCGATCAATATGCCGTTTTGCCTTAAATTCGTCTGCGATGCTCCCTTACCCTGCATGGAAACGCTGGGTATGATTTCGCAGGAAGGCGGCAACTCCACAGCATATCCCATCAAATGCGAAAACCAATGCGGCTTAAAAGTCACCACCCAGGCGGCTATTTCTTATGAACCAGACGTGGCGCAGGGCTGCGGCATGACGGGCTGCCACCTTTTTATGCTCAACGTAGAAGCACCTTGCATGGGGCCAGCCTCCGGTGGCGGAAGTGGTATCCCGGCGGGTTTGCTGGTAGACATGAAAACCTACCGGATTAACTACGGCCTGAAAGATTCGGACGATAACCGCGTTGCCGATGATAACGTATCCATCGCCTCTCCCAACGAAGTGCGCCTGGACCGTTATATGCCCGGCGATACCCTGCGTTATGAATTAAAAGGGGTGGTTATTTTTGGTGAAATTGGCGATTTCCCGCTGCAAATCAACACCGAAGTATTGCAATCTGATTTTGGTTTGCTCGGCGGCGACCAATTTAACCTCGTGGGCGGCCGCACCAGTTTTAGCAATCGCGACTCGTTATTTACCATCACTTCGCACCTTCGGATTAAACGCGCCGATGGCACCGAATATGAATGCGACGCACCATTGGTGGACTATAAGCACCAAAACTTCATTAGTATGGAAGCCGTAAATATTCAGCCCCCACAAACGCTGGATCGCTTCCTGACCATGTACAAAACCCACTTGTTGAGTGTAGCCGGTTGTTCGCCCGACGGACAAGGCATTACCACGGGTGACTCGTTGTTTTACACCTATGAGTATCAGTTCCGGGTCAACTTTGCGCCGCCGCGCGCGGGAGGTCCGCCACCGGCGCTGATTAATTTTAGAAATGTTGTGTGGGACGAAGACTACGCCTGGACTTACCCGGATTCCATCGGTTGGCCGCGTTATTTGAGCCAATATTCGGGTTATGTACAATCGCGTTCGTACCCAAAAATAACTATTCGTCCCTGCGATACTTCGCTCCAAACCATTCCGTTTGCGTACGGTATCCGGTTGGCGCGCGAAAATATGTTCCCGTTTGAGGTACGTCAAATTGCCGAAATTGCCAATTTTGAATACCGCATCCCACCCGATGCCACGCTGCTGTCGGCAACGGCCAATTTAAACTTACAGGAAAACGTCAGTTGGATTCAGGATACCCCGGTTCCCTGGACCGTAGTTGCACCCGACCATATTTTTGATTTTGCAACCACCGTTTTTGAACTTCCAATTGATGAAGGTTTTAACCTCCGCACCGATTTTGTATTTGACGAATCGTGTTCGTTCCGAGGGCCGGACACCTCGCAGGTAAGGTTTGTAGTGCGGGTTCCGGAGGCATTCCCCAGCGCCACTGAACTACAATATACCCGACGAGATGCCACTGGTTTCCTCGATGCCGCGCCCTTGCTCAGCGCCGACTTTAACCAGACGTTCCTGAATATGAGCAGTGAAAATTTTGAGATTGACTTTGTACTCAAAAACCTGCGACCAGCCGTAGCCCCCAACGCCTGGGTGTACGTGCAACCACTAAACGGCACCCTTTCGGATACCGAACTGCTATTTTTACCCACCGAAACACCCGCCTCCGGCTTGGCCAACTTATTCCAGTTGGGTCAAATATCTTTGTTTGGTCAACAAGGCTTGCGCTTAAAAGGCAAAAACAGCAATTGCGAAAGTCTGCAATTACGCCTTATCTTTGGTTGGGACTGCGAACCCGTAACCAATCCGTTCTCCAATACCTGTAGCCGCGATACGGTTGATCTCGACCTCCGGCTGCGCAATGCAGTATTGGAACTGGATGTTATCAACCAGCCCACCGAAATCCCGCTTTGTGAAGCCTCCGATTATTTTACATTTGAAGTTTCCAACGCCAATGACGGTAATGGTTTGGGCATTATAGGCTCAGTGAAACTACCGCAAGGTATTACGGTTGTTCCCGGCTCGGCGCAGGTACAATATCCATCCCCCGGCGGCCCGTGGGTGAATATCGGTGACCCGACCGAAGCCAGCGGCAACATTTTCCTGTGGGAAATGAACGATATTTTGCCCTCCCTGACCAATGGTTTACCCGGCTTTAACATGGCACCCCAAAATGCTTTCCGCATCCGGTTCCGGGTGCTGGCCGAATGTGGTTTTGTGGCCAATTCGCAACCCATTTACGGGGTGGACGGTATCCAGCCTTGCGGCTCACTCACCAATAGCCTGCGCAAACCCGACGACCCGATTGGTTTGGAAGGTGTAAACCCCGCTTACGACGTGGACATTGCGCTCACACCCGCCAACCCGAACGCCGTGGCCTGCGGTGACGACTACGAAATTGCGGTTCAACTCGTTTTGGGCGGCGCCCCGCTCACCAGCGACAGTGTATACCTGAATTTACCAGCCGGGGTGACTTATGTGCCCGGCTCGTATGCACCCGGCCAAAATGCCCCCAGCGGACAACCGCAGCAAGTGGGCCAAACTTTACAGTTAGGCTTTAATTCTGGCTTAACGGCCGGAAGTGTGGTCAAATTCAACATCAAAATAAAGTACGACAACGCCGCCGGTTGCATTGATAAATTTATCACGGCCCAAACCCGCCAGCGGATCAACGGATTTTGCGCAACGATTAACCAATCGTGTACAGTCTATCTCGCCACCGGTGAAGCCCTGCTCCAAATTCCGTCGGCCAACCCCGACCTGAAATTGGCGTTGTTTGAACCCGGCGTTGCTGGTAGCGGATCATTTACCTTCAATGCCACCCTCGAAAACGTGGGTCTCGTCAATGCGCCCGCCGCCGTGATGCAATTGTGGCTCGACCAAAATGGCAACGGACTACCCGACCCCGGTGAGCAACTGTTGCAAACCGTGAATTACGGACAAATACAACCCGGCGGAACGGCTACCCAAAACGGCACCCTCAATATTCCATTGGCGGATATTTGCAAATTACTCGCCGTATTACCGGCCGAAGAAAACTGCGCTTGTGTACCGAAATATTTCCCGTTGGAAGGATTGACCGTCAACCAGGGAACCATTGCCCGTTGCGAGGTGGAACCGGTGACATTTGGGGTCCCCAACACCGCCGGACACACGTATTTGTGGCAACCCACCAATTTGTTGTCGTGCAACAACTGCGCTCAACCCACCTTCACCCCCGATGCCAGCGTAGACAACGGCGATTTCTTCACGTACGTTTTGTTGGAACAATCGGGCAGTTGCACCATCCAACACATCTTTGAAATCCGTTTTGGCGAAGCATTGGGCATTAACACACCCGATCAAACGATTTGCAAAGGCGATACCGTAACCATTCAGGCTTCGCCCGGCGGCACTTACCAATGGTCTGGCCCGGGCGTAAACCCAACGGCGCAACAACAAATTTTGGCCCCGGGTGCGACTTCGGTGTACAGCGTTACGGTAACGCTTTCGGCAGGTTGTACCGGTACCGATATTGTACAAATCAACGTATTGGAACCAACGTCAATCCAGTTACCTCCGGTGCAAATTTGCGCGGGTAGCGTGGCCAATATTTTAGGTGACCCACAAACCCAGGCCGGAACGTATTGCAAAACCTTCACCAAATCCAATGGTTGCGATAGTACGGTTTGTGTGGTGTTAAATGTTGCTCCGGTAGCCGGGGCTACCCAATTGAGCATTTGCCAGGGTGATTCCATTGCCGTATTCCCCGGTCAAATTGAATCCGTTGCTGGTGAATACTGCAAACAGTTTATCAATAGCGCGGGCTGCGACAGTACGCATTGTGTTACCTTAAAAGTAACGCCGCCGATTAATTTGCCCAACGACACCATTAAAGTATCGGTGGTGGAAGGCGGTTCCGTTACGCTCAATGCCCCCGGTGGTTTCTCCCAATACAACTGGACACCCGGCGATAACCTGAGTTGTACCGATTGCCAAAGCCCGATCGCAACCCCGCCCCAAACCATCAATTACAAGGTAGCAGTGAGCAACGACGGCAGTTGCGGCGATACCGCCGTGTACCGCGTCATTGTGGTACCACCTTGTTTTGAAGGCGTGGACGTACCCAACGCATTTACCCCCGGAAACGGCGGCCAAAACGACTCGCTCAAAGTGATTACCCCCGAAGGAGCCTTCGAACGCGTGGTGCGTTTACAGGTCTATAACCGGTGGGGGCAACGCATTTACGAGAGTTCGATTAACCCCACCTGGGACGGCACCGTAGGCGGAAAACCGGCACCAATGGACGTGTACATCTATATTTTTGACGTAGAATGTAACGGCGAAACCCGCAGGTTGCCACAACGCGAGGTAACGTTAATTCGATAATATTTCGCGAGAAATTGTACTTTTGCCCGTCGTAGTCACGTACTGCGACGGGCAATTTTTTTCTTAAAACTAGCCCAAATAAACCCCATTGACTTTCACCGAACACTGATTTATTCAACATGTCCATTCTCCGCGCATTTGCCGAACAGGAATACCAGCAGGAACTGGCCGAATTGGCCCAACAAGATACCGGAAAACGGCCCGAAAACTGGCTTTTATCCCCCCAGTCGGTGGTTACTTACCTGATAGGTGGCACTTTACCCAACGGATTCGTGGTAAGTCCCAAATACATTGGCAGCCGAAGACTGATGGAAATTGCAGTAGCGACTCTGGTAACCGACCGCGCGCTGTTGCTGTACGGGTTGCCGGGCACGGCCAAATCGTGGGTATCCGAACACATTGCGGCGGCGGTAAGTGGCAATTCCACGTTGTTAATTCAGGGTACGGCGGGCACTTCCGAAGAAGCCATTCGTTACGGCTGGAACTACGCCCGCCTTCTCTCCGAAGGTCCCAGCGAAAGTGCACTGGTTACAACTCCGTTGTTAAAAGCCATGCAATCGGGTACCATTTGCCGCATTGAAGAAATGACCCGGATGAGTCCCGAGGTGCAAGACACCCTAATTACGGTATTATCGGAAAAATTGATGCCCATTCCGGAACTCAACACCCAGGTTCAAGCCGTCAAGGGTTTTAACGTTATTGCCACCGCCAACAACCGGGACAAAGGGGTAAATGAACTGTCGGGTGCGTTAAAACGCCGTTTTAATACGGTGATATTACCAACGCCCGCCACGCAGGAAGAAGAAGTGGATATTGTACAACGCCGTATCCGCGATTTTTCACAGGTACTGGACATGCCCGTGGATAAACACCTGCTCGAAGAAATTCACCGGATTGTGACCATTTTCCGCGAATTGCGCAGCGGCGTTACCAGCGATGGCAAAACCAAAATAAAAACACCCGGCAGCACCATGAGTACCGCCGAAGCCATTTCGGTGGTGAACAGCGGGATGGTACTGGCCGCGCACTTCGGCGATGGCCGCGTTACCGCCACCGATATCGCCTCCAGCCTCACGGGAGCCATTGTAAAAGACCCCGTTCAGGATGCCTTAGTGTGGAACGAATATTTGGAAACAGTGGTGAAACGCCGCGACGAATGGTCGGATATTTACCGGGCTTGTTCGGAAATGGCATAAAAATAGCCACACGAAACATTATCCGCGTGGCTAATTAATTAACGTACTAGTACATCACTATTCAAACAAATCAAATCGCATTGCCGGGGGCTTCGGTAAAAAAGCCTATGAAACAAAGTCCTTTGAACGCAATGACGTTTCTAAAAGGGCCTTTTTATTTCATTTACAAAAGTAAAACGGCAATTCTATTTACAAAAATTATATTTTCTATACCCCAATAGTTTTAAACTATTGCACCTTGCGACGTTGTTACGTGCTTCCGGGTTGCTTACTGGAAACAAAAAAATGTTAAAATTTTAGAAAAAACTTGCACAGCCCAGATTCATGTCTTACTTTTGTCATCGCTAAGGCGCACACCGCGCCAAATTATTTTTCATAAAACGACATTTGCGTATAGAGTATAACTTGTACACCACACTTAAATCTTAACAAAAAGGTTTTTGGTTTTTACTAAACCAGCTGTAGGCTTATGCAAGTTATGCCCATGATTTCTGATCACGAGTTGATCGCACGCTATGTTGACGGTGACGAACAGTCATTCGAAGTTCTTCTTCAGCGTTACAAGTCTAAAATTTACACCTCTATTTACTTGTTCGTGAAAGACCACGCACTTGCTGAGGATATTTTCCAAGAAGTTTTTATTAAGATTATTGATACGCTCCGCCGTGGCAAATACAACCACGAAGGTAAATTTGTGCAGTGGGCTATGCGTATCTCTTACAACATGTGTGTGGACTACCACCGCCGCAACAAACGCCGCGCCCACCTCAACCCCACCGAAGATTTTGACATCTTTGACGTATTGCGCCACAGCGACGATGGTCCCGACCAAATTATTATGCGCAGTGAAACCCACAACCGCATCCGCCGCTTGGTAGATGCCTTGCCGGAAGAACAACGCGAAGTGGTTATTCTCCGTCACTACGCCGATATGAGTTTTAAAGAAATTGCCGGTCTTACCCGCGTAAGTATCAATACCGCCTTGGGCCGTATGCGTTACGCCTTGATTAATATCCGCCGAATGATGTCGGAAAAAGATATGATTTTGAACTAATAGTCAGTAAATAACTATCAACACATGAATCATCCCGAATTTTGGTTTTCACCAGAATTCGGGATTTTTTATGAAACTGCAAGAGGAAGGATTTGCAGGACTTTGTTTTTTTCCCGATTTCACGCTGCCATACCTCCAAAGTAGATTTATTGTCACAATCCTCCGCCATACATTTAGAACATTCTCCCCCTGAGTTTTGTGTAGTTTTAATGAATTAACAATACCTGAATAATCACTACCTTTGTTTGTATATACTTCGACGCGGCAGGTTTTGTGCATAAACAAGTAGGATGATTCCCCAAATTGGGGTACAAAACCTGGCGACGCTCAGTATAAAAGTCAAAACGCCATTTTTCATTAAACGGGATTAACCAAGTATAATATGCCTAAAAATGTCATCTTCACCGCTTTTGCTAACCCGAAAGGTGATCTTTCCTCGTTGACCAACGAACAAAATGGTATCCAGGACGCCATTCTACCCGCCGAGCGGCACGGTAAACTTGCCAAACACCTGATTCGTACAGATACCGATCTGATAGCCTATTTCGATTTCCTGCGTGAATACCAGGACAGCATTAGCATTTTTCACTACGCCGGTCACGCCGACAGCGCAGGTATTTCTCTGCAAAATGCCCATATCTTTTTTGAACCATTGGCCCGCGAACTCACCCAACGCAATCCCAATGCCCTGCAATTGGTGGTCCTCAACGGTTGCTGCACCCGCGCCCATATCAAAATCCTGTTCCAGTTTGGGGTAAAAGCCGTGATTGCGACTTCCGTAAAAATCCACGATGAAACTGCCACGCAGTTTGCTATTCGTTTTTATGAAAATCTGGTGGCCGGTGACACCCTCGGAATGGCTTATGAAAGTGCGGCCAATTTTATAAAAGGTACCAACACCGAGCAGCGCTATCGCCATTTTGGTAAAACTCACCGCGACATCGGTTTTGACACCCCGACCGATGAAACACCCGATGAATTTCCCTGGGGACTGTACACCAACGGCAAGGACGCCGTGCTACAACACGTATTTTTTGCACAAAACGCGCACGCCGACGCCCCCCCCATTACCAGCACCAACAACAAAAATACAGTCATCAATTCGACCATCACTGCGGGGGAAAATGTGCATATTGGCGATAAAAATATCACACAGAACGCCGAAAAAATCATTAATATTGAAAAGATAGACAACGCCAACTTTTCATAACACCTCAAAAAACCCATCACTCAACTTTTCACTCTTCTCTCCTAAACGTCTATGTCCAACTTTATCATAAAAAACATTGGTTCCGATAGAATAACCCTCGCCGGTGCAGACGGCACGGTAGTGGAAATACAGAACCAACTGTCGGAACTCAAAACCCTGCTACAAAACCAGCAGGTGCAGAACGTGCAGTACGCCGACAAAATTTACAATATTGAACACATTGACGAGGCCAATTTTGGCATGCTAACGGGCAAAAAACCCTTTAATGAGCACCTGACCAAAGCCCTCATCGAGCATATCCAAAATGACTGCGGGGCGGCGCGGAAGTTTTTGGAGCGAGTAGCAGCCATCCCCGAATGGGAAGCCCAATCCAATATTTCGGACAAGGCCAAAGAGGTCATCGCGTATAGTTTTATCGGCCCCATTGGCACACAGTTGAGCAAACTCATGGCTATTGGCAAAGAAGGTTTTTCCGACGAAAAACAACGAAAATACCTTGAAAAGTGCCTGTTTATTGTCAAAAAAACCCTTGATTTGGTTACTTTTGCTTTTTTATCCACTGGCTGGGATTTGCTAAAAAATCAGTCATTACCCCTGACCGCTGCACAGAAACAACTGTTACAGCAGCGTTTTGATACTGCTTTTGAACCATCTATTTCGGATCAATTTCGGCTATTGCAACTCCTGTCCGACCTCTTTGCCGCGCACGCCGACCGGCTGATTCCGCCGTTTTCGGAATGGTCCAAAGTAGCCCCGCAACTGCGCGACGACTCCGCTCTGCACCAAAACACTAAGCAGTGGAAAGCCTTGGGGACCAAATTGGACAAGGCCCAATACGACGTGCTGGACTGTGCCGAGGCCGAGCGGTGTTTGGCCGATTTTTTTGGGCATTTTTACTTTTTGGTCAATTACCAAATGGCCTCTATCAAACACATCGGCTACCACCAAAGCCGCAATACCGATCCGCGTTTCCTGCACCGTTACCTCGCGCTGGGCATTGACAGCAAAGCCAATATAGATGCCGAAAAAGTGAATTTCATCCCTGAACCCGTCACCACTGATGCCGTGCTGCTCTACCGCGGCGATTATAAAATCCACACCAATTTATTTCCTTTTGTCATTGATTTTAATGCCCTGCAATTTGAACACGGGGCCAAAATCTGTTTTTTCCAAAGCAAAAATCTCACGGACGGCAGCCTCGAATACCTGTTTTTGGAAAACAACACCCTCGAATATATCGAAAAAAAGGGGCTTGTACAGCAGGGCAGCGACCTCAACGACTTGCTGCTGAAAGAGGAGAACCAAAAAATCATGAAATTGGACAGCGTCGTGGATCAGTTCAACGCCGCACGAGCGTGCCTTTTGGCAGAAATCAGCGTTGATTTTTCGGATTTGTAGAAAACGCCTTTTAACCATGCAAAGATATCCATTCAAATTCTTAGATGCCTATACCCGCGAGGACGGCGACATCTTCTTCGGACGGACCGAGGAAATTGACAACCTGTACCTCATGGTCTTCCAAAGCGACCTGATTATGGTCTATGGTGCTTCCGGTACCGGCAAAACCAGCCTGATCCAGTGCGGATTGGCCAACCGTTTCCAAAGCCACGACTGGCTGGCGGTTAATGTGCGCCGGGGCGGTAATATCAACGAATCGCTCGAAAAAGCCCTGCAAGACGCAGAAGGCGATGGAGCCGGGATACCGGCGAAGGGGACCAACCCGATGACGGACCTCGACTGGCTCGATGAAGACCTGTCTGATGCCACTACCGACGCCCCCCAGGCTGCGCCGCAGCATCTAACGCCCCTGGCCCGGAGCCTGAAAAACATCTATTTGCGGCATTTTAAGCCCTTGTACCTTATTTTCGACCAGTTTGAGGAGTTGTACATCCTTGGTACCCGTGACGAGCAGCAGCAGTTTATCCGCACCGTGCGCGAAATACTGAACGTAAAACAACCCGTCAAAATACTCATTAGCATCCGCGAAGAGTATTTGGGGTATTTGCACGAATTTGAAAAAGCCGTCCCCGAACTCCTGCGCAAAAAACTGCGCGTGGAACCCATGCACTTAGATAAAGTAAAAACCGTGATCCAAAGCATTGGGGCCTTGCCGGACAGCATTGTGCGCCTGAGAGCGGGCGAAGAAGACGCTTTGTCGGAGGGCATTTTTGAAAAAATACGCGGCGACGAAAAAACCTTGGGGATTCAATTACCCTATTTACAAGTGTTTTTGGACAAACTCTACCTCCAAACCACCGGCGACGAACAACGCCAGGCGAAGGCCGTTTTCACCCTCGATGCGTTGCGGCAATTGGGCGACATCGGCGACGTGCTCCGCAACTTCCTCGACGAGCAGGTACTACAGATTGCGCGGCAATACCAACAGCCACCCGATGCCGTTTGGCGCGTACTCTCGCCTTTTGTGACCCTCGATGGCACTAAAGAACCCCTCACGGCGGAGCAATTGCAGCAACGCCTGCCCACCGGTCACCACGCCTTAGGCCCTGATTTTGTGCAAAACACGCTGAATGATCTCCAGAACCGCCGCATTCTGCGCTACTCCGAACAAAACCAACGCTATGAAATCGCCCACGATACCTTAGCGAAGCAAATACACGCCAAACGCAGCGACGAGGAAATCGCCATATTGGAGGTACAACGTTTGGTAAAAAGCCAAAGCACCCTCAAAGCCGACGTGCGCGAATACTTTACCGAAAAACAACTGCTGTTTATTGAGCCATACCTAAACCGCTTTCGACCCGAAGCGGAGGAGCAGCAATGGATTGCAGAAAGCCGCGCCCGGGTGGAGGCCCAAAAAGCAGCCGCCGCTCGCGAAGCAGCGGCAGAAAAAGCGCGCATTCAGTTGGAAGCCCAACGCGAAAAACAACGCGCCGAAGAGGCAGAACGCCTGCAAAAACGCGCCGAACAGGGCCAAAAACGCGCCCGCCTCTTTTCTATCGTGGCGGGTGTGGTGGCCGCTGCCGCCATTGTATTGGGGATAGTGGCCTATTGGCAGCAGCAACAGGCCCGCCAAGCCGCCCGCGAGGCCCGGATAAGCCTGATACAATCGTATCAATCAGACATTGTTCGTTTTGAGGGTGAAATCAACACGGCTAAGCGCAACCTCAAATCCCTGCAACAATACAAGGCCGGGCAAGACGTGATCAACGTTGAAACCCTTGAGATAGACAGCCTGACTCAGTTAATAAAAACACTTAAAGTACAAATTAAACAATTAGAACAATGAGATACCTGCTTTTTTCCTTACTCCTTATTGCCACTGCTCACCTGTTGGCGCAGACCCCAGTTGCCCTCAATGAAGCCGAACCGTTTGATGAGCGCGGTTTTGCCAAAATAAAAAAGGAAGAAAACGGGCAGTTTTTCGACTATCTTTTGGATACCACGGGGCGCACTTACCGGGTCGCTTACGACATAAAAGACCTGAGTGCCGAGATTACCGCTTTGGACCTTTCGGAGAAAGGATTAGACTCTATTCCGGCGGTTGTTTTTAAACACACTCAATTACAGCTGTTGTTGCTGAACTCCAACGAACTCACTACCCTGCCCGCTCAAATTGGGGCGTTGAAAAACGTGCACGTGTTGAATTTATACGGCAATAAATTAACTGCCTTGCCCGCTGAAATTGGGAAGTTAAAAAACTTGACAGCGTTGCATTTAATGTTTAATCAATTAAGCACCCTGCCTGCTCAAATTGGGGAATTGGGAAATTTAATCCTGTTAAATTTAGCATTTAATCAAATTAGCACCCTGCCTGCTCAAATTGGAGGTTTGAAAAATTTGACTGAGTTGGGTTTAGGTAGTAATCAATTAAATACCCTGCCCGCTCAAATTGGAAAATTAAAAAATTTGACAGTGTTAAATGTGAGTGATAATCAACTCAATACCTTACCTGCTCAAATCGAGGATTTGAAAAATTTAACAATATTGGTTTTAGAAAAAAATCAATTAACTACCCTGCCCGCTCAAATTGGGAAACTGAAAAATTTGACGACGTTATATTTAGGTGTTAATCAATTAAGTACCCTGCCCCCTGAAATCGGGGATTTGGAAAGTTTAAGAGTGTTGATTTTACAAGGCACCCAATTAACTACCCTGCCCGCCGAAATTGGGAAATTGAAAAATTTGACAACATTAGATTTAAGCCTTAATCAATTGAGTACCCTGCCCACTGAAATCGGGGAATTAAAAAATTTGACAACGTTTGAAGTATGGCTCAATCAATTGAGCACCCTGCCCACTGAAATTGAGAAATTGAAAAACTTGACAGCGTTGAATTTAAGGGGCAACCCCATCCCCGAACCCGCCATTGATGATCTGAAAAAGGCAATACCGTGGTGCGAGATCGTCTTTTAGGGCGGGTTTTATATTTTGATACTATACCAAGAAGGCTCAGTGTAACCGACAAAATCCAACAATTAGCACCATGAAATACCTGCTTTTCCCCCTGCTACTTATTTCCGCAACCAACCTGGCCGCACAGTCCCAATGCCCCTATTACCAAAAATACATGGACCAAGGCAATGCCGAACTACGTAAAGGAGCCAATGCCGATTTCGAGGCCGCCATCAATGCCTTTAGCATAGCCCTTACCCATTGCCCTGATTCCTCCGAGGTGGCGCGGGCACGGATACTAGAGGCATTTAAGGCTATTGAAAAACTTAAAAAAGAAGCGGAAACGGCCAAAAAACAGGCGCAGGGTGCGCTGAAAAAAGTAAAAGCAGAGCAGGAAAAGACCAAAAACGCCTTAGCCGAAACCGAAAAAGCCCAAACCGAAACCGAAACCGCCCTCAACAAAGCCGAAAATCTGGTCAATGCCTTTTACTTCTATGCCAACCGCTTTGCATTGGCGTACGGAGAAAAAGGCGGTGTGAAAGCATTTTATTTCATTGATACAACGGGTGAAGAAGTACCCAAACTCGGTCGTTGGGAAAAAGCCGAACAGTTTGATGGTCGAGGTTTTGCCCAAATTAAAAAGAAGGATAACGGGCAGTCTTTCGACTATCTCTTAGACACCACAGGACGCACTTACCGGGTCGCTTACGACATAAAAGACCTGAGTGCCGATATTACCGCTTTGGACCTTTCGGAAAAACAATTAGACTCCATTCCGGCGGTTGTTTTTCAACACACCCAATTGCAGGTATTATTACTGAATTCCAACCCAATCACCACCCTGCCTGCTGAAATTGGGGAGTTGAAAAACTTGGCAATCTTAAATTTACAAGGCAGTTCATATGGCTTCCATAATCAATTAACCACCCTGCCCGCTGAAATTGAGGAATTAAAATACTTGACAGCGTTGGATTTAAGTTACAATAACTTCACAGCCCTACCCGCTCAAATCGGAAAATTAAAAACTTTGACAATATTGAGTTTATATCGAAATCAATTAACCACTTTGCCCGCTGAAATTGGAGAATTGAAACATTTGACAGCGTTGAATTTGAATTCCAATGAATTAACGGCCTTACCCGCTCAAATCGGAGAATTGAAAAATTTGACAGCGTTGGATTTAGGTTACAATCGATTAACCGCCCTACCTTCTGAAATCGGGGAATTGAAAAATTTGAGGACGTTGAATTTAGCGAGAAATCAATTAACTGCCCTGCCCACTCAAATCAGGGAGTTGAAAAACTTGACTGTATTGAATTTATATCGCTGTTTCTCCATACCTGAACAAGATAAGGAGGCCTTGCGAAAGGCAATGCCGTGGTGCAAAATGTAGTGTTTTATATAATACAAAAAATGTTCAGCAACCCACAAATTCAACAATTAGCACCATGAAATACCTGCTTTTTTCCCTGCTACTTATCATCGCAACCAACCTGGTGGCCCAAACCCAATGCCCCTATTACCAAAAATACATGTCTCAGGGCAACGCTGAACTACACAAAGGAGCCAATGCCAATTTCGAGGCCGCCATCAATGCCTTTAGCGTAGCGATTACCCATTGCCCCGACTCCTCCGAGGTGGCACGGGCGCGAATCCTGGAGACATTTAAGGCCATTGAAAAACTTAAAAAAGAAGCGGAAACGGCCAAAAAACAGGCCCAAGAGGCCCTGAAAGAGGTAAAAACAGCACAGGAAAAAGCCCAAAATGCCTTGGCCCAAACCGAAAAAGCCCGGGCCAACACCAAAACGGCCCTCAACAAAGCCCAAAAATTGGTCGATGCCTTTTACTTTTATGCCGACCGCTTTGCATTGGCGTACGGAGAAATAGAGGGTGGAACAGTATTTTATTTCATTGACAAAAACGGCGAAGAGGTACCCAAACTCGGTCGCTGGGAAAAAGCCCAACAGTTTGACTGGCGTGGTTTTGCCCAAATTAAAAAGAAAGAAAACGAACAGTATTTGGATTATCTCCTGGATACCACGGGGCGTACTTACCAAGTTGCCTACAACATTAAAGACCTGAGTGCTGATATTACCGCCCTGGACCTTTCGGAAAAACAGTTAGACTCCATTCCGGCGGTTGTTTTTCAACACACCCAATTGCAGGTATTATTGCTTAATTTCAACCAAATCACCAACCTTCCTGCTCAAATTGGGGAACTAAAAAATTTGACATCGTTGGATATCAGTGGTAATCAATTATCTGCTCTTCCTGCTCAAATCGGGGAATTAAAAAATTTGACATCGTTGAATGCCAGTTCCAATCGAATCACCACCCTGCCCAATCAAATCGGAGAATTAAAAAATTTGGCAGCCTTGGATGTAAGTTCTAACTTTCAACTCACCACCCTACCCTCCCAAATCGGGGAATTGAAAAACTTGATTCAGTTGAAGTTAATTTCCAATCGAATCACCGACCTGCCCGCTGAAATCGGGGGATTAATAAATTTGAGAATATTGGACCTAAGTTACAACTATCGCCTAACCGCACTACCCACTGAAATCGGGGGATTAATAAATTTGACCGCGTTGGATTTGGAAAACAATCAACTGACCATGCTACCCGCTGAAATTGGGGAACTAAAAAATTTGGCAACCTTGAGGTTGGGTAGCAATCAAATAAGTGCCCTGCCCGATCAAATCGGCGAATTGAAAAACTTGACCATGTTAAAGTTGAATACCAATCAATTAACTGTCTTACCCGCCCGGATCGGGGAATTGAAAAATTTGACATCGTTGGATGTATATGGCAATGGATTAAGTACCCTGCCCGCTCAAATTAAGGAATTAAAAAAATTGACAACGTTGAATTTGAGTGGCAATAAACTAACCACCCTGCCCGCTGAAATCGGAGAATTAAAAAATTTGACGGAGTTGAGTGTAATTAGCAATCCATTAACCGCCCTGCCCATCCAAATCGGGGAATTAAAAAATCTGACATTACTGAATGTAGAGAAGAATGAATTAAAAACCCTGCCCGCTCAAATTGGGGAATTGAAAAATTTGACGGAACTGAACCTAAGTAGCAACCCGCTAACCACCCTGCCCGCTGAAATCGGGAGACTGAAAAATTTGACAACGCTGATTTTATACGACAATAAATTAACAACGCTACCCGCTCAAATTGGGGAATTAAAAAAATTGACATCGTTGAAATCTAACTACAATCAATTAAGTACCTTACCTGCTCAAATTGGGGGCTTAAAAAACTTGACAACGTTGGATGTAGGTTACAATAAATTAACCACACTACCCGCTCAAATTGGGGAATTAAAAAAATTGACATCGTTGGAGTTGTACGGCAATAAATTAACTGCTCTGCCCACTGAAATTGGGGGCTTAAAAAACTTGACAACGTTGGATGTAGGTTACAATAAAATAACCGCCCTGCCCACTCAAATAGGGGAATTAAAAAATTTGACATCGTTGAATTTAGGTGGCAATCAATTAAAGACCCTGCCCACTCAAATAGGGGAATTAAAAAATTTGACCGGGTTGTATTTAAATAATAATCAATTAACCACCCTCCCCGCTCAAATTGGGGAGTTAAAAAAACTGACAACGTTGAATGTAGGAAATAATCAATTGAGTACCCTGCCCACTGAAATCGGGGAGTTGAAAAACTTGACATCGTTGGTTTTAGAGCGTAATCAATTAAGTGCCCTGCCCGCTGAAACCGAGAAGTTAACAAATTTGACATCCCTGGATTTGAGAGACAATTCCATACCCGAATCAACCAGAGAGGCCATGAAAAAGGCGATACCGTCGTGTTGGATAAGGTTTTAGGGGCAGATTGATTTTCGTTCCATCAAGGCGCCACCAAAGACCATACTGGTATTCTGGTGCGTACAATACAAGCACTGCCTCCGCACACACCGGAAGTATGTTCGATCCCGGGGAAACCATAATCCCCTGATCCGATTGCCCAGTTCGGCTTTTTCACGAAACGACATATTGGCCAATAGTATTTTGACTTGTTGAAGCGCAGTCATTTTTTTTATTTTTACAAAGTTAGGGATTTTTTAAAAAAAGTCCTACCCCCATTTTTTCAGCACACTCCCTTTTTTGGTTTTTTCGGCAATTCCTTCGATATAATTGTGAATAATCCGGGGTGCTTCGGGGTCTTTGGTGGGAGGTACGGCCATTTCGAGCAAATCTTCGGGCATAATGGCCTCCAGATCGGCGTCAATGTAGGTATAACCCCGGTACTGGCCATCTATAATAAGCACCACGGCTTTTTCCCCGCGCGTTCGCCCCGATTCCATGACCACAAAACTGCCGCTTAACCGTTTCCGAATGGCCTTTGTGGCTTCTTCTACCCGCTCGTTATAGGCATCGGCGGGTTCTTCGCCCACGCAGGCCCCGCGACATTGGCGGATATTGTAATAAAAACAGGAAGTCGTGCTGTGATCGAGGTGGCACAACTTACTGCACAAATCAAACTGCCGCCGCAGGTACTCCAGCAAACTTTTGGCGCGATCTACGGTCGGAAAATCCGCAACCAACTCCAATTCTTTATTTTTAGCCGCCGATTTGCGTTGCCCGATGGCCAAACAAAGGTAACCATTGGGATCGGTGTACGAATAAATGCCCCCCGTGTAGTTTTTGATGCGTTGCGCCCGGTTGATGCGCGGTTGCAGCCGTTTAATTTCGGCGCTTTCCAGCAGCAAAGCCACCAATTCACTGCCCGTTATTTCAAAGGTAAAATCCACCACACCCGTGCGCATTTTTTCGCCCTTGGGGGTTTGGTCGGCAAAATGTTCGAGCAAACGTTTGCGAATATTGAGGCTTTTGCCCACGTAAATCACGTTTTTTTCGTCGTCGTAGAGGTAATACACGCCGCAGGCTTCGGGGGCTTCGTACAGGCGTTCCAGGGTGATGCTTTCCGGCAATTTGGTTTCCCGAATGCCCTGGTTCACAAATGACTTCACCGCTACCCCACCCTGTTCGGCCAAAATAAGTTCAAAAATCCGCACCGTGGCCAGCGTATCATCAAGGGCGCGGTGGCTTTTTTTGGCCCGAATCCCAAAATGTTGTTTCAGATTGCTAAGACTATAACTTTGTAACCCTGGAAATGCCTTGCGCGACATGCGCACGGTGCACAATTGTTTGCGCGAAAAAGTGTACCCGAGGCGGGCAAATTCTTCGCGCACAAAACCATAATCGAAAGCGACATTGTGGGCCACAAAGATGGCATCTTCGGTCATTTCGACAATTTTTTTGGCCACTTCGTAAAACTTCGGCGCGTCGGCCACCATTTCATTGGTAATACCGGTCAGGCGCGTAATGTTCCAGGGAATACTTTTTTCGGGATTGATGAGGGTGCTGTACGTATCCACAATGCGCTCCCCGTCGTGGCGGACAATGGCTATTTCGGTAATGCGCTCGTACATGGGCGAACCGCCCGTCGTTTCAACGTCAATGATGGTGAACATTTTTAAATAATCTGGTGGGCGGCAAAATTAATACTTTTATCTACAAACTGTTTGTTTTTATGGAGCCAATTGCTTCAATTGCCGATAAATCATTTGTTATCTACGTTTTTACGATTTTTTTTGTTCAAAAAGCCTTTATATTTGCCCAATAAAACACGGAAAGCGTGTTAAACGCTCTTTTCATCACAAAACGAATCCTTATGCTGCTTGTAGTAGAACTCACTCAGGGCATTGTGCTCTCCCTCGCTTACGCTTTTTTAGGCATTGTTATGGCCGTTTTTGCGGCAAAAGTGGTGGATTGGATCACACCCGGACAGTTATTCCGCCAATTGACCGACGAAAAAAACGTACCACTCGCCATTTTTACCGGTCTGATGATTTTAGGTATTTGTATCATTATCGCCGCTGCCATTGCCGGTTAAGCCGTTGCGGTAATTGGCCTATTTTCCAAACATCCTATAAACACGATGTTGTATGACCCAAAATGACATACAATGCCCTAATTGTGGCAAAAAAATACCCGTTGTTATTGAAGACCCCGTTGTTTTCCGGTGCAATAACTGCCATAAATTGGTTAAAATAACCGATAACGGCCGGTATGAAGACGAAAAAACGTTGTCCAAAACAACTTTAGTGAGCAGCCCGGAGTGGTTACGGCCCGGCACCCAAATCAAGAAAAAAGGAAAACTGTACACCTTGTTCAGTGTCTATTGCCACGGGGTACACTGGAACGAATACGATACCGAAGACAGCAAATACGAGCAAGGCTATTCCGAATATTTGGAGTGGTATTTTGTGGCCAAAGACGGCACCGAATTGTGCCTGGAGCAAACCGATAACGACAACAAATTCCAAATCAGAACAACCGTTCCTCTGACGGAAAAAATCATCAATCGGGTAAAAAGTTCGGCCAACAACAATGATGTACCCGAATACGGCACCTACCAATTGGTGGGTTTTGAAGGACAGGATGACGAACCGCTCGACCACAATACATGGAACTATAAAGTGGTAAAGGACCATGCGTCTTATACTTCCGTGGAATGGAAAGACTATACCTCCACCAGCGAATGGCAGGCGCATAAAGTGCAACAAGTGGGCATTTTGGAATTGGAGCGTTGGAAGGTCCGCACGGCCGAAGAAATCGCCGAAGCCAAAGAAAATACCCAAAAACTGGGCTTTTTCCGCGATGTATTTGGGTATGCCACCCTGGCCTTACTCGCCCTGATGGTGTATTCGGGCATCAAAGGCAGTAGCAACGAACTGTGTTTTATTTCCTGGAATTTTGAAGCCCCCCGCACCACCGATACCACCGGGCGCAGTGCTTTGTACCAACGTACGTTGTGCACCGTACAACTTGAAAAAGACCAGCCGTACCGGTTCAGCACCAAATGTTCGTTTCCGGGCAGCAACAACGCCAGCGCCAATTTTTCCATTTCCATCCTAAAATTGCCCGACGGAATACCCGTCAATAATGTTGCCGCCAGTTTCTACACCGAATCGGGGCGCGATAGTGAAGGCAACTGGACGGAATCAACCCTGTCGGATTATTTCAATTTTGTGGCCGATGAAACGGCCGAATACGAAATTTTTGTACGCATCAATCCAGAATCGCCCACGGATGCCGAAAGCCATTCGGGTACCCTGCGCACCGAAATTAAACCCATTTTAATGACCCGTTACTTTGTAATGGCTTTTTTGGTGTGCGCCCTCGTTTGGCTCATTTACCAATGGCGTTGGGAATATCAGGCCCTAAAAGCCGAAATTCCGGTATCCACGTGGCTACAAGGTATGTTTAAATAATCGTAAAAAACATGAGTACTTTTACCAAATATCTGACCATTTTTGGCATGATTTTCTTCATCGGAACGTTGTGGTACGCTTCGGCGCGGGGTTTTGGCCTCTCGAACCTGAGCGACCCGCAATCGCTGCGTGAATCGAACCGATCTTGCCCGGATTACCAAAAAGACAGCCACGGCAACTGTCCGCCGCGCTCCCACCGACGGAGTTTAGGATCAAGGGCTTATTACGGAGGCGGCGGCAAATGAACCTGACCAAAACCCAAACCACCGTTCTGCTGGCTTCGCTGCTGGTGCTCAGTGCCTGCGCGATTTTGTACGAATTGCTCATCAGTACGGTATCTTCGTATTTATTGGGGAGCAGTGTGTTGCATTTTTCCATTACCATCGGGTTATTCCTCAGTTTTTTGGGCGTAGGTGCGTATTTGTCCAAATTTCTGGATGCGCCGCTGTTGCCCAAATTTATCCTGATCGAAACCCTGCTGGGTTTGGCGGGCGGCTGTTCAGCCATGATTTTGTATTTTGGCAACGTTTGGTTCCCCAATTATTACATTTTATTGTTGCTTTGTGTATCGGTCATTGGTATTTTGGCCGGTATGGAAATCCCGTTGGTCACCCGTTTATTGGAGCAATCCGGCGGTCTCCGGGAAGTGATTGCGCGGGTGCTTACCTTCGATTATTTGGGCGCGTTGGCCGCGTCGCTGGCGTTTCCGTTGTTGCTGTTGCCCTTGTTAGGCTCCATGCGCACCGCGTTTTTTACCGGTTTAATCAACTGGGGCATCGGGGTATTTAACCTCGCTGTTTTTAAAAATAACATTGCCCGACCGGGACGATTATGGGTAGTATCGGCCATAACAGCCCTCATTTTGGCCTTTGGATTCGTTTATTCCTTCGAGTTGGTGGGTTTTGCCGATGCACTCAACTACCAGGATCGGGTGGTGATTAGCCGACAAACGCCTTACCAAAACATTATCGTGACCCAATGGAACAACGATACCCGCCTGTACCTCAACGGCAACCTCCAATTCAGCAGTACCGACGAATACCGCTACCACGAGCCTTTGATCCACATTCCGCTTTTATCGGTGCCCCGGCGCGATTCGGTGCTGATTTTGGGCGGCGGCGATGGTTTGGCACTGCGCGATATTCTAAAACACGAGACCGTGCAGGGGGTTGACATGGTAGATTTGGACGCCGAAATGGTGCGCCTGTGCAAAACGCACCCGGTATTTAATCAACTCAACGGCGGCAGTTTGAACCACAATAAACTGCGCGTTTTTAACGAAGATGCCTTCAATTACGTAAAAACGTGCAGCAAAAAATACAACGTCATTATTGTTGACCTGCCCGACCCCTCGGAACCGGCCTTGGGCAAATTGTATTCGGTAGAATTTTATACCATGCTTCGCCAAATTCTGGCTTTAGACGGCGTGGTTGTGACCCAAAGCACTTCGCCGTTTTTGGCGCGCAAACCATTTTGGTGCATTCACGCCACCCTGGAAGCGGCTTTTCCGTGCGTTATTCCCTACCAATCGCACGTACCAACCTTTGGCCAATGGGGGTACAATATGGCTTTTCCGGTCAAAATATCCACCGATGAACTGGTGCAACGGCTCGAACAACGCCTCCCGGCCCTGCCCCAACTGCGTTTTTTGAACGCAGCGAATCTTCGCGGATGTTTTGTTTTTGACACCGATGTAGCCGAACTCCCGCAAAACCCTAACACGTTGGAAAAGATGGAGTTAGTGGAACTTTATTCCCAAAGTTATTGGGATTTTCACTGATGATTTTGAGCGTAACCTTATTTTATTTTGTGTTAACGTAGTTTTAATTTTGAAAACCAACTATTATTTGGCTGAAGAATAATTATTACCTTTGCGGCGTAATTTTACGAACTAACTTTATTTCGCAAACCATTATGGACATAAAGAAATTAACCGAAGCCATTGATGCACAAGTGCTCACCGGTGACCTCTTGGGTGCTTTTGAACAATTTGCCGCCGACAACTGCATTACACACAGCAACCCGCAAGATATTACCCACAGCAAAAGCCAAAAAGCGGAAGCCCTGCGTTGGTTTTTCGCCAATATCGAGCGCACCAATAATATCACCCGCCACGCGGTGGTGTTGGTGAACGACCAGGAAGCCAAATCGCAATTCACTTTTGAATTCACCAACAAACAAGGAGTGTCATTGATGTACAACGAAGTCATCCGCCGCGTGTGGAACAATGGCCAATTAGTGGAGGAGCAATACCTCATGAACGAGACCTTGACCCCGGTGAAAACCACCAAAAAAGCCAAAGCCGACGTTACCGACGCACCGGCTCCCGCTAAAGCCGCCGAAAAGAAAACCACCGAAAAAAAGGCCGCTCCGGCCAAAAAAGTCGCTGAAAAGAAAGAAGCCGCGCCAAAAGCCGCCGCTACTAAAGACGATTTGACCATTGTGGAAGGCATTGGCCCCAAAATCGCCGAATTGTTGAATAACGCTGGTATCGTTACTTTCGCCGATTTGGCCAAAGCAAAACCAGCCGCCATCAAAAAAGTATTGGAAGCCGCCGGTAAACGTTACCAAATGCACGACCCCGCCACTTGGCCCAAACAAGCCACCCTTGCCCGCGACGGCAAATCGGCGGAATTGGCGGCCTTGCAAGCGGAATTGAAAGGCGGAAAATAACCGTTTTTTTGCGCAGCGCATCCATCAAAAGGCTATTCCCGGAGCACGGCTCTTGGAATGGCCTTTTTTTATTCGCGCAACAAAATAGCACATCCATTGTCTATATTTGCACCTTCAACAATTAACACAACAACGGTATGCTGCAACGCCTTTACTCCATTCCAACAATTCTACTCTTCCTCTTACCAATCCTCGGTTTTGCCCAAAAACCGCTAAAACCATCGCCGTCGGATATTCACCAGTCCATCAAAAAACTAAACGTATTGGGTTCCGTGCTGTACATGGCCGCCCACCCCGACGACGAAAACCAGCGCTTTATCAGTTATTGCGCCAATTACAAATACTACGACGTGACCTATTTGTCGCTCACCCGGGGCGACGGCGGTCAAAACCTGATCGGGCCGGAATTACGCGAATTATTGGGCGTATTGCGCACCGAGGAATTGTTGGCCGCCCGCTCCATTGACGGCGGGAAACAGCGTTTCAGCCGCGCCAATGACTTTGGCTACTCCAAAAACCCGGAGGAAACCACCACCATTTGGGACCGCAACGCCGTTTTATCCGATGTGGTTTGGGCCATTCGCGACGTGCAACCCGACGTTATTGTTAACCGTTTTCACCACGATAAAAAATTTCCCAACCACGGGCACCACACCACTTCGGCCATGATGTCGGTGGAAGCGTTCGATTTGGCGGGTAAAAATGATATTTTCACCGAACAATTAAAATGGGTGGCACCCTGGCAACCCAAACGTATCTTTTTCAACACTTCGTGGTGGTTTTACGGCAGCCGCGAGAAATTTGAAAAAGCCGATAAATCCAACATGTTTACGTTGGATTTGGGCGTTTTTCTGCCCCTAAAAGGCAAAAGCAACAGCGAAGTGGCCTCCGAGGCGCGGTCCATGCACCGTTGTCAGGGTTTTGGCGATATGTCGCGCCGGGGCGTTAACGCCGATTATTTTGACTTTATCAAAGGCGAAAAACCCACCAATACCGATATGTTCGAGGGCATTAATACCACTTGGACGCGGGTGGAAGGTGGCGCAAAAATTGGCGATTTGTTGGCCAAAATTGACCAAAACTACCGCTCCGACAACCCCGCCGCGTCCATTCCCGATTTGGTAAAAGCCATGAAAATGATCGAGGCATTACCCAATGGCCACTGGCGTACCGTCAAATTGGCCGACATCAAAAATGTCATCAAAAACTGCATGGGCCTCTACCTCGAAGCCGTGGCCGACAGCCCCACTGGTACACCCGGCGCTCCGGCGGCGTTGCAATTGGAAGCCATTCAACGCGCCAACGTGAACCTTACGCTCAC
This sequence comes from Chitinophagales bacterium, assembly GCA_013298845.1. Classification (GTDB taxonomy): domain Bacteria; phylum Bacteroidota; class Bacteroidia; order Chitinophagales; family Saprospiraceae; genus M3007. Next base: position 386,314 of record JAAFJN010000002.1, read on the forward strand.
GGGGATTGCCATTCAGCCAAGCCTGTTTGACACCGCGATGCAATTTGTTTTGCAAAACAACGCCGATTTTACGTACAGCAAAAAGGTGATTATTCCCGCTAATGCGCCGTTTACGTCGCCTTATTGGTTACAAAAACCATTTTCGACGGGTATGTACAACGTGGAAGACCAAACCATGCGGAATTTCCCGGAAACGCCGCGTTACGCCAAAGTGCGCTGGTCGTTCCTGCTCGACGGCACTACCCCACTCGAATACACCACCGATATAGCGTACAAATACGAAGAACCCTCGAAAGGGGAAATTTGGAAACCATTCGATATTTTGCCCCCCGCCGTGGTGGAATTTACGCAAAGTTCGTACCTGTTTACCAGCCCCGCCCAATCGGTTACGGTGCGGATTAAAGCCATGCGCGACAGCGTAACGGGCACGGTTGGCCTGGTATTTCCGGCGGGTTGGACCGCCAAGGGCGACAATACGTTCTTTATTGCGCGCAAAGGCGAAGAAAAAACGGTGACGTTTAACGTGTCCACCACCGCGACTTCGGGCGAAATTAACCTGGGTGCCAGCCTGTCCATTGGCGGCCGCGACTACAATATGCGCCTGATCCCGATCGAATACGAGCATATTCGCCCGCAAAATGTGTTGTTACCGGCGCAGGTAAAAGCCTCTTGTTTGTCGTTGCAGGTAACGGCCAAAAAAGTGGGCTACTACATGGGCGCGGGCGACGAAATTCCCGATGCGCTCCAACTCATGGGTTGCCGGGTAACCCTGCTCGAAGACAAAGACCTGACAGTGGATAATCTCCGCCAATACGATGCCGTGGTGCTGGGCGTACGCGCTTACAACACCAAACAGGCGTTGGTCATTCACAACAGCGATTTGTTTGAATACGTGAATCAGGGCGGTACTTTGGTGACACAGTACAACAATAATTTCGATTATACCACCGATAAAGTATCGCCGTTGCCCCTAAAAATCTCGCGCACCCGCGTGACCGACGAAAATGCCCAAATGCGTTTTGTAAAACCCGACCATCCGGTGTTGAACGCGCCCAATAAACTCACCGATACCGACTTTCAGGGATGGGTACAGGAGCGTGGGTTGTATTTCCCCACGGAATGGGACCCGGCTTTTGTGACACCTTTGTCGTGCAACGACCCCAACGAAGCCCCGGCGGATGGCAGTTTGCTCATTGCGCCGTACGGAAAAGGGATTTACGTGTACACGGCCTTGTCGTTTTTCCGCGAATTACCGGCGGGGGTTCCCGGTGCGTACCGGCTTTTTGCCAATATCATTTCTTTGGGGGCAAAAAATCCGTAGGGCTTCGGCTACGCTCAACATATGCTTCGGCTTCGCTCAACATATGCTTCGGCTTCGCTCAGCATATACTTTGGCTACGCTCAGTATAAAAACTTAGCCGCTATTTTTCGGCTAAGTTTTTATTTTTTAAAAAAAGTATTTGCAAATATCAAAAACACCCTTACCTTTGCGCCCGCTTTTATACAGAAGCAACCTCCCCTGGCCACGTGGCGGAATTGGTAGACGCGCTACTTTGAGGGGGTAGTGCCCTTACGGGTGTGATGGTTCGACTCCATTCGTGGTCACAAAAAAGGTCATCTCGGTAACGAGATGGCCTTTTTTAATTAGGCTGGTACTGAGCCGCGTCGAAGTACCTACTTCACCGCCTCCACCACATACCCTTCGGCGCGCAACAGCGCAATTACCCCGCCTTTTCCGCCCAAGTGCCCCGCTCCCACGGCAAAAAACGTGGGTTGTTCGTTCATCAGGCGAGCCATAATGGGAATCCAGTTGCGGTTGCGTTTTCCGAGTAGTACATCTTCGTATTCGCCCATACCGTCGGTGTCGCCACTGATCATTTTTTGCATGGATTCGATGTCCTGGTCCTGGTACATTTTAATCATTTGGGCCAATTGCTCGTCGCCGCCCTGTTCGTTGCGCAGCCCTTCCACCAGCATTTCAGCCTGGGCTTTGTACGGAATACTGTCAAAAACGCTCATTTGGTAGGCCGTTGTTTCGAGGCCCTCCGATTTGAGTTTTTGTTTTTTCGCCACCCGCCACAGTTCCATTTCCACCGAGGTCATTTTGGATTCCGATTTTCCATTCAACGACGGTGCTTCTTCATTCGACAAAATCATGGTGAGGAACATGGGTTTGAGGCGCTCGAACATACCAGCGGCCATGCCTTTTTCGGCCATCCGTTCCTGCACGTAGGAATAATCTTCGGGCGGCAACAAATCTTTGAGGGTGGTGCCGTTTTTCATAAATGCCTTGGTGAGCAAACTGAATTGGGTGCGCAAATTGGTCATTTCCTTCATGTCAATTTCGAAGGCAATTTTTTGGCAGCGGCGCAGGGCATTCCAGGTTCCCTCCGAAATTTGGAGGTCTTCTTTGGGAATAATGTGGATGGTTCCGTACAAATACGACGGATTTTTGAGGCTTTTCCCGCTGATGCGCCACAACAGCGACTTGTCGGTGGGAACAATATTATCGGGTGTGTAGGTAACGGGAGCGGCTTTTCGGCTACCGCCGCAGGCCGACAACAGGAACAAGATTCCCCAAAGGAAGATTTGGCCAAGGCGCATGGGGTGGATGGGTCGTTTGAACATGATTTTATGTTGATCAGGAATGATAGAGGTGATAACAGGGCTTACAACAACCCAAAAAACGTTTTGGCACTCAAAAGAGGCATTTTTTCGATAAAAACGTTGCCTTTTGCTACATACGAACTTGTTGAACGCCGAACAATTGAACATCGAACACCGAACATCGAACGCCAAACACCGAAGTTATAAAATGCTTCGTAACGCAATATTTGGCGTGGCAAAACAGCCTTTAAAAAACATCGAACAGTTGAACGCCGAACAGTTGAATTTTTAAACGCCGAATATCGAACACCGAACGCCGAACACCGAAGTTATAAAATGCTTCGTGGCCCACGACACTTCGATATTCTTTACCCTTCGGTGTTCGATATTCGGCGTTCAACTGTTCGATATTCAACACTTCGGTGTTCGATATTCGGCGTTCGACATTCGATATTCAACCCTTCGGTGTTCGATGTTCGGTGTTCGGTGTTCAAAAATTCGGCCTTCGTCATTCAACATTAAAAACCTCATAATTCCCCCTCGGTTTTACCCCGGAATTGTTTCATCAGGAAACTAACGCCCAGCATCACCGCCAAACCAATCAGGTACGAAGCCACAAACAGCAACCATTCGTAATCGCCTTTGCTCACGGCTTCTTTTTTGGCCGCCAATCCCCAAAGGTTTTTGACGCCTTTGGCCACAAAAAAACGCGAAACCAACATGGAAGCCGACATACCGGCCAAATAACCCACGGATAAATTTAAAATTTCACCCGCGACAAACGTTTTATACTTAGACATATGAATTAGGATTTAGAATTTCTGCTACATGCAAACAGCAATGAACATTTGAACATCGAACACCGAACATCGAACATCGAACGCCGAATATCGAAGTTATAAAATGCTTCGTAGCGCACGACACTTCGATATTCAACACTTCGGCGTTCGATATTCGGCGTTCGATATTCGATATTCAACACTTCGGCGTTCAATATTCAGCGTTCAAATGTTCGATTGTTCGGTGTTCAAATGTTCGATGTTCGATGTTCTTCTATTCTACACTTCTTCGGGGCCTTCGCCCACCCAATCCTGGATATAATACTCCTGTTCACAAAGTTGTTTCAGGTCACTTTCGATGAACGAACGCACCTCTTGAACGATACTACCGGGGTACAACAGGTGTACATTCGGTCCGGCATCGAGGGTGAAATACAACTGATGGCCGGTGTCTTCGCGGTAAGCGCGTACTTTTTCGATAATGGCCAGCGATTGCGGGCGCATGAGCATGTACGACGGATTGCTGCACATCATAAGGGCGTGCAGGGTGAGGGCTTCGTCTTCACAAATTTTGCCAAACACGGGCAAATCACCGCTCGATAACGCCTCCGTGAGTTGCGACAACCGCGCCCGCGCCTGCGTGTACCGCGCTTCGGCGTAAGGATTGCCTTCCATCAGTGCGTGTCCCGCCCGGCTGCTTACCTTTTTTTCTTCTTTGGAAACAATGAGAATATCGTCGTGAAAATCTTTAAATGTATCGTGCAAAATATGCTCGGCACTCACGCCGTATTCGTTGGAACTGCCCGCCAAAGCACTGGTTTCGCCCCACACCGAAGCGTACGGGAAAATGGAACGACAAGCGCTGCCGCTGCCCAACCGCGCGATATAAGAGGCTTTTTGGTCAAATGCCGCCGGATCTTTCAAAGTACCAAAGAGGTGGTCTTCCAACGAACAAAGGCACAAGGCCAACGCCGACATCGCCGAAGCGGACGAAGCAATACCCGCCGAATGGGGGAAAGAATTGCCCGAATACACTTTGAGGCTTAATTGGGGCAAAAAGGGATAAATGGGCAATAAACGCTCCAAAAACGCCAGAATTTTCTTTTGAAATGCCTCGTTGGGCTGTTGGTGAAAGAAAAATTCGAGGTCAATATTTTGGTCGTAATTTTCGCGAAACTCAAACTCCAGCATGGTATCGGTGAGGGCCGCCGCGAGGGTAAAACTAAACGAGGGGTTGCGCGGCAATTGTTCGCCGTATTTACCCCAATATTTAACAATGGCAATGTTGCTGGGGCTACGCCAGGTGAATTGCCCAGGCTCCGGCGCGTCGGAGGAGTCGAGTATTAATTTTGAATTTTCGTACATATTCTAAGTTTTCATAACCATCCAGCCACTCACAGCCGATAGTTACAAGTTTTCGGGGGCGAAAATAGGAGGACTTTGGCATTATTTTTATCTTCCTCATAGATTCTCGCGATTTTAAAAAGGAAAGCAACCCAAACGGCACTTCGGTAGTCACACAAACAGGAAAGAAGCATGTGGGCGAATAGTAGTAATTTACACAAAAACACGGCGTGCGGCCTGCTGATCGCGGTGCTGCTGCTATGGATGCACACCTTTGTCGGGGCGCAAACCAACCGCAGTAATGTGCGTACCCGTACCATTGACGCCCGGGTATCGCCCCAAACCCTCGACACCCTCACGCTGGCCGTACCCCTGCTGTTTGTAACCGACAGCGCCCGGGGATGCGCAGTGCCGGTAGCACTTTTTTCCGTCCGAAACCGCAGCATTTTTTTTGATACCGCCGCCATTCAGCGCGTTTGCCCCGGTGCCACCCGGCTTCAGGTGACGTGGCGGGTATTGTCGCTGGACCTGGGCAAACCCACGTTCCGGCTGGATACTTCCCTCATCAAACGGCAGGGCACCGACGGCGCCATTGCGTTCGATTACAGCCCCTACGAAACCGCCACGGCCAATCCTTTTGCCACGCCCGGCGTGGTGTCCACGGGTACGTACACGCGGGGTTTGTCGCTGGGTAACAGCCAAAATTTGGTGTTTAACTCCAACCTCAACCTGCAATTGGAGGGCAAATTGGGCAATGATCTGCTGATTCGCGGTGCTTTATCGGACAATTCCATTCCGCTCCAGCCCGACGGCACCACGCGGCGTTTGCAGGAATTTGACCGAATTTTTATTGAATTGGAGCGAAAAGGCACCATTTTATCGGCGGGTGACCTTGATTTTACGCGACCGGGCGGCTATTTTTCCAATTATTTTAAACGGATGCAAGGGGCCAGACTGATCTTACCACAAACGCGCCGACAACCGGCTTTGTCCTTCGGCGCGGGGGTATCGAAAGGGAAATTTAACCGCCAAATTATCCAAGGGCAGGAGGGCAACCAGGGGCCGTACCGTTTGCAGGGGGCCGAGGGCGAACGGTTTATTATTGTATTGGCGGGCACCGAAAAAGTATTTGCCGACGGGCAATTGCTCCAGCGCGGACAAGCCGACGATTACGTGATTGATTACAATTTGGGCGAAGTTATTTTTACCCAAAAAAGATTGATTACCAAAGACATACGGATCATTATTGAATTTGAATACGCGGTACAAAACTACCTGCGCTCCACGGCCACGGCCCGCGCCGAATGGGCGACACCCAAGGGCAATTTTTGGCTCAATGTGTACAGCGAACAAGATGGCCTCAACGCAACGGGCAACCTCGACCTGACGCCCGAACAACGCTCCCGGCTGGCGCAGGCGGGTGATAACTTGGCCACGGCTTTTGCCTCCGGGGTAGATACGTTGGAGAACTTTGAGGCATCGCGGGTGCTGTACCGGTACCGCGACACCACGGTCTGCGGCGGCATCGCGGTGCGCATTTTGGAATATTCGACCAACAGCGAAACCGCCCGCTACGCCGCCCGGTTCAGCGAAGTGCCCGCCGGACAGGGCAACTATATTCAGGCCCCCAACGGCGCCAATGGCCGCGTGTACCGATGGGTCGCCCCCGATCCGGTTACCTGTCAACCCACCGGCAATTTTGAACCCATTATCCGCCTGATTGCGCCCGAACAACGCCAATTGCACACCATCGGCACCGATTATCAGTTGGGCAAACAAACCCGCGTGTACGCCGAAGCCACCTTAAGCCAACGGGATTTGAACCGGTATTCGCCCTTGGACAATGGTGATAATTTTGGCGGCGGCGGCTATTTAAAATTGGAACAAAAACTCAAAAAAGGCCCGTGGTCGGCGGTATTTGACCTCAATAGCGAACTTTTAACCACCCATTTTCTGCCGTTGAACCCGTACCGGCCCGCCGAATTTGTGCGCGACTGGAACACGGGCAACCTCGGTACCGACCCCGGCGCGGAAATTTTACTCCGATCGGGAATGACCATTGCCCGCAAAGATTGGGGCGATACCCGGTACGAATACGCCCGATTTGAACACGGCAATTTATACAAGGGCCAAAAACACCTTGCCCGATTGAATTTTGCCAAAAAAGGTTGGGGAATATTGGGCGAAATCAACGAACTCACTACCGATGGGTTGGTGGAACGTTCGCGGTTTTCGCGCCCCAAATTTGACGTTTCCAAAACATTAATCCGCGACAATAAACCTTTTGTAAAAATTGGTTTGTACGGCGAACGCGAAAAAAATACGCGGCACAGCGTCGCTACCGACACGATGTTGGGCACTTCTTTTTGGTACGACATGAGCCGTTTTTACCTGCAAATGCCCAATACCGACCGTTCTTTTTACGTGGGCGGTTATATTTCCCAACGCCGCGACTACGCTCCCACCACCATCGAATTTAAAAATACAACGCTCGCCAACGACCTCAACGTCAACGGCCGCTGGGCGCACGGTGGCAACAAAGCCCTCAAAAAACCGCCGCCCGGCACCCTCGAATGGAACTTTACCTACCGCGACCTTGATATTCTTGACCCCAAACGCACCACCCAAACCGCCCAAAGTACCTATCTGGGCCGGGTGGACTATCGCTTTAGCACCTTAAAAAACGGACTCAGCACCACAACCGGGTACGAAATCGGGTCGGGACAAACCCCCAAAGTGGAGTTTAATTACCTGCTGGTGAACCCCGGCGAAGGCCAATATTCGTGGATTGACCGCAACCGCGACAGTATTTTGCAGGTGGACGAAATGGAAATTGCCGTGTTCCAGGACCAGGCTTCGTACGTGCGGGTAGCCGTTACCACGCCGCAGTACGTGCGCACCAACAACACCGTTTTTAACCAAAACATCCGCGTTGAGCCACGCCTCTGGATGCCCGCCACCGTAAAAGGCTGGAAACTGTGGGTCAGCCGCGTAAGTGCGCAAAGTACCCTACAAATCAACCGGCGGGTATTGTCGGGCGTACCCGAAGTGCAGCCGTGGAACCCTTTTCAACAAAATGTGCCCGATACAGCGCTGGTGGCAGTCAACGCCACGGTCCGGCACGTGTTGTTTCTCAACCGCGCCCACCCCCGCTGGGATGCGTCGGTGGCGTACGGCGACAACCAAAGCCGGGTGCTAGTCACCACGGGTTTTGAAAGCCGACAATTAGAAGACTACACGCTGCACCTGCGCGTTAGTCCGGGCAAACAATGGAACACCGAAGCCGACGCGGCCAGCACCCGGCGGTCGAGCAACACGGCGGCATTTACCAACCGTAACTACCTGATTCAGGGCTGGGAAATGACCCCCAAACTCACGTGGTTGCCGGGGCGCAGTTTCCGATTGGTGGGAAAATACAGTTGGAAAGACCGAAAAAACACGCTTTCGGGCGGAGAAACGGCCCGTCAAAACGACATTAACCTCGAACTGACCTGGAACCCCACCACGCCGACCCAAGCGGGCGGGAGTTTTAAAGCCGCCACTTCTATTCGCGCTAAAGGGACGTTTGCCAATATCAAATACACCGGCGCGGCCAATACCCCCATTTCTTTTGCCATGTTAGAGGGTTTGCAAAACGGCAAAAACCTGCTGTGGGGCTGCACCATTGATCGGCAATTGTCCAAAACCATTCAACTCAACCTTACGTACGAAGGCCGCCGCACGGGCGACACCGCGCGCATCATACACGTAGGGCGTGCGCAGGTGCGGGCCGTTTTTTAAAAAGAAGTCGAAAAAATTGTACTACCTTTGCGGCAAATTATGCGCAAGAAAATCACTATTTGGGCCATTTTACTGCTTTGTAGCGCTTTAATCGCCTGGAAACTCAGTTCTAATAAAAAGGCCATTGATGCCAAGGCCGAATTATCCAAATCCGTTCGTCAATACGTACCCGTTGAAACCACCATCGCCGGTACCGAGCAATTGTCCAATCGCCTCGAAGCCGATGGTATTTTTATGGCGGCCAAAGAAATGTTGATTATTTCGGAAACCGCCGGTCGCGTTTTGGAGGTTTTTAAAAATAAAGGCGACGTGTTGCGCGAGGGCGAACCCATTGCCAAGGTGGACGACGAAATGTTTCGCATCGAATTGGAAGCAACGCAGGCAAATTTGGCCAAATTGCGCAAAGATCGCGAACGCCTCACCAACCTGATCGAAGGTGATGCCGCGCCCAAAAACAAAATGGAAGACCTCGAATTGGGCATTTTGGCCGCCGAAGCCAAAGAAAAAGGGTTAAAAAAACAAATTTCCAATACCACCATTAAAGCACCCATGACCGGCACGCTGGGCATGCGTTTTATCGAACGCGGCAGCGTCATTGGGCCGGGTATTCAGGTAGGTGCCATGGCCAACCTCGACAAACTGTTTTTGATGGTAAAAGTAACCGAAAACGACGTGTTACAGGTAAAAAAAGGCATGTCCGTTACGGTATTACCCGATGTATTAAAAGGCACCCAACTCAACGGGAAAGTCACCAATATTGGCCTTCGGTCCGATAATACCTTCACCTACGACGTAGAAATTGAGGTCGTCAACCCATCCGGCAACCCGTTGCGGGGTGGTATGCATGCCAAAGCCGCGTTTATCTTCCAGCAACAACGCAATGGTTTGGTCATTCCGCGCAAAGCCATTGCGGGCAGTGTCCAGGATGCTCAGGTTTACGTGGTAAAAGATTCGGTGGCCACGCTGCGCCCCGTTAAACTGGGTTTAATTCAATCGGACAAAGTAGAAGTCATCAGCGGGTTACAAAGTGGCGAACAAGTGATCGTTTCGGGGCAAATTAACCTGAGCGACGGCACCAAAGTAGCCGCCACCGCGTCAAAAATGTAACGTTTGAGCGTATGAAAATACTCATGGTTTGCTTGGGCAACATCTGCCGAAGCCCCCTCGCCGAAGGCATTATGCAAGATAAAATTGACCAATACGCCCTCGGCTGGACCACCGACAGCGCGGGTACCGGCGGCTGGCACAGCGGTGAATTGCCCGATCCGCGCTCCATTGCCACTGCCCGGGACCACGGAATTGATATTAGGCACCAACGCGCCCGGCAAATTACCCGCCGCGACCTCGACGAATTTGACCATATCTTGGTGATGGACGCCTCCAACTACCAAAACGTGTTGGAATTGGCCCAAAATGACCAGCAACGCCAAAAAGTAGAACTCATTCGCAATTTTGCCCAACCGGGCCATAACTTGCAAGTTCCCGACCCTTATTACGGCGGTAACGACGGCTTTGAACGGGTATTTGACATGCTCGACGAAGCCTGCGAAGCCTTTATCCGGCAATATCGAAACGCCGAATAGCGTTGTTGCTCCTCTATGAAAATTGTATTTGCCAACTACCTCGCCGCGCCCTTTATTTTTACGGCTTTGGGCATTTTGTACTACGCCTGGGAACACACCGGCGACGGTGCCATCTGGATGGTGCCTTTCGTACTCATTGCGGCTTTTATCTGGGTTTTGTCGCCCCAAATTAACTGGTGGTGGTATAGCAAACGCCCACCCGTTCTCGAAACCGGCATTGTGCAGGCTTTGGAGCGTTTTAGCCCTTTCTACAGCACCCTGCCGCCCGCCGACCAGCAGCGTTTCCGCGACCGGCTGGCCCTGACCCGCATGGCTACCGACTGGACCTCGAAGGACTTGCCCGACGACGAAATACCGCCCGATTTAGAAACGGCCATTGCTGTTTCATCGGTCATTGTGACCTGGAACAAAGAACAATTTCTGTTTCCGGAGTTTGAAAAAGTAGTGATTTCGCCCAGTGCCTTTTTGTCGCCGGAATTACCGTTTCGGCACAATTCGGAAACCTATCCGCCCGAGCAATGTCTTTTGTTCAGCGCCAAAGCCGTTATCGCCGGATTTACCCAACCCACCGCCTTTTTTAACGTGGCCCTGTACGAATACGCCAAAATTTTCCTGATGCGGTATCCTGGCCCCGTTGCGGCCGACGAAACCGATATTTGGGAAAAAATTGCCGTTATTTCCGGTTGGAACCGGGAGAAAATTGAAACCGATATTGGGGTCGCCGGGATAGATGTTTTGCCCGTTGCCTTGTGTTTTTACCATACCCACCGCCCGGCGTTTAAGGCCCATTTGCCCGAACTCGCGGCGGCATTTGAAGCATAATGACGCTACAACAATTAGAATACGTTATTGCCCTTCACACGCACGGTCAGTTTTCCACGGCCGCCGAGCATTGTTTTGTGTCGCAACCGTCGTTGAGCGCCATGATTAAAAAACTGGAAGACGAATTGGGGGTTATTTTGTTCGACCGCCGCAAACAACCGGTGACGGCCACGGCCATTGGAGAACAGGTGATTGCCCAGGCCCGGATTGTATTGCGCGAAGCCGAGGCCCTGCGGCAAATTGTACAATCGCAGCAGGAAATCCCCAGCGGAACCCTAAAAATTGGGATAATTCCGACCATTGCGCCGTATTTATTGCCGTTGTTCGTCGAAGATTTTTCGGTGCGGTACCCGGCCATTCAATTAGAAGTGTACGAAAACACCACCGATAACATCGAACGGATGTTAAAACAGGGCATTGTGGATGCGTGTATTATCGCCACCACGCCGTCCGACAGCCGTTGGGCAACGCACCCTTTGTACAACGAAGAATTTGTGGTGTATGCCCCGCACGAATCGAGTATTTTGGCCAAAAACTACCTAATCGCGGAGGATATTGACCCGCAAAAAGTGGTATTAATGGAAGAAGGGCACTGCATTCGGGATCAGGTGATTAACCTGTGCGAACTGCGCCAGGTGCACAGCCGCCTGCACAATATCTTTTTTGAGGCGGGCAATTTGGAAACCTTGCGCCGTTTGGTGGAATCGCATTCGGGCATTACGATTTTGCCCCAATTGGCCTTGTTGGATTTGGACGAAGAACGGATGCAACACGTGCGTTTTTTCAAACAACCGGCTCCCGTACGCGAGGTTATTTTAACAACCAATGCTAAATGCCCCAAACAATACCTTACCGACGCGCTCATTCGGGTGATTATGGATAATTTGCCGGCGAATTTTTAAATAAAACGTTCGTAATCAAACAATTTATCCATCGTAACGACCTGATCAATCTGACCGAGGCTGGCCGGGCTGTGTTTGACGGGATAGGTTGTTATCAACGTATTAAACAGTTGTTTTTTTGTTCCGGTTAATTGCCGGAACTTTTCCCTCCGCTGCCGAAGCGTATCGGCGTAAGCATCGGTGAGTGGGTAATTATCGCCGTAGAACTTCATTTCACAAAGATTAATAGCGCGGTCGGCCCGATCAATTAACAAATCTATTTGAAACCCGTCGCCCGGCACGTCACTTTTGTGCAGGTACGTCGTTGTTTCGGTGTGTATCCCCAAAATCCCCAGCGCCATTTTTATCGCCTCGGTGTGTTTATGGCAGATATTTTCAAAGGCATATCCGCACCAAATTTTGTAATTGTCTTTATCGGCCTGTTTCAACCATTCATTTTTACCCAACAAAGACTTGCCTTCGACAAATTTCAGGTAAAAAAGAGAGTACTCATCCGTAAGACGATAGACCACCCTTTTTACGCCTTTTTTATACAGCGGAAACCGCATAATAAAAGAAGCGGCTTCCAGTTCGTGAAGCAATACCGTAAGGCCGCCGCCGTCCTGAATTTTTGTGGAAGCAACAATTTCCTGACGGGTAAGGCCCCGCCATTTTCCGGCTAAAGCCCGTATTACCTCCACGTGATTTTGGTACAACAGAAAAAGAGAAGCGTATAAATTGTTAAATTCATCGCGCATCATGCCATCGGGGGTGAAAAACAATTGGTCAATTGTTTGGGCAACGGTCGCACCGGGACGTACATTTTGCAAATAGGCGGGCACCCCACCTACGGCCATGTAAAATTGAAGAATCTGGTAGTGATCCCAGTGCACACCAAGGCTCTCAAGGTATTGTTGGGTTTCGGCCAGGGTAAAAGGTTTGAGGTTAATACGCTGTGTCAGGCGGTTGTGTAATCCTCCTTTACCATTAACAACTTTTTGAAGCATCCAAGCGGCGGCCGAACCACATACGACAATAACCAATTGGGGTTGGTAAACCGCCCAATCATTCCAAAAATAGGCCAATTCTTCCAAAAAATTGGATTTGGGAGTGGCAATCCAGGGCAACTCATCAAAAAAAACGACTTGTTTTTGCTCCTTGTTTTTCGACAGCCCGGTTTTTAGCATTTGAAAGGCTTCGTACCAGGTGGAGGGAGGGAGCATACCGGGTGTTTCACCAAAATGCGTTTTTATTTTTTCGGAAAACTTAAACAATTGATTTTTCAGAGATGCATTTTGTGTACCGGTAAACTCGAACGCCAAATGCCCGGCGTAGGCATTTTTCACCAGATAGGTTTTACCGATACGGCGGCGGCCGTAAATGGCAACAAATGATGCTTTGGGACTGTCGAGTAGTCCCGTCAATAGTTGCACTTCGTTTTTTCGACCGATAATTTTTTCACCCATGTTGTATTATACGTTGCTGAAACAGGGCAAATATAGGGCATTTCAGCGAGACATAATACTATACCTCGCTGAAATAAGGGAAATTAGTGCATTTTCAGCGAGGTATAAAACGATAACTCGCTGAAACAGGGTTTATCGGGGCGATTTCAGTATCTCCACGAATAGCCTTTTAATGGTAACTTTTGATTTTTCACTTTTATGCCCAATGGCAAGCCCATAGATTCCTACTGAATGACAAAGCCACACAGCGTTTTTGATGGTTTCCGGGTGGTTTGGGATGCTTTTAGGGAGTTCCCTCTGTTAAAATCTTTTTCCAAAAAAACGCCCCTTTTACCGACTCTGAAGGAGTCGAATATCGGAAACTTACCAAAAACAATAAAAATTTAAACGGTTTGACAAACCCTACATCTTCACCAATTTCCGGGTAAATACTTCGTTACCAAGCCGAATCGAAACGGTGTACATACCTGCGCTGAGGTGCGCTACCGATAACGGACGTTCAAAAATACCCGTTCCGGCCGTTTCTTGCAGTAAAACACCCACCGATTGGCCGTTGAGGTGAAACACTTCTACCGTGCATTCGGCTTTTTGCAACAAATTTACCGACAACATAACGGTACTAGTGGTGACATTGGGCGTGAGGGCCACTTCCTGGTGGAGGGCAATGGGGGCTTCTTCGCCCACGGTCATGGTGCAATTGGTGTTGAGTTCTTCAAATTTGGCCCAACCACAGGTCCAGTCATCGGTGGTATTAAAGGCTCCCAACCACGAAATTTTTTCAAAAAAGGGCACGTTGGCGCGGACCGCAGTAAACGAGGCTGAATTATTCAACACCGAACTGGAGAGCGGCTGTGCATTGGGGTCGGCAACGTTGAACGGCGCTTGCAACGCCAAAGATTGAGAATTCGACATGGTTTCGTTTTCCCAAAGTTGGGTACCGAACCATTGGTTGATATTAAAAGTAGGCTCGGTGCTTTTGAGTAATTCGGGGGCATCGGCCAGATAGGTATTTTTTATTTCCAACAGATTGGTTTGTGCGTTGGCAATGGTGCCCACGCCGTCGAGGCAAAGGCCCACCGGAAAGTTTCCGATAAACAGGGAATTGAACAAAGCCGGTTCGGCGTTGCGGCGCAAATGAGCCGCGCGGCGGAAATTATCATCCATTACCCCGGTTGGGCCAATTAGCGTAAAATTGGACAAGGTTGGGCGGGTTTTGGGGGTATACGGCGTGCCGGAATTATCGTTGTCCACTTCCAGGCCGTTGCTCCCGCTCACGTCGGACAAATCGGGGTTGCGCACCCCAAGGGCAAACTGAACGTGGCCCTGATAACCCAGGTCGAAATCAAAATCATCGTCTTTGTTGCCATAAGAAACCAGGTGTTTGCAGTTGACGGTTCCGCCAAAAAACTCAAAACCATCGTCGCCGGAATGCGATACCTGCACGTAATCTACGGTGGTACCGCTGCCCACGCCCGCGAGCGTGAGGCCGTTGGTTTCGTTGTTCAACTGGTAAGAAATACCGCCGTATTCGATGCGCACGTAGCGCAAAACGCCCGAATTATCGTCGGTGCGACCGCAGCCACCGGGTTGGTCGCCACTGCCAAAACGCGCGTCGTTGGCGGCATTGTTGATATTTCCCTCGGCCACTCCGAGGCAGGTCATGCCGTTGGCCGAGGTATTGGTGGGTGCGTAACCCAAGACCACTACCCCACCCCAGTCGCCGGGGGCCGGATTTGTTTCGTTGGAAGTAAATACAACGGGTTTGGTGGGCAAACCATCGGCGATGATTTTTGCGCCACGGGTGATAATCAACGTGCCTTTGCTGGCTTTATCCCCTTTTACCACGGTGCCCGGCTGAATGGTGAGTATTGCGCCATTTTTAACGTACACTTTACCCTCTAAAAGCCAGGTTGTATTGGCGGTCCAGGTAGTATTTTGAGTAATTGTCCCGGAAACGGTTTCGAGGTTTTGCGCGAAAGAAAGGATGGGAGCAAGTGCTCCTACACAAAGTAGAAATCGTAAGTATCTCATAGTTATTTCAGTTATTGGAGGGACCGGGATTAAAAAAGGAGTGCAATATTAGTTCTTTTCATCCGATTTTTGGTAACGTTTGACCCTGGATTAACAAAAAATAATCCTCCATAAAGCCGCTATCACCCATAATATATGGCAGAACGCCCAAATGGCGAATTACTGCCCCTCCGCTGAAGGCCTTAAATATTGCCGGATAAACGTTTGGTACTCCCCCGTTTGCACAATGGACCAGCCTTTTGCTTTAAATGTTTGCAGTTCGGCTTCGGTTGGAAACGTAAAATACGCGGCACCAAGATCACTTTGGGGTTGCCGCTCCGGTATTTGCCCTTGCCGGATGTCCGACAGGGTTTTTACCAACAACGACGTACAGGCCGGATACAGGTTCAAAATATGCCAAAACAGCGATTTGTCGCGCTGCACGGGCAAACTTCCCCAACCAATTACGCCGCCCGTATCAATGGAATTATCTTCGATGTAGTGCAGGGTGGCGTGTACGGTCTCATCGCCGTGGTCGAGGGCGCGCATCACGGCCAATACTCCCCGGTAATTGGGCAATAACCCCGAATGCAGGTTGATGACCCCGTACCGTGGAATACTCAAAAAAGCATTGGGGAAAATTTTGCCGTACCGCACCGACAGCACCAAATCGGGGGCTTCGGCGCGAAAAAACGCCAAACTTTCCTCCGATTTCACATCGTTCCACGACACTATTTCGATGCCGTACTGCCGCGCCAATTCGCCAAAACTCATTAATTGGCCCTTCAGCGGGCGTTGCAGTTGCTCCCATTCGGGAAACAACACCTGATTGGGCAATTCCTGTTCAAAAAATTTGAGCCATTGCAAATCGGCGGGCGGCGGCGGGCTATTGGGTTTTCCTACTTTATCGGAAATAAACACCCGTATATCAAACAAAGGAGCGATGTGCGGCAACAACAAATTTAAGTTGTAGTTGCTGGCCAGGTCGCGGTTGGTAAAAATAAATAAACGCATGAGATACGGGTGTTTTTTTTGATAAAATAGCGCTTTATCCGGTCTTTTGTGCCACCAGGAGGTACCCCCCAATGGCGCATTCCATGCACCGTTTGGCGTCGCAATAGTGTTTTTTCAGGTGAAGCAAAGCCTGGGTTTCGCAGCCATTGCGCGGCACAACACCCAAATCCTGCCAGCCCGCGATAACGGCATTTGCCTCTGGTTGCAATTCGTCTAACCAGCGGAGCGCTTTGGCCTGATAATCGGGCAAATGTCGCATTTTTCCGTATAAAAAAACGGTTGGGATCAAGGTATTTAACGCCAAAACATTGATAAAATCGTCGCCAATCCGTTTGGGGCGTTTGTCGGAAACCTGCCCGAACCGATAATGGGTTTGCCAATATCCGGTCAATTCCACCTGAAATAACCGGCCCGCCGCCCGCACCGAATCGGCCTCTAATACTTGCGATAACAGGTGCGACGATTGGTGGATGAGGGCGGCAAACTGGGCAATGCGCACGCTGGGAAAATTGGCGGGGCGCAGGCGTAAAAACTTCCAATTGCTGCCCGCAATGGGCGTTAAACTGTATTTATGGCGCAAAAAACGGTATTCTTTGGCCAGTTTAGTGGGGTATTCTTCGTCAAAAGCGGTTTCCAGCAGACCAGCCTGCCCAAACAACAAAGCCTCCAATTGGAATAAATCGTGTTTGTGTTTGGCCAAAATAACCGCCGGTAATGAACGGGCCAACATTTCAAACGGCTCCCCGTTGACTTTCAGGCCAAAAGAATAGGCCAATAACCGGTAAAATGATTCTTCCCAGTGGTTATCGGTGGCCGCGAGGTATCCCGACAAAGCGAGCGTTTTTTGCTCCAAACGCTCGGCGGTGAGGCGATCCAGCCAATTAAACCGGATGATAGAGGGCGTTTGCAAAATGCGGGGCGCGCAGGAAATCCAGGCTTGTTCGTGGAGGAGTTGTTGGTACCGCAACAACAGCGAAGTATCTACCCGACCGCGCAGTACGAGACAGGGCACGAGCGTGCCGTCGGGGCGGCGAACGGGGGCATCATCCTCCCAGACGACGTGCAGAATAACGTTGTCGTAGGCGGGGTCGTGGTGGTGGCCGTGCACGAGCCACTCGGAAGAGCGGAGGTGCATTTCGACGTTGCCGGCCCATTCGGTATTGCCGAGGCGAATCCGGGCGTTAAAAAAATCAGGTCCGGCGTGGGTATTGTGGGTGCCGGGCTGAATGATGTGGAGTGGTTGTTGCTCGGTGGTAACGAGCGCGGTGGCGTCGAAACGACGGGTCCGCCACAGAAAGTGGAGAAAATCTTCTTTCATTATTTACGATAGGTGTACGGTTAGAAAAATAATAATCGTTGCAAATATACTACTTTTGCGACACTTCACAAGACTAAAGTGAACAATTCACCCTTCCAAACGCACATTTCACCCTTCGACATTTGTATGGCCATAAAAAGCCTTGTATATTTACATTTGTTAACAGGGCATTTTACTCCTTATCTTACACCGAATTAAAAGATTTAGAACATGGCAACTTACCAAGAATTCAAAGACAGCCTGATGGGCAAATTATCAACTTCCAATGAACCCGAATTGGTGGAAATGGTGGAGGCATTAATCACGTACTCAGATGGCTTGATCGAAGTGTATGTGGCACCGGGTACGCCGCCGCCATTGCCACCTATTGGAGCAGGATCCCGCTCAATAGCGGATGACAGCACTGAACCAAAACCTCCATTGCCTCCCATTGGAAATGGTTCAAAAATTACTGAAGCATAATTATGTTTAGAAATACCTTTTTTCTTTTTTACTTTCTCCTTAATAATGCTTTATTAATTGCTGGAAATGGACCTTCATTGCCCGAAAACATTTTGAAGGTAATGGAGGGCTATTCCTCAGAAACCGGAAAAATAACTTATTTACATAGCATTATTGAAACATACCAATATCAAAATCCCAATATTGCCAAAGCAGCCGCTAATGAAGCATACGTGCGGGCGAACGCAATAGAGGACAAAAATTTGCAGGCAGATGCCCTATATTGGTTAGCCTGGCTAAGTTTCCAGCACGAAAATGAACTTTCCCTCACCGATGCGATGGCTAAAATCACTTTCAGTATTAGCCTTTACAGAGAGAGCAATAACATTACAAAACTGACCAAATCTCTCATTCTAAAATCGGCAATTGCATTGGATTCCAAAGACCTTACAATGGCCAAAAAAAATTTAGAGGAAGCAGAACAACTCATTCCTCAAATCCGCAGAAATAGAAAAGACTCTTTGTGGGTATGTGGCTATGTGAATCAACTAAAATCCAATCTATTCCCAACCGAAAGCCAAAAATATCAAGAAGAAAGTTTAAGATTGTTTGAACAATGCGGCGACAGCATAAAAATTGGACGCATCTGCCTTAAACTTGCAGGCACAATGGCCAGTGCCTATAATGTGCAAAGTGCGATTCAATATACCCAAAGAGCGGCATTTGCATTCCGAAGTTCTGGATACTCAGATGGCGAACACGAAGCCTTCGTAGGTTATATCAGCGCGCTTATTTATGAATACAGTGTAAGACCCTCCGAACGGCTTTTTAACCAGATATACCAACATGCCACATCCCCCGCGTATTTTCAAAGTGATTACGAACTACAATCCAGGGTAGGAATTGCATATTCTTACAAAATGCATTACAACAAAAATAATAAATTTGGAAAAATTTACCGCGATTCGGCTAATTATTTTCTAAATAAGGCGTGGGAAAATGTAAAAATCACACAAAATATCGATGAAATCAAGTTAGTATACGATAGCCAAAAGTATAATTGTGCCATTTCCGGCGAATGCGATAGCGTTTATTTTCACAGCGCCGAAGCATTTTTAGAGTTATTGGAGAAAAGTAATGTTAAAAACATTGAAACCCAAAATGCTTTAACTGAAATTTACAACTCAGATCGTCAACGAGATCTGAACGCAGAACAAAACTGGAGACGTAACTTTTTTATAGGAATAGTCATCGCGGTTTTGGTAATTGGGCTGGTGTGGCGTGTTCTTAATCAACGGCGTAACATTAACGAAATGAACCGCCAACTCAAAAGCCGCATGGAAGCCCTGCGCGCCCAAATGAACCCGCACTTTATTTCCAACGCCCTCAACGCCATTGATTCGCTGGTGAACCAGGGCCGCAACAAGGAAGCCTCGCATTATATCATTCAATTCTCCCGACTTTGCCGCGTTATTCTGAACAACTCGCGATACGAATCCGTTACCCTCGACGAAGAAATTCAGATGCTGACGTATTTTTTGAACCTGGAACAATTGCGCATGGGCGACCGCCTGAAATACAAAATGGACATTGACCCGGCGCTGAACATTGACCAAATTGCCGTTCCATCCATGATTCTTCAACCCTTTGTGGAAAATTCCATTTGGCACGGTCTTGCGGCCAAATCCGGCGGCGGTATGGTATTGGTGCAAATTAAAAAATGCGACGAACAATCGTACCAATGTATTGTGGAAGACGACGGTGTTGGACGCCAAAAATCGGCGGAACTAAAAGCCCAAATGATTACCCGACCTTCGCTGGGGCTGGCCATTACCGAAGAACGCATCGAAAAACTGCACAAAATTAAAGGCAGCCATATTGTCACCGAAGATCTGCACGATAACAACGGAAAAGCCGCTGGCACCCGCGTAACCATTACGCTCCCCATCCAAAATATCACCGAACAGCAGTAAACATGAAGGCTATTATTGTAGAAGATGAACAAACGGGGGTGGAGAACCTCAAAATTAAACTCGAAAACAACTGCCCCGGCGTAGATATTATCGCCATATGTAACACGGGCGAAGATGCCATTGTACAAATTAGCAATCTGCAACCCGATCTGATTTTTCTCGACATCAGTTTAGGGTCTATGACCGGCTTCGATGTGCTGGCGCGCGTGCAACACGTGAGTTTTGAAGTCATTTTTACCACGGCGTACGATAATTACGCCATTAAGGCCATTAAAAACAAAGCCCTCGATTTTTTGCTCAAACCATTTACCGAAGACGAACTCAAGGAAGCCGTGCAAAAAGCCTGGGCCGCCCTGAGCCGGAAAAGCCTTACTACCCGGCAAATTGCCCTCAACGTGGGGCATAGCGTGCGCATGATCAACCTCGAAGATATTGTGTGGATTGATGCCGCCGACAACAACTGCCAAATTTACCTCAACGGCAACAATGAACCCATCAAAGTAACCCGCACGTTGAAAGAAGTTTACCTCAAATTACCCCGACAGATTTTTTTTAAAACCCACCGCTCCTTTGTGATCAACCGCAATTTTGTGGACCGATACGACACCGTTGAAGGATACGTTTACCTTCAAAACAAAAGAAAGATCAGTGTATCCAAGGGCAACAAAGACGAACTATTAAGTTGGTTAGGTGCGTAGCATGTTCGGGATTTTCTCTATTTTTGCCCGCCGCAAAACAGGCGGCAGATTATGACGAGCATTGAAACACTTTATCAGCATTTTTTACAGCATCCGGTTATTTGCACCGATTCGCGCAAAATAGAGCCTAATTCCCTGTTTTTTGCCCTCAAAGGTGAAAAGTTCGACGGGAACCAATACGCAACGCAAGCCCTCACCGATGGCGCTGCATTTGCCATTGTAGATGATCCCGGCCTCGCAGCCCACCCACAACTGCTACCGGTAGAAAACGTGCTGACTGCGCTCCAGCAATTGGCCCGCCATTACCGGCGCACCATGCAAATTCCCATTATCGGCATTGGTGGATCGAACGGCAAAACCACCACCAAAGAACTGGTTTCGGCTATTTTAAGCAGCCATTACACCTGCCATTTTACCAAGGGAAATTTTAACAACCACATTGGGGTGCCGCTGACCTTGCTCGCCATGCCCAAAGACACCGAAGTGGCCGTCATCGAAATCGGCGCCAATCATCCCGGCGAAATTGACGAACTCTGCCGGATTGCCGAACCCACGCACGGTCTTATTACCAACATCGGGAAAGAACACCTCGAAGGTTTTGGCTCGCTCGAAGGAGTAAAAAAGGCCGAAGGTGAACTGTTTCGGTTTTTGGCCAAAAAAGGCGGTTGCGCGTTTGTCAATGCCTCCGAAAAGTACCTGAAAACCATGGCGCGCAACAACAAACGAAAGGTGACGTACGCCGCCGCCGATACCCTGCACGGGCTACAGGAAACGTTTGTGGAGGTGCAATTGGTGCAACAAACCCCTTTTGTAGAAGTCGCTTTTTTGAACGAACACAACAAACCCGTTGCACTGCAAAGCAAACTTTTTGGCCGACATAATTTTCACAATATCATGTCGGGCATTGCATTAGGGATGTATTTTAAAGTCCCGGCGGCCAAAATCAAAGCCGCCATTGAAGAATATACCCCTAAAAACAACCGCTCTCAAATTGTTTACCAAAATGACAATACCATCATTTTGGACGCCTACAACGCGAACCCATCAAGTATGGAAGCCGCGCTGGAGAGTTTTGACATGATGGAAGCGCGCCAAAAAGTGGCAATTTTGGGCGATATGCTCGAATTGGGCCGCGAAAGCCACAAAGAACACGTAGCCATATTGCGCAAGGCGCACAAAATGCAATTTCATACCTTGGTGGTGGTGGGCAGCGAATTTGAGGCCGCCGCGCCCCTCCAGTACAATGCCCTGCACTTCCCCGATGCCGCTGCCGCCCGCACCTGGTACCAGCAACAAAACTTTAAGGATACCATGTTGTTAATGAAAGGCTCACGTGGCATAAAACTCGAAACAATATTGGATCTATGACCTTTGAAGAAATTATCAGCAGCCCCACGCCCGTGTTGGTGGATTTTTACGCCACCTGGTGCGGCCCCTGCAAAGCCATGATGCCTGCCTTAGATACCCTCAAGAAAAATATGGGCGATCAGGTACGTATCATCAAAATTGACGTGGATAAAAACATTGACCTCGCCGTCGCCCAAAAAGTGATGGGTGTACCCACACTCGCCCTGTTCCAAAACGGCCGGGAACTCTGGCGCGAATCAGGCGTTATGACGGCCCCCGCGCTGCAAACCGTTATTAGTGAAAAGTGTAGAGTGAATAGTGAAAAGTGAAGAGTGAAAAGTGTAGAGTGAATAGTGAAAAGTGAATAGTGTAGAGTGAAAAGTGTAGAGTGAAAAGTGTAGCGTTGAGGAATGATGAGCACCTTTCCTCTTTAAAGGATTCAAAACGAGCACTCTACGCTTATCTAATTTAGCATCTAAGGAGACTATTCAATTAAGTGTGCTGCACACTTTACACAATGATAAAGAAAAAAACAAGTGGTAAAAACACACTACGACGGGCAAAAAACTCTTCACTTTTCACTCTTCACTCCTCACTTCTTTTCGATTTTTCCCAAAGTACCGATTGTTGTCCGCGCAGCAGGCGGAAAAAGCCCGCGTACATGGCGTAATTCATCAAACAGAAGTAATAAGGGATAAAAAATGCCTTGATTTTTAATTGGCGGCGCTCAAAAAGGTAGCCCAATAATGCCAGTGAATAAAAGCCAATTTGCGCAACCAGTGTTATTTGGTAAAAAAGAAGCCCTTTTGTGGCAAGTATTGCGTTGCAAATCAAAATAACGGGCAGGAATAACGGGGCCAGCGTCCAGCGCAAAACCCGGTGTGAAATGTATTGAAATGACAAGGTTTTGTACCGAAACGGGTTTAACAGCGGCGCTAAACGCACCACCGCCTGTAACCCGCCAGCGGCAATACGAACTTTGCGTTTCATTTCTTCGGCGACGGTTGCCGAGGACGTTTCCACGGCGTAAGCGGCGGGTTCGTACGCCACGCGATGCCCTTTTTGCGCCATGCGCATGGTCATATAAAAATCTTCGACGATAGTATCCGACGGAACGGCTTCGTACAAACCGGCGCGAAAAGCAAACAATTCGCCAGCGGCACCGACCACCGACCACAGTTCGGCATCCCATTTTTTGAGCAGGCTTTCGTAACGCCAATAAATGCCCTCGCCCGCCGAATTAGCCGCGTCTTTATCGCCCATTTTAATGCGTTTTTCACCGGCGACGGCGGCAATTTGGGGATTTTGAAAATGCACCATCATCCGCTCCAGTGCCTCCGGATTGAGAAGGGTATTGGCATCGGTACTCACAATAATATGTTGTTCGGGCGGGCACCCTTCCCAGTGTTGGTAGTGTTGCAAGGCGCGGTGAAAGGCGGCAATTTTGCCCCGGCGCTCGGGTTGGTGCAATACATTCCAAACGGAACGCGCATGAGCCGCCTGAAAAGCCGTCCGTGTCCGCAACTCGGTATCGTCATTGGAGCCGTCGGTAACAAATACAAAACGGATTGACTCTGGCGGGTACCAAAGGGCTAATGAATTGGTTACTTTATCGGCAATCCAGTCGTATTCGTTGTAGGCACACACGATAAAAGTGACTTTGGGCCACGGCCCCGTATTAATGAGCGGTGCGGGGCGAACAACCGTAATTCCCCACCATCGTTTCACATGAATCAGGATATACAGCAACAACCCATACCCCAGATATGCATACGCAACCACCGCGATGCCGAACCAAAACAGCACTTTATTTACATCAAAAAGCATAAGTAAATTTTCCAGACCAATAATTTGGGCGTGCAAAGTTGGTGAGAAAGGGGAAATATTGGCAAAAAAATTTTTTTTTAAGTTTTATGGTCAAATTTGAGCCATTTTACCCATAAATTAGTATAACTTTGCCTCTCGAAAATAATATTCATTAATCCCTCCCCCCCTACTATCCGATTCTGGTTAATTTGAGAAGGATAACCTTCTTTGGCACGATTTTTAGAGTGTGTTGCGGGTTACACAACTTGTTTATCTCATATTTTGTGACCTGTTCAATTATGCTACTTTACTTTAATCAAAACGTCCGCCTTTATTCGATGTATAACTGTCCTCGGTTGTTGGCTCATGGAAATGTCCATTTGCTATCACCAGACAATTTATTTGTTAAAAGGCCAAATTTGATTTTTAAACTGATTACATATTTACATTTACTCCGATTATGAAAAAAAGTGTACTCCTTGTTGAACATCAGGAAAACCTAAGGCAACTTTATGAATCCGTGTTGTCTGGCGAGTTCAACGTAAAAGTGGCCAAAAGCAACGTAGAAGCGTTTGCCTGGTCCAAAACCGGAACATTGCCCGATGCTATCGTGGCAACGTGTTCCCGCAATCAACTCGAAACCAACCACCTCCTTCAACTTTTGCACGCAAGTGGCGTTTTGTCCGGCATTCCGGTATTTTTATTAGATACCCACCAAACGTATTCCGCGGCCAGTTTCCAAACATTACAGGTTCGTTATATCACGAACCCCAGTACAATGGTTACTCAAATAGCGCAATACCTCCAGGACTCATCAACCAGCCGCATCAAAAAAGCCGCCAACAACCCATCGGTGAATGAACCCATTGGTATGGAGCCGGTTGCAGCCTAGTTTTAATCTTTTCTTTAATCCGATTCCCGAACATTTTAAACGTTTCCGGTTTATGTACCCTCCCATAAGTTGTTCCGATCACCGGGTAACAAGCACACACACATGGAGTCAACCATTATCAAAAACGAAACAGTACCGCATTTAAAAGACCTGTCAGATACCCTCTTTATTATTGGTAATTCTTCGGATATTTCGGCCCTTGTCGCAAACAAGCCTTCTTATCTGCTGCCTTTTCAGTGCGTATTTTCCAAGGATACGGAAGAAATTTTGGCCCATGTGGCCGATTACGATACCGCCGCCGCTACCAGATTAGCCATTCTTATGGATGCGCGTTGGGCCGAGAGCAATCGTTTTAAACTCTTAAAACAACTCAAAGAACTGCCCGCGTACCAACACGTGCCCATTGTGGTTATTTCTGATCGCATGCACATGACCGCCGCCGAAAATTTCCTCAACGCCGGTGCCGATGACTATTTCAATCGCCCCGTTGAGCCGGAAAGGTTGGAAACATTGTTGGATTATTTGTGGGCCAACAAACCCGAAATTCTGGCGTTAAGCCCCCTGCTTCGGCCCCAACAAAACACCCCCGTGTTTAAAGCACGTTATTGGAAAAGGGCCATTGATATTTCCGGTGCCTTGTTTGGCATGGTGGCGTTATCGCCCCTGATGCTGGCCACCGCCGTAGCCATTCGGCTGGAATCTCAGGGTCCCATTTTTTATTGTTCCAAACGCGTCGGGGCAGGTTTCAAAACATTCAATTTTTGGAAATTCCGGTCCATGTACAGCGATGCTGACCAACGATTGCAGGAAATTGCCCGGAAAAACAACCAATACGGCAACAACGCTACTTTTGTTAAAATTGCCAATGATCCGCGCGTAACGCGGGTGGGCAAGTTTATCCGAAAATACAGCATTGACGAACTGCCGCAATTGTACAATGTATTGGTGGGCGATATGTCGCTGGTCGGAAATCGCCCTTTACCCGTGTATGAGGCTGATCGTTTGTTTGAAGAAGAATCCGGCGGGCGTTTTTTGGCCCCCGCTGGTCTCACCGGTTTGTGGCAGGTATCCAAAAGAGGTGCTCCTAACATGAGTACAACGGAGCGCATTGACCTGGATATCAAATACGCCAAAGACCAGAGTTTGGTCAACGACATCAAAATCTTATTTCGCACTTTTACCGCATTTATCCAAAAAGAGAACGTTTAAGTGATGGTATCGCCCCCCCTTGTATCCATTATCACCGTCAATTTTAACCAAACCGAAATGACTTGCGCCCTGCTTCAGAGCATTCGGGAGCAGGAGTTCAGGAACCTGGAGATCATTGTGGTGGACAATGGCAGCAGTAACGACCCGGGGGCTATTATTCAGGCCCGTTTTCCGGAAGTCATTTTTTTACGCAGTACAACCAACCTCGGCTTTGCCGGGGGTAACAATATAGGTATTGGCGCCGCGAGGGGCCAATACCTTTTTTTTGTCAACAACGACACCGAAATCCCGCGCTATTGCATCCAACAACTTGCCGATTTTTTGCAAGCCAACCCGAAGTGCGGGGTGGTGAGTCCGCTGCTGTATTATTTTACCCCGTCCCCGTCCCTCATTCAATACGCGGGTATGACACCGGTATCCAACGTTACCGCCCGCAACAACACGGTGGGCGCACGCACGGTTGATACCGGCCAATTTACTCAACCCGTTCCTACCGCCTACGCCCACGGTGCCGCTATGATGGTACCGGCCCGGGTAGTGCAGGAAGTAGGCACTATGTACCCGCCTTTTTTCCTGTATTACGAAGAACTGGACTGGTGCGAGCGTATTCGCGCGGCGGGATACGAGATTTGGGTGCAACCCCTGGCCAAAATGTACCACAAAGAAGGCCACACCGTTGGCCCCAACAGCCCGCTCAAAACGTATTTTATCCACCGCAACCGGATGTTGTTTATGGCGCGCAACCGGCGGTCGGCACTTTGGTTGTTTTATGGCTATATCTGGATGGTTGTTTTCCCTAAAAACCTCATTATTTTTATATTAAAAAAAGACTGGCCCAACCTAAAAGCCCTTTCGCAGGCTATGTTATGGTATTTTGGCGGTATAAAAAACCAGTATGAACGGCTGGTACCCGCAAAATAAGCAGGAAAGCCGCTTTTACTTTATTCCATTATTCCTACCTTTGGCCCTTCATTTTTAACTTCCCCTGAAAACAGAATTATCTATGCTTATATACAACGTTACAATAACGCTGGATACTGATATTGAACAGGATTGGCGCAACTGGATGACGGAAACCCATATCCCCGATGTAATGATGACCGGGATGTTTATTTCCTATCGTTTCAACCGGCTGCTCAACCACGAACACACGGATGCCGAGATTTACACCGTGCAGTATTTGGCCAAAGACATGGACCACCTCCAACGGTACCTGGAGGAATTTGCCGCCCCTTTACAAAAAGAACATAAAGAGCGTTACGACGGTAAATACGCCGTTTTTCGGACCGTTATGGAACTGGTGGACCACAATGAAAAAATAAATCTGACACAATAATAACAATAGTCGCCCACCCAATTTAGTAAAATCAACATCCTATTCTTACGTAGGTAAATCCTGTACGCAGCAACACACACTAACGACCATGAAGGTTACCGAACATTTTGAGCAAGCAAAAGGCAAAACACTAATTTCGTTTGAAGTACTTCCGCCATTAAAGGGCGGCGGTATGCAGGCCATCTTTAAAGCATTAGATGGGTTAATGGAATTCAAACCGCCTTTTATTGATGTTACCTATCACCGCGAAGAGTTTTTGTACAAAAAACGCCCTTCCGGGTATTACGAAAAAGCGGCGATTCGCAAACGCCCGGGTACCGTGGGTATTTGTGCCGCCATTATGCACCGCTACGGCGTAGATGCGGTTCCGCATTTAATTTGTGGCGGTTTTTCGGTGGAAGAAACCGAAAATGCCCTCATTGACCTTAACTTTTTGGGTATTAATAACGTATTGGCGTTGCGGGGCGACCCGCGCCAGTTTGAGGATAAATTTATCCCCGAAGATGACGGCCACAAGTATGCCCTTGATCTGGTGAAACAAATTAACGGCATGAACCACGGCACTTACGTCGACAGTAGCATTACCAACGGCGAAGCCACCGATTTTTGCGTCGGGATTGCCGGTTACCCCGAAAAGCACTTTGAGTCGCCCAATATTTCCTCCGATTTGCATTTTACCAAAGCCAAGGTAGAGGCCGGTGCGCATTATATCGTCACCCAAATGTTCTTCGATAACGCCAAATACTTTGAGTACGTCGAAAAATGCCGCGCCACCGGAATTAATGTCCCCATTATTCCCGGGTTAAAACCACTCACCAAGCGGTACCAACTCAATTCTATTCCGCGCAAATTTTTTATCAATATGCCGGAAGATTTGGTCAGTGCCATTGTGAAGGCCAAAGACGACGAAGCCGTAAAAGAAGTGGGCGTTGAGTGGGCCATTCAGCAGGCCAAAGAGTTAAAAGCCGCCGGGGTCCCTTGTTTGCACTACTACACGATGGGCGATAGCGAAACCGTAAAAAGAATTGTAAAAGCCGTTCTTTAGGCCGGTGAAAGCCCCGGCGAAATACAATTTTTAATGGTTTTTGGGCGAAAAAACGTAAAAAAGCGGCATCTTCGTTAATAATTGATTAAAATTATACCGTTTTTACTGTTTTATCTCTTTTTTTGCGTCTAACTCCATGACTTACAACATTACACATTTCTCTTTTATATTGTCAAACAAATTTCATATCAAAAATGACTAAGTTAGTGAAAAGCGTCCTTTCTGTGCTATTCGTAATGGCACTCTTCCAGCAGACAGCATGGTCACAACCAACCCACGAACAGGGTTATGAGGCGATGCTCATGGAAAAATGGGATAAGGCGATAGATATCTACACCGCCCTGACCAAAGCCAATAACACAGACCAAAACGCGTGGTTGACCCTGAGCAACGCCTACCTTGCCAAAGGAGATAAAACCAAAGCAATGGAAGCCCTGAACGCCGGTTTTAGCGCTCAACCCGATGGTCCAAAGGCTTTTGTTTGCAATGCTCGTACGTTGTTGTTGCAAAACAAACCGGCTGAAGCCGATGAACAGTTTCAACGCGCCATGAAAAAAGGCAAAAAAGACCCGGATGCCGTGCGTCAAATTGCCGAATCTTACCTGTTTTACATCGCACCGGGTGATAAAAAACCCAACCTTACCCGCGCCAGCGAATTGTTCAACCAGGCCATCGAGGTGAATCCAAAAGATTTCCAAACCCTGATGTCGGCCGGGTACGCTTTCCGTGAGCAAGGTAACGGTGGTGAAGCGGCTCGTCACTTCGAGTTTGCGTCCAACTACAAACCCAAAAACCCGCTGCCCTTCTTCATGTTGGGTACGGTGTACAAAGCCGGTCGCCTCACCGATAAATTCCTCCAAAACATGGATGCCGCCATTGCGCTGGATAACTCGTACACGCCTGCTTTGCGCTCCAAAGCCGAATTCTTGTACAATACCCGCAAAATGGAAAAAGCCAAAGATGCGTACAAAGAATTGTTGGAAAAAGGAAAAGACCTCGTTATTGAAGATGAAATGGGGTATGCCAATACCCTTTTCTTAACCAAAGACTACAAAGGTTGTACCGAATTGGTAGAAAAAATCATCGCCAAAGATGGTTCTAAAAACTACCTCCGCCGCTTGTTGGGTTATAGCTACTACGAAAACGGCGAATACGTAAAAGGCCAACAAATTATGGACGAATACTTCAAAATTGTTGCCCCCGAAAAAGTACTGGCCAGCGACTATGTGTACCAGGGTCGCCTTCTTTTGAAAGGCAAAAATGACACCTTGGGGGCCATTGCCAACCTGCGCAAAGCCATTGAAAAAGATACATCTGAATGGCCTTTGAACGAAGAAATGGGTAACCTGTTTTTTGTAAAAAGAGACTATTGCAACGCCGCCAAAACGTATCAGGTTTGGATTGACTCGTTAAAAACAGAGGCTAAATCCAAAGATATTTATCGCCTCGGTACTTGCTATTACTACTGCAAAGAAGATGCTATGCGGTACGAAAATGCCCTGAAAAACTTCGTCCGCGTTACTGAACTGACTCCCAAAGCAGGCATCGGTTGGTTATGGTCGGGCAAATCGGCGGCCAAATTGGATCCTACCGTTGTGGACACGATTCCGTCCACAATTGAGGCGTTTGGTAAAGCAAAGCCTTATTTCGAAAAATACATCGAAATCGCGGGTGCTGATGGTGCCAAAAACAAAGTAGACCTGATTACGGCCTACGAATACCTGGCGTATTATTACTTTGTTCGCAAAGAAAATGACAAGGCCAAAGAACAACTCAACAACATTTTGTTGCTCGACCCGGCCAATAAAAACGCCACCGACTTCAAAAATGCCATTGACGGTGTAGCACCGCCGCCGGGAAATAAATAACAATTGAACATCGAACAATTGAACATCGAACACCGAACGCCGAATATCGAAGTATTTGATGATGAAACAGCCGCAATGCATTACATCATCAGCACTAAAAATGCCTTTATAACTGGCTTAAACGCGGAATAATGCCACATTCATGCGCTACAGCAATGAATTAGCCTTATTCAAAAAATCACTTCGGCGTTCGATATTTAATTGTTCGGTGTTCGATGTTCAATTGTTCGGTGTTCGATGTTCAATTGTTCGGTGTTCGATGTTCAATTGTTCGATGTTCAATTGTTCGATATTCAATTGTTCCTTTGTTCAACATTAAAAATCATCTACCTACAAAATATCCTCCTCTTTTGTGTGTAGCGGGGAATCAGCGCCAAATCACATTCTCCCCCGCAATCTGGCAAAAACTATCTACCTTTGCGCCCAATGACAGATATACGCGCATTTTCTTTACCTCAAATTGAGGCTCTTTTTGCAGAATGGCAGGAACCGCGCTTCCGGGCCAAACAAATGTACGAGTGGCTTTGGACCAAAGGGGCCCGCAGTTGGGACGAACTCACCAATCTGCCCAAAGCGCTCCGCACCCGCTTGAGCGAACTCTACTGTTTTAATACCCTAACCGAAGACAAGGTGCAACATAGCAGCGACGGCACCATCAAAACTCGGTTTCTGACCCACGACGGGCACCGCATCGAAAGTGTGTTGATTCCGGTAACCGACGACCAGCGCTTTACCGTGTGCGTGAGTACCCAGGTAGGTTGCAGCCTCACCTGCAAGTTTTGCGCCACCGGCCGCATGGGCCGCGAACGCAACCTCGACCCGTGGGAAATATTTGATCAGGTCATTATGGTGAATAAACAATGCATCGAAGCCTTCGGGCGGGGCATCACCAATATCGTTTACATGGGCATGGGCGAACCGCTGCTGGCCTACAACAGTACCGTAAAAAGTATCGAACACATTACCAGCCCGCCACCCATGGGCTTGGGCATGTCGGCATCGCGGATTACCGTGAGCACCGCCGGTATTTCAAAAATGATCAAAAAATTGGCCGACGATGGTATTCGCACCAATATTGCGCTCAGTTTACACGCCGCCGACGACCTGAAACGCAACGAAATAATGCCCATCAATGCCTCCAATAACCTGGAAGCATTGATGCAGTCATTAGAATATTACTACCGCAAAACCAAAAACCGGATTTCGTACGAATACATCGCGTTTGAGAAGTTCAACGATGGCCCCGATGACGCGGCCAAACTGATTATGTTGTGTCGCCGCCGTTTTCCGGTGCGCGTAAACATCATCGAATACAACCCGATTGGCGGCGGGGAGTTTGACAAATCCACCGAGCACAGGCTCAATGACTTTACGGCGCAATTGGCCAAACACGATGTTATGGTTACCGTTCGCCGCAGCCGGGGCAAAGATATTGACGCGGCTTGCGGGCAGTTGGCCAATAAACAATAATTACAATCCGTTCAGGAAATAGTCAAATTTTTGGCCCATGTTCATGGGGTCTTTTTCGCCAATGGCCTTTTTGCCGTCTTCGGCGGCTTTGCGGGCTTTTGTTTTATCACCCAATGCCTTCTGCAATTCGGCCAATGTAAGGTAATACTCGGGCATTCCACCGTTTTTAGCGGCGGTTTCGGCCCATTTAGCGGCTTGTTTGAGCACTTTTACATCCATTGGGAACGCGCGCATCATTTCAATGCAGAGATCATGGAGGCGGGCGGCGTTGTTGCCAATTTGTTTTTGGCGGGTTTTCATGGCCTTGAGGTACCCCTTGGAATCCTGCGTTGCGGCCGCAAATTTCACGTCGGCATCGCGGGCAAATTCGGCGGCTTTTTCCGGGTAGTGGGCCTTCATTTTGGCTTTGGCTTCGTCCAAAAGTTTGGGGTCTTTGAACTCAATGGCTTTGCGCACCGTAGCCTGGCAGGCTTTTTCAATTTTATCGTTGATGGCTTTTTCGTTCGACATTTTGGTAATGGCCGCCCGGTGTTGCATAAACAACTCAAACACGCGGCTATCGGCTTCCGCTGCGCCTTCCAAAATAAAACCGAGGTTAAACGGCGTGGTAAAATCCTTTTGGGTGTTGAGGTAGTCGTTCACTACTTTCAACGACGGTTTACCGGAACGATTCAAGGCCGCCACGTAACTGTACAAAAACTCCGGATCGCGTTCCCCGGCCTCGTACCGTTTTTGCAATTCCACCGATTTATCGGCCTTGGCGTAGGCTTTTTTACCCAAATCCAATAAACCTTTCACGTCCAACGCGCCCACTTGTTTGGCCGCGATCGTGCCTTTTTCGTCAATAAACATCAAGGTAGGGTAAGCGCTAACGGGAAATTTGGTGGCAAAATCGGCGTTGGCCTCTTTTTCCATGTCAATTTTCAGACAAATAAAATTGGCGTTAAAATACTCACCGGCTTTGGGATCGGGGAATACCTGCGCGGCCATTCGTTTGCAGGGGCCGCACCATTCGGCAAAAGCATCCACAAAAATAAGTTTGCCCTCCGCCTGGGCTTTGGCCTGTGCTTCGGCCCAGGTACCGTGGAAAAATTCTATACCCTGGGCCTGACCGGAAACTGCCAGAAAAAGGGCCGCTACGATAGCAAAATGTGCGATTAATTTCTTTTTCATTGAATTGTGTTTAAGAATTGTAACTATCCAGCCGCATCCCGCCCGCCGCCCAAAATCGCCCATTTTCCCCATTCTGCTTCGACAGGCTCTGCATGAATTCGCCGTTTTTCCTCGCCGTAGCGATGCTACGACTCAAAAAAAGCGGCTCGACTGGAGAAAAATGTACTGATTTTGGGGTCAGGCCGTGAGCGACTGGATAGTTACTAAAAATTTGATGGGCAAAATTAGGTTATTTTACGAAAAGGGGCGCATTTTTTAGCGGCGCGATGTCGGGTAGCCAACGTTTAACGTAAAATCTTCGCCGCCCGATCTGTTTTTACCTTTTGAAAAATATTTTACCTTTGCGCCGCCGCCTGCATTGCAAACGGGGTCGGGCACAATATTTATGGGTAAACATTTGTACAATCGTGTCAACCGACGCGAATTAAAAGAACTGCTCGAAAAGAGCACCGAGCACCGCATCACACTTTCCTTTTACAAGTATGTCCAGTTAGACGACCCGAAGCAATTCCGGGACGACCTCTATTTGGCATTGTCAGAAGTGGGTACTTTAGGCCGGATTTACGTCGCCGCCGAGGGTGTTAACGCGCAACTTTCCGTACCGGAATCGCGCTTCGAGGATTTTAAAAACGCGCTCGACCATTGGCCGTTTTTCCGAGGAATGCGCCTCAATATTGCCGTGGAAGCCGACGGAAAATCGTTTTTTGCGCTGATTATTAAAGTCCGCGAAAAAATTGTGGCCGACGGCATTGACGATCCTAATTTCAACCCGTCCAACACCGGACAACACCTGAATGCGCGGGCGTTTAACGAATTAACCAGCCAACCCGACACCATCGTGGTGGATATGCGCAATCACTACGAAAGTGAAGTGGGCCATTTTAAAAACGCCATTACGCCCGATGTGGCGACGTTCCGCGAAGAATTGCCGTACGTGGCGGAATTATTAGAGGAGCACAAAGACAAAAACATTGTGATGTATTGCACCGGCGGTATTCGGTGCGAAAAAGCCAGCGCATACATGAAATACCGCGGCTTCAACAATGTTTTTCAGTTGGAAGGCGGCATTATCGAATACGCCCGACAGATAAAAGCGCAAGGTTTGGAAAATCGTTTTGTGGGCAAAAACTTTGTATTTGACGAACGTTTGGGCGAACGCATCAGCGAAGAAGTGATTGCCAAGTGCCACCTGTGCGGTACCCCTTGCGACGATCATACGAATTGCCTCAATTCCAGTTGCCACATTTTATTTATCCAATGCCCCAGTTGCAAAGCCCAATACGAGGGCTGCTGTTCGGTGGCTTGCGCCGAATTTAACCGTCTTCCCGCCGAAGAACAGGCGTTAAAAGCCCCAACTATGGTGTTTAACGGCACCAAATTTGGCAAAGGCGTGTACAAGGCGTGGCGCCGGGCGAGCGAAAATTTGTAAACATGTCCCCCTGCTGCGTCTTCCGAAACCTAAGAGCATCAAATCCGGTCAAACTGGCGTATTAGCCCACGACTTCAGTCGTGGTCAGGGGCATCTTCTATTCGTTTGTCAAACGGTTTTAACCGTTTACAAGTACGATTTGGCAATAAAAACCGATAAATCGGTTTAGCCCAATAGAATATCGCCGATTACCCACGACTGAAGTCATGGGTTGATACGGTCATGAAGCCGGGGTTAATGGCAATATGTAAAAAAAACGGCGGAGGGGGAAAGGTGGTTAGTTTTCTCCTAAACGTTGACGCAAGGCTGTATTTTCCTCTCTTAAACTAACAATTAAGGACTCTAAAAACGCAAAACGTTTGTTCACTTCCTCTTGCCAGGCTCTGTCCACCTCAATTTTATGGCGGTTATTAATCCCCTGCACATTTGCGCCCTCTTGAATATTGTTAAAACTATTTGAAATGGCCAAATCTTCTAATCCCAATAGTTTAGCCACAGGTGTAGTTAACACCTCTGATATTTCATATAATTTTTTTACGCTTATATCGCTGTCCCCACTTTCGATGCTGGCCATTGTGCGGAGACTAATATCTACCATCCCGGCTAACTCCTCTCTTTTGAGTTTAGCATGGCCTCGAGCGGTTTGGATGCTATTACCTAATACTTTAGAGTTAAATTTTTGCTTATCCATATCAAAGTGCAATATTTTGCACAAATGTAGTTATTCTGCACGAATAAAATGCAACAAATATGTTTATAATAACCGTAAGCCCTCGTAATTTTGTCATTATAATTTACAAAACATTCAACCATTAAATTACTCCCGTATCCTGTTTTCAATGTTAAAATTACACCTCAATTAGTGGCCAATAATTTTGGAGTTCTTTTACCTTCTGACTACATATACACCTGTATTAATTCATTAACCAAACAACCGCCGATAGCACAATCGGCCAAATGACCTTTTATGTTTAAATTTCTTTCCTTTGTGCTGCTTTTTGCGGCCAGTATTTCCTATGCCTTTTCGCAAAGTCCTTTAAGGCTAAATGCAACTAATGAGTATATGGATCGGATAATTACAGCGCGACCAGATACCAAAGGTGCCCAAAACAACATTGAATTGCATATTAACAATACGCCTTTCGATGAAAAAATTGACCAACAAGGAGTCACCATTCCCATTGTTTTTCATTTACTCTACACTAATGAAACTGAGTTAATGCCATTGGAGCGCGTTTTTTCGCAATTGGAGGCATTAAATCGAGATTTTAACCCATTACCGGAAGCCGCAATAAGTGCGCCACCGGATGAAAAAGAGTACTACAAAACACAGGCATTCCCGCACATTGGATTCTGTTTGCCAGAAACGGATGAACACGGAAAACCCACCACGGGAATTATCTATTACAATACTGCTACCGCCGACTGGGACACAGAAGATGCCATTAAAAACCGGGAAAAAGGTGGAGTTCAGGGCTGGAATACACAAAAATACCTGAATATTTGGGTGGCAAAATTAAAAGACGGTATTGGCGGATATGCTCAAATGCCCGGCGGCCCGGCGGAACAAGATGGTATTGTGATTGACTATCGGCTTTTAGGTCGTTCAGAATCCCAAAAGGATGGTTTTAATGAAGGCAAATTCCTGACTCACCTGATTGGAAATTACTTGGGTCTCTATAGTTTATGGGGACCAGCAGAATGTACCGATGATAAAGTGTACGACACACCGATACATAACGCGCCAAATTTTGGAGCACCCTCACCGACGGGACACATTAGCCTTTGCGCTGGCTACCGGGGAGAAATGTGGATGAACTTTATGGATTGCACCGATGATTCGTTACGGGTGATGTTTACCAAAGGGCAAAAACAACGTATGTACGCGCTTTTGAGTAATGGCGGTGCCCGTTCCAAACTGCTGGAAACCCCGGTAAAGTGCGGGATTGAGTTTAACAAAGAGCGCAGCAATGCCGATATAACAGGCCAGTTACAAATTTCGGCTTTCCCAAACCCGGCTAAAGAACGTATTTTTATTCAGGTAACCGGGGAAACAACCGACGAAATTAGATTAGACGTATTTAATTCGGCGGGTCAAAGAGTGTTCTTTTCGCCCAATATCCACCAAAACTTGTCATTTAACTGCACAGGCTGGCTTGACGGGCTTTATTATCTGGTGTTTTCCCAAGCCGGAGAAACCATCAATACACAAAAAATCACTATCCTTCACTAAACTCAACCTTTTACTACAATGATACAACAGTATATAAAACAATTACCTGTATGGGTAATTGCGGCACTTTTATTGCTTGGATTTAGCGCAAGTGCACAATTTGCCAATAACCACTTCAACGCAGGCGACATGCCTGCCCCTAATGCGGCATCTCTTGGTAAGTACACCGACATCCCGGTCAGTTACTTTACTGGGGTTCCTCAAATCGGAATACCTTTTTACACAATAAAAGAGGGCGGCATTTCATTACCCATTTCTTTATCTTATCATGCATCAGGTGTCAAACCAAATGAGCCAGCGAGTTGGGTTGGTACAAACTGGAGCCTCAATGCGGGAGGAATAGTAACGCGAACAATCGCCGGTTTACGAGACGAACTACCTAATGGTTATATTAACGTAATTAATTCTCTTACCGGAGACCCTGAAACAGACATAACCATTAACGGAGGAACTGCACCCGATACTGAACCCGATATTTTTTCATATAATTTTAATGGCTATGCAGGAAAGTTTTTTATCGGAAATAGAGATAACACACCAGAAGTTGTTTTTATCGAAAAAACCGACGTTAAAGGCTTTATTGATCTTTCAAGTACTGCTATTCCTGAAATCTTAGGGTTTGTATTTGTAACTCCTGACGGCAATAAATATTTCTTTGGCAAAACCACTCTTAACAATGTAGATGCAAGGGAGAGAGCCATACCGTTTGAATTAACTCCGAATAGCGATGCTTTTTTTACATCTTGGTATTTAAACACTATTCAAACATATGACGAGAAATTTTTCATTAATTTTGAGTACGAAAACGAAAACTCATCATACCAGTTAGCTTACCCATGTTACTACTATTTTAACAAGAAAGAATGCGATGGTGGCGATAACTTTAGTTCCCCATCAGTACCCGGAATAAGATGTGGGGTAATAAACAATGAAGAATACCTTTACAAGTATGTTTACAGTAAACGGTTGAAGTCCATTAAAACAAGTACGGGGCTAGTGCAAATTGATTTTATCGCCAGCAGCACTCCTCGCAGAGACTTGGGATACGGAACCACCTCAACTCAAAAGCAAGCCAAAGCATTAGATAAAATAAAGGTATTACTAGGGGATGGTACTACTTTTTGTAAAGAATGGCAATTTTCATATACCTATTTTTATGATAACAGGCCAGAAGTAGATACATGGATTACTTATGACCCGGATGCTTTAGAAAGTCGTTTTCACTTAAAATTAGACAAAATTCAAGAGCAATCATGTAATACTGGTAACCAAATTATTCTCCCCCCCACAGTATTTGAGTATGATGGGGAATCGGTATCTTATACAGAACACGGACAAACAGTAAACACTCAATTCGTACCATTTTTCTTAACTAAAGAAGTTGACCACTGGGGATTTTATAACGGCCAAATTGGGAATCAGGTCGCATTTAAACCAAATGTACCCCCAACGACTGTTAATGCTGGTGGAGTTGCTTACACATATGGCTCATCAAATCGGGAAACAAATGCTAACTATATCAAATCTGGTAGCCTAAAAAAAATTACATATCCAACTGGAGGATACACGAGTTATGAATTCGAACCTAACGTAGCCAAAACGGAATGGAATAACAACCAGTCGTTCAACGTGATTTCCTTATCAACTTGTGCAACTTCTACATGTTGTAATACGAACTCCTCCGAACAAAGTATTACTTTAACCGAAGACATGATATCAAATGGGAAGGCATATTTAAAATTAAGCGAATTTCTATCTACCGCCACTCCTTCATGCGTAACTAATATTTCAACATTTCAGGCGACCTACAATTTGCAAGTATTTGAAAACAATTCAACAACAGCATTTAAATCAACATCTTTCAATATTACCTGTTCTTCTTCGAATGGGGAGGTTGATTCTGCTATTATAATAATGAAACTTTGGGAGATTGCCAATTTTTCGCCGGGCACTGTATATAAATTTAAAATTACCTCTACTAATGGTTTAAGTACTTTTAGGGTAACATTACCAACAACCTTCTCAAATAAAACTGTTGGAGGCTTACGAGTAAAAAAAATCACTACCCATGATGCTGTCAATTCAGCAAACAACATTATTCGCACATACAACTATGATGAAAATTCGAATACAAATGTGAGTAGTGGTCGCTTATACAGGGTACCTAACTATGGCTATGGATTTTATAAAAAGTACGGAATTAGCACCCCAAATAACCCCGCATTTGACTCATGTGCCTTTACGTCAGTAAGAATTGCCTCAAATACGCACAACTCACTAACTAATTATCAAGGCTATCACATCGGTTATCAGAAGGTTACAGAAATTAGTGGCAATGCTTCAACCGAAAATGGAAAAAAAATCTTTAGATATAACACAGAAACTGGAACAGTTAAAGATCTTTCTGTTCTAGGGGCTCCAGATTTACCAACAATTAAAAACGGCACCCCTTTTGCAGACAGTGTTTTCACCGCCACTGGTCAAGTCATATCACACTCTAACACTATCTATGACAACGCTATTCACGTACAAAACTACCCAAAGTTATCTTATAAATGGCAAAGATTTGAGGTAAACATAGACGGCGGAGGCACTCAACCTTACGATTACATATATAACACTGACTTCATTCCCCTTAGAACAACGTTCAAAAGGGTAGGTAAAGTTACTAGTTATATGGATGGCGTAGTTACAACAACTACGTTAGACTATAATGATACACCACCACCAGGTCAAATTGGTACACGGGTAACCCAACCACGCTACATCATCACCACCAACAGTGACGGAAAAACTTACAAAACAGAACAAAAATTTGCCTATGACCTGAACAGTGTTGTAGAGACCCGCCTTTTACAACAGAACCTTGTTGGCTTACCCTATGAAGTAAATCAATACGTTAACGACGTGCAGGTAAGCGGAACAAGAACCGATTATCAATTAGTAACATACTCTTCTGCTGCTTACCCATCTACTTATTCATGGAGTACCTCAGGTACCCTGCCTTACCCACGTTTTATTCAAAACTACGAAATAGGATTTGGTTCCAATGGCGCACCAACAGGTACAGGATCATGGGTTAATCAAATTGAGGTAGAAACATACTATACCAATGGTTTGCCTAAAAGCCGAAAAACTGCGGGTTGGGCTGATTCTGAACTATTGGAGTGGTCATTGGGCCGATTGACTAAATCTACGTTTAAAAACTACTCAAAAACCTACGAATACCACGCCGGCACGCCGTTAATGGCGACAATGACGGATATTGACGATCAAAAAACCTGGTATGACTACGATGCGTTGATGCGACTTAAGTTGACATCGGCACGGCCTACGACCGCAAATGACAAGTCCACGGCAAAAGTGACCACCGAGTATCAGTATAAATACATGGATGCCACAACACCGCGCAACTACGTTCGATCCATCACCACTTTTGGCGCAGTAACTGGCAGTAACCTGAGTACTGTTGAAAACACGCAATACATGGACGGATTAGGTCGTCAGGTTCAATCATTGTCTAAAAAAGCGTCTCCTTTAGGCTCCCAATTTGACCTTTTTGAAGTAACTACCTACGACAACCAGGGGCGGGTAGCGCGACAATACACACCATACACGGCTAATTCACAGTCCGGTAATTTTGTGTCTAACCCCAACCTTGCGGTAATTCCTTTTACGCAATATGGGTACGAGGCATCGCCCCTTAACCGCCCGGTTTCCGTTACACCACCGGGGTGGTTTGCCACAACCACCAGTTACGGTACCAACACGACCGGGTCCGGAAGCGCTTTTGACAATGTAATTAGCAACCTGTCTAACAACACCCAATACGCCGCCGGACAACTGTACAAAAAAACCGTTACCGATCCGAACAACAACAAAACAATTGTTTTTACCGATAAACAAGGACGTGTAGTGTTAACCCGGCGCGCCAACCAGACGGGAACTAGCGCGGCGGATACCTATAATGTTTATGATGACAAAAGTCGGGTTACCACCGTTGTACCACCGGGTGCAACCATTTCGGAAACCAACTCTGTGTTCGCGTACACCTATGATCCCTCGGATAACATACTCACCAAAAAAGCACCCGGTAAAGGATTGGAAACCATGCGGTACGATGACCGTGACCTGATGACTTTTTATCAGGATAATGTGATGTCGGCCACTCCCCGGTGGATCATGACCAAGTACAATGCCTACGGTCAGCCCACCAGTACAGGATTTTGGAACGGAGCAACCCCTACTGCCAATAACGGCAGTGTGGCTTATTCTGAATTACTAACAGAAACAACATACGATGATGCCACCGCGATTTTCAAAGGACGTATAAAACAAACTAAGGTGAAAATTCTTGACGGTGCAACAACACCCAAATGGTTAGAAACCAACTACACCTATGACAATCACGGACGACCGGCAACTATTACCGGCAATAACCACATCAACCTTAATGCGGGTAGTGAAACATTGACCTTCAACGCTTATGATTGGGCCGACAACTTACTTGAAAGCACCCGCAGTCATAAAAAAGACGCTGCCAGTACGTTGACAATTAAAGATCGGTACACCGTTGATCAGCGCGGAAGACAGATTAATTATTACCACAAAATTAATACCGGAGCGGAGGTGTTGGTATCCAACCAAAAATACAACGACCGAAATTTTATGACTCAGAAAAACCTGCACGGTACCGCTGCCGGAGGTTTTTTACAAAACGTAGATTATACTTATAATCAACAAGGCTGGATCAGCGGTATTAACGGGATGTGCTTAACCGGGACATCGTCCGCGATGGTTATTGCGCCCCCGGCATCAGCAAATAATTTCCAAATAAGTGCTGTATTTAGCCCCGGGTTTACCAACCCAAGCACTCCTCCTGAGAAAAAATGGTTCTCAACGGAGGTAAGTTCAACCGTAACCGTTGATGGTATTAGCAAAAATCTGATTCAAAAAGATTATTACGGGCTTAAATCCATTGGAACGGACTCCGTAAAATGGGAAAAAACCAACCTGATTCCGACGTTGACCGGGTTGGAGACCGCTATTGCACCCAACTTAGCAGGATTTACGGTGGAAACCAACAGCGATCTCAGTGCTTTTTTCCTCGAAATGGAAAAAACAACGAAGGAAGCGATGAATACGCAAGGCATCAACGGAGTGCAGTTCGAAGAGGTGTTTACGCAGATTCAATCAGTTCTGGAGCAGCAAATAACCCCCGTTTCTGCCGCCGCCGCTTCGGTATCAATGACGGCATCCGCTACGGTTCCTACATCTTCTGACCTGTTTTCTATGGGGCTGTTTTACGAAACAGCCAACACCTCATTGGGAGCAACTAGTCAGAAGAATGGCAATATCAGCCATATGTGGAGCCAGGTGGCTTGTAATAATCCACAATATTACGGATTTCAGTACGACTACCTCAATCGGCTGACTACTGCCAACAATGCAGAGTTTAATACCGGAACTTCGGCGTACATCAATTTAAATCGGTACAATGAAGTAAATAGTTACGATGCACGGGGCAATATCCTCACCACGAACCGCCGGGGGCTGACAGCAACCAACACCTTCGGGGTAATTGACAACCTCACGTTTACCTACGTGAGTACCAATAAAAACCGCGTTAACAGTATTAGTGAGTCGGGTAGTTACACCCGTGGTTTTAAAACGACTACTGCCGTTCAGTTGTACACGTACGACAACAACGGTAACATGACCCGCGATAACCATAAGAAAATAACGACCGCCTACTACTACCACAATATGGTAAAAACTGTTACCTTTGACAACGGTAACACAATTAACTGGTTATACGATGCTTCCGGCACCAAACTCAG
Organism: Chitinophagales bacterium; assembly: GCA_013298845.1. Classification (GTDB taxonomy): domain Bacteria; phylum Bacteroidota; class Bacteroidia; order Chitinophagales; family Saprospiraceae; genus M3007. The sequence continues at coordinate 428,678 of JAAFJN010000002.1, forward strand.
CAAAACCACCAATGCCAGTGGCAACAATGTCACTCATTATATCGGTGGTATCGAATACAAAGGAACCGCAACTTCGTTTTCCATCGAAGCCATTTACCACGCCGAAGGGCGTTGTACTCCGCAGAGTGGAAATACGTGGCGGTACGAATACAACCTGCGCGATCACTTGGGCAATACCCGCGTTACCTTTGCCGATCTGGACAATAGTGGTACCGTTACTTCAAGCGAAATATTACAACAGAACCATTATTATCCTTTTGGGGCGAATATTGAAGGTTTAACCAGTGCCAGTACACCTAATAAATACCAGTACAACGGAAAAGAATGGAACGAAGATTTTGGCCTGAACTGGAATGATTACGGTGCTCGTATGTACGACCCTTGGGTGGGGCGCTGGTGGGGCGTGGATCCGTTGGCGGATATGTATTCACCGTGGACACCTTATTGCTACGGATTAAATAGCCCGGTCTCAACTATTGACCCTGACGGTATGGGGATACTTGATGTTAATGATAATGATGAGGAATGTGAAACTTGTCCAATTGTTAGGGGTGATTATATTCCAGGAACAGATGAACAGGCATCAACGGACGAGGTTGTAATTACGGCCAAGAAAAAAGATGATGAACCCAGCACCATGGCGGCTTCGACTGAGGATTTTTTTGTCCTGAAGTTGTTCACCGAGATTGAGGATAGGTATATGGCAGAGGCTTATATGGAATATCACAAGACACATATGGCCACCGGGTCGCTAACGCATGTTGATCCTTTTTTTGATTTTTTGAGTGGAGGAGGAGCGATAAAAGCTGCGGGTGTGACAATGGGTGCTTGGATTGTTCGAGGAACAATGGCTAGAGTAAGTAAAAAATTTGCGCCGGGTTCCTTCTCTATTATTGACTGGAGAAACTACCCCATAGGAGGCATAAGGCCATCCGGACCATTCAGATTATTAACAGGTAGAGAGTATGCTGATGCGAGGGCTTTAGCTAACAGAACTAATGCTGCAATACGTCGAGCCAATCCACAACTTAAACAAGGGAATCTTCAAATCCATGAAATTCACCCTGTTAAGTTTGGTGGAAGTCCAACAGATATGTCAAATAAAATATTCTTAACTCAGTCACAACATTCTCAATATACTAACTACTGGAATGCAACAATGAGAGAAATAAAATAAATAAAACAATGATAAACATAGACAAAAACGAAGCGCCATCACCACAAGAGGTAGAGGTGTTTTTAAAGCAAATTAACTTTACACTACCAAAAGGATTTATTGATTTTTTTAAAGAATCTAACGGCGCAAATATTAGTACAGAGGAAAACTATATACTATTATGGGCACTGACAGATATGGTACAACTCAATAAAGATTACATGGTAGATGAATTTGCGCCAGAATTTTTTATCTTTGGATCTGATGGTGGAGATACCGCTTTTGCAATAGAAAAAGACACAAGCGAAATTTATGAAATGCCATTTATTGGAATGTCTAAAGAAGAATCTATTTTTAGAAATAAAAACTTCGTAGAGTTTATAAAAAACATATAAAAAACAACAATTAAAAATCACGATAGTGGGCAAATTTTGCATAGGCAACCTATTTTGCCCAGAACAAACTTTGCAAGTTTTACACTGCATTTAATAAAAATATAATAATATTTACTCTAAACAATAATCATCCCTGCTGCTGGCTAATTGCCTGGCAGCAGGGATTTTATGTGGCCCCAAAAGCCAAACACCAGATGATTAAGAAGGCAAACTGCAAATACGCGCATAATTAATAAAATACACAAAATAAAAAATGTTAATTTTGTCACTTTTCCAAAAAAAGAAAGTGTTTTTTTAGTAATTTTGCTTTACGTTTCAACAACGATTATAAGTGTATTGTGCGGCAAATGGTCGAGAGGTTTGTTACATATAGGCTAAAGATTCGACAACACCAACTGTAATCGGCTTACCTTACGAATTATTGGTATCAAACAAGTGCAGTGCGGCTGATATACGGGACAAAGTCTCTCAAAAGCAATTGAATTTTAGACATGAACAATTATTTTAAAATTTTTTTTCACCCTTTTGGTATTAGTCTTGATGAAATTTATGTCAGCAAGTGAATATACTGTTGAAGAATTAAAAGGCATACATTTCAACTTCATCTTAAAAGAAAAGTATTTCAGCGGAAGGACTTATATTTTGGATGGAACAAAATTGGACGGCACACCCTATAGATTACATGGTAGTGAGATTTACCTAATGCCATTCTTGAAACAGGCTGAAATTGGAGATACAATTGCAAAGGATTCAGGTAGTATTGATGTATTTATCAAAGGTAAACATAGAAAATATTCTCAGCCGTACCGTGCTATCGAATAACGCAAGCCAAACGAATTTAAATAGAAATGAAAATAAACCCAGTCCAACACTTTTACCACAATATGAAGTACATAGTGCATCATTATCCAATTCTCTTTGGATAAACCAAAAACGACCACAAAAAATGAAAAAACTATTTAAAATAACAGCAGAAATTGAAGTGGCCAAAGAGAATGGTAGGACACTGCCTATTCAGACCGGCTACCGGCCGGGATTCAACTTTATTGATCAAAAACAAACTTCTGGTTCAATAGACTTACTTGATCGAGCAGATTTAAAACCTGGCGACAAAAGTATCGTGGAAATAAGTTTTGTATCTAATGAACTTCTTGGTGATATTATGGTCGGTACTGTCTTTAAATTTTTTGAGGGACCTATTGAAATTGGTAGTGGAAAAGTTATCCATGTAATTGGTTGGGTAAAAAACCCTAACTGGGAGTAGAGGCTCACTGGCACTCCAAGACTATGCAAAAACATTTAGAAATGGTAAGCAGGTATGGGTTCAAGTTAATAACGGGAAAATATTTAACGCAGGCGTAAATCTAAATCCACAATAACAACATGACGAAATCTTTAACCGAAGAAATAAATGGCAACTACGTGGCAGCAGTTCAGTTCTATGAGGCAGAAATAGCCAACCAAGAGGCATCATCTGATACTTTTATCAATTTGGCATTTCTTTACTGGTCTTTTGCCTTTGAACTATTTGAATTTGTAATTCCCAATAACATCCCCGATAGTTGGAGCGAAATGGGTGCTAATAGGTACGGAAAAATCTTAGATTTAGGAGCACAAAAATTTCCAGAAAACATGGAAATAATTTTTTGGAAAAGATATTTTTCACACATTATTTTTGGTGAGGCATTCACACCAGAGGAATGCCTTGATCTAATTGAAAAAGGAAATGGCCAAAACTGCAATGTGCTCTATTTTTTCTTGTACCTGTTTAACAAGGAGATTTATCAACAACAAAGAGATGATTTACTCAAAGAAATACGATGTCTAAAGACGGCTAAAAACACCTACATAGAATCTATAATAACAGGTAATTGTGTCTCATAGCACGTACGATGAGTAGAGAAAAATGGAATGCGTAAAATTTGCTCTCTACAAACAGTAATTTTGTTATAAATACCCCGACTTTTACTTCGGTGAAGTAGAAGCCGGGGGTTAACGGCAATATGTAAAAAACCACTACCTTTGTTTATTGGAATTATAATAATCTCCATTACCATGCAAAAACCAAACTGGGTCCAGCACTTTTACTACAATATGAGATACATAGTGCATCCTTCACGGCCAGATAAAGAAGGAAAAGCCTATATTATTATTTGGGGAATTTGGGGTATGACAATACTTAGTACTATCTCACTTCTCTCATACCCGGGAGGGCTTTTGCTCATACTATTTTACGCGCTAGGCACGTGGTATCTGGAAATCTCAGTTACACGTAAAAAAAGAGCAGAAATAGCCCAATATTATCAAGATTTAGATCAAGAGACCGCCTTGACTTATAAAAAAAGATCTTATTGGGCATTTTGAGGTATTGCCAGGGACACAAACGGTTTATCTGAACCATTTGCCCAATGGGCTGTATTTTTGGAACGCCGATAATGGAGACAACGGGATATTAATAAAAAAGTAAAAAAATTTGGTCCTCCTAAATCCAGGTTTGAATTGGCTTCGTAAGTATTCGAAAATTCATTTTCAAACACTGCTTTATTATGATCAACTCAAACTTTTTACGCCCCAAAACAAGGGCACTGCTCCTGCTTTTTATGCTTGGAGGCTTTTTATTTGGCCCATCGGCGCTTTCTGCTCAGACCGTTTTTGGCTTGTCCTCCAACACATTAGTAAAATTTGATGCCGCTGCTCCTGAAACTGTCACTTCGGTGGGGGCCATTACCGGCATTTCCAGTAATTTAAGTGTGGCTTGCCTGGATTTTCGTCCGGTAACCGGTCAATTATACGCGCTGGCGTACAACAACACCAGCGGCATGGCCCAACTATATACCGTAAGCACCACTACCGCAATTGCAACCGCCATTGGCACTGCGCCGGTGATGCTTACTTCGGGCATGGGCACCATCGCGATGGACTTTAATCCGGTGGTGGACCGTATCCGCGTGGTGGGTGGCAACAACGCCAATTTCCGCCTGCATCCGGTGACGGGTGCCGTGGTAGCCACGGACGGTAGCCTGGCATTTGCCGCGACGGACATCAACAGCGCCGCTGATCCGGCGGTTGGTGCCTGCGCGTACACCAACAGTTATATTGGTACAACGGCCACCACGTTGATCAATTTTGACGAAGGGCTTAACCTGTTTTGCACTCAAATTCCGCCGAACAACGGCATTTTGAACACCATTGGAGTAAGTGGTTTATTGATTGATCCGCTAAATCCCGTTACGGATTTTGACATTACATTTGATACCATTACCAAAAAGAACGTAGGGCTTTTTGTGGCTAATTTGGCAACGGGCGGCGGTGGCTCTTCATTGTGCAGCGTTAACCTCACCAATGGCATATGCATCCCGGTTGGCCTTGTGGGCGCGGCGGGCACCCTGATCCAGGACATTGCGGTATTCGTTCCGGCGCCTTCCATTGCAGCCGTTGAAGGCCAATTGGCTTACGCACTGACTACCGTTGGTACAATGATTAGTTTCGACACCGAAACACCCGCTGTTGTCCGTTCGCAAGTCACCTTAAGTGGTTTGGCCATGGGCCAGGTGATCGTGGGCATGGACTTCCGTCCGGCAACCGGCGATTTGATGGGTCTGGGTTATAACGCCACAACGATGGAGTACTCTTTGTACAATATCAACGTAACAAACGGCCTGTGCACACCCGTGAATGCAACACCATTTATGCTCAACTTGGGCACTGGCGCGCAGGTGGGTTTTGATTTTAACCCCACCGTTGACCGCATCCGTGTGGTAGCCGCCAACAACGTGAACGTTCGCCTCAACCCTAACACTGGTAGTGTTGCGGCAACGGATATGAACCTCACTTTTGCAGCAACGGACGTAAACGCTGGTGTTAACGCCAGCGTAGGTGGCGCCGCTTATACCAATAGTTTTTTAGGCGCTACTACAACGCAGTTATTCGTTACTGATGATTCGCTCAATGTGCTTTGTTTGCAAACACCACCGAACGACGGGGTGCTCAACACCATCGGCAGCCTGGGTATTGTGGGCAATTTGGCCGATTTATCCACCGATTTGGATATTTATTATGACCACGAAACCAACACCAATATTGCGTTTGGCGTGGCCAACGTGGCAGGCAGCGTTCAAGATGCTTTGTACACATTCAGCACCACCAGCGGCGCATTTTCAATAAAAGGAAACATTGGTTTGGGTATTGCCGTGCGCGACCTGGCTATCTTTATTGATTCCATTCCCCCGGTATCGGTGTTTGAACCCCTGGTTTTAGACGCCTCTTTTGTAGCATCACCCAATCCGGCCGTTGATCAAACTATATTCCAGTTTGACCTGAAAACACCCGGACAAGTGCAAATAATAGTGACGGATATTATTGGAAGACACACCACTGTTGTTATGGACAAAGAACTTTCTACCGGTCCAAACGCAGTTGAGTGGATTATTTCTGGACGCAACGCTGGCTATTATCTGGCCCAATTGTGGGTCAATGGCCAACTGACAGGAACCCAAAAACTGATTATCAGGTAGTTCTTCTTCCAACCGACCACATTAACCTGATTATAATGTGAACATGCTCGCCTCTGCACCCACGTGGTGCGGGGGCTTTTTTGTTGAAAAGCAACCCCCATTTCAGAAATTCACCCTAACATTGCGGCGTTTCGCAAACAAGATTTGGCATTGATTCATATTTTAGGCATACGGCATCACGGGGTGGGTTCGGCCCGGCACCTGACACAGCGGCTCCACGAGATTCGCCCGGATGTGGTATTGGTGGAAGGTCCGCCCGAGTTTGACGCCATTTTGCATTGGGTAAAACCCGATGAAATGGAACCGCCAGTGGCCATTTTGGGTTACAACGCGGCCCAACCCGAGCAGGCAACTTTTTATCCTTTTGCCGAATATTCGCCCGAATGGCAGGCCATTACCTACGCCAACACCCACCAAATTCCGGTGTTTATGCTCGATTTGCCCCTGCAAATGACCCTACAAATGACCGCCGACGGAATGTTCAACCAACAGGGCGGCGGCGACCCGCTGGGGGCACTGGCCGAAATCGAAGGCTTTCAGAATAGCCAGGAATGGTGGGAACACCGCTTTGAACAACACCGCTCCGACATGGACAGTGCATCGTGGTTCGAAGCCGTCATGCTCGCCATGAAAACCCTGCGTACCGCCGGACTGGTGTCTTCGCTGGACAATGAAAACCAATGGCGCGAAGCCTGGATGCGCAACATCATCCGGGCAACACGCCAAAAAATGTTCGCCGAAATCGTGGTGGTTTGTGGTGCCTGGCACGCGCCAGCCCTTCTAGACGTGGATAAAAGCGAAAAAAGTGATAAAACCTTGCTCAAAGGTTTGCCCAAATCCAATATTCAAATCAGCGCGACCTGGGTTCCATGGACCAACGAACGGCTCGGCATCCAGAGCGGATACGGGGCCGGGGTACAAACACCCGGCTGGTCCGAACACTGTTGGAAACACCCCCACAACACCGGCGTCACCTGGTTATCGGAGGTGGCGCAAAAGTTTCGAGCCAAAAAAATTGACATTTCAACGGCCCACGTTATCGAAGCCCTGCGCTTGTCGGAAACCCTGGCCGCCATGCGCCAATTGTCGGCCCCGCGTTTAGACGAATACAACGAAGCCACCGCCACCGTGATGTGCATGGGCGATCAGATTCAATTGGACTGGATCCGGCGGGAATTGGTAATTGGCAACAAAATGGGCGTCGTTCCCGACAAATTGCCCAAATTGCCCATTCAAGCCGATTTTGAACGACAAATCAAACATTTGCGCCTCAAATTATCGGAAGAGGAAAAAGAAATGGAACTCGACCTGCGGGAAGAGCGCGAATTGGAAAAAAGTATACTGTTGCACCGCCTTTCGGCCATGCAAATCCGGTGGGGACAGGTATCGGCACCCGACAGGGCCAAAGGCACTTTCCGGGAAGCCTGGCTGTTGCAATGGCGGCCCGAACTGGAACTGGACATTATTACACGCGGCACCTGGGGCAATACCATCGAAGACGCGGCCAACAATTGGCTCACCCAACGCGCCAACGCCGCCCAACAAATTGGCGACCTGACCGAATTATTAGAACACGCCCTGCCCGGCGCGTTGTACAACGTCATTGGCCATATTTTACTTCGGTTAAACGAAGTAGCCGCGCGGTCATCGGATATTTTTGAACTTATGACGGCCGTGCCGCCTTTCGCCCGGGCCATGCGTTACGGGAATGTACGCAATACCGATCAGGTAGCCATTGAACAACTGCTCGATGGCATTGTAGGGCGCATTTGCGTGGGATTGCCCACGGCGGGTTACGGCATTGATGACGATACCGCCCGACAATATTTTGAACTCATGTCCAAAATTCAGGACGCGTTACAAAACAGCGAACGCCCCCATTGGGTAAGTGCCTGGTACACCGCATTACAACACCTGCAAGCCAATAGCCATCCGGTAGTGCTGGGTTACGCCACCCGCCTGCTGCTGGATGCCCAACGCTTAACGCCTGACCGAACGGCGCAACTGTTCAGCCAGGCGCTGAGCCGGGGCAACAGTTCGGCGCACGCTGCCGCCTGGTTAGAGGGCTTTTTGCGCGGCTCGGGCAGTATTTTATTGTACGACAATGTGTTATGGAACTTGTTGTACCAATGGACCGCGACCCTGCCCGAGGAAGACTTTAACCTGATGTTGCCCATTTTGCGCCGTACTTTTTCGGTGTACGAACCCTCGGAGCGGCGGCGCATTGGTGAAAAAGCCAAACGCGGCCCACAAGCCCACGCCGATGCGCCCACGCCAGTATCCACCTCCGACGAGCCTGGGCTTGATTTTGATACTACGGCAGCCCGCGCAGCAGCGGTTCAGGCTGCCCAACTCCTCTGGAACTTTTGACCAGTCTTACCATGCAACCAACACCCAAATTTTATTTTAGCCTGTTTATTCCCCTTCTCATCGTATTGCTGGGTTACCAAACGGCCCCTGCGCCCATTCCCGACGAGCGCCTGGTGATCCAACTCCGCTGGTGTAAAGCATATCCGGCGGAAACGGGAAAAAACATTGAAAAAGGACTGGCCTGGGCGCTTTCTTTTCTCGGGGCGGAATTACCCAAAGGTTCGCTGCCGCAGGTATTGCGCCCCACCGAAGATCCAGCCATTTTGGAAATTCACTTAGAAAAAGCCGGTTTTAATGCCACGGCCCAAACGGCATTGGCCGAAATACTGGACTCCCTGAAACGCACCCCGGAATACGAGCGTTTTTGCAGCGTTGATGTGGGGCGCTTTGTGGTCCTTACCGTACACAGCCCCTTCCATTATTACCAAATTACCGGACTACCACGTACGCTGGCGTCGTTTCGGAGTATCCACGGCATGAACGAACAATCCACTCGCCATTTTCCGGTAATCAGATCGTCCATTGCGGTGGGGAACCGCGATATTACGTTTCAAACCGGGGCTTCGCCGCGCGATTGGGCCTTTATTGCCGCCGAAGGATACGGCCGGATGGAATACGGAAATTTTACCCCCACCGAATACGAAGTGTTTGATGTTATGCCCAACGGTCAATTGCGGTTTGGCATTTACGATCAAAACGGCCACTGGGAGACCGGAACACCGGCGTATTTGGGAGAAGCCGGAAAACCGGGCAACTGTATGTGGTGCCACGAATCGAGTGTTCAAACCTTGTTCAGCCCCACGTTTGACGTGCCGGGCCAACTCACCGCTCAGGCATTTAAAGACACGGTTCGATTATTAAACACCACCTTAAAACAGTTCCAACGCTCCCGAAAATCGGAGGTGGAATTTGACAGCGTGTACGCGCACACGCAACACGAATTGCTGTATGTTACGTTTATGGAACCTTCGGCGCAGCGCATTGCGGCCGAGTGGGGCACCACCACCGGCGAGGTGGAATACCTTTTGCGCCACGCAACCACGCACCGCAACACCGAATTTCCGTGGATGGGCCTCCTGTACCGCCGCCGGGATGTGGATGCACTGGCCCCCGTTCGGGCAACTCCCATTCCGAGCAACGTGCGGGAAACCGCCGATTTTGAACCCGACTTCTTCGCTAAAAGGGCCAATAAGTAGTTCGGTGCGCCCATTTTGTCGTTTTTTCTTTGATTTTTTTAAAATGCCATGCAACTTTGATGGCAACGGTCTGTCCATTTGACCCGACATATACTTCGACACGATTGTTTTTGTGCAAAAATCTTGGGACGTCCCCATTCTTAAAAAATGCACAAAACCAAGTGCCGCTCAGTATAAAACATTCACACATAACACAATACGGTTATGAAAGCAAAACGCACATTATTATTCACTTTTTTCACACTTTCAACGCTTTTCGCGTTTGCCCAAGACAACAATGAACCACAACTCTACATTAGCAAAAAAGTAAAAGAAGCCGACGGAACCTACACTTCCGAATCCATTATTAAAAAAGGAAAAGCCGCCAGTGCGTTTAACATTGACGAGTACGTGAAGGCCAACAAAGCCGACAATACCGACCTCGAAATTCGCCTCGAAGGGGGTGATGAAGAGCGCAGTGTTACCATTCGCGGTAGCCAGGGTCCGCGCAATACCGGCGCCGAAGACGTGGAGGTGGAAGTAGAAGAACTGGTGCGCAACGTTAATGGCCGCGTTAACCGCTCCGTTGAACGCATCAACAAATCCATCAATACCGGATCATGGGGCAACGGCAACTATTCCATTTCGTACGACAATGGCAACGACGCCTTTTTGGGCGTGGAAGAAGATGAGGATGAAGACGAAGACCAGGATGGCGTGGTGGTGGAAATCACCAACGGCTCGGCCGCTGAAAAAGCCGGTCTCCGCGACAACGACGTATTGCTTCAGTTGAACGACAGCAAAATCAACCGTTGGTCCGACATCACCAAATTTATGAATAACGCCAAAAAAGGGGATAAAGTAAAAGTCAAATACCTCCGCAATGGCAAAGAAATGACCACCGAAGCCGAACTCACTAACCGCAGTTCGGTGGACAAAAACAACTGGAATGGCCAAATGCGCAAACGCGGCTTCCTCGGTGTTAGCGAATTTGGCGACGTGGAAGAAGAACCCGGCGTGCGGGTATCCATTACCAAAAACTCCGGCGCTGAAAAAGCGGGCCTCAAAAAAGGCGACGTTATTTTGGAACTTAACGGAGAAACCATCAATGATTTTGAAGACATTGAAGACGTAATGGACGACGTTAAACCCGGCGATAAAATTAAAGTAAAATACAAACGCGACGGTAAAGAATCTACCATTGAGGCGACCGCCGGTGAATGTAATTCGTGGGATTGGGGCCAAATTGACTGGGAAAACAACGACATTAACGTTCAAACAAAAAAAGGATGCCTCGGCATTTGTAACAATAATAACGCTACGACGGGCGACCGTCGTGGCGTTGCCATTTCCAACGTAACCTGTAGTTCACCGGCCAATCTGGCGGGTTTACGTTGCGGCGATATTATTTTTGAAATTAACGGCAAACGGATTGACAACGGGAACGACCTCTGGAATGAACTGGCCCGTTATACCCCACAAACGAGCATCGAAATTGCTTACGTGCGCGACGGCAAAGACCTGCTCGCCGAAGCCACCCTCAACACCTGCGAAGACAGTTACGAACAGGTGACCATGACCAAAGTGGATGAATCGGGTAACGCCAGCGAACGCAAATTTTTTGCGTGGAATGTCAACGAAGAAGAGGAAGAAGAACTCAAATTGCGCCAAACCATTACCATTCACAGCGCCGCCGACAGCGATGTACCGGTGCTCAACCCCGGAAATGGTTACGAAAATGCGCCTTTTGCCGATGAAGACAAATTAGAACTCCAAAACATTGAACTGGTCCCCGGCAACGAACCCGGTCATTTGGTGTTGTCTTTTTCCACGGAGGCCATTCCAACGTTAATTAACATGTATGATATGAACGGTCGGCAGTTGTTTCTCGAAGAACTAAATGCGTTTAATGGTAATTACCGCCAGGAATTTGATTTTAAAGAAATGGCCAAAACCAACGTTGTTTTGCGCATTCAGCAAGGCAACAAAACGTACCACGAACAATTTTTTATTGACTAAACGCCCCTTTTTACGGCCGCGCATTCTTCCCTTTTTTGTTTAAAATTTCAGATACTCCTTGATACCACACGTGTATCCTGGGGATTTTTGCGTTTTGGTAGTTTCGGGAAAAAACTGCATCTTTGTCTTCTAAATATACTTCACCTTCAAATTGCCGATATTTATCGCGGTGTCTTCGGATAACGCCCCTCCCCTTTAGCATGAACTATATCAACCGAAATTTTTTCATCATTGCCGGTTCGGTTATTACGGCCGTATTGGTGTGGTATTTTAGCGAAATTGTTACTTATTTGTTGGTGGCCTGGGTGTTGTCCATGTTGGGCCGCCCGTTGATGGAATTTTTTACCCAGAAAGTAAAAATTGGCAAACTACGCATCAACAACGCGGTCGCCGCCGGGTTAACCATTTTTGCTTTTTACGCCTTGTTGGCGGGTCTTTTGCTCATTTTTGTGCCTACATTGGTCGAACAAGCCAATAATTTGGCCACCCTGGATTATCAGGCGTTGGGTCAAAAAATGGAAGGACAATTTTCACATTGGGATGCCCAAGCCCACCAACTGGGGTTGCTTGGTAAAAAAGAATCATTGGGCACCAAAACCCAGGAAACCCTGTTACAGTGGTTTAAGCCTTCGTTGGTGAGTGATATTGTGCAGGCCATTTTTTCCACGGCCGGTGGCATTGTGGTGGCTGTGTCCTCCATTTCTTTTATTTTATTCTTTTTTTTGGAGGAAAAAACGTTGTTTCCCGACATTATCCACTCGTTGGTGCCGGAGCGTTACGAAGATAAAGTACTACAGGCCACCGACGAATCTACCGATGCATTAACCGCTTACTTTAAGGGGCTACTGATCCAGATGTTGTGTTTTTCGGGGATGATTACGGTACTTTTACTCATTTTGGGCATCCCCAATGCATTATTGATTGGCGTTGCGGGCGGTTTGCTCAATATTGTGCCGTACGTAGGGCCAATTATTGGTTTGGTGTTCGGGTGTTTTATTACCTTATCTTCGGGGTTACACGCCGAATTAAACACGTTGGGTTATTCTTTGTTAAAAGTAGGTGGAGCCTTTATGCTGACGCAGGCCATTGACAATTTATTTTTGTCCACCATTATTTTTTCCAAAAGTGTAAAAGCCCATCCGCTGGAGATTTTTATTGTTACACTGATTGCGGCTCAGGTGGGCGGCGTGGCAGGAATGGTGGTTGGAATTCCGGTGTATACCGTTATTCGGGTAATTGCGCGGAACTTTTTTAACCGGTTCAAACTGGTTCAAAAATTGACGGATCACTTAGAGGAAGAAGCACTATAAACATTTACCTTTACAAGATATGGACGAATCCTCATCGAGAAACCGAGTACCTTCTACCGTTCCGGCGGGCGGTTTACAATCGTGGCTAACTATTTTTGGGATAGCCGCCATTGCCACCGGTGCGGCCGTTTGGTTATTACCACCGTTTACTTTTTTATTTGGCACGGGTTGGTTTGCCGTTGTCATGACGGTAGTGTTTACTTTTTTTATTCTGGTGCTATTCCGGCGTTTGTTGTTCAAACACCTGTACGGTCGTTTGCCCAACGAAAGTGAGGCCGTCTTATTGGAATATTTTTCACAACCCGACGAAGACCGGGAGGAGGTTTCCACCGAATTAATCGAAAATGCCCTGCACCTGCGCGAGGTATCGGCCGGTGCGTGCATGGCACCCAAAGCCGATATTGTGTATTTTCCGGTGTATAAATCGCTGCTGGAACTGCGCCACTTGTTTGCCGAAAGTCAATTATCGCGCATTATCATCACCGAAAACGACTCTTTGGATCAAATTTTGGGTTATATCCACGTCCAACAGATGTTCGATGAGGAAAAAGAGTTTCGCTCCATGATTTTACCCATGACTTTTGTGCCCACCGAAATGCCGGTGAACGAACTTTTGTCGCATTTTGTCCGTACCCGCACCAATATCGCCTGCGTGCGTAACCCCGAAGGAGAACTGGGCGGTATCGTTACCCTCGAAGATGCGCTGGAAGAGTTGTTTGGGGAAATTGAAGATGAGCATGACTGATTAAGGGTTGAATTGGTGGGGAAGGGTTGAATTTGTTGAATTGGTTTTGCCCGTTGTAGCGTGTTCGTTTTTTGTTGCTCGTTGTAGCTTGTTCGTTTGGGTTGTTCGTTGTGCCGTACGCGTTTTCAAGGCTGCTCCAGTCTGCGCGAATTAAATTTGGCGGTAAAAACCCGTACAAGCTACGCCAACCGCAAAGGTGGTTGAATGTGAATAGCCCCGGATGCAATCCGGGTGAGCGCGCAAGCCTTGGTTTAGCAACCCTGAAGGGGTGAAATGTATTACCACATCGGTTCTTATATCCTAAAAACATACTGCCCGGCCTTCAAAATGCACACGGCGTTTTTAATGATCCTTAGGTGGTTTGGGATGCTTTTAGGGTGTCTAAGGTCTTTTTCCAAAAACTTTCTCCAACAAACACCCCACAAAAAAAATCCATTCCAAACTCCCCCGCCCTACCGAACGCTAACGGGAAATTTGAAATGGATTTATTATTGTACGGGCGACCACGTACGGGCGACCACAAGGGTCGCGCCCTACGACCGGACGACCACGTACGGGCGATCCTTGTGGTCGCCCACTACAACCGGACGACCACAAGGGTCGCCCCTACGTTGTTACGATGCGGGTTCACCCACTGCCGGGGCGCTTTCGCCGGGCGTAGGATCTTCAAACGGACGGCGACCAATGATGGCTTCCAAATCCGAGCGGTGCAATACTTCTTTTTCCAACAAAGCCGCCGCGAGCGCATCCAATTGATGGCGGTGTTCGCGGAGCAAATTTTTGGCCCGGTCGTACTCCATTTCAATCATGTTTTTCACTTCCTGGTCCACCAACCACGATGTTTGCTCACTGAACGGACGCGTGTAACTTTCGTTCATCATGGAATAAAACGATACGTTACCCACTTTTTCGTTGAGGCCGTAGTTGAGAATCATGTCGTAACTCAACTTCGTGATATGGTCAAGGTCGCTTTGAGCGCCAGTACTGATTTTGTTAAATACTACCGATTCGGCCGCGCGACCACCGAGGGTCATACAAATATCGTCGAGGAGTTTTTCCTTGCGGGTAATGTATTGCTCCTTGGGCAGGTATTGGGCGTAACCCAAGGCCGCCAAACCACGCGGAACGATGGTTACTTTCACGAGCGGGTGCGCGTGTTCCAGGAACCAGCCACAAATGGCGTGTCCGGCTTCGTGGTAAGCGATAATTTGTTTTTCTTCGGGGCTGATGATTTTGTTTTTCTTTTCCAAACCACCAATCACCTTATCCAAAGCGTAGTTAAAATCGTCGAGGTCAACGGCCGTTTTTCCGTGACGGGCGGCAATCAGCGCCGACTCGTTGCAGACATTGGCAATATCCGCGCCCACAAAACCGGGCGTCATTTCGGCCAGGGTAGCGGCGCGAACGTTTTCGGCGATTTTGATGGTTTTCATGTGCACCTCAAAAATTTGCTCGCGGCCTTTCAGGTCGGGGCGATCAATACCAATTTGGCGATCGAAACGGCCCGGGCGCAACAACGCCTGGTCAAGAATATCGGGGCGGTTAGTAGCCGCCATCAGGATAACGCCTTTGTCGGTTGGGAAACCGTCCATTTCCACCAATAACTGGTTGAGGGTATTCTCACGTTCATCGTTACCACCTTGCACGGCACCCCGGCCGCGGGCGCGACCAATGGCGTCAATTTCATCAATAAAGATGATACAAGGGGCTTTTTCGCGGGCCTGTCGGAACAGGTCACGCACGCGGGAAGCACCTACACCCACGAACATTTCGACAAAATCGGAGCCGGAAATGGAGAAAAACGGCGCACCAGCCTCACCGGCAACGGCTTTGGCCAACAACGTTTTACCCGTCCCCGGAGGCCCTACCAACAATACACCTTTGGGGATTTTACCACCCAATGCCGTGTATTTTTTGGGATTTTTCAAAAAATCTACCACTTCCATCACTTCCTCTTTGGCTTCGTCGAGACCCGCCACATCGGCAAAAGTGATGTTCACTTTGGTATTATTGTCAAAAAGCGTGGCTTTTGATTTGCCAATATTGAAAATTTGAGCGCCTGGTCCACCGGCACCACCGCCCATGCGACGGAGGATAAAAATCCACAACCCGGCAAAAAAGAGCAAAGGCAAACCGTAGGGCAGGACATAATCAATCCAGTTGCTTTCTTCGTACGAAACGGCAACCTTACTTTTTTTATCTTTTACCAACAGGTCCTGGAGTTCTTTGATATTATCGCTGAATACCTGGCTGGGGCCAATATTGAACACAAAATGAGGCCGATTGGGGTCGCCATTCAGGTCATTGGGCTTAATTTCAGTGTAATTACCCTGTCCCAGTTTGTCCTTTTTGATGTACACGTTACCTTCCGATTTGGAAGTAACTACGACCAATTTGTCGACATCGCCATTTTTGGCCATGATTTCAAAATCGGCCCAGGTGGTTTCGCGTCGTTGGCTCAAATTACTGTAGACATAGTAGGCCAGCAGGAAAATACCCACCAGCATATAAATCCAGGTAAAATTAAACTTCGGCAAACCATCGCCACCATCACTGCGGCGCTCGTCAGAGTTGTCGTTATTTTTTCGATTATTGTCCATCGTAAAAAAATCTTTTATTTGATTTAGATGTCGGCGAACTCAGTCACTTTGGCATCGCTCCAAAGGTTTTCCAGTTCGTAGAACATACGGGTTTCGGGGTAGAACACGTGTACAACCGTGTTGAAATAATCCATTAACACCCAACGAGCGTTCATAGAGCCTTCGGTGTGGAAAGGCATGGCGTATATTTCTTCCTTAACCTTTGAATAAACGCTATCGGCAATTGCCTTCACGTGCACATTGGAGTCACCTTCGCAGATGATGAAAAAATCAGCGGGAGCATCGTCTAAGTGGCGTAAATCCAACTGTACGATATTTTTACCCTTTTTATCGCGGATACCCTCAATAATCCACTGATTTAGTACTTCAGAATTGGGCTGTCGGCTACTTGTTGGCCGCAGGTTTGAAACGGTTAGATTCAAAATTTAGAGATAATTAAGTATAAAATTTTTACAAAGGTACGGTTAATAAACGATTTTAAGAGACCTTTGCTTTTTTTGACGAAAATTGAATCCTAATAACATCAGATACGTTGGTAAAGTTCGATGGCAATTCGACGAATTAGCCTCTACCAACGATTATGCGCGCATTTTATCGAACGAACCGGGTACCAGCGAAGGAACTGCGGTGCTTGCCCGGCGGCAAACGGCGGGTCGGGGCCAAATGGGTGCCGTGTGGGAAAGTGCCCCTGACCAAAACCTGACCACCAGCGTCGTGCTGTTTCCGCGTTGGCTCCGCGCCGATCAGCAGGCGGGTTTAGGCAAAATGGCTGCTCTGGCGGTGTATGATACTATTGCGCACGTAACGCGCCGCGCCGATATACACATCAAATGGCCCAATGACCTGATTATTAGCAACAAAAAGGTAGCGGGAATCCTGATTGAAAACAGCATTAATGGGCCATTTTTATCCACTTCTGTGGTGGGAATTGGTATTAATGCCAACCAGGCTTCTTTTTCTGCGAGTCTTATTCAGGCTTCTTCTATCCAGCAAATGACGGGCCAAACGACCGATATTGCCTTTTTGGCAGATGTACTTTTTGAAAAAATGGAATATTGGTACGAACGCCTGAAATCTGGTGCTTTTACCGAAATTCAGGAGGTCTATTTGTCACGTTTGTTGGGGCTGCATCAACCCAATTGGTTTACGTTGCCCAATGCCCCGGAAGCGCCGTTTGAGGGTATTATCCGGGATGTGGGCGATGATGGTCTTTTGTGCGTCGAAACCAACGGCGACTGGCGTTATTTTGGGGTAAAAGAAATCAAACAACGGTTCTGACGGTTATTCGTCATCGTCGTCGTCTTCGGTACCCATTTCATCAAAAAAATGGTTAAACATGTGGAATAAGGCGCGGTGCTCGGGCACGAACATATCCTCGCGGAGTTTTTGCACGTCGAACCATTTTACCTCGGCGATATCATCCATGGCGACTGGTTCGCCTTTTTCGTAGGTACACAGGTAAAAATGCGTGATAACACTGTCCATCGTTTCGCGATACCGCCAATCATCTATCGCCGTGGAACCCAAATAAACGAGGTTATCTACCTCAATGGGGCCGCACTCTTCGGTGAGTTCGCGCACGGCGGCATCTTCGTACGAAGCATCGGAGGGATCGGTGAACCCACCCGGAAACCGGTATCGGGTTTCGTTTTCTTTACGCGCAATGAGTACCCGGTTTTTTTCTTCGTCGTACACCGCAATATCTACCGTGGCGTACACAGTAGGGAAACGGCGCATGGAGGCGTACAAAATACCGGCCCGGAAACTCACCATGTCGAGTTTTTGAGAAACATCTTCCATGGCTTCAATTTCTTCGGGGGTCGCCTCCAGGATTTCGGTGGTATACCGCCCCGAATACCGTTCGGAAAAGCCCGTTTGGGTGCCGTACAACGTGACGCTGCCGGTGGGCCTCAGTTCCAAAATACGCCGGTCGAGTTCCTGACTCCAGATGCGGTCATCGGGGAGATCGGCCATTTCGTGGACTTCCAGTTTATCGGCGTATTTACGGTCGAAGAGTTCGATCCGGAAAATAAAATCAATGGGGTGCAAATCACTGGGTGCCGGGTTCGAACAGAGAAACACGTGGGTTTTCTCATGTCGGCGCAGCACCTTATCAATGAGTTTCATGTGAACTTTATTCAGGTCAACCACCTGAAAACGTCCAATAATAATGGCGGTTCCTGACTTTTTTGGCATTTATTAGCGAACTTTCGGTCTGGGGCGCTTACTACCCGGACGGAAGCCACCTCTGCCCCCCATCATAGCGAGCGTGGAGGGGTTCATTGGGTTGTTTTTGGCCATTTTGAGTTGTTGTTCCACCGTTTTGATTTGTTCTTTCAAACTGGGGTCGGTGATATTTAGTTTTTTAATGTCGGCCAATTGGTTGGGCACATTATTGAGGTTTCCTTTTTGGGCACTAATCATCATCAACTGAAGCATGGCTCCGCCGCGTTCGTTGTCGGTGGGCAAACCTTTGTCCAGGGCAGTTTTGAGTAGCGATTCGGCTTGTGACCAGTCTTTTTTCTGCATGGCAATGGTCGCCAACGTCATATAGTACACCCCTTTGTACCCTACGAGCAGCAAATTGGGGAAATAGGTCATTTTAAGGCGCTTTTCGGCCTCGTCGAGCCGCATTTGTGCCAATAATTGATTGGTAGAAACAATGGTCCCCAGCATGATATAACCGGCCAATAAAATGGCACCTACCAAAATAAACGGAAACCCGTACCAAAAACCATAAGCACTGGCGAGTATGGTGCCGCCAATAATACCCAGCGCAATGAGCGCAAAACGCAAGTAAATATTTATTGAAAACATAATTTTGTGTTGTTGATTGGTTTTTTATGGTTAAAAAATGGGGTGCAAAGGTAATTAAATCACGCAATCAATAAAAGAAAAAGCCCAAAAGTAGTTGCTCACCGACAATTTAAGGGGAAACAACTTCTTTTGGGCCTGTACGATACCTTAGTGCAAACTATTGGTTGGTCGCCTCCGCAGTTTTACCGCAAGATTTAGCGCCTTCGCCACTTTTGCAACATGCTTTACCTTCTACACCGGCTGCACATGCTTTACCCTCTTTCTTTACCATTGTTGACTTTGCATCAGCCGACAAAGATTTAGGTGCTTCGTTTACAAATGTATTGGTAGGCTCGTCGAAACGAACACTTACAAACTTAACGTTACCCTGTTGGTCGGTTTCTTTACGAACGTAAGAAACAACGCCTTGGTCGTTAACGCGTTTTTCGATGGATTGGTCAGATGAAGCCGCTTTTGCTACTTTGCTCGCGCAGCAGGATTTACCCGCCGAAGCCGAACTGCAAGACTGTGCGTTTACGGCACCGAGGCTCAATGCAAAGAGGAAACCAAAAAGAAATAAAACCTTTTTCATGGTAAAATACAATTTTTTTGATGAATGATTTGAAAATGTCTAAGAGTTAAGCCTCGTTGACGCGTCAAAAGTACAAATAGTACCTCGATTTACGCACATTTTAGTAAACCTTAACAAAAAACACCTATTGTCCAACCAATGGCAATGCATTACTCAACCGCTGGCCCGTTTTACCCGTCAAATGCACTTCCAAAAACGCAACGTGGCCGCTGGACAGGGCAAGTTGTAATGTATGCGTGTAACGTCCGGGCGCTTGGTCTTTTTGTTCAAAACGCGCCAATTCACGGCCATCTACAGCGCGGATAATACCCGTTACGTCACCCGCAAACGGCAATTCCAACGACAATACAGTGCTGCCCTGAAATGGCTGCGGCGCGATCTGCATCGGTAAGCGGGCGTTTTGTGCTTCGTCCGCCGCCAACAAACAAGCGGGCGTAACATCGGGGCAATAGGTGCGCTGGGCCAACGTACAATCCACAATAAACGGATTGGGTTTGCCTTCCTGATACGGAGCAATGCGCCAGGTTTTGATCATTTCCTCCGCCGTAACGGGGTCTTGTTTGTTCCATTGGCACATGGTGGGGCGTTGCAGTTCAAAAAACTGCGGATCGGCGATATCGGCCTGCGTTTTGTACATGGTGTAAAAATAAAACACCGCCCGCGCCAAATCACCTTTGGCGGCTTCGCGTGGCTCAAAACGGGTATCGGATTTTTCCGAATAAAAATCCTTGTTCACCGTTGGAACGGTTGTAATCACTTCCGTTTTGTAAAACCATTTATCGGTTTGACTGTCCACAATTTCGCCAAAGGCCAGGTTCCCCCGCGCTTCATTGACCGGAATCCGGGTCGCGAACAGGTGGTGCATATCGCTGCGGGCATTGCCGTCGGCGGCACCTTTGGCCTGTGGGTAACCGTGCTCGGTGTTCATGCCAAGGGTAGAGCCGTTGAGGTAAATATACTGCGTAGGGTCGGCAAAAGGACTCAGATACAAGGCATGATCGGAGTAAATGCACCGTACCGTATCGTTGTCAATGGCCATTACCTTGGCATACAGGGTATCGCGGGCGTTGGCGTAGTCCAAGACCACACCGGGGCGATAAAAAGTGACCAGACTGTCCAATAATGGCGCGCCGGAACTGCCATTGAACAATACCTGGTGCGATTGCGCCCGTACCACGGATACAGCACCCACGAGGAGCAGCGCGATAAATGCGATTTTTTTCATCAATTATATAGTGTATATTCCGGGTTCAGCCTATTTAATAACAATGCTGATACCCTGAATTGCTTTACCTGTTTTGCCAATGGTCCCACAAAAACTGCCGTTTTTGCCCTGGACCAACGCGGCTTCGTTTTCAAATTTTACGGCGTATTCGACGGTGTATTTTTTGGCCTCGGAACCTTCCAACGAAAAAGCAATGCCGAGCAACTTGGTGCGGGCAGTTGTGCCGCCCACGTATTCGCCGGGTTTGCTGTTGCTGACAATCTGTTTGCCGTCCACGTTGATTTGATACACCAGACGCAGCGTTTTTTTCGCCGGTGCCACTTGCAGCGCAATTCCGGTGAGGTTTTTAGCCGCTGTTTTAATGGCCTCGTTGTTCAACGCCGTATCGGTGGTACCCACCCGAATGGACCCTTCCACCACGGGCACCTGAGCCTTGGTTTTGGTCGTGGAGGTTTTAGCAGGCGTCGTTTTTGCCGGAGTGGCTTTAGCGGGAGCAGCGGCGGGTTTTCCAAAATTTCGGGCATTTTCCACCGCTTTACCGGCATTAATCCGCCCGTAACCGTAATAAATGCTGTGCTTATTCGCGTCGTATTCGCCCCCTTCCGGGTCAATCAGGTCGCAGGAGTTTTTGATAATATCCTTTATCTGCACGGGGGTGAGGGCCGGATTAGCGGCCAACATCAGGGCGACGACCCCGGCCATTCCCGGACAAGCACCGGAGGTTCCGCCGAACGAATTGGTATAACTGGTGGTGTCGTATCCGGCGGTGGCGGTGCGGTCGGTGGTGCGCAAACCAGGGCTAAGTGGTGCCGGGTGCCGCAATGCTTTCCAGGCAAAATCGCCGCTGGGGAAAGCGACCCAAACCTGTTTACCGTAGTCGCTGTACACGCTCCTTTTGCCGGTATCGTTGCAGGCGGCCACGGTGATAATACCGGGATGGGACACATAACCGTCGTTGGCGGTGGGTTCGTTGCCGTTACCGGCGGCAAACAAAATGACGCATCCTTTGCCGTTGCGGCCTTGGGTAAGCGCGAATTCCATCGCCATCCGCGTGCTATCGGGCAGGGGTGTTTGTTTGTTGTGAAGCGGGTGCTGCGGGTCCCACCAATCGCCGTCGGTGGGTCCCCAGGAGCAGGAAATCACGTCAGCACCGTTTTGGGCGGCCCAGGCAAAAGCGTTGGCCTCGCTCATGCTGCCCAAACCACTGCGGAGGCGAATGGGCATCAGGAGGGATTCGGGGGCGGTACCGCTGGCCCCGTCTTTGAGGCCGCTGGCGCAGGCCATTCCGGCGCAGGCCGTACCGTGATTTTCGTCGTCGGCAATGGGGCGACCGGTCCCTTGCTGGGAGGTCGCATCAAAAGGATGCACGACCCGACCGGCAAATTCGGGGTGTTCGATGTCAATACCGTCGTCAATAACGGCAATGGTAGCCCCTTTTCCTTTGGTGATTTTCCAGGCAGCCTCGATGTTCACGTGCGCATCAATGGCGTTACCGTTGATATTGGTTTTGGACAAATGCCATTGAAAAGGGTGAATTCCTTTAAAACGGCGCTCCTGCACCAATTCGGGGTGGCAATATTCCACCACTTTTTCGTTCAGGACTTTTTCGGCAATTTCAAATACTTTTAAACCCGTGCCTTCACTGGCGCACACGAAATAGGCGTTTTTGGCAAAAGCCAATTTATCCTTCACGGTGAGGCTGTATTTGCCAATAACGGCGAGGCAATCTTCTTCTTTGGTGGTATCGTAAAATTTGACAAAAAAGTTCTCGGTGTACAAAGTGACTTCTCCGGTGTCTTTGTCCTGCAAAACACGACCGGCAAACCGGATGTCCTCCTCCTGTTTGAGGGCGGCGCGGGTGGCGTCGCGGCGGGCGGTATCGGGCGGGCCGGAAAGTTCGCGGCTGGCACCTCCGCCCCGGCTCATCATGGGTGGCGGGGTTTCTTCTTCGGCCACTTTGATAATGGTGACTCCCGAATCGGGGAATTTGGCAATTTGAACGCTGTCGCTGAGCACGTCCTGGGTGGCGCGGCTTAGGCTAACTTCATCCATATTTTTATTGTCTTTGGTGCGCACCGCAACCAAATCGGGGCTTTCTTCCAATTCGATGGTTTTGCCCTTTTTTCCGCCGTATTTTACTTTGTACATGGTTTTAAAATGTTTAGGTCAAATATTCTAAAGTGCCTCCAAAATTCGTGCCTCCATTTCTTGGAGCCGGTTGGCCGACACGGTTTTTGCAAATGTTTGTCCGGTTACTTTTTCGTATAGTTCGATGTAGCGCGCACTGATTTCTTCCACAAAAGTATCGGGCATAACGGGCATTGTTTGGTTTTCTTTGCCCTGAAACCCGTTGGCCATGAGCCATTCGCGCACAAATTCTTTGCTGAGTTGGCGTTGGCGTTCGCCTTTTTCCTGACGCTCTTCGTAACCATCCGCGTAGAAATAACGCGAACTGTCGGGCGTGTGTATTTCATCCATCAAAACAATTTTTCCGTCGCATTTGCCAAACTCGTATTTGGTATCCACGAGGATCAAGTCTTGTTTGGCAGCCATTTCGGTACCGCGCTGAAACAGGGCGCGGGTGTAGGTTTCCATTAGGGCGTAATCTTCGGGACTTACCAGCCCTTGGGCCAAAATATCTTCTTTGGAAATATCCTCATCGTGGCCTTCGTCGGCTTTGGTGGTGGGCGTAATGATGGGCGTTTCAAAACGGTCATTTTCGCGCATACCTTCGGGCAGGGTTACGCCACAAAGGACGCGTTTGCCCTCGGCGTAGGTACGGGCGGCGTGCCCGGCCAAATAGCCGCGAATCACCATTTCCACGCGTACCGGTTCGCAGCGCTGGCCAATGGCCACGTTGGGATCGGGGGTGGCCAGGAGCCAATTGGGACAAATATCGCGGGTAGCGTTGAGAAAATAAGCCGCAATTTGGTTTAATACCGCTCCTTTGTGCGGAATGGCGCGGGGTAAAATATGGTCAAACGCCGAAATCCGGTCGGATGCCACCATCACTAAACGGTCGCCAACGGTGTACACATCGCGTACTTTTCCTTTGTAAAATAATGTTTGGCCGGGGAGTTGAAATTGTGTGCCTGCTATAGCCTCCATGTATCAAAAATAAGTGTGAAGGGACAAAGGTAAGGTATATCAATTGATATTTTGCCGACCCGCCCGCCGGGTACGCACAATGTACCACAAATCACACCCCCATTTAAGGAATGGTTATTTTATAATTATACAACACCCCGCCGATTTCGGACGCCGTAACAACAATTTGATCGTTGTTGAGCCAATAAATGGGGTAAGAACCCGTCAGCGTAATGTTTTCGGGCAAAGAGGAGACCTGCCGAACGGCGCCCGTTGCTAAATCAAACACCCATATATCATTCTTGCCCGCCTGACTGGACACAAACACCAGTCGGCGGTGATCGGGGGATACCTGTACCAATTGCACGCGCCAGTTCTCGTCCAACAAACGGGTAAAAGCACCGGTTGCCAGATCAATTTGATACAAGCCATCCTGTTCACTTTTATTGTAAGAGGCAAAACAAGCGTACACGGCTTTACCATCAGGGGAAGCCGCCACATAGAGATTGGTTTGATTGTTGATTTGTTCGGGAGTGGCGTATTTAAACTTAAAATCGGGGGCTAAACGGCGTTTTTGGCTCCCATCGAGATTAACCGACCACAAACCATATTCGTACAAATTATTTTCGTTCGACAAAAACAGCAGGTGTTGCCGATCGGCAGCCAACACCGGGGTTTGAAAATCGTAGTTACCCAAATTGTTGTAACGCAACAACGAATCGTTTTGGGAATCGTACACAAATAATCGGGTGAAATACGGCGAAACACTGGTAAATTGAAAAAGAATACCCGAAACATAACGGCTCGAAGGGTCCCAATTAATAAAAGAAGGAAGCCCTACCGGGGCGTAGTTTATTTTGGCAGGAACTAACTGCTGAATAACCAGCCCATAAAACGTATCGGTACTAATGGGATAAACAACCTGGTTAAAATCGGGGGAAAAATTATAAAAAAAACCAGCGGGGACGGCTATGGCAAACGGGATCCGTTCCGGCAGCGGGTACACATCCGGGGTGGTTTGCACAATTTGGGACTCCCCCGCCGGTTGACGACCTACGCGCGCTTTTATCTTAAAAAACGCATTTTCGCCGTTGGGTAAACCCTGCACTTCAAATGAATCAATAACGTTACTGGCCAATTTGGCTTTTTCGGTGCCGTCGGGGTTCATTTGATACACGTCAAAATAAGCATTAGGCTCAACATCGCACCCGAATTGTGGACCGCCAATAATACCCGTTGTATTGGCGTTACACAAGTAAAAATACAGTTTTACCCGTTGGTCACCGGTAACCGCCCGTACGTATACTTCGTTTTCGTAATAACCAGAGGTGTCCGTTTTTTCACAGGACAAAGCCAAAAACAGCAGAAAAGTTACTGCGAAAATCGTTTTTTGCATCATTTTAGGAATATTAAGGAATTTCAAAACGGCACAAAATAAAAAAATCAGGCTCGCCACCGAACACCAAAAAATGGTTATTATCGGACCAGACGAAATAATCGCCACCAAAAGACAATGCTGTATTTCTTTGATTGGTCAACTGCCGGATATCGCCGGTTTCAAGGTCTTGCAGCCAAATTTCAGAACTACCGGATCGGGTGGAATGAAATACAATTCGCCGCCCGTCGGGCGAAACACTGGAAACATATTCGCCGCCACTCCAGGTAACTACTTCCTCGGCTTGCCGGGTTTCCAAATTCATCCTGAGCATTTTGATCGGCGGGATGAAATTACCTTTTATCTGATAACTGTTGTAATACAGCGTCTTTTGGTCGGGATTCCAATACAACAACTGTATTGGGCGGCCAATAGCGGGGTTGATATTATTGTCTGTCTTAATGTCGGATACGCCTAATTGAACATTGGTACCATCCAAGTTCATGGTACACACGTCGTAGGTATTGGTGGCGGCACCGGCCTTTAGGAAACATAATTGCTGTCCATCGGGAGAAAACCGAAAACTAAAACAATCGGCGGGTAAACCATTGTAACTTGTCACAAGACCGGTTGAACGCTCGTACCGCCACACGGAATGGGGATGAACATCAAAATTGAAGATCAACATATTTTGGCCATCCGGCGACCAAAGCACCGAAGATATGGACCGTTGTGGCAATGTATCAATGGTTCCGCTTGCGCGGTCTTCCAGCATCAATCGCCAACTAACATCATCAACGGCCGCAAATGGTAATTGTAGACCATCCGGTGAAGGCGCATAAAACTGACGATAATCGTAAGCCCCTCCCAATGAATGCCGATAAATAATTTCCGGCAACGTGTAATTACCCGGCATCACCGAAATAATGTCCGACCACGCGGCCACGGTACGCCCCACCATTGCCCGTATTTTAAAATGGTGTACTTCATCGTTGTTCAAGCCGTTTACAACCAACGAATCCATTGCTAATTGGTCCGCAATCTGATCTTTTAACACCCCTTCGGCCGTACACGTGTATACGTCAAAACGGGCATCGGAATTCGCTTCACACCAGACATCAATCCATGCAGGCTCCGTGTGATTACACAAAAAAAACCGCAGCAGCACCCTACCGTCGCGTGGAATCGCCGATGCCAAGACATGAGGTGAAGTTTGGAATGATGTATCTTTTTTGCAAGATAAAAATGACAAAAGCATTAATGTAAGAACAAAGTATTTCATATATTGATAGCAATTTTGTAAAAGACATAACTAGTAAACGTCGCCGCCCCAACAAGAATATGGTCGTTATCGGGCCAATAAATGGGGCTCTGTAAATAAATGGACACATTGCTGGGTATGGCGGCCACCTGTCGAACCGCACCCGTGCTCAAATCCAACGTCCAAAAAGCCAATTCGCCGGACCGGAAAGAAACAAATACAATCCGCCGATGATCGGGCGAAGGATACGCGGCTTGCACTTGCCAGGCACCGTCCAACAAGCGCACAAATTCGCCCGTTGCAGGGTTAATTTGGTATAAACCATCTTCCTCATTTCCAAAATACGTGTAAAAACTGGCATATACCGCTGCTCCGTCGTTGGAACCGGAAAGACTAATCAGCGACTGGTTGTACAAATAGGCAGGACTGGCGTAGGTAAATTTAAACCCGGGAGCCAGGCGGCGTTTTTGGGAACCATCGAGATTGGCCGTCCAAAGACCGTATTCGTAACTGTTGTGTTCGTTGGATAAAAAATAAAAATGCTGCAAATCGGGAGCCAAAAACGGCACCTGCAAATCGTAGTTGCCCAAGTTGGTGTACATCCTTAAACTATCCGTCTCGGTATCGTACAAATAAGGTAACGTATAATAAATAGAAGCAGAACCAGTGTAATTATACGTTGCACCCATGATATACCGACTCGAAGCATCCCAATTCACCGGCCCGGCAAAATTAATTGGCGCGTAACGGGTTTTAGGTGGTTCAAATTGTTTTATTTCTACCCCCGAAAAAGTATCGACATAAAACGCCCGTATAAATTTATTAAAGTCGGGCGAATAATAGGGAACCCCGCCGGTCGAGGCCGGTTGCGGCAATGACAGCCGCTCCAGGGGGGCGTACACATCGGGCGTAGTGATCACAATCCCCGATTCACCCGTGCGGGTACGCCCAACGCGCGATTTGAGTTTGAAATAGGCGTTTACCCCGTTCGTCAACCCTTCTACATAAAAAGAATCGGTGACATTACTGGCCAACTTGGCTTTTTCCGTCCCGTCGGGATTCAATTGATACACATCAAAATAGGCGTTAGGATCAGGGGTACAATTAACCCCCGGGAACCCCGGAAAACTGGAAATATATTGGTTACACAAATAAAAATACAGTTTTACCCGCTGATTATCCGGGACGGCGCGTACAAAAACCTGCGGTTTGTAATATCCGGAATCGTAGATTTCGGTTTTTTCGCACGAAAAAGCCAAAAGGCATAGGAATACGGCGCTGACAAAAAGAAAAGGTATTCTTGATTTCATAATTGTGAAGACGTAAAAAACACCGTGGTCGTTGGCCAAAATTATAAATCGGCCAATACTTCGCGGTAATCGCGGCCAATTGGAATGGCCACCCCGTTAATTTCCACCATTTCGGCGGTGTACGATTCAATTTTGGGCACGGCCACCACAAACGACCGGTGGATGCGCCGAAAGTGCGCCGGAGGTAACATCGCCCCAATTTCGTGGGTGCTCATTTTGGATAAATACTCTTTTTTGAGGGTCACAATGCGCACATATTCCCGTTGGCTTTCGATGTACAAAATGTCGGCAAACAGTATTTTGACCTTTTTCTTTTGGACATTTACAAAAATAAAATCCTTCTCGGGCGGGGTTGGCGGCGGCTCGTGGATGAGTTTAACTTTGTGAATGGCCTTTAAAAAACGTTCAAATCCGAAAGGTTTGAGCAAATAATCGGTAATATTTAACTCGTAACCGTCCACCGCGTATTGGTGGTAAGCCGTGGTGACAATCACCGCTGGGGGCTGGTGGAGGGTTTTTAAAAAATCCATTCCCTTGAGGCGGGGCAAATGAATGTCCAAAAAAATCAAATCCACCGCGTGCACCCGCAAATATTCGGAGGCCAAAATCGCGTCTTTAAAAGTACCCATCAACTCCAGGTACGGCAATTGCCCGATGTAATCCTTGAGCACTTTTACCGCGAGTGGCTCGTCTTCGATAATGATACATTTGATACTATACATGGCTGTCGAGGTCAATTTTTAGGGTGGCAACAAAGGTGTCCGGGGTTTGTTGAATGGCCAGATCATAAGCGGTGTACAGCAGTTCCAATTGCCGCCGCAGGTTGGTTAACCCGATATTTTCCTTTAAGGCCCCCGTTTCGTCGGGTTTATCGGTGGTGTTTTTGATCCAAAAATGCAATTGACGGTGGTGTACCGACAAAAACATTTGTAACAAAGGCCGTTGGCGGGTTTCGGCAATGCCGTGTTTAAAGGCATTTTCGACCAAAGGAATCAACAACAACGGCGGAATGGGCTGCTTCAGGTCGGGAATTTCGTATTTGAAATCCACGCGCAACGAGTCATCGTACCGCAGTTTTTCCAAGGCCACGTAATCGCTGATAATTTTCACCTCCTCCCCTATTTCAATCGTAGCGCCGCCGGTTTCGTACAACATAAAACGCAATATTCCCGACAGCCGCAAAATGGATTCCGGGGCCAAATCGGATTTATCGCGGGCCAACGAATAGATATTATTAAGGGTATTGAACAAAAAATGCGGATTGGTCTGCGATTTCAAAAAATGGAGTTCGGCTTCCTGTTTTTCGATGCGCAATTGTTGGGCCATTTGCCGAAGCCGAACGTGGTCGTACAAATGTTTATTGATGCCAAAAAAAACGGCGGAAACCACACTGTATACCATAAAATTACAAACGCCATCGGTAAGGCGTTCGAACACTTTAAAGGGCGTGTACAAGCCAATTTGAATGCCGATAAACCGCCAACAATACAACCCAAAGGAAAACACCAAAAACTGCGCGCCCAGCAATAACAACGAGCGCAACGGCCGTTTCCAGGCCAAAAGCGGCACAATTTTTTCCAAAAACAGGTAATTCGCGGCAATAAGATACACCACCAACCACGTACTGTTGACCAACCGGGGGGCAAACGTGGACCGCTCGGTTAAAAAATCCACCACGACCATAAAGGCCCAAAATGCCAGCCCGACGAGCAGATAAAATTGTTGATTTTTGAACTTGTACATAGCGTGGTGTTGACCGTACTCCGCCGTTGGTGTACCATCGTGGGTTGTCCATTGACGCTGGTACCCCGGGCCGGGAGCGGGCGGATACTTTTGCGCAAAATTAGTTAAACTATGAAAAAGAAAGCATTTATTATCGCCCTTCTCCTCGTCGTGGCGGCCCAAATGAACGCCCAAACCGAACCCAAAGCGGGTACCTGGGCCACGTGGCTTATCCCTTCGGTAGCGCCGTACCGGCTCCCGCCGCCGCCCCAAAACAACAACCAAGACCTCCGGGAAGTACTGGCGGCTCAACGCCGGGTGGACTCGGTGCAGCAACTGCGCATTACTTATTGGAACATGGGAGCGCCGTCGTACCATTGGAAAAATATGATGGACAAAATCTGGATGTCGGATGCCCTTCAAAACGGGTTTACGGCGTATTTACTGCTCAATGTGGCCACCTACGACGCGACCGTGGCCGCCTGGGACACCAAATTTGCGTACAAGCGCCAACGGCCATTTGTGGCCAGCAACAAGGTGAGCGCCTACCTTCCCAAACCCGAAAGCCCCTCCTATCCCTGCGAACATTCGGTGGCGGCGGGGGTAGCCGTGACCATTATCGGGCATTTTTTCCCGCACCTGGCCGACTCGGTGCAGCGCATGGCGCAGGAAGCCATGCAATCGCGGGTGGCAGCCGGAATGGCGTATCCCAGCGATACCAAAGCGGGTTTTGAATTGGGCCAACGCATTGCCCAACGGGAAATTGAAACCACCAAAGGTTATTTTGACAACCGTCCCTGGGATGGTAAAATACCCGATCAACCCGGTTTGTGGAAAGGTAAATTTGCCTATTTGCCGTACGCGGGCAACAGCAAAACCATTGCGCTGGAAAAAGGCAACCAATTCCGACCCGGCCCTCCCCCGGATTTTGCCAAAGACATGGCGGAGTTAAAAAACCACCAACGTACCATGCGTTCGATGGGTAATGCACTCGAATTTGCCACGCAATCGGTGTGGGAAGATCTGCTGGACCACAAAATTTTTGAGTACAACTGGCACCTGAATCCGCCCCGGGCGGCGCGGGCCTACGCGCTGGCTGCCGTTGGGATGTACGATGGTTTCATCGCTTGCTGGGATGCCAAATACGCGTATTGGGGGATTCGGCCGGAACAATACGACACTACGTTTCAACCTTTGCTCAACGCGCCGCCGTTTCCGGGCTACCCGTCGGGACACGCGGCGATCGGGTCGGTATTGAGCGAAATTTACAGTTCCTTGTTTCCCGCCGATGAGGCCTATTTCCGCCAACGCGCCAAAGAAGGGGCCGAATCGCGGTTTCAGGCGGGCATTCACTTCCGCACCGATAACGAGGTTGCCCTGGAATTGGGCCAAAAAGTGGGGAAAGCGGTGGTAGTGATGAGTGAAAAACGAAAAGTGAAGAGTGATGAGTGAAAAACGAAAAGTGATGAGTGAAAACGAAAAGTGAAGAGTGAAAAACGAAAAGTGAAGAGTGAAAAACGAAAAGTGATGAGTGAAAAACGAAAAGTGATGAGGATGTTGGATTGCTAAGGAAAGAAGAAGGCAAATTGGCAAAAAACTATATCAATTGATCGCACGAAATGTTTTCGCACGATCAATTGATATACGTTGTGGTGATGTTAGAATAAACAACCCCAAAAACGTGTACGTCGCAACGGGCAACCCCAAAACGTGTACGCTACGACGGGCAAAAACAAATTCAACAAATTCAACCCTTCCCCCCCTACTCCACCAATTCCAGGATCATTGCGGTTTTGGGGGCTACTTCCAAAGTACCTTTCACGGTTAACGTGGCACCACTGATGATTTCTTTGGCGGTAAAGGAAGCGGGCGTCATTTCTTGGAAACGCGCCATGTCTAAGGTAATTTTTTCGGTATTTTTATTCAAAATCACCATGATTTTGGCGGTAGCGGTGTAGCGGAAATACACGTAGACATCGTCGCGTTGGGGGGCGTAGTGTTTGAGTTTGCCAGAATGAACGGCCGTGGCGGTTTTGCGCCAATTGAGCAACCGCGAAAAATACGTTTGTGCTGCTTTCTCCCGTTCGCTTAAACCGGTTCCCGTGCGGGCATTTTTGGTGTCGCCCGGCCAGCCGCCGTAAAAATCGCCGCGCCGCAGCCCGTCGTTACCCGATTTTTCGTTGGTCATCAGCAACTCCGTGCCGTAAAAAAACTGGGGAATGCCGCGCATGGTCATAAATAAAGCCATGCCCAGTTTCCATTGGTCAAAATCCTGGTTCAAGCGCGAATAATAGCGGTCCAAATCGTGGTTATCGGGGAAAATCAACAGGTTATCGGGGCGCGGATAGTGGTAATCCTGCGCGATCCCCTGGTACACTTCGCGCCACGTGGAGAACCAGCCACTACTCGTTGTAAGGGCCTTTACGTTGTTTTCGGTGAGTCCAAAATCCATGAGCGACGGCAGGTTACTTTTGTAGCCGTCGGGGTTTATTTTGCCTTTTTGCCAATACGCCGACAACGGCACGGTAGTGGTCATTTCTTCTCCCACGATGTTAAAATTGGGGTATTCGTCGGTAATGGTTTTGCTCCATTTTGCCAAAAAACCTTTGTCGGCGTACGAATAAGTATCTTCCCGGAACCCGGACAGGCCCGCGTATTCGATCCACCAAATGGTGTTTTGAATCAAATACGTCGCCAAAAGCGGGTTTTTTTGGTTTAAATCGGGCATACTGGTATCAAACCAACCGTCGTTGTACTCCAATTTATCCTGTTCGGCGGCGTAAGGGTCGAGCAGCGTTGATTTGAGGTGGTTGGTGCGCGAACGGGTTTCCGGCACGTTGAGCCAATCTTTGGCGGGCGGGTCTTGGACAAAATAATATTCAAGGCCGCAGTGGTTGAGTACCACGTCCCAAATTACGCCAATGCCGCGTTTTCGGGCTTCCTGCACAAAGGTTTTGAACAGTTCATTGGACCCAAACCGGGGGTCAATTTTGTAAAAATCGGTGGCCGCGTAACCGTGGTACGAGTAGCGCGGCATGTTGTTTTCGAGCAAAGGCGTATTCCAGATTTGGGTAAATCCGAGCGATTGAATATAATCCAAATGGCCAATTAACCCCTGAATATCGCCACCGTGCCGACCACTTTCGTCGGTGCGGTTAGCGGTTTCGAGGCTGCCGGGCGTATTATCGTTGGAAGGATCGCCGTTGGCAAACCGGTCGGGAACCACCAGCAAAATGGCGTCTTTTTGGGTAAAACTGGCGCGGGTGGCGCTGCCTTTTTCGCGGGCGAGCAGCGGAAAATCCTGCGAAAGCACGGTTGTAGTGCCTTTTTTGAAATTGATTTTCACTGTGCCCGGCGCGGCAGTGGGGGCAATTTGCAAAGAGACAAACAGGTAATTGGGATTGGTGACGCGTTGGGTTTTGACCAAACGCACGCCTTTGTAGGCCACCGTTGGTTGTACTTCGCTCAGGTCTTTGCCGTACACCAGCAGCGTTACGGTGTTCCATTTCATACCCGTCCACCAATTGGCGGGTTCCATCCGGCTAATGGATTGGGCTTGCAAGCCTGCGGCAAGCAGGAAAAATAAGCAAATGATGGTGATTTTGTTAAGATATAGCATAGTATGGATGGGTTGGAGGTTTTTGCTGTGGCAGTTTAAAAAGTTTTTCATATCATGTCGAAGATGTGTAGCGCAGCAATATTTGGGTACTCACGGTTTTTCTTCAAATATTTCCGGTTTGTGGCACTCAACTAAGTTTTTACTTTTCAGAAGCAAACATACGCACTTTCAAGATGAATTAATGTCCGATTGCTTGGTTTTATCCAGCATCTTCTTCCACCACCGGCATTTTGCGTTCTTTCCAAAAAAACATCAAATACGCCCAACCCAACAAACTGGCCACGGCGCACCCGATAAATACCACGGGCATTCGTTGTACCTGCGAGGCAAAATACCAACCCGCGAACAACGACCCTACCCCGATGGCAATTTCCAGCGCAATAAACATGGTGGACAACGCCCGCCCGCGTTGGTTCGGATTGCCCAAATCTACCGTCCAGGCGTTAATGGCCGGTGAAAAAATACCGTTCCCCAACCCAAATACCAATCCGCCGAGGTACAACATCCAGGGGGTGGTGGCAAACGCCAGAACGACCATCGAAGCCGCAATAACCCACGCCGATACTTTTAGCACCGGAACCCGGCCAATTTGGTCCGAAATCCGCCCGGCAAAGATCCGCGTGGAGGCACTCGACAAGGTAAATATGGAAAAAAACGTGCCGCGATTCGACACGCCCAAATGATCGCTCAAATCGGGTATCAACGTCAAAATAACGCCGTAACTCAGGTAACAAAACAGCATCACAATGGCCGCTGGCAACGAACCGGGATCAAAAATGTCGTCGCGCCCCACTTTGAGCAGCGAGAACGAAAAGGGCTGTTTTTGGGGCAAAGTTTCCGGCATATTGTACAAAATGACCATGGACAACACCGCCAATACCGCCGAGGTATAAAACATCATGGGTGTGCCAAAATGCTGCGCCACAATACTACCCAGCGGTGGTGCCGACGATGCTCCAATACTGAGGCAAATGCCCAACAAACCCATTGCTTCGCCGCGTTTTTCGGGCGCTACCACATCGGCAACGTAAGCCGCCGTCGCGGTGGGTTTAAACCCCGTGGAAAATCCGTGAAAAAAGCGCAACACCATAAATCCGGCCACAAACTGCAACACCGGGTACAAGGCACTGCACACCATGCAGGCAATGGTCCCCACGTACATCACCGGTAACCGCCCGATGGTATCGGTGAGTTTTCCGCTGAACGGCCGCGACAATCCCGCCGTGAGGGTAAACAGGGCGATAATCCAGCCTTTGTGCTCCGCGCCGCCCATTTGGGTAAGATAAGCGGGCAATTCGGGGATAATCATGTTAAAACTCCCCGCAAACAGGGCGTGCGAGAGGCACAGCAACATAAACGGCCGGGTCATTATCCGCTCCGAAGTGGTTGGAGGCACGGCGGTACTCATGAGGCCATCAGGAGAATGGCACCCACCGCCAGGGCAATACCCAACCAGTTGAGCAGTGATAACCGTTCGCGAAACAGCGTCACAGCCCCAATCGTGGACGCAATGATAATGCCCACGTTAATCACCGGGAAAACAAACGAGCCTTCCAAACCCTTGGCCAATGCCAACAACAAAAAATACATGCTGCCAAAATTGGGAATGCCCAGCACCACGCCGCCCACGACGTTTTTGAACGAAAAAGTCATGGTGCCGCGCAGCCAGTTCCAGGCCGCAAACGAAAAGCCCAACAAAAAAGCCGTGCCGAACACCGTGCTGATAAACCGAACGTTATCGGGCGAAACGTAACCTTCGCCTTTGACCCACAAAAAAGTAACTTCAATAACCCCGGCACCCATCCAGGTCAGGAGCGGTATCCACCACAAATGGCGGTAACTCGTCGCGCCATTGCTGTCGTTTTGGGTGTTTTTTTGGGGCCAATTGACCAAAATAATGGAGGCCAACGCGAGAACAACGCCCGTAATTTTCCAAATATTGGCCGATTCATGATACACCACCAGCGCAAAAGGTACGGTGACCAATATACTCATTTTTTGCATAATTTGGCTGATCGTCACGCCAAAATACTTGACCGTGAGGGCCGCGCAGGTAAATCCACCAATAAAAAAAATACCGAGACCCGTGGCGTAAGGCAGCCAAAGTCCCGGATCATCGGCGGCGGGACCAATCGGGAATGCCCCGAGGTAAGCCCAACCGCACAAAACGCAAGTGATATAATTAAATACAATTGCCTGGAAATTATCCACGCCGTATTGATTGTACAGTTTGAAAATAAACCCAATTAATACGGAGCAAATAATGGAGAGCAGGAGAAAAAGCATGTTTTATTTTTTGACCAAACGGTTGTTTTCGTCGGGGAAAATGGCAATGGGTTTAAATGTTTTGGCTTCTTCGGGCGTGGCAAAAGCGTAAGAAATAATGATCACCACGTCGCCGACCTGTACTTTGCGGGCCGCTGCGCCGTTGAGGCAAATGACCCCGCTGCCGCGTTCACCGCGAATGGCGTACGTTTCCAAACGCGCACCGTTGTTGTTGTTCACAA
This sequence comes from Chitinophagales bacterium, assembly GCA_013298845.1. GTDB lineage: Bacteria > Bacteroidota > Bacteroidia > Chitinophagales > Saprospiraceae > M3007. Next base: position 464,456 of record JAAFJN010000002.1, read on the forward strand.
TCTGCACTTTTTCCCCTTCGATGATATTGGCAGCCTCCATCAATTCTTCATCAATCGTGATACTACCGATGTAATTCAGGTCCGCCTGCGTCACTTTTACGCGGTGAATTTTGCTTTTAAAAATCTGTATTTGCATTGTTGATATTTGCTTTAGACTTTAGACTGAAGACCTTAGACTGAAGACTTTAGATTGCCCGTTGTAGCGTGTTCATTTTCACCACTAAGTAGTGAAAAGTGAATAATGAAAAGTGAAAAATATTTTTTAAAACAATTAAAATAAACACTCAACGCTACGCTTAGTGCATCTTAGTGAACTTAGTGGTAAAAATACGCTACGACGGGCCGCCCAAAGTCTATTGCCTAAGAGGCCGCAAAAGTACGGTAAAACCTTAGAAGTGCATACTTGACGGCATAAAACATGCTCTAAATTACACCGAAATCGGTTCCATCATTTGCCGGTAAGCATTGAGGAGGCGACGGCCCGTTTTGAGGTTATCGTACGCGTCGTTGCACAAGGCTGCGGCTTGTTCGCCCATAAATTGCAACTGATGTTGGTGCGTATAACACCAGCGCACCGCCTGAAGCCATTCTTCCGGCGTATTGGCCAGCAGGGCATCCCGGCCCGATTTGGCCTCGATACCTTCCATTCCCACGGCGGTAGAAATCACCACCCGGCCCAGCGCCATACCTTCGAGAATTTTGGCGCGCATACCGCCGCCCGACAACAGCGGCGCGATGGTAACGGGGTATTTGTTCAAAAAACAACGCGCCGAGGGCACTTCGCCGTGCACCACCACGCCGGGAATTTTGAGGTTCAAAATCTTCTCCGGGGTGTTGCGGCCCGCAATGTGAAACGTGAGGTCGGGCATTTCGGGGTACAACAAAGGCTGCCATATTTCCGCCAAAAACCACTCCAAACCTTCGATATTGGGCATCCAATCGAGGGAGCCGATAAACGACAAACTCAACGGCGGCTGAAAACACGAATAGTCCGGTTCGTAGTCGCTGCAATCGAGGCCGATGGGCGTGACCGTCGCGGGTATTTTTAGCCCCAATGCCTTAAAATCGTTGAGATCACCTTGGGTAATGGCCGAAAAAAGGTCGTAATCGTTGAGGTGTTGTATTTCAAATTCCTTGAGGCGCGGGGTGATTTTGTTCAAATACCAACGCTTCAAAAAATGGCTGTTCACGGCCACGCGTTCCCAAATACGGTGCTCGACGTTGTGCGAACGCATCACAATTTTGGCGTTTGAATGGCGGCGAATGAGGGAAACGTACGGCGAAAGAAACAATGTCTCCAAATGCACCACGTCGAATTGCTCGGTGGTTAACAGTTTTTCGAGCGCGGCGGCGTAATCGGCGTTGACAAAACGATTCACGTGGTACGATTCGTTCGACAACAAAAGGTTGTGCAACGCCTCCAGCGGGCGCATGTGGTTATCTACTTCAACGGCGTGAATCTGCTGATAATGGTTAAATGTAGACGGTAAACTGGCCAAATCCGTGCGGTGTTTGCTGGTATTCATGGCCAACAGCGTGACTTCGCAACCCAGTTCGTGCAGGGCCTTGGCTAAGTACGTGGTAGCAATACTTTCGCCGTCTTTCAGCGGAAATGGAAATTTTTTGCACAGTTGTAATATCTTCATCTCTATATTATTCAATCCTAATTACCGTACCTTTGTCACATGGTTTTAAAAGCAGGTGGAATATACAAATCTTATGGCCAACTCGACATCCTGAAAGGGGTGGATATTGAAGTGGGCCGAGGGGAAATTGTCAGCATTGTGGGCAAATCGGGGTCGGGTAAAAGTACCCTGTTGCACATTGTCGGTACGTTAGACGCGGCCGACCGCGGCTCCCTCGAAATTGTGGGCGAAAATGTCGGTGCCATGAATAGCCGCCAAATCGCCCTTTTTCGTAACAAACACATCGGTTTTGTGTTTCAGTTCCACCATTTGCTCCCCGAGTTTTCGGCTTTAGAAAACGTCTGTATCCCCGGATATATTGGCAAAGGTAACGCAACCGACATCGAAAAACGCGCCAAAGAACTGCTCGACTACCTCGGACTATCGCACCGGTTGCAACACAAACCCACCGAATTGTCGGGGGGCGAGCAACAACGCGTGGCCGTAGCCCGTGCGCTCATCAACAAACCCGACGTCATTTTTGCCGATGAACCCACCGGCAACTTAGACAGCGGTGCATCAAGTGATTTTCACCAGTTAATTCGCCGCCTTTGCGACGAACAACAACAAACATTTGTGATTGTTACCCATAATCAGGAACTGGCCGAACTTTCCGATCGCCGCCTCACGATGCGCGACGGTCTTTTATTCGAACATTAATTTCAACTACTCGCATATTTTAAAAAAGAGAAAACAGCGATGCGCACAACTTTGTCGTTTCTAACGTTCACCCGATGGATTTTGCTGCCTGCAACACTGTTCTTTTTTTCGGGCTGTGCAGGAAACAAGCCCCAACGAATTGATTTACAATCGGTTAAATTAGCCCAAAAACCTAAAAACATCATCCTGCTCATCGGCGACGGCATGGCTTTACCCCAAATTTCGGCGGGCATGTACTGGCGCGGCGGATTGGAAAAAAGTGTTTTTGCGCAGTTCCCGTACGTGGGTTACCACAAATCGCACGCCCACGATGAATTGGTCACCGATTCGGCGGCGGGTGCCACGGCTTTTGCCTGCGGCATCAAAACCTTCAACGGGGCCATTGGCATGAAACCCAATAAAAAAGCCTGCAAAACCATCCTCGAAGATTGGGAAGGAATAGGCAAAAGCACCGGTATTGTGGTCACTTGCAGCGCCACCCACGCCACCCCGGCTTCGTTCATCGCCCACGAAGATTCGCGGGCTTTTACCGAAAATATCGCCCTCGAATACCTCAATACGCCCATTGACTGCTACGTGGGCGGCGGCGGTTATTATTTTTCCAAAGAACGTTACGATCATATTGATGTAAAAGACAGCCTGCGCCAACGCGGTTACGTGGTGCGCAACGGTGCCAATTTCAAAAAAATGCCCATGGACGGCTCCGCGCCGTTTATGCTGCTCACCCACGACCGCGAACCGGCAACGGCATCGGCGGGCCGAACGTACATGCCCAATGCCGTAAAAGAGGTGAGCCAATACCTGACCAAAAGAAGCGACAAAGGATTTTTTCTGTTGGTAGAAGGCAGCCAAATTGACTGGGCCTGCCACGCCAACGACCGCAACTGGCTCCGCGCCGAAATGCTCGATTTTGAAAAAGCCGTGCAGGAAGCGCTCAATTTTGCCGCCAGCAACGGCGAAACGCTGGTCATTGTCACCGGCGACCACGAATGCGGCGGGCTGTCCCTCAATTCCACCGAGGCCAAAAAGGCGTTTAAACCCGTTTTCGCCTCGCATTACCACACCGCCACGATGGTGCCGGTGTTTGCTTTTGGGCCGCAGGCCGATTTATTTAAAGGAATTTACGAAAACACGGCTATTTACGATAAAATGAAGGCGGCCATGCCGTTTTAATGGAGGGTGGAGATTTTTGCTTTATAAACAAAACCTTTTTTTATTTTTCTAAGACTAAATCATTCTATGCCGAAGAAAAGTGTCATAAAAATTTGGAAAAACCAATAAAAGTCGTTACATTTGCAAACTTGTGCCATCTAGATAACTTTTACCGCTCAGGGCAAAATAAAATACTTTAAAAATTTTTACAATTTTCTACATATGATATTTCAGTTTTATGCTCAACGCGATGTAATGGATTGTGGTCCGGCCTGTCTAATGATGGTGGCCTCTGCTTATGGTCGCAAATATCCTCTTCCTTATCTTCGTGAACGCAGTTATATTTCACGAGAGGGAGTGTCTGCACAAGGAATAATGGAAGCAGGCGAACACATCGGGCTTAGAACGATGACGGTAAAAGTTCCTTTTAATGCTGGAAATAATACGGCTTGTTTACTTACTGCTCCTCTGCCTTGTATTGCCCACTGGAATCAAAACCATTTTGTGGTAGTTTACAAAGCCAATAAACGCTATGTTTGGGTAGCCGACCCTGGTGCAGGTAAGTATAAAATCAATCGATTAGATTTTGAAAAGTCTTGGGTAAGTGATGCCAATCATGGAGTGTTAATATTATTTGAGCCTACTCCGGAATTTTATCAGCAAGAGAATTTCACCTCACCAACTTCTACGTCCGATTTGAGGTTTGTTCTGAATTATTTGCGACCACACCAGCGATTATTACTACAAGTGATTTTGGGTATGGCGTTGGCAAGTGTTTTCATGTTGTTTTTTCCATTTTTGACCCAAAGTGTTGTAGACTTTGGTATAGACAACCGAAATGTTGGTTTTATTTATCTCATGCTCATCGCTCAACTAACACTATTTTTTAGCCAAATAATGGTACAGTTCCTTCAGAGCCGTATCTTATTATTTATAGGCGCACGTATGAATGTGGCTATGGTTAGCGATTTTCTTGCCAAACTCATGCGATTACCCATTGGTTATTTTGATACTAAAATGACGGGTGATTTGATGCAGCGAATCGGCGATCAATCACGTATTGAGTCCTTTTTAACCCATTCTGCACTACCTGTTATATTTTCCTTCATTAATTTTGTGGTTTTCGGAATCGTTCTTGCTGTTTATAACTTAACAATTTTTGGTGTTTTTTCACTTTCGGCGATGCTCTACATCGGTTGGATTTTATTTTTTATGCGGCGACGTAAAGAGGTAGATTATATCCGGTTTCAACAGTCAAGTGAGAATAGTAATAACCTGATTGAGTTGATACAAGGTATGCAGGAGATAAAATTACAAGGCTCGGAACGTAAACGACGCTGGATTTGGGCAGGCATACAGGCCAAGTTATTCCATACAAGTGTAGTGTCACTTAACCTTACTCAATGGCAGGAAGCCGGAGCGGGCTTTATCAACCAAATTAAAAACATTATTATTGCTTTTTGGGCTGCTAAATCTGTAATTGACGGTCAAATGACATTAGGTATGATGCTGGCTGTACAATATATGGTAGGTCAGATGGACGCACCATTAATGCAGTTTATCCTATTTATCCGCGCTGCTCAAGATGCTAAGATTAGTTTGGAACGAATGAGTGAAATACATGATCAACCCGATGAGAATACTCCTTCAAGTAGCGATGGTTTGATCACGGATTCAACACCAACGAGAAACGGCTATGAACACTCAATTCAAAACCCAATAGATAGCAATGTAAATATTAAATGGGGTAATCAAAGGGATATTTATATCAAAAATCTGAGCTTCCGGTATAATCAATTGAGCGATGATGTACTCCAAAATATCAATCTTACGATACCGAGAGGAAAAGTGACTGCGATTGTGGGGACGAGCGGAAGCGGTAAAACGACCTTGGTAAAACTCCTTTTAGGCTTCTACCGTCCGACCAAGGGTGACATTCGCATAGGAAATACTTCCTTACACCAAATACCTCCGTCTGAATGGCGTAAACATTGCGGTACTGTTATGCAGGATGGCTTTGTTTTTTCTGATACTATCGCAAATAATATAGCAGAATGCGATGAACGCCCCGACGTCATAAGGCTATCTAATGCAGTTGAAATGGCAAACATTGCAGATTTTATCAATGGTTTACCAATGGGGTACAATACTAAAATTGGTGCGGCGGGCAACGGTATTAGCCAAGGACAGCGTCAGAGATTATTAATTGCTCGTGCCGTTTATAAAAACCCCGATTTTCTTTTTTTTGATGAGGCTACCAATGCGCTGGACGCAAATAATGAACGTACAATTGTTGAAAACTTACAAAAGTATTATCGCGGGACTACGATTCCTACCCCCAAAGGGGATATGAATACGACTGCTAAGACAGTAGTCGTGGTCGCACACAGGTTAAGTACAGTACGTTCTGCCGACCAGATTATAGTACTGGACAAAGGGCGAGTTATGGAAGTGGGTAGCCATTCAGAACTTACCTCCTTACGTGGAGCATACTTTAACCTTGTCAAGAACCAGTTAGAACTGGGCAACTAAATAACCATTTCAATCAAGAATATTGTAAAACATGAAACTTAGTATCTTCGAAGACTTATTTTTACTACAAAGAATTGATCATTTGATCCGTACTCGTGGTACCGGGACACCAAAAGATTTAAGCAACCGCTTAGAGATATCAGAATGCAGCGTATATCGAATGATTGACAAGCTACGTAACATGGGCCTGCCGGTCTTGTATGACAAAAAGGCTCAGACTTATTATTATGACAGGCCGGTAAAATGGAATGTAGAGTTTGTGGTAGGAGAGGAAAAGTTGTTAAAAATCCAGGGTGGCGAAAAAAAAATAGATTCATTTTGCAAACTATCAATTTTTGATAGGGACTTATCTGACTTTTGTAATGCTTTTCCAAATCATGGTGCACAATGAGGAGGATAAGACGGGGGATGCCGAAAATCCGGGAGTGACAGTATTCTTACATCCATAAGAGTAGGCTAAATCAAATAAATTTTTAAACATGAAGTTCGAAAAAATTTCCGATTCAAAATTCAAAGGCTTTGAAAAAAATGAAGTAGTAAATCCGATTCATATTTCTGGTGGATGGGTCGATACGGATGCAGGTCATAGCCATGACCGTTTTAATTACACGGCTGCCGGCGGAGGTCTGCAAAATATAGATAATTATCAACAGACCAGAGATGGGAGTACTTTTTCAGGCGATGCCCAATAGAAAAGTTATAATTTAGTTATGTATTCGTTGTTAGTATTTAAACAACGATGCAACGGACAAAAACAAATGCAGCACTTATGAAATTAAGCATTTTAATATATTTATGCGTGTTTTTGTTTCCATTACACATGTTTGCTCAAAACCTCATCAAAAATGGTGGTTTTGAGCAGCATGGTCGTATTGAATGCATGGAATGCTACCATATATACGGTAAATACCCTTCTGTGGTTTATCATTGGGACAACATGGGCTGGGGATGTTTTCTTTTTGACAAAGATTATCAACTCAATACGGATGAAAAAAAATGGAACCCAATGAGACAAGAAATTAGCGCATATATGGGTAAGGCGATGATTCAAATGACTTATATTCCAATTTCTTCGAGAATGGGAGATATGTCTTATTTGAATGCAAAAACCGTAATGCCCTTGGAAGTAGGAAAACAATATGAAGTACGCTTTAATATTTATATAGAAAGCAAACCCGACGCTGACCCCAATTGGGCAAAAAATATCGGGATTGCGCTTTTACCCGCGAAACCGGCGTATCAATATGGTTTTAAAATACCCGCCATTCGATTAGATACGGTAATCTTTGACACTTGGTATGAAGCAAAATGGATTATTACCCCGCTATGTACCGCAAACTATCTGATGATTGGGGTTTACAGAACGGATGAATGGCCTAATAGCAAGTCGTTCGCTAATGTACAGTATTTTATAGATGAAGTATCTATTTCCGATTGCACAAATGCACCAACAGGGATAACACCGGATTCTGCCCAATACTATTGCAGCCAATATAGCATTGAGAAAAATCCAAAGTTGACGCCGGGCACGGATAAAGTTATTTTGTTTTTTGAGACCGCAGATTTTGAAATTACGCCGTCACACGCGGTACAATTAAATACTTTTGCCAATTATGCCAAAAAGCATCCAAAGTTGGTGTTTGAAATTGCGGGCCATACAGATAGTATTGGAACGGACAACCTTACATTGTCCCAAAAAAGGGCTGCCGCAGCACTCCGTTATTTACAAGCCATTCATGGTTTGCCCGATACGCGCTTTTTTATCACTACTGTCGGAGATAAAGATCCCCTTCGAGGGAATAAAGATGAAGCAGGGCGAGCCATGAACCGCCGGGTAGAAATTCGGCAATTGGATATTAGTCTTGGCAATATGTTTTATCGGGAAGCTTTGGCGGCAAAAAACACAAGTAAATCATCAGCCTTAGTGTTTTCGGCCCTAAATAAATGGCTCAGGGCAAGTACTGTATCACTTAGGAATCAACTTCTTTTTGACCCGCGCTTCGAGTATTTGCATAACGACCAACGCTGGACTGCCTTGGTCGAGACCATCAAAGATGGATATCGCAATCGTAAATACCCGGAGTATGCTTTTCTGATTGACTCCATGAGAATGGCTGACCGCCGTGTTCTTGGCGAATTATCGTGGGATTTTTGCGAAATGAATTCTGATAGTCTGCCATTTCAGTTACCTATATCAGCGCAATCCGATATTAATCAAACGCAAAAGCGAAACTTTATCGCGTTCAAAACTATCGTAAATAAAATTGGCTGGCCTAAAATATCAGATTTTGGAGAAACGACAGCTTTCTCTGCTTTTATGTTACTGCAACATTGCCAAGATAGTACCGAATGGACAACATTTTTGCCCGTTATTCGGCAAAAATGTGAGGAAGGGGAAGCTTCTTGGGAGGCTTTCGCAATGTTGTACGACCGATGTCAACTTGTTGCAGGGAAACCACAATTGTACGGAACTCATTGTATCGTAACCGAACAGGGGGGCGTGGAAATAAGACCTTTTATTGGTGATAAAAACAGTATTAATGCCGAACGAAAAAAAATTGGCTTGCCCTTGCTGTCGGAAATCGTAACTGAATCCATACAAAAATCATTAAAAAAAAATTAGTTATGATAGTTGTCATATCACAAGAAGAAGATTATAGTACCAGCGAAACCTTACAATGGTTAATTTTTTTTAAAACACCATTCATTCGAATAAATCGAGGTGACAGGATAAGCCTTAGTCAGGTTATGTTGACTACCACTGGGCGCCCTTCCTATGTTTTATCAACGTCAAGATACGGGGCAATCGATCTGGATTCGATTAAGGCTGTCTGGTACCGACGTGGTGAAGTCCACTTTAGTTTACCAAATTTCAGTTTTATTTCTGACGAGAGTCTTAAGCAAAGCATTATAAGACATTTATTGGACGAAAAGGGCGTATTAGAGGAATATCTCCAATACTTATTATCTAAAATTCCCCATATTGGTACTTATGAAAAGAGAGGCATAAATAAACTTCTTGCCCTAAGCGAGGCTAAAAAATTAGGTATTGATATACCAAATACTATGATTACCGCCCAAAAAAGGCACTTGGATGGTTTTGGTCCAAAGATTACCAAAAGTATATTCGAGGTATTCACACCTACTCTGGTGTCGGGTAGATTTATTACTTATACCGAAGTGGTTGAAGATGCCGAATTGTGCGCTAATTTTTTTCCTTCTCTCTTTCAAAATTTCATCGAAAAAGAAGCCGACATCAGGGTATTTATTTTATTTGATAAGGTATATTCAATGAGTATTCAATCACAGCAAAACGAACAAACCAGTGTTGATTTTAGGAAATACAGCAAGGAAAAACCGAGCAGGAGTTTCCCTTTTAAACTACCACTCGAAATCGAGCAAAAATTGGTACAACTAATGAAAAATATTGGACTCGAAACCGCATCTGTGGATATGATCTTTACAAAAGATGGACGATTCGTCTTTTTGGAGGCTAATCCAATCGGGCAATTTAGTATGACCTCAAAGCCTTGTAATTATTATTTGGAGCGAGAAATCGCAAAAGCACTTATTAATATACAAAAATAACTTATGAAAAAATACACCCAACGGCATTTGGCTCACTACCATCCCGAAATCCTAAATCGTGAAGAATTGCCTGTTAATATTCCCCACGCGCAGTTTTACACAATGCATGAGCAAGAAGAGGATAGTGCATCGCAAGACCCATTTGATGAGCCATTTTTTGGTATTGAAGTAGAGGCTTTTGCAACTACTACCTATAATGTCATGAATACCGTAGGTAAACCAATCTCAAAAATCGTTCGATGAATATGAATAAAAAATTCGAGAGTACATGCATGCTCAATCCCAATGCAATACTTGTAAATGGTGCTTCAAGAGGTATTATCTGCGATTTTGAGCGTGAAGCGTTTTATTTGGTTCCACTCGGGCTTTCCCAAATTTTGGAAGAAAATGCTGCCGGCTTTAAAATCAAAGAAATTATGGAATACTATTCAGCAGGGGACTCGGAAATATTAGGCACTGTCTTAGATTACTTTGAGATGTTGGAAGCAAACGATCTTTTACTTTTTACCGAGTACCCCCAATATTATCCCAAGATTGACCTTCAATGGGATTTTCCTGGAGTGATATCGAATTCGATTATTGATATAGATCAAGATAGCGATTATGCTTTGGCTTTCTTGGGGCAAATTATTGATTTAGGCTGCCGATTTGTCCAAATTAGAGTCTTTTCAAAGATAACCCCGGAAACAATCGTCCTATTGCTCTCAAAATTTCAAAAGTCAATTCTGGAAGCCATTGAATTGGTTCTTCCTTATGAATCACTGGCTCAAACTGAAAGATGGGCAGATCTCTTGAAAACAGAATATAGGATAAGAACGATAACCTTATATAATGCTTTTGTGAATCAAATCCACTACAAGCGGACTACAGGTTTTGGTCAAGTTGTTATGATAAAGTCGGACATACAAGGCGTAAAAAGTTGTGGCTATATAAGTAATGACTATTTCATTAGTGGGATTAGCCTTTTTACCGAATCCCAGCACCACAACTCCTGCCTCAACCGAAAAATCTCCATAGATGCAAATGGAAACATTAAAAACTGTCCATCTATGTCGCAGTCTTTCGGCAATATCAAAGACACCACGTTGCAGGAAGCTCTCGACCACCCGGATTTCAAGAAATATTGGAATATTACCAAAGACCAAATTGCAGTTTGCAAAGACTGCGAGTTCCGGTATATCTGCACTGATTGCCGCGCTTATATAGAAAACCCGGAAGACATACATTCAAAACCACTTAAATGCGGCTATAATCCTTATACTTGCGAATGGGAAGAATGGAGTACTAATCCACTGAAACAAAAAGCAATTGATCATTATGGTATGCGCGAAGTGCTACCAGAATTTAAAATGAAATCAGACTATGTCCCTCACCTCCGAAGATCCACAGAAAATAATCCGGCTCAATGACCATGATCATATACAGTACCTGCTTGGCAATCCCCCCTCATGGATGATGCGTTATGGTCTAACCGTTATGACTGGCGTTTTTTCTATTCTTCTGATATTGAGTTATTTAATCCATTATCCCGATGTGGTAGAGGCCAAAGTAGTACTGACTACAGCAAATCCTCCTATAAGGGTCATTGCGAATGTTGGTGGGCGCGTTTCAAATTTGTTGGTCAAGGACAAAGAGCAGGTAGCCAAAGGTCAGGTGCTGGCCATAGTAGAAAGTACCGCCGAATGGCTGGATGTACTGCGCTTAGAAACTTGGTTGAACAACACTAATGGCCATGCTCATGCATTGCCCGATAGTTTGCGCCTTGGAGAACTCCAAGGCACTTACTCTGCTTTTGTGCAACATTGGAAGGAACTTGGCTACTATAATCTTAATAATGGGGTTATGGAGCGTATTGTTTTTTTGAATCAACAAATTGAGGGACTTAGAGAGGTAGGTAGCAACCTGAGAAAACAAATGATGACTATGCAAGAAGAGTATAAGTTGACTACCAAATTACACCAGCGGCAGCAAAAACTCTTCTGGGATAAGGTCATAGCGGAGAAAGAATTAGATGCATCAGAGGCACAATGGCTTGCACAGAAACGGGTATTAGAGAGCACAGAATCTTCTTTTTTGTATAACGATATGCAGATTAAGCAATACCAAAGTCAAATCAATGATTTGGAACAAGAAAAGTCAGACAATCATAACGAAAAGGAACGTATCTTAATTGAAGACGTGCAGAGGTTGCATAGTGCCATAGATAAATGGAAACAGTCTTTTCTTATTTCAGCCCCTATAGCAGGTATGGTTTCATTCTCAAAAATATGGAGTGCGCAACAATCTATCAATTTAGGAGAGGAAATATTGGCTATTGTACCTCCATCCGATGGCACCTCAATTATTGGTAAAGCGGTAGTCCCGTCAATCAATTCGGGGAAAATTGTCATAGGCCAACGAGTCGTTGTTCGTTTAGACGGCTATCCTGCACAGCAATATGGTATTTTGGAAACTACAATAACCGGTATTTCTTTGTTACCTCAAAAAGGCGAGGATGCAGAGCAGTATTCGCTTGATGTAGTTTTTCCAAGTCAACTTATTACATCCTACAACAAACATATCACATTGCGCCAAGAAATGACTGGTAGATGCCGTATTATTACAGAAGATCGTCGAATCATAGATCGGATATTTAATAATTTACGTGACTTGGTGCAGCATAGCCGTGGATATGATAAATAACGTGAGTTCTGAATTAGGATAGTTCCATTTTGATAAAACGGCACTAACCTAATTCAGAACTCATTTAATGGGAGGGGTTGAATTGGTTTTGCCCGTTGTGGCGTACACGTTTTTTTTGCCGACTCTCATCTCTCATCACTCTAATACCGCAATCCCCAAAAAGGAATGGTTTGGTTTTTACGGGCTATTTCGTAATGCTCATCAATGGCCTTTTGGTATTCGGCCTCGGTGACCCGTTTACCTTTGATTTTCTTTTTGGGCAGGGCCATTTCCTGGTTGAGTTTTTTCATGTCCACCTTATCCGCGCTGATAACCACTGCGCCGTTGTTGATGTCTACCTCAAGGATACAACCCGGCAGACCGTTAAAACGCTCCGGACCGGCGTTGATGGGGATATCGAGGGCAAACCAGGCCACCACGTGTTGCAGGCGGGTGGTATCGGTGTAGGTGGCGTTCATGCACACGTGTCCGGCCACTTCTTTCATGTCGTTCAGGATTTTCCACTGCATCACCCGGATACTGTCTTCTATCACGTACATACGGCCATTGATGTCGGTAACGTCGTAGGCTTTGTTGTTCACAAAATCGCGGGTAATAAAAAAAGTTGCTTTTTTTTCGGCGTACTGGTAATCTTCACTGTTGGGGTCTTCGTCGGAATCTTCGTATTTGGTGTTCGTGTCGTTGAAGTACAGGTTGGCGTACTTTTTCCATTCGGAGTCGTTGCCGTACATGTAATTCATTTTGTCTTTTTGCTGTTGGCTGATATAAGTAACAGCGGACATTTTTTTCACCCAGTTATGGGTAATCAGGTACCGAATAGCGCCCTCGTTGGTTTGGGCAAGAAGCAAAAAGGGCCAAATAAAGGCAATTGTGATGAGTGTTTTTTTCATAATTCTGGTATTATTCTTTGTAACTATCCAGTCGCATCCCGCCCGCCGCCCAAAATCGCCCATTTTCCCCCATCCTTCGCCGTTTTTCCTCGCCGTAGCGATGCTACGACTCGAAAAAAGCGGCTCGACTGGAGAAAAATGTTCTGATTTTGGGGTCAGGCCGTGAGCGGCTGGATAGTTACGTTACTTTTGCTGCGTTTTACGCTACAAATAAAATTTTATGCAAATCATTCAAACTTATTACGATGCCTTCAACCGTCAGGATTGGGAAGGTATGTTGGCTTGCCTCACCGACGATGTGCAACACGACATTAATCAGGGCGGTACCCAAGTGGGCAAAGACCAATTTCGTGTGTTTCTGCAAGGTATGGACAACGCTTACAACGAATCGCTGCACGATATTGTCCTGATGAGCAACGCCGAAGGTAATCGTGTCGCCGCCGAATTTATTGTAAAAGGCACGTACAAAATTTCGGAACCCGGCTTGCCTCCCGCTCATGGACAACAATATGAACTAAAGGTTGGAACATTTTTTGAAATAAAAAATGGCCTCATCGCCCGGGTAACCAACTACTACAACCTGCAAACCTGGATTCAACTCGTTTCTTAATGGAGTACCGCTTATATACAGGCCGCGAAATTTCCGCAGTGTTTGAGCCGTTGGCCGCACTGCGGATTTCCGTTTTCCGCGATTGGCCTTACCTCTACGAAGGTTCACCCGAATACGAGTACCAATACCTCCAAACCTACGCCAATGCGCCCCGCGCTTTGTTGTTCGCCGCTTTCGACGGCAACCGTATGATAGGTGCAACAACTTGTATTCCGCTGCACGACGAAACGCCAGAAGTGAAAAAACCTTTTGTAGAAGCCGGTTTTAACCTTCAAACAATTTTTTATCTCGGCGAAAGTATCCTCCTGTCTACTTACCGGGGAACGGGCCTCGGACACCGTTTTTTTGACGAACGAGAGGCCCACGCCCGCCGTTTTGGCACCTATACCCACACCTGCTTTTGCGGGGTGGTGCGCCCCGACGACCATCCGGCACGACCGGATAATTACCGCCCGCTTGATGATTTTTGGACCAAACGCGGTTATCAAAAAGTGCCCGGACTACGTTCGGAATTCGATTGGCCGGATATTGGCGACGCGGTTTCTACCCCAAAACCCATGCAATATTGGATGCGGGAAATGGATTGATTTTTATGGGTAAATTTTGGGCGGCGCCGTGGGGGGGTATTGTGGCGGCGTATCGTACCGGCGTGACGGCGTGGCGGCGCGGTTTACCACCGGTCGTGTCGTGGATTGTTGAATAAACTGAACGTCCCAATTCCCGCCACGTAAACAATATGGGCAATTTGGGCGGGTAAAAACCACCGCATCGCCGTTGTTTTTTTAAAAAAAAGGCACATTAATCCTAAAAAAACAAAATCAGCGAGCAGTTTTATCCCTAATACTGCGGCAAAAGACCAACGCCATTCCGGCAAAAACACGGCGGCTGCCCCCAACAGTACGATGGCCCAACAGGTTAAAAACACCAACAACAGCGATAACCGCACCGGCCATTCGGGTAAAGCGGCGTTTTTGCTGCCCCACCGAATGCGTTGCCGAATAAACCGCCGCAGCGTGGGCATGGCTAAAGTAGGCACGGCAGCATCGGCATTTTTGAGAAAAAAGACCCCGCCGGGCCAGCGTTGAGCGATTTTTTGCACCAAAAACAAATCATCGCCGGAGGCAATGTGCGCGTTGCCCCCAAATCCCTGTACCGCCTCAAAAGCGGCTTTTGTGTACGCGATATTCGCGCCGTTGGCCATGTGTTGCCACCGAAAATAAATCCCGGATCCGGTAACGCCCATTAATCCCAACAAATCCAACGACTGAAACCACTCGATAAAACGCCGTTCGCGGTGAAACACCACCGGCCCCGCCACCAAGTACGGTTGATGTTGTTCAAAAGCCGCCGCCAACAGCGATAACCACCGGCGCGGCGGGGTGCAATCGGCATCGGTGCAGGCAATGTGGGTACCTTGGGCGCGGGTAATGCCGGCGGTAATGGCCGTTTTTTTTCCGTTTTTGGGTAAAGAGACCAGTTGTACGTGCGGACAGGCGTGCGCCTGCAACCACGCGCGCACGAGGGCGGGTCCGGCGTCGGTGGAACCATCGTCGAGCAAGAGTATTTCGGTGCGGTCGAGTGGATAATCCAATTGGGCCAACGCCTCCAGACAAGTGATAATGTGCCGTTCTTCGTTGTAAAAAGGCACCAATACCGTAAAATAAAGGTTGCCGCTGGAACGCGGCTGGGGCACAAAAACGGGCATTTTAACCCAGCCGAGGACGTACCACAGCAGGAGCAAGGCGTAAGCAATGGCCAAAAAGGCGGCGAAAACGAACATTATCCCGGTACAAACGGGTGATAAATCTCGTTAATAACGGCCCACACCCCAAACAGCACCGTACCAACGAGTATCCCCAGTGCCAAAGCGCGGTCGTCGCCGGTTTTGAGCAGGAAAAACCCAGCCCCTAAACCGCCCAGGATGATAAAATAGTACGGTACCTGAAACTGGATAACGGCAAATGCGACAAAGGTAAACGCCGCTCGAACAAGAATTGAAAACAAGTCTTTCATAATCAACGCCGCAAAAGTATATCTTTGCCCGCAAATGGATAAGGCCGCCGAAAAAAAAGAAAAAGACAAACAAAAACGGCTCGATACGCGCAAAAAACTCATGATGGCCGGAATGGCCGAATTGAGCCTGTGGCTGCACGACCTGTTGCGCGCCGGATTAATTACCCTGCCGGATAAACCCCGCGCTTATTTTGAAGCCATGGACCGCCGTTTGGTGGATGCCAAATGCCCCGGAATGGCGGCTTTGGTCAAATCCCTGCGCGACCTCGACTACAAATCGGGAGAACAATGGCAAGACCTGGCCCTCGACCTCATCGGCCGGATGTGGATGGGTATTAAAGGATTTGAACGGCTCGAAACCTTGCCCGAAACGGCCCAAACCGACCTCAAAACCCTGGCGGGTTGGGGTCCCGGCCCCAAAGAGGTCATGGAATCGCCCGATGTTACAGCCGTGAAAGACCATTGGCTGGTAGCAGCCCGCACCACCGAAGTCGTGGATGACATTACCGCGCAACGCAATTGGTTGTTCGGCTTGCACACGGGCCAATGGGCATTGGTGTTGAATTTTGCCTTTAAAAAAATGCCCATCGAAACCCGTTTGGAACCCGGCCAGGCTTTTGATGGCACCGTTGCGTGGTTTCCGGCCACCAGTCCGCTCCGGGCCGTTGTGCGAGAGCAGGGCGTTGCGGTAACGCAGCAGCACAGTCTTCAGCCATTGGAAGGATGGCAAGCCGTGGAGGAACATATCGCCGGGTTATTGGCCCAATCCCCCTTAGTCGAGCAATTTCCGGTGTTTGTGCAAGGTTTAACGCCGTTGTACCACGAAGGGAATCCGGTGGTGGTGGATCGTTATAATTTTGTTATCGCGTTGGAAAAAAGCGCCGATGCCATTCCGTTTTTGCGGCTATTGGCCGTTTCGGGCGGAACACCACTGGATATGCTCTTA
Organism: Chitinophagales bacterium; assembly: GCA_013298845.1. GTDB lineage: Bacteria > Bacteroidota > Bacteroidia > Chitinophagales > Saprospiraceae > M3007. The sequence continues at coordinate 481,214 of JAAFJN010000002.1, forward strand.
TTAGTTAGCCCCAAGAGTATAACGGTCATGGGTTGTTTCTACGCCGAACAGTACACGTTGGTGCTGTGCACGTAGAATTTTAGCGTTGCTTTATAAAAAATTAACGGTCCAGTTCGCAATTAAAACCGGCACTCACATACATAAACACGATTTTTTGCGTTCTTAGGCAACTTTTTTGTATAAAATTTAATTAAGTGGCACAAGTATTGTGTAATAAAACACCGTTATGAAAAATCTACAAATCGCATACATTTTATCCCTTTCTTGTTTGGGTTTCTCCGTTTATGGCCAGGCGCCCAAACAAAAACTGGCAGTGATTAACCTGTCTAATCCTTCATTTGAAGACACCCCCCGCAAGGGTGAAAAAGGCGGTTCCGCCCCCAACGGCTGGTTTGATTGTGGCGGCCCCAACGAAACCTCTCCGGATATTCAGCCGGGTTGCTTTGGCGTAGTAAAACCGGCGAGTAACGGTGCTACGTACATGGGTCTGGTGGTGCGCGACAACGAAACGTACGAAAGTGTGGCGCAGCGTTTGCCCCAGCCCATTGAAGCCGGTAATTGTTACGAGTGGAGCCTCGACCTCTCCCGCGCAGACGAATACACCAGCCCAACGACCCAAAGCGGCGGCAAGGAAATGAGTTTCTCTTCGGCGGTGCAGGTGCGTATTTGGGGTGGCAACGGTTTTTGCGACCGCGCCGAACTCCTCTATACCACACCGTACGTGGTGAATACCCGTTGGCAGGGGTATCTGATTCCCCTTAAACCCAAAAAAGGCAGTTACACCTTTATTGTTGTTGAGGCTTTTTTCAAAACACCCATGTTGTTCCCTTACAACGGTAACGTATTGGTGGACAATGCATCGGCGATTAAACAAGTGGATTGCAGCGAGAAAAAAGAAGAGCCGGTGGCCATCGTAAAACCGCCGGTGAAAGTAAAACCCAAAGATTCCACCATCAAACAACCTACTCCGCCGGTAGTGACCAAAACAACCCCGCCACCACCCAAAGTGGAACCGGTTGTTACCAAAAACATCTCGGACGTAGATCCTGCCAAAGTAAAAAAAGGGGATGTCTTACAGATCCAAAACCTTTATTTCGACGCCAATAAATTCGATATTAAATACGAGTGCGAAAACACTTTGAACGATATCTATAAATTTTTGTCCAAAAACAACAAAGTCGTCATCGAAATTGGCGGCCATACCAATAACCGCCCCAGCGATACCTACGCCAACGACCTCTCCACCAACCGCGCCAAAGCCGTGGCTGAATGGCTGGTAAAAAAAGGCATCCCCTCCAACCGCGTGCAGTACAAAGGTTACGGCAAAACCATGCCCATCGCCCCTAACACGACCGAAGAGGGTAAAAAGAAAAACCAACGCGTCGAAATTAAAATTTTGAGCGTAACAGGGTAGTTAGTGAAGAGTGAAGAGTGAATAGTGGAGAGTGAGTGTTTTTCGCTGAATGTTGAAGGTCCCGAATTTTAGCCAACGCTGAAATTCGGGATTTTTTTTGCTACCATTAAATTAAATACCCCGTCGTAATGTCAATTTTAAGTGATGAATGATGCTTTTTCTTTAAAAACTTGAAAGCAACCTGGCTCCGCTCTGAGAATTTCGGCCGGTTTTTACATTAAAGGCACCAAAATACCCTACAACGGACAAACTATTCGTTTTTCACTATTCACTTTTCACTATTCGTTTTTCACTTTTCGTTTTTCACTTTTCGTTTTTCACTATTCACTTTTCACTATTCACTTTTCACTATTCACTTTTCACTATTCACTTTTCACTATTCGTTTTTCACTAAAAAAAACTTGTTGGCAACGTGGAACATTAGCGCCGAAAAAGCGGCCATTTATCAATGAGTTACGTTTTTTGAGCATCAAGTTTGTTATTTTTTATTTTTGTAAAAAACTGAAAAACAATTATTTATACACTAAAAACACGTTACCAACATTCTTTGTGTAGAACCTGTTAGTTTCCTGTCAGTTGTTTGTTGAAAAATGTTCCACGCTGTTTCACGAATGTCGCTTTACCTTTGCAGCACAATAATTTTGAAACAAACAGACAATGGGTAAAGTTATCACAATAGCGAATCAAAAGGGCGGAGTAGGAAAAACCACTACTGCCATCAATCTTGCCGCATCATTGGCGATCCTTGACAAAAAGGTATTGTTGATTGATGCTGATCCACAGGCGAACGCCTCTTCCGGGGTCGGATTGGTTACCACTGAATTGACCGTAAGCCTCTATGATTGTATCGTGAACGATCTCGATCCGCTGGCGGCAATTGTGGCCACCGAAACCCCTAACCTCCACCTGCTGCCCTCCAGCATTAATCTGGTAGGTGCCGAAGTAGAACTCATTGGCAAAACCAAGCGCGAATACATTTTGCGCGGCATTGTGGATGGTTTGCGCCAGTCTTACGACTATATCTTTATCGATTGCCTTCCCTCTTTGGGCCTTATCACGGTGAATGCCCTGGTAGCCGCCGACACCGTAATGATTCCGGTGCAATGCGAAATGTTCTCGTTCGAGGGTTTGTCTAAATTAAAAAATACCATTGCGTTGGTGAAGCAGGGCTTTAATCCCAACCTCAAAGTAGAAGGTTTGGTGATTTCCATGTACGACAGCCGTTTGCGCCTCGCCAATGCCATTGTGGAAGAAGTGCGCAACAGCAGCACCGATTACGTGTTTGAAACCATCGTGCACCGCAACTCCCGCATCGCGGAAGCCCCCATGCAGCACACCCCCGTGGCGATGTACGACATCAGCAGCAAAGGCGCCACCAATTTCCTTAACCTCGCCGAAGAATTCCTTCGCTTAAACACACCGAACTAATTATGGCAAAGAAAATGGACATGAAAGCGATGGTAGGCAAGGGCCTCGGCGCTATTCTCGCCAACCAACAGGTTGATCAAATTATTGCTCAAAACGACCCACTCGAAGCAGCCCGCGAACTGGCCAGCAACGTGGCCGTGCTCCCGCTCGATATCATTGAGCCAATGTCAAAGCAGCCGCGCGAATACTTCGACGAATCCGCTTTGGCCGAATTGGCCGCAAGCATCCGTACCCACGGCATTATCCAGCCCATTACGGTGCGGCGCATCCACGCCAAATCGTACCAGATTATCTCCGGCGAACGCCGTTTCCGCGCCAGCCGACTCGCTGGCCTCACCGAAGTACCGGTGTATATCCGCCTCGCCAATGACCAGGAAATGATGGAAATGGCGCTGATCGAAAATATTCAGCGCGAAGACCTCAATCCAATGGAAATTGCCACGACTTACGGCCGTTTGAAAGAAGAATTTGAACTTTCCGACGAACGTTTGGCCGACCGCGTGGGCAAACAACGCAGTACAGTGACCAACTACCTTCGCCTGCTCAAACTTCACGACGACGTGAAAGCCGCCGTGAAAAACGACGAAGTGAGCATGGGCCACGCCCGCGCTTTGGCCGGGGTAAAAGACAACGATGCTTTGTTGCTGTCGTTGTTGGTCCAAATTAGAGAAAAAGACTTGTCGGTACGCGCCGTGGAGCAATTAATTGCCCAATACCACGAAGAGCGTTCGGCGAAAAAAACCAAAACCGACGCGCGTTTGCCCGAACACCTCCGCACGATTCAGGATCAATTTGGCGCATTTTTTGGCGCAAAAGCCCTGTTGAAGCGCGACGCAAAAGGTCGTGGCCAAATTGTGCTGAAATTCAACAACGACAACGAACTCAATCGGATGCTCGACGCGATTGAAAAACAATAAAGCACAACTATGCGTAAAACACTTGTTTTTTCCCTTCTGCTCAATTCGCTGCTGGCCGGTACCATTGGTTACATGGTCTTGCGCCTCGGAGGGTTAAAATACGTGTTTTACCGCCTGGGACACAACGAGGCGGGGCTGTACGATCACCGCGCCTCGTTGTTCAAACGGATGGCGCCCGTCGACAATGCCATTATTTTTCTCGGCGACAGCCAGATTGAACAATGCGAATGGCAGGAAATGTTGAGCAATAACACCAAAATACCCGTGCTCAACCGGGGTATTACGGGCGACCAAGTGGAAGGTATTTCGCGCCGATTGCCGGAAATAAACCGCCACCATCCTTCTAAAGTATTTTTGTGCGTGGGGATCAACGATTTGATTTTTGATCGCAGTTACCACGATATTGAACTCAAATACCACGAAATTATTCGCAATTTGCGCACGGCCAATCCATCGGCGCAAATTATCATCACCAGTGTATTGCCCGTGAACAACGAAGTGCGCCGCATTGGGGTCGAAAACAGCCAAATTTACGAACTGAACGTGCGGTTGCAACAAATTGCCCGCAGTTTTGCCATTCCTTACGTGGATTTGGCCACCCAGTTATCCGATAAAAACGGCAACCTCTCCGAGTTATTTACCGCCGATGGCATCCATCTCAACGCCGATGGCTACACGATGTGGAAACGCGCCATTCTTCCGTTCTTAAAGTAGTCCCTCTACACTGCTAAATCCGCCATTACTTCCGCCAGGCGGCCCTCCATTTTGGCCTTGATTAAGGTCGAGCCAATAATGGCGTAATCGGCGTGGGTCGTCACCAAACGCACCTGCTCCGCCGTACTGATCCCAAAACCAATGCCTACCCGCGCCAACGGGTTAGCCGTTTTGATGCGCTCAATGACCTCTTGCAAGCGGGGGTGCAGGCTAAACGTGCTGCCCGTTATTTTGAAATCGGACATAAGGTAAAAAAAGTCAAAACCCATTCCCAACAACTTATCGAGGCGTTCGGGGTGCACATTGGCGGCCAACACCGGCACCAATTGCACCTTTTGGGCCAGAATGGTGTGCGCCTGCGGGCTGTCCACCGGCAAATCGGGCACAATGATGTGCTGAATTCCCAGGGCTTCCATTTCCAAACAAAACCGCTCCAGCCCAAAGGCAAAAATGCGGTTGAGGTAAGTCATCACAATAATTTCCTGATCGGGGTATTTTTCGCGAATCCCGGCAAGGGCACCGAGACAATCCTCAACGGTGATATTGCCCTTTTCCACGGCATCGCGGCAAGCCTGGGTAATGACCGGGCCATCGGCGGTAGGGTGCGAAAACGGAATCTGGAGTTCCAAAATTTCGTATCCGGCCGCGATATATTGTTCGGCCGTTGCTATACTTTCCTGAAGCGTTGGGTAGCCCAGGACGAGGTGCGACATGTACATAATGAATAAAAAGGAGGTTATTTGAGCAAATATTGGGCGTAAGTGAGCAGGCTTTCTTCCTGAAAATGGCGCATGGTGATAAACAAATCCTTTTCACCCCGCCCCGAAGCATTGATCACAATAACTTCATCGGGCGAACATTGGGGGGCCAGTTTGAAGGCGTGGGCAAAAGCGTGGGCCGATTCGAGGGCCAGGATAAAACCTTCTTCGCGGGCGACCATTTGTACCGCTGCCAGCGCTTCTTCGTCGGAGGCAGACTCGAACTGAATGCGTTTTTCGTCGGCCAAATAAGCCAAAATCGGGCTTACCCCGCAATAATCCAAACCCGCCGATACCGAGTGCGTTCCGGCGATATTTCCCGTGCCATCTTGCAAAAAATACGAGTGATAGCCCTCAAAAATGCCTTCCACCCCGCGTTGCACTTTGGAAGCGTGTTCGCCCGGCTGCATGCCCCGGCCACCGGCTTCCACGCCGATGAGTTGCACCGATTGTTCATCGAGGAAATCGTAAAAAATGCCCATTGCGTTGGAGCCACCGCCCACGCAGGCGAGGCAGTAATCGGGCAATTTGCCCGTTTCGGTGAGGCATTGTTCGCGAATTTCTTCGCCCACAATTTTTTGAAAAAAAGTGTTCATGGCCGGAAACGGATGTGGTCCCACCGCCGAGCCGAGCAGGTAAAAACTTTCGGGATTAGCGACCCAATCTTTAAACGCCGCAATAACCGCGTCGTTGAGGGTTTGGCTGCCATCGTCCACGGCCACCACTTTGGCCCCCAGCAGTTCCATCCAATACACGTTGGGGCGTTGCCGTTCGTAATCTTTGCGGCCCATGTACACGGTGCAATCGAGGCCGAGGCGGGCGCACACCGCCGCCGAAGCGTAACCGTGTTGTCCGGCACCGGTTTCGGCAATAATACGTTTTTTACCGAGGCGTTTGGCCAGCAAAGCCTGCCCGATGCAGTGGTTAATTTTGTGCGCGCCGGTGTGGTTTAGCCCTTCATTTTTCATAAAAAGCCGCGCACCGCCTAATTTTTCCGAAATACGCGGCAGGGGCGTAAAGGCCGTGGGGCGGCCGTTAATTTCGCGGAGTGTGGTGTAAAATTCTTCGAGAAAAACGGGATCCGATTTTATTTCCTCAAACCCCTGCGCCATTTGTTCGAGGGCCGGTATTAGCACTTCGGGGACGTAACAGCCCCCGTAACGGCCAAAATAGCCGCCGCCGTTCATAATATCCGCCTTGTATGTTGTTGCAGTTAAAACCATGTTTGTATCATTGTATTAGTACGATGATGCAAAGGTGCTATGATTTGGAGGGAACGACCAAACTTTGGGCGAAATTTTTGGACAAAAAAATAAAGGACGGAGTTTTAAAGGCTATTTGGGTGCCAAAAATAATTGTTTTAGAAAGGTGCATTTTTCGTTTGGAGACCATTTCTCAGCCATATTCACGGTAAAAATGCTGGCATTCCCGTTTTTTTCGCCCACGAGAAAATAGTTATCCACTTTTGCGCCCTGTAATCGGTACAAGTAAAAATGATTGATACTGTCTGTTTCAACAATGGTGCGCATGAGACCGTTTCGGCGCACGTGATAATCGGTATCCCACTCGTAATAGGCTTTTGCGAACTCAAAACCTTTGTGTTTTCCCTTGCTGTTAAATTGATACTGATCGAATCGGTTAAACGCAACGGAAATCAGTATCGAATCTGCATTGACAAAATATTGCTGGCCCGAGACGGCATTGTAGCGTTCTTTTTGCCATTTGCCAGGTAAAGCCACGGAGCCATAAGGGACCACAAAATAATCCGTTTGATTTTTGGCCGGGTTGTATTCCCCCCCGACGATATTGCTGGCTTTTTGCGTGCCGCACGCCCAAAAAAGTGTACAAGAAAACACAAGAAAGAATAATGCCTTACCCATCGTATATATGTTTGATTTCTTGAAGGATGCTTTTTGTAGAAAAAGGGTTGCCCGATAAAAATACTACGATGCGATGAATACCGAGGCTAATAAATGACCTTTAAACCCAGTCTTTGGGCAATGTTCAACACGAATTCTTCGGAAACATTCATGATCTCAACGATATCGCGGAGGGTAAACCGCTCACATTTCAACATGTTGATAACAGGTTGTTCTTTGACTTGTGCGAAACCTTCTTCATAACCTTTTTTATAACCCTCTAAATAAAGTTCATCGGTTTCAATGTCATAGTGGATTGGCATACTGTCAATTGCGTTTTTAGTGATGACCGTTAACTTACGCAAACGCGAGAAGAAAGGGCTAATAAATTACCTTTAAACCCAGTCTTTGGGCAATATTCAACACGAATTCTTCGGAAACTCCCATGATCTCAACGATATCGCGGAGGGTAAACCGCTCACATTTCAACATGTTGATAACGCCTTTTTCGATACCTTTTTCGATGCCCAGTTCGATACCTTCTTCTTTACCTTTTTCGATGCCCTCTAAATAAAGTTCATCGGTTTCAATGTCATAGTGGATTGGCATACTGTCAATTGCGTTTTTAGTGATGACTGCTAGTTTTCGTAAACGCGAAAGCACGTGCAGTTGTTTTTGGTATTTTTTTAAACGAGGAACCCGACCGATGAGTTTTACCAAATGTTCTAAAATTTGGCGCACTATCCATTCAGGTTTTTCCGAACCGAAGTCCGATAAAATGGCCAATAAGACACATTCGGGCTTGTCCGACTGCAAAAATACGTCTTTTGGAATACTTCGCAAGTCCAATACCTGAAATTCTAACCGGACGTTGGGCATTTCAAGTACATTTTGCTTGATCAAAACGGCCAAACTTTGGCAAGAATTTTTGGTAAAAAATGATGCGGAGATATTTTGGGGTGTGGCTTTTTTACCCAACAGGGTACGTTTGAAGGAATAACCGCAATAACAAAAAGAAATAACCCAAATTTATATACCGTTAATACGCATTGTTGACCTTTGACCACTCTTTTCAAACACTTATTTAAACACGACAACAATGAATCGTCTTGTATTATTTTTCCTCTTTTTCTCTATTGCGGGCAACACTGCTTTTACCCAATCTACGATAAAACGGGTGAGCCGCACTACCACTACCTGGAGTGGCTATGTGGGCGACCTCAAACCTTTTTATCACGGCGTGGCTTCCGGCGACCCGGCGGAAACCAGCGTTGTTATTTGGACCCGTGTTACACCCGATAACAACCAAATGAGCATTAGTGGTAAGTACTTTGTGGCTTTGGATACGGCTTTTACCAATATTGTCCAAACGGGTAATTTTGAAACGAACCCAGACAAGGACTATACTGTAAAAATCCTGCTGAATGGCCTTACTGCGGGTACCACCTACTACTACTATTTTCAGGCACTTAATGCCAACTCGCTCATTGGCCGCGCCAAAACCTGTCCAAGCGGCAGCACAATTGACCACCTCAAATTTGCGGTGGTTTCCTGTTCCAACTACGAAGGCGGTTATTTTAATGCTTACCGCAGCATTGCCAACCGCAACGATATTGATGCCGTGATACACCTTGGCGACTATATTTACGAGTACGGAGCCGGTACCTACGGCGGCCAATTGCCCGATCGTGTCAATGAACCGGCGACCGAAATCATTAATTTGGCCGATTATCGTACACGTTACTCGCTGTACCGCTTAGACGAAGCATTGATTCGCCTTCACCAACAACACACGTTTATCAATATTTGGGATGACCACGAATCGGCCAATGACTCTTACGTTGATGGTGCCCAAAATCACCAGTCCAACGAAGGCAGTTGGGAAACGCGTAAAGCAATTTCCAAACAGGTGTATTTTGAATGGATGCCTATTCGCGACAATAGCAATAATTCAATTTACAAAAAAATCTCTTACGGAAGCCTTTGCGATATTTTAATGCTGGATACACGCCTCGAAGGCCGCGTTGAACCACCAGCCAATTTCGACACTCCTGATGTTCCGACCCGGAATATGATCAGTAACGAGCAATACAACTGGCTCATGAATAACCTCAAACAATCATCGGCACGATGGAAGGTCATTGGAAACCAGGTGCTGTTCTCTACTTTTAACGTGGGCTTTGCCGGTGGTTTTACCGATGGCATGCCTGATTTTACCAATATTGACTCCATTCGTTTGGCAGAAAACGTGTTTATTGACAACTGGGAGTCGTACCCAACGCAGCGCAATTCAATTATTGACACCTTGCGCCTTAAAAATATTGATAACGTAATTATTGTCACCGGTGATTCGCACTGTAGTTGGGCTTTTGATGTCACCCAAAATGCAGTATTGTACCCACTTGCAGCGGCCTTTAATATACCTCAATCGAATCCTTACAACATGGCCACCGGACAAGGTTATACCCCTGCTACCGGCGCAGGCAGTTGGGCGGTTGAATTTGGTACACCGTCGGTTTCATCGCCCAACTTTGATGAATCAGTGGGGGCTGCGGTCACGGCACAATTTGAATTTTTGATGAATAATCCGGTTCCTGTGATTGGAGCCACTTATAATCCACACCTTAAATACGTGGATTTGGATCGTCATGGTTATTTTTTGCTTGATCTTAAAGCCGATGCGGCACAAGCCGATTTTTATTATGTACCAACGGTTCAGATAGATACCATCGGCGAAAGTTTTGGGGTGGGCGCACGAACACTTGACCAGGAAAACCGGATTCAATTAAGCAATACACCTCTGCCACCCAAAACCAATGTAGATACCCCAACCCCGGCAATGCCTTTGCCTTTTACTTCCGGCACCATCGCGGCACCTTCACAAGTGGCCGTTTTTAGTTGCTACCCCAACCCTTCACAAGACCTGGTTTATTTGCAATTGGGTCTGGAAAAAACACTGACTTGCGGGATCAACGTGTATGATTTGGCGGGAAAAAAAGTATTGCAAGCGCGTACTCCGGAAACAATGTCGGCCGGAATTTACAAACTGGCTGTTTCTTTAGGCCAACTGGCTACCGGCACTTATTTCGTGGTACTCGAAGACCGTACAGGTATTTTGGCTTCCCAAAAAGTAGTAATTAAGCGATAAGAGACGGCTGTAAACACGTTTCTTACCGTGAGTTCGGGCAGCAAAACAATCCCAGTAGAGATCGAATATTGGCATAGATGCCTGATTATCGACGATATACAACCTCGACAGAGATCGCACATTGGTGGCTCTTTTCCCTAATTGACACCAATGTGCGCCCCTGTCGGGTCGTTGGTGATAATTGCGCTTTTTGCTATCAATATCAAACCAGCGTAAATTTCACTTCCGAATTCACGTTAATTTAAAAAACGGGCAAAAATCGCGTTGAATCCCATCTCCCCGGCAGTATTCCCCTACCTCCGCGGGCAGGTATTTACCCCAATCGCGGCATAAATCGGGCAAAAACTCACCAAACTGGTCAGTACAAACACGCCTCCCAAGGCCAGTAATACGTAACCAAAGGTGCCCGTTACCGTGCCCGTGAAAAACAAAGCGGCGAAAATAATAGCAACGATGATGCGAATGATTTTGTCGGTTGAACCCATGTTCTGTTTCATGATGTATCTGTTTTAATGTGTGATGTTATTTTGATACAACAAAGGTGCAGGGTTGGGGCGGCGGGGTCTGCTACTTTAGTTACATAAGGCCAATATTTTTTATTTTTCCGCGCATCAGGCGGATAAGGCCCTTTTTTTCGAGTTGTTTTAGCATGCGCGATACCACCACGCGGGCGGTACCCAATTCACTGGCAATTTCCTGGTGCGATATGGCAATCACCGTACCCGAATGAAAGGCAAACTGGTGGCGCAGGTATTTTTCCAAACGCTCGTCGAGGTGTTTAAACCCCACTTCTTCCACCAGTTCCAGCAATTCTTCAAAACGTTTGCCGTAGGCATCCAACACAAAATCAAACCAAATGGGGTAACGGCGCGCCAATTGCCAATTGACGGTCGTTGGCAACAACACAATGGTGGCTTTTTGCTGCACAACGGCCTTTATTTTGCTTTTTTCGCGTTTTAAACTGGCCGATAACGTGAGCGCACAACTTTCGCCGGGATGAATATAATACATCAAAATTTCGTGGCCGTCGTGGTCGGAACGCACCACTTTGATAATTCCGTCAATGACCAACGGGATGTAATTGATCGTGTCGCCCGTGTCGAGCAACACTTTTCCTTCGGGCAACGACAGCGCTTGCGATTCGGTGGCAATGGCCTGCGCAATATCGCCCGATTCGGCTAAAACGGTAAAATGTTGCCGAATCTGGCGGGCAATATCTTCGGGTAACATGGGCTAATAGGCAATAATTTCGTCCACAAAAAACCAGCCTTTCGCTCCTTTTCCGGGGTGCCATTCGGGAATAGCGGCCAACGGGCGAATGGTCAGGCGCAGTTGTTTGGTCCGAAAAGCCGTTGAAAAACGCAGTTCCTCCGCCACACATTGCACCCGTTGGGCGGGCGTTTCGCTGCGCCATTCCCGCCGGGCCAACGCGACGTACTGCCGTTTTTTATCGTCCCAACCTTCCACCGTTACGGAGCCGGGCAAAAAGATCCAACTGCCTTCACTTTGCAAAAAATCGAGCAAAACGGAGCGCACTTTGGCCTTTTTTTCAAAATCCACCACGACCACCAACGAATCCTGGTTAAAGCCCAACCACCCCGGATTGCGGTAATCTGTGTTGCCACCCACCGCATCAACGAGGGTGCGCGGGCCGGTTCCGGGGTACTGCGCCGCCGGTGGCGTATGGGTAACGTGGTGCACCTTTTTTCCAAGGGCAAAAAAGGTCGCGGCCGTTACGTCCGAAGGCAAAAAACCGGCTCCAAAAACGCGGGCTTTCACCGTTGTGCCGGAATTGGTCACCGCAATGGGGGCCGTGTACAGCGGCGATTGTTCGGTGGGGTCGCTCTGGTCTAAAGTGTAGCGGATTTGGGTATTATTTTGGGCAAATTGCAGCGTAACAGTGGCTTTTTCGGCAAAAAACACCGAAGAATAACCCATGATTGGGGGAGCCAACTGAAACATTTCCTGCGCGCACAACAGCGGCGGCGACAACAGCAGCAAACAAAAAATGCGGTACATCATTTACACGGGGGTGAGTTTAAAAGGATACACTTTACCCGAATTCCACTGCGCCACGTAGATATTTTCGTCGTCGTCCACGCAAACATCGTGGGGATATTGAAATACTTTGATGGTTTGGTACATCGGTTCCGGCTGATCGTTGGTGTACGTGGGGGTGCTGCCCGCGATATTGGACACTACGCGGTCGTTTTTGTCCAAAATGGTTACAAATCCCGATTGCTGCATGGGCCGATTGGCACTCATCAGCACGGCGGCGTACAGGTAATCGCCCTTAATCACGGGCCGACAAACCCAGGCACCGGGCACGGGGATGGTGCTGAGGTATTGCCCGTCGAGGGTGTACCGTTTGAAGGCGTTTTCTTCGCGCGACGACACGATCAGGGTGGGCCGTTCGGGGTTTCGGCCATCGTAGCAGATACCGTGGGCATTTTTTAAAAAGGCCGCTCCTTCGCCACGCCCGCCCCAATGGCGCAGGTATTCGCCGCGGGCATTGTACTGAATGATATAATCTTTGCCGTAACCATCGGCCACGTAAATATCGCCGTTGGGCGCAATGGCCGTTTCGGTGGGGATAAATTCGTCGGCTTTTTGGTAAATATTGGCCGCTTTGGGGTAATCGAGGGTGAGCAACACGCGACCGTTAATATCGGTTTTAATGACCTGATGGCGGTTATTATCGCAGATATAAAGGGTATCGGTGCCGTTTTCGTCGAACAACGTGAGGCCGTGCGCACCGGGGTATTCGGTGCCCCAGGCGGTAATGAGTTGGCCGTTTTTATTGTAAATGATAACATTGTTGCGGGTATCGTTGGTGAGCAGCAAAATACGCCCCTGCCGATCCTGCACCATTTCGTGGCAGTCGTTGACGGGGTATTTTTGGGCATCCAGCGCACCCCATTGGGTATCAATGCGGTAGCGCTTGTTGTTGTGGCCCAAAATCACCGCGCCGCGTTCCGTCGGAGTTAATACCGACGGAACGCAGGCGGCAGTGGCGGCGATTTGAATAAATTTTCGACGGTGCATAATTATTCCGGGTGTTTAATACTCGGATATTTCCACAAATACCATACAATATACCCAAAACACACCAACGGAATGACCAGAGCGGTAATCATGCCACCGCTACCGGCTAATTTTCCGGCAATGGGCGGCATCACTGCACCACCCACGATGGCCATAATCACCAACGACGAGGCCAACTTACTTTCCGTGGGCGCAAGTCCCTTGGTAGCCAGTGCAAAAATGGTGGGGAACATGATACTTTGGCAGAAAAACGCCAACATAATGCAAATAATGGCCGTAAAACCACCCGTTGCGAGGGCCGTTCCGATAAACAATACCGATGCAATGCTGTACCACGAAACCACGCGGCGCGGCTCCATTTTGCTCATCCAGGCGGTACCGATAAAACGGCCCAACATAAACAAGACAAACGCCATAGAAAGGTGGTAATTGGCAATTTTTTCGGAAGAAGTATCGGGGCCAACGTTGTACAACCACGATACAATACCAAGGTGTTCGTCTTTGGCCAAATCCACTTTAAAATCGGCGAAATAGCCCCACAAGGTGGCCTGTGCGCCCACGTTGGCAAACTGCGCCAATACCCCCAAACCCAATCGCGGGTATTTGAACAACAGCGACCAAATACTACCCGATGGCTTGTCGGCGGGTCCGTCGGCCTGCACTACTTCGGGGAGTTTGGACATCCAGAACAAGAGCGCCACCAACGTTACAATAATACCCACCGCGAGGTAAGGGCCTTGCACCGAAAGGGCCGAACTCACCCGCGCCTGTTCAATGGCTTCGGGGGTCATGGTCGCGAGCAATTCGGGGGTGTATTCTTTTTGCGAAAAAATAAAGAGGGAACCAATAATTGGTCCCAAAATGATGCTGATACCGTTAAAAGACTGGGCAAAATTGATGCGCCATTCGGCCGTATCGCGGCTGCCCAAAACGGTAACGTACAGGTTGGCCGCCGTTTCCAAAAACGCCAAACCCGAAGCAATGGTAAACAAACAAAGCAGGAAAAAGGAATATTCGCGCACATTGGCCGCCGGATAAAACAAAAACGCGCCCAATGCATACAGGGCCAGTCCCATGAGCACGCCGTTTTTGTAACCGTATTTGCGCATAAAAATCCCCGCCGGAATGGCCATTACAAAATAGCCGAGGTAAAAGGCGGAATCTACCAAACCGGCCTGCCAACGCTCTTTGAGGTCGAGTGCAAATTGAAAATGTCGAATCAGGGAGCCATTGAGTGAATTGGCAATCCCCCACAAGAAAAAAAGACTACACACCAACCCGAAGGCAAAAGTGTAATTCCGGTTTGTTTCCGAGGTGTTCAGGTTGGGTTGTTCGTTTACTGGAAGCATACAAATTAATTAATAGGTAAATGAAGTGTGTGTGAACGCGACAAAGGTGCAATGAAATTTTTATTTTTTGCGCACACCCAAATAAAAATGCCACAAGAATCGGATACCGACGCTGCGAAACGGTCGCCAATGTTCGGTAGCCGTTACAAAAGTATCGTGATCGGGGCGGGCAGGATAGCCGTACAATACCCGAAAGGCTTCGAGCAGGGCAATATCGCCTTTGGGCAGCACATCGGGACGGAGGAGGCACATAGTCAGGTAAATATCGGAGGTCCACTGCCCTACCCCTTTGAGTTGCTGGAGATGGGTGGCCACGGCCTCGTCGGGAAGATCGGCGAGTTGTTCGAGGTCGAGTTGACCGCTGTCGAGGGCTTGGGCCAGTCCGCGGCAGTAGTTGGTTTTTTGTCGGCTAAAACCCATTTGGCGCAGGGTTTCGTCGGTCAATTGCAAAAAAAGCGCGGGGGTAATTTGGCCGTTCAGGCCCGCTTTGAGTTTGTCAAAAGCCGCCTGCGCCGAAGCCAGCGACACTTGTTGCTCCAAAATAATGTGGACCAAAGCAGGAAAACCGGCTTCGCGCGCCCACAGGGGCGGGTAGCCGTACTGCGCCAGTACTCGGGCAATGACCGGGTCGCGGTGCGCCAGTTCATCGGCGTGTTGGGGGAGCGTGGTGTGGGTGAGCATGGTGTGAGGCGTTTAGATCCAATAAAACAGGGACTAAACGCTGGGTGTGTGCTTTGGTTTTAAAGGGTGGTCATTGCTGGGTTGGGGTGGCTACTCAGGGGATTTTAGATTCATAATTTTCGAGTGCGTGACAAAATCGGGGTCGTTGTTATTCGGACCAATATCTCTTTGTGCTCTGTTGAAGAATGGTAGTTGGCGATAATTTTGTTCTTTTTATGCCGACTTCCTACTTTTTGGGGCCAAAAAGTAGGCAAAAAGCCCGCGGCTGACGAAAAATCCTACGATTTTGCTTTCCGTTTCCGGCCGCGCCAAAAAAACTCGCCGGTCGCCCTCACGGGGCCTCGCCCCGCCAATTGCGTTTGGCTCAAACAGTTTTTGGCTTCATCGGCCTCCAACGGAGCAAAATCGGGATTTTTCTAAGGCCGCACCAGTAAAGGACGGATGGGGATTGGTGACACTGTCCCAGTTTTGAAACAACAGCACCACAATAACTAAGGCAAAAGCGATGATGTTCTGATTCATTGATCTAACATTGCCAATAGCGGTTATAGGCACCTGCCCGCCCGGAAACTGCGCGAAAGCGGTTGGTTGAGTGGTGTTTTTAATGCTGATGGAAAAAGGCTTAATCCTGCCAGTCAACGGAATAGAGCAGGTAGTGACCATTGTACTGTCGTTTTGCACCTCCACCTCATTGTAGTGGGGATGGAAGGGTTTCTACACCCGCTGTATATCCTGTCAAGGAGGAAATTTTTCATGCGGTCAGTTGTGAGCGCAATTCTTCTGTGCTTTGTGGTATATCCATTACCTGCCCAATTTCACGAATTTTCTCCCAATCCGTCCGAACATACCTACTTTCCCGAATCAATTCTTCGGCGGTCACGCTTTGGCGGATTGGTTTTATCGCTTTTCGGAGGGGGCTATCGGGCGGCAAAGTGACCAAATACGCATCCGTCGCATTGATGGGCGCATTTTTTTTCTTGGCCTTGGCTTTTTTTGGTACTGACACGACCTCCTCCACTTTCACATAACTCAGTGTTTGCAGAAAACTGAGGAATGTTTGCATATATTGGTCTTCTATATGTAGCCTAAGTTCGGACATAGGTGTATATCGTTTTATTGTACACACAAAAGTACGCCATTTCCATCATAAACACCGCATTTAGTCGAAGTCTCCTACTGACGGAAAACCAATACCGTCGCACGCATTCCTGATGCCCCCCCTCAACCACCTGCCCCTCGGCGGCCCGGAGTTCCCAACGCGGCATGAGATTTAGTGATAGGAAGATACGTTCAACGGATGAGGCTAATATCTTGTACCACATTGATTACCTTGCCATCCACCAGTTGCCGGTACCGGATAGAGGCTATGAAAACACCGGATTGGAGCATTTTGCCTTTATAGGTGCCGTCCCATTCAAATGGCGCCGCATGGCGTTGAAGTATTAGTGTTCCCCACCGATCGTATATTTCTAAGTTTTCGATCTCAACTCCGGAGGAAAATACCGTAAACCGTTCATTTTTATAGTCACCACTACCCGGTGCAAAACAATTGGGAATATAAACATTCGTGGGCACAGGTTCACATACTTCAATAGTTACAAATACACTATCGGTACTGATACAATCCTGATTACTTACCCTAAGCACATACCAACCAGTTGTCGTTGCGTTGAAAAATGGAGCCGTACTCTGATCCTGCCATTCATAGGTGAGGTTAGGGACCTGTTGTTGAAGCGGCATCAACTGATATTCGTTGCACAAGGTTGTATCCGGGCCTAAATGAACGAAAGGGGTTTGTTTTATAACTACATTGATAGAATCGGTGTCAAAGCAGTTGCCGATCGAAGCATTGATTGCGTAGAGACCGCTGCTGGTGGCAACTAATTTTGCTAATTGACTTCCGGTGTTCCAAACCAACTGACTACCTGGAACCGGGTTACTCACCTCAATAACGACAGAGTCGCAAGCCGACAAGTCGGGACCAAGATATACATCGGGTACCTGACTGATGTACAGCATACGACTTACCGTATCCGCGCAATTGGCAGCAGACAGAACATGCGTGATGCGCACCTGACCAATAGTATCCAAAATGACGTTATTTAATTCGCCCTCCATATTGCTTTCGGCCAATAAGTTACTGTTCCAATACCAGGCAGAATTACCGCCGCTATTGGGTTCTGTACTCATGGTACTCCACGCGGTATTGGCACAAATTGTATCGCTACTTAGTGTAAAATTGGCATCAAAATCCAGTGGATTATTGATACAATAGTCCGTTGACTGCCAGTTCAAAGGGCTTGTGGTCAACGTGGAGTTACTTAACAAAACAGATGCAGGATTAGTATCCCAAGTGTATGAACTTTGCTCAACCTCAAAATCAATAAGTGTAGGGTTGAGGTACAGGGTGGGCATGCATCCGGCTACATTGCCTTCGGCATCCGTGCGTCGTAGTATCAATTTAATTTGATTTCCCTGTTCCGTAGCATCAATCAGGCCAAAATCATGGGTCATGTTGGCTATATTGGGGCGAAAACTATATCTAAAGCGATCAAAAGATTTGGTCCATAGTATATTTCCGTCATAATCAATTTTTGACAACATACGTTCGTAACCACATCCGCCGGGGTGTACTGTCAGCCAAAACACCCCTTCTTTTGTTTCGATCAGTTGGTTTTCTGCTAAGACGCGATCTGGATAACCAACTTTTTTGGCCCAAATAATATTAAAATCCTGGTCAAACATGATCAGGCATTTTTCACGATCAAGCATGGTGTCAAGTTGATTCATTTCTATCCAACCAGAAATCATCGTATTCCCATTGTCCAAAACGGCTATATCATTGGTGTATATATTTTTCAGGTTAGTATTTTTTAAAACATCTCCACTACTGCTGATTTTGGTAACAAAACCATAGATATCATTATACTCTACTCCCAAATTGCTAACGACTGGTACGTTCATATTCCCTAAAATAACACCATTATCAGTATCTAAGGTGTCAAAAGCACTCCAATAAGCAGATATGTTATCCGGTAAAACCCATTCGCGCTGCCATACGGCAGTCCCGTCAGGAGCAATCATTAGAACATGCGGTTTGTCAGCATCACTGAGATACGCATATAAAATATGTTCGTTAAAAACGGAGAAAACGCTGTTATTGAGGGCCGCAGAATTCATTTCAGTCCCTATTTCTTTGGCCCAAATTATCTGACCCGTAGTGGTGGTTTTGGCTAATTTGGCATTGTAAGGATCTGGCAGGTTCCAATATAAATAACCCTCCTTATCGGCAACGGTGTTGTTTCGGTTCCAAGAAGTGGTATTAATCCTAAATGAATTTAACACTTCGCCTTCAGCAGATAATAGGGTAGCGAAAAACGAATTTCCTTGACTGAATAAGGTGCCCGTAACGGCATAATTACCATCGGATAAGGGCAACACCGAAAAGGAGTACGGAAATGTATTATCTGATTCAATTAGTTTTTGGAAATCCTGACCGCGCAAGGAAAAGGCTGTAAAGGCCCAAAAAAGTAGTGTGATGTAGTATTTCATGTAGAAATTTTATTTTAGTAAGATTAGTGTTTATTTTTTCGGGCAGAAAAACAATATTGTTGCCTGCCAATGTAGGTTGTAGTAAGATTTTGATTGTCAAAAAAAGAGTATTTTTTGTTTTTTTCGTGCCTTGTAATTAATTTTTAGAAAATTATTGTTCACACAAAAGTATGCCATATCCATCATAAACACCGCATTTAGTCGGAAGTTAATAACGAAAAATCAATACCGCCGCACGGATTCCTTGTGCGCAACTAAAATTCCGATATTCAGACTTACGTTGAACAGCCCCCCTTTTGAAAAATTACTCAAAGCCCACGGGTAGATTCTGGCCGAAAGTTGCCCGTAAAGAAATCCATTTTCGGCGTAACTGGCGTTCATAGATTTGAAGGGCAAAAGTTGTCGCCAATCGCCACCGAAATACGGCGCGATACTCGAAATTTCAAAATCGCTGCCACTCGTACCGGCGGGAAAATTGCGGGGCACTGCACTGATGAACGATACCCCGGCGGCGGCCCAAACACTGCCTTTTGAGGTACGACCCACTACCCGCCGTGCGCCCATCTGAATGACGTTAAACTGATATTTTTGACCCGGCAACCATTCTTTTTGGGCAAAATTAAATGAATTATTCACACGACCTCCCCCAAAATAGAGCAGGTCTTCGATACCCCATTTTCGGCCCTCAAAAGCCACACAAAGGCCGCTAAAATACCGGAGCGACAACGCATTTTCTAACGCTCCCACGGCCTGCATACGGCCAAAAGGAACCCAAAACAAAACCCTTTGTTCGCGTACCCATTGCGCAAATTTTGGCTGCTGTGCCCTTTGCGCCATCCGCGAGGTAGCACGAAGCGGGACTGTCATGGTGAGCACAGTCTCAACCGCCTGACCATTTGTGGCCCGGAGTTCCCAACGCGGCATGGCCTTCACTGCCATCAAACACAGGGAATCGAACGCCGGGCAGCCGCTGGAGCGCCGGAGTTGAATGTCTTTGAGGCTGCCGTCTGGCGCAACGCCTGCCTGAATCTGTGTTTCGCTCGCCGCCAGTTCACACGACGCGGGCCGCTGTTGGGTCCAAAATTGCCAATAGCGGTTATAGGCATCTGCGCCGCCCGGAAACTGCGCAAAAGCGGTTGATTGAGCGGTGTTTTTGGTGCTGATGCAGAGTAAAATGAGCAGTGTGGTGAGGATGGGGTGCATGGGGGTGTTGAATGGGGGTTTGTGAAAATGTGATGATTAGTTGCCTTTTATCAAGTTCACCAAAGAACTTAATCCGGGTATTTTTTTCAATATTCCTTCGCTGATTTTTACAAAAGCATCTTCTGATAAGGTTTTGCTTTGGGTTCCAGCGAAAACCAGCATCAGCAAATTTAATAACCAAGAAAAATCAGTTGGCAGAGTAACAATTTGGTTTTCTTCACCCTCATTTTGGCTTTTTCCCCAATCATCTTTCTTTTTTTTAAAGTCATATTCCCACCAATAACTTGACAAAATCAAAGTCTCCACCCAAGTACACTCCAATACCTCCGGAGGTAACTCGGTGAGGCCGCAGTTACCCAGGTCGAGGGTTTTGTTTTGGGTCTTTTTGTTTTGGGCGATGAGTTTCTGGGCGAGTTTTGACATAGTTGAGCGGTTTATACAATAATAAACGAACACAAAAGTAGGCTTTTATATAAAATTGTAGATACTTTTATGGTAAATTTAAAGGCAAACTAGGACTAACTTAGCACCGCGTCCACTCCTCAAAGGCGAGACACACCGCACAAAACCCAGGTGACCCAATCTGCCAAATCTGCCAGATTTGGTAGATTTCAGCCGAAAACAGCCGCCGCAGGCACCACAGCCCCGGAGCGGCCATCCAGGGCTTGTTTTGACATAATTAAGCAGTTCATACAATAATAAACGAACACAAAAGTAGGCTTTTATATAAAATTGTAGATACTTTTATGGTAGATTTAAAGGTTAACAAGGACTAACTTAGCATTGAGCCTGATGCCTATTATCATACCGTTTTTTACAATATTTTTACTATAAATTTATTCTTTTGGCATTAAAACGGCTCGGATAAGTCCAAGTACAGCATCAAAACCGATAGACTCATCTAATTTTGTTCTTCGCAGAAAATTTGACCAAAGTTGTTGGCGATTGGGATCATTGGCGAAAGCAGGCGAGAAAAGCGGATGATTGCTTGTCAGTGTAGTTTGACGTTTTTTAAAAGTTTGGGCAATCGCCAGTTTCAAGATTTCAGGGTCATAGCGTTTTCTGGAAAGCAATTGGTAAACATCGTAAAAGTCTTTCATGCGGCTGTTTGATTCAGCAAGATCAATCATTGCTTCAAACTTTTCGGCAATGACTGTTTCCGAGGAGTATGCTTTGATTTCCGGAGCGGCCATATCAAGTAGGGTCGGATAAGTCATTTTATTAGGCGAAGGCGTAACTACATCGCCGAACCCAATGTCTATTTTCATCATTTGCCGCATATTACCCAGCGAAACGGGGATCTTAATTTGCAAACCAGCATACTGTCGTTGTTCCATTATTTCCTCAACACTAATTTTCCCAGAATTGAATTCCACACCGTCCTCTTGAAAAACCAGACTGCATATTTCCCCAAAAATTTCTGTGAATAACATTTTATCCATCTTGACTTCCAAAGAAAGTAGATCGAGATCAAGGGTTGGGCGACTGGTTTCGCGTTCGAGTGCATACAGTAGCACTCCTCCTTTCAAGCAGAAATGCTCACTATGGGCCGATTGAGACAAGCGAAACAGCAGCCGCTCCTGAAAATACCGGGTCAGAATGAGTTGAAAATCCTTCTTGGCGAATTTTGCAACATTCCGCAGTTTGTCTTGAATAGATTGAACATTCATAACAAGATAGTAAGATAAGTATTAATCGTTTTTTCTACCCTTAACAGCCGTGCGTATTCGTACAATTTTGCCAAATCGCGGTTGGGGCGCTGGAGGTAGTTTTTCAATATTTCTTTTAACACATCCACGCCAATTTTCTCGCGCAAGCGGCACACATCACAAATTGTTTTTTCAGGATTATAGACTTTAATGCTGCCTTCGCTCAAATTAAATTCCATAATACCCAACTGATGGGCTGTTTCCTGCCAAAAATACAACTTGACCGGCGGGTACTCCGGCAATACATAACGCGATTTTTTGGGCACCGCCAAATGTTGCTCCGAAGGTACAAAATCGGATAATCCATGCAAAAAACAAGCAGAATACAAACAAAACACACCATTCGGAATACGGCGGGCAATTTCAAGCCGCTCATCGTAAGACTGCTGCGGGAAACGATACATACCGCGGGCGATTTTTTCCAAAACACCGGTTGTAGATAAATGCCGGATTTGTTTAAAACTCAGCCCCGCCTTGGTCAAGTCCGAGGCGTTGAAAATACCTGCATGTTGCTTTGCAAGTTCAGCAATATGGATATGTTTTAATTTCATTTAGACACAAAAATACGGCTCCCCTTACAAACCAGCCGTATTTTTGTGCCTTTTTATCAAAAAAAAATTAATCATCCAAAGCGACATAGCCACTCCTCCACAACACCAAAATACACCGCACAAAACCCAGGCGTCCCAATCAACCGGAAAACAGCCGCCGCAAGCCCCCCCACCCCAGAGCGTCCCCATCCAAACATTACGTCCGGCAAATCACCGGTGAACACCGGCGTGCACGTCCTCGAAACGAAGACAAAAAGTACTACCCAACGTTCCGTTACAACCCCTTCTGCCCTGTTTTTTTGCGCTTTACCCGCTTGGATTTGGCCGCTGCACCGCTGAACTCCATAAAAATACCATAATTTTGCCCAATGTCCTCTTCAATTGAACAAACCGGGAAACCGGGCGGTGAGCATCCGGGTGAGGTGGTGCCCGAAACCTGCCCAACCTGCGGCACCGAATTCCACGGGCCGTTTTGCCACGCTTGCGGCGAAAAGCGGATTTCGACCACCGATTTAGACCTGCGCCATTACGCCAAAACGCTGTTGGAAGACTTTACCCACCTCGACTCCAAATTGCTGCGGACGGTTCGTTTGCTGTTGCTGCAACCGGGCGAACTGTCGGTGGCCTATATCGAGGGGCGCCGAACGCGGTACATCAAACCTTTTCAGTTGTTTCTGTTTGTCAACCTGTTCTTCTTTTTTCTTTTTAGCGACAGCGACGTTTTTGCGCCGAGACTGGAGTTCGTGTATGACTCGGACGCGGGTGTACGCCTGTGGAGTGGCCTACCCGTCAAAACCTGGGTGGATAACTACGCCGCCAACAATCGGATGAGCGTAGAGGTCGCCATTTCGCTGTTAGATAACGAGATCAGCAACCTGACCAAGGGAATGCTTTACGCGTTTGTTCCGTTTTTGGGAATTGCCTTTTGGGGTTTATTCTACCGCCGAGACCGGCCGCTTTTGAGCCATTTGATCTTTGCGACCCATTGGTTTACCTTTTTTATCCTGTTTATTATGGGTTGCGGTTTTGCACTTGTCATGGTGCTCAGGGTACACGGGATGGTGCTGTTGCTGCTGCTGTTGAGCGCGTTGTTGCCGGTACACCTAATGGCGACGCGTCGTTTTTACGGGGGGAGTTGGTGGAGTTTATTTGTAAAAGCCGTTTTGTTTTTTGGCTGTTTTACGCTGGTGTATTTCTTGTACCGCTCGTTGGTGTTGTTTGTTGTGTATTGGAGTGTTTAATGGTGGTTTTTGAGGCGGTTGGGCCAATGATTTTTTCGGGTAAGGTTTGTTGTAAAAAATGTAAAAACATAGCCGCCACGAATTTCACTAATTTTCACGAATTTCTATGATCGTAGTGATCTCCATAATTCGTGTTCATTGGTGCAATTCGTGGCAAAATTATTCGTGGCTAAGTTTTTACAAAAAAAATCCAATTGCAGGGGCAAGGCTAATCGCTCCCACAATTGGATATAATTTATTCAAGCCACGGCATAATCGTCCATCAGCGGGCGGATATGGGGCGGCTGAAAACCCACAACGATATTATTTCGGGGAATACCTCGCTCAACCATTTCATCGGCGATGTTCAGGTCGGTGCCGTCGTGTTGGAGCCAGACGCGACCATTATCGCGAACATCTATGTGCACAAAACTACCATAGACCCAGTCTTGCCCCTGCCAGCCAACAGAATAGAGCAGGTAGTGGCCATTGGTGTCGTCGGTTATTTTTTGCACTTCCACCTCATCGGAGTGAGGACAAAGGGAATAGACGTATTCGATCAGTTCCCGAATGATTCGTTTGTAATCTGCTACTTGATCCATTCAACTATCGTATTATAAATATATATTTGATGCAATTTAGGGACAAAGATAGTTTTTTTGAACATTCTGTGCAGCGGCTACCTTAAAATCCCCCTCAACCACTACTCAAACGCCGCCTTTTGGCCACGCACGGCCTCCATTAACCCGGATTTGCTCATGGGCGCGGGACTATCGAACGATTTTACAAAAGTCGCTTTATCGAGGACGGATAAAGGCATCAATTTTTCCTTTTTCAAATCATTGTTCAGGCTGCTCAACTGGTTAAAATAGCCCTCGCCCACGGCTTCTACCCGTTTGAGTTCACCTTGCAAAAAGGCCATTCGGTTCAAGGTGGAGGCCGTTGGCGGCATATCCGTTATCACCGTTGTGACGTAGATGCGGCCTACTTTTGCCCGCAACTGTTCTTCGCCCGTAATCCCTCTTGATTCAATCGTTTCGGTGAGGGTTTTGTGAAAAGCGTCCAATTGTTCGGTAAATTTGG
Source organism: Chitinophagales bacterium (assembly GCA_013298845.1). Lineage (GTDB taxonomy): Bacteria > Bacteroidota > Bacteroidia > Chitinophagales > Saprospiraceae > M3007. The sequence goes on from JAAFJN010000002.1 coordinate 505,845, forward strand.
TCAATTTAGCCTTGGCACCTTTGTTTTTAACCAATCCGACGCGTTGGTTGGTGCTGTCGCGGAGTGCCCTTACCCTGGCTTCCAAAAAACCAAGTTGTTCGACCATGACAAACATGGAATCAATTTGTTTTTGGCGTTGGGTGGCATCCATCCGGCCCGCCAACGGATCCGGGATGAGTTCGAGCACCCGTTCATCGGTGGCGGTGGGAGTTTTCATCCGAATGGTGTATTTGCCCGGTGTCGCCATGGGGCCAATTGCCCCCGCAAATACGCCAAATTCGCCCTGTACCATCACCCCTTTGGCGGCTTTGGGGGCTTTGAGGCGCATGTCCCAACGGGCCACATTGATCCCTTTTCGTTTGGTGCCGGGTATGGTGACCACCAATTCCCCTTTTTCATTCAATACCTCCAACGTTACATCGCCGGTGGAGATGCGGTCTTTTAGATAATAAATAATGCGGGCCTCTTCGGGGGCATTCAGACCAACGTACGAACCGGTATTGGGAAATGCCTGACCGTAGTGCCCCGTTGTGACGGGCGTTGGCCGCGTTTGGAGCAGCGCCGCGTCTTTCTGGAGCAGGTCGGCGGTAAGGAGGCGCAACGGTGAAATATCATCCACGATATAGACGCCGCGACCGTGGGTGGCCAATACCAGGTCGTTGGTGCGCGGGTGAATCACCATATCGCGCACGGCCACGTATTCGGGCAGATTGGCTTTGAACAATACCCACGTTTTGCCGGTGTCATTGGAGACGTAGAGGCCAAATTCGGTGCCGATAAACAGCAAATTCGCCGCTACCCGATCTTCCCGGATGATGTGCGCGTAACCTTGTACCCCTTCATTGGCCAATACCGTCCAGGTTTTACCCTGATCTTCGGACCGGGCGGCGTAGGTTTTCATGTCGCCGTAAGCGTGGTTATCAAAAGTGGCGTACACCACGGATTTGTTAAATCGGCTGGGTTCTATGCTGCTGACCCAAGTGCCCGCCGGAATCCCGGCGATGTTTTTTGAAATCAATTCCCAGGTTTTACCGCCATCGCGGGTCACTTGGATATTGCCATCGTCGGTGCCCACAAAAAGGAGGTTTTCGTCCAGGGGCGAAGGCGCAATGGCAAATATAGTGCAGTGGTTTTCGGCGGAGGTATTGTCCACGGTGATACCGCCGCTGCTGGCTTGTTTTTGTTTAATGGTATCGTTGGTGGTGAGGTCGGGCGAAATACGGGTCCAACTAAAGCCCCGGTCGCTGGTTTTGTACAAAAACTGCGCGCCCATGTACAATACTTTGGCGTTCACCTGGCTCTTAACAATGGGTGTGTTCCAGTTCCAGCGCAATTTGGGGTCTCCCTGAATGGCTTGGGGCTGGATAAATTGCGCTTGATTCACCTTGAGGTCCTGGCGTTGGATTAAGCCGCCCTGGCTCTCGGAATACACAATATTGGGGTCTTCATCATCGGGTTGCACCCAAAAGCCGTCGCCGCCGCCAACGCCCGTCCAATCGCGGTTTTCGATGCCACCGGGACTGGACACCGGGCCGCGCCAAGAGCCATTGTCTTGCAGGCCACCGTACACGTTGTAAGGAATTTGATCGTCCACCTGCACGTGATAAAACTGCGATACCGGCAAAGTATTCTGGTGCGACCAGGTAATGCCCCGGTCAATGCTCATGTACACGCCGCCGTCGGTACCGAGGTACATGTGTTGGGTATTTTTGGGGTTAATCCAGAGGGCGTGGTGATCGGAGTGTACCCATCCGCCGTCGTTGCTGGCATCGGAGAAGGAATAGCCGCCATCGTTGCTAATGGACAAAGAGAAAGCGGGGCGATAAATGCGTTTAGGCTCGTAGGGATCTACTACCAACGTGCTAAAATAAAATGGCCGCGCCGTGACATTGGAGGTAGCGCTCTGGAGTTTCCAGTTTTCGCCGCCGTCGGCGGAGATGTACAAGCCCGTTTTTTCATTTTCAACAATGGCCAGCAGGTTATCGGGGGCGCTGGGTGCCACGGCCATGGCGATACGGCCAAATTCGGTTGTGGGGAGGCCATTGGTTATTTTTCGCCAATTTTTACCGCCGTCGGTGGATTTGTACAAAGCACTGCCGGGGCCGCCGGAGGTAAAAGAATAAGGGGTACGCCGGAATTGCCAGGTGGCCGCCCACAGTACATCGGGGTTACGCGGGTCCATGAGGACATCGGCGCAACCCGTTTTTTCGTTAACGTACAGGATTTTTTCCCAGGTTTTGCCGCCATCGGTGGTTTTGTAGAGGCCGCGGTCGGGGCTATCGCTCCACAATTTGCCGGGCACGGCTACGTACAGAACGTTGGAATTGGAAGGGTGAATAATGATTTTTGAAATATGCTCGCTGTTGTCGAGGCCCATTTTCACCCAGTTGCGCCCGCCATCGGAGGTGCGATAAATCCCCAGCCCAATGGCTACGCTGTTGCGCATATTGCTTTCGCCGGTGCCCACCCACACGGTATCGGGGTGTTTTTGATCAATGGCAATGGCACCAACGGATTGCGGATATTTGTCAAAAATGGGTTCGTAACTATAACCGCCGGTGCGGCTTTTCCAGAGGCCACCACCAGCGGTGCCCACGTACAAAGTGCGCGGCTCGTCGTTAACGCCTTCAATGGCCGTGATTCGTCCACCCATAACGGCGGGGCCAATCGGGCGGGCTTCCATTTGACCAAAGGTGGCAGAGGTTAGTTTTACTGCTTTTTGAGCGTGAAGGCCGGAAAAAAAGGCTACGCAGAGCAGTAGGCTGAAGTATAAGTACTTTTGCATTATTTGAAGAAAGTAAAAGTCTGAGTTATTAAAAAACATGAGTCATCCCGAATTTTTCCAACAAACAAATGCCAATGTTTTTATACCGGCTTGATAAAATACAAATAATGCAAGATTAGTGCATTTTAAGTCCACTTCCTACTTTTTGAGGCCAAAAAGTAGGCAAAAAGCCCGCGGCTGACGAAAAATCCTACGATTTTGCTAAGGCCGCACCTGTAAAAATGGCTAACAGGAATATTCGAGATAACTCATGTTCGTTTCGTTTCCCGTTCGGGTTATTTTTTAGCGGGCATCTCGAATATTTTTTCGTCCACGGCGGGATTAATGACCAACGAAACGATGTTCATAACGGTGGGTCCCATCATGGGGTTGTTCTGCTCCACGGTGTGGGCAAACGTTAGCCCATCCACAGTTTTGAAGTTTGATATAACCGATTCGGAGGTTACTTCTTTGCCGTCCACCACCATTACGGTGATGGTTTTTACCTCCATAAATGATTCAGGATCAATGAGGGAGTACTGGGTTTGGGTGGGGCTGATGACCAATTTGATTTTGTGCAATTCGGTGCCTTCCACGTCTTCTTTCCCAAGGTATTCGGCGGTGTAGCCTTTTTCTTTGTAGCCGTTGAGGTGACCGGCAAGGTCAGTTTGTTCCTTCATGGCTTTTACCTGATCGGCCGTGAGTGGCTCCGCGTCTTGCTGACCGGCGAATGGGTTATTGGCCCACCCTTGATCACCATTGATGCAGGAGGATTGGGTCATACCCATCAGGGTGACATCCATCCGCATGGCCTTTTTGTTAACAATGGTCATGTTCATTGGGATTTTCATGTTTGGAGCGGACTGCGCGGTCATTTCCATGTCCATTTTCATGGTTTTTAGTTTATCCCAAGCCGCCCCGCCGGTGGCAGCCACGTGTTTGCTAATAATTTCGTCGGCAGTTTGTGCTTGCGCAAAAGTGGTGGCAAATAGAATACAAATGCTAAAAATGAATTTCATCGAATAAAAAGTTTAAGTGTGTAGTGATATGAGTTGTGGACACAAAGTAGTACCGCTTGGCGGCCGTTTTATTTAAATATTCGATAAAGTTGCATCCCCTCAAGATGAAACGGGGAAATTACGACCAAGGTTTAATTATTCGGTCAAGTTTATGAACACACTCACTGCTGCGCCACACACCAACGCATTTCCTTAAAATAGTGCTGCACCTCACCCGTCAAAAGATTGGTGGATGTGGCTTTAACACGTATTCTAGTAGGAGATGAAAAAAGAATTGCCATGCCAAACTCAAGCATTCATCAAAACCCAAAAAACGTACGCTCGCGAGCACCTCCGATGCGCACGATTATTAAATCGTCTTCGGTTGCTCTTGTAAACGGATAGATTTTAGCCATTTTCGGTTTACAGATGATGTTCCAGTAAAAAAAGTTGTCGTTACAATATTTTTAGCAATATCTCTGGCTTGATAGCAAAGTTCGAGATAATCTTTGCCATGCAACAAAACAACCCCTTTCTCGGGCTTATGTTGAATATCATCTCCATCCAATGCAATAACTACCCATTGATTGGGGTAGTTATTTTTAATCTGTTCAATGGTGAGTACATCCATAGCAAATTGTAATTATGTATAATAGCGGAAGTTTTTTTGGCAAAAAAGCACTTTTAAAAAAAAGACATCAGCCCATCACAAGGCTAATGTCTTTTGTCTGAAGTATTTTATCTAAATCTTTTGTCTAAAGTCTTCTGTCTAAGGTCTTTGTGATGCCTACTGAAGTTTAAAGTTCATTCTGCGGGTACGCGGATACGCACGCAGGGAATCGAGAGTAAGTTCACCGAAGCGGAAATCGCCTTCTATTTTGGTGTTTTTTGCGCTAAATATACCAAAACCTTCGGAGAGGTTCGTGTACGTTTGCACCAATTCGGCACCGGTAATGCCCGAGTTGGCTTCGGCGGTGAGCAGGAATTCGCGAATTTCGCGGCCGCCACCTTCTACTTTTACGCTTACCGTAGTACCCAAAACCCGCACACGACCATCGCGGGGTGATTTAATGGAGTCGATTTCATTGTCAAGCATGTCGTAAAAGGTGTACCCTTTTACAAATTTAATGGTGGTACCGCCGCCGTTTTCGGAGGCCAATTCGTTGTCAATGGCGCGCCAAATAATGGTGTCTGGTTTACCCCCAGGATTTAGAATAGCACCCGTAGTAGCGTCTTTTTCCAAATAAGGAATGGTCAGTGTAACGTTGAAATACACGGCGTTTTCGTCGTGGGTCCAGCGGAAATTGGTGGGTGTATTGCCAATAAACTGCATCACGCGGGGAGTACCGGAAATATTGGGCGACTGGATTTGGAAAGACTTGGGAATGGTGGTTTCGGCCGTAATGTCCGGTTTGCCATTGGCGCGTTTGATGACCAAAACGTAAGTATTTTGATCGCGCAAGCCACCGGGCAAGTTATTGGTCGGCAATTTGTAGAGCCAGTTGGGCGAATCGGCAAAAATACCGGTATCGCGGCGAATGCCTTCTAAATTACCATCTACGCGGGTCAGCGGGTACAACGTGGCCTCCCCTTTTCTTTGGATAAATACGCTGATTTCACCTTCGGCGTAGTACAGCGAATCGGGAATTTTGGCCACTTGAAGGGCACTGTTTTCGGGATCAAGAAAAGCCTTTTCTACCCGAATATATTGATTCTCGGCAGTAGGGTCCAAAATACCGTACACAACCGGTATTTCCTGCCACTCGGAGGTTAATTCAAAATCGTTAGAACAACTGTTAAAAACCAAAACACCACCAAGCAGGGCGGCAATAAAAAAGCGTAGTTTATTCATATTTATGTGTTGGTGTGCAGGAGGGTGCCCGCAAAAACTGGCCGCAAAGATAGACAAAAAAACACGTTTCCCTGTTAATAACTTTTGTTTGTCAATTTCTGGCTATTTGCTACCTTCGCGGCTCTTTTATATCATGCAAACAGAACAAATTTCAGGAAAACGGCAAATTAAGCACGTTGCTATTGCCGGTAATATTGGTGCAGGAAAAACAACTTTGAGCGAGTTGCTCGCCCGCCGTTTTGGTTGGGATGTTCATTACGAAAGCACAGATAATAATCCGTATCTCGCTGATTTCTACATGGAAATGAAGCGTTGGTCCTTTAATCTGCAAGTGTTTTTCCTCTCCAGCCGATACCAACAGGTGCTCCAAATTCAGGCCGGTAACCGCACGGTTATCCAGGACCGCACCATTTACGAAGACGCGCATATTTTTGCCCCCAACCTGGCCGATATGGGCCTCATGGAGCGCCGCGACTTCGATAATTACCTCACCCTGTTCGATTGCATGGTGTCGCAAATTAACGCCCCCGATTTGTTGATTTACCTCCGCGCCAGCATCCCCACGCTTGTGGAACACATCCAATCGCGCGGCCGTGACTACGAAGGCAGCATCAGCCTCGATTACCTCAAACGCCTCAATGAACGGTACGACGAATGGATTGCCGGTTACAAACACGGCCGTTTGCTGGTGATTAACGTGGACAACCTCGATTTTCAAAATAACCCCGAAGATTTTGCCAAAGTACTGGAAATGGTACAGGCCGAATTGCACGGTTTATTTTAGAAAAAAAGGGCGCAAGCAACGTTTAATCATAAACTACCGCCGAATACTAATAATACCCGCCTGGAAAAGTAGGTTCGCCGCAATTTTATCTTAAATTTGTGGCACGTAAGACCTTATACCGGTTTGTTTCGTCCTTTGGAAGGAGAAAGTTTTTGTCAAATCAAGGCAAATTTTGCAGTCGAAATGGAATATTTTCGGCGAAAAATTTAACGACGAGTTGGCGAAAACTGGCCATTCCAAAGGACGAAACAAACCGATATAAGGTCTAATAAAAAAAACCACCATTTCTATGCGCTCAAAAGTATTCACTGCGGCCCTTGCTGCCCCTTTCGTTTTCACCTTATTTGTGGTACTATCTTGTACCCGCGTCGCCAAAAACGACGATTATTACCAAAATTTATCCAAGTACATCTACGCATTTACCAACGGCAACACCGGCCCCGCCGACGCCGTTCGGGTGCGTTTTGTCAATGCCGCCGTTAGCCCCGACCAAATTGGAAAGGCCGTTGACAAAAAAGTACTCACCATTCAACCCGAAATAAAAGGCACCGCCATTTGGGAAGATGACCGCACCATTGTACTCCGCCCCGAAGGTCCCCTACCCTTTGGCCAAATGTACAAAGGACACGTCGGCATCGGGCGCATTTACAAAGAAGCCCCCGCCAATGTCCGCACTTTTGATTTCGACTTCCGGGTGCGTGACCTCGATATAGAAGTGGTACCCGACGGTATTTCTGCCGCCGATTTGGGCAACCTCAAAATCCAGCGCGTAACCGGGGTGGTCAACTCCAGCGACCCCGTGGACGGCTCTTTGATTGAAAAAATTCTCTCCGCCAAACAACATTTGCGCCAATTACGCATCACCTGGAACCACGCCGACGGCAACAAAAAACACTATTTTACAGTCAATGAAGTAGAGCGCACCAACGACGCTTCGGGCGTGAACCTCGCCTGGGACGCCAGTTCCGTTGGGGCAAAAGCCAAACAGGAAACCACCATTACCGTGCCCAGTTTGCTCGAATTTAACGTGGTATCGGTGATGCTGGAAGAAGAAGACCACCAAAGTATTATTATCAACTTTTCGGACCCGCTGCAACCCAACCAGGATTACAAAGGTTTGGTGAGCGTTTCCGATTACTCGGGCGGTTTTACGTACACCGCCGACGGTAATTTCCTGCGCGTGTATCCGTCCGACCGCATTGTGGGCGACCACGAACTGGTGGTGTCCGGCGGCGTAAAAAACGCTACCGGAGCGGCAATGGGCAGCGATTTCACCTATTCTTTGTCGTTTAGCGAACTCAAACCCGCCGTTCGTTTGGTGGGTCGCGGGGCGATTATTCCCGGCAACAGCGACGGCAGCATTATTTTCCCCTTCGAAGCCGTGGGGTTAAACGCCGTGGACGTGGAAATTTTTAAAATTTACAACTCCAATATTCTTCAGTTTTTGCAACTCAACGAAATTGAAGGCAGCGAAGAATTGGGCCGCGTTGGTAAAATTATTCAACAAAAGAAAATTGACCTCAAAGGGCTAAGCGCCGGGGCTTCGACCAAAGTATGGCAACGATACGCCTTTGATTTAAAAGATTTGATCAAAAAAGATCCCCTCGCCATTTATCAGGTGCGCATTGTTTTCCGAAAATCCTACACCACCGATCTCAATTGCGGCCCCGTTGCCGACAATACCACCGAACCCGCCGGCGACGACGATGAAAATGCAGCGTCGGGCGGCCCCAATCCTTCCAGTGCAACAACTTCTTCAAACGAAAAAACGGGGCGCCCCCTCAACGAAAAAGACGAATATGGCAACGTAAAATCCATTTTTGAGGGCTATCGCGGCCTCTATTTCAGCAACGACGACGACTGGTACTACGACGATGGTTACGAATATGAATACCAGGACGACCCCTGCAAATACGAATATTACAACAACGATCACTTTGTGCGCCGCAACGCGTTTGTGAGCGACCTGGGCCTCACCGCCAAAGTGGGCAAAGACCACTCCGTACTGGCCGTAGTCACCGATTTGCACACCACCGAACCGGTGAACAACGTGGACATTGAGTTTTACAACTACCAATTGCAGGTGATTGGCACCGCCAAAACCAACGGCGAAGGCATTGCCATTCCGAGCCAATTGCGCGACAAACCGTTTATTATGGTGGCCAAACAAGGTGGTCGGCGCGGGTATTTGCGCATGGCCGACGGCTCTACTCTTTCGCTCAGCCGCTTCGATGTGGCGGGCGTTGAAGCCCAAAAAGGCCTGAAAGGGTACCTCTACGGCGAACGCGGCGTATGGCGGCCCGGCGACAGCATTTACCTCAATTTTGTGTTGGAAGATTTTACGGGTAAACTCCCCGCCAACCACCCCATCAACGTGGAAGTGAACGACATGAACGGCAATTTGCGCTACCGCACGGTGGTGGCCCAAAGCGTCAACGGGGTGTATCCCATTCACTTCGCTACCCAACCCGATGCCCCCACCGGCACCTGGATGGCCAACGTGGAAGTGGGCGGCGCTAAATTCACCCAAAGCGTGCGGGTGGAAACCGTAAAACCCAATCGCCTCAAAATTGACCTGAGTTTTGCGAAAAAAAGCCTGAGCGCCAGCGACCGCGATCCCAAGGCCAACCTCGCCGTGACCTGGTTGCACGGGGCCATTGCCAAAAACCTGAAAACCAAAATCGAAATGCAATTGCGCACCGCCGTGAGCAAATTTCCCAAATTTGAAAGTTACGTTTTTGAAGACCCTTCCCGCAGTTTTTACAGCGACGAACAGGTACTTTTCGACGGTTCCCTCGACGATATGGGTAAAGCGCAAGTGCCCTTTAAAGTAAATACCACCGCCAGTGCGCCGGGCAAACTCATCGCTTCGTTTAAAATTCGGGCGTTTGAACAAAGCGGCGATTTCAGCGTGGACCAATCGGCCATTGATTATTATCCGTATCCCGAAATGGTGGGCGTAAGTATTCCAGCCGATAAATACGGCAACAAACAGGTCGCCAAAGGCAAAACCGTACCCGTTTCTTTCGCCTGCATTGACACCGATGGCAAACCATTGGCCAATAAAACCGTGGAAGTGGGCCTCTACCGCTGCGACTGGCGCTGGTGGTGGGACCAGGACCGCGATGCCGACGTGAGCAATTTTAACTCCGCGACCCACGTCAATGCCATTACCCGCGCTACCCTCAAAACCGACGCCAACGGCCGCGCCACCTGGAAAGTAACCCCCACCAACTGGGGCCGTTACCTCGTGCGCGTTACCAACGGTGAAGGTGGTCACGCCGCCGGTGATTTCTTCTGGAGCGGCTACCCGTACCACTCCGATGATCTGTACACCCGCAACGCCGCTGCCATGCTGCCCTTGGCCGCCGACAAAGAAAAATACAACGTGGGCGAAACGGTATCCATTAAAGTACCCGCCAGCGAACAGGGCCGCGTATTGGTCACTTTGGAAAACAGCCAACGCGTGGTAAAACACCTTTGGTTCGAAACCAAGGCCGGCGACAACGTGCTCACGTTCAAAGCCGAACCCGAAATGACACCCGCCGTGTACGCCCACGTGACGCTGTTGCAACCCCACGCGCAAACCAAAAACGATTTGCCCATTCGGATGTACGGCATTGTGCCCATTAACGTCGAAAACGCCGAAACCCGCCTCACGCCCATCATTGACATGGCCGATGTGCTAAAACCCGGCGAGCCGTTTACGGTGAAATTAAAAGAATTGGGCGGAAAAGCCTGCGCCTACACCTTAGCCATTGTGGACGAGGGTTTGCTGGATTTGACCCGTTTCAAAACGCCCAATCCGCACGACCAGTTTTTTGCCCGCGAAGCATTGGGGGTAAAAACCTGGGACGTGTACGATTACGTTTTGGGGGCTTACGGCGTGGAATTGGAGCGCATTTTGAGCATCGGTGGTGATGCTTTTAACCGAAAAGCCAAAAATGCCGCCAACGTTAACCGTTTTAAACCGGCGGTGATTCACGTGGGACCATTTTATTTGGGCAAAGGCCAAACGGCGCGCCACAACCTCGAAATTAACAATTACGTGGGTTCGGTGCGGGTCATGGCCGTTATGTCGGCACCCGCAGCCGACAACAAAGGCGCGTACGGATCGGCCGAAAAAACCTGTCCAGTGCGCAAACCCCTCATGATTTTGCCCACTTTACCCCGTGTTTTGGGTCCGGGCGAAACCGTCCGATTGCCGATTCAGGTATTTGCGATGGAAAAAAGTGTAAAAAGCGCCACCCTGCGCGTCCGGGAGGCCGAAGGAAAGGTCGTGTTTTCGGGTGCACCCACGCAAACCCTGCAATTCAGCGAACCCGGCGACCAAATTGCCTATTACGAACTCAAAGTGGGCAACAAAACCGGCCCTTGTCACTTCACGTTTGAAGCCCAGGGCGGCGGCGAAACCGCTACCGATGCCATTGATATTATGATTCGCAACCCCATGCCACGCGCTACCCAGTCGTGGTCGGGCACCATTGAACCGGGTAAAGAGTGGAATTCGGGTTTTGACATCACCCGTTTTGCGGAGGTGGACAATATGGTTTTGGAGGTGAGCGCCTTACCCCCAATGAACATTGGCCGACACCTGAACTACCTCATCAAGTACCCGCACGGGTGTTTGGAACAAACTACTTCGGCGGCATTCCCGCAATTGTACGCCGATTTGATTATGCCTTTGACTGACAACCAAAAGGCCGAAATTACCAAAAACGTAACGGCGGCCATTAACAAAATCCAGGATCGCCAGGACTTTTCCGGTGGTTTTGCGTATTGGCCCGGCAACCAACCCGAACCGTGGAGCACTACCTACGCCGGTCATTTCCTGCTGGAAGCCAAGGCCAAAGGTTACGCCGTGCCGGAAGCCGTGCTGAACAACTGGGTGAAATACCAAACCGATATTGCCCGCAACTGGAACTACGCCAACTCCACCGAACAGTGGTATATCCACGATGGTGAATTAAACCAGGCGTACCGGTTGTACAGTTTGTCCCTGGCGGGCAAACCGGCGATTGCCGACATGAACCGCCTGCGCGAGAAAAAAGACTTGTACGCCGAATGCGCTTACTTGCTCGCCTCGGCGTACGCACAAGCCGGAAAACCAGAAGTGGCCAAAGAACTGACCGGTAAAAGTTGGCGCAGTGATTACAGTTACGACTGGTGCGGCTATACGTATGGTTCCGACCTTAGAGACCGCGCCCTGATTTTGGAAGCGTACGCCAACATGGGCGACATTCCCCGCGCCCAGGCAATGCTCGAGTATATTTCGCAAATGATGACCCAGGACAACTATTGGGGCTGGAGCACCCAGTCGTTGTCCACGGCATTGCGGGCGGTGAGCAAATTTGTGAGCAAATCAAACAGCGGCGCGTTGTCCTTTGCCTATAAAACCGGCAATGGTGTGTACAAAAACAACGATAATAACCGCGCCATTTCGACCATTACGCTCGATCCGTACACCAGCAGTGTGAGTTCGGTGGGCGTAAAAAACACCGGAAAAGCGCGACTTTATGCGCGTTTGGTGGCCAATGGGCAGGCCAAACCCGGCGAAGAAAATATTTCGCCATCGGCCAATGTGGACATGACGGTAACGTACGTGGATGCATCGGGCACGCCGGTCAACGTGGGTCAATTGGCCCAAGGCGCAGATTTTACGGCGATTGTAAAAATAAAACGCAACTCAAAACTGACGTATCCGTTCAACGAAATGGCCATTTCGCAGGTCTTCCCGTCGGGTTGGGAAATTACCAATACCCGCATGGGGAACTTTGTGGCCAGCGGTAATTCGCGGTTCGATTACCAGGATTTCCGCGACGACCGGGTGATGACGTATTTCGATTTGCCGGAGGGCAATGGTTCGGAAGTGGTCTTCCGAATTCAGTTAAATGCGGCGTACAAGGGGCGGTATTATTTGCCCACGGCATCGGTGGAGGGGATGTATGATAACCGGATTCGGGCGAGTTCGCCGGGGCAATGGGTGGAGGTGATCTAATCGGTATCGAGAGCGCACAGATTTGTTTTTCAAACCGGCAGATCTGTGCTTTTTATCCCTATTTCTTACTTTTTGTGCCCAAAAAGTAAGCAAAAAGGCTTCGGCTGACGAAAAATCCTACGATTTTGCTTTCCATCTCCGGCGGCGCCAAAAAAACTCGCCGGTCATTCGAGCGGGGTCTGTCGACCCTTAAACAGCGGTGGCTCAAACAGTTTTTGGCTTCATCCGCCTCCGATGGAGCAAAATCGGGATTTTTCTAAGGCCGGTCCTCTAAGTGCTATTTTTAGTGCATATTTCAAATTTTCACCATTGGCCATAAGTACAAAATGGGGTGTTTGGCAAAGAGGGAAGGTGGCAGTGGTAGGTTTTTCAAGTTTTTTTTGAAAAAATATTACCTTTGAAAGCAAACTTTATTTTACCTTTGCGCTCCATTTTAGGAAAGGCTATTCATTTTAGAAAAATAATTAGTAATGAAACGTACATATCAACCATCGCGCCGCGCTCGTAAAAACAAACATGGTTTTCGTGAGCGTATGTCGTCAAAGAACGGTCGCAAATTATTAGCGCGCCGTCGCAAGCAAGGCCGTTGGAAACTCACAGTTTCTGACGAGAAGCGCCTGAAGTAATTCGGTCACGCCGCCGTCAGTGTGCGTGGATTTACCGATGCCCCCAATTTGAGGGCATAACAAGTCGCCCGGTTGATTTTTCAGCCGGGCGATTTTTATTTTGTTTATATTCGATGTTCCAGTTCAAACCCGAAGAAAGGCTCAAAAGTCGCCGAATTATTGGTGCGCTGTTCAGCAACGGCGGCGGTGCTTCTTTTTTGGGGTATCCGGTGCGGGTAGTATGGCTGTTTTTCCCCGATACGTTTTTTCCCATGCCCACCAGCAAGGTGCAGGTCATGGTATCGGCCCCGAAAAAGAATTTTAAAACGGCCACGGCCCGCAACCGCATCAAACGATTGGTGCGCGAGGCGTGGCGTTTGCACAAACACGAACTCTACGCCCAAATCCCCGAAGGCAAACCACCCGTTGCGCTCCTGCTCATGTACATCGCCAAAGAAGAACAGACCTTCGCCGAAGTGGAAGCCGGAGTAATAAAGGCCATTCGCAAACTGGCGGAAGGGATTGGGAAAGAGGAAGAGGCTGCTTCATGAGCCAGATCGTTTGAACACTGAATTTTTGAACATCGAACTTTTGAACATCGAACATCGAACACCGAACACCGAAGTATTTGCTTGTGAGATAGCCTTGCTACATTGAGTCACCAGCAGTAAAAACGTAACTATCCAGCCGCTTTGCGCGGTGAAAACGTACCAAATTTTGGCGTTCCCGCTATCTATGACCTCGGCAGAGGTCAAATATTGGTAGAATCCGCAGTTATGCCGTTTTTTTGACCTCGGAGAGTAGGCTGGATAGTTACGTAAACACTATATATATTTGGGCAATTATCACTTAAACGCAGGATAATTCCACACTATGCGCTACGGAGTATCTTAACTTCACTCAATCAAACATTATTTCAGTGTTCAAAATTCGATGTTCGACGGTTCGGTGTTCGATGTTCGGTGTTCGGTGTTCGGTGTTCGGTGTTCAAAAATTCAAAATTCAAAATTCAAACTACCTTTACGTGCTATAAATGCGATACCTAAAATCATTTCTAATAAATACGCCATAAGTACTTTCATTTTTTTAGTGAAAATACTGTCCGTTTTATTTATTTTAAACGTAATTGGATACGCGTTGGCGTTTTACATACAATCCGGCACTTTCAGAATACCCGCGATGCTTGGGTTTGCCTTTTGCAAGGCTTCTACTTTTTCGCCCACCTACCCCTTTTATGATAGCCCGGTTTTTTTGTCTGCTCTCATAAAAACAAGTCTCTTGTACTTGTTATACCAATTTGGCACCGCAAAAGAAAAAAAGAAGGCTGCCTTAATTTCGTTTATATTCATTACCGTATTTGTCTTTTTCAATTTCTCAGTTTTGTACCACGTGAAATTCCCGGCGATTTTTGGTGTAAGATTCCCGGCGATTTTTCATTCATTTAGTTACGAATACACCTTCAGTAAACACCATTTTGGCAACATATTCGTATTTCCGGCCGGTCAAATACTGGCATATACGTTATTTTACATTTACGAAAGTAAAAACGCCTTTGTAAAACAGCCCCAGGTTATCACATAGATTTAGAAGCCGGGGTAATAAAGGCCATTCGTAAACTGGCGGAAGGGATTGGGAAGGGGGAAGCGGGTTAATTTACCGCCGCCAATACCCCACCAACAGCAAGGTACCCAATGCACAAAACACCAGTTCCACCACCAGCCATTGTTGCGCAAAAACGCCCGGAACGCCATCGGACAATAAACTAACCACCCGACCGAAAGCAAAACCACCGGTGTACAAGACCGATAACAATAAACCAGCCTCCCGAAAACGGCCCCAAAAAGCCGTCAATACCCAAAATACGCCCAAAAACAGGTTAACCCCACCGTACACCGCCCGCAATGAGTTGCGCGCCGTGAGGTTATTGCCTAAGTCAACGCCGACGTTGTTCATCACTATTTGTGGGTCCAGCAGGGCCTGAACGGCAATTTGCAGGGTGGCCGCGCCGAGCAACCCCAGAAAAATACGAGAAAATACCATTAATTTTTGCATGTGCAGTTTGTGTTTGATGAATGCCGCAAAAGTCCCGGCTTCACTGCACGAAAATATTGACCGCCATCAAGAAAAAAGCGCACCCAAATTACTTGGCCCGAACACGGCTCAAGGTTTCGGGGCGAATGCGGAGGTAAGATGCAATGTACTTGAGCGGTACCCACTGAAAAATATGGGGCGCACGCGCCAATAACCGCTCGTAACGCTGCTCCGGCGAACACGTGCTGATCTCAATTTCCCGTTCGATAATACCCGTTACCGACTGTTCGAGCCAAAAAGCGTACAACCGCGCCACGCCCGGCAAGGTTTCCTGAGCCTTGAGCAAGTCGGTGCGGGTAATGCCACAAACCCGGCAGGTGCGCAACGCCTGAATGGAAAAAGACGACGGCGATTGCCGGACAAAGGAGGGTACCGAAGTAACCACGCTGTCGGTGTAAGCAAATCCGACGCAAATTTCTTCCGTTTCGGTGGGATAATACAGCCGCAGCGCTCCCTCGGCGATAAACCAAAGATGGTGCTCCGTTTTGCCCGGCGTACACAAGTAATCGCCCCGGCGCAGGTGGCGGTCAGTTTGCCACAATAAACTAAAAGCCGTGGCTTCGTCCCGTTGCAAAAAAGGCTGACGCAACAAAAAATGAAAAAGTTGTTCGCGGGCTTGCATGGCGGCAAAGATACTATTAGGGAGCGCAAGCAACACCAGAAAATCGGTTGTCCGCCCTTTACCGATATGCCAATTGCCCGGGGCCTTTGTGATTCGGGGACGTATTGCGCCCCTGATTCCCAATAACCGGACGAGGGGTATTTTGGTAAAAAAATAGCAAAGAAAAGCGAACAAATCGGGCTTTAACAACCAACCCGCCAAACGTTTGTTCTGTACATTACGATGAACAAAACGAACAAAATTTGCATACTCGGCATCATTTGCATTTTATTTTTGGGCAAAACGACCAATGCGCAATTATACGGAGACTTTCCTGACGGAACCAGTACCATTGACATTTGTACTTGTACCGTAGGAAGCCCAATTCCCAATCAGGGTTTTGCGGGAGGCTCGCTGGCGATTGCCCCCAACGGCAATGTGTATGCAACGACCGGCCCGGATGTGTATTACTATAATGTAGCCACAGGCACCAACGTTTTTCTTACAACAATGCCCGGCGAAACCGTGGGCCTGGTTTTTGGCCCCGACGGCTTGTTATACACCGCAATACTGAACAACGCTGGCGATCAAAGTTTACTTATCACCATTAACCCAACCACGGGAGCCATCAATATTCTGGGGCAACTTCCGCTGTGGTCGGTGTATGGCGATTTGTTTTTTTACCAGGGAGCCTTGTACGGTTGGTTTTTCGACGGTATTAGCCCGGATCCCTTTTTGGCCGCTGTGAACCTGTCCAACCCGGCGAGCAGTACCATTCTTTTTGCCGATCCGGACTGGACGGCGCAGGTGGCAGCAGCAACCGTATTGATTAATGGTGTCGAAACAATACTGGTTAGCGCCATTAACAATACAACGTTTGAGGGTGGTTTGTACATTTTTGACATCAATACCGGGACGTACACGATGCTTTGCCCCAACTTGGCGTTAGCCGACCTGGGTGCGCCGCCGGGTTACGCCCTGCCGCCGTGCTGCAACAACGACGCCGGGAGTTTTGCCGGTTCCGCGCCCCTGAGTGCCTGCGCTAACCAGACCATTACAGCCGTTCACAACGGCGACGAAACGCTCACGACGGGGTCTTCGTTGTCGTTTGTGCTCAGCACCTCACCCACCGGGCCATTTCCGGCTTCGGTACTGCAAACCGCAACCACTCCCGAATTTGCCTTTAATTCGGCCCAAATGAGCACCAATACCACTTATTATATTGTTGCCGTGGCGGCACCCGGGCCGCCGGGAACACCCAACTGGTCGGCTTCTTGCCTGGATATCAGTACCGCCGTTCCCGTTCAATGGCAGCCACTGCCCACTTTACAGGTGGTGAATGCCCCCGCGCAATCGTGCGCCAACGCTTGCGCGGAAGTCACGATCAACTTCACCGGTGCGTTTCCCATTACCCTCGACTGGCAATTGACCATCAACAGCCAAATAACCAATGGCTCGTGGACGGCAAACAGCAGCACCGAAACATTTTCCATTTGCCCCGAAACCGGACAAAATTTCCCCACCGGCGGCCTGAACCTCAGTTTTTTGCAACTGGCCGATGGGGTATGCGTGTGTAATTGAGTACTTTTTTAAGATGTGAAGGATACCGTCCAAATTAATCGTACCTTTGGGAGAAATACAAATTAGCATGAATAATAGCGTAACGATTAGTGTGGTGATGGCCGTGTACAACACACCAGTCCGATTTGTCCAAAGAGCCATTCATTCCGTTTTACAACAAGACTATCAGGACTTTGAATTTATCGTCATGGACGATGGCAGCGACTTGGTTTTGGGTCGGCAATTGTTGCAATATTGCCAACGATACCAGGCCAAAATGGTGTATATCCGGCACAAAAACCAGGGCCAATCGGAGGCGGTTAACCGTGCCCTGCATTTTTGCGAGGGGCGTTATATCGCACTCTTGGACGCCGACGACGAGTACAAATCCAACCACTTGAGCACCTGTATGGCGGCCATGCAACACGCCGATTTGGTGTCGTCGCACACCGAAACCATTGTTCGGACCGAGGCGGACTATTATATCCCCGATATTTACGGTACTTCGCAAAATATCCACGTGGACGAATGTATTCCTTTTGCGACGCTTTTTGGCAAAAAAATTGTATTTGAAACGTTTCCTTTTCAAAAAATATACGGTGCCGACCGCAGTTTTTACGAACAGGCGGCCACAAAATTTCGGGTAAAAAAACTGCCTACGCGCACATACGTGTATTACCGCGACCACGAATACAGCATTACCGCCCAATTAAAAGCCACCCAATTTTCACCCGAAGAATCCGCCCTCTTCTCCTAAATCCCCCGCCCGTACGGGCGGCCCTAGTGGCCGCCCAAAAGTGCATGATCCACAATTTTATTATCGTGGCCGCCCAAAAGTGCATGACCCACAATTTCACCCCACCACAAAAAAAATAGCCCGCTTGATTTTAGAAACGAACGTACCCATTCCGCCCAACGGCCGACTCATTTGCGCCACCCTGCTGACGGGGGTGTACGATGTAAACCGCAACGAACAACTAGCGGAAGACAACCCCGCGCTCATTGAAAAATGGTGCGCTTCGTTGCGTCGGTTACAAGTGCACGGCCTTATTTTTCACAACAATTTTTCGGAGGCCACCATCGCGCGGTTTTCGGACAAACACCTCCATTTTGTGCGCGTTGGTTACGATGGGCAACTCAATCCCAACGCCTACCGCTACTTTATTTACGAAGCGTTATTGAGCAAATACGGCACCAAACGCGACGGAAACCCCGCCATTCGGTCCATTTTTGTCACCGATATTTCGGACGTAGAAATTGTGCAAAACCCGTTTATTCAGCCGCTTTTTACCGATAACCCCGGCCATTTGTTCTGCGGCGATGAACCCACGGTATTGCACAACGACTGGATGCTGGAGCACGGCACCTACCTGCGCGAAAACCTGCCCGGTTACGCCGATTTTGAAACCACCCACGCGCAGGATCCGCTCCTGAATTGCGGCGTTATTGGGGGAAACACCGCCGTTATGCGCCCGCTGATGCGGCATTTGACCGAGATTCACACCACTTATACCGCGCACAATACAACGGCGTTCACCCTTGATATGGGCGCGTTTAATTACGTGGCACGCACCGAATTCGGGCAGCGGATACTACATGGCCCGCCGGTGAATACGGTGTTTAAAGCCTATGAGCAAGACCGCTCCGATTGTTGGTTTAGGCACAAATAGCTCCACCGTGCAGCGTTTTTCCGTTTCGCGCTTATACTGTACTAAACAACATACACGATGAACTTAAAAGTACAGTATTTCCTCGCATTGGCCCTGCTGCTGGCCATCGGTTGCCGAAAAGAGCGCATTACCAACAATACCGACACCACCATTGACCCGCCCACGCAAGTGGAAACCACCGTTGTTTCCGGCGTTGTACTCAACGACGGGGACCCCGTTCCGGGCGCATCCATCGAAGTGTACGAAGGTGAAACCCTCAAAGGTTCCATTTCTGCCAACGCCAAAGGAGAATTTAACACTGGTAGTTTATCGCTACAATTAGGCGCAACTATCACTTTTTTGGCCAAAAAAGACGCTTTGGTGACCACCCCCAAACGCATCGTGGCCAATGCCCCGGCGGTTAATAACGTTAAAATTAACATGCCCGACCCGGGCCTTTCGTTCTCCGGGCCGATCAACTACGATAACCCCGGATCGGCGGAATGGGTAACCATCTCCGGTTATATCACCAGTCCCGACGGCACCCCGGTTCCCAAAGTATTATTGGGGATAATGTACGGCGTAGAACCACTCGGTGCCGGGTTTCAAGCTACCGGTGGCAGTTGGTTGATTGCTACCGACGAAAATGGTTACTACGAAGGCTTATTACCCCGGGATTCGGTGTTGTATATGTTTGCGTTACAGGCCAGATCCGGGGAGACATACTTCCATTGTGGCGGGGATTTTTTGAACAAAAGTGACCTTTTCCCAAATGTTTGGCCCTTGGAAATCCTGGGGCGGTTTACCGGAGATACCCAGTTACCTACCATGAATAACGCTTACGTTCCCGCCAGTGCCGTAGAGGTCACCGGCACGGCCGCCGACTGCAACGGGAATCCGTTACCCGATTTTTCCATCGAAATTTCAGCGGAATTAAGTTCCATCGGTGGATTTACTACCACAAGAGATTTTACCAGCGGTGAAACATTTTACTACTCCCTCGACCTTTGCAGTGGTCCGATATATGAAATTAAAGTGCAAGCCAAAGACAACATCACGGGCAAAAAATCGGTGATAAAAACGTTTACCAACGTAAGCAGTTCCTTTGATTTTGGTACCTTGCTGACCTGCCAATAAATACCATTTATGGCCATCCGTACCATCGAAGAACTTTTGTTAGGCTGCCGCCAACAGGATCGCCTGGCGCAACGTGCACTGTACGAACAGTTCTGCGATTTTACCATGCGTGCCTGTTACAAATACGCCGTGGACGTGCCGGAAGCCCAGGATATGGTACAAAATACGTTTGTTCGGGTGTTTACCAACATCCACGAATACGACGCTGCCAAAGGCACTTTTGTCAATTGGCTCCACCGAATTGCCGTTCGGGAGGCCATTGCCGTCAAACGCAAAAACGCGCGACTGCAATTTGACGAAAGTGCCCTTACGCAGTTAAACCCCGTTGCGGCGGGTGATATTTTTGAAAAAATGACCCTCGATGAAATAAAAGCGAGCATCCTGAAATTGCCGGAAAACCACCGCACCATCCTGATGCTCCACTATTTCGATGGATTTGCGCACGACGAAATTGCCGAACTGCTCCAAATCGAAGTGTCCAGTTCCCGCGCCCGCCTCAGCCGCGCCCGCTCCGAACTGCTGCACGAGTGGCAACACCTAAAATTTGCTGGCTTATGAACAAAAACAACGCTTTCCCGAATCCTTTTGACCAAGGCCCGCTGCCCGAATGGGATAAAAACGGAGTTTGGGATCAAATTGAAACCCAACTCCCGTCGCGCAAACGCCGCCGCCCGGCCCTCTGGTGGTGGTGGCTTGGGGCGGGTAGTTTGGTAGCAGTGGCCCTGTATTCGGCCGCCGGTTGGCGGGGACAAAACGCCATCCCAACCGTTGTTGTCCAGCCCGCCAACGCCGTTATTTCCGGTGAAAAAACCAACCCCGCACCGGTAGTCCAGCCGTTGCCACCAACCCAAAAATTGGAACAAAAAACAACACCCCCGGGCGCAACAAATCCCGTTCGGAGCGCACCTTCTTTGCAAAAAGACCAAATAAACGCCCCCAAAACACCAAAAACGACCCCAATTGAGCCCCCAATGGCGGCGCACCACCCACTATCGGCCTCAAACCTGGCCTTAAACACCACTATTACAAACACCGGCGCGTTGTCCGTTACAAGCGCCCACCCGGCACTGGTAATGATGACAATACTTCCTGCCCCATTGCCCGGCCGCATCACCCGGCAAACGCCCGATACGTTACCCGATTTGGCGACATTTCCCACCGGTGCGGCCCCTACAAAGCGGGTTCAATCCGGTTTTCACTGGTTGTTTAGTACCGACGCGGAGGTTACATTCCGCCGCACATCGGCCATTTCCGCCGCCGGAGCGCCCTTTGCCGAAGCACACCAAAGGGCAGTACGCCCCCTCGAAACCGTCGCGGTGCAGGTCGGGATTCAGTACGATATTCGGCCAAAATGGGCCATCGGAGTCGGACTGCGGTACCAAAGCACCCAGCACTGGTTCCGGCACACCGAAACAACCGTCAAAACCGAACAAATCGCCTCCGACTCGGCCAGTTTTTACCAATTCAACGGCGTTACCTATTACCAAAGCGGAACCATTACCCAAACCACCACCGCCACCCGCAACATCATGTCGCCGGGCCGAACGGAACGGATTTTTGTGCCGGTTTGGGCGAATATAACGTTCAACAAACGTTTTTACGGCCAATTGGGGCTGCTCCTCAACGTCCACAACCGCTACCGGGGTTTTGCCCTCAACCCGCAAGGAACCGTACTGGCCAAAACCGACCGGAAAGGCATTGCCGAATTGTACCGCAAATCGGGGGCGCACAGTACGCGGGTAGAACTGGGTTATCGGTTGGCGCAGCGCGGGGCGTGGCAATTTCGGGCGGGGGTACATTACCAAAGCGACTTGGGTTCGGTACTTTCACCAGCCACCCAGGTCCGGCAACGCGACCAGGTATTGGGCCTTACGTTGAGTGTATTGCGGTAATTTTTAGACATGCTCTTAGTATCCCAAGAGGCGCGCCGTGGGACCTAACAACCATCGAATGGCTTTTTGGGCGGGCCGGGGCGCATCGGGTGC
Organism: Chitinophagales bacterium; assembly: GCA_013298845.1. Lineage (GTDB taxonomy): Bacteria > Bacteroidota > Bacteroidia > Chitinophagales > Saprospiraceae > M3007. The sequence goes on from JAAFJN010000002.1 coordinate 527,869, forward strand.
CCAGGTATCGAAGCCGTTGCCCAAGGCCGCCAGTTGCAGCAACACCTTGGGCGAAGCCGCGCCGTGCGTATCCATTGCCGGGTACAAACGCGTTAAACCGTGGGCAAAAGCGCATGGAATCGTCGCGTGTTGGTCGGTACTATCGTTTAAAACGACCATTGCATCGGTTTCGTTAAAGGGTTTGTGCGGCGTTCCCCGGGGAATCAGGATGGTTTCGCCCGCCCGCAGGGTTTTCTTTTCGCCGTTGATCAAAATACTCGCCGTTCCCGAAGCGACCGTAAACTGTTCGTCGAAACCATCATGCACGTGTTCCGGTGGCCCGGCGGCGTGGGGATTCATGGTCAAATGCAGGTGCACCCAACCCGACTCCACTTTTTTGATTTTTTGGGTAAAACCCTCCTCGCGGCTGCTAAAAACGGTTTTTTTGGCAAAAAAAGTGGCATAATCGGGTGCAGCGGGTGGAAAAATGTGGTTAAACACAATACCTCCCACAATGAAATAAACGAACAGTGCGCTGAAAAAACAAAAGGCAATTTTGCGAATCATAAATGTTTCATTTTTAGGGCAAAATTGGGCGAAAGACCACAACCCAAAATTGTAAAAACTGAACATCGTTTCACAAATACAAGACCCGACTGGTGGCTGGTTGTGGCAATTGAAGGTAATTTTTGGGCGAAAGCCCCGTCATTTCATTAAAATCATGGATAAAATGCGCTTGGTCAAAATAATCTAACCGATACCCGATATCCGTTAAATTTTCGGCAGTTCCCATTTCCCAAATGGCTGTCATGGCTGCCTGCATCCGGAAAATCCGTTGTAAGCCTTTGGCATTGAGGCCCGCGTATTTGCCCAAAATCCGGTTGAGGTGCTGTTGCGAATAACCCGTTTTTTTCACCAGTTCGTCCATCCGCCATTGTGGGTTATTGCGGATCAAATTCACCAGCGTTGGCGCCAGGGTGGCGTCGTAGTTGCGCGCGAGCGTTTGTTGCAGCAACCCTTCGAGGCAGTACAAGCGTTGATCGAGAGCGGCAATATGGCTAAGTTGGTCGTGCCATTCGTCAAATTGCCCATTTTCAAAAGCCTCGGTTTCGAGCGCCGTATTTTTAAACGCCGACAACGGAATTTGGACAAAAGGATACGCTCCGGCGGGTTTGAATATCACACCAATCTGCCGGTGAACACCCGCGGCAGACGGATAGTAAAGATCACTGTGATGGGTAAAAACCCCGGCAAAAAACGTTTTTTTAATATCTTTTTGGGTACTTTTGGTAGAACTGGCCACGGGTTGGCCAAAGTTTAGAATCAAGACGCAGGCACCATCGGGAACAATGCGCTCCTGGGCATACGGCGGGGTCCCTTCACTGGCCCATATCAGCGAAACGTACGACGATAGCAGTCCTTCGGGGTAAAGGAACAGGAATTTGAATTCCGGGCTGATGACGATGGTTCGCAGGCGACTCATATCGGGCAAAGATAGTGGAATGGGTAAAAATCCGCCCCCAGTTGACGCCTTAACATTGTCCCGTTATTTGCAAAAGCAGTTCTCATTTCCCAAAACATAATTACCCCTAATTGTGACTTTTTTCCCGTTTAGGCCGCACGTTAATTATTTTTTAAACAAATGCCAAAAAACTACTCATTCATTCAGAAAAAACATTTACCTTTGCCCCCATACCCACGAATCTGTACCGGGTTTGTTTTTTTCCCAAAAAACGCCTCGTTTTTTTGTGAATTTGCCTGTGAATCGTCTATAGAGGTGTAAGATTTGTCATCAATCTTACGCCTCTATTCTTTTTGAAAAAGACATTAAAATACCCCGGTTTATTTCTTGTGCGTGCCTATCTTTGCTTCCTACAAATTTTGACACCATGCAAAAACTCTTTACGTTCGCTCTATTGTTTGCCCTTTTTTACCAAATCCAAGCCCAGCAAACCTTCCCGGTACCGGCACCGTCCGATCCAAAATCGGATTTGTACGCTTTTACCAATGCCACCATTTATACCGACTACAAAACCCGCATTGAAGGTGCAACTTTAGTCATTAAAGAAGGCAAAGTAGTGGCGGCCGGCCAAAGAGTGCTGATTCCCTCCGGTGCAGTAGTCACCGATTGCTCCGGCAAAACCATTTATCCCGGCTTTATTGACCTCTACGCGGGTGGTTACGGTTTACCCGCCGCCAACACCGGCCCAACGGGCGGCTTCCGGTCTGCACCACCGCAACCATTGAGCAATAAAAAAGGCGCGTACTCCTGGAACGAAGCCCTCCGCACCGAATTTAACGCCGCCGAAACCTTCACGCCCGACCCCAAAGCCGCCGAAGAATGGCGTAAAATGGGCTTTTCGGCCCTGCTCGTGCACCAACCCGACGGCATTTCGCGCGGTACCGGCACCCTCGTCACCCTCGACGAAGCCCGCCCCCACGAAAATATTATTATCCCCAACGCCAGCCACCACTTGTCGTTTCGCAAAGGAAGCAGCCGCCAGGACTACCCCAGTTCGCTCATTGGTTGCATCGCTCTTGTGCGCCAAACCTACTACGATGCCCGCTGGTACCAATCGGAAGGCAAAAAAACGGAGTACAACGCTTCGCTCGAAGCCTGGAACCGCGCCAGCCAACTGCCGCAAATTTTTGAAGCCACCGATAAATTGGACATCCTGCGCATTGGCCGCATTGGTAAGGAATTTGGGGTCAATTTTGCCATCAAAACCGTGGGGGACGAATACCAGCGCCTCGACGAGATCAAAGCCCTCAACAGCCCGCTCATTGTGGCCCTCAACTACCCCACCGGCTACGACGTGCGCGACCCCTACGACGCGCAAAACATTTCCGTCCGGGAATTAAAACACTGGGAACTGGCGCCCTCTAACCCCGGCCGTTTGGCCAACGCGGGTATTCCTTTTGCCCTCACTACCGCCGATTTAAAAGACAAATCGAAGTTTTGGGCCAACCTCCGCAAAGCCATCGAATACGGCCTCAGCGAAGAAATGGCGCTCAAAGCACTCACCCAGCAGCCCGCCGCTATGTTGGGTTGTTATGACCGAGTAGGCAGCCTCGAACCCGGCAAATTGGCCAATTTTATCATTACGTCGGGCAATGTTTTTGAGGCCGACAGCAAAATTTTCCAAACCTGGACCCGTGGCAAAGGTTTTGTCATCAAAGACTTTAGCGAAGCCTTTTCACCCCAACTCTACGGCGAATATCAATTGCAAACGGGCAACAACCGCCCCCAAACATTGGTGCTTCAGCAAAAAAAATCGGGCATGGAAGCCTATATCCTGCAAGCCGACAGCAGTAAACTCAAAGTGACTTTTGAAGCCAAACGCAGCCAGATTAACCTCTCCTGGATGCAGGACACCGTGTCGAAAAAGAACGTTTACCTCTCTGGCATGTACTCGCAACCCGACGGCAAAATGGCCGTGGCCAGCGGGCGGGGCACCTTCGCCGACGGTACACCTTTCGACTGGACTTTGCGCCAAACTAAAATCGCCGACCCCGCCAAACCCACCAAACAGAATCCCGTAAAAACGCCGGAAACCGGTGATCTTATGTACCCGTTTATGGCTTTTGGCCAACCCCAAATACCCACGCAGGGTGTGTTTTTGGTGCGCAACGCCACCGTTTGGACCAACGAAAAGGACGGCGTTTTAAAAAATACCGACGTCTTGGTATCGCGCGGAAAAATCACCAGAATTGGCCGCAACCTGCCCGTTCAGGACAACGCCACGGTGATTGACGGCACTGGCAAACACCTCACCGCCGGTATTATTGACGAACACTCGCACATTGCCGTGTCGCGCTCCATCAACGAAGGCACCCAGGAATCGAGCGCCGAAGTACGCATCGGGGATGCGTTGGACTCCGAAGATATTGATATTTACCGCCAACTGGCCGGTGGCGTTACCAGCAGTCACTTGTTGCACGGCTCGGCCAACCCCATCGGCGGGCAAACCCAATTGATTAAACTCCGTTGGGGCTACAACCCCGAAGCCCTGAAATTTGAAAACTGGCCCGGTTTTATCAAATTTGCCCTCGGCGAAAACGTTAAACAAAGCAACTGGGGCGACAACAGCCACACCCGCTACCCGCAAACCCGCATGGGCGTGGAGCAGGTGTACGTGGATTATTTTAACCGCGCCCAGGAGTACCTCAAACTCAAAAAATCGGGAAAACCGTACCGCACCGACCTCGAACTGGAGGCGTTGGGTGAAATTTTGGAAAGCAAACGTTTTATCACCTGCCACTCTTACGTGCAATCGGAAATTACCATGCTCATGCGCGTGGCCGAGCGTTTTGGGTTTAAAGTCAACACGTTTACGCACATTTTGGAGGGTTATAAAGTGGCCGATAAAATGGCCAAACACGGCGCGGGCGGCAGTTCGTTTGCCGACTGGTGGGCCTATAAAATGGAAGTGTACGACGCTATTCCCTACAACGCCGCCGTGATGCACAAACAAGGTGTATGCGTGGCCATCAACTCCGATGATGCCGAAATGGCCCGCCGCCTCAACCAGGAAGCCGCCAAAGCCGTGGAATACGGCGGTGTAAGCGAAGAAGATGCCCTCAAAATGGTGACCCTCAACCCCGCTAAACTCTTGCGCGTGGACGACCGCGTGGGCAGTATCCGCGCCGGAAAAGACGCCGATTTGGTGTTGTGGGACAACCACCCGCTGTCGGTGTACGCCAAGGCCGAAACCACCTGGGTGGATGGGATTCCGTTTTTTGACCGCAAAGAAGACGAAAAACGCCGCGAAGCCATTCGATTGGAGCGCGCCCGCCTGATTCAAAAAATTACCGGCGAAGGAAAAGGTGGTGCCGGTGGTGAAAAACCCGCCGCCCCCAAACATTATTACCACTGCGACAGCGACGAAGATGAGGGTAACTAAACCCGAAACAATAACCAGCCCAATCGCGTTTCCCATCCGATGACACACACTTATGATGTAATTGTGATCGGCGGCGGGCCGATTGGGCTGGCTTGTGGCCTCGAAGCACAAATGGCCGGTTTGGAATACCTGATTTTGGAAAAAGGCACTTTGGTCAATTCTTTGTACCATTATCCGGCCAATATGACTTTTTTCTCCACCTCGGAACGTTTGGAAATTGCCCAAATTCCGTTTGTTTCGCTCAATGCCAAACCCACCCGCAACGAAGCCCTGGAATATTACCGGCGCGTGGCCGAATCGCGGCAACTCAACTTGCGGCTATTTGAAACGGTGACGACGGTACACCGCGAAAACGGCATTTTTACCGTAAAAAGCAGCAAAGGAACCTACCAAACCCGCAATATTGCGCTGGCAACGGGCTTTTTTGACGCTCCGGTGCGGCTCAATGTTCCCGGCGAAGACCTGCCCAAAGTAACGCACTACTACCAGGAACCCCATTTTTATTACCGCCAAAAAGTCCTCGTGGTGGGTGCCAACAATTCCGCCGTAGATGCGGCGTTGGAAACCTGGCGCAAAGGAGCCGAAGTAACGATGGTCGTACGCGGTACCGACATTGGGGAACGGGTAAAATATTGGGCGCGCCCGGACATTGTCAACCGCATTGCCGAGGGTTCCATTAAAGCCTATTTCAACGCCGAAGTCACCCGCATTGATGCCCATACCGTGGACCTCCGTACGCCCGAAGGCCCCGTGTGCATCGACAATGATTACGTGATTGCCACGACGGGTTATCAACCCAATTTTGAATTATTGGAACAATTGGGCGTGGCCCTGTCCAACGATACACGACGCACACCGGAATACAACCCGGAAACGCAGGAATCGAACCAACCGGGTATTTATCTGGCCGGTGTCGTGTGCGGCGGGATGGATACCCACGTGTGGTTTATCGAAAATTCGCGGGTACACGCCGAGCGCATTGTGCAGCAGATTTGCCGGGTAAAAAACGCCGCTACCTGATTTTAAATTCGCACTTGAGTTGATTGGGCCAGTACTCGGTAATCATGGCACGGCCCGTTAACGAAGGTAAAAACTGCGATGACATCGGGTTGGCCGTCGTCATATCCGATACAATCACCCGGATTTTATTTTGTTCGTCGGTACTGACCGTACACAAATCCACCTGACCATTTTTTTGATCCGGGAGCACAATTCCGGTGCATTGTCCGGTGGTATTGTATTGCAAAAACGGGGTGCCGGAGCGAATGGCATTTTGGGCGAAATGGCCCAATAACGGCGCTCCAACAATATCGGTACCGGGCGGCAACGTGCGTTCGAGGGGCGTTTTTTCCAAAATTTGCGCCGACACTAATTCCAAACGGGTATTTAATTCCACCGCAAGTACATGACCGGTTTTAATGCGCAATCCCGGCGTTTTTTCACCCAAAACCATTAAAAACGGGGGCACACTACCCGTCGTTTTTTTAAATTGTTGCAGCAGGAGCAGGGTGTTGCCATTGGCCAACGGCGTTCCCGCCACGGCGGCGTGGTAGGCCAACTCGTTGAGGCGTTTGGCGGCCACAGGCTCCAGGCGCGCGGACATTTCACCCGTCCAGGGAATCACTTTTTCGGTCATTTCTTTTTTGGTAGCGAGGTCAAACTTTTTCAAAAACAAGCCATTGCTTTTGTTAATGCCGGGCTGCTCGCGTTGGCCCCAATATTCGCCCTGCAACAGGACCGTTTGGGTTTTATCGTCCAAAAATGCGGCTGAAAAAGTTAATTTATCCTCGGCGCGTTCGATGGGCACATCCAGCACTTTTTTGCCTTTATCAAGGTCATAGACCACCAAAAAATGCTCCATTTTGGGCGAAAGCATACTTTTTCGGCGAATACTCACGCCGGTGACGTATTGTTTACTCACGTCCAAAATACTAAAAAACTCAATGTACGGTTCGTCTTCTTTGGTACCACGCGACCATTTGTTTTTAAAATTATTGTCGTAACAGGTGATTTTGTATTGCTCATCGGTTTCGCCAAAACCGGCGCGTACAAAACCCTGTCCACCGGGAATGGGGTAAATGCGGAAAAAATAATTGGGGACGGGCAATTCCTCTTTGTGCACCATGTCGAGCAGCGACAATTCTTCACTTTTGGGCTTTTCGGTGCGGCTGCCGCGTTCGGTGAGCGAGAGGTCGTACGATTTGAGTAAAAAATGTTTTTTATCGGGGTTATAAAACATCAATCCGACCACGCTGTCGTTAAACACCGAGGAAATGAGCGACGCGCCCAAGGGGATTAAAATTTTTACGGAATTGATTTTTTCCAGGTTGGCATTCATCAAATCAATGCCGTAAATATCGTTTTCTTTCATGGATTTTGCCCGCTTGTACAAAGCAATATACCCGGTAATTTCACCCGGATTCCCCGATTTGGTCATGGCAAAAGAAGTTACCTGACTAACTTCCTGTAATTCGTGCGGTTGCGCCGATGTTAAAAAAGAACAAAGAACGAACGTAAAAATGTAGAAAAATGCGTGTTTAGACATAGCTTATCAATAAATAAAGGTGTAAAATGGTTGTTTTTGTTAGCTCGGTGAAAAGACTCCAAACGTATTCTTACCGGCAAAACTATGGTTGTTTTTAAAAAAATTACGTATTTTTTTTGTAAAAAAACCAATTTATCCATTCCACCCCTAACTTTGCCTGCTCCAAAGTGCCAGAAAACACCGGTATACTGCGGCTTTGAAGCCAATTAGTCCTCGTTACAGCGCCCATGAGCGCACACCACCACCACACCTCGTATGAATCGGATAAGTGTATTCGACATTTTTAAAATTGGAATCGGCCCTTCCAGTTCCCACACGATGGGGCCTTGGCGCGCAGCGCAGCGCTTTTTAAAAGAAATTGACGTGCCACGGGTACAAGCCATTCGCGTGGATTTGTACGGCTCACTGGCCAAAACCGGTAAAGGCCACGGCACGGATCTGGCCGTTCTGCTGGGCCTCAACGGCGACGACCCGGTAACGATTCCCGTTCCGGCGGTGCAATCGAACATTGCCCACATCAACGCCACCAAAACCATTCAGGTCAACGGCGAACGCCCACTGGCCTTTGATCCGGAAACGGATATTGTTTTTCACATGGACCAATCGCTGCCTTACCACGCCAACGGTTTGGTTTTTACGGCTTTTTACGGCAACGACCAAGGCAGCAGCCACACGTATTACAGCGTGGGCGGCGGTTTTGTGGTCAAAGAAGGCGAAGAAAACGCCGAATCGGAGGTGCAACTCCCCCACCCCATTGACGTTGGGAAAGACCTGGAAAAATGGTGCCTCAACGGCGGAAAATCCGTTTGGGAGGTGGTTTGGCAAAATGAACTCACTTGGCGCACACCCGACCAAATTACCACCGACTTGCACCGCATCTGGAACGTGATGAAAGAGTGCATTTACATTGGTTGCCACACCGACGGTACATTGCCCGGCGGCCTCGACGTATCGCGCCGCGCTAAAGCCATGTCGGAGCGCCTGATGAAGGGCCGCCCGTACTCCAACGTGGACGAATGGGTTCGGCAAATCAGCCGGGGCGGTCATTCGTTTCAGGAAACGTTAAAATGGGTGAGTTGCTTTGCATTGGCCGTTAACGAAGAAAATGCGGCGTTTAGCCGCGTCGTAACGGCCCCTACCAACGGCGCGGCGGGGGTAATTCCGGCCGTTTTGATGTACCACGTGTGTTTCAGCGACGATTTCCGCGAAGACCACATCGCGCGTTTTTTATTAACAGCGGGCGAATTGGGCAGTTTATTCAAAAAAGGCGCCACGATATCGGCGGCCATGGGCGGTTGTCAGGCCGAAATCGGGGTATCATCGGCTATGGCGGCGGCGGCCCTCACCGAATGCCTCGGCGGCACGTACGCCCAGGCCATGATGGCGGCCGAAATTGCGATGGAACACCACCTCGGGCTGACCTGCGACCCCATCGGTGGGTTGGTACAGGTACCGTGCATTGAGCGGAACACAATGGGCGCGATTAAGGCCATTACGGCCAGCCAAATTGCGTTGGAAAGTGACCCGTCCAAGGCCAAAGTGAGCCTGGATACGGTGATCAGAACAATGAAAGAAACGGCGCACGATATGAATTCCAAATACAAAGAAACCTCCGACGGAGGGTTGGCAACGAACTTTTCGGTGAATTTGGTAGAGTGTTAATTAAAGCCCCTGCATTTGCAAAAACACTCCGATATTTGCCCTTGATTTAACAACGACCACTTATTTGTTTTTGAAAACAATCATATCATTGGTGGTCTTTCCAATCGTATTGTTTCACCCGGGAAAACCATTTTATCCCGACCAATTTTTATAAACATGACTTACAAATTTCGTTTCCTGTTTTTCCTTTTGTCCATCGGCTTTTTTGCGGCCTGCGACAGAAACAGTTCACCCGTTACACCACCCGTTGAAGAACCACTGGTAGCGGATTTCACCACTTCGCGCCCCACCGAACCGGAATACATTTTTTTTCCGGTAAAATTTGTGAATAAATCCTCGGAAGCCGATAAATACACCTGGAATTTCGGGGATGGCGCGGGTAGTTCGGACAAAAACCCCACCCATACCTACATCCAAATTGGCACCTACACCGTGTCGCTGACGGTCGAAAAAGGTACCGAGTCGGAAACCAAAACATTTACCCTGGAGGTAAAAAAACTCACGTACTCTTTTACCGCCGGTGTTTCGCAGGGCATTGGGGCCGTGTTGTCGGAAATTATTCCGAACGAAAACGGCTATTACGCCTTGGCGCGGAAAGGCAGTTCCAGTGGCGCGGCGGTGCAGTTTGAAGCCTTTTTGTATTCGATGGACATTAGCGGAAAAATTTTCAAAACTGCGGCTTTCCCCGGCGTTAATGCCCTGCTGAGCGGTGCCACCGATGACAGCAACAACCTGTTTTTGTGCGGCTACAAAACCGTGGGAACCAACACAGTGGGAAGCCTGATCAAAACGTCGCCGCAACTGAACGTTCTTTTTGAAAAAACCTTGGTGACGCCCGGCATCAATGACGCCAAATTGCTGGCCATTACGACTACCCCCGACGGTGGTTGCGTGGCTGCCGGTTACAAAGGGGCCAAACTTTGGGTTATTAAAACCGACGGCAACGGCGACGTGCTTTGGGAAAACGAATACACCAACGTTGCCCCTAATTCGGACAAAATGAGTATTATTCGCCGCCCCAACAACGATTATCTGGTTGCGTGCGACATTAACGAGGACCAGAAAAACGGGTTCGCCATCATGACCATCAACGACAATGGATTTACCACAAACCTCCAAAAAACGTTGATTCCGGGCGAAGACATCCGACTGGGCAACCTCGTCGCAAGCCCGAACAACAGTTGGGCTGTGACAGCAGACATGGAAAGTAACGGCATCAAAAGCCTCATTATCCAAAAATTTGCCGCCGATGGCGCTTCCGAATGGTACAAAATAATCGAAAGTGACCTGTTGCGCAACGGACGCATCCATTACACCAGCGACGGCGGTTACATTGTTGCCGTACAAAAAGACGACCAATTGCACCTTATACGCTTAAACCCGAGCGGCAATATTATCTGGGAGCGCACAACGCCCAAAACCACGTCCATTAGCGAGGTAACGAACATTTACCAAATGCTGGACGACGGTTTTTTGGTGGGTACAACCGCTGTCGACGGGCCATTGGGCATTTTGCAGTTGACCAAGACGGATAAAAACGGGAATGTGGAGTAAGTTTGGCATTAAACGAGTACCTTTGCGGCCATTTTTTCCATAAACCGCCAACGGCTTACCCGCCGGATGGCACCCCGCCTTTCGTTTGGGTGGGTAAAATATCATTTTTATGATAAACATAACTTTCCCCGATGGCAACGTTCGTCAGTATGCCGTAGGAACAACCGCGATGGACGTGGCCAAGTCCATTAGCGAAGGATTGGCGCGCAACGTACTCGTTGCCAAAGTCAACGGCGAAGTGCGCGATTTGCTCCGCCCGATCAACGAAGACGCGTCCATTACTTTTTTGAAATGGGAAGACAAGGAAGGCAAACAAACCTTCTGGCACTCCTCAGCCCACTTGCTCGCCGAAGCCCTTGAAGCGCTGTTTCCGGGCACCAAATTTGGCATCGGGCCAGCCATTGAAAATGGTTTCTACTACGACGTAGATACCGGCGACCGCCCCTTAACGGCGGCCGATTTGCCCAAAATTGAGCAAAAAATACTCGAATTGGCCCGCGAAAAAGCCACGTACAACCGTACTGAAGTGAGTAAAGCCGACGCCATAAAGTATTTTACGGAAAAAGGCGACGAGTACAAACTCGAACTGATCGAGGGCCTCGAAGACGGACAAATTACCTTTTACCAACAGGGTAATTTTACCGACCTCTGCAAAGGGCCGCACATCCCTTCTACCGAACCCATTAAAGCGGTAAAAATCACCAATTTGGCCGGTGCTTACTGGCGCGGCGACGAAAAACGCAAGCAGTTGACCCGCGTGTACGCCATCACGTTCCCCAAACAAAAGGAACTGGAGGATTATCTTCAAATGATTGAAGAGGCCAAAAAACGCGACCACCGCAAACTCGGGCAGGAACTGGAATTATTTATGTTCTCCGAAAAAGTGGGACAAGGTTTGCCCATTTGGTTGCCCAAAGGCACGGCGTTGCGCTCCCGTTTGGAAGATTTTTTGAAAAAAGAGCAGTTGAAACGCGGTTATATGCCCGTTATCACGCCGCATATCGGGTCCAAAAAACTCTACGTTACATCGGGTCACTGGGACAAATACGGTAAAGATTCGTTCCAACCCATCCTTACCCCCGACGAAGACGAGGAGTTTATGCTCAAACCCATGAACTGCCCGCACCACTGCGAAATTTTTGGCCACCGCCCGCGCTCTTACAAAGAACTGCCGGTGCGTTTTGCCGAATTTGGCACCGTTTACCGCTACGAGCAGTCGGGCGAATTGCACGGCCTCACGCGGGTGCGTTGCTTTACGCAGGACGATGCGCACATTTTTTGCACCGAAGACCAACTCAAATCAGAGTTTTTGAACGTGCTCGAATTGACGCAGTTTGTGTTGGCGAAATTGGGTTTTGAAAAATTCACCGCCCAAATTTCGTTGCGCGACCCCGAAAACCCCGGCAAATACGTGGGCACCGACGAAAACTGGCGCAAAGCCGAAGCGGCCATTATCGAAGCGGCCGCCGAAGCCGGACTGAACACCGTAACGGAATTGGGTGAAGCGGCATTTTACGGCCCAAAACTCGACTTTATGGTAAAGGATGCGTTGGGTCGCTCTTGGCAATTGGGTACGATTCAGGTGGATTATAACCTCCCGATTCGTTTCGACCTCAAATACATCGGGGCCGATAACCAGGAACACCGCCCCGTGATGATTCACCGGGCGCCCTTCGGTTCGATGGAGCGCTTTACGGGGGTTTTGATTGAGCACTGCGCGGGTAAATTCCCGTTGTGGCTCTCGCCCGAACAGTTCGCCATTCTGCCCGTTTCTGATCGTTTTGTGGAATACGCCAACGATGTATTGCGCCAACTCAACGCCGACGACCTGCGCGGCTTTGTGGATGACCGCAACGAGACCATTGGTAAAAAAATCCGCGATAATGAGTTAAAACGCATTCCGTTCCTCCTCATTGTTGGGGAAAAAGAAGCGGATGCCGGTAATATCAGCGTGCGTAAACAAGGCGAAGGAGACCAGGGCGCCATGAGCGTCGCCGATTTCGCCAATGTGATTAAAGCGTTGTTGTAATCGCCGTTTTTTTTGAAAAAACGTAAATTATAGGCCATTGCCCGACTTGTTTGGGCAATGGCTTTTTTATGTTTAACTGGAATACACCGAAGGCAACGACAACCGATACCTTACCACCACAATACGCAGCGCAACAATCACACTAATACACAAGACCTGAGCCGTTGTATTCTCCACCTGTACATACCGCAAAAGAAAATAAAGCAAACCTCCGGCAATGCACACCGAAGCGTAAATTTCTTTGCGAAAAATAAGTGGAATTTCGTTCAGCAACGTATCCCGGATAACCCCGCCAAAACACCCGGTGACAGTACCCAATGCAATACAAATGCCTGGCGAAAACCCTAATTCCATCCCTTTTTGGATACCGGTTAGGGTGCACAAACCCAGCCCGAGAGCATCGAACAGAAATAACGTGTAATTCAGTCGGCGAATCCAGGTACCAAACAGCAAGGTACTTAACGCCCCCACCAGTATCACCGTGATGGTGGTGTCATTTTGCAACCAGGCCACCGGGAGTTTACCAATCAACACATCGCGCAGGGTACCACCACCAATGGACGTTACAAAAGCAATAATGAGGATACCAAATATATCCAATTGCTTGCGCATGGCCTCCGAAGTGCCCGATATGGCAAAGGCAAGGGTGCCCAAAATGTCAATAATTTCGAAAAAAGGAATGTGCATGGGTGATCGCGGTGTGGTTGGTTGGAAGTACAAAATTAGTGATTATCGCTCAGAAATTGGCCAATAGTAACACGCGACGAGATGTGCATCTCGGAGGTACGGAGAGATGACATCTCAAAGCGGACAAAAAATTTGGGCACATGACGCCAGCCATGTACCCAAATTTTTTCTGAAAATGTACCCACAAAGGTCACGAAAAAACACAAAAATCAATGAAACAACCCGGAAGTTGGCAAACCAACGGTAAACTGGTTGTAGCGCACGTGTTTATTGCCGTCGTTGGCCCAGTTGTTAGACAAACCGATTTCGTAGCGCAAAGTAGCCGCATTGGCCAAACGGATACCCGCTTCAATACGAGATGAGCGATAACGATATTTGCTCACTGCTGCATCTGACTGAACAACATCGCCATAAGACAATGTACTCAAGCCATAAACAGTTACATTGCCGACTTTTGTAGCCAAACCACCACCAATAACCGGTCCCCAACCAGTTGTGAAGCCGCGATTTTCGAGGGTCGCCGGAACCGCAGAATTGCGATGTGGTGGCGCATACGTTGCCATATCAATACCTAACAAAGTGATTAAACGCAAACCGCTGCTGATTTCGGGGTTGTACATCATGTCAAAGTTACCGTTAAACATAAACGGTGTGTTTTTCTCCAAACTAGGGTCCGAATTTTCACCAGAAAACTGCGGAGTATCAATAAACCAACTGCCCTGAGCGCGCCAGCGTGGTTCCCAAGTGCGGTCAAACTGCTCCACCGAGCGCACACCAATTACCGGTACATTTACCTCATAAGCAAAGCGATAATAAGCCGCAGTAGCCGACTGGCGACCAGCGAAAATTTCCAATTGCGTGAAATTTTGCGGGCTAAACAACTGATTTAACGCTGACTGAAAATTACCCACCCCATTCGGTTGACTGTTGGCAAATCCGTTCAATAAGTTCGTCGTTGAACTATCCACCGCCGCACCATACTGCTGTTGGGTTACCGGATAACCCGTTTGGTTAATCAGGTTAGCATTGTCAAACGCTGTGCTGTTGTTTTCAAATACCTGATACAAACTGTCGGAGCGGGTCGTCCAGAATCCTGTTAAAAAGTCATACTCATTGAGGATAGACAAACTGTCCAAATTACTCAGGTTGGCAGTATTTAACAAGAACTCCAGGGTGTCGCGACCCAAAGTGATGCTGGGCAGTTGCATGTTGAGGGCGGTCGTAGGGTCGATACCGGCCCCGGCAGCAAGGTTCAGGCTGTCCATGGCCGGGCTAAAGTCAAAGATACCCAATTTACCGGCATTCTGTAAGGAAACCAGGTTATGGAGAAAATCGGCTCTCTTCGCAGAATCCAACTGCGAAAGGATGGCCCCAAAATCACTCCAATCCTGTGCCTGCGCCCGCAGGTTGAATGAAGTCGCCAATGCGATGCAAAGACTAAAACAAAAAACGTAAGATTTTCTCATACTGTAAAAATAAATTTTATAAACAGACAAATAAAAAGGTTAACTGGCCATAAGGAATAACCTTAAAGCCAAATAGTAAGAAAAAAAACAATAAAATAATGGGTTATTTTGCTAAACTAAAAAAAATAAGGATTACGAATTAAAAATACAATGAGGGTGTTTTGTCAAACTAAAAAATAAGGATTAATAATACAATGTGGTTAACTTAAACTCGTCAATCAACAACGTAAAATTAATGAAAAAAATAAAAAAAATTGCAAATATTATACAAACAGAGTTACGCTTGTCCTGAATGACCAATATTCATAACTATTCGTTAAAATTTTTTCCTCATCACTCCCACTTGTCGTTACTCTCGCAGCACAAAATTGAGAAAAAAATAAAAGAAATAGTTTAAAATAATAAAAATTTAAGGTTAAGAATACGCGATTGTGTTGTAAAACCCAACGGGGCGAAGTCTTTAGACGGAAAACCTAATGCTGTTTGAGGTAAGAGATAAAACGCAACGTAAGATTTTTGAGTTTTTTTGAAATTTTTGCCTGGTGTAAAGCAATACCGCCAGATACATAATAGCGTATCCAGCGGTATTTTGTTACGCCAAGTCATTTTTTGGCTACGCAAAAACTATCTTATCAATACTAACTTTTTATTAATAACCTGATTCCCGTTTACAATTCGACAAATATAAACGCCTTCAGAACGATTTTCGGCATCAAATTGCGTAGTGTATATTTTGCCTTGTTCAATATCTCTGTCAAACAATATGGACATTTTATTTTCAGTTAGTTTACACACTTCGATCAAAACATGTGAACTGGATTCCGTATTGATAAACTCGATGGTTGATGTGCTGTTAAAAGGATTTGGATAGGCATTCACCTCAAGGTTGCCGCTAGTATAAGGGAGGCTATCAGGGTTTAATGTTCCAATGGTATAATTAAGCACGTTTACACTGCAACTGCTTATACAACCACCGGCATTTACAATGGTTACGGTATAAATTCCGGAGGCGTTCACCGTGGTACACTGCGTTGTATCGCCGGTGCTCCACAAATAAGAGACCATATCTGGTGTTCCGCACAACACGGTACTTTGCCCTTGAATCAATTGAAGATTACCCGTAATATTACAAATAGCGTCAGCGCTGACGGCAATAGTATCGGAACTGGTGCATCCATTTGCATTGGTCACCGTCACCGAATAGTTACCCGGCAAATCGGCAATAATACAACTGGTTGTTGCGCCAGTACTCCACCAATAATTTGCAAAACCAATGGTTGCGCATAGCAGCGTTGGTACGTCGTCGCAAAGGGCCGCATTTCCGGTGATTACGCAGGGAAGAATGTATCCTTGTGTAACTGTTACACAGGAATTGCTGCTGCATCCGTTCAAATTGGTAACGGTCACACAGTAATTCCCGGCGGTACTTGCAATAATACAACTGGTGGTCGCGCCGGTGCTCCAGAGATAAGTGGCGCAACCAGCGGGAGCACAAAGTAACGTAGGTTGTCCGTTGCAGGGGAGCGTGCAATTGCCCGTGATTTCGCAATTGACGACTTGGTCTAAGGTCACTATTTTGCTACAAACACTGCTGCATCCGTTCCAATTGGTAACGGTTACGCAGTAGTTCCCGGCGGTACCTGCCAAAATACAACTGGTTGTCGCGCCGGTACTCCAGAGATAAGTGGCGCAACCAGCGGGAGCGCAAAGCAACGTAGGTTGTCCGCTACAAGGGAGTGTGCAATTACCCGTGATTTCGCAATTGAAAAACGGACTAACCGATATGGTTTTGCAGCAAATACTGGTACATCCATTGGAGTAAGTAACCGTTACGAAATATGTTCCGGCGCCTACAGTGATACAATTGGTGGTTGCACCGGTGCTCCATAAATAAGAGGCCGCACCCGACGGCACACAAAGCAACGTAGGTTCTCCGCTACAAGGGAGTGTGCAGTTACCCGTGATTTCGCAAATGGGCGATGGATTCACGGTCACCGTTTCGCTGCAAATGCTGCTACAACCGCTTGCGTAAGTTACCGTTACGGAATACGTTCCGGCCGCATTTACAACAATGCAATTCGTCGTTGCACCGGTGCTCCATAAATAGGAGGCCGCACCCGATGGCACACAAAGTTCTGTCGTTTGGCCTGCGTTGCAAATGAAATTATTACCCGTGATTTCGCAAATGGACAATGGGTTCACCGTCACGGTTTCACCACAAATACTACTGCAACCGTTTGAATATGTGACTGTTACAGCGTACGCACCGCCAACGCTTACAGTAATGCAATTCGTCGTCGCGCCAGTACTCCATGAATAAGAGGCCGCACCTGACGGCACACAAAGTTGGGTCGTTTGGCCTTGGCAAATGAAATTATTACCCGTGATTTCGCAAATGGGCGATGGATTCACTATCACTGTTTCACCACAAATACTACTGCAACCGTTTGAATATGTGACTGTTACAGCGTATGCACCGCCAACACTTACCAAAATGCAATTCGTCGTCGCACCGGTGCTCCATAAATAAGAGGCCGCACCAGATGGCACACAAAGTTCAGTCGTTTGACCTGCGTTGCAGATGAAATTATTACCCGTAATCGTACAAATCGGCAATGGATTCACCGTTACTGTTTCGCTGCAAATGCTGCTGCAACCGCTCGCGTAAGTCACCGTTACGGAATACGCTCCAGCCGCATTTACAACAATACAATTCGTCGTCGCACCGGTGCTCCATAAATAAGAGGCCGCACCAGATGGCACACAAAGTTCTGTCGTTTGTCCGGCGTTGCAGATGAAATTATTACCCGTAATCGTACAAATCGGCAATGGATTCACCGTCACCGTTTCGCTGCAAATGCTGCTGCAACCGCTCGCGTTAGTTACCGTTACGGAATACG
>JAAFJN010000020.1:0-35608 GCA_013298845.1 Chitinophagales bacterium
TCCGGTGGAATTGTCGCTATTTGAAGCGCGTTTACAAGACGATAATACCGCCGCGCTCAAATGGGAAACGGAAACGGAAAAAAACAACCGGGGTTTTCACATTGAACAAAGCACCAATGGCATCGAATGGACGCGGATTGGGTTTGTGGCTGGTAAAGGTCAATCGAATACCGTCGAAACGTACCAGTTCCGCACCAATGTTTTGGGCAGCGGCCAGTGGTTGTTCCGCCTCGCTCAGGAAGATACCAACGGTGCCATCAACTACTCCGATATGCAGTCGGTACAGGTGCAGGAAAAACGGTTTTCGGTGCGCATGACCCCTAACCCTGTGCTCACCGAAGCCGCCGTGCAGGTAGAGTGGGGCAATGTAAAAGGCGAAACCCTTAACATTGAGGTGTTTAACGGTAATGTACAATTGGTACAGCAATTAAGTGGGATCGAGCGCAACGGCGACCAACAGTTGGTGCCCTTGCAGGTCAGTGAACTCCCAACGGGCAAGTACCTGGTACGCGTCACCGTTGGGAATTCGATTTCTTCTTTGCAAATGATAAAAATTTAAGGCACGACAATGGTTTTTTGGCTCAACGTATGCGCCGAAAAATAACCCAAAGCCGCCCCGCCAAAGTTATTATCGGGGTTGGATGGGGTAGTGCCATTGGGGCCTTCGCCCGAGGAGGCATCTAAAGTATAGAGGTATTTATAGGTGATACGGTCAATGCAGCGCATATCCACGCTGACCGTATCACCTTTTTTTATTTCCCGGTCGGAATTGGGCGCAAACAAAGGCCGTGTGAACGTGCCGCCGTCGTTGTTGCGGTCGTCGAGCACAAAAATATTGGGCCAACGCTCGTTGTTGACGTATTGGATAAATTGGTAGTAATTTCCCAAACCCAGCGGGTCCGCGAATTTGGGGACAATTTGCTGGGAGGTATTACCGGCAAAGGTGCTGGTTTGGGCCGAAATTTGGTCCATTTCCACCGCGGGAGGCATGGTAGAAACCGCCGTAAACCGTTTTCCCCCAATATACACATCCAACTGGTAAGTACGGCCCGGTACGCCCTGTACAATTTTGGTGGTTTGGTACAAGCCCGGCGCAATTTCGCGCAGTGAATCTACCGTTTGGCCGTCGTTGATGATGACGGTGGCATTGCTGATTTCCGGGTAAACGTTGGGTTCGTCAAACGCCACGGATTGGGTGATTTTGACGGTGTAAGGCCCCAATTGGTTGTGGATATTGCCCGTAATGACGTATTGGGTTGCGGCTTCGTCGAGGTCAATTTCGATCACATCCTGGCAGGCCGTAGTGGCGAATAGGAGTGCCAAAAGGGCGGTTTTAAAGATATTTTGCGCGATATTTTTCATGTTTTTTTAAAATTTAAAGTTGTACGATACGCTGGGGATAATGCCAAATAATGCCGTCCGAACGGCTTCGGTGGTGCCGGGATTATCGGTGGAATCGCGGAAGGTAATGGAATAGGCATTTTTGCGGTTATAAGCATTGTACACGCTGAAGGCCCATTCGGATTCAAACCGTTTGGTTTTGCGCGCCTGGAAAGTGGCACCCAGGTCGAGGCGGTGGTAATCGGGCATGCGGTAGCCGTTGCGGTCGGTGTAATAATAAGTGGTTACGCCGTCTACTTCGTATTTGCCGCTGGGGAAGGTAGTGGCGTTGCCGGTGTACCAAACCCAGTTGGCCGATACGTTCCAGCGCCGGGAGAGTTGGTACATGGCCACCAGGGTAACGTCGTGGGTGCGGTCGTAGCGGTTGGGGTAATAGTTGCCGTTGTTGATACCGTCAATTTTGCGTTCGGTGCGGCTCAGGGTATAACCCACCCAGCCGGTGAGTTTTCCGGTTTTTTTGCGCAGCAACAATTCGAGGCCATAAGCGCGGCCCGAACCGTAGAGCAGTTCTTTCTCCACCTCGTTGTTGGCGGTAATTTCGGCCCCGTTGCGGTAGTCAATTTGGTTGTACAGGTGTTTGTAATAGGTTTCAGCGCTGAATTCGTAGCCTTGCTCCGCGCCAAAATTCTGGAACCAACCCGCCGATACCTGATCGGCCAGTTCCGGGCGGATATTTTCGGTGGTGAGTACCCACGAATCGGTGGGGTTGGAGGTGTTGCTGTTCGAGAGCAAGTGAAGGTTCTGTACGTTGCGGTTATAACTGAGTTTCAGCGATTGGCGGGTATTGAGCACATAACTCAACGACAGGCGCGGTTCGGGGTTGATATACGTTTTTACAATGTCGCCGCGTTCGGTTTCGCGGGTGGTGAGCAAATTGCCCTCGGCATCGTAGGTGTTAAACGTGGAGCCGCCCAATACGTTAAAAACGGATAACCGCACGCCCGACAACACCGTGAGGCGGTCGGTGGCTTTCCATTCGTGGGTGAGGTAAGCCGCGCTTTCGAGGCCGCGCCGTTGGTCAAAATCATCAATATTGACACTACTTTCTTCGGAGGCTTCAATTTGGCCCGGCGTTACGTTGTGGTGGATAAAATTGGCCCCAAAACGCAGCGTATTGTTGCTGTTGACAAAATACTGAAAATCTTGTTTCAGGTTCCAATCCTGAATGGTGGAAGTAATACTAATGTCGTTGGTGCCGCTTCTGAGGTTGATATTATAGGTGTAATCGCTAAAAATGAGCGAAGTATTGCTAAACAGCCGGTCGTTATAAATGTGGTTCCAGCGCAAAGTGCCGGTTTTGTTGCCCCAGTTGAGGCCAAAATCTTCCCCAAATCCCAATACATCCTGGCCAAAATAACCGCTGAGGTAGAGGCGGTCTTTGTTGCCAATTTGGTAGTTTAATTTGGCGTTCAGGTCGTAAAAGTACAGGCGGCTGCCGCTGAGGCTGGTATCCGACGAGGCTTTGAGAAACAAATCGGCGTAGGTGCGGCGACCCGTGACGAGGAACGAACTTTTGCCCTTTTGAATGGGGCCTTCCACGTTGAGTTTGCTCGATATTAGCCCAATACCGCCGCTCACCTGGTATTCCTGGTTATTGCCATCGTTCATTTTCATATCCAGCACCGACGAAAGGCGGCCTCCGTATTGGGCGGGCATTCCACCTTTGTACAGGGTCGCGTCTTTAATGGCGTCGGCGTTGAAGGTGCTAAAAAAGCCGAGCAGGTGACTGGCGTTATAGACTGGGGCTTCGTCCAGCAGAATCAAATTTTGGTCGCTGTTGCCGCCCCGCACGAACAAGCCGCCGCTGCCTTCGCCGCCCGATTTTACCCCCGGCAACAACTGCAACGACCGGATAATATCGCGTTCACCCATGAGGGTCGGCAGTTTTTTGACTTCGGCCATGGAAAGTTTTTCCACGCCCATCACGGGTTTTTCGATGTTTTCGCCCACTTTGATGGCTTTAATTTCCACTTCTTCGAGGGTGGCATTGTCGGCCAGCGGAATATCGAGGCGTTGGTTGCCTTTGGTGAGGTCAATACTTTTTTTCCAGTCGGTGTAGCCCACGTAACGCACGATGAGGGTGTAGGTGCCGGGCGGCAGGGACAGGGAATAAAACCCGTATTCGTTGGAGGCCGCGCCTTTGCCCGGTAATTCGGCTACGGTAATAGCGGCGCCGATCAGGGTTTCACCACTGGCCTGATCTGTAATGGCGCCGCTGACCGTATTATTTTGTGCATTGGTCGTCCATTGTAAAAACAGCAATAAAACGATGGTTAAGCTGGTTTTGAAAACATTTTGCATAGCGTTGAATATATTTTTGACCATTCTAACGCTGCGAATAGGTATATGTTAAATGGAGCGGCGGTTTCCTCGGTGAATGGCCCAAATGTGTCGGTGAATTAATGTGTTTTATTCCACTTCTACCCAAAGTGTATCGGAGTGAATTCCGGTAAATATGCCCAAACCGCCGTTGGTGATGTTGGTAAACGGCGTGGTGAGGTTTTGGGAACTGTTGCCATTGTCGTCGTACAGGGAGGCGTATTCGGCGTTGATGCGGAATAAAATGACCCGGTGTTGCCCGTAGTAGCCAAAACTTTGGAATCCCAATTCGTAACTGGCAATTTGCTCCGGCTCCGTCCGGAAATTGGGTGCCGGGCGGTCGCCGCTAAACAAAGCCACCGGATCGGTTTCGGTGTTTTCTACCACCACCAAATAATAGGCTCCGTCGTTGTTTTCCCAATTTAATTCAATCGGATCGGGGAAAGTTGGCGGGCCACCCGTTCCACCACCAAAAACCGGCACTTCAACTTGTTCGGCGGAGGCAGTAAACGATTGGGGTTGGTTCGGAACGACGGTTTCGGCCTGGTACAATTCGCCGTTGTACAGCAGGTGCATTGTGTAACTGGTGCCCGCCGCGATGGAATCGGTGCTTTTGTAAATGCCCGCCGACGTGTGCGCCAGCCACAGGGTATCGGTACCAGCGGTGAGCCAAATAAGGGCGTCCGTAATGGCGGTGTTGGTGTTGCTGTCGGCTTCAAACAACAATTGCCGTGCAACTTTGATGGTGGCCACGCGGCCAGGGTGCAGATACCCTTCCACCACGGGCCGCAATTGGCTGCCGGTGGTGGAATTGAGGGTTTCTTTTTCGCAGGAAATGGCCGCTACCGTGAGGCAGAATAAGAGGGCGGCGCGGCACAAAAGGCTGAAATGTGGCATTTTTTATCGAAGTTTAAGGGTTAACGTGAGGTTTGGCGTAAGTCCCAGGTAGTTGACATTAGTACTGACGACCGTATTGTTCACAATTTCAAAGTTTTTATACCATACGTTTTGGCGGTTGTACAAATTAAACAAACTGCCGCCAATGCTGCCTTTGTCCGACGCAAAGCGGTAGGTGGCCGCCACGTCGAGGCGGTGATAATTGGGCAAACGATACGCGTTTTTGGCCGAAATATTGAGAAAATCGGTGGTTTCGCCGTCCAGAAGCGTAATTTGGTAAGCACCTTCGGGCGCGGTATAAGGGCGTCCGGTGGCAAAAATCCAGGTGGCCGAAAAATCCCATTGCCGCCATTTGTACATACCCACGGCCTTAAATTCGTGGGTAACGTCGTTGGCGGCCCAAAAATCATTTTCACCGTACACCGGAAAATTCTGCCGCGTTTCCCCGATGGTATACCCCAGCCATCCGTTCAATTTGCCGTATTTTTTTTGTAATAAAAAATCAATGCCCCGCGCTTTTCCGGTGCCCTGGTAAAAAAACTCATCGTAGGTAAAAGCCCCCATGCCCATTGCGGGCGTAAACCGCAGCGAATATTCCGACAAACCGTCGAGGGTTTTGTGGTAGGCTTCGGCGTCGAATAACCAGTTTTTGTTTTCCCAACTGATGCCACCCACCCATTGCCGACTGGAAGAAACGGGTAAACGATCGTCGTCGGCCAATACCCAAAAGTCGCGGCTGCCGGACAGCACATCTTCCCGGATAACCCGCTTCGCAAATTGGTAATATAATCCCGTGGCGGCTTTGAGTTTAATTTTTGGGGTCACCTTGAACGTTAGGTTGGCGCGGGGTTCGTAATAGGTTTTTTGCGTGGGTGAAAACCAGGTCACCCGAATACCGGGCGTGAACTGAATCCGTTCGCCCCAATACGTCATTTTATCCTGCAAATATCCGCCCGCCGTAGTGCCATCGGTGTGGCGGTCGAGCAACGATGATGTATCGTTTTGGGAATAGGAGTAGGCAATGTCGTTTTTGGTGATAAAACCGCCAAATTCGAGTTTTTGCGACGGAACAACCTGCCATTCCCAGTCGGTTTTGGCCGAATAGTCTTTTAAGTCATTGTCTTCAAACGTTCCGCGCCGGATTTCCGTTTCGCCGCCGTTACCGTCGGGGACATTGCCCGAAACCCCGCGTTCGCGTTTGGAAAAATAATTGGAATAACTGATAAGGTTGTTGGAATACAATTTTTTGTTCCAGCGGCGGCTCCATTTGGCACTCGCTCCGGTATTGCCCCAACGGGTAATATCACTGATGTCAATGCCAAAACCGCCGCCTCCGCCGCCAAAACCTTCGGGAATTTGCGGTTTGATTGAGTTGTCCAAATTATCCGCGCCGTTGTAAAAACTAATCGAATAGACGTCTTTTTTATTGGGTTTCCAGGTTGTTTTGGCGTTTACATCGTAAAAATAAGAAGCGACGGAGGCGTTTTGGTTCCCAAATGGCAAATTGTTGGTGCTTTCGTTTTCACCACTAAATCGTTGAAAAATCGTATTGTACAAAGGGCTGCGCCAACTTCGGCGGGCCGTAAAAATGGTAGTCACCTTTTCGCCAAAGGGCTTTTCCACCCAAATATTGGCGCTGAGCAAACTCACGTCGCCGCCCACGTTAAACTGGCGGTTATTGCCGTCTTTGCCCGTTATTTCTACCGCCGACGAAAGCCGTCCGCCGTATTTGGTGTCAAAAACGCCTTTATACAACTGCACATCTTTGATCGAATTGGCGTTAAACGCCGAAAAAAAGCCGAACAGGTGATCCACGTTGTACACCGTAAAACCATCAAACAGGGTAAGGGCCTGGTCGGGCGTGCCTCCGCGCACGTACAACCCCGAGGTGTGCTCGTTGGCGGCGCTGATGCCGGGCATTAGTTGAAAGGACCGGAAAATGTCTTTTTCTCCCAACGACGGCAGCGTGGATAGTTTGGACGGGGTCATTTTAAAGGCCGAAACCTGCTCCGATGCGCGCATGAGTTCTTCGCGTTCGGCCGTAACCGTCACTTCTTCGAGCGTGGTGCCGTTGGCGACCAAGGTAATGTCCAATTGGGTAAAAGGCGCTTCGGGAGATAAATGAACCAAGGCCGGTTCGTAGCCCAAATAGTTGAAAATCAAACTATTGGTGTCGGTCGGAACATTCAGGATGGTGTATTGGCCATCCACATTGGCCGTTACGCCCAAAGGCACGCCCAACACCCGAACGGTCACAAACGGCAGCGATTCGCCCGTGTTTTTGTCCTGAATGGTACCACTTACGGTGATATTCCGGTGTTTGACGGCTCCCCGGTAACGTTGTTTGGTGCGCAGTAACTCTACCTCGGGATTTTCGTATTTGCCCATAATTTGCACCGAACCATCGTCGAGCCGCAGGTATTTGAGTTTGTGCTCGCGGCACATAAAGTTCAGGAACCGGCTCACGGGTTCGTTAAACGGGCGGTCGCTGTACACGAGTTCGTCGCATTTGGCGCGGTCAAATTTGAACCGGATGCCCGTGTCTTTTTGAAGATCGTCGAGAATTTTGGATACTGTACCTACGTACAGTTTATCCAGCCGGACGGAATCAATGTTTTGGGCGTTTACGGTGTAACTCCCGAGCAGGAGAAAGGGTAATAATAAATAGCGTAGTGTGTGCATAGGCGTAAATTGATGATTGTACAAACCTAAGCACACTATTTTTAGCCGCCCCAAAGGCGTAGGTTAACCGGTAGGATTTATCGGTAAACAAGGTTTTTTACCTTTGGCCAGTAACTTTCGCCAATGGGAATTTCTTTGTCGGCAATGGTGATTTTTTGGGCGCGTACCTTTTCAATTTTGTCCAAAGCCACCACGTACGAGCGGTGTACGCGCACGAAACGGTCGGGGGGCAAAGCCGTGAGGGCATTTTTGAGGCGCATGAGGGTCATAATGGGTTTTTGTCCGGTGTAAATGCGGATATAATCGTCAAATCCTTCGATGTACAAAATATGTTCAAAAGGAATTTGCACTACGCTGTATTCTACTTTTACCATCAAATGCGTGGCCGCCGGTGCATCGGGTGGGGGAGAGCCTTTTTTGAACGCCACGTAAGCCTGCGCTTTGCTAATGGCCTGAATAAACCGTTGGTAATCAAATGGTTTTAACAAATAATCCGCCGCGTCGAGGTTAAATCCTTCCAACGCGTATTCGGCGTAAGCGGTGGTAAAAATCACGATGGGTGGCTCGGCCAAGGCCCTCAAAAACTGTAAACCCGTGATATCGGGCATTTGAATATCGAGGAATAGCACGTCAACGCCGCCCTCCAGCAACCGCTGCAATGCTTCGTCGGGATTAGTGTAAAAACCCTGAGCGTGCAGCCCCGGTGTATCGTTGATATACGCCGCTAACAATTGCAGGGCTAACGGCTCGTCGTCGAGGGCAATGCAGTTCATAGCGGGATGGTTAACTGAACGGTGTAGGTTTCGCCGTCGTTACGGAGTTGCCATTCGTATTGGTCGGGGTACAATAAATCGAGGCGGCGGCGGGTATTTTCCAACCCGATACCCGTGTATTGCGTGGATATACCCGGCGCGGCTGCTTCCTGCCATTGCCGGATGAAGTTGCGGCATTCAAAGGTTAAACGATGGGGCAAAATGTCAATGTTAACGTTGATTGGGGAATATTCGCGGGTGCTGCCCCCGTGTTTAAAGGCATTTTCGACAAAAGGCAACAACAACAACGGCGCAATGCGGTGCGGTGCCGGGTCGCCGTTGATGGTAAAAGTAACGGGCGTTTTGTCGGTGAGGCGCATTTGGTGCAGTTCGATAAAATTCCGCAAATGTTCCAAATCCTGGGCAAGCGGCACTTTATCGGTGTTGGTATCGGCCATAACGTACCGGAGCAAGTTGCTCAGGCGGAGCAGGGCCTGGGGAGCCGCGTCGTTTTTGGCCAATGTTAAAGTGTAAATGCCATTGAGGGTATTGAACAAAAAATGCGGATTGAGTTGGGTTCTTAATTGGCCCAATTCTGATTCGAGTCGGGCATTTTCGCTGTCTTTTCGGCGTTTTTCGGCGGTTTGGTATTCAAAATTGAGACGTACCCCGCTACTGGCCGCCCACATCAGCATAAAAAACAACGAACTGGCCACGTAAGCCGGATGTATGCCAGCGTCGGGTGGGCGATTGGGATAAGTGATATTGATGGAGGTGTAAATAAACAACAACAGCACCACAAAACACCCGGCAATGCTCAAACCGTACCACAGCCGCCGCCGCTGCGTAAGCAAACGGGGAATGAGGATATAATAGTTGACAAAGTAAAACACCGCCAGCAGGGCATTAAAACTAATGAGAATGGATATAGGTGGTTTTATTCCGTCGGGGGGGCGCAATATCAGGGAGGCGGGTTTGGGCGGCCCTACCAACACCGTGACCATCAGCGGGAAACTGAGAAAAACCATCCAGATCGCAATGTGCGTAATTCGTTGCCAGGTTTGTTGTGACATAGGCCGCTAAGGTAATTCAAATGGACATTAGCGCGGTATTCACTCGGAGTATGGGCTGAATTTATCGGTTAATGGTGGTTTCTGGTCTGAATCGGGATTTTCAGCATGGGGGTTTAACTTCAAAAATCAAAAAATTTACATCTTATATCTTAAATCAAAAAAACATACTTGCCGCCCCACAAAACAACCCTAAAAGTACTCATGTGGCTTTGTCTTTCAGGAGGAATCTGTGGGATCGAAAAATTGGGTAAAAAGCGAGGAGCGAAAGAGGTGGCCATCTCACGCTTTGAATGCACACGTTGCATTTGGTGTTTTTTTCCAAAATCCTATGTCAATAGATTCCTTCTGAATGACAAAGCCACACGAGTACTTTTAGGGTTGTTTTGTGGGGCGGTAAGTATGTTTTTTTGATTTAAGATATAAGATATAAAATTTTTGATTTTTGAAGTTGAATCGTCATCCCAAAATACTGATTTTGACAATTTACTGCCCATTTCCCACCAAAAAGAACCGCTGAACCCCCACTTCACTGCGCAATATATACATGCCCGTTGGCCAATGACCCACCTCTATTTGGTGTACATCGGCGGTGGGGGAGAGGTGGAGGGTGCGGTGCCATTGCCCCAAGGCATCGTACACCTGCACTTCCCCGATGCGGTGCTGGGAGTTACTGATTTGGATGATATCGTGCGCCGGATTGGGCCATATTTCGAAACCCGCCGCCGGTTCGGAAGCGGTTTCGGTGCTGACCAAACCCGCGAGTTGCTGCAAAGTATTGTTGCGGCGGTTTTCAATAAACGGTTTGATGCCGTAAGGCGTGTGCCCGTCAATGGTTTGGGTGAGGCTGTTGTGAAAATCGTTCATGCTGTAGTCGTAATCGTAGGTGCGGTAGGTGTCCAATGCCGCCGAGGGCGTAATCAGGGCGTGCATATCGTCAATCCAGGGGAATAAATGGTTGGGACTCACAATGTTATTGGTGAGGTAAAACAGGTAATCCATGAATTGTTGTTTGTAGGCAGGGACGGCCATCAGTTTAGTGGCCAGCGGGCGTGGGCTGCTTTGGCTGTACCAGTTGAGGCAATTGCGGGTTGCCCAGTCGCGGTTGACCCAATCCACACCGAAGGTATTATCGGTGTCAATGACGATAAACTCAAATTTGCCCGTGGCGGGGTTATCGTAAAGGTAATAATTGTTTTGGTTGTAAAAATAATCGTCCCAATTGCCGGTAGCCACGTCGAAGGCAAATGATTTTAGCACCGATTCCACGTTCAATACCGCACTGATTTTGGCCGGATAATCAGCATTTACCGGTTCGTTGAGGGTGGTGGCCAATTGGGCAAAACGCGTGTAGTCGTCGGCTAATTCGTTGGTTTTCAGGTCGTAAGCCCGTTCAGTATCCGAGTGCATGAGCGCTTTGTAGGGGCCGGGACTGGTGCCGAGGTAGGCCAACGAAGCGGGCCATTGGCATTTGTACAAATTGCCGTCGTTATCGCCGTACACGCGGTCGAGCCAACGTTTATCAATTTCTTCGATGTTGGTATAAAGGCCATAATACACCCCGTTGATGTACACATCCACAAAAGCCGAGCGGCGCTCGGGCATACCGGCGTCGTTCCAGGCTTTGTAAAACAGCCGTTCGCGCATCATAGAAGGGTCGTTGTGCGAACCACGCAGGTTGAGTTTGCGCAGGCCCTGAAATTCGCCGTCTTCGTCAAATTCGTTAAAACTCACTTTAAACGATTTTTTTTGCGCCGATAAAGAGGTGTTACCCCGCATCCGCAGCCCGATATTTTTAAACGAATCCACCTGATTGTTATAGGTAAAGAAAAAATCACCTCGAATGTATTCGTCGTTAATCAGGTTGGTATAAATGTATTCAAAGGAATCGGGGCGCACAAAAATTTCAATACGGCCCACGGTGTTTTCGTCAAAAAGGGTGGCTTGTTGGCCAAAGAGCAGCGTGTGGGACAGGCACCAAAACAGAATCAGCGTTATATTTTGCATCGTGTTTATTTTGGGCGTAAATGTAACAAAATGCCGGGGAAATTGGGCCTTGGGGGCTACATTTGCCGTTATACCCATTTTGGGCTTTTCAACGTCCGTTAATAACTGTCCCGTATTTCCCCCAACGTTGCCGTTTTCCTAAAATTATACCATAAAATCGCTTTAGGCGGTGCCGCGGCCGTATTGGTTTCCGTGATCTCCGCTCCGGCAAACTGCGCCAAAATGCCCAGGGTATTTGCCGAGGGATTGAGTGCTTCGGGGGTGTTTTGGGAAATGGCTTTGCTGTAATTCATCAGTGATTTATAACTAATCAGTTCACCGGTATTTTCATAAATCAACCAACTCAATGCGCGCGATTCGGCAAAATTGAGGGTGTGGGCAGGGGTTCCGAAGGCTTTGGTGTACACTTTTTGCATGAGGCAGCAGAAAGCACGGAAATCAGTAGTTATCATCATGGGTGGTTTATTTGAGCGTGTGTACTACAACCGGAATGAATTACGGAACAGGGTCGCAGTGCCTATATGTATGGGTGCTGGTTATTTGTGACTTAATAGTGCAAAAATTTTTAAAAAAGTTTGTTGAGCGTTATTTTCCTCGTTGCTTCCGAGCCGTTTCCACATTATTTCCAACAGAATGCTTGGTTAATTCCGCCGTAGTTCTCCATCAGTTGTACCGCCGCCCCCACTTTTGCAGCAGAATAATAACTAAGACTTTTTCTTTTTTACCTTTTTAAAATCAAATACCACATTTATGGATTCTATCCTTTTTTGGAACCATTGCGCGTTGGAAGCCAACCGTATCAGCCACTCGCATGGTTTAGACAAAGGCGCATTAGGCCCCACGGGCAGTTCTCGCGCCATTGCCATTATTCATTTGGCCATGCATGATGCTTATGTTGGGGCAAAAGGCCGCGCCAACACTACGCTGTCCATTTACGATTCCAATTCGCCCACGCCGGCGTCTGGTACGGCAGTTTCGGTGAATGGTGCTATTGCCGGTGCCGCACATGAAACCCTTCGCCTGTTGTACCCCGATACCAGTGTCCACGGCGATTTTAACCTCGCCAACCACTTTACACTGGCTTTTAACATGTTTAATGAGGCCGATTGGGACAATGGTGTGGCTTACGGTCGTGTGGTGGCCGTGCATATTTTGGGTTTGCGCCTTGCCGACCCCGATTTGGGCGACAGCAATTACGACACCGTGGCTCCCCGTGGCCGTGGCAAACACCAAAAAGACCCCGATAACCCGACGCAAGGTTATCACGCGCCGTATTACGGAGCCAGAGCCACTTTGTTTGCTTCCACAAAACGCCATGCCCTCAACCCTTCACCCCAGCCGGGTACCGCCGATTACGAGCGTTATCTGGTACAGGTAAAAGAAAAAGGAATCAAACCTGAACTGATGGGTAATGTGTCAAACGCCAAACGCCGTACTGTTGATGAAACCGTAATTGGTGTATATTGGGGTTACGACGGTGCCAAATACTTGGGCACACCGCCGCGTTTGTACAATCAGATTGTGCGCGAAATTGCCATTCACCGTGGTAATACTTTAGAGCAAAATGTACGCTTGTTTGCGTTGGTGAATGCCGCTATGGGCGATGCCGGAATTTTGGCCTGGGAACAAAAATACGTGCACAATGTATGGCGTCCGGTGGCGGGTATCCGTAACCACGATGTGTCCCTCGGCTCCGATGCTGTTCCGAGCAACAACCTCAACAATGCCGCCGATACGGAATGGCTGCCTTACGGTGCTCCCAAATCGAACGAACCAGGTAAAAAGAACTTTACGCCGCCGTTCCCGGCTTATCCGTCGGGTCACGCGACGTTTGGTGCCGCTTCGTTGCACGTGGTGCGTAAGTTTTACAACGTTAATGGTGCTGGGCCGGATAACTTGTTCAATGGCCTGCATTTTATTTCCGACGAATACAACGGTGTTACCACCGATAACCACGGTGCCGTGCGCCCTTTGCACCGCCGCAATTTCCCCAATGGTTTGTGGGATATGATTATCGAAAACGGCCTGAGCCGCGTTTATATCGGTGTACACTGGGCTTTTGATGCTTTCCAGTTGGACGGTAGCGATAAACCCGATTTGAACAATATCATCGATGCCAATGGCAATATCAAACCGGAGCAAAACGTCGGCGGAGTACCGTTGGGACTGGCCATTGCGGAAGATGTTTTCCGCAACTTTAAAAAGTCGAACGTTGGCCCGGCTCAATATGCCTAAAAAATAGTTGAATTTGTTGAATTTGTTTTGCCCGACGTAGATTATTCGTTTGCCCGTTGTGGGGCGGTCTTTCTGTATTAAAAATACACAAAGATCCCTTTACAACGGGCAAAACGGAGGCCGGGACACTTAAAAGTAGTGGAAATACATTCAATTTTGTGGCATAAATCTACCAAATCTGAGAGATTTGGCAGATGGACACACCCGATATTCCGAGATGGGCGAATGGAGATTTGCGTTGGTATAAACTGAAATGTTTTTACGGGTAAACGTGTACGCCACGACGGGTGAAACGGAGGCTGGAACGCTTAAAAGTAGTGGAAATACATTCAATTTTGTGGCATAAATCTACCAAATCTGGGAGATTCGGCAGATGGACACACCCGGTATTCCGAGATGGGCGAATGGATGTTTGTGTTAGTATAAACTGAAATGCTACGACGGGTAAAACGTGTACGTCACGACGAGAAAAACAAATTCAACAAATTCAACCCTTCCAATCCTTCTAACAAATTCAACCCTTCCAACCCTTCCCAACCATTTCGCTCCATTCCAAAGCCCGCATTTCCATCCACGAATGCGGACTTCCTTTTACCGCAAAACCACAGTGTCCTCCCAGTTCGGGCAATTCGAGGTGGAGGTACGCGTGTTTTTGGGCAATTTCAATCGGAAAACATTCGGGGGTGAGGATCGGATCGTTCACCGCGCTGGCCAACAGTGTGGGCACCTGAATGCCGTCCATAAAGTACAAGGGCGAGGAGTTTCGGTAAAAATCGTTGGCGTCGCGGTAGCCGCACATAGGTGCGCTGAACCATTCGTCAAAATCGCGCCAACGCCGCACTTCCTTAAACTTCTGCACGTCAATGCGGCCCGGAAACAGTTCGTTTTTGAGGTGGAGTTTTTTGACCAGTTTATTCATAAATCGGGTGCGATAAATCCAGTTGCCGGGTTTATCCAGCACGTCGGCACCCGCTCCCAGGTCGCAAGGTGCCGAAAATACCGCCGCCGATTTCACCTGTTTGGGCACATTAGCACCGTTAACGCCCAGGTATTTCATGGTGATATTGGCACCCATGCTAAAACCCGCCATCGCAACGGCCTCGTAGCCGCCCGTGCGAATGGCGTGGTCGACTACCAACCCAATGTCTTTAATTTCGCCGTGGTGGTAGAGCCGGAATTGGCGGTTCATTTCGCCCGAACAAGAGCGACAATTCCAGGCCAGTACATCCCAGCCGCTTTGGGAAAAAAGCCGCGCCGTTCCGCGCACGTATTGGCTGTTGGAACTTCCTTCCAGCCCGTGCGTCAGGATAACGAGCCGTTTGGCACCGGTGCGAATCCAGTCCAAGTCAAGAAAATCATCATCGGGGGTTTCGATGCGTTCGCGGGTGTAGTGAATGTCCGGTATTTTGCGAAAAGCACCGGGAATAATGGTTTGGGCGTGGCCTTCCAAGTGCCAAAAAGGGCGTTTGAAACGGGGTGGAGTGGGGGAAAAAGGCATTATTTATTATTGATAAAACAGTTTTTAATACCGCCAGGCCCGCAAATCGGCCCCTTTAGGCGCGCGTTGTTGCACTTGGTCGGTCCATTTAGGGATAAAATAGCGGTGGTAACGCAGTCGCGAAATGGCGTTGGGTTGGGTATGGTCGCCGTTCCAGCAATGTTCGGCGCGGTCGCCGTAATCCACCTGCCCGTCGAAGGTGGGGTTATCCAAACCCTTTAACATGTCTTCGGCCAAATAGACGGCGTTGTTGAGGAAATAATTATCCATATCGCCGCAGTACAGGTGAATTTTGCCCTGCAACTTAGGACCAAGGGTTGCCCAGTCGCGGCGGATGATGTGTGTAAGGTCGTAGTTGTCGCGCCAATATTCGGCCACTTTATGGTCAATTTCACCCGTTTTTTTGTCCCAAATCCTTCGCGGATACCCATCCGGGCCAACGGGCGAATACACCGCCTCCCAAATATCGTATTGTTGTCCGCTGCGGCTTTTGGTGCCCAGTGCCAGTTCGTAATAATTGGCATCTTGCAGGGTTGTGGTAATTTGGCCCAGATAATCGCGGTTGCCCGGGCGCAACACCTGCCCAAAATCACCTTGCTGGTGATAGGCGTTTTTATCTTTGTACAAATCCACCAGCGTATAAGCCCGGAAATCCACCGGATCGGGACAGGCTGCGTAACAACCGTTGAACTCGTCGGGGTAAAATACCTGCACCGCTAATGCTTCCCAACCGCCAGTGGAGCCGCCGTAGGTAAACCGCGCCCAACCTTCGCCAATGCCCCGGAACCGCTTTTCAATTTCGGGAATCAATTCGCGCATAATGGCATCGCCGTAGGGGCCAACGTTGGCCGAGTTAACGGCGTAAGAATCATCGTAAAACGGACAGGGGTGCTGAATTTCGATGGCGATAACCCGTGGGAAATCGGGGCCGGTCCACATTTTGTAAAAATCGTACGCTTCCTGCTGCACAATGCGGTTATAACCTTCCAGTTTGAACCGCGCGCTGTACTCCGGTTTCAGGTTGGGATCGGGTGGATCGGTGCGAAAACCGCCAAAATCACTCGGAAAATGGCCGTGATAAATGGCCAGCGGAAACCGCACATCGGGGTGCGTATCCCAACCTTCGGGTAACAGCACGTGCGCCCCGAGGTACATGGGACGACCCCAAAATTCGGTCAGTAACGCACTTTGAATTTTGATGTGTTTGATGTATTTGGTGTCTTCCGGTTCGGGAATGGGCGGAATTTCTTGGTCCAGCGTCAGGTTGACGGGGCTTTTGGCTTTGGGGCCAATGGTGATTTTGACGGGTTTGGAATAGATATTGCCCGGTGCGAGGTTCCATTGTTGGCCTTCGCCGCGGTCCATTGGCATTTTAACGGTGTGGCCGTCTTTGCGGTGAAAAGTTTCGTATTTGTGCAAAATGGCCTGCACATAATAGTCGCCCGGCGGAACATCGGGCAGGGAACGGAGCGGGTAACCAAATTCGGCACCGGTAAAAACGCGGGGTATGCCGGGTTTCCAGTTTTCAACGTCCATTCCGAATATTTGGGCGGAGGTGTAATCGTCTTTTACCAAAAAACGCGGCTCTTTATCGGCCGATTTGGCAAAAATAAGCAACAAACGACCGTCTAAAACGGTATTGGGGGTTCCGGGAAAAACAACGGAAAAACGAGATTTTTGGGCATTTGCCATGAGTGTCACCAACATCAGCAACGCCCCTGCCGTGTATTTGAGCATGGTGTTGTGCATTTTAGTGGCGAATATAGGGCGTTTTTTTAGTGAAGAGTGTATAGTGAATAGTGAAGAGTGTAAAATGAATTAATGGTCTGTGTCGGGAATTTCCAGTTGTTTTACCTCGCAAGGCGTCCTGCGGCGAGATGTGCATCCCGGAGGCACGGAGTGGATGACATCTCAGAGCAGAACTGGCTTCCGACAAAAGACATCTCACCAAAAGTGTGCCACACCAACCAATAACCTCAAAAACGCTGTGTGGCTTTGTCATCCAGAAGGGATCTATGTGATCGTGATGATGCGTAAAATACCACTTGTTTTTAGTGGTTTATCATCCTCAAACGACCATTGTCCTGCCGTCTTTTGTCGCTTTTTATAACCAATGGCAAGTCCATAGATTCCTTCTGAAAGACAAAGCCACACAGCGTTTTTTGGTGTTCTTTGGTGATGCGGCATACTTTTGGATGGATAAAGCACTAAAGCGCCACCTAAAGATCGGCGGTTACAGGATGATTGAGGCTACTGGCGGACATTAAGGTAATCCACTGCTTTTCGCCGTGATTTTATGGCTTTTCCGAAGTGGTAGTACGTAGTCACCGCCAAACCAGAAGTTACCAATGCGCCTCCGTACAAGACGGCATTTTCATATTTTGCATCTTTGTTGATTGTCGCCAATAAATAGACCAGCGCGGTGGTTCCAACCAGCAGACTACCTCTTGCCCAAAATAAAGATTTTCGGTTGTGCCGCTCCGACAGCAGGAGTTCTCGATAAGCATTGGGATACGGTTCGAATTTGGCTTTCACTTCGGGTCGTACAAAGCCACGGTGGTTTAACATGGGCATTTTTTCTTCTCCTCGCCAAAGCGTAACGGGCCGGAAAACCACTTGTTCAATGTAGTAGGCCGAGTCGGCTGCCAACGGTGTAATGGTGGTTCCAGTACTAATCCGACTTTGTTGTGCGATAGCAACCAGTGGGAGCAGGAAAAAAAAGAGTGCGATGATTGTTGTGAATTGTTTCATGTGTTGTTGACTTTTGATGACTATTTCATTTTTTATGAACACAAAATATTTCCTATTTATTCACCACAAACCGCATGGCTAAAACCCCGTTCTCCGCACGCCGCCACAATTTTTGGGTATCGGGGTGGCTGCCGTGCCACAAATCACACTCGAATTTCAGGGTAATATCGTACATAATGACGTCGTCCACCTCAACACGTTCGTACCGTGTACACTCCAGATACGGGTTTTTTTGTGCTCCAAAACCACTTTCAAAACCGGCATCTGAGGTTCCATTTTCGCACCTGAACGCAACGCGGAGGTCGAATACATCGGCGGTATCGGCGGGATTGTATCGGTCGCGCAGGCGAAGCGGGCCAACCTTAAAGGCATTGTCCAACATTTCGCGGGGCGTGGCGGGGTTGGGTGATAAATAGTTGAACAAAAGTTTGGGTTCCTCGTCCTTGGCCATCTCGGTATGCCGGATACCAAATTCCAAACAATACCGCCCGATGGCTTGACCCAGTTCGAGGGTAGGGCCATTGGTAATCACAATCAGCGTTGGCCGGTAATAACTGATATAATCATTGCTGCCCGCCGAACGGCAAAAGTCTTTGCCATCGAGTTGACAACTAAAATATTCTTCGCCGAGGGTGCCGTCACAGTCAAATTTGCTATTGGAGTAACATTCACCTAACTTAGGATCTGTGGAATAGAGTTCTTCCGCTTCATTGTCTTTTTTGCAACCCAAAATTGCGATTAGAAACAAGGAAAAAATGAGTATTTTTTTCATGATCGTGTAAATGGTTAAACGCCACAACGAAAGGTTAAATAGGTATTCCCGCCCGTGTTATCCTGGCGGGAATGCCTTATGTATTATTTGTTCACCACAAACCGCATGGCCAAAACCCCGTTCTCCACACGCCGCCACAATTTTTGGGTATCGGGGTGGCTGCCGCGCCACAAATCACACTCGAATTTCAGGGTAATATCGTACATAATGACGTCGTCCACCTCAACACGTTCGTACCGTATACACTCCAGATACGGGTTTCTTTGCGCCCCAAAACCACTTTCAAAACCGGCATCAATAGTTCCATTTTCGCACCTGAACGCAACGCGGAGGTCGAATACATCGGCGGTATCGGCGGGATTGTATCGGTCGCGCAGGCGAAGTGGACCGACTTTAAAGGCATTATCCAACATTTCGCGGGGCGTGGCGGGGTTGGGTGATAAATAGTTGAATACGAGTTTGGGTTCCTCGTCCTTGGCCATCTCGGTATGCCGGATACCAAATTCCAAACAATACCGCCCGATGGCTTGACTGAGTTCGAGGGTAGGGCCATTGGTAATCACAATCAGTGTTGGCCGGTAATAACTGACATAATCATTGCTGCCCGCCGAACGGCAAAAGTCCTTGCCATCGAGTTGACAACTAAAATATTCTTCGCCGAGGGTGCCATCGCAGTCAAATTTACTATTGGAGTAACATTCCACCAAAGCAGGAGTACGAAAAAATTCTTCCGCTTCATTGTCTTTTTTGCAACCCAAGATTGCGATTAGAAACAAGGAAAAAATGAGTATTTTTTTCATGATCGTGTAAATGGTTAAACGCCACAACGAATGCTGGTTAAGAAAGCGTTCCCGCCGGTGTTTATCCCGGCGGGAGATGTCATTTATTTTTTTACCGTAAAGGTTCCCTTCATTTTACCGTCTTTCATGGTGGTCCAAAGGTGGGCACCCGTTCCAGAGTACAATTCGCCGGTGAATTCAAAAGTGACATCGTACAAAAAGTGATCGGAAAATTCCCGTTTTTTCACCTCTGCTATTTTTACGTGCGCCCCAGGCGATTGTGGACCATTGGCTGAAAGAAGAAACTCATTCCATCCAACGGAGGAACCCTGAACACTGAAGGATGTCCGGTAAATGATAGATACATCAATTGTCCAATAGGCGTGGGGATCATTTTTGACTTCCTGGTCTTTGTTGATGGGGTATGCCTTACCCACCTCCAATACACTATCCAGCAAATAATCTAAGTTATGTTGGTGCGGAGACAAATAGAGCAAACTAAAAACGACTTCGTTGTCCAACTCCTTGTGTTCCAGAACGTAATTTTGGGAGTACTTATTAATCATGGCATATGGGTATTCCATGTCCCCCACGGCAAACACATGATTAAATCCCAATGAAGTTACTCCGTTGGCACCGACGTTCACGGATTGGGAAACATAGGCGAAGGAGGTATCTTTATCCTGCGCATTGATACAAAAAGGGCCGGAATCCAGGGAGGCTGACAGGTAATTTTCGGCGTAAATGCCTTGGCAGCCGAAATCGGCTTTTTGAAGGGCATCCCATCGTTCAGGGGCAAACCAGTCTTTGCGTGGATCTTCTTTGGGTTCTTTTTTGCAGGCGGTGAGGAGCAGGGCCAAAGTTGCTGTCAAATAAAAAAAGTATCTCATGTCGTATTTTGTTTTAAAACGTGGGTTTTCGTATGTTTTGTGATGTCGATTACACATATGTGATAAATCATAAACTGCCTTGCACTTCTGGGCGAATGAGGCTCAAAGCATTAGGGTGAGGCATGAGCATAAAACCTACCGTAACAAAGTTTCCAATAACACTAACAATGCTTTTTCACTTTCCTCGGAATACCCCTTTTCGATATGAACAACCCGTCGCGTCAGCCGATTCACTACTATCAATTTGGGGTATCCGGTAATCTTTATCCGGTCTGCGGTGGCACGTTCCGTAAAGGCAATAAAAAAGGAATACCCATACTTCTGTTTGTATTGCTTGATTAGAACGTCATATTGCTTATCAATGGGGTTGACTCCTACAATGGCCACATCTTTATCGTTCAGGGCCCTTGCCGTGCGGTCAAGGCCGGGCATGGCCAAGTTACAGGGAGCACAGGAGCGGTACCAAAAGTCCAACACTAAGTAACGCTGTTTAAAAGCCGTAAATAGCGGGAGTGTGTCGCCCGTTTCAAGGCGCACTATAAAATCCGGAATGCTATCGCCCAATGCTACTTCCAATTTGTCTCTTCGCCTGTTTTGATCCATTTCTTCCACATGATAACCTTGTGTAAGCATTTTTTGCACATCGTATGCTTGCTCAAATGAGGCATTATCTGGTAATCGTCGAATAGGGGAATACTGCGTCTCGTCAAACTGAACGTGTCCGTCCTGCTGGTCAGCCCATGTGCGTATCCGGCGCGGTGTATAGGTATCCGGGTAAAGCAGCCACTGCTCGGTGTAGATCATAGAGTCCTTTGCTGTGGGGGTGATTTTCATACCGATGGGAAATGCCCTGCGACGCAGTAATTCAATAAAAATGGTATCGTTCAATAAAAACTCGCCAACCTGTGCGATACCCCACTTTTCCGGGTCAACGGGAGCATGCCCCCGATTGGTCAAGATGGGTAGCGACAAAACCCCCGAGCGAAGGGCGTTGCCTTTGCTGATATAGGTGATCAGTCCTTTTTTCTGGCGCACTTGTTCGACCGCAACCGTGGAATCTTTTCGTACAAAAAAATAGACTTCGCCATCGCTGCCCTGCATAGGGCCACCTCCGGCGGGCCAGAGCACGAAACGTGCAAGTGTATCCCCAAGGCCGCCACCGGTTTTGAAATACCTAACCAGACCGGAATGGGTATTGGTATCTGCTTTGAGCAGGCTTTTGGACTTGTATACGGCCCTATATTCGCCTTTTTCTATAGAGAGCAGCGATTGGTTCATATGCTCAATGACTGCCTGTGGCGTAATTTGAGCAGATATAGGTATCGAAACTGTCAATATAATAAAAAAAAACAACTTTTTCAAAATATTTTTTACTTTAAGAATAAAATTATTTTAACAAGTTCTCCAAATACCGCAGGAGTTCCGCTTCTTCATGCTCCCCGTACCCCTTGGCTAAGCGGATTACCCTACGGGTTTGACCGTCCACCACCATAAGTGTGGGGTAAGCCCTTATTCTCAATTGCTCTGCGACAGTCTTGTCGGCAAAAGCGATTTTGAAGGAATACCCATACTGTTGTTTGTATTGTTTAATTAGTGCTTCGTATTGCTTATCAATAGGGTTAATGCCTACAATGGCCACATCTTCTCTAGTCAGTACCCTTGCCGTGCGGTTAAGTCCAGGCATGGCCAAGTTGCATGGCGCACAAGCACGATACCAAAAGTCAAGTACTAAATAATGCTGTTTGAACGCTGTAAACAAAGGAAGTGTGTCGCCAGTTTCAACGCGCACCGTAAAATCTGGGATACTGTCACCGATACTCAATCTCTGTGCAGGTTGCGCCATAGAAAGAGTTTTTTCAACAAACTGATAACCTTGCTTTAGAAAGTGGGCTAAACTATTCTCTAAGTCTTGTAGTTCGAGGGAATCAGGTAATCTTGCGATCGGGCTATAGTTGATTTCATCAAAATAAGTTAAGTTATTTCCACGATCAATAATTAATCTAATGCGACGTGGCGTAAAAACATCAGGGTAAAACAACCATTGTTCAGTTATATGCATAGAATCGCAATCCAGTGGAGTCAACCTCTGGCTGTTTTTACTAAAACTACTTTTGTTCAAGGCTACGAATAAGGTATCATTTAATTGAAAAGGCTCTATATTCCAACCTTCAAAATCAGCCGGATTAAGGGGGAGATATTCTTTATTAGTTAAAATAGGCACTGACAAAATGTGAGTTCTCTCTGAATTATAATGGGAAATATAATCTTTAATGCCTTTTTTTTGTGCTGGATTATATTGAATAATTTGTTTTTGATCTTGGTTTACAGTCCAAAATAACACACCGTCAAAACCTTTTGGAATTGTGCTTGTTGGCCAAAAGGTAAACCTGGCGATAGAATCGCCAGGCCCACCTTGGGTTTTGCAATATTGGACGCTTCCTCCACCTATTGATGTATCTGCATCAAAATACGATTTGTATTTGTAGTAAACGCTATATGATCCTTTTTCGATGGCAAGGAGTTGTGTATTTACCTTTTCTATAAAGGTAAATACAGTCTCTTGAGCGTTTAGAGTGGTGCTGAAAATCGCTAAAAAAAGTGCCAATATCTTATTCGACATAACTTTATTGGTCTATTATTGAAATATTTGTGCCCGAAACAACCACTCCTTTTGAACTGCTTATCATATCACAATCACCGCCGTTACCACCTTCTTTACAAAAACATTCAAGGCATTTTTTTGAATTTTCTCTCATTTCGCATCCGTTGTTACACCCGTCTGCTGTACAATGGGGTTCGACTCCTCCGCTACCAATTTTTTCGGCTACTGATCCCAAGTCAAACGGGATAAGCCAGTAAGACTGGTTAGACTCGTATGATAGTTTATTTGATATCGGGGTAGCACTTGAATAGTTATACAAATTTAAAGGGTAGTTTCCCTGAACCAACTGCCTTGAGACTAAGACATCACCTGTTGGGGACTTTGAGATTTCAATCCTGCAATTCCCTCCGTAAAAAATACCAATGTTTGAATTGCGGTCTTCAACTTCATAAAAGGTTACGTTTGGGGCTTCTATGATAAGCCCGAATAACTTATATGTAGCAGTATCTAAGGCTGGCATCGCCGAGGGGCACCATCTCATGTCGCAGTCTTGACAATCGCCGTCGCATACCCAATGTGTCCATTGACCATATCCTCCCCGATCTAATTCGCAATGAATTCCACCATATTCATCGTAGTTACCCTCACATTCACAATAGTATTCACCGCCGCCGCCGCCCGATCCAGTAGCAAGAATCTCAATTGGTGTTCCTCCTCCAAATGGAATGTAAAAATGTTTTACCGTTCCTAGTTCATTGATCTTGAATGACTTGTTTCCCGTTTGGGTAATATAGCCAGAATTGACAAAAACGCCGGATTTATGGGAATTTGGATCATAGTCTACAAGGCGTTTCTCTACACCTACGCTGCCATCATGGTTGCGAGTAATACTGAACTCGAATGTGGCGTCGCCAACATTAACTTTGATAATTTCTGAGGTGCGCTCAATACCTTGTATCTGCCCTGCTTGGGTTTCATCTAACTTCTGGTGCTCTTGGTTGCATGCAAAACAAACCAAGCATGAAGCCAAGATGAATAAAAATGAGTTTTTCATTTTAAGGTCTAATTTAAATAAATAATTCATAATTTTAAAAAATTTTTAAAAAAAAGTGAAAGATGTGTAAGAATCACAAGAAACTATAACTGGCCAGAAAAAATTTAAAAAATTCTTGTTACAAAGATATAGGTCAGTTACCGCACCCGCCAAAGAAAAAACGTATGTATTTCTGCGCTTTTTAAAATATTTCGCAGCGATGCTGCGCTTTTTAAAATTTACGGCAATATTTCTGCGCAAAATATTTGCCATGCGCGGGAATCCTGCTACATTTGCCTTAACATTACATTCTCTGTAAT
The DNA here is from genome assembly GCA_013298845.1 of Chitinophagales bacterium. Taxonomy (GTDB): domain Bacteria; phylum Bacteroidota; class Bacteroidia; order Chitinophagales; family Saprospiraceae; genus M3007. Next base: position 24,009 of record JAAFJN010000020.1, read on the forward strand.
TTATTCTACCTAACAACATTCCCCCATTTGTAAAACAATGGACAATCATATTCAAGTACGCCTGTTTAGTGCCATTGCTCAAAAGTTCAAAAACCAGGCAAAAGCCATTGACGATTACCGGCTCCGCTTTCCGGGTATCGGCCAAAGCACGGCCAGGGCGCGTTTTACGGGTATCAACAGCATCACCTACGAACACGGTATGGAAGTAGCCGCTGCCTACCGGTTGCACGACTGGGATATATGGCCGGAGGGCTGGCCACACACAAGTGGATACACAGAAGTCTCAAACCCGGGCGAAAACATCGGTCTTTACCTCGATATGCTGAACCAGGACCTGCTCAGCATCAGTAAAAATGCGCAGGCACGCCTGCACGTGGCCATCAACGATATGCCTTTTATTTTACTCAAACAGTACCGTGCGTTGGTCGGGTTTACGTTGTATTGTAGTTTGAGCCTCGAAATGAACCATAGTACCTACCGGCAATTTCGCTTTGGCGATGCATTTATGCAAGATACCCAGGTTTCCTTTTGGCTCGATCAGTGCAGGCAGGCGTTGGGAACGTACCAAAAAATCCAGGGCGTAGAATATTGGTCGCCGTATATGTTGCAGCCATTGGTACAAAAAATCAAATTGGTCAAAACCTTGGGCCTGTTTGAAGCAGAAACCATCGTTCAAAGGTTACACGAGGAGTTGGAAAAACTCGTGAACGACCTCGAAACAAAGGCGCATACGGGCAAAAAATTATTAGGCCCATTGACCGAAGGTGCGCCGGTGAAAATCTTTAACCACGCCGGTATTGTGACCGATACGTTAATTATTGCGGAGGTCAACGACGACCTCACTCCTTTTGGGTACGAAGTGCGCGGGTTATCCCATTTGCAGCGGTTGGGAAGCGCATCCGCTCAAACCAAATTAAAAGCTATTAAAAATGTCGGGCATTTTGGTGGTACCTTAGGCAGCGCGTTCGACAAGACCTTTTTTACCCAAATGCGGCAAGGTTTGGAGGCGTAATCTCCCACCATTCACCTTTAAAATCCTACCACTCACCGCAAACTGCTTGTTTCTCCCGGCTGCTCACGGGTACATTTGTGTTGTTAAAACAAAAACACGAACTAAAATTATTAACGAGCATGAAAAAATTACTCACACTATGGATCGCGGTGCTTCCCCTGCTGGTATTTGCCCAAACCTCCACGTTGCGCGGGGTCGTATTGGATATTCAATCGGAAACGCCGCTCATCGGTGTTACCATCCGCACGGTGGGAACTGACCCGGTTTTGGGGGCTACCACCGACGAAAATGGCCGTTTTGTGATCCGCAATTCACCCGTGGGGCGTTTGGCCATTAGTGTCAGTTACCCCGGTTACGAATCGCAACAAATTCCCAATATCCTCACCACCGCGGGCAAAGAAGTACAGTTGGATGTGCGTTTACAGGAGGCATTTACCAATATCGGCGAAGTGGTGATTACGGCCAAAACCGACAAAGACAGACCGATGAACGAATTGGCGACCATTTCGGCGCGGCAGTTCAATACCGAAGAAGTGAGCCGTTATTCGGGTGGCCGCAACGACGTGGCCAAATTGGTCGCCAATTTCGCCGGAGTAGCCGCCAATAACGATTCCCGCAACGACATCATCATTCGTGGAAACTCGCCCACCGGTGTGCTGTGGCGTTTGGAGGGTTTGCCCATTCCCAACCCCAACCACTTTGCTACCCTGGGCACCACGGGCGGCCCGGTATCGGCGCTTAATCCCAACCTGATTTCCAATTCCGATTTTCTCACCGGGGCTTTTCCGGCGGAATACGGCAATGCTTTGGCGGGTGTTTTTGATATTAATTTGAGAACGGGCAACAAAGACAAATTTGAATTTATGGGCCAAATGGGGGCTTTTACCGGCATGGAAGCCATGATCGAAGGCCCTTTGAACAAAAAAAATGGCGGCTCTTTTGTGGTGGCTTACCGCCATTCGTTCGTGGAAGTAGCCGATGCCGCCGGATTAAACGTGGGTACTACGGCTTTGCCCCGCTACAAAGATTTGTCGTTTAACGCCGATTTGGGCAAAACCAAACTGGGCCGTCTGTCGGTGTTTGGCATTGCCGCTACCAGTCAAATTGATTTCCTCGGACCGGAATTGGACAGCACCGACCTTTGGGCCAGCCGCAACGAAAATGCTTTTTCCCGGTCCCGTTTTGGGGTATTGGGCGTAAAACACAACGTGCTGCTCAACGACCATTCGTACATCCGGACAACGGTGAGCGGGGCGTTTACCGGTGTGCGTTACCGCGAAGAATACCTGAATTACGGCGGCGAACCGGGTCAAACCCTCGAAAAATTCAACGTAAAAGATGATTTAACCCAATGGCGTTTGTCGTCGTTGTACAACAATAAAATCAACCAGCGGCTCACGTTCCGAACGGGGGTATTGCTGCAACTCCAACACCTCGAAACCGGTGTGGATACCCGCGAACGAGTCCCCGATTTTAACGGCGACGGCTTGCCCGATTGGGTGGCGCTCCGCGATTTTACGGGAAATTTCCTCATGACCGAAGCCTACGCCCAGGCGCAGTACCGCCTCACCAACCGCATTACCCTGAACACCGGCGTACACGGGCAATATTTTGACCTCACCGAAGACTGGGCCGTGGAACCCCGCGTGGCTTTAAACTGGCAGGTGGCACCGCGTTCGCGCATCAATCTTGGTTACGGATTGCACCACCAGGCGCAGCCTTTGCCCGTGTTTTTGTTCCGCAAACGCCTCCCCGACGGCTCCACCGTACCCACCAACAACAACCTTGACTTTACCCGCAATCAGCATTTTGTGTTGGGTTACGACCTGAAACCGGCCACCGATTGGCGCGTAAAAACCGAGTTGTACTACCAATTCCTCAGCCAGGTGCCGGTAAATGCCTTTAGTTCGTCGTTTTCGATGTTGAATACCGGAGCCGATTTTGTGTTCCCCGAACAAAGTGATTTGGTCAACGACGGCACGGGTTTTAACCGGGGCGTGGAAATTACCGTCGAGAAGTTTTTTAGCAAAGGGTATTACGCCCTGGTAACGACCAGTTTGTACGATTCGCGCTACAAAGGCAGCGACGGCGTGGAGCGCAGCACGGCTTTCGACGGTGGTTATGTGTTTAATGCATTGGCCGGTAAAGAGTTTAAAATTGGCAGTTCGGGTCGTCGTTTCCTGACTTTTGACACCAAATTTACCACGGCGGGCGGACGGCCCTACACCCCGGTGGATTTGCCCGCCAGCCAGGCCGCCGGTACCGAAGTGTTGTTGGATAACCAAGCCTTTAGCCTGCGCCAGGACGACTATTTCCGTTGGGATGTCAAATTTGGGTTCCGCATCAACAGCAGCAAACGCAAGTTTTCACAAACCTTTTTCCTCGATTTTCAAAATATTACCAACCACGAAAATGTATTTGCCATGCGGTACAACGAAGAACGCGGCACCGTGGGTCGCGTGAACCAGATCGGTTTTTTCCCCGATGTTATGTATCGCGTTGAGTTTTAAACGTACTTTTGCCCATAATGCAAAAAAAATGTTGCTTCAAACGAGCATTTGGCTTTGACGATAAATTGGTGCTGATCGTGGGTATCCCGATCAGCGCCCTCATCGTATCCATGCTGCTTTTTAACGAATACTACACCAACGCCGATTGGGCCTTTCTGTCGGTGTGTATTCCCATGTCGTTTGTGTACACCACTACTTTTTGGTTGATACTGCGCTGGTTGTTTGTTCGGGTGAAATTGCGGTATCCGAGGTTAGAGGATTTGTCCATTCGCCTGGGGCTGATGGCTGTATTACTGATGTTGACTTTTTTGGTGGTGAACTTTGTGCTGGATAATATATTTCGCATGATTTTGCCGCAGCACACAAGTCGGCCTGATCCGGTAATGGAGTTTTTGGCGACCATTTTGTTGTCGTGCCTCGTGTTTACCATTTACGAAGCCATTTCTTTTTATTTGATGTTGCAAAATGCCATTGCCGAAAAAGCCGATTTGCAACGGCAGCACGTGCAGTCGCAGTTGGAAGGTTTGCGCAACCAAGTCAACCCGCATTTTTTGTTCAACAGCCTCAATACGCTGGTGTATTTGATTCCGGAGGACAGCGAAAAAGCGGTGAATTTTGTGCAAAAACTGAGTAAAGTGTACCGCTACGTGCTCGAAAGCCGCGATTCCAACGTGATTTGTCTGCACGATGAACTCGATTACCTGCACGCGTATATTTTTCTGTTGCGCGAGCGTTTTGGCGATAATTTGCAGGTCGAAATTCGGGGTTTGGAGTCATTGGCCCACGCCAAAATTGTGCCCTTAACCTTCCAGATTTTGTTTGAAAATGCCATTAAACACAATGTCATTTCGTCGGGTAAACCGTTAAAAGTTGAAATTTTTTACGAAAATAGCCACCTGGTGGTGCGCAATACCCTGCAAAAGAAAAACCAGGTGATGGATTCCACCGGCGTTGGGCTGGAAAATATCCGCGAACGATACCGCCTGCTCACCGATTCGGAGATTCAGGTCATTACTTCTCAACAATATTTTACGGTGCTGATTCCGGTCACAAAACCTTAATGTGTTATGCGTATTTTGATTATTGAAGATGAACTCCCAGCGGCGCGCCAACTGACCAAACTCATTCAGGGTAAGGTGCCTCAGGCGACCATTCTCGATACCCTGGATTCCGTTGAAAGTGCCGTAAAATGGCTCACTTCGTTCGATACCCCGGATTTGATATTTATGGATATTCAAATTGCCGATGGGTTGAGTTTTGATATTTTTAAACAAACGGAGGTCACTTCGCCCGTTATTTTCACGACGGCTTTTGACCAATACGCCATTCAGGCATTTAAAGTAAACGCCGTAGATTATCTCCTCAAACCCATTGATCCCGACGATTTGGGCAAGGCTTTGGAGAAAATAAAAGCCGCCAAAAGCACCGATTCTTTGCCCGATATTAAAGAATTATTGCGCTACATGGACAAAGGACGGCAGTATAAAGACCGTTTTTTGGTCAAAACCGGCCAGCATTTTATCATGGTGCCGATCAACGAAATCGCCTTTTTTCACTCCTCCGACGGCCTCACGATGGTGCATACCCACGCGGGTAAAAAACATTTTGTCGAATACACCCTCGACGAATTGCAGGATCTGTTGCACCCGGAGTCGTTTTACCGCATCAACCGCAGCACGTTTGTGAGTGTACAGTCCATTAAGGCCATTCACCCGCACCTCAACGGCCGCTTGAAATTAGACATCGCCCCCACGTTCAGCGACGAGGTATTCGTCAGCCGCGAAAGGGTAGGGGAGTTTAAGGTTTGGTTAGGAGCGTAGTTTTTTTAGCGATGAGTTAGGAGAGATAAGAGATAAAAAAACTTCAAAAATCAAAAATTTTATATCTTAATTCTTAAATCAAAAACATATTCGTGTGATCCACAAAATAGGCAATTTACGCTTATTTTGTGGGGTGCGCCAGTATGTTTTTTTGATGTAAGAACTCCGATTTTTGATTTTTGAAGTACTCCTCACTCCACTAGCACGCTGGGCCACACACTACCGATGCATTCCAGCGGTCCAGTGCATTAACTGGTGATGTGGCGCTTACGTGCAGGAAGTATTGTCGGCCTACTTCCGCGCAAAAGGTGAGCGTTCCGTTGGTGTTGACAAAGGCAGTAGATGCCACAATATTCCCCAAATCGTCCAATACCCGGAACCGGTTTTTGACGGTTAGCGGGCTATAAGAAATGGTTACCCGGGTTTTGTAAGAGCAATTTGTCCCCAAGGGAATGGGATCAAAATGCACCGTTCCAACGACCATTGTAGGTTCGCCCTGAAAAGACTCCGTGCAACTGCATTGTACCTCGGGTGCAAAATGGGGTTCCATCGAAGCCATTGCAACGGGAATCGTTTGATCGGATGAAGTAGTGCACAAAAAAGCCAATAAAAAAAGGAGGGTCGTGCCACTCAACGTGAAAAAGATGTGTTTCATAATAAAGATGTTTTAATGAAATAAATTCTTCCTCAAATGAACAAGGGTGTTTGGTGTAATAACCTAAGTTGGTGGAGTGTGTGACAAAATCGGGGCAGAGAAGACAAAAAAGAGGAAGTTTGAAGTTTTTACTAACTCCTGGTACGTTAGACCGCACACTGAGTCGGACGGAGAATATCACAAAAAAACACCCCTGCTCACACAAATGAACAGGGGTGTTTGGTATAAATAACCCGCCGAAGCGGTTAATGGTTGGTGTATTATGCCGAAAACGACGTGCCGCAACCACAAGAAGACGTGGCGTTGGGGTTGTTAAACGTAAACCCGCGATTTTCGAGACCGTGTACAAAGTCAATTTCCATACCCAAAAGGTAAATGGCGTGGGCTTTGTTCATCGCGATACGAACACCGTTGCTTTCGAATACATTATCCGCTTCCGTAACGGCATCAAAACCGAGTACGTAAGAAAAACCCGAACAACCGCCCCCTTTTACACCTACGCGCAGCGCGTAGTCGGCGGGAATTTCGGATTGTGACGCACGAACTTTTTTGAGTTCGATCACGGCGCCTTCGGTGAGTTGAATTGGAGCGGTAGTAGCCGCTGTTTCTTGTTCTGTTATTGCACCCATGGGAATGGACTTATTTTTATGTTTTACCCCGCAAAGATACGGGGCTTTTCTTATTTAGATTGAATTTAAACGTCTTTGGCGCAGAAAAGTTTAGAGCATATCTACATGTTCTTATTTCAAACGTGACAAAACGTCTTTCATCCGACGAACGGCCTCGCGCAATTGCTCCTCGGAGGCGGCGTAACTCAGGCGGAAACAGTTCGGGTCGCCAAATGCCGAGCCGGATACCAAACCCACGTAAGCGCTGGACATGACGTAATCGCAAAAATCATCGGCGTTGTTGATGGTCGTTTGGCCGTCACTTTTGCCAAAAAACGCGCTGATATCGGGGAAAATGTAAAAAGCACCGTCGGGCAAATTGGTTTTAATACCCGGAATTTCTTCCAACATATTCAACACAATATCGCGGCGTTCGCGGAAGGCTTCGCGCATTTTTTGGGTGGGTTCGAGGCTGCTCATAAGGGCCACTGCCGCGGCTTTTTGGCCAAATGAACTGGCACCACTCGTTACCTGACCCTGAATTTTGGCGCACGCATCGGCGATAAATTTAGGCGCACCCATGTAGCCCAAACGCCAACCGGTCATGGAAAAACCTTTGGCAAAACCGTTGATGGTCACGGTGCGGTCTTTTACATTCGGGAACGAACCAATACTCACGTGTTCGTGGGTAAAGTTGATGTATTCGTAAATTTCGTCGCTGATAATGTACACGTTGTCGTGTTTGGCAATCACGTCGGCGTAGGCTTGCAATTCTTCGCGGGTAAAAACCGTACCGGTGGGGTTACAGGGCGAAGAGAAAATCACAAACTTGGTTTTGGGCGTAATCGCCTGTTCCAATTGTTCCGGCGTTGGTTTAAAATCGTTTTCCACGCCCGCGTACACGCAAACGGGGGTGGCTTCGGCCATTTTTACGATTTCGATGTACGATACCCAATAAGGCGCAAACAAAATGGCTTCATCGCCCGGGTTGAGCAATGCCTGACAAAGGTTATACACCGTTTGTTTGGCGCCGTTACTCACCACAATTTGCTCCGGGCGGTAGTCCAGGTTATTATCGCGTTTGAATTTTTCGCTGATGGCCTTGTTCAGTTCGGGCAAACCCGCCACGGGCGTGTATTTGGTGTAGCCGTCTTTCAGTGCCTCGTAGGCCGCATCTTTGATGTGGTCCGGGGTATCAAAGTCGGGTTCACCAAGGCTCAAACTAATGACATCGTGGCCTTGTGCGCGCAATTCGCGGGCCATTCGCGCCATTTTTAAGGTTTCTGATTCAGACAAAGCGAGTACACGCTGGGATAAAACTTGTTGCATGGATAGTACAAAAATTGAGGGTAATACGCGAAAACCGGAACTATTGAGTTAGTGCTATTTTGGGGCGCAAAGGTAGTGAGAAAAACGGAAAAGCGTCTTTGTACACCGCGATATTACCAAATATTCACTTCCGGCTCCAGTTCAACGCCAAACCGTGCTTTCACCGAGGCAATAATGTCGCGGGCCAGTTGCAGGGCTTCGCTGCCCGTTGCGCCGCCGTGGTTCACCAGCACCAGCGCCTGTTTTTCGTAACAGCCCGTATTGCCCACCCGTTTGCCCTTCCAGCCGCATTGCTCAATGAGCCAGCCCGCCGGAATTTTTACCCGGTTATCGGGCAAATCATAACCCGGGGCTTGCGGGTATTCGCGCCGAATATCCGTCAATACCGCCGCCGGTAATTCGGGATTTTTGAAAAAAGACCCACAATTCCCGATTTTTTGCGGATCGGGCAATTTTATCGAACGAATATACACCACCGCCCGGCTAATATCAGCAATGGTGGGCGGCGTTGTAATGCCCAGGGTTTCCAGCGTTTTGCTAATGTCGCCGTAACTGGTATTGATGCGGTGTTGTTGGGTCGTCAGCGAAAATACCACCTCTTTAATCAGGTAACGGCCTTTGGCTTCGCGTTTAAAAATGCTGTCGCGGTAGCCAAATGCGCATTCTTTTTGGTTAAAAACCCGCTCTTTGCCCGTTTCCAGGTCAATGGCGCGCAACCGCACAAATACGTCTTTAATTTCAACGCCGTACGCCCCGATATTTTGAATGGGAGAAGCCCCCACGGTGCCGGGAATCAGGCTCAGGTTTTCGATGCCGCCCAGGTTGTTCTCCACGGCCCACTGCACAAACTGGTGCCAGTTTTCGCCGCCGCCCACGCGCACGTGCACCCGATTGGGCCACCGCCGGACGATTTCTTTGCCCATGATTTCGTTTTTGAGCAAAAGCCCTTCCATGTTTTGGGTAAAAAGGATATTGCTGCCACCGCCCAATACCCGAATGGGCCGGATGCCCCCCTGAATGGCCGCCCGCACGTCGCTGGTGCTGGAAACGACCGCGTAATGGGCCGCTTTTGCCGCGAGGCCAAAGGTGTTAAAGGGCAAAAGTTCTTTGTTTTGTTCCAACATCAGGTCTTATTTTATACAATTGGTCAACTGCTGAAACAGACCAATGTGCTGCACATTATAATCTTCGTAACCGGTACTCCAGGCCACCCGAATCTGGTCGAGTTCGTTTTTTTCCAGTTTGCGTTGCAGGGCACCGTTGATTGGGTACACGGCCTGAAACACCGCCACGCCGGTTTCGCCGTTAAATTGCCCTTCAATATTGGCTTCGTTAAATACCGTGATTAATTCGCCGTCCAAAAAACGCAAAGAAAGCAGGCTGCGGGGGGCCAATCCGCCAAACGTACGGCGGGCACTGGCATCCTGGATGGTGAATTCGAGCAGTAACTTGCCATTTCCGCCGTCGGAGGCCAGGGCGGCCCGGCAAATAATGTGCGCTTGTCCCTCCGGCAATACTTTTTTCTTGACGTTGTTGGTGAAACGGAACAATTCGGCCTTTTGGGTTTCGCGGTAAACGGCCCCCGTAAATTCGTCGCGGCGCTCCAACGCGTACGCACACGGGCGCGGCGGCGGCGTAATCATCACGTCTTTTTGTGGGTTGTATTGGTAAGGTTTGGGTTTTTCCGGCTGTTTTTCCTTGGGTTTTAGTTTTTTCTTCAAAGAACTCAACCGTTTGCCTTCCTGCGTTGTGGTGTCCGGCACGGCGGCGCTGGTGTCGGCAACGGCCACTGCAATGGGAGGAACAACTTCGGTGACCGGCGGGGACGTTGCAACAACGGGGGTATTATTATCCGCCGCGCCATCGGGAAGGGGGGCTGGTGGCGGTGCCGTTAAGTCGTTAAGTTTTTTCTCCAAAGTAGTGCATTTGGCGAAGTTTTTGGTCAGGTTTTTTCGTTGTACCGGAGCGGGTTGGGTAATGGCTGTTTCAAAGTGTTTTTTAGTTTTTTCGGAAAAAGAAAACAGTTTATTCAGGCTTTTTTCCTTTTTTTTGGCGTTTTTTAAAGCATTATTCACACCGGCCAGAGCATCTTTGGCGATGGTGGTATCGGTTTTGAGGGCCGTTAGTTGTTCGCCCAATAGCGTCGTTTCCTGCGCCGCGTCGCGGTTTTTGCTGTCAAATGTATAGTGCAACGCCTGCACTTTTTCGTTCAATACCGCTGTTACCGTCGTAATTTGCCAATCCGCTAAACTGTCTTTATTCGCCGGTACTTCCGACCAGGTACGCGCTGTTTGGGCAAAAGCCAACGAATCCTCTATCGTATGGGGAATGGTATCCTGGGCCAGAACCGTTTCCGGTGCCCCCAGAAATGCCAACAGCAAAAGGGTGGTGACCAAATAAAAGGAATATTTCTTCATAATATGTTGCAACTGTTTTTTGAGTGCTGGATATTGTCGGATGCGGCACTAACCGAACGGGGTTCGGCGCTACTTTGTATCCGCGAAATGGGTGCAAAAGTAACAAGATACCAATTATTTATGTGCCTTGCCACCAAAAACTCACCCATAAGATCAGTATCTTTGCACCTTTATCAACATTTTGCTTTTTATCTCGTTTAAAAACGTGTGTAATCCATTTTTTTTGACTCAAAAACGATCCATTTTTATGGTGAAATCTGTACTTCACATTCTTTTTCCCGTTGCTTTAGGCAGCACCCTGTTTTTATGTAATTGCAAAAACAACCCCAAATCCAACACCATCACTGATTTTAAAAAAATACCCGTGACATATCCTTTTTCAAAAAAAGACGACAAGGTAACTGATACGTATTTTGGAACAACGGTTGCCGATCCTTATCGCTGGCTCGAAGATGACCAGAGTCTGGAAACCAAAGATTGGGTGCAAAAACAAAATATCGTGACCAACGGCTTTTTGAGCCAAATTCCTTACCGCGAAAAAATTGCCGCCCGCCTCGGCGAAATTTGGAATTTTGAAAAATTTGGTACCCCTTTCAAAAAGGCCGACCGCTATTATTTTTTCAAAAACGACGGTTTGCAAAACCAAAGTGTGCTGTACATGCAGGAACAACTCAACAGCCAGCCGCTGTCGGTGTTGGACCCCAATACCTTTAGCAAAGACGGCACTTCATCGCTGCAAGAGTACGCTTTTTCCAAAGATGGCCGCTACCTGGCCTACGCTATCAGTGCCGGTGGTTCCGACTGGCGCACCATTCGGGTCAAAGACATGATGACCACCGAAACGTTGGCCGACCAAATTGAATACGCCAAATTCACCGGAATTGCCTGGTACGGCGACGGTTTTTATTATTCGCGTTACCCAACGCCCGAAAAAGGGGACGAATTGAAAGGTGCCAACCAAAACAGCGCCATTTATTTCCACAAACTGGGCACTACCCAGGACATGGATCTACTGGTACACAAAGATCCCGCCCACCCGAACTATTATTTTGGATTGGGCACCACCGAAGACGAGCGTTTTGCCTACCTCACGGCCGGTGAAAGTACCAGTGGCAACGCACTTTCTATCAAAAATCTGGCGAACAAAGACACCAAATTCACCCCCGTGGTTGCTGGTTTTAACCACGTTTTTTCGGTGTTGGACAATATCGGTGATTCGTTGTTGGTGTTGACCAATAACGGTGCCCCC
>JAAFJN010000020.1:35618-84883 GCA_013298845.1 Chitinophagales bacterium
ACGCCAATAAACCGCAGGAAGCCAATTGGCAAACGTTTATCCCCGAAGATCCCAAGGATGTACTCACGTCGGCGGAATTTTGCGGCGATAAAATTTTGGCCCTTTACCTGCACAACGCCAGCAGTTCGCTCCGCGCCTTTGACCTCACGGGTAAACTCATCAAAGAAATTGCCCTGCCCGAAATTGGTACGGTGGGTGCCGTCAGCGGTAACCGCGACAACCCGACGGCCTTTTTCTCGTTTCAGTCGTTTTTGCGGCCCAATACCATTTATCGCCTCGACATGGCGACCCTCGAATACAAAGAATTTAAAGCGCCCGTATTGTCGTTCGATTCCGATGCTTACGTCACCCAACAAATCTGGTACACCAGCAAAGACGGTACCGAAATACCCATGTTCGTAAGCCATAAAAAAGGGATTGTGCTGGACGGCAATAACCCCACGTTACTGTACGGTTACGGCGGTTTTAACATTCCACTCACGCCGGGCTTTTCGGCTTCGCGGGCGGCATTTTTGGAAAAAAATGGCGTCTACGTGGTGGCTAATATTCGCGGTGGCGGCGAATTTGGCGAAAAATGGCACAAGGCCGGTACTTTGTTGCAAAAACAAAACGTATTCGACGATTTTATTGCCGCAGCCGAATACCTCATTACCAAAAAATACACCAATCCTGCCCGGTTGGCCATCGAAGGTGGTTCCAACGGCGGTTTATTGGTGGGTGCCTGCATGACCCAACGCCCCGAATTGTTTGGCGTTTGTTTCCCACGGGTGGGCGTGCTCGATATGTTGCGGTACCACCGCTTCACGATTGGTTACGCCTGGGCCGTAGATTATGGCCGCAGCGATACCGATAAAAACATGTTTGAATATCTGTACAAATATTCCCCCCTGCACAACGTTAAAAAGACGAATTATCCCGCAACGATGATCACCACCGCCGACCACGACGATCGCGTGGTGCCGGCGCATTCGTTCAAATTCGCCGCCGCATTACAAGAGCATCAACAGGGCGACAAACCCGTACTGATTCGGATTGAAACCAGCGCCGGACACGGGGCAGGTAAACCCACCAGTAAATTGCTCGAAGAAGCCGCCGATATGCTTTCCTTTATGTTATACGAAATGAAAGTGGCCATTTAACCTCGTTTTTTATTCATTTTCTTTTATTTTTTACCAATATTTTTTACAGTTCTAAACAAATATTACCAAAATTTTATGGGACAACATACGCCCGCCAACAACGAACAACTGGCATTTATTCGCCAGAGCGCACGTGATTTTGCGCAAACCCACATTCTTCCGCATGTCATGGAATGGGACGAAGCCCAATTTTTCCCCGTGGATTTATTCCGCAAAATGGGAGAGTTTGGCTTCCTCGGTGTTTTGGTGCCCGAAAAATACCAGGGTGCTGGTTTTGGCTACCAGGAATACATCACCGTCATTGAGGAAATTTCTAAAGTATGCGGCTCCATTGGCCTTAGTGTGGCGGCCCACAACTCTTTGTGCACCAACCATATTTTGCAATTTGGTACCGATGCCCAAAAAGAAAAGTACCTGCCTCTGCTCGCCACCGGTGAGTGGATTGGGGCTTGGGGACTGACCGAACCCAATACCGGCTCCGACGCAGGTCGGATGCAGTGCGTAGCGGTAAAAGACGGCGACGATTACATCATCAACGGCGCAAAATGCTGGATTACCCACGGTATTTCGGGCAATGTAGCGGTGGTGATCGTGCGCACCGGCGAACTTTTGGACAGCCGGGGCATGAGTGCCTTTATTGTGGAACGCGACACACCGGGTTTTAAAGCCGGTAAAAAGGAAAACAAATTGGGTATGCGCGCCAGTGAAACGGCCGAAATGATTTTTGAAGATTGCCGCGTTCACAAAAGCCAAATGCTCGGAGCCGAAGGTGAAGGATTTATTCAGTCCATGAAAATCCTCGACGGTGGCCGTATTTCCATCGCGGCTTTGTCGTTGGGTATTGCCAAAGGCGCTTACGAAGCCTCGGTAAAATACTCCAAAGAGCGCCAGCAATTTGGTAAACCCATTTCGGAGTTTCAGGGAATCAGTTTCAAATTGGCCGATATGGCCACCAAAATTGAAGCCGCCGAATTGCTCACCCGCAACGCCGGTTCCCTCAAAGATGCCCACCTGAAACACACCAAAGAAGCGGCAATGGCCAAATATTACGCTTCCGAAGTAGCAGTGGAAGTGAGCACCGACGCTATTCAGGTGCACGGCGGTTACGGTTACACCAAAGATTTTCCGGTGGAAAAATTTTACCGCGACTCCAAATTGTGCACCATCGGCGAAGGCACTTCTGAAATCCAGAAATTGGTCATTTCACGCGAAGTGTTAAAAGGATAGGAAGCACGCTTTTAAAAAAAGCCCGTTGTAGCGCACAAGCAGGCGCTACAACGGGCAAAAATTAACCACCAAGACCTATCCCGTACAAGGTCTTCTGTCTAAAATCTTCTGTCTGATGTCTTCCGTCTCCAGTCTACTGATTAAGATACATCATTTTTACCTCATAAGCACCGTTGATTACCACTTTTTCGCCCTCTTCGATGCCTTTTAAAATCAGGGTGCGGGTGCCATCGTCTTCACCGGTTTGGACATAAGCCAGTTCAAAGGTCTCCGGTGCGTGTTTGATAAATACCGCCGTCTTACCGTTTATTTCCGTTAAAGCCGAGTTCGGCACCGAAATTTGGCGGGTGGTGCGGTTATCTAACGCCTTTAACGTCACAAATTCCCCAATTTTAAACTCCCCCCGTGGATTGTCCATTTCAAATAAAACCCGTTGGCTTTGGTTACCGGGGTTCATACTCATGGCCTGCGAAATAAGGCGCACTTCGGCGGATTTGTGGTCGTCGTTGGAACAGTTGACCAAAAACTTGTTGCCCGATTGCACCACCGCCACGTCGCGGTCGTACACCTGCGCCTCTACGTACACTTTGTTCAGGTTGGTAATGGTGAACAACGTTTGCCCGGCCGTCACCTCCGCCCCGGCCGTGAGCGTAAAAGTACCTACCACCCCCGAAATGGGCGCAATCAGGCTAATCACGCGGTTATTGGCCGTGCTATTGGCTTCCCAGGCCTTATTTTGTATGGTTTCCAGTTCGGCGCGGGCGGCGGTGGCATTGGCTTCGGCGGCCTGCACATCTTTACCCGCCGCAATATCTTTGATGGTTTGGAGGCGTTCCAGTTCCCGTTGAGCGGCGGCAAAGCGGGTTTTTGCGGCTTCTAATTGCACGTTCAGCGCGCTGTTGTTGGCGGCCACGCCTACCTGATCGGGGGTGTTGATGTTTTGTTGCAATACCGCAAGCACCTGCCCGGCGCGGACCGTTTGCCCAACGGCGACCTGCACTTTGGTGAGGCGGCCATTTTGCGGTGCCACGACCATGCCCAGCCCCCCGGACGCGGGAATAATGGTGCCAAACATGGTGGTTGCCGATTGGTAATCGCCCACCAAAATGGGTAAAGTATTGATTTCGAACAAAAATTGGGTTTCTTTTGGCGCGTACACCGATTTGCCGGTGCCGGTGCCGCCGGTTTGTGGGCCGTGTTCGTCGCCGTGCGCCCACGCCTGATTTTGGGGCGCGTTGGATAACCAGGCGCTGGCCAGCAGCAATACCGCCGTCAGGGTGCGGTTGCGGCGGCGCACCACAAAACCAACGACCGCTCCACCCAACAGCAAACCACCCAAAAACCACCACCACGGATGATGGTCGTGTTCGGCGTGTTCGTCTTTTTCGTAGTCGTGGTTGTCTAATTTTTTACCCACTTCCACAAACTGAATACCGAGGAGATCCGCGCCGTTGGGGTGCGTAATTTGCACGTTTAGCGTGTGTTTTTTATGCTCCAAAAACAACGCGTGCACTTCGTAAACACCGGGTGAAATTGGTGTTATTTCAAACGTTGCCCCCGCGCTTTCGGGCGAAGAAATGCTCAGATTAGCCTTGTCCACCGGGCGATTTGATTTAAAATCGGCAACAAACAGGGTCAAATGGGCCTCCTGCTGCGCGGTGATTTCGGGGTAATACAACGTCAGTTCGTACCGGTCCGATTGGGCGTACACCGTAAAATGGTCTTTGGCAACGCCCGGATCGGTGGGGATTTCGTCGCCGTGCGCGTGTACGCGGGTGAGGCTCCCAAGAGTAACTAAAAGCAGGGTGAAAAACAGTGTATATTTCATGGTGGGTGGTTATTTTCCGGCGAGATAAAGTAATTGAATGCGGGTTGTTTCGTACGAATGCAGCAATTCGGTGTATTCTTCTTCCACCGAAAAGGCCGCATCGAGGGTTTTTAAAAAGGTGGTATAGTCCATTTGCCCGGCGTTTTTCATGCGCGTGGCGGCATTGACGAGGGTATTGCCGTTGGCCAATGCCGTTTGTTCGTAATACCGAATTTGTTGCCCAATGGCCGCCAATTCGGCTTGTAAACGCTGGTTTTCGCGCCCAATGGCTTGTTTTTGGGCTTCGACGCGTTGGACATTGGCCTCCGTTGTTGTTTGGGCCGACTGCGCCGTGGCCCGGGACTGACCCACCCACAACGGAATGCCGACGGTCGCCCGGAAGCGGTAATCGAGTGGGGTGTTTTTGGGGCCTTGGTTGAGGTAACCGATGGAAAAATCCGGGAGGTTTTGGCTACGGGCCAATTTTGCCTCTTTTTCGGCCAAAAACACGGTTTGTTCGGCCAATTGCACCTGCGGGTTATCGGGAATTTGTACTGTAATGGCGGTCGAATCGGCACGCAGCGGCCACAACGAATCACTTTCCGCAATGCCCGTAAAAGCGCCCAATATCGTGCGCGATACCACCCAAAGTTGCCGCGCTTTTAGTTGTTCCTGGTGGACTTTTCCGGCTTCGGTTTCGGCCATTGTTTTTTGTAAAATATCAATTTCGCCCGCGTTAAACTGCCGGATGGCGCTGTTGGCGATTTGGCCGTAAATGCTGTCGCGTTTTTGCCACAAAATCCACCGGGCGTAATTGGCCTGCGCATCTAAGTAATACGTCCGGATGTTAAATTTTAGGTCGTTTTCGCTGATGGCAGCGCTTGTTTCGGCCAATTGGGTGTTCGCCCGGGCCACGGCTTTGCGGTGTTTGTACACCGTTGGGAACTCAAACGACTGCAACAGCCCCACGGCGTAAAATTCTCCGGTGGGACTTTCGGCGTTGATTTCGGGGTTGGGCAGGTTTATGGCCCCTTTTTCGGCTTGTTTTTTGGCTTTTACATCCAAAAGGGCCGCTTTTTGCGCCGGTTGCTGTTGTAGCGACCGCGCAATGACCTCTTCGGGCGAAATGCTTTTTTGCGCCAAAAGCGGCGTGGTGAACAACGCCATACAGCCTATTTTTACGAATAATTTCACTGTCGTTTGAATGTTTTTTGTAAAAACTTAGCCGCCACAAATTTCACGAAATTTCACTAATTTTTATAATCGTGGAGATCTCTATAATTCGTGTTAATTGGTGTAATTCGTGGCTAAATTTTTACGTTTTTTTAAAAAAATTTAATCCAATCCCAAATCGTCGTTTTTAGCCTTAAAATAATCCTCAACGGCTTTTTTTCCCCAAGCCCAAAACACGGTCGGCGTAACAATCATATCCAACAGGGTCGAACTCAACAAACCACCCAAAATCACCGTTGCCACGGGGTAAAGAATTTCTTTGCCCGCCGCTTCGGCGTCGAGGGTGAGCGGAATGAGGGCCAATGCCGCGACCAAAGCGGTCATGAGTACCGGCACCAACCGTTCGATGGACCCGCGAATAATCATGGGTTTCCCAAACGGTTCCCCTTCGTGTTCCATCAGGTGCAAATAATGCGAGATCATCATAATGCCGTTGCGCGAAGCAATGCCGGTTAAGGTAATAAATCCCACCAGTGTCGCCACCGAAAATGTGCCGCCCGTGAGCCAAACGGCCACAACCGAACCGACCAAGGCCAGCGGAATATTCAACATCACTTGCACCACAATGCGCCACGAGCGAAAATGGGCGTATAACACGAGGAAAATCCCCAAAATAACGGCAATACTGAGGAAGCCAATCCGCCGGGCCGCCGTTTTTTGTGCCTCAAACTGACCACCAAATTCCGTAAAATACCCCTGAGGCATCGGGACGGAAGATTGAACGGCCTGCTGCATGTCTTTAACGGTGCTGCCCAGGTCGCGACCCTGCACATTGGCCGAAACCACAATGCGCCGTTGCCCGTTTTCGTGGCTGACCGCGTTGATTCCTTTTTCGTATTCGATGTGCGCAATACTTTCCAGCGGAATTAAGGTGCCGTCGGGGGTGTGAATTTGGGTTTTGCGGATATTTTCCAGGTTTTCGCGGTCTTCGGCCACGGCGCGGAGCACCAGATCGAAGGTTTTTTGCCCGTCCAAAATTTGACTCATCACTTTACCGCCGTACAACACTTCGAGATCGCGGGCAATTTCGCCGGTTTGCATCCCAAAACGTTGCAACGCCACGCGGTCGAGCCGAATCGTCAACTGTGGCACGAGCACTTGCCGTTCCACTTGCACGTCCACGGCACCCGGCACTTTTTCGAGGGCGGCTTTGGCGGCACCGGCCAGGCTGCGCAATTCGGTGAGGTCTTCTCCGTAAATTTTTAGCGCAATTTGGGCCTGTACACCCGACAATAAATGCTCCAAACGGTGCGAAATGGGCTGTCCCACGCTGATACTTACCCCGGCTAAATTGCCCAATTGTTTCCGAATATCGGCAATAACGGCTGTGCGTGGCCGCGCATCGGGGCGGAGCATAACGTCAATTTCCGAGTTGCTCACCGGTTCCACGTGTTCGTCCAATTCGGCGCGGCCGGTCCGCCGGGCGGTGTATTGGACATCGGGGACGCGCAGGATTAATTGTTCGGCGACGGTGCCAATTTTGTTACTTTCTTCCAACGAAGTACCCGCCGGAGCGTATAAATTTACCGTAAAACTGCCCTCGTTAAAGGCCGGTAAAAACTCCGTGCCAAATTGGGTAACGGTGAATATCGCCCCAATAATGAGCGCGACGGCGGCGGAAATAATGAATTTGGGCCGATTTAAACCAAAATTCAACAATTTCAGGTCTTGCCTTTTTAACCAACGCACCAAAGCGCTTTCGCTGCCTTCGTTTAAGGAAGAATTGGGCAAAAAATAACTGCACAACGCCGGGGTAACGGTTAAAGAAACCACCAACGACGCCAAAATAGACGTGATATAAGCGATGCCCAACGGCGCAAAAATGCGCCCCTCGATGCCTTGCAATTGAAACAACGGCAGAAACACCAGCACCACAATAATGGTCGCGTACACAATGGAATTGCGCACTTCGCTTGATGCCGCGTAAATGACTTTCAGTGCGGGCAGCGGCTGCTCTTTTTCGCGGTTTTCGCGCAAGCGCCGGAACACATTTTCCACGTCAACAATGGCATCATCCACCAATTCCCCGATGGCGATGGCCAGGCCACCCAACGTTAGGGTATTGATCGAAATATCGAACCATTTGAAAATGAGCGCCGTAATCACCAGCGACAGCGGAATGGCCGTGAGCGTGATGATGGTCGTGCGGAAATTGAGCAAAAACAAAAACAACACAATCACCACCAAAATAAACCCGTCGCGCAGTGCTTCTTCTACGTTGGTAATGGCGTTGACGATAAAGTTTTTTTGTTGAAAAACCTTGGCGTTGAGGCGCACATCGGGTGGGAGTGAGGGTTGCAACTCGGCCAAGGCCCGTTCAATGTCTTCGGTGAGGGCAACGGTATTGGCGCCCGGCTGTTTTTCCACCGTCAAAATCACGGCGGGCCGGGCATTTACGGACGCATCGCCCCGTTTAATGGCCGCCCCGAACTGCACATCGGCGACCTGGCTGAGCAAAACGGGTGATCCTTCGCGGTTGGCCACCACGGTTTTTTGCACATCATCGAGGTTTTTGGCCCGGCCCAGCACCGAAATCAACACCTCGGAGCCGTAACGGTTAAAAAAACTACCCGTCGCGTTCAGGTTGGCATTGTCCAAAGCGCGGTCAATATCTTCGAGGGTGAGGTTGTATTGTTTCAACCGCGCCGACGACACCAAAACCTGGTATTGCAACCGGTCGCCGCCAATGGGAATCACCTGCGCGACACCTTTGAGGGACAATAACCGCCGCCGGATGGTAAAATCGGCGAGGGTGCGCAACGCGGCGGCATCGCTGTGCACCTGGCCGGTGCTGTCGGGTTCGGCGGTCACACCCACCATCATAATTTGGCCCATCACCGACGAAATAGGCCCCATCACCGGGGTAATACCTTCGGGCATGGTGACGGTAGCGAGTTTTTCGGCGACCAATTGCCGCGCCCGAAATACATCCACATCCCAGTCAAATTCCACAAAAACCAACCCAATGCCCCGCGAAGAACTGGAACGCACCACCTCAACGCCGGGCGAACCATTTAGCGCCGTTTCGATGGGCAACACGGCCTGTACTTCCACTTCTTCCGGGGTCATGCCACCGGCTTCGAGAAATACCGTGACCCGTGGCCGGTTGAGATCGGGCAATACATCCACCGGCAGGTCAATGGCCGTTAGTGCGCCCCAAACCAGCAACAGTGCCGCCGAAGCGACCACAAAAAGCCGGTTTTGAAGCGAAAATTTTATAAGAGCGTTGAGCATAATAAAAGAGGGGGCGTGGTTATGGTCGGCGGTCGTAGTGACAGCATTCGTGCAGATTTTTGTACGCGGTATCGTCTCCGCGCACCTGATCGGTATCATAACCGGCAGTGGCTATCGCTTTATGGATGTTGCCAACGTTGGTTTTGGCCCCGTCAAACACGACCACAAATTGGTGCGTTTTGGTATTCCATTCGGCGGCGGATACCCCGGCCACATTTTTGGCGGCGGTTTCAATCGTTTTTTTGCACATGCCACAATTACCCCACACTTCGAACTGAGCGGTGGTTTGCGCGGCGGAAGTGGCCGTTTTTTTGACCATCTTTTTGGGCGGTGCCGTTGTTTCTCCGGTACTGCACGCCGCTGCGGTGTCGCGGGTGGCGGCCATTGGGGTAGTTTGCGCAAAAAGCGATTGAACGCTGATAAAAAATATAAAAGCAATGGTATTTTTCATAAAAAAAGGTAAGTTTTGGATAAAAGTGATTTCGGCCGAGGCGCATCTTGGGTTAATTGGAAAAAGCCACCAAGGTGCGCCTCGGCCGTTGTTTGCGTCGTTTTTACCCGAATTAATGCTTGTGGGGATGCGGGTGGTCGTGCGTATGATCGTCGTGCGCATGTTCGTGCTGCCCTTCCGCTACTTTTACCACAAAATCGGCGGTGTGGACTTTTCCGTTGGTTTGGAACTGCAACCATCCCTTGTAGGTGCCCGGTTCCGCAAACGTCGTGTGAATATCCAATTTGCCGTTGTTGACCACCGGATGGGTGTGTACGAAGGCTTTGGTAGCGGCTTCGACCATAATTAAGTGGGCTTTTTCGCCCAAATAATTTTCAAAAGTCGCCGCATCCACGGGTTTGCCCGACAACGAAATGCTCACCGGAATATGCACCGATTCACCCGCTTTAAAGTCTTTTCCTTCCAGATTTAAGGTATAGCCATCCACGGTGGCGCGCATTTTTTCGGTGCCGTACACCACGGGCGCAGCGGGTTTTCCGGTCACGTTTAATTCGAGTTTTTCCACCTGATTCAAGCCACCGGTGGGTTTGAAATCGGCAAATGCCCAATACTTTCCGCCGTTTTCTAAGCGGGTGGCCGTGTGGCCTTTGTCAAAAGATTGGCCTTTGGCGATCAATTGCACGTCGTAACTGCCCGTGGCGGTGTATTCCGGGTGAATATGGTCGAACCAGGCGAGATCGTCGCTCACCAGAATCAGGTGCATTTTTTTCTCGTGCACCAGATCAAGGGGCACCAAAGCCGTTTCGTTGCCCTTGATTTTGGGCGTAAAGGACAAAACGGCGGCTTTTCCGGCCTCTAAATCGGCGGGATTGGCTTTAAAATCAATAAAATACGCGGTGGTATTGTTGGCAACGGCCGCTTTTATCGGCTCCAAATCCATGTGGCAAACCGGGCAAGAACCGGGCTGGGCGTAGGTTTTGCCCTTTTCGCAGTTCATGGGGCAAGCGTACAAGGTCGCTTCGGCGGTGGTGTGTTCGTGACCGGGCGCGTTGGCTGGTGCATTGTTGGTACAATGTATAAAAAACAGGGTGGGTATGGCCAGTGCGATACCCACCAAAAATGATTTTTGCATAAAAAATAGTTTAAAATACGACGAAATTGCCTTCTCCCAACGGGGAAAAAGCGATAAACATGAATTCAAAAAAGGCGTATCAAACTATTTTTGGCGGTTGCCAAATGGGCAGGTAAACGGCTTCCGGCAGGTGATCGGTAAAATAAAAAGCCTGCTTTTGTTCGGAAGTGCCGGGGATAAACAGAGCGGCGAATACATCGTTGGAGAGCACGACGCCACCGGAGAAAAAGGAGCCGGAATGCCCGCATCCGGGGCAGTGGCAATGGTTGCTATCTTCGCTGCACGGGCAACCGGAAGGGCTGTTGTGCTCGGTGCCTGAATCGCACGAGGACGCTGTGGTGTTCGTTTCGTCGCTGGCGCAACAATGTTTTTGGGCGGAAGAGGTAGAAGACGCAGCCGTTTTTTCACACGCCAAAAGCCGCCCGGTGCCGAACACCAGAACGCCTAACAGCAATAAAAAAACGCGTATCTTCATAAATTGGTCGCAAAGTTACGGCTATATAACGGTTAAAACAACACAAAGTTGACGTAAGCATTCAAACCAAGCGCGTTCATCCGGGCGATGCGCAGGGTTTCGTTGGTGAGGTCCAGTTCGCCGTACAATTCGATGCCCATCGTTGATTTTTTGTCTTTGCCCAAATATTTGCCCAAACCGAGGCGCATGGTCATCAGGTCGCCCCGGGGTGCGCCAATGGCATTTTTGGGGTCAAAAAAACGCGACATGTATTCGCGGGCGTCTTTATTGCCAATGCTGTTAACGAGGGTTTCGGCCCCAAAGCCGGAATCCTGAAACACAATTTTGTAACCGCCTTTGAACGAAAAAAAAACGTCTTCATCGATGCCAAACAGGATGTCTTTACCCAAACCTACGGTCACGCCGTACGACATTTTTTGAAAACTGGAAGTAGAGGAAATAAACTCACCCCGGGCAAATGCGGGGATATTTCCGTACGTTAGCAGCGCCGAAAAACCAAAACGCGGCTGCGCAATGTTGTTTTTGAACTGATTATCTTCCGCAAACTGCTCCCAGGTTAAATCACTGGTGCTGGGCAACGATACAATGTAGTTGTACAGGTCCAGCATGGGTGTGCGTTTGAAGTCAACTTTGTGGTGCAATTGCGACACCCCCATGTCCATGCCCACGGCCAAATTCCATTTTTCCCGCAATTCCGCAACGAGGTTGGGCGGTGCCGAATACAGGGGCTGAACTGTCTGCGGTTTGGGCGGCGGAGGAGTGGTTTTTTGGGCACAAACCATTGAAATACAAAAAAAAGTCGCCGAAAGGATAAGTAAACCTTTTTGGTACATAATACGTTAGTTTTAAACTGGAATTTAGACCTTGGATCTATTGACGGACAAAATTAACACCGTAACTTTACATTCTTAAATTTCTGACAGACTATGTATAAATTTCATGCCATCATCCCTGTGTTTGCGCTGCTGAGCGTTGGCTTTTGGGCTTGTATAAACACCAATAGCGCGGCCAATTTGGCCAAAAAAGAAACCTCGGCCGGTGCATTTGTGTTGCCCGCGTTGCCTGCTCCCGATCAATACTGGTACCAGGGGAAAGCCGAATTAACGGCTTACGACGTGGAACAGGAACGTTACGGTGAAATCCGCAAGGCCGATCAGGTGAATATTTTTGTCACCGAAGATTTTTCCAAAAACAAACAGGTAAAATTGGATAACCCCGTGGCCGCGGGCGATGACCGGGTGCCGGTGCTCAAACTCAATTCGGTGCGCAAATTCAACACCGGTATTTACGATTACGCCCTCATGTCATCGGTGTTTACCCCCATGACGGGTACTTCGTCGCTGAAAACCACCACCACCGTGCAGGATTGGTGCGGACACGTTTTTTCGCAATTAAACAATCGCGGACAAGGAGCCTGGAAAGGGGTGTTTTATTCGTATTTTGAATCGGAAGGCGACCAACAACTCGATTTGAGCGCCGATTATTTGGAAGATGAACTCTGGACCTTGGCGCGGATTAACCCCACGGCCCTCAAAACGGGCAAAGTTCGGGTGGTGCCTTCGTCCATTTACCTGCGGTTGCGCCACAAACCCATTCAACCCGAAGACGCCACGATTGCGGTGGACAATACCGCCGATGCATTAACCATTTCGTTGCAATACGTGTCCATCGAGCGCAGTTTGGTGTTGCACCTCGAAAACAAGGCTCCGTGGCGCATTAAAGGTTGGGAAGAGCGCAGCGCGGGTAAACTTAATTCCAAAGGTACCCTCAAAGCCCTGCGCATGGAACCTTATTGGCAAGAGAATAGCAATACGTTTGAACATTTGCGGGATTCATTATTGTTGCCCCGATAAAAGCAACCCTACGCCCATATTTTACACCGTGTATAATATTTGGAATTGACGGCAACTCATTTCCGAGGATTTTCTATTTTTTTAAAAAAAAGCAAATTTCGTATGGCAAACGATGCGCCAACTGTTATTGCCTCCAAATAAAAATATTTTATTTTTTTGTGAATAAAATGTAAATTGCCGCCCGAACGTTCTAATGCAATAATGTTTTAACAAACTTAAACTCAATTATGCGTCCCTCTCCCCGCTTATTCCCCATTCTAACCACCTTCATTTTTTTGTTTATTGGCCTAATTTCCCCCGTCATGGGGCAGGATTGCGCCAGTTTACTCGTCGAAAACAAAAAAATCAACCAAACCCAAATAGCCCGTACCAAACCGCTTACGATCGTTGTTCGCAGTAGTTATAACTATACCATCGAATTTTTTTCGGATGAAAAAGGGGTTTTTGCCCGCATGACATCCATCGGGGGTATTGAATTTAACCAGGATGACCAGGTGGTGTTTGTGGATTTGAGCGGCACCGAACGTGCCTATAAATTTGCCTCCCTCGGCGAAGTGGGTACCGGTAATGTACCCACCCACCGCAATAACCTCCGGCTCGATCTGGATGCCCTCAAATGGCTCTCCGAATCTCAATTGGGCGGGGTTAATTTTGTTAATTTTGTGGACCGCCAAAAGTACAAGTTTACCATTAATCCCAATGGACAAACCGAATTGAAAAGTTTGGCCAATTGTTTTTATTCCGCCCTCGACCCCAGCCTGATTACTGATAACGGTTCGGCGCAGGTCACCAAAACAACCGGAACCGCCGCTACATCGGGCAATGCCACCACGGGTAGCGCCGCCGGAGCCGGAACCGGAGGCAACACCGGCGGAAAAAACAACACCGGTTTTAAACCCGCCACGCCCAACGAAGGCAAAAAAGACAATGAAGTGGTGCAGTTGCAGTCGGAATTGGAAAAAACCAAAGAGCGATTGCGCAACGAAATTAAAGCCGAAAAAGACAAAGCCGACGCCATTAAAGCGCAATTGCAACAAGATGTAGCCAACGCAAGGGAAGCCGCCAACCAAAAAAAATTAGAATACAATAACGAAGTTCTCGAAGCCCGAAAAGCCAGTTTGGCCGAAATTGAACGCAATAAGGCCGAAACCCAAAACGTCATCACCCAAAATCGCACCAAAGCCGATTCGGCGGTGTCCAAAATTAACCTCAACGTAGAAGAAGCCCGCCGTCAGGCCGGTGAAGAAATCCAAAAAGCGCGCATTACCTCGGCCGAAGAAGTGACCAAAGCCCGCGAAGGAGCCGCCAAGGAACTGGCCGCCATCCGCGAAAAACTGGAACATGCCCGCCTCCAATACGCCGATGACGTGGCTTCTGCCCGCGCCAATGCCGAAGAAGAACTCAAACGCATCCGCGACGAAAGTGCCAAACAAGTGGCCGATGCCCGCGAACGGGCGAATTTGGAAAAGTCCAAAACCTCCGAGGATGTAATGACTTCCAAAAAAACGGCCGCCGAACAAATTCTTAAAGTTCAGGAAGAAACCGCCGAAGCCGTGCAACAAGCCCGCGAAAACGGGGTGTTGGAAAAACAAAAAATCGCCCTCGAATTGGCCGAATCCCGCCGCAAAGCCGCCGATGAAAAAACCCTGGTGCAGCAGAACTCGACCAATGAAATCACCGAAATTCGCGAAAATGTCGCCAAACAAAAGGAAATCAGCGCCGTAGAGGTCGCCGAAGCCCGCAAACGCGCCGCCGAAGAAATTGAAAAACTGCGCAACAGTGTAAAAGAAGAAGAGGCCAAAGCCGCCCAAGACAAACAAGCCATTGCGCAAAATGTCGCCGACAGCAAACAAAAAGCCGCTCAAACCGTACAACAGGTGCAGGATGAATCGACCAAAGCCGTCGCCGAAGCCCAGGCTAATGCCAAGTCTCAACGCGAAACCATCGCCGCTGAAGTCCAGGCTTCGCGCAAAAGAGCCGACGAAGAATTGCTGAAAATTCAGGACGAATTGGCCAAATCCATCGCGGCGGCCAAAGAGCAGGAGAATAAAATTAAACAACAAAGCGCCGAAGAAGTGGCCAAAGCCCGCGAACGTAGCCAGGCCGAAGTCGCCAAAGCCCAGGAAGAAGCCCAAAATCGCGTAAAAGAGGCCAATAACAAAGCCGATACGGCCCAAAAAGAATACGCCGGTGAAGTGTCAACGGCCAAAAAGACGGCCGATGAAAAAATGACCCAAATCCAAGCCGATGCCGCCGCCGCCGTGGCCGAAGCCCGCAAAAAACAACAGGAAACCATCAACGCAACGGCGACTGATGTAAATATGGCCCGCGAAAAAGCCGCCCAGGAAATTCTGGCCGCCAAAGAACGCGCCGCCCAGGAAGTAGCCGCCACCCGTGAAGCACAGGTGCGCGCCCAGCAGGAAAGCGCCAACGCCGTGGCCGAAGCCCGTCGCCAAAGTTCACAAAGTATTGCCGCGATCAAAATGGCCGAAGCCGACAGCATTCGGACCGCCCGCGAAAATGGCTCCAAAGAACGCCAGCGCCTGGCCAGCGACGTCGCCGAAGCCCGCCAAAAGGCCGCGCAGGAAGTCGCCAATGCGGCGCAACAATCGGCGCAGGAAGTAAAAACATCCCGCGAAAATGCCGCTAAAGTGAAACAGGAAAGCGCCGAACAAGTCGCCAAAGCCCGCGAAGAAGCCGCCAATGCCGTGGCTCTTACCCGCGAAAATGCCGCTAAAGAAGTAGCCGCCGCCAAACAAAATGCCATCGAAGTGGTAACGGCGGCCCGCCGCGACGCCGAGGAGAAAAAAGCCGCTTTTGCCAAAGAAGTCATTGCGGCCCAAGACCGCGCCAAAACCGAAGTCGCCGAAGCCCGCCAGGCCGCCGCTACCGAGGTCACTAACGCCCGCAAAGATTCGGAAAATAAACGCCTCGCTTACGCCAAAGAGGTGGAAGAAGCCCGCCTGAAAGCCGCCGCCGAAATCAACAATACCCAAAAAGAAGCCACGGCCTCCGTTGCCGAAGCCCGCAAACAAGCCGCCGAAGCCATCGCGCAGGTGCGCGCCGATGAAAATAAAGTCATCGCCGATACCAAAGCCCAAACCGCCGCCACCATCGCCGAAGACCAAAAACGCATCGAACAGTTAAAGGCGGAAATCTCGAAAGCCGAAGAAGAACTCAAACGTATTCAGGCCGAAATTGAAAAGAAGAAAAAAGAGGAAAAATAGTGATGTAAACCATCGTAACTATACAGCCGCTTCCCACTGACCTCGGAGAGGTCGCACATTGGTAGCAATGAATTGACAATCAATGTTTTTTGACCTCGGAGAGGTCACAGATTAGTGTCATTTGTCCGATAAGAGCCACCAATGTACGACCTCTCCGAGGTCAAAAAAAACGGCATAACTGCGGATTCTACCAATATTTGACCTCTGCCGAGGTCATAGATAGCGGAAAAGCCCAAGTTTCGTACGTTTTCACTGCACAAAGCGGCTGGATAGTTAGAACTATAAACAACGAGGGGTTTCACCGGTAATGGTCGTTTTTGCGACGGCCACGTGGTGAAACCCCTTTTTGTTGGACTGTTAAAACAGTTTCTTACAAAGCAATGTTTTTCAAAAACTCGTTGCGCACACTATCCTGAAGAAACTGTCCGCCGTACCAGGAAGTAACGGTAGAGGATGTTTCATCCTTAATACCGCGCGACGACACACAAAGGTGTTTGGCGTCGATCAGTACGGCAACATCATCGGTGCCAAGGACTTTTCGCAGTTCTTTGGCAATTTGCATGGTCAAACGCTCCTGAACTTGCGGGCGTTTGGCAAAAAACTGTACTATACGATTGAGTTTGGACAAACCAATAACCTTTCCATTGGAGATATACGCTACGTGCGCTTTTCCCATTATGGGCACGAAATGGTGTTCGCAATTGGAATAAAAAGAAATGTTTTTTTCCACCAACATACCATTGTACTGGTATTTG
Organism: Chitinophagales bacterium; assembly: GCA_013298845.1. Lineage (GTDB taxonomy): Bacteria > Bacteroidota > Bacteroidia > Chitinophagales > Saprospiraceae > M3007. The sequence goes on from JAAFJN010000020.1 coordinate 52,152, forward strand.
TTATCAAAAAGTGCAATCTTAGGCGCATTTGCGGGGTTGAGGCCCGAAAAGATTTCCTCGACGTACATTTTGGCGACGCGTTTGGGCGTGCCTTTCAGCGAGTCGTCGCTAAGATCGAGGCCCAGGGTTTCCATAATTTGGCGGAAGTGGTGCTCAATACGCGCTTTTTTCTCTTCGTCGCTCAGGTCAAATGCATCGGGGCGCAAGGGCGTATCCACACTGGTGCTGATATGCTCATCGCCAATTTCCTCATCGGTGAAAGTGAATGTGTTTTCCATTTCATCCAGGGAATTCAACAAAGTTCCGTTCAGTTTCATATAATCTAATTTTTAAATCCAGTGCTGGATTGAGTTTGTTGCGTAATTTGTGATGAATCACAATGGCGATATTTTCGGCCGATGGATTCAGGTCTTTAAATTCTTCGGTGTCTAAATTTAGGTTTTTGTGGTCGAATGGGTCCAGTACTTCCGTTTTAATCAAATCCGAAAGTACTTTCATGTCCATGACGTAACCGGTTTCGGGATCAATATCGCCCGTTACCTGTACAATGAGGTCGTAGTTGTGGCCGTGATAGTTGTAATTGTTGCATTTGCCATACACCCGTTCGTTTTTTTCATCCGACCAATTGGGGTTGTTCAGCCGATGGGCAGCGTTAAAATGCTCTTTTCGGAATACGGATACGCGTTGTGGCGTTGACATAAAGTGAAGGTTAAGACAAACATGTGACAGTGCACAATAGCGTGCATTGATTATACTACAAAGTCGAAGTATAGTTTGCTGATGTATTGTTTAGGTGAACGTCATTTTCAAAGTATTTCCCACGGGGAAAAGCACGATGAAACTCGACAAGTGATTGATATTTCAATACGGCATTCAGACGGCGTACAACCAAAGGGTAACAATTTTGATGAAGCGATTGCGCGTCGGTGATGCAAGTAGAAAACACAAACTTATAAACGGCAAATGGAATAAATTGTTTGCAGGTTTGTTTAAAATATTGAGGGTGTTGTCCTTGAAAGATTCAACATTGTTGATTTTTTTTCAAAAAAATGTTTTAAAGTGCGTTTTTTGCCTTGAAAATTATTTAAAAAAACATGAAACAAAAACAATGGATTCCCATTTTCGGGGCTTTTTAGAGATGTTATGACTACGGGGGCTTCCGAAGTATGGCGTTTTGTTGGAATATGGGGTTTCGGGGTTTAAATCCTGCCCCGCTACACTGATGTGATGTTTGTCAGGATGATAGATGTGTGATGGGACACGCCATTCGGCCCCCCGATAAATCAGGGGGTTACAGGATGATAGATGTTTTTTGTGCTTTTGGGGCAAAAAACATCTATCCTTACCGCAATAGTGATTCGAGCGCATGACAAAGTTGGGGCAGTGTCACCAAACCCCGTCCGTCCCTTATCGGTGCGGCCTTAGAAAAATCCCGATTTTGCTCCGTTGGAGGCCGATGAAGCCAAAAACTGTTTGAGCCAAACGTCATTGGCGGGGCAAAAGCCCCCGTGAGGGCGACCGGCGAGTTTTTTTGGCGCGGCCGGAGACGGAAAGCAAAATCGTAGGATTTTTCGTCAGCCGCGGGCTTTTTGCCTACTTTTTGGCCTCAAAAAGTAGGAAGTTGGGGTGAAGCGCTCGATTTTACCACATATGCATATTAAAATGGGCTAAAATATTTCCACCATGCGGCGGTAAAATTCGGGATGACTCATGTTTAGGTTTTTTGGTGCAGCGTAGCCGTACTTCGAGAGCCTTAGTAACATTCGACCGCGTTCGCGGTAGTTATCAGAGCAATATCCGGCTGAAGTCAATTGTCCCGTCGTCGAACGGGGTTCGACGCTACAGTAACCGAACCGCCACTGCCCGCGCCACATTTTGACCATCCATCGCCGCCGAAATAATACCACCGGCGTATCCGGCCCCTTCGCCGCAGGGGAACAGCCGCTGAATATGGATGTGCTGGTACGTTGCCGGGTCACGCGGGATGCGCACGGGCGCACTGGTGCGACTTTCGGTGCCAATCACGTTGGCTTCGGCGGTGTAATAACCGCGCATCATTTTGCCAAATTGCGCCAAACCATCGCGCAGGCGTTTGTAAATAAACGGCGGCAGCAGTTCGTACAGCGGAGCCGGTACCAAACCCGGGATGTACGAAGAATCGGGTAGGGTAGTGGACATTTTTCCGGCGATAAAATCGGTGAGGCGCAACGCCGGGGCTTTTTGGGAACCGTCGCCAAACGAAAACATGGCGCGTTCTACCTCCGCTTGAAATTCTAAATGGGCAAATACCCCGTGTTTGGCCCACGGAGCGGTGTCTTCCGGTTCAATGGACGTCACCACCCCCGAATTGGCAAACGGCGAGTCGCGGCGGCTCATGCTCATGCCATTGACCACAATTTCGCCCGGAGCCGTGGCCGCCGGAACGACCAAACCACCCGGACACATACAAAATGAAAATACGCCCCGTTCCCGAATTTGGCACACCAGCGAATAACTGGCCGCCGGTAAATGTTCGCTGCGCGGGGTTTGTTTGTACTGAACGGCATCCACGATACTCTGCGGATGCTCCACCCGAACGCCCAACGCAAAGGGTTTGGCCTCGATGGTAATGCCTTTTTGGTGGCACAGGTGGTAAATATCCCGCGCCGAGTGCCCGGTGGCCAAAATCACCGCGTCGGCCCGCCATTCCTGGGTGGCGGGTTGGTCCGTTTCGGTGCCCACGTATTGGGTAACTACGCCTTTCATTTCCCGGTTATCGAGGATAAAATCGGTGACGTATTGGTCAAAATGCACTTCGCCCCCGTATTTCACGATACTTTCCCGGATGTTTTGCACCACGCCCGGCAGTTTATTGGAGCCAATGTGCGGGTGCGCCTCGGTGAGGATATCCGATTTGGCCCCGTGTTCCACCAGTAAGCGCAGCGATTTTTGCACCACGCCGCGTTTGAGCGAGCGGGTGTACAATTTTCCGTCGGAATAGGTTCCGGCTCCCCCTTCGCCGAAGCAATAGTTGGAATGCGGGTGCACCTCCCCAAATTGCTGAATGGCCCGCAAGTCGCGGCGGCGGGCGCGGGCATCTTTTCCACGGTCAATGACGATCGGTTTGATGCCCAATTCGATCAATTCCAGCGCGGCAAAATAACCGGCGGGTCCGGCCCCCACGATAATAACGGTGCCTTTTTGGCCAGTTACGGGCGAAAAGCCGTCCAAAATGGGTGCTTCCGGGCTAAATTGTTCGTCATTGGTGTACACATCGGCGCGGAGGCGGTACACCGGGTATCGGCTACGGGCATCGAGCGAGGCGCGTTGAATATCGACGTGTTGAATATTGTGCGGTGCCATACCCAATGTTCGGGCTGCCTGTTCCCGAATCAGACCTTCGTTCTCCCGGTGTTCGGGGGCAACAACTATTTCAATGGTGTGCGGCATGGTGGCGTTGTGGTTGGTGGAATATCGCGGTGGTAAAAACCGGGGCGCAAAGGTAGTTGAAGTTTGGGATTTGCCAAAGGGGGGTAGATAGATTGAAAATATAAAAAATTGACCTATAAAATTTTGGTAGTTTTAAAAAAGTACTTAACTTTGTCGCAATAACCATTTACCCTAATGTTTTGTTGCTCCGCCATAACCATTTTACACCATCCCGCAGTCTGCTCGTGAGCAGGTTGCGGGATGTTTTTTTGGTGCGGACGGAGTTACATTGACGCAATAGCGACAAAGTAAAATATGCTGTATGTTTTGGTTTGTTGGGGTTGGGGTAGTTGTGTGTAATAATAAACATAAAAAATAAAAAATTTAATGAATTGGGTCGAACCATTACCAAGTGAATGCCCTCAAAAAGGAGCATTCGAGCCAAACAAATTTAAGGTATATAGATTAGCAAAAGAAGCATCAGTTGATAATGATGATTTCCAATCACAACGAGCATTGCAGCCAAACAAAGAGTTTAAGGGTATAAGTGAGTGTATCGCGCGCTCACTCTCGGTTTATGACAGTGCAGATAACTGTATAAATATGATAAGACTGCCAGCATATAAAAAGAGGTGGAAAGCAGTACTTGAAATAACCCTTGAAAGAGAAGACGGATTAGTGCAGAAAACATTTGGGCTCAACCATTATTCTTGGTGGAGAACAACTAACTTTGCGATTGATAAATCTGTGATACTTGAATTGAATGGATAAGGTGCTTAAAATAGGGCAAATCTTAGTCTACTACGACTTTCCGCACGTTTTCACTGCTAAGGATGAGGTGGGAACAGACTTCCTGTGCCTGCTAGTCAATTTAGATGAATCTGATTTGCTATTTTTGAGTACTGCAATTTCAAAAGATAGGCTGATAAAATTTCTAAATGGTAGCGTTGAGTTAAGAGAAATTTTTCAATCACCTGAGGTAAAACAATTTTTTCAGTTTAATGAGATTGAAGACTTAATCCAGGCTAATGAATATGATTTAGATGTACTGCCTGACGAATTTCTACCTGAAAGTGGCTTTAAATTCCAAACTATCAAAGATAGAGATGAAATAATTATTTCAGAGAGCATAGAATATCAAAATGCGATTATTCACCTTGCGATTTCAGATGAAGAAGATAATTACAGTATAGAAGCGGATGATTTAGGAGATATAGTAAAACTTTATCAAGTAATAATTGAAAATACGTATAAAAAAGAATTAAACAATAGAAAATCAAAAGACAAAAAATTCTTTTATCAACCACAAAACTATAAATTAAGGGCATTCGCATCCTCGCATAGTTCATTCAATATCCACTTGTATTCAACATCATATAGAGATTTATTTGGAAGTGCAATAATTGAATTAGGGTTAGAAAAATTTACAGATTTAATAAGAGACTTTAATGACGAGGATATATATATTGACATTTTAAGGGGCGTAAAAGGGCACTCTATTTCGACTTTTAAAAAATTAATAAAAAAAATAATAGATGACAAGTTAACATTAAAACATAAGTGGTATGCCCCTAATCAAGAGTCGGTTCATCTGTCAGTTATTTCACCTGAAAGAGCGGGTAAAATATATGAAATATTAAATTCATCAGAAGAATTATCAGAAGAAATCAAGGACTTCTCAGGATATTTTTCGCAAGTAGATGTCGATAAGGGCACATGGAGACTTCATGATAGCGAAGTCGATGAAGAATTAAATGGTGAATCGAGCAAAGAAAAATTGCAAGGAATAACAGTTGAAACAAAAAGATACCAGATAACTTGTATCGAAATAATAGAGGCAATGAAGGTTTCTGAAAAAGAAAAAATTAAATATATTTTGAAGGAAATAAAAGAAGTATAGATACAGATAAACACACAACAATCGCTTCCCAAAAATGCTTCCTAATCGTCGCACATTCGGGGATCTTAACGTTCGTGGTAATACTATGGAATACATTAAACAGAAATTAATAAAACTTAAAGACACTTTTTACCAAAAATATTGGCCTGATCCAGTATGGAGTAAGGTTATATCCGCAGGTATCATTACTGTCGTTGGCAGCATTTTGACTGCAATTTATGTTTTACTTAAAAGCCTCTATGACAAAGTTTCATTTAAGACTGCAACTATGCAAGTTGTTGATTATTTTAAATTGACAACAAAAATAAACAATTTAGTATTGTGGTTGTCTTTTTTAATGCTTACTTGGACTGTCTATTCATTCCTCAATGCTTTCATAAAGAATATCATAAGCAAAATAAGAGCAAAATCTGTAGTTATTAAAAGTATTGAAGAACCTAAAGAATTCCCTACAATAACTGAACACTCGACAGTGTTTTTTTCTTATAGACTTGCAAACGCTTTTCCAGGCCAAAGAGGACTAATGTGGTATGAGCCAAAGACAGCCGTTGAAAGGTTTAAAATATTATTTCAAGAGCCTTTACGGTTTAAATCCGAAAGAGATTCTGATTGTATGCCTGACCCAATTTGGTGGTTTCGAGGATGTAGTAACTCCTGTATTGACGAATTTAAGGTTCTTTCAAAGACAAAAATCTTGATGGGGCGTAGAGAAATAGAGATAAAAAGAGTTGCAGTTTGCATAAGCGATTTATACTATAAATGCTTTGTGTATGTAGAAGCAAAAGGGGAAAAACAAACAGGTTTATATAGTATAAAACCTGAAGATATAAAAAGAGGTATTAACATATTTGGCTTTAGTAGTGAAGAATATGGACTTTTAGGAAAAAAATCTATTAGAAGAGAACAATACGATGATGGAGCAACAATTATAAAAGATAAAGTAGTGGACACCACAAGTGCAGAATTGCGTATAAGATATCTTTCCGATTACAACTTCATTATTGCCGCCAAACAATCTCCATACAACTCCAGCAAGTTCGATATAGAATCATTGAATTATCTTGACGATATTTTGCAAGGCAAACAGACCGCAGAAAATCTTTTTAAATTTTTAGAAACATTTTAGAAACGTGAAGATTAACTCTACCACGAACAACACATGGACGCTGTGCCGTCCTAGCGCAATCTGCAAAGCCAATGCTGGGGCAGACAGCGTCTATGCTTAGGTTCAGCACAATAAAAATAAAGAAAAGATATGAGAAGACAAAACAACAAAGTATAGTAATAAATCCTGCAAGAAAGTTACTTCAAAAACACGATGAGGTAATGAGTAATATAAAGCCTCACGAGGAGTCATACCGAATATAATATTTTGAAAATTCACCCAAATACCTATACTGCCAAATTAAAATAATATTTTTTTAAAAAAAAACACACAATAAATATGGCTAGCAGACTTCCAGAAAGGCATGAATCAGAGATTGGAGCACTGATGTATAATCAAGCAATAGAATCTTCTTTAGCAAACATTTTGGGGTTTACGGACTTAACCACCGGAAGACAAATTATCAGAGACCATAGAGGTTGGAGAGCAAACGAAAAAGAAATAGACTATATTTGGATAACCCAAATTAGTCGTTCATTTGTAGGCTCAATTGGATTGATAACTGTAAAATTCAACCCCAATAAATTTCGAGAGTTAGACAACCCGGAAGGGATATTGAGGTGCCTATTTACCTGGGACTCAAAGGGTTTAATAACAAATTTTCATAAAGAAGAAGAACTGTATGTTTACAGTGACCCCATAAGAGAAATGACAGAACTGGATTTATACGATGCCAATAAAGGAATGACATTTGGCGTTGAGTATAGGTTTAAAATTATATCTAAAGGCATAACCACAATAATCAATCTCAATAATCCGAATAGCGAAACTTGGAAAAAATGGGTACAGAATATTTGGGAAATTTGTAAGAAAATGTCTAAAAATTCAGGCAATATTGAACTAATAGAGATGTTGGAATAAGAAATTTAAACCAGAATACCGAAAGGCTGGTAGATAAAGCACTCGATTGTAATAAATAAAATAAATAAACTAAACCATGACACCTGACCTCCTCCCGCTGCAACAAAATATAACCCTCAAACGCTACTTCACGACCCATAACCTCGACCTCGAAGCCGTGATGGACTTCACGCCCCACGACCTCGATTTGGAGAACCGAAGGTTGCAACATCTGGTGGATTTTATCGAAGAATACCGACGTTACGGCAGCCAGGACGTGATGGAAGCCGTCACCGGGGAATATCAGTTTCCGCCCATTTTTCCGGGTATTTCGCCCGAAAGCGATTGGTACCGCTTTGAATTGTGGCTTCGGGGCGAAGCAACCCAAAAACCACTGGCCGAAATGTTGGTCGATCAGTCGGCCTTTCGCAAGTCGGAAGAGATCAGCGACGCGGACATAGAAAAGGAACTCCATCGCCTGCTCGAAGCCATCGAAAATGCCAATATCGGCATTGGGCTGTGCGAGGGTGTACCACCGCGTTTGTTGTACGCCTACCTCCACGAAATCCTCGATGATACCTTCCTGATGAGCGATGGCGGCTGGGTCATTGACGGGTGTACTGGGTATTGCCCGGGCTGTATTCAACGTCCCTGGTGCCAAAGTGGTCAGGATACTTGCTTTAGCGAGGATGTAGCAGCCGGAAAAATCCATTTTACCGAAGAACTGGCGCCGTATATCTCCGCTGAACCACATTCTTTGGCACCCATGCAAAAGATTAAGGCGGAACGAGATGCCGCAATAGAAAAAATAAGGAAAGATCAGGCGAACCGAGCGCCGGACGAAGATGGATTGTCGAAGATGAATTAATCTTTATCCTCCCGGAAGTTTGTCAACTGGATATTTTTAACCATCAAACCACTCCCACATCATGAAACAACTGCTCATCTGCCTCCTATTGGCGTATGCCGTTGCCGTCCGGGCGCAAAACACCCCGCAGGCGGTCATCGAACGGATGAACCAATCCTTGCTCGCCATCGAAAAAGGCGAATATTGGGCCAGTTACAAGTTCAAAAGCCTGATCAATACCGATACCAGTGCCGGCGCGGGACTGGTGCGGTATTTCAAAACCAACGGCGGCCCGGGCGATACGTTGGCGCGTTTTATCACCTGGCCCACCGGTAACTGGGGGCCGCAGGGGAGCGATGGCGAGGTTTATTTCTATTTCCGAAAAGATTCCGTCATTGCCATTGATCAGGTGCGGCAAAAAAAAGGGTTGATCAACTACCTCTCCAAAGGCAACGGATTTCGGATACGTGTCTTGTCGTTGCCCATATTGACCAATCGCGGCCACGTTCCCGTTGATCCCGAAAAATGGAGTACCGCCCAAGTGGGGCAATTTACCTTAAACGACACGGTTTTTGTGGAACTGTACCGCCGCCGGTTGTTCCCCATAAAAGCGAAACTTACCCCAACGGCCAAAGATTCCATGATTTACACCGATCAATGGTTGCTTTTTCCCGATACGTACACGCCGCGCCGGATCACCGCCTGGGCCGACCAACAGGATGGCCACGTTCAGTATGAAGAAATCAATTACACCGCCATCCGGCCATTGCCCCCCGAAGCGGCCTTTGAAAAGGAGTACAACGTGGCCGAAATGGTGAAAAACGGCTATCGGGTATCAGAAATTGACCACAGTGCGCTCCCAAAAACCAGGGAGACCCAAGTGGGCGACAGCATTCCCAATTTTATGGTGCGTCTCGAAACCGGCGATACGATGCCCATTTTTTCGGCGTACCAACAGCGGTACGTGGTATTGGATTTTTGGTACCGCTCTTGCGGTCCCTGTAACCTGGCCATGCCGGGTCTCGACCGCACCGCCAGGGCGTTGAACGGCAAAGACATCGCCATTGTTGGGGTGAATCCCATTGATCAACAATACAATGCGTTGATCGAGCAGTACAAGCACAAGTACGGGTATTCTTTCCCCATCGTCTTTGCGGAACGCGCTGTGGCCGATCAGATGAAAATTAAGGGTTACCCGCAATTGCTGGTGGTTGACCAACAAACGCGGCGGGTTATTCATGTCCAATCGGGTTATTCGGAAGAGGGTGAAAAGGGTTTGCGGGTGTTTTTGGAAACCTTGTTGCGGTAGGTTGGGGCCTGTTTTAACCTTTTGCTTTAGGCCACGGGCATACACGTTCACGACGGAAAATAAAAAAAATCCCGCCAGCGTAATGATCATGCAGTACGCTGGCGGGTGTAGAAAAAGAATCCAAGCCCTTTTTAGTTGTCTTTTTCCTCCTCTTTTCCTTTGCTTTTGGAGTTTCGGACAAAAATGACATAACCTTGCCTGCTGGTACAATCACCTACTTGTTGTACAATGGTGAGTTGATCCGTTCCGGTGATTGCCCGGTTTAACAGGATCACAAAACCGCTGCCATCACCAATTTCATTGTTTGCGGCATCGTACACTCGAATTCGAGCACCCGGAATGGCATTGGTAACAACGACATAATTAGCGCCGACAATGGGGTGATCAATTCGGGGGGCCGGAATTTCGCGGCATTCGGCAATGCCCGGCGGTTCGGTTTCGATTTTTAGCCCACAAAGTTGTTGGAAAATCACAAATTGATCGCCTCCTGCAACGGGCCGCCCTAACGCCGATTTTTTAAAATCGAAATTATTCTCCCAAGAGATGGGTGTGCTAAATTTACCAATGGGGCCACTGCCTATTTTTATGATTTCTGTAAAAGTGCCGTTGGTAAGTTGGTGGATATTCGCGAGTTCTTGCCCGACATATAACGTTGGGGGATTAAACTTTGCCGGTGGCAGGGAGGCCGGGGCACCCACCGTAATAACGGCTTCCGACATGGGGCTATCATCACCACACAGCGATACTTTGACCGTGAATTTGTCCCCAATGTCAAACGGTTGCTTTTTGGGGGCCAGTGCGGTCCAATCGCCCCCGGAAGTGTAAGAGATCGGATCCATTCCGTTGCTATACACCGTGATGATGGTCCCTTGCAAGTGCCGCACGGCAATGACATTCGCGCATTCGTACACCAAAGTAGGATCAATCGTGGGGGCGGGTAGCCCTGAGGGGTAATCATCTTTGTAGTTTTTGACAATAACCGGAGGCGACAACGCCGAAACGCTTCCGTTGTGTTCTTGCTGTGCTTCTATTTTATCGCCTGCCACCAAAGGATTAAGGCCCGAAAAATCAATTTTTTCCGGGTTGCGGGCCGGTGAAATGGTTTGAACCACCGTACCATTCACCAACAGGTTCACTTTTGCATCCAACACGGCTCCTCTCACCTGAACCGCAGTAGCGCAAGCATATACGGGGCCAAATACGATGGGCGGTGACAAAAAAGGTTTATCTTCCGGGGTTTCCACTTCAACAACAACCCCTGGGTCCGTTGGCGGATTGCCGCAGGCTGCCAGTAGCGCATTGATATGGTTCAAATAAAGGTTGCGATTGCCGCCCGGTGGCATCGTACTGCCCGGAGCCGTTGCACCTTGTAAGACGGTATTACAATAGCCGGATAGTTCGGCGGAAATTTGAGGAAACCGCCCGGCAGAACCGGCCACGTGGCAACTATTACATTGTCGCTCCGAACTGACGGCGGCCAGCATATTGGTTGGTCCCGGGTTTTGCGCCCACGACGCGTCCACCAATGGATCGTACCAACCGGTAGATTTTAGTTTGTTGATAATACTGGCAAACGCAGGTTGATCGGGGTGGACAATGTAGGGGTTTTCACCGGCGTGGCAGTCTGAGCACTCCCCTTGATTGTTGATGACCAAATCGGTGCCGCCCACAAAACGTTTGAAGGGCACTACTTCGTTTCGCTTAAAAAATTCGCCCCTGGGGTTGTCAAAAAAGCAAACTTTATTGGTGTTTGTCCCTAAACAAATGACGCCAAATAATTCAGCCCGGTCACTTCCGACGGGGAAGCGGGGCAACGCGATACATACTCCTTTGGGGGCATCTTTTTCGTACATCCATATTTCGGCTTTCAAGCCCGGACTAAGAAACTCATTTTCAATGTCTCCAATGTATTGCCACTCTGGGCCAAACATATTTTGCGGGATTGGAACACCGGCTTCCAGGCATTCCCGGCAATAATCTTCGCCGTTTTTATTGGTAAATTTTAAAATTTCCAAGCCCAGGTTTTTTTCCAATTTTTGGGCCAGGTCAAAATTAAGGCCGTAAGCCCAACGGTTATCCACCGGTTTTTGCGCCTGATTTTGCAATTTTAAGACGTATTCCCAGCGCAAGGTATTGTTGACGTTCACCAAACGAGACTTTTCGGACAGGGGTTGGCTTTTTTCAATTAACCAGTCCATAAACAGGGCATTGGCTAAAATTTCATCGGTGACCTCGCGGTAAATGAGCGCTTTTTTTGCTTCGATTTCCGAAGATGGAATTTGTCGGCGGGTCTGATCATTGGCGATCATGGATTGCACTTTTTGCAGGTAAAATGCCTGAATTTTTTTGATCACCTGCGCGTTTACTTGCAGTTGTTTTCCGTTTTCATCCCTTATTTCGCCGTGTCCAATGGCCGTTATTGGGTCATTTTGGAGAAAACTGGCTTCCTGGCGTTGGCAATGCGTAGCCAGTAGGGCGTATAACACGCTTAATACCAGCACCGATAATGTTAGTTTTTTCATTTTGAGTGGTTATTGTGGTGAAAAGAACAATATCGGTTAATGTGAAAAGAACAATGTACTGTGAACTCTTGATTGACCGAGACGGCAAAGTGTACTACGCCCGAAACGTTCGGTTTTTATTGCCGGAGGTGATGGAGTAGGGTTTGGAAATATAAAAATGGACTGTAGTTCGTGGCAATGAAAAAAGAAAAAAAGCAGTACCTTTGAAAAAATTTATAAAAAGATGAAGTTACCACATCCAATACCATATCAAGGCAGCAAAAGAAATTTGGCAGATAAGATACTTTCTTATTTTCCGTTAAAAATGAACCGACTTTTTGAGCCCTTTGCAGGTTCTGCGGCTATAACAATTGCCTCCTCTTACTACTGCAAGGCAAATCATTTTATTATAAATGACATAAACGAGCCTTTAATAAAGTTATGGGATAAAATAATAAACAAACCAGACCAAATAATAAATGAATATCATTACATTTGGAACAACCAAATTGGAAGGGAAGAAGAATATTATTACGAGGCAAGAGAAGAATTTAACAATACCCAAAAGCCAGAATATTTACTCTTTATGTTGGCAAAGTGCGTCAAAGCAGCCGTTCGGTATAACTCGAACGGAGAGTTTAACCAAAGCCCTGATAAAAGGCGATTGGGCAGAACCCCATCCAATATGCGTGAGGATATAATTAAGGTTTCGCAATTGCTCAAAAACAAGGTAACGCTCCTTTCGTTAGATTACGAAGAAGCGATAGCAGATGCAAATGAGGATGACTTGATATATTTTGACCCTCCATATCAAGGAACAGGTCAAAACGGGGGGTTTAGGTATATGCAGGATTTGAACCATGATGATTTTATACTTACTCTTTTCCAACTCAATAAAAAAAACATCCCTTTTCTGTTGAGTTACGACGGGCGTACAGGGGACAAACATTTTGGCAAGCCGCTTCCAGATGCATTAAAATTGACAAAAATTGAAATTGACGCTGGAAGGTCTTCAATAGCAACCCTCCTTAACAGGGTTGAAAATACCTACGAAGCATTGTATATTTCTCCTTCGTTAATGAACAAGATTGACCTGAAACTGCAACCTTTATATGTACAAACCTCGTTGTTTTAATCCGTCATGCCGAAACAAAAATATCCATCTGATTTTCTTAAACTCATTGGTACAATTACCAATAAGAGGGCTAAAATTGTCATTGACCATATAATGGAACATGGTTTAATTACAACACGAGATTTGGAAACCAAGTATGGATACAGCCATCCACCGAGAGCAGCAAGAGATGTAAGAGAGGCAGGAATACCACTTGAAACATTCAACGTCAAGTCGGAAGAGGGGAAGTCAATCGCAGCCTACAAATTTGGAGACTTGACCCAAATACAGCATAATAAGTTTGGAGGAAGAAAAGTGTTTTCAAAAGAGTTTAAAAGTCAACTTTACGCCCTTTCAGGTGGAAAATGTGCTATCTGTAATGGTTCTTTTGAAGAAAGATATTTGCAAATTGACCATAGAGTACCTTACGAGATAAGTGGCGACAGCAATAATTTTCAACAGAATTTAGGTGACTATATGCTTTTATGCGCTTCGTGCAATAGGGCAAAATCATGGTCATGTGAACATTGTGACAATTGGACTGTGCAAAAGGAAATAGAACTTTGTCTCAAATGCTACTGGGGGAATCCAAATAATTATGACCATATAGCCTTGAAAGAAATCAGAAGGTTAGAATTAGTTTGGCAAGATAACGAAATCAAGTTCTTTGAAGCATTGAAAAAAGAGGCAGATGAAGGTAAATTGCAATTGCCTGAACATGTCAAAAGTTTAATCGAGAAGCGTTTTAAAAAGGAATAAGTGCCACGAACAACGGCTTGCTGTCCATTTCGCCGAACAGCCAGCCCGCAAACCAAACGCACGGCGGTACGGCAGTAAGCCAAACGTTATCGCAAAGAATAAAAAAACTGTAAAATGCAATTATAAGATGAAACAGTTATTGTTTCTAACAATTTCGATAATTCCATTTTTTGCTTGCAGCCCTAACAAGCACAACGGCATTTCTAATGTTGAATATGTAAAAATTGCATTTGATAGTATTGAGTTTTATTCTTTGCAAAAGAATACCTACAATTTTGATTCATTGGAGATTACTATTTTGGGACAAATAAATGATTCCACAAAGTCAGAATATATCATTGAACTGTTGAACAATGCCATTGTCGATATTGACATTCATAGTTATATACTAAGAAAGAGTGAATTTAGAAAACTGGAAACAGGAGAATCTCAACTAACCCCCTTTCCCTTTCAAGGAAAAATTATTGATGAAAAATATGCAATGGTTTCAATTGATGGATTTTTAGGCGTTGATTCAACATCGTCAGACAATTATGCAGACAGTTTACAAAACCTAATTTTAAGTTTATACCTAAAAAAGCCAATAGGGTGGATTATTGATTTAAGAAATAATACAGGCGGTTGGGAATACCCCATGATTGCTGGGCTTGGTCCAATATTAGGAGAAGGTATTTTGGCTTATGAAGTAAATAGAGACGGCAAAATAGAGAATGAATATTCGTATGTTAGGCTGAATAAGAATGGAGTTTTAACGAAACAAATCGAATTAATTGACTCTGCTTTTGTCTTTGATAAAAAGTTACCAACTGTTGTATTAGTAGGGAATAATACAGGTAGTGCCGGTGAATTTTTAACGCAGTGTTTTTACGAGAATACGAAGACCGTTCTAATTGGTGAACCAACATATGGAGTTCCAACAGGACTGCGGGGTTTTTTTATGCCAGACAGTACACAAATTTGTGTAACTTCAAGTATTGTTCTAAATAGAAATAAAAAAGGGAATGGAAAGTCAATTATTCCAGACATAATTGAACGGAATAAGGATAAAATCCTGGAAAAAGCATTTGAATGGATATATCAAAATCAATAAATGCCTTCTGCTAACAAAGTCTGGTCGCACATAGCGGCTAATGCCCAAACGTTCGCAGAAACTCTATAATAACACTGAAACGATCAAGCAGATAACAATGAAATTAAACATACTTTTATTTCTGAGCATTTTTAATCTGTTGACATCGTGCAATGGACAGACCACTAATAAGGAAAAAAACACTACCCAGTATAAAAAAGGCGATACAGTAAAAGAACTTGGAGGCAGCATTATGGTGGTTTATCAAGACAAGAAAAATATTTATTGGTTTGGAAGTTGGGAAACAGGAGTGTATAGATATGACGGTAAGACATTGATAAATTATACAACAAAACACGGGTTGCAAAACAATAGAATAGATGAAATTGCAGAAGATAAATTTGGAAACATTTACTTCATTGGTTGCCACCCAAATTCTACAATAACTAAATTTGACGGACAATCATTTACTAAAATTATAGCAACCCCAAGTAATGAATGGAAACTTGAAGCCAATGATTTGTGGCTAAGAAATGCTTATCAAACCGAAAAAGTATATCGGTTTAACGGAAATACTTTTTATGAATTGACACTACCAAAGCCACCTAAACTTACCAATCCTTATGAGGTTTATAGCATTTATAAAGACAAAAAAGGTAACATTTGGTTTGGCACAAATCCAGTTGGGGTTTGCCGCTATGATGGAAAATCATTTGAATGGATTACTGAGGAAGATGTGACAGAATTTCGCAATGAAGGGGCAAACGGAGTACGTTCAATCACAGAAGACAAAAATGGGGACTTTTGGTTTAATACCGAAAACCGTTATAGTGTTTACGACAGCGCAACTTTAAAAAGCAGTAAGTTGTATACAAGACACGAAAGTATAGGTAGTTTAGATGGAAAGAATACCAATGGTTTAGATGAGTATCTATCAACAGTAAGGGACAACAATAATTATTTGTGGTTTGCAACCTATCGTAGTGGTGTTTGGAGATATGATGGAGCGAAAATTACTCATTATGTAGTTCAAGATAATTCAAAAGACATTACTTTATTCAGCATTTACAAAGACAACAATGGCGACCTTTGGCTTGGAACACACGAAAATGGAGCATTTAAATTCAATGGAACAACTTTTGTGAAATTTATACTTTGACGAAAGGCAAAAGATATACAGATAACAAAGCATGGTCGCACATGGCAGCGCAAAGCCTAACCCGTAAAGCCAACGCTCGCCGCTACGTCGTCCATGCAATCGTTCTCAGAAACCAAAAAGACCCGAAGCAATAACAAAAAATGAAAGAGATAATTGATTTAAGTCAAGAAATTTATGGCGGCATGCCTGTTTTTAATGGACTTCCAGACATCCGAGAACAAAAAGCACTGCCGCCACCCGCCGCAGAGACCAATGTACAAAAACAAGGGTAATCAGCCCCAAGTGACTTGCCCATCAAACAACTGTGCGTCGGTAATTCTTGTATCTTATCGTCTGATATTTTATTGATAAAAATGCAACACAACACCAGTTGCACCACCACAAATCAAAAATTAAAATCACCAAAACAAACTAAAACCGACTTAAAATGGTTTACTTTGCCATAGAAATTCAACAAATAATCAGGTATGATCATTGCCAATCCCCTTTACGATGTCGTATTTAAATATCTACTGGAAGATGTAGAGATTGCGCGGGAATTATTGTCCACTATTTTGGGCGAAGAGGTGCAAAATATTGAAGTAAAGCCACAGGAAACTGCCACCGAAACGAGTGGTGACATCCGAATTCTGCGCTTTGATTTCAAAGCAGTGATAAAAAAGCCAAATGGCGAAATCAACAAAGTGCTCATCGAGTTGCAAAAGGCTAAACAAGCCTTCGATGTGATGCGTTTTCGGCGCTATTTGGGCGAGAATTACCGCAAAGAGGATGAAGTACTCAACGAGAAAGGTATGCCGGAAAAACGCCCTTTGCCCATCATCACGATCTACTTTTTAGGTTTCCCTTTAAACAGTATTCAGTCCGGTGTAGTCAAGATCAATCGGGAGTACCGCGATGTGGTGACCCAAGAGATACTGGATATCAAAGAGGATTTTGTTGAGTTATTGACCCACGATTCTTATTTGATTCAGGTCCGTAAATTGGCCAAAGCCGCTCGCAATAAATTGGAGCGGGTGCTGCATATTTTTAGTCCGATATATCAGAGCACAAAAGACAAGCATCAACTGGATTTTCAGGGCGATACCAATGATCCTTTGGTTAAAAAAATGGTGGATCGTTTGGGGAGAGCCATTGCCAGTGAGGAAATTCGGGATTTGATGGATGTAGAGGATGAGTTAGATCGAATTTTTGAACGAGAGATGAGAAAAAAAGATGAAATTATTGCGGAGAAGGAAGAAATCATTGCGGAAAAGGAAGAAATTATTGCGGAAAAGGAAAAGTTGCTGATGGCGGAGAAAAAACGAGCAGAAGAAGAAATTCAGAAAAACCAAGAATTACAAAAGCAAATTGAAGCACTGAAAAAGCAAATTAAACCATAGTAGCCGTTTTCCGAAAATGCCTGCTTTAACTACCCAAAAAAAATCCGCGCCAGACAAACGTCCGACGCGGATTACATATCAACAAGTCAACCGGAACTAATTCAACAAAGTGACCGGCCAACCAATTCAACCGTATTATCTGGCGTACGCTACCGCGCGTTTTTCGCGGATTACCGTCACGCGAATCTGGCCGGGATACTGCATTTCATCCTGAATTTTTTGTGAAATCAGGAACGACAAATCGTCGGCGTATTGATCCGTTACTTTATCGGCTTCCACAATCACGCGAAGTTCGCGACCGGCCTGCATAGCGAATGCATTGGAGACGCCGTCGTAACTGCGCGCCAATTCTTCCAATTCACCAATGCGTTTGAGGTAGTTTTCCAAAATTTCGCGACGAGCACCGGGGCGAGCGCCGGAAATGGCGTCACAAGCCTGTACAATCGGCGAAATGATGTTGTTCATCTCAATCTCGTCGTGGTGGGCACCCACGGCATTCACCACCACCGGGTGTTCGCCGTGTTGTTCGCACAACTGCATACCCACGAGCGCGTGTGAGAGTTCGGTTTCCTCTTCGGCTACTTTACCAATATCGTGCAACAAACCGGCGCGTTTGGCCATTTTGATTTGTTTGGGGTTCAAACCCAGTTCAGCCGCCATCAAACCGCAGAGTTCCGCCGTTTCGATGGAGTGCTTCAACAGGTTTTGACCGTACGATGAACGGAAACGCATCCGACCAACCATGCGCACTAACGCCGGATTAAGACCGTGGATATTGTGTTCGATCACGGTACGTTCCCCGATCTCGATAATTTGCTCTTCTAATTGTTTACGCACTTTGGCCACTACTTCTTCAATCCGTTGCGGGTGGATACGGCCATCGGCCACCAAACGCTGGAGGGAAAGACGGGCAACTTCGCGGCGAATCGGGTCGAACGACGAAATAACAATCGCTTCCGGGGTATCGTCCACAATCACCTCAACGCCGGTAGCGGCTTCGAGGGCGCGGATATTACGACCTTCACGACCGATGATCTGGCCTTTCATGTCGTCGTTTTCCAGGTTAAACACCGATACGGTATTTTCGATGGTAAACTCGGCGGCGGTGCGCTGAATGGTTTGGATAATGATTTTTTTGGCCTCTTTATTGGCGTTGAGTTTGGCCGCCGCAATGGCATCTTTCACGATGGAAAGGGCTTCACTTTCGCTTTTCAGTTTTACCTGCTCCAATAATTGGTCTTTGGCTTCTTGTTGGGTAAGTCGGGCAATTTTTTCCAGGGCTTTGATGCGCTCTTCGTTGGCGGCATCGAGTTCTTCTTTCTTTTTCTGGATGATTTTTACCTGCTTATCCAAATTTTCGCGAATCGTTTCAATTTCAATTTCGCGGTTATCAAGATCACTTTTCTTTTTGGATAACTCTTCGAAGCGTGCGCTCAGGGCATCTTCTTCCACTTTCAGGTCTTTTTGCAACGCGGCAATTTCGAGTTCCGTTTCCTTCAGTTTGAGTTGATGTTGCGCTTTTTCGCTTTCAAACTGCGTTTTCATTTCCGCGTACCGTTGTTTGGCTTCCTGAATTTTCTGCTGTTTGATGCGCTCGTTTTCCGATTCGGCTTTGTCCACAATTTTTTCGGCTTTCAGAGATGCTTCGCTTTGAATGCGTTCTGCACCCAGGCGGGCTTCCTGAATAATGAGGTCGGCTTTCCGATTGCTTTCTTCAATCGCCTTTTGGGTATCGGCCTGTTTGCCGCGGCTGGCGAGGAACCAGGCAACGCCCCCTCCTCCTACCAGTCCTATGATGATGCTAATTATATCCATTGTTTTGATTAGTATAAATACGATGTTAAAGGTTTAAATATTTGGAGCGGCTCAACTTCTAATAACGGCACCCAATTTGGATTGGAAGGCAGTTTGAAGTTGTTGCATCCATTGGTCAATTTCTTTATCCTGCAATGTTTTTTCAAAATCCTCAAATACAAAACTTACGGCGTATGATTTTTTACCCTGGCCTATTTTGCTTTCGTCTTCAAAAACGTCGAATAAATTCACATCTTTCAACGCTTTTTTGACGGTTTTGTTGGCCAACTGGCGAATTTCGCCAAAAGATACGGCTTGATCCAGCACCAACGCGAGGTCGCGCCGAACGGTAGGGAATCGGCTCAGTTCACTGTATTGGATTTTGATATTAGACAATGCTTTCACCATGTTTTCGAAGTGAAAATCGGCGAAATATACGGTGTTTTTTACGTCAAATTTTTTAGAAAGGCCCGCTTGAACGGCTCCGAACGTTACAATTTCCTGAGGGCCACGGTGGTAGCGCAGGGCCATTTTGAACGGTCCGTCGTTTTGTAACGCGGTTTCCTGGTACCCGGTAATACCCATGCGCGACAACAATTGGTTGACATAGGTCTTGAGCGTGAAAAAATCAACGCTTTTTTTCGCGGGTGCGTGCCACGATTCGCTGCTGTGCGCGCCCGTCAGGCACAAGCCCAAACGCATCACTTCGGTAAATCCGGCGGTGGAGCGGTTTTCGGGGGCCGGTGTATCGGCTACCGGAGTGCGGCTGTAAATTTTGCCAAATTCAAACAGGCGCAAATCGGGGTTTTGGCGGTTTTGGTTGTGGCGAACCGTTTCCAAAATGCCGGGAATCAGGGTGGGTCGGAGGCAATCCAGCCCTTGGTTAGCGGTATTGTGTACCCGAACCACGGTGCCTTCGGCAAAAGGCAGTACTGCGTTTTCGCCCTGGTACAACGATGAGTCAGAGAGGGAAAGGCACATGGCCTCCAAAAAACCCTGCGCCGCGAGCACGTCCGAAACTTGGTTCCGAATGGCCGTTGAATCGGGTTTGGGTGTAATTTCCATACTCGAACGGATGGTGTTCGGCATGGGAACGGTATCAAGGCCGTACACGCGCAAAATTTCTTCCACCAAATCCGCTTCGCGGGTAACGTCAGGTTTGTTGGTGGGAATAATGGCGGTAAAGCCGGTATCGGTCGCATCTTCCAGGCCGATATTCAGCGCCTGAAGGATGTTTTGAACGGTTTCTTTGGGCAATTGCTCGCCAATCAGCATGTTAATGCGGCTGTATTGCGCCGGAATTTGCGCCGGACGCACGTGTTCCGGGTACAAATCGGTCACCGGCCCATCAATGCTGCCACCGGCGAGGTCCAGAATCAGCAGTGCCGCACGTTGCAACGCGTACACGGAGCCGTTGGGATCCACGCCTTTTTCAAACGCCCAGGCCGCGTCGGTGCGCAGGTTGTGTTTGAGCATGGAACGGCGGATGGAACGCGGGTTGAAACAAGCACTTTCCAGAAAAATGGCCGTAGTGCTGTCTTTTACGCCACTTTTTGCGCCGCCAAATACCCCGCCAATGCACATCGGGGTGCTATTTCCGTCGCAAATCATCAGATCGTCGGCGAAAAGTTTGCGCTCTACTTCGTCCAGGGTTTGGAAGGGCGTGCCTTCCGGCAGGGTTTTTACCAAAACGGTGTTACCGGCAATGGCGGCCCGGTCGAACGCGTGTAAGGGTTGACCCAATTCGGCGCGCACGTAGTTGGTCACATCCACAATGTTGTTGATGGGGCGAATACCCACGGCCAACAAGCGGTTTTTTAACCAATCGGGGCTTTCTTTTACCTGGACGCCGGAAATACACACGCCGGAATAACGCGGACAAGCCTCCGGTTTTTCTACCTTAATGGTAAGCGGGGAGGACTGGTTTCCCGCCGAAAAGCCGGAAACATTGGGTGTTTTGAAACTGTAATGGGGGTTATTGTGGTGGCGCATGTAGGCCAACAGGTCGCGCGCCACCCCGAGGTGGTTAGTCGCGTCGGCGCGGTTGGGCGTAAGGCCCACTTCAAAAACGATGTCACTGGAAATATTAAAGTGTTCGGCGGCCGTGATGCCCAACGGAATCGCGGGTGGCAATACCATGATGCCGGAGTGATCGTGACCGAGGCCCAATTCATCTTCGGCGCAAATCATGCCTTGGGAGGCAACGCCACGCACTTTTCGTTCCGCAATGGTGAACAGGGTGCCGTCTTTGGAAAAGACATGAGCACCGGGCAGGGCCACGAATACTTTTTGGCCTGCCGCCACATTGGGAGCACCGCATACAATGGATAATGTACGCGTTTGACCGGGGTGAGCCGGGTCGCTGACTTCCACCTGGGTTGCGGAAAGATGGTCGGTATCCGGGATGGGTTCGCAAGCGGTAACCAAACCGGTTACTACTTTATCCAAATCTGCCGGAGATGTTTTTACTTCCTCAAAACCTTCAACTTCCAAGCCCAAAGATGTCAATATATCAGCGATTTCAGTGGGGGTATTATGTAAAACGAGAAAATCTCGCAACCAATTCAACGATATTTTCATTACCTCAAATAATCAATCATAAGTATTAATGGGCAAAGGTAGAAGATATTCCGCAAAAATTCGAGCGCATTGTTAAAGGAAATTAAATAAAATATTTCAGCGGGCCATTATTTTTTGTTGTAAAACGGCCCCTTATCCGGGAATTATCTTGAAATTTGCGGCCCTTCCCGCTGTGTTTTTTGTAAATAACCAAAATTGTATCTAAATTTTATGAACAAAAAATACATCGCGACCGTCGTTTTTATGGCGGTTTCCGCTTTTTTATTGGCTCAAAACAGCCCCGATGAAAAGGCAATTTTACAAGTAATTCAGCAGGAAACGGAAGATTTTACCAAAATGCCTTTTGCCGATGTCGCCCAAAAATATTGGATTTTGGACGAAAAAACCTTTATTTGCACCATTGACCCCGATGGTTCCTGCAGCATCCTCAAAATGGAGCAAATTTTGTCGCAAACGGAAATAATGCCCCACGAAAAAACTAAAGTGGAAAAAACGGAGTTTAAAGTATTCCTGTCGGGTAACAACGCCACCGTGTATCACCATCAATTGGTCAAGTTGGAAGCCGAGGGTATAATTATCAGAAGCCACGAAGTGCGGAACATGGAAAAGGTTGGGGGCGAATGGAAAATCCATACTTCGTCGGGCGTGAAGTATTAATTTACACATCTACCATGTTAAAAACGAACCTTACACTGTTACTACTGTTGGCATTAAATGTCACCTTGAAAGCACAAACTACCGAAGACGAAAAAGCCATTATTCAGGTAATTGAGCAGGAAACCCTCGATTTCACCCAAATGCCTTTTTCCGAAGTGGCCAAAAAACACTGGGTTTTGGACGAAAAAACCTTTATTTTGGTCAACGACGAGGAAAGAGAACCCAGAGTGTTGCGGCAGGAAGACATGCTGGCCAACAGTGAACTGGCACCGCAGGAAAAAATGACCGTCCTCAAAGAGAACTATATCATTACTGTTGTGGGCGATATGGCCAACGTTTATTGCCAACAAACAGTCACCCACCATGAGTATAATTCCGTTCAACGCAGCCACGAAGTGCGCACCATGCAAAAAGTAAACGGCACGTGGAAACTGCACAACCTCACGGTGCTGAATTACAAATAAAACGCCGCGCTATTGGGCCGCTAATTCCGGCTCTTTCCATCCTTTAAGTTTTTTCAGGAGTTTGCACAACTTGAGGTTCAGCCGTGCATTGGCCGTAAAAAACTGCTGGTTGACCAAAATCCAATCCTTTTCCTTTACCACGGTGTGAATGTCGGGGTACTGCACGGCTTTGGCCTTTTCAAACGGCATTTTCCAATACAGCCCCTTATCGGTCATGGCAAACCCTTCCTTGCAATTGCCCTTGATGGACAAATCAAGGATAAAATACACCTTTTCGCGGCGTTGGGCAAACAAAAAACTTTTGCACGCATTCACGAGGTAATCGGCGGGCATGGTGACAAAATTACTGTACACCGTTTCTTCTTCCTTGTCAAAATCCAAATAATCGGCAATCATGGCTTTTAGGTCCGTCTTACCCGGACGGGCCTGTTCGTGCCGTAAAATGGTCTCCGGCAGCACAAAACCGTGCAAATCGGGGCAGAATTGAATAATAAAATAGTCCAATAGCCCCTCAAACGAGCGGTACAATTTTTGGTCAATTTCCTCTAACCCGTTTTCGCCAAATCGTTGGTAATGTGTGGCAATATCCCGCGAAATTTGCACCGAACGCACCTGATACACTTCCTTAAACGCCGATTGGTAAAATCGCTCCACGTAATCGCCATACCGCACAATATCGTGTTCCTCTTCCACCCGCTGGCGCAAACTGGCAAAAAATTGCGCCCGCACCTGATCGGTCAAATCGGCTTGTTGAAAATCAATAACGTAACGCGGTGCGTAAGGACGGGCCTTGGCACCTTCAAAATGAAAACCGCAATGGTGACAAAAAACCGAACTCAACGGGTTATCACCCTTGCAGGCGGGGCAAGATTTGGAGCGTTCGACAATTTTATCGCCGCAGCGATGACAAAACTTTGCCCCTGGTAGAACCTCAACTGTGCATTTAGGACATAAATTCATAGCACAAAGGTAGGGCCTCTTTTTTGAAACACAAAATGTTTTTTATTTTTTGTGTTGACTTTTATGTCATTTTTCGACTAACATTTTGTTGGTAATTTTTGCACAAAAAAACGCCACCGCAAATGAATGCGATGGCGTACTATTCCCAATCTTCAAAAATGTATTCCAAAAACAAAAAAACGAACGCCCTACAACAAGCAACAAAAAAACGAACGCCCTACAACGGGCAAAACTAATTCAACCAATTCAACCCTTCCTAACCCTTACTTCCCACAAAAAAAGAAGTGGTTGCCGCAGGTTTTCATAAAATGCAGGTCGCAACCGTTGGCCGCTTTGATGTGGAACGCTTTCAGGTCGTCACCTTGCGTATCGAGGCGGGCGTAGAGCGTTTTGTGCGCTTTGCTGTAACCGATATTGCCCACGGTGCCGGCGGGTAATTCCACCGCGCTGAACATTTCCGGTTTCGCGTCGGCGAAGCCATTTTTATAACCCATCGCTTTAAACATCCGGTCGAGGAAACGTTTGTCCACGGCGTTGGACGAACTGCGCGACGCAAGTTTGGTGTAAAACTCGGCGGGAGACAGGCCGTGAGAGTTGCCAAATTCGGGGTTTGTACCGAGGCGGTGCAGTGACTGTGGCGTGCCTTTGCCCGGACGGAATACCGGATCGGTTTGCGCGTCGCAGTTGCAGGTCATGGCCGAAGCGGCCGGGGTAGCGGGTTTGGCTTCATTGGCGGTAGTGGTTGTGCTGCCTCCGTTGGCGGCACCATTAACGCCTGTGTTTGCGCCGCTATTCGCCGAGAGATTGGCTCCGTTTTTACCCAAAGTATCGGTAGCGGCGGTGCCCACTGTTGAACTTGTGGTAGCGGGTTTGGCTCCGCAGCCATCGCAGCCGCGCATCAGTAACCAGGCGAGCAAACCGAGCAACAACAGACCCAATAACCATTTCCACCAGTCGTTTCCGCTGGTAGTTGCAATGGGAGCCGCGTCTTTGGCGGTCGTGAAGGCTTCGGGTGCGGCGGCTGGTACGGCTTTGGCCCCGGTATTGACCACTTTTGTGGCCGGGGCCAGTGGTGCCACCGGAACTACTTCTTCCGGTTCAGCGTCGTCGCCCCAGCCCCCGTGGGCTCCGAGGAACGGCAAAAACCAGGCTAACATGGCGGCTTTATCTTTAATGTGGCAAGAACGCGCAATTTCCTGGTGGTTGACCGCGCGCAGGCTCATGTAGTGGCCGTGTTCGTCTTCCACTTCGCGCCAGTGGTCTTTAATGCCTCGGTTGCGAATCACCGATTCAATGCCGTTGTCGCGGCGGGTTGGGTCTTTATAACCTTCCGATTTGAGGGCGACGTTGCCCTCATCGTCGAGCATGGCGAAATAATGCAGACCCGTTTTGGGGTCCTGGAAAATGGTAAATCCTTTAAACGTCGAGGCCGGATGCCCTTCGTAGGCTTTGCAGGGCAAATAATCTTCGATGATTTCGCCCGCCCCGGTGGCAATTTTTTCGAGGGCTTCGCGGCTGTAACAATGCAACAAATGCCCGTCGGCGGCGGCTTTGTCGGCAAAACCGCAGGAGCGCGCAATTTCCTGGTGATTACCCGCTTTGAGGGCAACGTACCAGAGACCGTCGTTTTCGTCTTGCGAAATGTTGTACCGTTCTTCAATGTCGCGGTTTTTCAATACCGATTCGATGCCGTTGTCGCGGGATGCGGCCGAAGTGTAACCTTCCGAACGCAAAATAACGCCCCCGTGGCCGTCCACCATCGCAAAATAGTGCTGCCCGTCTTCAGGGTTAACAAACGTGCTGAAACCGGGATGTTTTTCGGAGGCGGGTTGCCCGGCGTACGCATTGCAGGTGAGGTAATCTTCTTTTACCTGCATGGTGGGTTTGGCAAAACTGCGCGCCAGTATCGCGGCGGCGGCGGCTTCACTTTCAAAACCGCAGGAACGGGCAATTTCCTGGTGGTTACCCGCTTTCAAACTGATGTACCATTGGCCGTCGTTTTCGTCCTGGGCAATGGAGTACCGTTCTTCCAGATCGCGGTTGCGTTCCACGGATTCGATGCCATTGTCCCGCGCCGAGGTGGATTTGTAGCCTTCGGAACGGAGCATAACGTTTCCGGCTCCGTCCAATAGGGCAAAATAATGTTGTCCGTCTTCTTCGTTGGTAAAAGTGGTGTAGCCGGGGTGCTTATCCGAAGCCGTGTGCCCTTCGTAAGCGGCGCATTCGAGGTAATCTTCAATGGTCACGGCGGCGGTGGAATGGCTGGCGGCAATAATAGCCCGGGCGGCGGCTTCGGTGTCGTGGCCGCAGGAACGGGCAATTTCCTGGTGGTTCCCGGCTTTCAGGCTAACGTACCAAAGGCCGTCGGCTTCGTCTTGTACTACGCTGTACCGCTCTTCTATGTCGCGGTTGCGCAGCACCGATTCGATGCCATTATCGCGCGAAGCCTCCGATTTGTAGGCTTCGGAACGCAGCAACACTTTGCCTTTTCGGCCGGTGAGCGCAAAATAGTGTTGTCCTTCTTCGCTAAAAGTGGTGAAACCGGGGTATTTTTCGGCGGCGGAATGGCCCCCATAGGCTTCGCACGGCAGATAATCTTCAATGACGGCGGCGGTTTCCACGGCGTCGCTGGCGCACAGCGCAATGTCGGCCTGGGCGGCGGCTTCGGAATCGAATGGGCAGGAACGGGCAATTTCCTGGTGGTTACCCGCTTTTAGAATGATGTACCAATGGCCATCGGATTCCTGCACAACGCTGTATCGTTCCTGAATATCGCGGTTTCGGTTAACCGATTCAATCCCGTTGTCGCGGGCTGCCTCGGTGGTGTACGCTTCGGAGCGCAATACAACACGGCCCCGGTTAGTTACGGCGGCAAAATACCAGGCTCCGGCAGTTTCATCCAGCCAGGTTTTGAACCGGGGATACTTTTCGCTGTCTGCGGCGGCGGCATATTGCTCACAGGGGAGATAATTGTCAAATTCTGCCATGTTAAAGTTACGTTTTGTTTTGATGTGAAAATAGTACGGTTAACGCGTTATCCGGTGCATTTTATACGATAATACCGGGGTATCGTCACCCGTGTAATTTCTTGACGGTAAGTAGTACTAAGTTAATTAATGCCGCTAAACTATGCAGTTTTTTGCGAACGAAAATCATTTTTCTGATTATTTTTTTGAAAATTTGTGCCGCCTAAGTCGGGCATTTAACCCAAATGGCCCATTCGTTTGAAAATCAGGGTAAATTTTTTGTTATAAAAATAAAAATTGGACAAATATCTATGTCTTCGGTAGAAAGTTTTTTTGAAACGGATATTCGCTCCGGCACTATTGTCGCCGTGGAACCTTTTCCTAAAGCCCGAAAACCTGCCTGGAAACTGACCATTGACTTTGGTCCGGATTTGGGTATAAAACGCAGCAGCGCCCAAATTGTGCAGTTGTACGCCGCCGAAAATTTGGTGGGCCGTCAGGTATTGGCCGTGGTGAATTTTCCGCCCCGCCAAATTGCCAATTTTATCTCTGAAGTATTGGTATTGGGCCTCGAAACGCCCAATGGCGTGGTGTTGCTCCAACCCGACCGCCCGGTCGAAAATGGCGTCCGCGTTTCCTAAACGGCGGTTTTTGCCCTCGACAATACGTTGTTATTTATCTTATTAGCAGTACTATATTTGTATGAAAATGATTAAATTTGCCCTTATGTTGGTTTTTTGCGGCCTTGCTTTTACGGCGCAAAACCAATCGGCGACTGGTTCGGGTTCCAATAAATACAACCCACCTTTTACCCTTGACGAATTACAAAAACGCCATTTTTTATTTTTTTGGGAACTGGCGCATCCCACCAATTTTCAGGTGCCGGATCGTTATCCCACCGATGATTTTTCGAGCATTGCCGCCACGGGATTTGGCCTTTCGGCGTATTTGGTTGGGGCCGAACGCCAATGGGTTACCCGCCAACAGGCCGCCGAACGGGTGCTCAATACTTTGCGCACCCTCAAAAACCTGCCCCAAGGCGACCAAAAATCGGGCGCGGCGGGTTACAGAGGCTGGTTTTATCACTTTTTGGAAACCCAAACGGCCCTGCGGTTCAAAAATGTGGAATTGTCGAGCATTGACACGGGTTTGCTCATGGCCGGAATTTTGTCGGTAATGACCTATTTTGACGGCGATAATGCCGTGGAAAACGAAATTCGCAGCACCGCCGATTTCCTGTTCCGCCGCGTAGAATTTGACTGGTACATGAACGAACACCAGCGCATGAGCATGGGTTGGTTCCCCGAACGCGGGTTCCTTTGCGCTGATTGGCGTGGGTACAACGAGGCAATGGTGTTGGTCATTATGGCGCTGGGTTCGCCCACGCACCCCATTCCCGCCGATGGTTGGGATTCGTGGTGTGAACCCTATTACCGCGCTACGTTTCAGGGGCAGGATATGGTGAATTTTGGTCCGCTGTTTGGGCACCAGTACAGCCATTGCTGGATTGATTTTCGCGGGATTCAGGACGATTATATGCGCAAAATGGGCATTGATTATTTTGAAAACAGCCGCCGGGCTACGTTGGCGCAGCGCAGTTACGCCATCGAAAATCCGGCGAAATTTACGGGTTACGGCGAAAATATCTGGGGTTTAACCGCCGGTGACGGCCCCGATGCTTATCTGGACCACAACGGGAAAAGGATTTTTTGCCCCGGTTACGCCGCTCGCGGGATGTCGGTAGATTACAACGAAGACGACGGCACCATTGCGCCCACGGCGGCCATTGCGTCCATGCCGTTCGCACCCGAAGTGTGCATGCCCGCCGCGCAGGCCATGTGGGAGCGCTGGCCCGTTGGCCCCTACGGTTTTTTCGACGGTTACAACGAAACATTTACCGATATTGGCACTTCGCCCAAAGCCCAAAAAGGGTATCCGTTTTGGGTGGATAAAGATTACCTCGGCATCGACCAAGGCCCCATTGTGCTAATGTTGGAAAATTACCGTACGGGCTTGATCTGGGATTTGATGAAACGCAATCCGTACATTGTCAAAGGTTTGCAACGCGCCGGTTTTAAAGGCGGCTGGCTGGATCAGGTGGATAGCCAAAAGTTATTTAAAGGTATTGCGTTTGCCGACGGCGAAAAGGCAAAAATCAACTACGACGTGCCTTTGGACCAACATAGTTTTACCAAAAGGGAAGCGTACACCGATAAAGACGGCAATTCACTGCCTTACAACTTACTGGAACCCTGGAAACAAAAATTGGACGGCAGTAAACAATACCCTTTGGTGGTGTTTTTG
Source organism: Chitinophagales bacterium (assembly GCA_013298845.1). Lineage (GTDB taxonomy): Bacteria > Bacteroidota > Bacteroidia > Chitinophagales > Saprospiraceae > M3007. The sequence goes on from JAAFJN010000020.1 coordinate 81,327, forward strand.
CACGGCTCCGGCGAACGCGGCGCGACCAACCACGACCACATGAAAAATGGCGTGTACACCTTTTGTGAACAGGATATCCGCGAGCGCCATCCCTGTTATATGCTGGCGCCCAATTGCCCCAAAGACATGCACTGGGGCGGTTTAAACGACAAATTTGAGCCGGAATACCTCGCTACACCCGCCACCATGCAGCGTTTGTTGATTGAATTAATTGAAAAAATGCTGCGCGAAAACCCCAATATTGACCCCAAACGGGTGTATATCACGGGTTTGAGCATGGGTGGTTACGGTACTTTTGACCTGTTGACCCGCCGCCCCGATTTGTTTGCGGCGGGTATGCCTTTGTGCGGCGGCGGTGATCCGCGATACGCCGAGCGCATGAAAAATATCCCGATTTGGGTGTTTCACGGTCGCCTCGACGATGCGGTGTTCCCCATTCAGTCGCAAAGAATGGTCGCGGCGCTCAAAAAAGCCGGGGGCAAAGTAAAATACACCGAGTATTCGACCCTCTACCATAATATTTGGGATGCCACGTATTACAATCCGGCGGTGTTGGATTGGCTTTTTGCCCAAAAGAAAAAATAACACTTACATAAATGACCTTACCCGGGTAGTGGCCAATAGCCGTTTAACGCTGTATCGGCCACTACCTTTACCCATTAACATGAGCAGGCCGCCGATAATGGCGATATCTTTCATAAACAAAATACTTTCGATGCGCAATTGGTCTTTGGGCGCGTTCCAAAAATCGTGAATAACCAACGTCACCGGAATCCAATAGCACAATAGTAAAATGCTGCCCAAAGTGGAACGGTAACCAAACAGCACCATTAAACCACCGGCAACCAACAGAAAAATGGAGGCGTACAGGTAGGTCTCGAGGTTGTCGTTGAACCCGTATTCGCGCATGGAATTGAGGTTTTTGTCGAAATACAGGATAGAATCTACGGCCTCAAAAATAAAAATGGTGGATAAAAATATTCGGCCTATTAAGTCAATGATGTCTCGCATAAAATAATTTGATTAGTGTTGTTTTAACGATAAAACGGCGACATTCTCAATGTGGTGGGTATGAGGGAACATGTCAACCGGGCGCACTTTGTCCACTTGGTATTTGGCATCGAGTAATTGGAGGTCACGGGCTTGAGTAGCGGGGTTACAACTGACGTAAACGATTTTGGGGGCGGCCAGTTCGAGCAGGAATTGAACGGCGTTTTCGTGCATACCGGCGCGTGGGGGATCAGTAATAACGATATCTGGTTTGCCGTGTTTGGCGGCAAATTCGGGCGAAAGTACGTTTTTCACGTCTCCGGCGTAAAAAATGGCGTTAGTAATGCCGTTGAGGGCGCGGTTTTCTTCGGCATCGGCCACTGCCTCCGGAATTTCTTCAATCCCGATGACTTCTTTACAGGCCTGGGCCACGTAGAGGGCGATGCTTCCGGCCCCTGTGTACAGGTCGTACACGCGCTCGGTACCGGTGAGTCCGGCAAATTCAACCACAGTATCGTACAGGTTTTTGGCTTGGCGGGAGTTGGTTTGAAAAAATGATTTGGGGCCAATTTTGTATTTTAAATTGCCCAATTGCTCAATCACAAACCCTTTTCCGTGCCAAATAATCATTTCCTGGTCAAAAACCGTGTCGTTTAGTTTTTGATTGACACAATATACAATGGTCGTCACTTCGGGGAATGCCGCCTGAATGGCGCTCAGGTAGGCTTCAATGGCTTCCTGTTCGGGGCGGGCAAAACTAAACAACAGCATCACCTCGCCAATGGTCGTCGTGCGCACCATCAGGTTGCGCAAAAATCCCCGGTGGTGGCGGGTATCGTAAAATTCCAGCCCTTGTTCGAGGGCGATTTCTTTGGCTTTGTTGCGCACGGCATTGGAAGGGTCGGGTTGGAGCCAACATTTTTCAATGTCCACTACCTTATCAAATGCACCGGCGCGGTGAAAACCGAGGCCGCCACCGGCCACAATACCGGTATGGAGTTCTTCTTCGAGTAACCAACGTTTGTTGGAGAAGCCAAATTCGAGTTTGTTGCGGTAAAAAGTGGTTTCGGGCGACCCCAAAATGGGTTGCATTTCGCCCACGGGCACTTTGGCAATGCGGTCAAAAGCATCCACTACGGCCTGGTGTTTGTGTTGTAACTGCACCTGATAATCGAGATTTTGCCATTTGCAGCCGCCACACACGGAAAAATGTTGGCAAAAAGCCTCCAGTCGGTGGGGCGAAGGGGTAACGAGCCGTTCGAGGCGACCTTCGATAAAGCCGCCCTTTTTTTTCTGCACAAAAATATCGGCAATATCTCCCGGCACAACGCCTTCGGCAAACACCACGATGCCATCGGAAGTGCGCCCTACGCCTTTACCGCGGTCGGCCATACCATGAAACGGAACAGCCTCTAATACAAAATGCTTTTTAGCCATTAAATTAAAAAATCCCTTGAGTGAGGTGGAATTTGGGGGCGCAAATGTACAATCAGGAACGGTTCCCGCCAAAGTTTATTCGTAAAGGTACAAAATGGTGTCAATCTTGGGTTTCTTTTCAAGATCAACCACCACCGGTAACCGACCAAACACGGGTAAAAGTTGTTGGGCGTGTTCGTCAAAACCTAAACCGATAATCCAGTGTTTACCCGGAGGAACGGGACCCACACAGGCCCGGCCCGCCGCGTCGGTGACCAGCATTGTATCGTACCAGGAGGCTTCATTGTAATAACCGGGAAAAGTATCTACGTTGTATTTGAGGAAAATATTGAGTTCGGGGTGCGGAACATCGTGGTGGCGCGCCTCAATGCATATTTCGGTGGAAATCGGGATGGTTCCACCTTCGTCGATTGGGGTGCAGGTAGCGACGGTTACCGCCAATGAGGCAAAAAAGAAGTGCTGTATTTTTGTTTTCACTGTAAAAATGATTGAAGTGAATGACTTGTCGAAGCCAGACGAACCTTTTTTCGACATTTTTTTTCAAAGTTCGGGGTAAAAGTATTTTTTTTAAATGAAAGGCCTTACTTTTGCCGTGAAAATCCCTGAATTTTAAAGTTTTTTTTACCCGATCTTTAAAATTTTTTTGACGTCAATTGCGTTCCTGATACCAATCCGGTTTGTTGACATGCCCTGTGCTGCAAAAGTACAAACATACCGAAACAATCAAAATGGCTACCAGTTGAAACTAAAAAAAGACATTAACCAGTATATGAACGCCATTTTGGCGTATAAATGCTTAAAATTAAATTTTTTACTAAATATTTGTTCACTCATTTCCCCATCATTTTTATTAATTAAATTACATGGAAGAGAAAAAACGTCGTCCAAGAGTTACAAAAACGGACATTGATTCCCCGTTGCAAGAGCGGGAAGATTCGAATGACCAGCAGTCCACCTCTTTTCAGGGCCAGGATAATGATTACCGTGCTGGAAGCGATACCGAACAACGCACAGGCTGGCAGGACCGTAATCAGGCTGGCGGCTATCAGCAACGCCCTTGGCAAGACCGTAACCAGGAAGGTGGCGGCGGATATCAACAACGCCCCTGGCAAGACCGTAATCAGGAAGGT
>JAAFJN010000021.1:0-38380 GCA_013298845.1 Chitinophagales bacterium
CCCGGTCAATCACCGACTTGTTATAGCGGTTACTCATCGCAAATTTCCCGTTGACGCCGTAGTTTTGTTTGGGCGTTTTTAAATTGTACACCAAACCCGTTACGTTGCCATCGCGGTAGTTGCCAAAACGCGTTGTGTTGGTATTAATCAGGGCAATAGACGAGTTATTTTTAAGGTTTTGGTCAAAAACAATGATGTTTTTATTGACAAACGACGAGGTTTCCACTTCACGGGTTTCGTTGGTCGCATCGTTGCGAATCACCGCGTGCGAAGGGGCTTCTACGGCGTTGAACAACCCGATTCCCAGCCCACTATTGGTGCGCCCACTAATTTTGGTAGCGTTGAGCAACAGCGAGTTGCTTTGGTTCGATACCACGGTTTCGTTGTCGCCCTGTTGGTCGTACACGTCCCAGTAACCAACCGGTAACCCGCCCACGCGACGGGAATAAAACAAACCTCCTTTGTTAAATAACTCCGTTCCTTCGGTAAAAAAAGGCCGATTTTCCCGAAATCTGATCTCAAACGGCGATAAATTCAGTACGTTTTGATCCGACCGCACCTGGCCAAAATCGGGAACCAGCGTAGCATCCAGCGTAAAAGCCTCGTTGATGCCGTATTTAACATCCATACCAATGGAATAAGGAGTGCTGTACGACTGGCCGGGCTGATTGTACAAATGATTGGCGTAACCCGCCACAAAAGGGGTAGCACTCAGCCGCAAGGGCGCTTTGATGCCTTGAATTCCCTGCATAATGCCCATTTGATTGAGGGAACCATTGATATTGGCTTTGATTTCGTTCCAGCAATAAGTTTCCCCGTTTCGGGCTACGCGCCGGTACAGGTTGATGCCCCATTCCTGCACTTCTTTTTTGGGAAAACGAACGGCGCTGTACGGAATTTCAAATTCGGCCGACCAACCCTGTTCGGTGAATATGGCCGCCGATTTCCATACGGCATCCCAAGAGGAATCTTCCCCGTCGGCATCACCGTTGTTGGGATTGGCATTCGCAATGGAAAATTTGGAATCGAACTGCACATTTTCGGGTGAAATACCAAAAGATACGGCATTTTGGCCATCGCGGTAGGTATCCAGAATCACCGCAACAAAATCGGTGTTTTCCAATTGGTCGCGTTTGGTTACCCGGCTTAAAATCGAGTCGCGGTGCGGCGCATAACACTGGAACGCTACGTAAATAGCGCGGTTATCGTACGCCAGTTTAACCTCCGTCCGGTAAGTGGCCGGTGTTCCCGGATTGGGCCATGAACGGTAAAACTGTTCTGCAACGGCGGCGTTTGCCCATACGGACTCGTTCATTTTGCCGTCAATGACCAGTTTTTCATCGGTGCGTTGAATGGAATAAACGCGTTTGGAAGCCAAAGTTGCTTCTTGGGCCGATAAATAAGGGCCGGAAATAAGTGCGCTGAAAAACAGCCAAAAAATTCTGTACATACAAGAAGGTGTGGTTGAGTGCGCAGCGGTTTTGTTTACACTTTGCACCCTACGTTTCGGCCACACAGACGCATTTACTTTGTTTCAGTTGCACAGAAAGTGGCAGACGGGTATTTTTTAAGTACAGACGGCGTTATTTTATCGGTGAAAAAAAGCGCCGTCGGCCGTGATGTTCAACAAAACTAAGAAAACAGGGACTCCACAAACGCGCGTTTGTTGAAGATTTGTAGTTTGTCAATGCTTTCGCCCACGCCCACGTATTTGATCGGAATCTTAAAGGTATCGCTGATGCCCAAAATAACACCACCTTTCGCCGTACCGTCCAATTTGGTTAATGCCAAAGCCGTAATGGGGGCTACCGCCGTAAATTGTTTGGCTTGTTCCAACGCGTTTTGGCCCGTTGAGGCATCCAATACCAGCAATACTTCGTGTGGTGCACCCGGCAGGTTTTTTTCGATGGAACGGTGAATTTTGCCCAATTCCTGCATCAAACTGGTTTTGTTTTGCAAACGACCGGCCGTGTCAATAATCGCTATATCGCATTGGTTATCCATCGCGTATTTGGTGGTTTCAAAAGCCACGGCGGCGGGATCGGTGTTCATTCCTTTGGAGTAAAAATCGCACCCTACGCGATTGGCCCAAATACCGAGTTGATCCACGGCACCGGCGCGGAAGGTATCGGCGGCACCCAGCACAACTTTGTATCCTTTGTTTTTAAACTGGTGTGCCAGTTTGCCAATTGTGGTGGTTTTCCCAACGCCATTTACGCCAATAACCAACAGTACGTACGGGCGGGTTCCGGTCGGAAAATCGTAATCTTCAATGTCTTCCGTGCCGTTTTCGGCCATCATTTGCACGATTTCGGTGCGCAAAATTTCGTTTAATTCACTGGTATTCAGGTATTTGTCTTTTGCAACGCGGGCTTCGATGCGTTGAATGATTTTCACCGTTGTTTCTATCCCTACATCCGCCGAAACCAAAGCCGATTCCAGTTCGTCCAGAACTTCTTCGTCAACGGTACTTTTTCCGGCTACTGCCCGGGAAATTTTGCTAAAAAAACCTTCTTTGGTTTTTTCCAAACTTTTGTCTAAATCTTCTTTTTTCTCGCGGTTAAAAAATTTACTAAAAAAACTCATTTGCTGATTTTAATTTTTAGTAAAAACTTAGCCAGCGGTTTCGAGTCAAAAAAGCAGGCAGATTTTGGTCAGACAAGCCGCTTTTTTGAGTTCGATGCGGCGCATCGGACGAAAAAAACGGCGAAGGCTGGGTAAAATCTGACCTTTTTTGGCCGAAACCGCTGGCTAAGTTTTTACAATTTTTACAAAAAAAACGCCGACTCAAAGGCTTCGTTTTTATCAATTTATTTTAGGGCGTGACAAAGTACCAAACCCCGTCTGACGCGGGCCGAACGGGGTTTGGCCCTACTTACAGTTCTCCGTACATCCGGCGCATGGCATCCATAATGACCGGGCGTTTGCGGCGGGAAACTTCCACTTTTTCGGAATTTTCCAATTCGAGGAAACCCTCGTCTTTAGAAAATTTCTTCATGTAGTTCATGTTGACAATGTTCTTTTTGTGAACGCGCAAAAAGTTGAATTTGGCCAAAGCATCTTCGTACGTTTTGATGGTTTTGGCGGTGGTAATTTTTTCGCCACCGTTCACAAAAAAATGCGTGTAATTGTCCTCGGCTTCCAAACGAACAATATCGGTCAGGCGCACAAAGTGAATACCTTCCATGGCCGAAATACCGATTTTTTCAAAAGCATTGGTGCTTACCGACGGGTAGTTTTGTTGCAGTACCTCCAACCGTTCTTTGGTGTTGCGGCCGTTTTTGCTGCTAATGCTGATGCGGCTTACGGCGCGTTGCAAATCCATGGGGTCAATGGGTTTTAACACGTAATCGAGGGCCGAAAAATCAAACGCCGTGAGGGCGTATTTGTCAAATGCCGTGACGAATATTATCTCAAACGGAATTTCATCCAATTGGTTCAAACCCTGAAAAATCAAACCATCGGGCAACATCACATCCAAAAATGCCACGTCAAATTGATTTCCACTGTCTTCGGCGGCAAGTTTTAACAAATCAGCGTTGGAGCCGCCGGTGGCTACAACTTCGACATCAGGACAATATGTTTTCAGCAGGCCGCGCAGGTTTTCTACGCTTTCTGGCTCATCTTCGATGATTAGTGCTCGTGTCATAAATCGGTGGGTTTTTTATGATAAATATGATTTGAAAAAAAGAGTGGCAAAGGTCGCACATTTTTTTGATAAATGTATGCGCCACAAAAGGTCTGAACCGATAGATTTTTGATAATTACGCTACATTTGCCGCCTAAATTTCAAAGTATGCAACTCAACTTTACTTGTGTGCCTTTTCACGAACTAACCCCGTACGAATTGTACGATATGCTGGCTTTGCGCCAAGAGGTTTTTGTGGTGGAGCAAAATTGTCCGTACCTCGACACCGATGGCAAAGACCTCCATTCGTACCATTTGATGGTGCGCGACGAAGCTGGTACCCTGGTGGCTTGCACGCGTTTGTTGCCCAAGGGTTTGTCGTACCCCGAGTATGCTTCCATTGGGCGGGTCGTAAATTCATCAAAAGTGCGTGGGCTGGGCGTGGGTAAACAATTGATGGAAAAAAGTATCGAATTGTGCCGTCACCTGTTCAACGACGAACCCATAAAAATTGGGGCGCAGACTTATTTGTTGCGATTTTACGGAAGTTTGGGTTTTGCTTCTACCGGCGAAGAATATCTGGAAGATGGCATTCCGCACACTAAAATGGTTTGGATAAAACCTTTATAACGTCCTGATAGTCAAATATATCCGTGTTAAGGTGCCATTCGATGGCCTCCCGTAATTGCGGCAGCGAACGCGGCCCGATAATAGCCCCGCCAATTTGCGGGTGCCCTAAAGCGTAAATCATGCCCAACTGCTGCATGGTCACAATGGGTGGGCGCACAAAAGCCAAATTAAGATCGGGCAACAGGGCTTCTACCTGAGCCAATCGTGGCTCAAACGCACTGCGGTCACCGCCCCGCAGTTCAAACGTGCCGTTGTTTTGGGTGAATTGGCCAAATTTTAAGCCGCCAGCGCTCAATCCATAGGCCAAAAACCGGTGTTTTCCGATGCTTTTTTCGGTAAATGGTTTGTATCGGCCGAGGTCACTCGTGAAGATATTGTGTTTTACCTCGATGGAAAAATTCATTTTTAACTGCTCGTTGATATCAGCGTGCACCTGCGGGTGTTTAATGCCCGAAAGCCCCGGTTGTATGCCTTCCGCTTGAAGTGTGAACAGCGTTTGAAGCGTTTGTTCAACGGCTTCGTGGTCGTCGCGGTTGTCCCAATGCAGCATAATACCGTGCAGGTTTTGGCCCCAAATCCGGCGGTATTCGTCGGTCATCATCATCAAAAACGACGGTGATAAATTGTGTTCGGGGCTACGCATATTATCCATGCTGCCCACTTTTACAATAATTTTTAACTGGTTGGAGAGGCCGTGGGCCTGGCAATATTCGGCCAGTATTTTTTCGGCGGCCCGGAAGTCGGCCGGGTTTTGGTTGATGGGGTAGTTGGTGGCGGCGTCCACCTCCGAATAACCGGCTTTTAACCATTCGTCCAACAATAAAAACGCCGTTTCGCGGGAAATGCTCCAGCCCCATTGAGCCGTGCCAAGTATCAGTGATTTCATGATTTTAGTACAATATTTTGTTCACCGGCCCATTGTTTCAGGTCGCGTTGCTCGATGGCAGCGGCCATTAAATCGGGGAAAATATCGGGGGTGCAGGCAAAAACGGGAATATTGATTTCGGCCAAAAAACGGGCGTTTTCGCGGTCATAGGCCGGTGAACCATCGTCGCTCAACGCCAACAAAACCACTACTTGAACCCCTGATTCACTCAACTGCATACAACGTTCGCGCATACCTCCCGAATCACCACCTTCAAACAAATCGCTGAGTACAACCAAAATTGTTTCGGAAGGTTGAGTAATGAGCGATTGACAATAACATAAAGCGTTATTAATGTCGGTACCGCCGCCCAATTGTACCCCAAACAATAAATCCACCGGATCGCTCAGGTGAACGCTTAAATCGGCAATTTCGGTGTCAAAGGCCACCAAACGCGTGCGTACACCCGGCAGCGAGGCCAGTACTGCGCCAAATATCCCGGAATATACCACCGAGGTACCCATGGAGCCGCTTTGATCGAGGCACAGGATAATATCTTTTATGGCTTTTCGGTTTTTGCGGCCGTACCCAATTTTTACCTCCGGAATAATGGTTTTGTATTGGGGCTGGTAGTGTTTCAGGTTTTTTTTGATGGTGGTATTCCAGTCAATTTCGTTAAAACGTGGATTTCGTTTGCGGGCTTGCCGGTGTAAAGCGCCGGAAACGGCCTGTTCAAATTTCGTTTTTATCCGTTCCATGAGTTCGTCCACCACCTTTTGTACCACTTTTCGGCCCGTTTCGCGGGTTTGTTCGGGCATGAGGTGTTTGAGTTCGAGCAGGGTCGCTACCAGTTGTACATCCGGGATGGCCGATTCGAGAATTTCGGGTTCGAGCAGCATTTTTTGGCGGAGCGTGGGTCGTTTCATGGCGTCTTTTTGCATGATTTCGACCACCGAACCAGGGAAATATTTGCGAATATCGCCCAGCCAACGGGCAATAGCCGGAGTAGAGCGTCCGCCACCGCCTTCGGCACCGCTGTAACTGAACCGCCGCCGCCGCTCGTATTCGTATAAGGCATCGAGGGCGGCGTCTATTTCGCCGTCTTTACCCGACAGTTGTTCACTGGTGCCATCGGCCTCGCCACCACCCAACATCAGCCGCCAGCGGGTGAGGGTAGCGGTACCGGGCGGGTTGGGGTCGGTTACTTCCGGTTGATCTGGTTTATTTTCTTGCATAAATGCTAAAAAAGAGAAAATACACTGTTTGGCTGTGTATTCTGGTTACTCTGCCGCAAAGTTGCGTATTTTATAGAAAAGTACTTGTGTTTGGCACTGTTTTTGCTATTTATTTTGCCAAAATAACTTTGAAAAAATCAATTTGGGATTGAGTGAATCGCTTTAGTTTTGCGCTGTTTTTACCCATAACTGACGCATTTTTAATCCACTTAGTCTCATGCACTTAACATTTTACAATGCAAAAAAATTATTTTACCCTTTTAGTTATACTGGTTTTAGGTGGGCTTTTCACAACGGCCTGTAATGAGGTTGAACAACCGGCCAGCGTTGAAACAGTTGCCGATTTTGACCATTCAACTGTGTCGCGCTGGAACGACGTTTTTTTACAAATCGAACGTCACGCAGTGGGTTATCGCCCTGGTCCGGCTCCCCGTGCTTTGGCGTACATCGGTTTGGCAACTTATGAGGCTTGCGTGAGCGGAATGCCAGCCTATCAAACTTTATCGAACCAATACGCCGGATTAAATATCCCGGCGGCAAACCCGGCGGTACAATATTATTGGCCGGCGGTAGTATCAGGTGTGCATTCGTTTATGCTGCGCCGCTTTTTTATTACACAAGACCCGCAATACCTCGCGTTGATTGATAACACTGATAACCAACTGGAGGCTTCTTACAAGGCTCAGGTTGGTGGCGAACGCGTGGATATTTCGTTTGCGTACGGCCAATCGGTGGCTAATGCCGTTTGGGAATGGTCAAAAACCGATCCTTTTGGCCACGATGCTTTTTTGGAGCCGTTTAACAACTACGTTTGGCAAAATTTTTACCAACAAGACGGTGATTGGGCGCCCACGGTTCCCGGTCCCGGCCGACCAATGTTTCCGTATTGGGGCAAAGTGCGCACGTTCGCCATTGCCGAAACGGATAAATTGTGTCGCGCCCCGCTGCCTTACGGTGATGCACCCAGTTCGCCGCTGTTTGTGCAGGCAATGGAAGTGTACACTCGCAGTTTTGCCAGCCCTACTTACGATGATAAATGGATGGGCGAATTTTGGAGCGATGATCTTTTGGATTTGACTTTTAGCCCCGGCCCGCGCTGGATTGCGGTGGCGAATCAGGTGTATGCTTTGGAAAATACCAGTTTGGAAACGGCCATTGTGTCCAACGCAAAAGCCGGTATGGCCATGAATGATGCGGCGGTGGCTTGTTGGCACTCCAAATACCATTACAACATTGAACGGCCGGAAACGTATATCCAACGGGAGATTGACCCCAATTTTGAACCGGCTTTGAATAACCCTCTGACGGGTACCACGGGTATTTCGCCTTCATTCCCGGCCTATCCTTCGGGGCACTCAACGATGGGTGCGGCGGCGGCGGAAGTGTTGTCGTCCATTTTTGGGTACAATTACGCGATGGTGGACAAATGCCACCTCGGTCGCGCCGAGTTTATAGGTACGCCGCGTCCGTTTAGTTCATTTTACGAAATGGCCAACGAAAACGCCATATCGCGCATTCCGTTGGGCGTGCATTTTCGCATGGACTGCGAAGAAGGCGTGCGTTTGGGTTTGCTTTGTGGTCGCAAAGTGAATGACTTACCTTGGTTGAAATAAAGTCAAATAAGGATAAAAAAAGAGCCGTCGCTGCGTGTTTTGTGCACGCAACGACGGCTTTTTTTATGCTTTTGGCCAAAAACGCTGGTTTCGGATGGAGTACCGTTTTTAGGATTTTTGCAGAAGCGCCTTTCCGTAAACGCCCGTTAAAACCCCCAATCCAGCCATTAAACCACCCAACATACCGGTTCCGGTGAGCAGGTGCCAACTTTGCAGGCCGCCGAACAGTTCACCCATTTTGGCGGCCAAAACGCTGTTGTTGGCGAAATTAAAAAACGCCGCCACGCCATACCATAAAAAAAAACCGGCGGCAAAACCGGTGGCAAAAGCCGCCCCGGCGCTTAATGGGAATAGAATACCGGCTATTCCCCCGCCAATGGCTGTCATCCACCAGGGTAATCCGAGGAAACTGAGGCTGCCAACGGCAATGACTACGGCCGGCAATCCGGCTAAATTTTTTATGGACATGATTTTTATATGATTTTTTAGAAATCCCCGTACGGGCAGCCCTCGTGGCTGCCCATCAATAATTTTACAAAATCCCCATATAGGCAGCCCTCGTGGCTGCCCATTAATAATTTTGGATAACGGCACATCCGGGGCAACCACGAATTGCGGGTAACGGCACATCCGGGGCAACCACGAATTGCGGGTAACGGCACATCCGGGGCAACCACGAGGGTTGCCCCTACGGGATGACGTTTAATGATTTACCTACTTTGGTGAACGCTGCGACGGCTTTTTCCAAATGTTCCTGTTCGTGGGCGGCGGACAATTGCACGCGAATTCGCGCTTTCCCCTGCGGTACTACGGGATAAAAGAATCCAATGACGTAAATACCTTCCGATAGTAGTTCTTTGGCAAATTGCTGCGCGAGTGGCGCATCGTACAACATAATGGGCACAATTGGGTGATCGCCGGGGATAATATCAAAACCGGCGTCGGTCATGGCCTTGCGGAACCATTGGGTATTGTGCTCCAATTTATCGCGCAGCACCGTACTTGAACTCAACAAATCCATCACTTTAATGCTGGCGCCCACGATGGAAGGTGCCAACGTGTTGGAAAACAGGTATGGGCGTGAGCGTTGGCGCAACATTTCAACTATTTCCTTCCGCGCCGAGGTGAAACCGCCCAATGCACCACCCAGGGCTTTACCCAGGGTGCCGGTAATAATATCTACCCGGCCCATGACATTGCGGTACTCGTGGGTGCCGCGGCCGGTTTTACCCAAAAAGCCCGAAGCATGGCATTCGTCAATACCCACCATTGCTTCGTATTGGTCCGCCAGATCACAAATTTTATCCAACTGCGCAATGGTGCCATCCATCGAAAATGCGCCGTCGGTGAAAATCAAAATGCGCCGCACACCAGCCGCGCGTGCTTCTTTTAGGCAATCTTCCAACGAATTCATGTCGTTGTGCTTGTACCGGAACCGTTTGGCTTTGCACAGGCGAATACCGTCAATAATGGAGGCGTGGTTGAGTTCGTCGCTGATGATGGCGTCTTGTTCACCCAGCAGGGGTTCAAACAAACCACCATTGGCGTCAAAAGCCGCCGCGTACAGGATGGTATCTTCGGTGCCGAGAAATTCGGCTATTTTGCGTTCCAGGGTTTTGTGCAAATCCTGCGTGCCGCAAATAAACCGCACCGATGACATGCCGTAGCCGTGTGAACGGATAGCGTCAATGGCGGCTTCGATCACATCGGGGTGGCTGGATAAACCGAGGTAGTTGTTGGCGCAAAAATTAAGGACCTGCTTTTGTACAGTGGTATCAATAATCGGGCCTTGCTGCGTGGTGATGATGCGCTCTTCTTTATACAATCCGGCGGTGCGGATGTCATCCAGTTCTTTCTGGAGTTCTTTTTGTACGTTTTGAAACATAAATAATTTGTGATTGAAATGGTCGGGCACAAATGTCATTAAGTTTTTAAAAATAATGGTAAAAAAATGAGTAAAAAGCGGAAAAGGGGTAATTTTGCGGCTCTATTTGAATTTTCTATTTTTAAAACATACAAACACATGGCAAAAAAACGTATAGCCATTAACGGATTTGGCCGCATCGGCCGTCTGACATTCCGCAACCTCGTTAAAAACAGCGATGTTGAAGTGGTAGCGATCAACGACCTTACAGACAATTTAACACTTGCGCATCTGCTCAAATACGACACGATGCACGGCAAATTTGAAGGTACTGTAAGCGCTGATGCTGATTCCATTACGGTAAATGGCCACAAAATTGCTGGTCTTGCTGTTAGAAATCCTGCTGAACTTCCCTGGGCTGCTATGGGTGTTGATGTGGTGTTGGAGTGCACCGGTATTTTTCTGGACAAAGAAAAAGCGGGCCTTCACCTTCAGGCGGGCGCTAAACGCGTTATCCTTTCTGCGCCACCTAAAGCCGATGATGTTCCCACTTTTGTAATTGGTGCCAACCACCAGGACATTAAGGACACCGACCTTATCATTTCCAACGCATCTTGCACCACCAACTGCCTTGTTCCAATGATCATGACGTTGGACCGCGCATTTGGCGTGGAGCAGTTCTTTATGAACACCATTCACGCGTACACTGCCGACCAAAATTTGCAGGATGGTCCTCACAAAGACCTCCGTCGTGCACGTGCTGCGGCTCAAAATATTGTTCCCACCAGCACCGGTGCCGCAAAAGCAGTAGTTTTGGTAGCCCCGCACTTGAAAGGTAAAATTGCGGCGCACTCCATGCGCGTGCCCGTGGCTACCGGTTCCGTAACCGACGTTGTTGCTACCATCAAAAACGCCGCCACCGTGGAAGAAGTAAACGCTGCATTTAAAGCCGCTGCCGACAGCCACTTGCAAGGTATTTTGGAGTACAACACCGACGAAATCGTTTCTGGCGACATCGTGCGCAATACCCACTCTTGTATTTACGATGCTCCGTTGACGCAAGTGAATGGCAACACCGTTCGTATCGTGGGTTGGTACGACAACGAGGCTGGCTACTCTGCTCGTTTGGCGCAGTTGGCTTCTATGATTTAATTGACAACAAGTAACGCTACTCGTTCAATAATTTTTTGAGGCGCGGGTCTAATGTTGAGTTAGGCTCGCGTCTTTCCATTTAAAGTATCTACTATGAATATTAACTTTAAAGATCAAAAAGCATTGGTTCGCGTTGATTTTAACGTACCATTGGATAAACAGTACAATATCACGGATGATACCCGTATTCGCGAAGCATTGCCCACTATTCAGCACATTCTCGCGCAAGGTGGTTCCGCCATTTTGATGTCGCACCTTGGTCGTCCGCTCGAAAAACTCAACGCCGACGGCACGATCAATAAGGAGAAATTTACGTTGAATCACCTGGTAAAACACCTGAAAAAGAAACTAAAAACCAAGGTGCATTTTGCGGATGATTGCATTGGTAAAAGCGCGGTGAAAAAAGCCGCCGCCCTCAAACCAGGCGAAGTATTGCTCTTGGAAAATACCCGTTTTTACGTGGAAGAAGAAAAAGGCGACGAGGCATTTGCCAAAAAATTGGCGGCCTTGGGAACCGTTTATGTGAACGACGCGTTTGGTACTGCGCACCGTGCACACGCCAGTACAACCGTTGTGGCGCACTTTTTTGACAAAGACCACAAGTGTTTTGGTATGCTTATGGATCGCGAAATCGCCAACGCAACCCGCGCCATGAAAAATCCGGCAAAACCTGTTACCTGCGTTACGGGTGGTTCGAAAGTGAGCGACAAAATCATGTTGTTGGAAAAATTCCTCGATTACGCGGATAATATCCTTATCGGTGGTGCTATGGCATACACGTTCTTTTTGGCGAAAAAAGGTGCGGTGGGTAATTCATTGGTGGAACCTGAAAAAATCAAAACTGCTTTGGAATTTTTGAAAAAAGCCAAAGCGGCCGGGGTTAAAGTGGTGCTGCCCAAAGACAGCGTTTGTGGTGATAAGTTCGCCGCCGATGCACAGGTGCAAATCACCAACAGCAACCAAATCCCAAACAACTGGATGGGATTGGACATTGGTCCGGCGGCAGCGCGTCAATTTGCGGGCATTATTCGCAAAAGCCAAACCATTATCTGGAATGGCCCCATGGGCGTGTTCGAAATGCCTGCTTTTGCCGAGGGTACTAAAATTGTTGCCAAGGCTTGTGCAGCAGCCACTAAAAAAGGCGCTTTCACCATGGTGGGTGGCGGAGACTCCGTTGCCGCAGTAAACCAGTTGAAATTGGCCAAAAAAGTGAGTTTTGTATCCACTGGCGGTGGTGCAATGCTGGAGTTTTTAGAGGGTAAAGAATTGCCGGGTATTAAGGCTATTGCCGAATAAGGGCAATTGTGAACGAATAACTCACGTTGGGGCAACCACGATGATTGTGGGCAACCACGAGGGTTGCCCCTACAATTATTTTATTATGGTGGGCAACCACGAGGGTTGCCCACAATTATTATTTTATTATGAAAAAACTTTCCTTTTTGCTGCTTGCAGCCGTTGTTTTTTTACAATCTTTTCAAACTGTTCAGGCACAGGAACAAGAAATGACCGAGGCGCAAATGATCGCCCGCATGACTTTTGTGCTCGACTCCATCGAAAAAGCCTTTCAATGGCAAACCGGTAAAGTTGATCTTCCCGGCGGCATGGCTTCGATTAATGTCCCTGCTAACCTGCGTTATCTCAACCCGGAACAAAGTTTATTTGTGCTAAATGACATATGGGGTAACCCTCCGGGTGTGACTACTGCGGGCATGTTATTCCCCGTCAACATCAGCCCTTTGTCGGATAGTACCTGGGCTTTTAACCTCAATTTTGAGGAAATGGGCTACGTAAAAGACGGTGATGCCGACGACGTTGACTACACGGAATTGTTGGATAACATGAAAAAAGAGGCGGTTGAAGCCAGTAAATTGCGTACCCAACAAGGCTACGAAGCCATTGATATCGTTGGCTGGGCCTCACCTCCGTATTACGATAAAGATAAAAAAGTGCTGCACTGGGCCAAAGAAATTAAATTCGGCACCGGTGAAGCCGGTAATACCCTGAATTACGATATGCGCTTTTTGGGCCGCAAAGGGGTACTTTCGCTCAATGCCATTAGTGGTATTAACCAATTGGACTTGATTAAAGGGAATATTTCCGCCATAACAAATGCGGTTTCTTTTAACGAGGGCCATCGCTACGAAGACTTCGACTCTAACGTTGATGAAGTCGCAGCCTGGACTTTGGGTGGTTTGGTTGCGGGTAAAGTTCTGGCGAAAGCGGGATTTTTCGCGGTTATTCTCAAATTTATTAAACCTATCCTTATTGGTGGTGCGGCTTTGGCGACCGCTACTTGGCGCTGGTTTACCAGTCGTCGGCAGAAGGACGAAGGCGCTGAATAATTGCCTGCGCTTTGCGTTGGGTGTACAATAAAAGCCCGTTGTGATTTACTTTTTGGGGTAAATCGCAACGGGCTTTTAATTTTTATGCGACGTGGATTTTTATTCGAAATCGTGGGCACCCACGAGGGGTGCCCCTACGGATGCCCGACGTGGATGCCCGACGTGGATGCCCGACGTGGATGCCCGACGTGGTTTTTTATCCGAAATCGTGGGCACCCGTACGTTGTTTTTTTATCCGAAATCGTGGGCACCCACGAGGGGTGCCCCTACTCGGGGGCGTCTTTTTCGAGGGGCGGAATGCCGCGTTGCATCCAACGGGGTTCGGGGGCATCCATCAAATAATAATCAAAAAATTGCTCCATCCGGCGCTGAAAATCAATACGATTGGGCAATTTTACGGGCCAATGCGGTTCGTCGTTGTAATTGAGCAGCCAGGCCGGTTTGCCTAAACGTCGCAGACAGGTGAAAAACTCCAGTCCTTGTTCCCACGGTACTGCACCGTCTTTGTCGTTGTGCATCAACAATAACGGCGTTTGCACTTTGTCCAACGAAAACAGTGGGGAATTTTCCAAATAATGCATGGGTTTTTCCCACAGCGTTCCCCCAATTCGGCTCTGCTGTTTTTCGTATTGGAAATGGCGGCTCACCCCCGATTCCCAACGAATTCCTCCGTACGCCGAGGTCATGTTCACCACCGCAGCCCCGGCTTCGGCGCAGCGGAACAGGTTGGTTTTGGTCACGATGTAGGCCGCCTGGTAACCGCCCCACGAGTGTCCCTGCAAGGCTACCCGGTCGGGATTGATACCACCCATCGCAACAACCGCATTTACGCCGCTGACAATGGCGTTATAGGCCGATTCGCCGGGGTACCCAATCTGGTACGGGATATCGGGTAAAAAGACCACGTAACCACGACTGGCGTATTGAACGTAGTTAATTTGCGACCGTCCGTAAGCGGGTGGGCGGTGCTGGTACAAGCCATCCGATAGTTTTTCGTAAAAATTAACAATCATCGGGTAGCGCTTTTTGGGATCGAAATTAGCGGGTTTAATGAGCATACCGGCCAGCGTATCACCCGTTAAGGAGCGCCAATGCACCAATTCGATACTGGGCCACGCGTATTCCTTTTGTTGAGGATTAACGTCGCTGATTTGTACGTTTTTAGACGATTCACCGTCTTTTTCGGGCAAAACGGCGTAACGCAAATTGGGAAATTCTTCAAAATTTTGCCGCGTATAAACTACTACGTTGGCCTTTTTGGCTTTTTGAACGTTACGGCCAAAACTGTAAGGACCCGTCATCCAAGGCGTTGTTTTTCCGGTGGGCAGGTGTAACCAATGGTACGAGTCCTGCTTGGTCTGGTGGTTAAAGCCGTGCACCAATACCGTTCCGTTTGGGTCAATGGTTTGCTCTTCGGGATTGAGGCGCATGTACCGGTACGTTGTTTGCACCGCCGCGCCATTGGTGATGCGCCGCATGGACAATGGTTTGTCGAGGTCGCTCCACCAAATATCGTATTTGTCGTACAGCAAAACGGCTTTTTCACCGGTCAAAAATCCCGCAAAACCGAAGTTGCCCGGTGCATCAGGGGTGTCATCTTCTTCGTCGTAGAATTTATTTTTTTGATTGTTGCTCAATTTAACCGGTTCGGCTTTTTGCAACGAATGCGCCCACCAGGCGGTGTCTTTTTCCGACCAGTACAAAACATAATTGGCCCCCGGCGAAATGCTTTGATTGCCAAATAGTTGTTTTAATAATGGCTTTTTTGCCCCCGTCGTCAGGTCAAGTGCGTACAAGTCACGGGCGGCTTCTCCCAACCATTGCGATGCCTGCATATACGGTTCGTCGTTGGTAGCCAAGGCCATATTGGCGTTGCGGTCGCGGTGGTACAACACCCGCAATTCGGGCATATTCACGTCGGCCAGCGGCACCATTTTGTTTTTCTGATCGAGGTGGCACACCACCGGCCAGGCTTTTTTGGCATCTTCTTTCATGCGCTCTTTTAATACGGTATGGAGATACGGCGTTTCGGTAGCCCACACTTCTACTTTGGCAATTTCTTCGGGCAGTAGGGTGGTATCGGGCTGCACCGGCGGCGGCATAATGCCAAAGTAGAGTTTAGAGCCATCTTTGCTAAACGTCGGTTTCCCATGTTCGCTGATGAGCCAGTTTCCTTTTACCGTTGCCGTGGCGGGTTGAGTTGGCAACCAAGGCGCGTTGTTTTGGGCGATAATTTGCGCACTGTCTTTGGCGGAAAGTTGCCCCAAGGCCAGTTGCCACGGGCGGACAACGGCTTTTGTGGTATCGTTATCCAACAAAAAAGCGGCTTTGTCGCCGTTTTCGTGGAGTTGCAGTTGTTTGAATTTGGCTTTGCCGCGCCATAGGGCCTTGTTGCTTTTTTGGGTCAATTGTCGCCCAAAAACGCCTGAAACAACCTCTTTTTTGTGCTGCCACTGCCAGGCGTCACCTATTCCGGTGCTGGCGTACAGCACGGAGGGTGCCCGTTCAGCGATGGCGTATTCTTTGACAAACGGAATGGTATCGGTTGTTTTGGTGGAAAGTTGGCGAATGAGCAATTGCGACCCATTATCGGCGCTTTCTTTTTTGGTTTTGGCGCGTTTTTCGGCCAGTTTTTCGTTGGCCTTGACAATGGAATCGGGTAGGGGAGCCGCCGTGGTGTCTTTGGGTGCGGCTTTTTCTTTGGTTTTGGCGGCTGGTTCGAGTTGAATCACCAACCAGTCGGACCAAAATTCGGGCAGAGAATAGGTCTTTACACGGGCAATTTTTTCCAATGCTCCGGTGCTGATTTGATAGATGCCGAGGGTGTCTTTGGGCAAATCATCGGCTTTGGTTTTTTTTCGTTTTAGCGCCCGAACGGAGTCCAATGGCGGTTTGATGGTAAAGGTTAACCAGCGGCTATCTTCCGAAATTTGTGGGTTTTCGGCTCTTTGAAAAGTAACTGTGGTGTTGTTACCAGCATTCCAAAGGTGTACCGTTGCGTCACCTTCCGAAACGGAGCGGATTTGGTAAGCAACCCATTGTCCATCGGGGCTAATGGTTTGTTTTTCAATACTTTTCCAACGCGGAACGTCGGTTTGCTGAATTGCTTTTTGCTGGGCCAGCAGGCTAATGGTTAGGGGAAAAAGGGCAAAGTATAACGCGAGTAGTTTTTTCATCCGGCAAATATAATATAGGCGGTGTTTTTGCCGGTGAATGGTGGTATTTTTTTGTTGTGGTGGGCGTAGGGGTAGGCCGTGGTAGGGGTAGGCCTTGTGCCTACCCAACCACGGCCCACCCCAATCACGGGGGCCACCACGAACGGGCAACCCCAATCACGAACGGGCAACCACGAGGGTTGCCTCAATCACGAACATGGCCCCGTAGGACAACCACGAGGGTTGCCTCAATCACGAACATGGCCCCGTAGGATAACCACGAGGGTTGCCTCAATCACGAACATGGCCCCGTAGGATAACCACGAGGGTTGCCTCAATCACGAACATGGCCCCGTAGGACAACCACGAGGGTTGCCCCTACAGGGCGTCGGTGACGGCCTCTTTATTGATTTTGCGGATCATTCCCCGCAGTACGGCACCGGAACCACCTACCTCGATAAACGTGGTAATGCCGTTGGCGATCATATTTTCAATCGTTTGGGTCCAGCGAACGGGAGATGTTAATTGCGCAATCAAATTAGCGCGAATGTCCTCCGGATCGTTTACTGGCTGTGCGTGTACATTTTGATAAATCGGGCAAATCGGCACTGCAAAATGCGTGCTACGAATGGCTTCAGCCAATTCATCCTGGGCTGGTTGCATCAGTGGAGAGTGAAATGCACCACCTACCGATAAGGCCACCACCCGTTTGGCGCCGCGCTCCTGTAACAAAGGCGTTACCAGTTCAATTCCTTTGCGGCTACCGGAAATCACTAATTGTCCCGGTGTGTTGTAATTGGCGGCCACCACCACTTCGTCGGTGATGCTGGCGCAGATTTCTTCCACCGTAGCATCATCCATACCGAGTACGGCGGCCATGGTGCTGTCCACCAGTTCGCAGGCTTTTTGCATGGCCATTGCGCGTTTGCTCACTAGTATAAGGCCATCTTTGAAGGATAAGGCACCCGTGGCCACCAAGGCTGTTAATTCACCGAGAGAGTGACCGGCAGCGGCATCGGGGGTGAACGCATCACCGGCCATACGTGCGCGCACGATACTTTCCAAAAACACGGCGGGCTGGGTAACTTTTGTTTGCGTCAGGTCTTCTTTGGTACCTTCAAACATAATATCCGTGATGCGCCAGCCTAAAATATCATTGGCCTCTTCAAAAAGTTCTTTGGCGAGGGAATTGGACTCGTATTGTTCTTTGCCCATCCCTTCAAATTGGGAACCTTGTCCCGGAAAAACGTATCCTTTCATATTTTAAATTTTTCTATCGTTGGCGTTTCCATTGCGTGGGGTTTTCCCACGACGATACGCACCGAAATCCAAGCCAGTGCGCGGGTTTTTCGTAGGTTATATCCTTGTATAAATCACAGGTTTCTACCGATTGATTGACGTAACAACCTTTGGCAATTCCTTTTTCGGCCACCATTTCTGATACGTTGCCCACCATACACCACAAACCGCTGGCATTTTTTAAACCACTTTTGGTGGGTAATGGTGTTTTTTGATGGGGTTGTCCGGCCACCAAACAAGAACCGAGTCCCTGTTTTTTTAACGCTTTTTGGTGACTTTTTTTCTTAAAATCATAACCATACGGCGCAGTAGCCGCCGGATGTAGCCCGGTAGCGGCATTTCCCCAAATTGCCTTGGAGGGCAAACGGAAATGTGCCACGAGAATGGTGGTATCCGGTTGGGTATAATTCCGGAATTGGCCATTTTGGTAACGTTCCACTGTAAAATAGCCCGTGCTGTCTGGCTTTTCGGGCGGATGCAAACCAATTTTTCCCGCTAATACCAAGGCGCGTTCGTACACGCGGTCGGTTCTCCATTGCGCGTAAGCGGCAGCCTGCGCTTGCGAGACCCCAACCACCGGGTACATATCGTACATGGGGTGCGAAAAATATGATTCCCGCAATGAACTGCCGCGTACGGTCATCGTATCCCAAACGGATGTATCGGGCAACGCCATTTTGTACATGTGGCTGTTCTCGCCTACAACCTGTTTGATCCAGGCTAAATACTCCCGGTAGTCAATATTGGATATTTCAGTGGCATCTATGTAAAGTCCAGGCTCCAGCCGAACACCGTTGGGTGGTGCTTTTATGGTCTGGGCGGTAGTGCTGTTGTGCGCGATTCCGCAGAATATTAAAATACAAAGTACTAATTTAAGCAACTGCATAACCAGTAAAGGGACGTTTATATGGTGCATGAAAAGCCAGGACAATATCCTCTTTTTTTATGCCCTCCGCGACTAGTTCATCGGCAACTCCAGAGTCAGTCCAGTCTTGCTGTATCCAGACCTTGTCATCCTTTAAATCAATGTGAAGTACACAACCATGAATACGTTGCATCTTACTCCACCCTATATCCATAAGATAAAAGTGGCCATTTTCATCATCAAAAACTATTTGTGACTCGTATTCTTCAAACCCTTCGGGAGGGCTTCCTGTACCGTAGCGTGTAATAATTTTTTTGATGGCATTCCTGTATGAAATTATCTTATCCATTGAGTAATAATGTTTGTAATTGGCGAAAATACAAGCAAATATAATCCTTCCTCCTCAATTGCTTCTTGTCCAAATGGCTCTTTAAAGAAACTATTCCAAGTATCTTCAGGAATTGCGAGAATTAAAACTCGATCCGACTCTTGCTTTCTCAGTACCCTCAAATAGTTTCGATATTGACCAAGTGCTTCGTGGAAATCATGGATAATTGATTTTGAAAGAAAGCTTTTGACTTCTACCAATATTTTTTCATGTCCACGTTCGGCTGCAAAAATCTTTTCGGCCCCTAAATCAATTTCCATTCGTAAACTATAATGCTTTAGTGGATACGGATCATGGGTTATTGTCCAGCCGTCCTTCTCTAAGGCTTCACGCACATTATTGTGATAGATATCCTTTGCCATTGGTGTTGAATTTACATATTTCTCCGATACTGCCCGCCAACCTCGTACAACGCGTTGGTAATTTGCCCCAAAGAACAAACTTTTACGGCATCCATGAGTTCAGCAAACAGATTTTTGTTCAAAACAGCCGCTTGTTGCAAATGCCGTAACGCCTGTATCGCTTTGTGGGCATTGGCGTTGTGGAGTTGTTGTAAAGTGGTAATTTGCGCTTCTTTTTCTTCTTCGGTGGCGCGAATGACTTCTGCGGGCAGAATCGTTGGCGAACCATCTTTAGATAAAAACGTATTTACCCCGATGAGCGGCAATTCGCCCGTGTGTTTGAGCGTCTCGTAATACAGGCTTTCTTCCTGGATTTTTCCGCGCTGATACATGGTTTCCATTGCGCCTAACACCCCGCCGCGTTCGGTAATTCGGTCAAATTCCAGCAATACCGCTTCTTCGACCAAATCCGTCAATTCTTCAATGATAAAAGAACCTTGCGTGGGGTTTTCATTTTTGGCCAAACCCAATTCGTGGTTGATAATCAACTGTATCGCCATGGCCCGGCGCACCGATTCTTCCGTTGGCGTCGTAATGGCCTCGTCGTAAGCGTTGGTGTGGAGCGAATTGCAGTTGTCGTAAATGGCGTACAATGCCTGCAAAGTGGTGCGAATATCGTTAAAAGCAATTTCCTGCGCGTGCAACGACCGACCCGAGGTTTGAATATGGTATTTCAGCATTTGGCTGCGCTCGTTCGCCTCGTACATCTGCTTCATGGCTTTTGCCCAAATGCGGCGCGCTACCCGCCCAATAACGGCGTATTCGGGATCTACGCCGTTGGAAAAAAAGAACGACAAATTGGGCGCAAAATCGTCCACGTTCATGCCCCTGCTGCGGTAATATTCCACAAAAGTAAACCCGTTGGCGAGGGTAAAAGCCAATTGCGAAATCGGATTCGCGCCCGCTTCGGCAATGTGGTACCCCGAAATGGACACCGAATAAAAATTCCGCACCTTGTTTTTGATAAAATACTCCTGCACGTCGCCCATTACGCGCAAACTGAATTCTGTGCTAAAAATGCAGGTGTTTTGCGCCTGGTCTTCTTTGAGAATATCGGCCTGAACGGTACCCCGAACGGATTGTAACGCTTTGTTTTTGAGTTCCAGATACACATCGGCGGGAAGTACTTCGTCGCCGGTAATGCCCAGCAACATCAACCCGAGGCCGTTGTTTCCTTCCGGCAAATCACCGTGGTATTTAGGACGCTCAAGTCCGTTATTGTCGTATTTTTCCTTTAATTTTTCCTCAACAACATGTTCTAAACCATTGGCGCGAATGTATTTTTCGCATTGCTGGTCGACGGCGGCATTCATAAAAAACGCGGCGACTGTGGCGGCCGGTCCGTTAATGGTCATCGAAACCGAGGTTTTGGGATCGCACAAATCAAAACCGGAATACAGTTTTTTGGCATCGTCCAAACAACACACCGATACCCCGGAATTACCCACTTTTCCGTAAATATCGGGGCGATAATCGGGGTCTTCGCCGTATAAAGTCACCGAATCGAAGGCCGTTGACAAACGCGCAGCGGGCAAACCCAGCGAAACGTAGTGAAACCGTCGGTTGGTGCGTTCGGGGCCACCTTCACCCGCAAACATCCGGGTAGGATCTTCGCCCTGGCGTTTGAACGGGAATACACCCGCCGTGTAGGGAAATTCGCCCGGAACGTTTTCTTGCAGCGACCAGCGGAGAATTTCGCCCCAATCTTCAAATTTGGGCAGCGACACCCGTGGAATACGCGTGTGCGAAAGACTGGTGGTAAATGTGCTTTGCCGAATTTCCTTATCGCGCACTTTATACACGTATTCGTCGGCGGCGTAGCGCTGGCGTTTTTCCTGCCAACCCTCCAATATCCTCACGCAATCGCCGTCTAAGTCCTTGCGCAAATTGTTGAGTTGCTGTTGTAAAACGGCAATGGTCGCTTCCATGTCCCGTTGGCCCGACAATAAAGCGATGGTGTTTTCCAAGGCGTAGAGTTTGCGGGCGTGGGCGACCTGTTTGGCGGCCCAGGTATCGTATTTGCGGTTGTTTTCGCTGATTTCGGAGAGATAACGCGTCCGGTTTGGCGGAATAATGTACACTTTTTCCGACATTTCACCCGTTGCCGCAAAAGACGATTGCAAACCCGCGTTGCATTTTTCGTTGAGCAGGTAAATAATCCGGCCGTACAGTTGGTTGACGCCCGGATCATTGAACTGGCTGGCGATGCAACCAAAAACGGGCATATCATCTACTGCAATGTCCCAGGCGTTGCGGTTGCGTTGGACTTGTTTGCGCACGTCGCGGAGTGCGTCGAGGGCGCCGCGTTTGTCAAATTTATTAATGGCAATGACATCGGCGAAGTCCAGCATGTCAATTTTTTCCAATTGCGTGGCTGCACCAAACTCGGGTGTCATGATGTACAACGAAACGTCAGAGTGGTCAATGATTTCCGTATCGGATTGGCCAATCCCGCTCGTTTCGAGAATAATCATGTCGTAGTGCGCCGCTTTTAGAATGTCAACGGCGGCGTGCACGTATTTGGATAATGCCAAATTGCTTTGGCGAGTGGCCAGTGACCGCATGTACACCCGTGGGTTATTGATGGAATTCATGCGAATTCGATCGCCCAATAGTGCACCGCCCGTTTTGCGTTTGGAAGGGTCCACCGACACAATAGCGATGTTTTTTTCGGGAAAATCGAGTAAAAAACGGCGCACGATTTCGTCCACCATCGAAGATTTACCCGCACCGCCGGTACCGGTAATGCCCAAAACGGGGGTATGTTGAATTTTGCCCGCCAACAGCGGCGCAATGTCTTTTTCGTAAAGGTCGGGGTTGTTTTCGGCCACCGAAATCATCCGCGCCACCGAGCGGTTTCGGTCGGAGCCGGTTTGTTGGCCGTCGAGTACTTTTAGTTCACCGTTGACGGAAAAACCAACGGGGAAATCGCATTTTTGAAGCACATCGTTAATCATGCCCTGCAAACCCATTGCGCGACCGTCGTCGGGGTGATAGATGCGCGTGATACCGTACTCGTGCAATTCGGCGATTTCGGAGGGCAAAATAGTGCCGCCGCCGCCGCCGAAAATTTTGATATGTCCGGCTCCGCGTTCTTTCAGCAGGTCGTGCATGTATTTAAAATACTCGTTGTGGCCGCCCTGGTACGAAGTAATGGCAATGCCCTGCACGTCTTCCTGAATGGCACAATCCACAATTTCCTGCACGGAACGGTTGTGCCCGAGGTGAATAATTTCGGCACCGCTGCTTTGCATAATGCGGCGCATGATGTTAATGGCGGCATCGTGACCGTCGAAGAGGCTGGCGGCGGTGACGAGGCGAATTTTGTGGTGTGGTTGGTATGGTGTGGGCTGGGTCATTTAAAAAAATGATTTATCTTGCAAAAAAAATATCATACGAGTGGTTTTCGAGTTATATGGTTTACTCTTTCACCAAGTCCATTTTACCGGCGGCTTTGGCCAGTTTCAAAACGGCTAATTTATAACCAAACACCTGTTGCCAATAGTTTGTTTCGGCTTCGGTGCGCGCCGTTTGGGCGTTGAGCAAATCGGATAACGGGATCTCACCGGCTTTGTACCGCAATGCCAGTTTATCCGTAATTTCCTGCGCCAACCCCACGTTTTCCTGCTGTACTTTCAGGCTGCTCAAAGCGGCTTTTAGTTGGGTTTTGGCTTGTCGGAATTCCAGTTTTTTGGCGGCTTCCAATTGGCGGACATCCTCCTGGATTTTTTGGCGCTCTACTTCGAGTTGGGCTAATTTGTGTTGGCGCTTTTTGCCATCGAACAACGTAGTTTCGGCTTTTACACCCACCATCGCCATGCCGCGCCAATATTCTCCAAAAACGTTTAAATTATTGCTTTGGTGCTGCATCCAGACGTTTGCGTATGCACTGACCACCGGACGATACCCAGTTTGTTGCGCGTGGGCCTGCACTTGATTTAACTGATCTTGCAACGCCAGCAGGCGCGTTTCGGTCAGCGATGCCGTTTCGAGTTCCAGACCGAGCCATTGCAGCGAGTCGGCGGCGGGTGGGGTAGTGGGTGTTTTGGTTTCAAGGGGCGTTTCGTACGGGATTCCGCACAAAAACTGCAAGGTTTCGCGCAGGGCTGCAATACCGTTGAGCAAGTTTTGCTTTTGGGTATTCAGGTTGGTCCACGCCACTTTAATCCGTTTTACATCGGTGGAAATGATGTAGCCGTTGTTGAACTGCAATTCCGCCATGTTTTGCAACGCTTTTAATTTTTCCAAATTAGCGTCCACCGAGCGCATCAATTGGGTGGTTTGCAACAGTTGGAACCACACTTGGGCGGTTTGAAAACGCACTTCGTCACCGCTGCGGTTGACGAGTAGCCCCGTCAGTTGGCGGGAAATATCAGCGGCGGGTAACATGCGGCGACCGGCTTCACTGTACAAAATTTGTTCGGCCTGCACGCCGCCGGTGAACTGAAAAGGTTGCCCAAACGGCACCGCCACAAACGATTCATTGGGGCGATCAATCACGGAACCCGGCACGTATTGGGTGGGCACCACGGGAAAAACATCGAGGTGTACACCGGCTTTTACCTGCGGCATACCCGCACTGCGTTGTTCTTTGAATTTATGTTCCAGCGCCTGTTGGTCCAGTTGGGCTTTTCGTACTTGCCCGCTGTTGGCCACGGCAAGGTTTTGCGCTTGTTCCAACGACAAAACGGTGCTGTTTTGGGCAAAAAGGCCCGTATTAAACAACAAAAAGAAGGCAACGCACAGGGCGGGAATCTTCGTGATCATTTTGGCCAATACCGATTCTCCGGTGGCATCAAAATCGCCCAATTTTACCTCGCCGATGGTATTGAGCAGGCCCGGTTCAAAGGGCATTTCAATTTTGACGTAATTATCGGTGAAGCCCGTCAGCAATTCGGGGTTTTTGTGTTGTTCGAACAAAACCGGCCGCGTTTCTCCCATAAAACGACTGTAAAACAGGCGGCGTTTCATTTCCGACAAACCGCGCAAAGCCTGGTTCCGGCGGCGGCGTTCCTCCACGGGAACAACGTCGGGCATGGTCGCGGCGGGGGTATTGGCGCGTTCCGAATAGGTAAATACGTGGAGATAAGAGATGTCTAAATCGCTGATAAACTGGTAGGTTTCCAAAAAATCGGCTTCGGTTTCGCCGGGAAAACCCACAATAACGTCGCAACCAATGCACGCGTGGGGCATGTACTGGCGAATAGCCGCCACGCGGTCGGCGTACAGTTGGCGTTTGTACCGACGGCGCATATCGCGCAACTGTTTGTCGTTGCCCGATTGCAGTGGCACGTGAAAATGGGGCATAAAACGCTGGCTTTCGCTCACCATTTGAATAATTTCTTCGGTGAGCAAATTGGGTTCTATACTCGAAATACGAAATCGGCTGACCGTTTCAATGGTGTCTAACTCTTTGACCAAATCGGCAAAAAGTGCTTCTTTTCGCGGCTTTTCACCCTCAATAACGGCCGTTCCGTTGCCAAAATCGCCCAAGTTGACGCCCGTTAACACAATTTCTTTTACGCCCATGCTGGCAATTTGGCGGGCATTGGTCAACACACTTTCCACGGTATCCGAACGACTGGCACCACGCGCCTGCGGGATGGTGCAAAACGAACATTTATAGTCACAGCCATCCTGTACTTTAAGAAAAGAGCGGGTCCGGTCGCCAAAAGAAAAAGACGAAGTGAAGGTATTTACATCGCGCACCTCCCCGGCGTGGACCATTCCTTTGCCCTGGGCTTTGGACAAATCATCCACGTAATCGAGGATTCGGAATTTTTCACCGGCACCCAATACGAGATCAACACCCGGAATTTCGGCAATTTCCTGGGGTTTGAGTTGGGCGTAACAGCCGGTTACCACCACAAAGGCATCGGGGCTGCGGCGAAGGGCCTGGCGAACTACTTTTTTACACTCTTTATCGGCTTGTTCCGTAACCGAGCAGGTATTGAGGACATAAATATCGGCTTCTTCTTCAAATTTGACGGGTAAATAACCGCTTTGTTCAAACAAGCGCGCCAAAGCCGATGTCTCGGAATAGTTGAGTTTACAACCTAATGTATGAAATGCGACCGTTCGTGGTGTTGCCATGTTTTACATTGTTTTTGAAAAAGCACCGCACATTCATCATAAAACGGGCGATGCTTCTTCAAAAAGGCCGCAAAGTTACTGCAAAATCTACACAATTGTATTTTTGGCGGGCTAAACTCCCGCTTTAGGGGTTGTTTTTATTGCTTAATAAACGTTTTAGCCGTGGCCATCTTGTTTTGATTCCAATATTGAATTGCGTAAACACCGGCGGTTAAATGGGCTACGTTTACCGATTGTTGTTCGTTGGTACCGGCGGGAAAAATAGCCATAGTTTTGCCTTCCACGTTGCGAATGACGTAATAACTGCCCGGCTGTGCAGGCGCGCCATTGTGTGAGATAAGCAGGACTTCGGTGGTGGGGTTAGGAGAAACCTGGAACCGGTTCGCCGGATTGCCCCAAGCCTGCGTCGTACCGCTGGTGGCTTTGGCGATAAAGTCTTCTTCGATGCGGTGCTGCACCGTGTTGGTTATAATGGGCGCGTTGTTGTCGAACTGAATTTGGGCGGTGTTCAAAATATCGGTGCCCAGCGGCGTGGTGGTTTTGGGTTTAACACTGAACGATACCCAACCAAAACTGCTAAAGGGATTCGCCGGGTTCACCGGTGGGATATAAACATTTTCAAAGGTGAATTTCAAATTTGGGCCATTTCCTTCAAAACTAAACCCAAACGGGGCGTAACTTCCGCTCAGAGCAACTGTTGCTGGATCTAGCCAAGCCGATAAAGTATCCCGAACAATGACGGTTTGCACCGTGTCGGTGGTGGTATTCAGGTAACGAATGGTGTACGTTAATTGCGTTTCCGGGGTAATCAGGTAATCGGGGCCGTAACCGACGGGGTAGGCATCTTTGCCGTTGGTGAGGAAGGAGTTGTTGTTTTCAACGCATTCGCTGTCTTCCCACGGATTGCCTTCGTCGAGAAAAAACTGGTTCGAAATGCCCGTGGTAAATACGTTGCCGTTGCAGGCTTCTACCGACAAGGCGGGTTTGGAGGCACCCGGGTGGAAGGCTTCCTGTTCTACTTCGATGCGCCAGGTAGAGCCATTGTACGGCACCGCAATGGGCATGGATAAACCAGCGGCCAGCGGACCCACCTGACCTTCGTGCACCATCACGAGGTCTTCGATAACGATGTATTTTACGGCTTCCGTCATGTCGCCATTACCCACGTTTTTGATTTCAAAACGCAGTGAATCGTTGTCACAAACGGCATTTACGGCTACACTCGCTCCGCTCCATTGGGCATTGGGGGGCAAACAGTCGCCCGGCGGAAAGGCAGTTGCCGAAACACAATGCGATTGGCCATTGACGCTTTGGCAAGATAAAAAGGCCAACACATTAAACGTGCCGCAATCGCCCAATGGCACGTTGCCCAATTGGAAACGATACGTGTTGTCGCTCAATAACGTGTACGAAACCGACGACGATAATACCACCAAATAACTGTCAAATTCAATGTCAACGTACGCGTCGGTGGCATTTTCGGTGCCTTCGTTGCAGTACTGAATCCAGTAGTTGTTGTTGCTGCAACTGGATAAATAAGGCGCCAAAACCTCAACGGTCATGGCCGGACAACTGTAATTGGCCTGAAGAACAACATTGGCCTCCACTGTGTCATTGGCCGGAACCACCACGGTTAAATTGGGATTACAGGCCGTCCAAAGTCCGCTGTTGTCCACAAATAACACCTGGTACGTACCCGGTGAAAGTCGTTTTTGAAAACGTCCGTTGGCGTCGGTTTGTACAAAATACTGATTATTCCCGGCGTCTTCCAACAACACGGTATTGTTGGCCAAGGGCAAATCTGCGCTGCCGTATTGACAATTGGCATCCAAATCTTTAACCACAATTCCTTTTAATAAACTGCAATCCGAAGGCACCCCAGTCACGGTATAAGCGGCCGTAAGCACCGTAGATTGTCCGTCGGTCACGGTAACGGTATAAGTACCGTTGCCGATATTGTTCAAATACGCATTGGTGGAACCATTGCTCCATTGGTACTGAATGGGCGTAACGCCGCCGTTGAGTATTGCCCAGAGGTAATTATCATCTTCGCAAGTGGCCGCTGCGGTGTATTCCATCGAAAGAATGGGATCACACACGTTAAAGTTATCCAATAAAGAAAGATAAGTCTGGCAATAGGAGGTATTTCCATAGTAGTCTTTTACCCATAATTCCACCAGATTATCCCCAATTTCCGAGCAATCATACACCAGGTTATTAATGGGCGCTCCGGCGGAATCAACGGGAAAACCCGTGCCCGTGCCCACTTTACGGATAGACAAGGCTATCGTCGGGGTAGTGCTGTAGTTGTCTTCCGTGTATTGTAAAAAATCGGATGCCCACAACTGAATACTACCCGTTTGCATAATATTGGCGGCTAAGCCGTTGAGGCATACCACCGTCGGGGGCTTATGGTCTTCAACGCGGATATTGTAGGTACGGGCAATGCTATCTATGTTGTTGTAAACCGAAAGTTCGAGCACGTGGTTGCCATACGGCAATTGAGCATCGGTGTACACCGTGGGTTCCGCCGCCGTGTAAAAAACCAGTTTCACCTCGGTTGCCCCGGTAGCGGCTACCCCGATTCGGTATTTTTGGTCGCTGGGTACCGGGCGCGCGTCAAAAATGGCCGAATATTGCCCCATATAATTGGGATCATTGACGTTATCGTACCAAATGCTGCCATTCACGGCTTGGTTGAGGAGCGTAACCACACTTTCCTGGGTGCCGTTATTGTCAAGGTCTAATTTTAAAACAAAATTGAAATTGGGCGCCGTGCCGCAAGTTTGTTCTAAGGTAAAAGCGGGTACTGTGCCTTCCGCTAAATCGTCAAAATTACCCGAATTAGGGTCTTCGAACCAGAGGTCATTCCAGAGGTTGCTATCGTTATTGGTAATATCGCTGCCCACAATGGGCGTATTATTCGGGGTTAGCCAGTTTAGACACTGCGCAAAACCGCTTGTAGTGCAAGTCGTCAGTAAGAGGACGAAAACAATGGTGTTAAAAAAATATCTAATCATGTCATGGGCGTTAAAGTGTTTTTGTACTTTAACGATACAAAAGTGGGGATGATATGGGTTGGATAGCAAATACATTTTTGCCAATTCGTAAAATAAAAATTGGGTATTTTTTTGCTAAAAAATTGATTTTCAATGTTTTGAAAACAAATATTTTATAATAAATTTGCCCAAAAAAAATGAAGAACAGCGCAATTTACCAATTACTCAGCGCCTTTAGCCCGGCAGAAAGTAAAAATTTGCTGCTTTGGCTCGAATCGCCTGTGCACAACCGGCGCGAAGCACCCCTTTTTCTGGGGCAATATTTGTTGCAATGCCTCAAAAATAAACAAAACCCGGAAGAATCGGCGGCTTGGGCTTTTATCATTTCCAAACAACCGGGTGACGCGCTCAAAGAACGACGGGGCCGACCCGCTAAACAGCAACCGCGTAGCGAGCGCCCGTCCGATCAGCAAAACGCCGTTCAATTGCGCCTGCTGATGAGCGAATTATTACACCTCACCGAAGACTTTATGGTGTATCAACACCGCCAACTCCATGAGGTGCGCCATGCCATTGACCTCCTGGCGTGTTACCGCGAAAAAGGACTGGACAAACCCTTTGAAAAAAACATCCATCAGGCGCAGCAGGTGAACCAACGGCAACCTTATCGGCACACCACTTTTTGGGATGCACAGGCCGATATCGCCTTTGAATGGTACCAATACGCCGGAAATAAACGAAAAACCGAACAATTGCACCTCGAAGAACTGGCGCAACAATCGGATATGGCTTACGCGGCCCGCAAACTTCGGGAGGCGTGCCTGGCCATTACCTACCAAACGGTGTACAAAAATACGATGGATCAGGGGTTGTTACCAGCCCTGCTGACCTACCTCGAACAAAGCCCCCGCCTGCTCGAAGTGCCCGCCATTGCCTTGTACTTTTATTGTTACCAATTGTTTACCCACGAACAATCGTTTGCCTGGTTTGAACGATTTAAAACCTTGTTGTTGGAGCAGCAACACCTGCTCCCGCCCGATGAGCAACGTACCCTGCACTTGTTGGGCATTAATTATTGCATTTTAAAAATCAACCAAACCCACCGCGAGTACTGCCAAGAAGCGTTGGATTTGTATCAATCGGGTTTAAAAAGTGGGATTTTAGTCGAAAATGGCGTGATTTCGCACATGGCGTTTAATAATATCGTGAGCATTGCCCTAAAGGTAAATGCCACCCAATGGGCGCACGACTTTATCCGGCAATACGATATTTACCTCGAAAAAAAGCACCGGAGTGCCACCGTTTGTATGAATCTGGCGCGCATTTACCATATTCAAAAAAACTACGCGGCGGCTTTGCGCGAACTGGCGCAGTTTGATTCGCGCGACCAGGCCAATAACCTTCTGGCGCGTTCTTTACAAATCAAAATTTATTACGAAACGGAAGATTTGGATGCCCTGGAACTCCACCTTCAAAGTATGCAATTGTTTATCCGGCGGCAGCGGGTGATTGGTTACCACAAAACCAATTACCTGAATATTATCCGCTACACCAAAAAATTGATGTTGCACAACCCCAACGATAAAGCGGCCCGACAGGCGTTGCGGGAAAGTATCCGGGCCGAAACCCACCTGACGGAAAAAGAATGGCTGTTGGATAAATTAGCCTGAGACTTGTTGCAACATGCGCAGCAACGACCAATAGCCGCGCCCAAATTCTTCGGTCATTTGCTGAATAGCCGCTTTTTGGGTCATTTTTTGGCCTTTTAATTCCGAATAACGCTGCGTTACCCGTTCGCGTTCAGCCTCCGAAATACGTTCGCCCTGGCGGGTGCGTTTCCGGGGCGCGGGGGTGCGCAAGGTGGGAATTAAACTGCCGGGAACAATTTTTTTTATTTCCCGAATCTGATAATCAAACGCAACGCTGCTTTTTTCAAAACCACAGGCGCGGCGATTCAGGCCAATGGCCACTTTGGCGGTGGAAAAACTGCCCAGAAAAAAATCACAAACCAAGTCGCCTTCGTTGCTGGAGTATTGGATCATTTTGACGAGCAACTGGGTAGGCAGTTCGTTTTTGTTTTTTATTTTACCGTGCTTGTACTCTTTGTTGATGATCCATACATCTTCGCGGTCCTGGTAATTGAGCGAGCCTTTGCTTTCATCGTTTTTTTCCATTTCCCCGTATCGGGAAAAGGTGTTAAACACGGGTTGACCACCCGGTTTTACGTAATACAGGATGTGATAATGCGATGAAATGTATTTTTTACGGGTGTAAACCCCAAAATTATACTTCCAAATAATGTGGTTGACTTCCTGCAAAGATGTGTTTTGCAGAGCGTTCAGGATATGAATTAAATTGGAATAACCCGATACAATGTACAGCGAACCACCGGGCTTCAGCACCCGCTCGGCTTCTTTGATCCACGCCAGGGAAAAAGCCGGATATTCTTCCGCCGGAACTTCGACGTAACCATCGAGCACCAAACTTTCGTTGCGATTGTAATGCTTGTGCAGCGTATCGCCCGCAATGCCGTAGGGCGGATCGGAGATAATTAGATCCACGGAGTTGTCCGGCAGGTACTCGCGTGCGCCTTCCACACAATCGGCGTGATAAAATGCGGGCTGTTTAATGGCAGTGAAGGTTAAAATTTGAACAAAAAAAATGAGTTATGAGCGAAACATCGGAAAAAGAGCACCTAAATGCCTTATCACCAACGTACCTTCACTCATAACTCATGCATCAAAATCAAAACAATTACTCTTCGCTAATTTCCTTGCTTTTTTTCTTCTTTGGGCTGGCCGCTATAATCACGATACCATCTTTGGCTTCGTTCATGTTAGCCAACAACTCGGCACCCTCGGCGGGTGATTCGTTCAGAATGTATTCGGCAAGCGGATCTTCGATGAACTTTTGAATGGCGCGGTGCAGCGGACGAGCGCCAAATTGCGGATCGTAGCCTTTGTCACTCACAAATTCTTTGGCTTCATCGCTGAGAATCAATTGGAGTTTCATGTTCTCCAAACGTTTCATCAATCCGCCGAGTGCGTTATCAATAATGCGGTAAATTTCTTCTTTGCCCAACGGATTGAACACGATAACGTCGTCAATACGGTTGAGGAATTCGGGCGAAAACGTGCGTTTCAACGCCGTTTGAATCACCGCTTTTGCCGATTCTTCGATGGACTCTTCGCGGGCTTTGGTCGCAAAACCTACACCCTGGCCAAAATCCTTCAACTGACGCGCTCCGATATTGGAGGTCATAATGATCAACGTGTTTTTGAAATCCACTTTGCGACCCAAACCATCGGTCAATTGACCATCGTCGAGGACTTGCAGCAGGATATTAAACACATCCGGGTGGGCTTTTTCGATTTCGTCGAGCAATACCACGGAGTACGGTTTGCGGCGCACTTTTTCGGTGAGTTGACCACCTTCTTCGTACCCAACGTACCCCGGAGGCGCACCAATAAGGCGGCTGACCGAGAATTTCTCCATGTATTCGGACATATCAATCCGAATGAGGGCATCTTCGTTATCAAAGAGGTAACGGGCCAATGCACGGGCCAATTCCGTTTTACCAACGCCCGTTGGGCCGAGGAAAATAAAGGAACCCACCGGTTTTTTCGGATCTTTCAAACCAACGCGGTTGCGCTGAATGGCTTTGGATACCTTGACGATGGCTTCGTCCTGGCCAATGACCATTTTGCGCACATCTTCGCTCATGAGAACGAGTTTTTTGCTTTCGCTTTCGCCCACCTTTTTGATCGGAATACCGGTCATCATGGCTACAACTTCGGCAATATGGTCTTCCTCCACCGGGTAACGTTTGGTTTTGGATTCTTCCTCCCAAGTTGCTTTGGCAAATTCCAAATTGCGGGCGGCGCGGCTTTCCTGATCGCGCAGGGCGGCGGCGTCTTCGTATTTTTGGTCGCGAACGGCTTTGTTTTTGGCCTCTTTGAGTTCTTCAATGTCTTTTTCCATCTGCTCGATCTCCTTCGGCACCACAATGTTTTTGAGGTGAACGCGGGCACCTACTTCATCCAACACGTCAATGGCTTTATCGGGCAGGAAACGATCGGTAATATAGCGGTCGCTGAGGCGCACGCAGGCTTTGATGGCTTCTTCCGAGTAGGTTACGTTGTGGAATTCTTCGTATTTACCCTGGATGTTTCTGAGGATATGGATCGTGTCTTCCTGGCTTGGTGGTTCTACCAATACTTTTTGGAAGCGACGGTCGAGTGCGCCGTCTTTTTCAATGTACTGGCGGTACTCATCCAATGTGGAGGCCCCGATGCACTGGAGTTCGCCGCGGGCGAGTGCAGGTTTAAAAATATTGGACGCGTCGAGCGAGCCGGTTGCGCCACCGGCACCTACCATGGTGTGGATTTCGTCAATAAAAAGAATCACGTCGCGGTTTTTCTCCAATTCGAGCATAATCGCTTTGATGCGTTCTTCAAATTGACCACGGTATTTGGTACCGGCAACCAAAGCCGCCAAATCGAGCATGACGAGGCGTTTGTTAAACAGCGTACGGCTTACTTTTTTCTGGAGGATACGGAGGGCCAAACCTTCGACGATGGCGGTTTTACCCACGCCCGGTTCACCGATCAGGATCGGGTTATTCTTTTTGCGACGGCTCAGGATTTGACTAACGCGTTCGATTTCGCTTTCGCGACCAATAATGGGGTCAAGTTTACCTTCTTCGGCCAAACGGGAAATATCACGTCCGAAATTATCGAGGACCGGAGTCCGGCTTTTGGGTTGACCTTTAGGTGCTCCGGTACGGCTATAACGTTCGTCTTCTTCTTCGTAATTGCCGCCTTCGCTGGGGGCCTGATTGACCAGGCCGGGGTGATTAAGATCTTGTTCTGAGCGCACGTATTCAAGTTCTTTTTTAAATGATTCATAATCTACGAAATACTCATTGAGTAATTGCGTAGCGTGAGTGTCGCCATGTTTGAGCAGGGACAACATCAGGTGTTCGGGGAATATCTCCTCGCTTCTCAGATTCTTAGCCTCGATAAAAGTAACTTTCAAAACGCGCTCCACCTGTGTGGTAACAGGTACTTTATCTACAAACAGATTTTCAGCAGGTGGATAGTTGGAATAACGCGGAATAGAGCGCTCCAATCTTTTGCGAAGATCATTCACATCTACAGATAAGGAATCGAGTACACGGACGGCCAATGACTCCCGTTCCCCAATGATACCCAGCAATAAATGTTCGGTGCCTACGTAATCATGCCCCAAACGACGCGCTTCCGAGCCGCTTTGATGGATAATTTGTTTGACTACCGGGGAAAATTTTTTGTTCATAACAGAAATGATTAATCCTCATAAATCAACGGTACAAAACCGCGACAATGTTAGGTGTTTTGTCAGAATTACAAGTGCTTTTTTTATCTGATTTTGTAATTTTAACAAAAAACTACCAGAATAAGTTCACACTCGGTTTTTATACGGAACGTTATCAGGTTTCGTGCATCATAATATGGGGATTTTACGCACAAAACCTGCTGAGTCAAAGTATATCATCCAAATGAACAAGGTCTATTGTAAAAATCAGGCCAAAATATTTCTTATGACAGAAAGTCAGGGAGAACTCCGCTTGTAAATTTTTCTTTCCTTTTTGACAAATGCGCTATATTTGCCCTGCTTTTTAAAGCAATTTTTGTTTTTAATGAGTCTAATATATTGAAAATCAATTTTTTATGAAATATAGAGTAGATAAGCAAGAGCGTTTTGCAATTTTGACGCTGGATGAAGAAAATCTAAATTCTGCCATTGCCCCCCAGTTTAAAAGTGATTTGATTATCCTGAATAACGAAGGGATTCCCGGCCTAATCTTAGATATGACGAATGTCAAGTTCGTTGATTCCAGTGGCTTAAGTGCCATTCTGACAGGTCACCGCCTGTGGAAAGAAAACGGAACTTTTATCGTTGCCGGTGATTTGCACCCCATGGTGAAAAAATTAATTGAAATTAGCCGACTTGATTCCATTTTCCGCCTCGCGCCCAGTGTTAGCGAAGCCGTTGAATTGATTCACAAGGTCCCGGCTGCAAAATGATGACTCCGGCCCGGGAACAGAAACTGCGCGAGGCCGCCCGCCAAACGCAGTCGAATATCACCGTTGTGCTGGAAAATATCCACGATCCGCTCAATATCAGTGCCGTTATGCGGACTTGCGACGCGGTGGGAATTCGAGAAATATTCGTCATTTACACCAAAAATTATCTCGATAAACGGGGCCTTGTTTTGGGTAAACGCACTTCTGCGGGCACGTTCAAGTGGATTGATGCCTATATCTTTGAAAATTTAGAGGAGTGTTTTAAACGAGTACGGGAGCGTTACGGCCGCGTTTTGGCGGCTTTGCCCGGACCGGTTAGTTCTTCTTTGTACAATCTTGATCTCACCGCGCCCACGGCCTTGTTGTTTGGCAACGAAGATGATGGTTTGAGTGAAGCGGCTATTGCACATTGCGATGGCTTTTTTACCATTCCGCAGGCCGGTTTTGCCGAAAGTCTTAATATTTCAGTGGCCTGCGCCGTTTCGTTGTACGAGGCTTACCGCCAAAGAAACGTAAAAGGTTACTACACCGAACATCCTTTATTGTCCGAAGCCGAGCAAGATTTATTGGTGCAACGCTGGACAATAAGGCTAAAAACCCAAAAATTCCATAACCGGGGCACCCCGGTAGATGAAAACTCGCCCGATTTACTACCAGTTTATTCCATACGTACTACACCACCCTGATTACTTCTTGCTTCAGGAATCCACAATGCTGTCGTTGTGGCATTGCAACCCAAACTACGCACAACTACTTATGATTCAGGTTTCATTAGTTATCCCGTTAAAAAACGAAGAAGACAGCCTTCCCGAACTGGAAGCCTGGATTCGTCGTGTGTGTGAACAAGAACAGTTGACTTACGAAATTTGGTTTATTGACGATGGCTCCACCGACAAATCCTGGGATGTTATCGTTGCGCTCCAACAAATTAACCCTTGCATCAAGGCCATTAAATTCCGGCGCAATTACGGTAAATCAGCCGCTTTGCACGTTGGTTTTGGCGCGGCCAATGGTGAGGTGATTATCACCATGGACGCCGATTTGCAGGATAGCCCCGACGAAATTCCGCTGCTGCGTAACATGATTTTGCAGGATGGCTATGATTTGGTCAGCGGTTGGAAGAAAAAACGCCACGACCCTTTGAGCAAAACTTTGCCGAGCAAATTGTTTAACGCCGTAGCCCGCAGCATGAGCGGCATTTATCTCCACGACTTTAATTGTGGCTTAAAAGCCTACCGGCACACCGTGGCTAAATCCATTGAGGTGTACGGCGATATGCACCGTTGGATGCCGGTGCTGGCCAAATGGGCGGGTTTTTCGAACATTGGTGAAAAAGTAGTGGAGCACCGCGCACGAAAATACGGCTATTCCAAATTTGGTTGGTCGCGCATCATCACCGGTTTTTTGGATTTGTTGTCGGTGTATTTTGTGGGCAAGTTTGGCAAAAAACCCATGCACTTTTTTGGCACCCTGGGCACTTTATCCTTTGTTTTTGGGTTAGGGATTTTGATTTGGCTCAGCGCTAATAAACTCTTTTATAACGAATACGGTATTGCCGATCGTCCCGCTTTTTTCTTTGGTATCCTTGCCCTGATCATTGGTACTCAATTGTTTTTGGTGGGATTTCTCGCCGAACTCATTAACCGAAATGCGGTAAACAAAGACCAATACCTCATTGAAAAAGAGTTGTAGTTGCGCTTTATTGGAATTAATTACAAACACTTTATATGGAATTAGTAAACGGAAAGTATGAATTTACCGGTGGCATTAGCCCGCTGGATTTGTGCAAAGAATACGGCACACCTTTATATGTATACGATGCCGCCGTGATGGCGCGCCAATACCGCCGCCTGGTGGCGGCTTTTCCTTATCCAAAACTGCGCATTCACTACGCCTGTAAAGCGCTGACCAATATCCACGTATTAAAACATTTTAAAAGCCTGGGTTCCAGCCTCGATTGTGTCTCCATTCAGGAAGTGCACATGGGCATTCATGCGGGTTTTGAACCGCAGGACATCTTGTTTACGCCCAATTTTGCCGGTTCCGATGAGTTTGACGAAGCCGTGGCCCTGGGGGTAAAAATCAATATTGACGCGATTCCCATGCTCGAAAACTGGGGTTTGCACCATCCCAACGTGCCGGTTTGTATCCGCATTAACCCGCATTTAATGGCGGGCGGGAACAGCAAAATCAGCGTAGGGCACATTGATTCTAAATTTGGCATTTCCATTCACCAGTTGCCGCACGTGATGCGCATTGTGGAAAGCCAAAAACTAAAAATCAACGGTTTGCACATGCACACCGGTTCGGATATTCTGGACGTGGAAATTTTCCTGAAAGGTGCCGAAATTCTCTTTGAAGCCGCCCGCAAATTCCCCGATCTCGAATACATTGACCTGGGCAGCGGTTTCAAAGTGCCTTATAAACCCGAAGATATCGAAACGGACGTGGAAGAATTGGGCGAAAAATTAAGCGCCCGTTTTGTGGAGTTTTGCCAGGAATACGGCCGCGAACTCACCCTGATGTTCGAACCCGGCAAGTTTTTGGTGAGCGAATCCGGTTATTTGCTGGCCAAATGCACATTGGTAAAACAAACCACATCTACGTCATTTATTGGGTTAAATACGGGCTTAAATCACCTGATTCGACCCATGTTTTATGGTTCTTACCACAAAATTGTCAACGTTACGGAACCCACGTTCAAGCCGCGGATTTACACGGTAGTGGGCAATATTTGCGAAACGGATACTTTTGGTCACGACCGCCGCATTGCCGAAGTTGTTGAGGGCGATATTATTGCCTTTTACAACGCCGGAGCCTACGGTTGGATGATGTCGTCGAACTATAATTCCCGTTTCCGCCCGGCGGAAGTACTCATCACCGATGGTAAAGCCAAATTAATTCGCCGTCGCGAAACGATTGACGATTTACTTGCTACGCAGATGTTGTAAAAAATTGTACCTTTGCGGCCTTTTTACGACAAACACATGCGCACCAAAAGTTTCCGACAAGATAAAATCAACGTAGTAACGCTGGGCTGTTCCAAAAATCTCGTGGACAGCGAAAATCTCATTACCCAATTGCGCGGTAATGATTACGACGTTACGCACGAAAGTGAAGATAGCGATGCCAATATCGTGATTATCAATACCTGCGGCTTTATTGACCTGGCTAAACAGGAAAGTATTGAGACGATTGTAGAACACGCCGAAATGAAAAAAGCCGGTATGATTGATAAACTTTACGTAACGGGCTGTTTGTCTCAACGGTATAAAGACGACCTTGAGGTGGAAATTCCGGAGGTGGATGCTTATTTTGGTACCCTCGAAATGCCCGCTTTGTTGGCCAAATTAGAAGCCGACTACAAAGTGGAGTTATTGGGCGAACGCCAAATCACTACTTTGCCGCACTATGCCTACCTGAAAATATCGGAAGGCTGCAACCGTACCTGCTCTTTTTGTGCTATTCCGCTCATGCGGGGACAACACGTGAGCCGCCCGGTGGAAGAACTGGTTTTTGAGGCGCAAAATTTGGCCAAACGCGGCGTAAAGGAACTTATGCTGATTGCCCAGGAATTGACGTATTACGGCTTGGATTTGTACAAAAAACGCGAGTTGCCCCGCTTGCTGGAAGCATTGGCCGCCGTGGAGGGCATTGAGTGGATTCGCCTGCATTACGCGTATCCGTCCAAATTCCCGCTGGAAATCCTGGATGTTATTCGCGACCAACCCAAGGTCTGTAACTATTTGGATATGCCCTTGCAGCACGCCAGCAAAAAAA
>JAAFJN010000021.1:38390-83210 GCA_013298845.1 Chitinophagales bacterium
GGAAGCATTAATTGCCGAAATTCGCGCTAAAGTACCCGATATAGCCATTAGAACGACGTTTTTGGTGGGCCATCCCGGCGAAACGGAAGCGGATTTTGAAGAATTGCTCGATTTTGTTCGCGAGCAACGTTTTGAAAGGGTAGGGGTGTTTCAGTATTCGCACGAAGAAAGTACCCGCGCCTACGATCAGGAAGATGATGTTCCGGCGGA
Source organism: Chitinophagales bacterium (assembly GCA_013298845.1). Lineage (GTDB taxonomy): Bacteria > Bacteroidota > Bacteroidia > Chitinophagales > Saprospiraceae > M3007. The sequence continues at coordinate 38,601 of JAAFJN010000021.1, forward strand.
GGTGAAAGCCGAACGTGCCGCCATGCTCATGGAAGTGCAGGAAGAAATTTCTTTGCAAAAAAACGAAGCCAAAGTGGGCAAAGTATTTAAAGTATTGTTCGACCGGAAAGAGGGCAAATACTTTATCGGGCGCACCGAATCTGATTCGCCCGACGTGGATAATGAAGTATTGGTGGAAGCCAAAAAGAACGCTTATATCCGCCTCGGTGATTTTGCCAATATCCGAATCACGTCGGCCGAAGAACACGATTTATACGGTGTAGTTGAGTTGTAGTGTACGGGAAGTAAAATTCATATACTAGTTGCAATACATTAGCCAATAAAAAGTGGGGATTTTGCGCTACATTTGCCCAAAATAATACTTATCCTTCCCCTGATCGCCACATTGCCCGGCCTGCTCATCTGTTATGCCATGTTCAGAGCTGATAAATACCAACGGGAACCTTTGCTCCCCCTGGTGTTGTTTTTCTTTTTTGGAGCGTTAGTGACGATTCCGGCCGTAAAATTGGAGTGGTGGGCGATGGATTACATGGATATTCAGCACCACCGGGGCATTTGGGAAAACTTTTTATTGGCGTTTGTGGTGGTGGCTTTGTGGGAAGAATCCCTGAAAATGCTGGTACTCATGGGCGTGTATCACCGTTCTTTTTTTGACGAACCCCTCGATGGTATTGTGTATTCGGTGATGGTGGGCATGGGTTTTGCCACCATGGAAAACATTGCCTATTACGAGCGTTTTGGTACCGAGGCATTGTGGGTGCGGGCGTTTACCGCCATTCCGGCGCACTTGGTTTTTGCCGTTATTCAGGGGTATTACATCGGGAAGGCGCGGTTTCGGGACCCCAATTCCACCACCAGTGCGCGGCGTTTGCTGCTCTACGGCTTTTTAGTTTCCTTCCTGCTCCACGGCTTATACGACCTGATGATTTTTAACGACCGCTGGCAATGGTTATTTGTATTAGCGACCACCAGTTTGTATTTATGCTTGTTTTATTGCCGCGAACTCATCATTATCCACCTCGAAAACTCACCGTTTAAGAAAAAAGAATGACCATTTATGTCAACCTTTAAACCAGAAATATTACACCCCGAACTGGGGTTCCAGACCGCCCGCAGCGGCGGAAAAGGCGGCCAAAACGTCAATAAAGTAGAAACCAAAGTGGAACTTCGGTTTTCCATTACCAATTCGGCGCTGCTTACCGACGCGCAGAAAGAACTTTTATATACCCGACTCAAAAATCAGGTCAACAACGAAGGCGTTTTGGTACTGCAACACCAAACCGAACGCAGCCAATTGGCCAACAAAGAAAAAGTGATCAAAAAGTTCAACCAACTGATGATCAAAGCCCTCAAACCCGTGGTCAAACGCGTCAAGCCGCCCGTTCCCGGTGCCGTAAAAGCCGCTCGTCGCCGGTTTAAGGAACGGCAATCGGAGATTAAAGCCATGCGGCGGAAGGTGGATTTGTAGGTCGAAATCTAAAAATAGCAACACTATGCCAAACCGATGGGGAATTCCAAAAGCAACGGAGGAAATCGTCATAAATAGAGATCTCAATTGTATCTATTGTGGTATCCGGTTTCAGGAATCGGACAGCAATAGGAAAACAGGGCGCACTTGGGAACATATTATTAATGATTTAACCCTAACCGGAGTTGAAAATATTGGTTTATGTTGCGGTTCCTGTAATTCGAGTAAGGGGATTAAAACCCTTCAAGAATGGCTTAATAGTAAATATTGCACCGAAAAGGGAATTACCTCGGATTCGGTTGCTTTGGTGGTGAAAAAGCATCTGGGCCCATAATTCATGTAATCTTTGATCTTTTTTAGAAATTCATAAAAGTTAAACCGCAAAAATATTTACATGCGAAATCTGCTAAATTTACTCACTTTTTGTGGGTTTTTATTGGTAACTACTACCGTTTTTTCACAAAATTACACCTTGCCATGGATCATTAAACCGATAATTGGTGACGTTGATAAAGTAACTTACCGAGATGGCAACAGCAAGAAGCATTACGCCATCGTAGAAAAAAACGGTCTCAAGGGGTTGGTGGATTCCAAAGGCAAACAAGTACTCCCCATTGAATATAACGTTTTAAATGTACATTGGGTGGGTACCGTTTATGCCGAAAAAGGAGGCCAAAAATTTAACTTTGCCCCCAACCTGAAACCATTTGCGGATAGTATTCAATCCGTAATCCCTTTGGAAGATGGGCGATTTTTATTGGAAAATCAAAAAGGAAAATGGGGCGTTGCCAATAAAAAAATGAAAACCGTTATCCCTTTTAACTATCAGGTTGATCAGGGATTAGAAACAGTTAGCCTGATAAACTCGGATAAAACCATCGAAATCGGCCGGTTAATCATGCCAGATGGCCAAGCATCCGGCTTGATGAGCCTTAATCTTGACCTCCAATGGCCTGGAGTTACGTTGTACAAAGAGACAAAAGGCTCCAAGAAGGGTATCATGGGTAAAAAGAATGTACCGCTAACACCTCCAATTTACTCTTTTTATTACATCAAGGGCGATTATGCGGTTGCTTTCATTTCCAAAAAAATATGGGGCGTCATCAATAGCAAAGGTGATACTTTAGTACCTTTTGAATATGAAGAATTAGGAAAGATAAACAATGCATTGACCACCATTTTTAAAAAAGACGGCAAAATAGGAGTGTTAAATGTCACAAACGGCCGTATAGTAATACCAGCGGGCACTTATGATGATATCAAATATGTCAATGGAGAAATGGATTATTACGTGGTGGTAAAAAATCAAAAACAAGGTATTTGTGATAATAACGGGAAAGAGATTTTGGCCCCTACATACGACACCGCCCTCAAATCGGGCGATTATTTGTATGTAGTGGAACAAAAATCCAGCCAATATCCCAAGCGTGGATTATTTAGTACCCAGGGGCAGGTGTTATTGAAACCAGACTCCGTAAAACTACTCGTTTTGGCCAACAATACATTGTACGTTGAACAATTGGATGGCACTGTCAGGCACATCAACCAAAAAATGGAAGTAGTCCAAACTTTTTCACCCGGTACCGCCCAACCCTTTGAAGAAAACTGGATATTGGTGGAAGATGGTAAAGGTCGCAAATTTTATCACGCGAATTCTACCAAAATTAACCCCATCTGGTATGATGAGGTCAGTGAGCCGAAAGATGACAAAGTGCATATCGTAAAAAAAGACGGTTTTTGGGGTGTTGTGCACAATTCCGGCGAAGTACTAATTCCAACAGTAATGGACGAAATTGTTTATAACTGGGATTCCCTAAGTGTAAAATATAAAGGGAAGTGGGGTGTTGTCAAAAACACTTTTTATTGAGATCGTTGTCTTTTTTTTAAAAAAACGCTCCTCTGCTCCATTTCCATCTCCATAGCGATGGGTTTCAAACCCATCGCTATGGAGATGGAGATGGAAATGGAGAGAAGGTGCGCAAAAAATGCAAAAAAACGCTGAGCGTTGAGCGACAGTCGAAACGCTCAGCGTTTTTTTTTAAAACTTATCCGCTTCCTTATACGCTTCAATCAGCGCCAGTTCCCCGGCTTTGCCTTCTTTGGCGTTGCCGTGTTCCATCCCCATGACGCCGGTGTAGCCCCGGCCGTGGATGTATTTAAAAATGTTTTTGTAATTTACTTCGCCAGTGCCGGGTTCTTTGCGGCCCGGATTATCGCCAATTTGGAAATACGCAATTTCGTCCCAACATTGTTCAATGGCCGGTAACAAATTGCCTTCATTGCGCTGCATGTGATAAACATCGTACAGGATTTTGCACGATGGGCTGTTCACGGCTTTACAAATCATAAAAGTTTGGGCGGCGTGGCGCAGAAACAGTTCCGGCGTATCGCTCAGGGGTTCCAATACCATCACCAAACCGTGGGGTTCTAATACTTCGGCACCGCGACGGAGGCATTCGAGGACGTTGGCCGTTTGAATATCTTCGGGCAGGTTGCGTTGGTAAAAACCGGGCACTACCGTCATCCATTTGGCGTTGCAACGTTTGGCTATCTCCACGGATTCTTTGCAGAGGCGTACAAAATCTTCTTGCGATTCTTTGGTGCCTGTGGTGAGCGATGGTTTCCAGGCGGAACTGCCATTCACCACAAAAACACCCATTGTTATGCCTAATTTGCTCAATAATTCCCCAATTTTGGTTTGTTCTGCCACCGAACGTCCGGGCATACCATTGTCTTCAATGGCCATAAAACCCTGGTCATTCATGTACCGGATTTGGTCCAAAAAATCTTTACCACCGTGGTTTGCAAACATGCCATCGTGGGGGGCATATTTGAGTTGAAAGGTGTGTTTAACGGATCCGGTTTCAACAGTGCGGGCAGCACCCAAAACGGAAGGCGCAGCAAGAGCCGCCGAAGCGGCCAAAGATTGGGAAATAAAAGAGCGGCGTTGCATACAAGGCTATTTTTTAGTGCGTGGTTGTTTGGCCTTTTCTTCCTGCACGCGCTGCTGTTCTTTCATGGCTTGCTCCAAACGCTCCCGGAATCCCCCCGATTTTTTGGGTTTGTTTTTATTCGCTTCCAGTTGCGCTTTGATTTTGTCGTGGTTAATCAGGAATTTTTTGGTAAATACCGTTTGACCCACGTTTAACAAGTTAGAAAAGCAGAGGTAACAAGTCAGACCGGAGGCAAATGTATTGAAAAAGAACATAAATACCACCGGCATACTGTATTGCATGTATTTCATCATACGCGCCTGATCGCCGTTCATGGTCGCGTTGTCCATTTGTTTCATCGAGAACCACGTGTACCATACGGTCGTTACTACCCAAATAATGGTAAACAAACTGATGTGGTTACCAAAACCCCAAATTTCGATGGGCAGGCGGAACGCTACGTCGTAACTGGATAAGTCGGTGGCCCAAAGGAAACTTTTTTGGCGGAATTCGATGGCGGCCGGGAAAAAGCGGTACAAGGCCAACCAAATCGGCATTTGGAGCAAAACCGGCATACAACCACCGAGCGGGTTTACCCCAAACTCGCTGTACAGTTTCATACTTTCCACGGACATCTGCTGCTGGTCGTCGCCGAATTTCTTTTTCAACGCGTCCAATTGCGGTTTTAACGCCTGCATTTTGGCCTGGCTGTGCACCATTTTATAGGTCAACGGGAACAAAATTAATTTTACCAACAGCGTCAGCACCAAAATAACGATACCCGCGCTACCAATGAGTTTGAGCAGAAACGCAAAAACCGGGTGGATAATCCAACGGTTGATGGTGCCGAGGAAACTGGAACCAAACGGAATTATATCTTCGAGGTGGACATCGTACGCAGCGAGGCGTTTAAACTCGTTCGGGCCGCTGTAAATCATCATGTTGGCGTATCCACCCGACAGGTTAGGCATCGGGACAGACGCGTACGTGCGCACGAGTTTCAAATCGGGATTGAAGTCGTCAAACACTTTGGTTTCGCCGGTGAAATTGGTAAAATTAAAGTCTTTAGCGACGACGCTGGTATTGAAGAACTGGTTGGCGTGACCAAACCACTGAATGGGCTGGGTGCCCAGGGCATCCTGGTCGTCTTTGCGGCAGTCGCAGTACTCGGTCGCGTCGTTGTTGATGCGGTAGTACACGCTCGACATGGTGCGTTCGTACGTTTGGTTCTTTTCGAGTTTGTCGAGGTAGTTGTCTACTTGCAAATCCAATTGCGCGGTGTTCAGTACATTTTGGAGGTTGTTCACCCCAATTTTGTAATCCAATTGGTACGAATTGGGTTGCAGGGTGTACGATTGTTCAAAATAACCGCCGGTGGTGGTGCGGGCGCGAAACACAACGGTGTTGCCCTGTACTTCCGGTTGGAAAAACAACTGGGAGGTATTTACCTTGCCACCTTCAGCGCCGTTGACCGACATCGTGTAATCGAAGCGGTTTTTGGTGTCTTCAAAAAGATAGAGCGGGGTTTTTATTTCGTTTCCGGCGCTATCGGCGTTGAGTTTTAAAAAACTTTTGGCCAATACCGATTTTACACGGCCACCTTTGCTGGTAAATTCAACTTTTACCATTTCATTTTCCAAGACCACTACGTTTTCGGTACCGGTTGCGGCGGGCGCAAAGGCCCCAAATTTGCCGGCCATTTGCAGTTGCAACAACGAGTCATTAACAACGGTCACCGGGGCTGGAGTGGAGGGGTCTGCGGCAGGTTGACCGGCGGATGCGGAAGCGCCGGTTTCGGTGGGGGCGGCGTTAGGGTCTTGCTGTTCAGTGGTCGTGGGGGGAGTAGCGTATTTCATCCATAAAAACATAAGGACAAAAATCAAAGCCATCCCGATATACGTGGTAATCCTGTTATTCTGTTGTTCTAACATCACAAATTTAGATAGTTACGCGGAGCGCAAAAGGGCGCTCAAAAAGCGGCGCAAATGTACGCTAATTTATGGATGCCACTTCAAAATAACGGATATTTTCCCGTGAAATTTAGATGAATCGGGGCATTCGCAATACTTTTGCCCAAAATATTTGTCGCACCATGTCAAAACCCGCAATCAGTCCTCAGATCGTTACGAAACTTTTGAGTTACGATTATAAAAGCGCCGCTGAAAAAATCGGCTTTACCGTCGTTGGTATCCTGATCGCGCTTTGGATCAACCGCTGCGACGAAAATTGGAAAAAAAGCACCCTGGAGGAAAAATCGCTGCGCGAGTTACACGCGGCCCTGGCGGTGGATCTCGTTGATATTCAAAGTGCAACCCAAGGCGATACCGCCAATATCTGGCATGTACAGAAGGCTCTGCAATTTATGCGTGGGGAACCAGTGGATTGGGATTCTTTGCCTCATTATTTCAAACATTCCTTTTTTTATTCCTTTTTGTTGTCAAATACCTCCGCTTACGAAACCCTAAAATCGCGCGGGTTAGACCTGATTTCTAATGATTCTCTGCGTGTAGCCATTGCGCACCTCTACGACGTGAGTTATGAGTTCCAAACCAAAGTGGATGATATCAATAATACGCTTTACAATAACCATATTTCTCCGTTGCGGGTCAAATATTTTGCCAAAGACCCCTTTTCCAAATTACCATACGAATTAAATCTCGACGAACTTCGCCACGACAAGGACTTGTACAATGCCCTCAAAATTAGCCTCGAAATGAACTACAAAATCCGCCAAGATTATGAGCACCTCGAAGCCGAGGTTTTGGCCCTGCAAGCGATGATTCAGCGGGAATTGAAATAGACTTATGGATAAAAGACCTTAGACTGAAGACTTTAAACAAAATCCGTTACAATTTTTATCTTAAAATGGGACACGAATTTTTATCGCTCTGAAAAAATCCATGAAAATCCGTGTCTAATCCGTGAAAATTCGTGTCCCATAATATACCCAGGGTCTGCGGTGCCTGCGGCGCATATTTCCGGCTGAAATCTACCAAATCTTACAGATTTTGCAGATTATTCCACCCGGGACTTGTTCGTTGTGTCCACTTTCTCGTAACTGCAAAACCAATTCAACCCATTCAACAACTTCAACCAATTCAGCAAACCCGTATCTTTGCGGCGTTTTTTATGAAAAAAATTCTTTTTCTTTTTATTGTGGCGGTGGTCATCACCGGTTTTAACCGCGAAAATGAACCGGAAGATGCCGCTGCGTTGGGGCAAATGTTGTTCAACGACCCCATTTTGTCGTCCGACCGCTCCATTGCCTGCGTGAATTGCCATATTCCGGCTTTTTCATTTGCCGATACCGCCACATTTAGCCGTGGCGTGGGCGGCGCTTTGGGCACCCGCAATGCACCGGCCATTACCAACATGAGCGCGCGTTCGGCTTTTTTCTGGGATGGCCGCGCCGCTACGCTCGAACAACAGGTGTTGATGCCCATTCAAACCGAAAATGAGATGAATCTGGCGTTGCCCATCGCGGTTGAGCGATTGCGTGAACACCCCGAATATCGCCGTTATTTCAAAAAAATCTTTGATAAAAAGCCCGATACTACCACTTTGGCCCTGGCTTTGGCGGCTTTTGTGCGTACTCTCGAAACGGGCAGCACGCCTTTCGACCAATACGTGCGGCGCAACAAAACGGCCATGAGTGAATCGGCCGTTCGCGGGCGGTTTATTTTTATGAACAAAGGCAAATGTTTTGATTGCCATTTTACCCCCGATTTTACCGGCGACGAATTTCGCAACATTGGTTTGTACAATAGCACAACCTTAACCGATTTGGGCCGTTATAACGTTACCAAAAACGAAGAAGACAAGGGGAAATTTAAAGTTCCCGGCCTGCGCAACGTGGCTTTAACGGCACCTTATATGCACAACGGGCAATTTAAAACCTTGAAGGAAGTTATTGACTATTATGACCGCCCCGACGATTTTAATCTCCATTCCATCGGGCGGGATACGTTGCTGAACAAACCCCTTGGCCTTACACCGGAAGAAAAAGTAGATTTGGAGGCGTTTTTACACGCGCTGACCGAAATACAATGATTCCAATTTCTAAAAAATGCGCTTTACTCCCCTAATATTCGCCCTATTTTCGGCTTTTGTGGCCCATGCCCAGGAAGAAGATACCCTGCACATTCAATCATCGTTGCCTATTGTCAAAATCAATACCAACGGCTGGTTGATTTTTGACGAGCCAAAAATTCCGGGAACCATCGCGATTATTTACAAAGGCAACGGCGAATTGGCGTCCAGCCAAGACACTAATTACTACTTTGAAAGCCCTATCGGGGTCGAATTGCGCGGCAAAACCTCGCAGTTGTTGTCGGAAAAAAAGCCTTACGCCCTCGAAACCCGCGATGCCAACGGTAAAAAACGCGGCGCTTCGTTGCTCGGAATGCCCGAAGAACACGATTGGGTGATGCTGGCCCCCTACGCCGACAAATCACTCGTGCGCGATTTGTTCGGATTTGGCCTGGCGGCGCGTTTTAACCACCTCGGCTATATACCCAGGATGCGTTTTATCGAATTGTACATCAACGAAGAGTACAAAGGGATTTACATTTTGGGGGAAAAAATTAAACGCGACGAAGGGCGGCTCAATATCGCCGATTTTAGCGCCGATACAACAATCAACAGTTTTGTGATCAAACTCGATAAAGAGTCGGGTTTTGTGTTGAACGAATATTTTAATTCGCGAATCAGGCCCCGCTACGCACTCGACCGCCAAGTGGTTCGTTACCTCTACCACCACCCCAAACCCGAAAATATTACCCCCAAACAGGCCAAATACATCAAAGGATGGGTTCAGGCGCTGGAAGATACCCTCAGCAGTCCCAATTTCGCCGATCCCAACGGCGGTTATCGGCGCTTGTTGGACGTACCTTCTTTCGTTGATTTTTTCCTGATGAACGAACTCTGCCGCAACGTGGACGGGCTGCGCATCAGTACGTATTTTCACAAAGACGATGACCGAATTGACCCCAAACTCCACGCCGGACCGGTGTGGGATTATAACCTGTCCTTTGGCAACGCCGACTATTGCAACGGTTACATGACCGAGGGTTGGGCCTACGATTTTAATAAAGTATGCGGTAAAGACTACTGGCTGGTGCCGTTTTGGTGGGAACGCCTCCGCGAAGACCCCGCTTTTCGCCAAATGACCGCCGACCGCTGGCAAACACTCCGCGCCACTACTTTATCCAACGAGGCCATTGCGCAATTGGTGGATGACCTGAGCGGACAACTTAAAAACGGCCCGGCCGAGCGCAATTTTCAACAATGGGATGTTATGGGTAAAAAAATCTGGCCCAATTATTTCGTGGGCAAAACCTGGGAAGAAGAGGTTGAACAGTTGAAAAAATGGACCATCGCTCGCGCTACGTGGCTGGATGTAGCGATTGTGAAATGAGAAGACGGCGGTCTAATTTTGAACACCGAACACCGAACGCCGAACACCGAATTTTGAACATCGAACGCCGAACACCGAATTTTGAACACCGAAATAATATTTAATTGGATAAGGCTAACATACTCCGTAATTACATGTGGCTTTTAGGATTGGTGATTGAATATGATGAGGTCGTCTCATGGGCAAATACTTCGGTGTTCGGCGTTCGGTGTTCGATATTCGACGTTCGATGTTCAAAATTCGATGTTCAAAATTCTACAACCGCTCGCACACCACCACCACCTTACCCACTTCGGCAACTGTTACCCCAAACAAATACACGTCGCCGCCGTCTTTGAGTTTTAGTTTTTTGCGCATGTTGTCCACCGAATCCGGGAAATTGCGCACCGCGATATTGGCCTTGCCTTCCGGGATATAGGTTTGTACCGCCCGCGCATCGTACTTAACCGTGGCGATTACCCGAAAACGGCGCGCCGGGAGGTCCAAAACCGGCTGTTCCGAGGTGTAAACGTGCGTATGGGTATCCAATTTTAACAAGCCGTAATGGGTGCCAAAACTGTGAAAAACACCCGCTTTCATCACCGAAGCGTTGGGTTCGTACAGGTATTGCAGCGGCGCAGACAGGGGCGTGTGGGTGGTTTGTTCCTGCGCAAAAGTGGTGCGAAATACCAGGTCGGTTTTGCCCAGTTCCACACAAATGACCTCCGGCGAGATAACCGGGGCGGCGTTGTTGTCGAGCAGGTACAATACTTCTTTACATTCGTTGTTGACCGATACCACCCAAACCTTCGTTACGCTGCGCAGTTGTTTCAACGCCAGCGCAATATCCATCATGGGGGAGGTTTTGACCAAGATTTTATCCGAAATCCGGCTCAACGGTTCCTGTAAGGCCACAATATCGGGGGTGCAGTCGGTAAGCAGAAAAACCCGGTTTTTGTGTTGGTCGCGCCGCGCCGGGTCCATGTAGATCAGGTCGTAGTTTTGCGGCGTACGGGCCACAAAATCGGCGGCATCGGCGTGGTGAACGGCAATGTTGTGTGCGCCCAAAACGCCGAAATTATGATTGGCCAGGGCGCACAATTCGGCGGATTGCTCCACGTAATCGAGGTGTTGAAAAGAATTGGCCCAAAAATAACTGTCAATACCCATACCGCCCGTCAAATCGGCGATTCGGGCACCGGAGAACAAACTGGCTTTAAACCGGGCCGTTCGTTCCGACGACGATTGTTCCACCGACAAACCGGGCGGAAAACGCAATTGGGTATTGTACCAAAGGGGAATTTTATCCTTTACCTTACGCAGGGCTTCGATTTGCGCCACTGCGTAAGGTACATCAACGTCGGGGTAGCGCTGGGCACTGAGCAAAAGCCGGTGCAGATCCGCTGCCTCTATATGTTGAAGAATAAAGGAGGCGGTATTCATTACCAGCCGCAGACTAATTTTCTAATTTGTTCAAACCAGGTATAACCCAAAATCGCGCGAATGCGGCCGTAATCGGCGCAGGCTTCCTCGGTTTTGCCTTCGTTGAGCAACATGGTACCGCGATAATACAAAAACTCAGTATTGTCGGGCGACAAGGCTAAGGCTTCGGTGAATTTTTGGATAGCCTCGGTGTTTTTTTGGCTTTCACTCAAAACAACGCCCTCGTCGGCCAGTAGCATGGCTTTGTCAAAGGCTTCGTTTTTGGCCTTGCAACCGGGGGCTTCCGATTTAAAAACGGCGCGGAACGGAATGGTCGCCGGTACCGGGCGGCCCTGATAAGTAGCCGGAGTCCACATATTAGCGGTGCCGTTGGCCAACATAATCCCGTTGAACTGGAAATCACTGCCCAGATTGTTAAAATCCAGTTGATTTTCGACGTTCACCGTGCCGTTGGGGCGGACCAGCAAAGAGTATTCAACCACGCCGGTTTTGCAACTGTCTTTGTACGAAGCGGGGTAATCCAACTGCTCCAGGATATACTTGAACAACGCATCGTCTCCCTTTTTAAAGGCGATGGGCGTTTCAATATTGGTATAAACGGTGTCGCCACCGTCGGTAAAGGTATACGGTAACGCTTCGGTGAGTTTGAAGCGGAAGGGCAGGGCTTTGCGCGCCCGCACGGGTTTGCCACCGATCAGGCCGGGCTGCCAGCGCAAACCGAGGGTATCCAGCGTCTGTAAAATGCGCAAGGCTTCTTTGCCGCAACCACCGCCAATGTCTTTCATGATTTTGATGCTGCTCATGCGACCGGTGGGTTCGATGGTCATTTGCATCACCACCGTTCCCTGGATATTTTCTTCGCGGGCGGCCATGGGGTACACCACATTTTGCGACATCATGCGCATGAGGTTGTATTCGCCGCAGGCGCGGGCGCTGTCTTGGGTCCAGCCAGGGTGCAATTCCAGCGCGCAAGATTTCATGAGGGGGTAGGGAAGGAGTTCGGGGGCGTCGTAGATTGTGGTATCAGCAGCAGCGGCGGTTTGCGCCGAAACACCGCTTACGGTGAAAAGAATGCCAAGGACAAGACTAACAAGTTTTTTCATAGTGTGATATGTGTGCGAAATAAGGGGCGCAAAAGTATAGGTTTTTGCTCAAAAAAATAAAGCCCTGTCACATTTGACAAGGCTTTTAAAATATAGTCCCATGAACATTTTCGATATTATGCTGAGCGTAGCCCAGATTTTGGCTTTGATGCGATTTTTTTGTTAAAAAACCTGGCAGCCGGGGTATAATTTCGACCAAAATAAGTCGAAGGTTATTTAGTTTTTAATTTGGAGGGTTCCGTTTTGGATGCTAATTGTAACTGTTTTATTCATATCCATACTAGATTTATAATGTGTGGTGAAAATTTTTTTTACAAAAAAGTGAAAATCGGTGGACAATATAAATTTGTTGTCTATCTTTGACCCGACTTTGACATTAAAATATTTCGGTATATAGTTTAATATCTTTTTTTAATCCGTAACGGCAGATCCGTTATAATCCCATGCACATCCAGTTAAATGGACTAGACCGGTCGCTCCAACGATCGGTCTTTTTTTTACGGGTATTTGTTTGGCAATACTATCTTTTTTGGTATCGCCAAACAAATGCCTGTATTGGTAAAATCCCATGAACATATCCAAAACAACCAACTAATTCTCGTTTGAATCAATTATCCGTTGTTTGATAATACAAAAGTGCGGCGGCGTAATTTTTCTACCAAAGACATTTTTAAGGACTTGTGAAGATTAATTTTTTATTTTTAGTTGACAAAATATTGTTTATCAATGGTTTGTATTGTTTGAAAGTGAATTTTTTTCTTTTAAAAATGGCTTGTTTTTTGGTAAAAAAAATTTACAAACTACTGTTTTTGGGGTAACAATTGTTTAAAAATTGTGGGTTAGGGGGGATTTTGATCTGTTGGGACGGGGTAGGGAATGGCAAATGCTTTTCAACCCTTTTAATGTGGGGGTAAGTAATAAATACAGATTGCTCTGACATAAATTAACCTTTCGAGACAGTTTTTTTAGGCAGTTTATTATATTCTATTTTTTACCCAAACCCTCTTTACCTTTGTTCCTCATTTAGGATATTTATGCTGCGCACATGAAGGGTTTAATTGCTACAAGTGGAAAGGAGACTCGAATGCCGCAAAATGAATAAAAAAAACGAAACCTATGCCGAAACCCGCTGAAATATGGCTTTATCGCATGACGCACGTGGATAACCTGCCGCATATCCTTCGGCAGGGTTTGGTTGTTGCCACATCTCCGAGCGCTGCCCCCAACTTTCTGCCGATTGGAGACCAAAGCCTGATTGGGGTACGTAAAGACTTGGATGCTCCTAATCCGCCGGGTGGAAAATTTAGCGAATACATACCTTTTTATCTGGGACACCACAGCCCTATGTTGTACCAAATCGCAACAGGTTATGAAGGCGTGAAAAAAATACCCCAGTCAGACATAGTATATATCGTGGTAAATCATCAATGTATTGTGCAAAATGGTCTGCATTGGTTTTACACCGATGGGCATGCGCGGCACGGAATGACCCGGTTTTATACCGATGAATCCGGCTTTGATGACTTAGATTGGGAGGCTATTTACGCCACACAATGGCGCAACACCGAAGACGACCCTGACAGGCAACGCAAAAAACAGTCTGAGTACTTGGTGAAGAGCAGTGTCCCCATTGCGTGTTTTGCATATTTTTTAACTTTTGACGAACAGTCTAAACAAAAAGTTGAATCTTTGCAGGCTATTGCAAAAACTGCCATTCCGATAAAAATTTCAAAACAGGCCTATTATGATCACTTATAAAACGGGCGATATGCTGGCGGCGCCAGTGGAAGCATTAGTCAATACCGTCAATACGGTGGGCGTAATGGGTAAGGGGATTGCCCTACAGTTCAAGGAGCGGTTCCCGGAGAACTACAAGGCTTACGTTGCGGCGGTTAAACGAGGTGAAGTAGTCGTTGGCAGTATGTTGGTAACAACGTTAAATCGAATGGATCAACTGCGTTACCTCATTAATTTTCCGACCAAACAGCATTGGAAGTCGCCCTCTAAACTGGATTTTATTCAGGAAGGACTGCGCGATTTGCGTCGTACACTACTGGATTTAGAAATCCGTTCGGTGGCTCTCCCGCCTTTGGGTTGTGGCAACGGTGGCCTGGATTGGGCAATGGTAAAACCAATGATTGAAGCGGCCCTTTCTGATCTGGACGTGGATATTCAGGTGTATGAACCATCGGCAGCGGTACTGACGCGTTTGGAAAATGAAGCGGCTCCAAAGCCGGTAAAACTTACGCCGCCCCGCGCCATGATGCTTAGTTTGCTCTACCATTACCGGCAATTGGGTGAGTACGCCAGTGAGTTTGCCGCCGAAAAATTGATGTATTTCCTTCAACGGGTTGGTGAACCACAACTTCAACTTAATTTTCAGAAACATTTTTACGGGCCTTATTCCGGCAAGGTGCGGCATGTATTGTATGCGCTAAACGGTCAGTATTTAAATGGCGTTTCGGACAAAAGTAATCGGCCTTTTGATCCGATAGAACTTCATCTTGACCGAATGGAAGAAGTGAAGCAATTTGTTGCAGAACAAACCAGTGCGAGCCAACGGACGCGATTGGAAATGTTACTCGAACTTTTGGATGGTTTTCAATCTCCAGCCGGGTTGGAGTTATTGGCCTCCCTTGATTTTCTGATTCTTGAACATAAAAGTTTTGACATTGGATTATTGGGCAATGCTTTGAAAATATGGTCGGGTCGCAAAAAACGGCTTTTTACCGATCACCAAATTGCGGTGGCTTTAAAACGGCTCCAAGCCTATAAAACCGTATTGTACCCTGAAATGCTATAACTCAACATTCCTCTATTTAGGATATTTATGCTGCGTTCGTTCACCCTTTTTATTGTATTGACCCTGGTTGCCACGCGTGTCACCGCCCAGCAGGAAGACCCTGCTTTGTCCGAACTTTTAGAAAATTTCTTTCGGGACAACGAGGGCGCGGGGGAATCGGACGCGCAAATTTTTCTCGAACGCCTCGATATGCTCCGCCAGGATCCGCTGGATTTAAACACGGCTTCGCGGGAAGAACTCAGCGCCTTACAAATTATCAGTGACGTACAAGTGGCCCAATTGCTCGAATACCGGACAAAATTGGGCGCGTTGCTCAGTATTTACGAATTACAGGCCGTACCTTTTTGGGAAACCGACGATATCCGCCGACTGATGCCTTTTGTAAAAGTGGGCAACGGCAGCCTCGATCAGCGGGCCAAACCACTGCGCGCGGGTTTTGTGCAGGGCGATAACGAATTGTTGATGCGGGCCGGGCGCAATATACCCACCCGCTTCGCGGAAGGGGCCGAAGGTGGGCCTAATTCGTGGGCACTCCGGTATCGCCACACTTTCGACGGGCGTTTGCGGTTTGGTTTTACTGCCGAAAGCGACGCGGGCGAAGCCGTTTTTCGGAAAAGTAACCCGCAGGGCTTTGATTTTTACAGCGCGCATTTGTTTCTCAACAATACCGGTGGGCGTTTTTTAAAAACCTTGGCCATTGGCGATTATTCGGCCCGAATGGGGCAGGGTTTGTTGCTACAAACGGGTTTTTCACCCGGTAAATCGGCGGAATCCACCAATTCTTTGTTGCGCAGCAGCCGTAAATTGGGGGCGTACAGTGCCTTCGGGGAAGCCTTTTTTTTAAGGGGAGCGGGGGCCATTGTTTCCGTGTCCAAACACATTGACGTGCAGGTTTTTGGCTCTTACCGCCGCCGCGATGCCAGCGTGGATACCATTGATGCCGATACCGATGAGGTGCGGTTTTCGTCCATTGTATTGTCAGGGCTACACCGGACCCCGCAGGAAATTGAAAAAGAAGGTGTGGTAACGGAGTCTTTGGCGGGGGCTTCGGTGACGTGGAACCACGAGAACGGACAAGTATCCGTGAATGCCCTGCACTTGCGTTACGACAAACCATTTGAACCCACTTTGCGCCCTTATCGCCTGTATTCTTTTACGGGTAAACAACTGACGGGCCTGAGTTTAGATTACCAGCACCGCTTCCGAAACAGCATATTTTTTGGTGAAACGGCCCGCAGTGACAACGGTGGTGTGGCTTCGTTGAACGGGGTACTGCTGGCCGTTGACCGCCGGGTAACGCTGGGGTTGGTACACCGCTATTTTCAACCGGAGTACCAGGCGGTGTATGCTGCGCCTTTCGCGGAAGTATCGGGGGCCGCCAACGAACAGGGCTTGTACACGGGGATCGAGGTGCGCCCCTCCAAACCCTGGAAAATAAACGCTTACGCCGATCTTTGGCGGCATCCGTGGTTGCGTTTTGGCATTGATGCCCCTTCGGCGGGTAACGAATATTTGGTCCGTATCCTGTGGCAGCCGCAACGGAGCGTACAAACTTACCTGATTGCGCAACACGAAACCAAGGAAGCCAACGCCGCCGCGCCTGAAAATGGCCTGATTGCCGTGAGCCGCAACCGCTTTCGGTGGCACATTGGTTTTAAAGTGAGCAATGGGGTGGAGTTGAGGAGCAGGGTGGAGTACACCCACGTGCGCACCGAAGGACAGGCGGCTACCACAGGTTTTTTGGCGTACCAGGAAGCGGTGGTAAAACCCCGCAACGTGCCGGTATCGGGAACGGTGCGTTACGCCATTTTTGATACCCAAAGTTTCGACAGCCGTATTTATACCTTTGAAAACGACTTGTTTTCAGCGGTTTCTATTCCCGGTTTTTCTGGTCAGGGCAGTCGGTATTATTTCAACCTCACGTGGCGCGCGCGCAAGAACCTGCGCGTGGAAGGGCGTTACGAAACCACGTACCTGAACCGCGCTATTACCTCGGGCACGAAGGCCGGGCGTCAAACGGCGTTTAAATTCCAAATCCGGTTGGGTTTTTAAAAAACGTTCGGCCGAACGTCATTACTGCACCAAAATAGCCACTGTCCACATAAACGGGGCAATTTGTTGCTCCACACCTTCGCAAATACCCATGTACAATTGGTATTCCCGCAAAAGATGGTCTTTTTTTAAATATCCCTTGGTTGTTACGGTATCTTCGGTGGTCCACACAAAAGGATCAATAAACAGGTGTCCTTTAAAATCCACTTCTTTTTGGCCATAGGCTTTAAACATGGCTTCTTTGGCGGTCCAGAACAAATGAATGAGCAAAAGTTGTTCGGCAACGGGCCGTTGGTGCACCCATTCAAATTCGTCGGGGCGCATAAATTTGGGCGCAATACGCGGCATTTTATCCACCAACACCTGAATATCGCAACCGCAATCGTGTTCGCTCAATAAAGCCGCAACGATGCCCCGCGAGTGGGAGAGGGAACAGTATTGCCCGGTTTGGCCCGTAAAAAACGGTTTGGAATACGCGTCTTTGGCAATGGGCAACCGTTGGCGTTGCCCGGTGAGTTGGTGGAGAAGCCAACGGCTGGCCAACCATTCTTTGCTGCGCAGCGGATCGTGGTGGCGCAGTATTTCGGCGTCTTCTTCAACGGAAAGCGGGAGGTCGTCCCGAAAGAACGCCTCCCCCTCACTAATGTGCCAGGCGGCAAAACGCAACCCGTCACGGATATTTTTGCTAAATAACAACATTAAATCACCGGCCCCGCCGCTTTAATTTCGGCGGCGGTACCTTCTTCAAACTTTTTAAAATTCTCAATAAACTGTTTGGCCAAACCAACGGCTTTGACGTCGTAAGCGGTTTTGTCGGGCCAGGTATTGCGCGGGTCGAGCAATTCGGCGGGGACATTGGGGCACGAAACGGGCATTTGCACCCCAAAAACGGGGTGTTTGACGTATTCCACGTTGTCTAATTCACCGTTGAGGGCGGCCGTAATCATGGCGCGGGTATAGGCGAGTTTAATCCGCGAACCTTTGCCGTATTCGCCACCGCTCCAGCCGGTATTGATGAGCCAAACGTTGGCTTGGCTTTTGCGGAGTTTTTTGCCCAATAAATCGGCGTAAGCGGCCGGGTGCAAGGGCAGGAATGGCGCGCCAAAACCCGCCGAAAAAGCCGTTTTGGGTTCTTTAATACCCATTTCCGTTCCGGCTACCTTGGCGGTGTAACCACTCATAAAATGGTACATGGCCTGCTCCGGGCTGAGGCGCGAAATGGGCGGCAATACGCCATACGCGTCGCAGGTAAGGAAAAAGATGTTTTTGGGTGCACCTTGCGCGTTGCTGGGCGTTACGATATTATCAATGTGGTAAATGGGGTACGAAACCCGGGTATTTTCGGTAATGCTGCGGTCGGCAAAGTCAACGGTTCGGGTACCTTCGGCGAACGGCACGTTTTCGAGCAAGGCACCGTGGCGAATGGCGCGGTAAATGTCCGGCTCTTTTTCGAGGGTCAGGTCAATGGTTTTGGCGTAGCAGCCCCCTTCAAAGTTAAACACTTCTTTGGCGGTCCAGGCGTGTTCGTCATCGCCGATGAGTTTGCGGTTCGGATCGGCGGAGAGGGTTGTTTTTCCGGTGCCGGAGAGGCCAAAAAACAAGGCAATGTCGCCTTTTTCGCCCACGTTGGCGGAGCAGTGCATGGGTAATGCTTCTTTTGCGCGGACGGGCAACACGAAGTTGATCACGGAGAAAATACCTTTTTTGATTTCGCCGGTGTAGCCAGTTCCGCCGATGAGCAGCCGTTTTTTCTTAAAGTTGATGATGGCAAAATTCCCCTGTCGGGTGCCGTCGGTTTCGGGGTCGGCCTGCAAACCGGGGACGCACAAAACGGTCCAATGCGGATCGAAGTTGTCGAGTTCTTCTTTCGACGGACGGATAAACATATTGGACGCGAACTGATTGCTCCAGGGGTATTCGGTCATGACCCGAATGCGGAGGTGGAACAATTCTTCCTGCGAAGCACAAGCCTTTACGTCGCGCACATACACGTCTTTTTTGCGGAGGTAAGTGCAGGCTTTGCGCCAGAGTTGGTCAAATTTTTTGGCTTCAAAAGGGATATTGACTTTTCCCCAGTGTACTTTTTTCTCCGATACGCTGTCTTTTACGATAAAACGATCTTCGGGGGAGCGGCCGGTAAATTCGCCGGTGTTAATGACCAAAGCGCCCGAATCGGCGAGTTGGCCCATTCCTTTTTGGATACTGTGTTCCACGAGTTCTTCGGGAGTGAGGTTCCAATGGGCATTTTTGTAGCCTTTAATGCCAAGTTCGCCCAAGGCATCTGCGGGCAATTGTACTGTTGAAATAGACATAAATGGTGGTGGTATGGTAAAAGTTAGGACGTTTTTTAGGAAAATATCACGTAATAGGGCGCAAAGATACGGTAATCCTCCGGAAAACAAAAAAACCTTGAGGCTGACACCCCAAGGTTTCTAACAAACAATCAATGATACTTCGACGCCGTGGGATTGGTGCACAACCCCCAACGACGCTCCGTATTTATCTTATTCTACTCTTCTCCAATATTGGGTGCGGTAATAGAAACCCACGTAACCCCGTACAACGAGGGTATTAGGGTCGCCATCTTTTAGCCACATTTCGCAATGGTACCAGCGTCCGCGACTTGGGTCGAGAATTTGGCCACCTTGATAGTAACCACCTTTGAGCAGCATTTTTTCCACTACGACCATATTGAGCAATAATTGATCTTTAAGGTCGCCCGGGCAAATGTCACACCGTTTATCGGCAGACTGCTGAAACAATTTAACCACTTTACCAAAAATCCGGCCGTCACGTTCATACAACTGAATATGAGAACTCGGTTGTTTTTCGTACTCGTCCACGGTAAGCCATTTTCCTGTGATATCCGGCATAATTGCTGAGGATTCGGCAGGTGGCATGTCGTCGGTTGTTTCAGTGGATTGAAAAGTATCCTGAGCGACTGCTGCAAAACCAGCCCAGGAAAAAATTAGCATCAAAAAGAAATTTCTCATTGTGAATAAATCAGTTCGGAATTCAGAAAGCGTACCCATTTTTAAAGAATACGGTTTCATTTGTTTAATAAGCGGTAGTCGGTAATTCGACACAAAACTACAGTAACTGTAACGATGACAAGCGAAGATTTCTACTTTCAGTCGGAATTTACCCCTGAAAGTCAATTTAAATCCCCCGTTTGCAAACCGAACTGATTAATGAAAAATATTATTGAACCCGATACCAATACTGCGTACGGTAAAACATACCGATATAACCACGCACAACGAGTACGTTGGAGTCGCCTTCTTTGAGCCACATTTTGCAGGTGTACCACTTTCCTTTTTCGGGATCGAGGATTTTTCCGTCCTGGTAAAACCCGTCTTTGAGTTTCATGTTTTCAATGATGACCATGTTCATCAAAGGTTGTCCTTTGCGGGCATCGGGGCAATTGTCACATTTTCTGTCGGGTGCCGATTTGAGTAATTTAACGATTTTGCCACTCAGGCTACCGTTGCTTTCGGATAGTTGCACGTAACTTTTGGCTTCATTGGTGTCGTCATCAATGGTTTTCCAGGTACCGGCAACCTGGGCGAACATTGGCGAAAGGAAAAAACATGCAAGAACTGTTAATACTGAATTTTTCATAGTTGTATAATAAAAAAAGCCGGATACCAGGAGTTTAATCCCGATTATCCGGCGTTAAATTACGCTTTCTTCTTTTTAGCAGCAGCGCGCATTTTCGAAGGGTTTGGCCGTGAATTGCCAAATGAACCGCGACGGATTTTTCCGCGTTTGGTTCTGAAATCTCCTCTACCCATGGTGTGTAAATTGTGATATTTGTTTACAATAAAACGCAAAAGTACAATGACTTTAATTGTATTGCATAAAAAAGCACCCAATTAATTGATTTATTTGTACCTTTGCGTAAATTTTACACCATGACGTCTTTAAAAAATGCCGAAGAGGCACTAAACGAAGCATTCAATCAGAAAGGGGAGCGTATCAGCCCCGTTTTGCCTGAGCATATCAAAAATTTTCTGATTGACATTGACGGTACCGTTTGTGACGACGTACCCAACGAAGAACCCGAACGCATGGGTACGGTACTGCCTTACCCCGATGCACTGGCAATTCTGAACAAATGGTACGATGAAGGCCACGTTATCTTCTTTTTTACCAGCCGCACCGAGGCGCACCGCACCGTGACCGAAGAATGGTTGCAACGCCACGGATTCAAATACCACGGCATTTTATTCGGCAAACCACGCGGTGGTAACTACCACTGGATTGATAACCACATTGTTCGCGCCACTCGTTTTAAAGGTAAATTTACCGATTTAGTGGTCCAAAATCGCGATATTGAGGTTTTTTCTGAATAAGATTTTAATATTTTTTCTGAATGAACGTTCTTTGCTCTTATGCAGGAACGTTCATTTTTATTTTTACCCGCTTTTACCCTGATTCTTTCGGGTATTATGCTCTCTTTAGCCTGCCACCGTTGCGCGGCTTCTAAGGTAGATAGTGTGCAAAACACACCAACTTCATTCACAATTCCTTACACCCTCGACGCGCCTTCTGAGCGGTATTCGCTCGCTGCCGTCGAACTCCAGGAAGTATCCGGCCTGAGTCCTACCCCCACGCCCGGACAATTTATGGCCATCTCCGACGAGAAAGGTGAATTTTATGTACTTGACCTGACCAAAGGCGGTTCCATTACCATGCGGGTGCCGTTTAAGGAAAAAGGCGATTTTGAAGGCATCGAAATGGTGGGTGACACCGTCTATTGCGTCAAAAGCGACGGCGATTTGTACAAAATTTCCGATTGGGCCAAGGGCGGAACTCCCACTATCAGTGTGGTAAAACTGGGCTTCGAAAATAACGACATCGAAGGATTATGTTACGACCGCCAGCGCAAAGCCCTGCTTATTGCGGCCAAAGAAGACCCCGAACGCTCCGTTAAACGGTCGGTTTGGGCTTATACCATCGCCACGGGACAATTAAATCCGACACCGGTGTATAATTTGGACCCCGCCAGCGTGGATCAATTGGTCAATAACAACGACGACAATAAGCAGCGTTATTTCAGTACATCGGGTATTGCGGTGCACCCCATTTCCGGCGATGTTTACCTGATTTCCACTTCGCTCAAACGCCTGGCCGTGCTGGATTACGCCACGGGTGCCCTAAAAGCAGCCGTCCGGTTGGATAAAGATGTATTGGGGCAACCCGAAGGTGTTTCTTTTGACGCCGAAGGGAATTTGTACATTAGTTCGGAGGCTAAAAAGACAACGGCAATGATTGCTAAATTTAAACTGAATAAGTCGTAGTGCCAGACCTTGGACGGAAGACTTCAGACGGAAGACATTGGAGCGAACAATAAACTCTTAAATTTTTTTTGCAGTTCTTATGTAGTCTCTGTATTGTGAAGCATACCTTTGCAACCGCTTTTTACATCGCGTATATACCAAATTACATGGCAGTTATAGAATTAAAAATACCGAATCTCGGAGAATCTATCAGCAGTGTTACATTCTCTAAATGGCTGAAGCCCAATGGCTCCACCGTTGCCTTAGATGAGCCTTTGTGCGAAATTGAAACGGAAAAGGCCAACCAGGAAATTTCCGCCGATAAACCTGGCAAACTCATTTGGGTAGCCGAAGAAGGACAGGATCTTGAAATTGGCGCTATTTTCGCCAAAATTGATACGGATGCTGCGGCAGAAACTCCCGCTCCGGCTCCAGCCACTCCGGCGGCTGCACCCGCTGCACCCGCGTCGGCTCCGGCACCCACCACCACCAATTACGCCACCGGGCACCCTTCACCGGCGGCTTCCAAGATACTCAGCGAAGCAGGTGTTCCGGCTTCCGGCGTTCAGGGAACGGGTAAAGATGGCCGTATCACCAAAGAAGACGCGCAAAAAGCCGCTGCTGCACCGGCACCGGCTCCAGCCCCGGCTACTCCGGCGGCACCCGCCGCACCGGCTGCTCCCAAAGCCACTACGGCTTATTCGCGCGAAGACAAGCGCCAAAAAATGAGCCGTATGCGCCGCACCATCGCCAAACGTTTGGTGAGCGCTAAAAACAATACTGCCATGCTCACTACTTTTAACGAAGTAGATATGAGCGGCGTTATGGCTTTACGCGAAAAATACCAGGAGGCTTTTGTAAAAAAATACGGCATCAAATTGGGCTTTATGTCATTGTTTGCCAAGGCTTGCGCCAAAACATTGATCGAAATGCCCGATGTGAACGCCTTCATTGACGGCGAAGACGTTATTTACCACGATTACGCCGATATCAGCATTGCCATCAGCACCCCGAATGGTTTGGTGGTTCCGCCCATCCGCAACGTGGAAAGTATGAATTTTGCCGAAATCGAACTTTCGCTCAAAGACCTGTCTACCAAAGCCCGCGAAGGCCGGTTGTCGATGGATGAAATGTCGGGTGGTACGTTTACCATCACCAACGGCGGGGTATTTGGTAGTTTGATGAGTACACCAATTATCAACGAGCCTCAAAGCGCTATTTTGGGGATGCACGCCATTAAAGAGCGCCCGGTAGTGGTAGATGGTCAGATCGTTATCCGCCCGATGATGTATTTGGCACTCAGTTACGACCACCGCATCATTGACGGTTCTACGTCCGTGACGTTCCTGGTAAAAGTTAAAAACCTGTTGGAAGATCCCACTTCTTTGTTGCTGGATCTGTAAAGAAGGTTATTCATACAACGCCTTGCTTTCCGCAAAGAAGCGGTGCAGGGTGTCTCTCAACGGGGCAGGGGTAATTACCTCTGCCTCGTTGCCGTAACTGGCGATTTTTCGAATCAATTCGATGGTAATACACACATGCAATCGCACACTGATGCTGCCGCCGGGGTGTTCTTCCACCAAATGATAGGGGTGAAATGGTCGTGAAATAAAATAACGCGCCTGCAACGGCGAAAAACGGATGATGACTTCCCGGGCGTGTTCTTCCGGTTCCGTGTGCATCCCGTAAATGTGCTGAAAATAGGACTCCGGTTTAAAATCCGGCTCGTCAAAAATGTGTTTCGTCAACTCCAGTTTACCACAAATGCGTTCCAGCGCAAATGGTTTCAGATAATCGTACTGGGGCGAATGCCCTACCACGTACCAGCGCTGATCGTATTGCCGGATGCAATAAGGATCGAGCGAACAAACACCGGGTTTATCTTTGGTAAATGATTGATATTCAAAGTTTACGCGGCGGCGTTCTTCAATGGCGCGCAGCAAAATGGGTAAGTGTTCGGTGCCCGTGTACTGAACCGGTTCAAAATAAATGGCCTTGGCCGCGCCAGTATTGCGCACCCAGCCACTTACCCCTTTGCGAATTTTTTCCACTGTTTCCCGCAAATCCCGAAAAACGTCTACATGCTCAAATTGCGCCAAAGTCTCCACCGCCACGTGCAGGCGGTGCACATCTTCCATGTTGAGGGCAATTTGAGCCGCCAAATCAAACGGGCGTTCGTAACAATAACCGTGTTGCCTTTTGTCCCAAATAATGGGCGCTTCAAACTCGTCGCGCATGTAAGCAATATCATTGTCGAGGGTTCGACGGCTGATGTCACACGCCCGGCAAAACTCATCGGGTTTTACAACGGTGCCTTTGCGCAGGGTGAGCAGTTCGTGAATGCGCCGGAAGCGGGCAAGTTGGTTCTTGTTTTTAGACATTTAAACGTTTATTTAAGGTATTCCTTCGGATTGGCGACAAATTTGTCTTTGCAATATTCCGAACAAAAGCCATACACTTTACCTTGATAATGACAGGTATCGGTGTAATCCGGCATCACTTTCATGCCGCAAATATAGTCAATATCGTTCGCAAAACCCGCAGTCGTCGGTTGGTTTTTGGGAGCGGATACCGCTTTGGTCTGGTTGGTTGCCGCCGGTTGGTGCGTAGCCGAAGTTGTCGCCGGGGCAGTGGTGGGTTGCGGTTGACTTGTGGTGACAGTTGGTGCCGTAGTTTCGCTTGCCGCAGCGGGTGTTGCGGTGGTCGTAGCGGAGGCTTGAGGTTGTTCGTTGGGCTGACAAGAAACCAAAGTGATGAGGCACAAGGTCAGAATAATTATCGGTTGCATTTTTTTAAATATAGTTGCCCCGGCGCCGGGTGTGGCGCGGGGAAAGTGAACGTTATAAAAGTGAAAAACGGAATTAAATCGCCGCTAAACGGGCGGAAGTATGGCCTTAAATTGACCGGGCTGCGGGGGATGAAAAATGCCTTTTACCCAAATGGCGGTGAATGGTGGCTGATACACCGTAATCGCCCGTTTTTTGGGTCGTTCCAATGTCTTGGGTTGTATTTCCCATTGTTCCGGCAAAAAACAGTACACCGCTTCAGGGTATTCTTTTAATTTTAAAGGAATTTTTTGGCGTTCAGCGGCTTCACTGGCCCGAATGCGTTGCATCAGGACGCATTGACCGTTGCAGTGCATTTCGGGTTTGTCGCGGTTGATACAAAGCGCTTTGGCGATGTATTGCTGGTTTATTTTGAAGGAAAAATAAATCCAAATCTTGCCGGATGATTGCAGCAAAATAAGCGCGATGAGGCAAATGGACAGTATTTTTTTCAAAATATAGTTGTTGGTGTGCCGGAACCCGAACGGAGCAAATGGTCGGCAAAGGTAGTGCGTTTGTAGTATTTTAGGTGCCACAAAAAGTTCGGTAGCCCACGCCGCCATCATCCGGCGGAGATTGGTACGAACGGTATTCGGGTCGAACCTTGTAAGGGGCCGACAAGACATTTAATAAAGTATTCAGGGGTGAAAATTCGCCGTTTTCCGATGCGGCTTCGAGGGCGTTTTCCACCTGGTGGTTGCGTGGAATATAGGCCGGATTGGTTTGTTGCATCATTTCCCGGGCGGCGTCCAGGCCACCGGGTTCGGCGGCAACGCGTTGCTCCCATTGCTGGTGCCATTCGGTAAATTCGGCGTTGTTGTACAAACCATCGTTTAACGTCGTATCGCCGCCCAAAAACAGGAAAGTATTGGTGTAATCGGCCCCGAAGCGTTCCATCCATTGCAACAAGCCCCTGATGAGTGCCGAGTCATCGGCGTGGGGTTGGCGTAATCCCAGTTTTGCGCGCATCATGGTATGCCATTTAGCGTGGTAAATATCGGCGTAACTGTTGACTATTTCTTTGGCCTTTTCAACGGCTTTATCGTGGTCGGGGTCCAGCAATGGCAGCAGCGACCCGGCCAGAATGGCCAAATTCCATTGGGCAATAGCCGCCTGCCGCCCAAAAGCATAACGCCCTTGGGTGTCAATCGAACTAAAGACCATTTTGGGGTCGTATTGGTTGATAAAAGCGCAGGGGCCATAATCAATACTTTCTCCGGCGATGCTCATATTATCGGTGTTCATGACGCCGTGGACAAATCCTACGCGCATCCAGTTGACGATCAGGTCAATTTGCCGAAGCATAACACGCTGTATAAATGCTTCCACGGGTTGTTCGGTCTCCAAAACATCGGGGTAGTGGCGTTGAATGACGTATTGGACAAAAGGCGTCCATTCGTTTTCGGGCATAAAATGGCGCATGTACTCAAAAGTACCCACGCGGATATGGCTGGCGGCAATTCGGGTCAGCACCGCACCCATAAAGGCTTGTTCGCGGTAAACGGGCAAACCGGTGGTTACTACGGCCAAACTGCGCGTGGTGGGGATGCCCAAATGGTGCATGGCTTCGCTGATCAGGTATTCGCGGAGCATGGCGTAGAGCGTTGCCCGGCCGTCGCCCCGGCGCGAATAGGGTGTTTGTCCCGGGCCTTTTAGTTGAATATCAAAACGTTCCCCTTGCGGTGTGAGGTGTTCGCCCAGCAAAATGGCGCGCCCGTCGCCGAGCATGGTAAAATGCCCAAACTGGTGCCCGGCATACGCCTGCGCGATGGGGTTGGCCCCCGGCGGAACGGTATTTCCGGCCAAAATAGCGGCCCATTCAGCCTCGGGCGCCTCGGCATGGAGACCCAGGGCGTGGGCTAAGGGCTGGTTGAAAGCGACAAGTTGCGGTTGGGCAACGGGCGTGGGTAAAACGGGGGAAAACAGGGTATGGGGCAGGGTAGAGTAGGAGTTATCCCATTTCCAACCCATTGAAGGTGGCGTTTCGGTGGTGCTCATTGAACAAAAATCGAGTTTTAAAACCGTCTGAAACCCCTTAAACAAACGGGACGGGGATAGGGTTTTCGATTCTACTTATTTTGGGTTATAATTTGGCACATTATTTGTTAATCATTTAATTACGTTAAAGAATTTTTTTTCATGCACTGAAGGTTGATAGGTCGGGTGGTCTTTCGCGAGGCTGCCCGATTTTGTATTGGTTTCAGTATGAGGAGACTTATAACATTGCCAAAGCGCAGAAAAGGCGAATCGAAACGGGCGCAAACCGAACAACGCCGCCGATTAGCCCAACGTCGGTGCCGAAGGTATCTGTCATGATGTAGGCATTTTTAACCAGTCCTTTGCCCGAATACCAGCGGTACCCGCGTGCGCCTACGTTTGGTCCCTGCACAAATCCCGTATTTTCAACCAATTCCGCCGCGCAAAAGCGACAGTTTTTGAGGGCTTCCACTTCGATACGTTGTTCAAAATTACCCACGATGGTCGTGTGGTCGTTGGCTTTTTCGGTAAATATCATGGAGCCGCGCACCACCAGTACGTGGCTGTCGATGGTGAGGGTAAAGTTAGCGGACCAGTCGCCCAACCCGTAAACATCGCCGTCGCCTTTGGTCAGTTGGTCGGCGTAAATAACGGCATCGGGCAAAGGAACCTGAAGGGCGATATTGCTTTGTGCCCGCGAGGCCGTTGGCAACACTATATGTATAAGGAGTAATGTACGCTGAATCAGTTTTTGCATGTGTATCGTGTTTGTTGGGGAGATATACGACGCAGCGGGTAGCGCAGTTTTTTTAAAAAAAGATAAAAATAAAAAAACCGTGTTTAAGGAACCGTCGTAAGTATCGCATCAACATTATACAAACACAAACACTATTTTTATGCAAATCAAATCTTGGTTCGGGGTAGCACTGCTTTTTAGCCTTCCCCTCGCAGCATTCGCCCAAAGCCCCGTGAGTGGCTTTATGAACGGAAAAGGAAAAGGTACCATCGCTGTTTCTTATTCCGCCGAACAATACGACAATGTATTTTTAGTACCCAACAACGCCGAAGGTGTACCCGTTTTTAACGATGTACAGGTCAACAGCACGTCGTTGTACGCCTCTTATGGCATCAGCAATCGCTTCGATGTGGTGGTGGGTTTGCCGTACATTCAAACCCGGGGTAATGCCTCCGAAGCGGTACTGAATGAACTTGGTTACGACAACGAACGCAGCGGCCTTCAGGATGTATCGCTGTGGATGAAGTACAATCCTTATTCCTGCAAGGCGGGCAAAGGCAACTTAAGCCTGATTATCGCCGCCGGTTTAAAAACACCCATGAGCGATTACAAAGCCGACGAAGGTTTGCAGTCCATTATTGCCATTGGTAACCGCGCCACCAGCGGTAATGGTATGGCCATTGCCCAGTACAAAGCCGAATCCGGGTTGTTTGTCAGCGCCCAGGCCGGTTATAGTTTGCGCAGTGGTCGCGTGCCCAACGCCGCCGTGGGTGAAATTAAAGCGGGTTTTGCGCACCGCCGTTTTTACGCGGATATCTGGTACGCCGGACAACGTTCGGATGGTGGTACCAATATCCTCGGTGAAGGTTTTGATGGCTTTTTCCCCGCTACCGACGTTACCTACACCCGCGCTGGTTTGAGCGTGTACGTGCCATTGCCGGGCGGTTTTGGCCTGTCGGCGGGTGCCAGCAAATACCTTACTGGTCGCAACATTGGGGAAGCCACTGGTTTTTCCGGCTCGGTGGTGTACTCTTTTTAATGCCTAAAAACGACTTTTTTTACAAAAAAACAATTCATTATCATGCAATTTACACAAAAAATACTGTTTCCGGCCCTGGTTGCCGTTGTTACGTTAGCCACTATATCCTGCAAAAAAGAAGATGAAAACGCATTGCCGTCCATTGCTTCGATTGCAGTAACCAACGCTGATTTCAGCACCCTCGAAGGTGCTGCCGTTCAAGGTGGTGTCGCGGTCGTACTGTCCAATGCCAATCCCGGCGATCCGTCGGGTGATTACACGGTATTTGCGCCCAACAATGCGGCTTTTGCGCGTTTGGGTTTGAATACGGAAGGTGACTTGGGTGTTTTGAACGATGTCTTTTTAACCAGTACCTTGTTGTACCACGTTTCCAACGGCAATTTGGCGGGTGCCAGCATTAACACCGACGTTACTTCCGGTTCGGCTTTGGGTCCGGTGCGCCGCTTTGTGAAACGCGGTTCGGATTTGTACATCAACGGTTCCAAAATTTTGGCCACCGATATCGCCGCCGAAAACGGTACCGTACACGCCATTGATAAAGTATTGCTCGCTACCGGCGCCGATATTGTTCAGTCGGCCATTGCCCTGACGGAGTCCAAAGTATTTATCACACCGGAATTGACTTTTTTGGTAGAAGCGGTATTGTACGCGGAATTGGCCGGTGCATTAACGGCTTCGGCGGGAAGCCCGTCATTTACGGTATTTGCACCCACCGACGCTGCTTTTAAACAATTAGGTGTTGACCTGGGTGTGGCGCTGGAAAAACCCGCCGATATTCGCAAACTCCCCAAAGACGTAGTGACGGCCGTATTGCTCAACCACGTAGTGGCCAACGGTGGCAAATTTACGTCCGAAATGGACGGTGGGGACGTGGCGCCATTGGGCGGCACCAACCTTACTTTGGGCGCGTTTAACAATGGCACATTGACCATTAAAGGAAAAAGCAACACGACGGTGGCCAATATGGTCATCCCGGATGTATTAACGACCAATGGCGTAGTGCACGTAATTGATCGCGTATTGTTGCCTTAAAAGCATTTCATACAACATTATAAAGGTTATTATCCCATCCATTAAAGAGCCGGACACCGCTGCAAAGTGGTATCCGGTTTTTTTCGTTTACAGCGCATTGAGCAATTGTTGCGCCTGGGTAGCGTACGCGGTTTTGCGTTGTACGATGGATTCGGCCATTGCCCGGGCTTTATCGCGCTGGTGGGTTTGCACGTAGGAAAGGGTCAGGTACCATTGCGCCAGGTGAATATACGACGATGTTTCGGGTATTTGTTCCAGTTCTGCAATGGCGGCAGGATACTCTTCGGCGTACACCAGCGAGAGGCCCAGCAGTACTCGTTGGGGGATATTTAAGGAATTGGGATCTACTTGGCGGAGGGTTTCAACGGCATTGGCGTAGCGGCGTTTTTCGTAATGGGCCAATGCCGTGAGGTAAACCTCGGCGGGCGCGTCGCCGTTGCCACGGGTGGCGACGGGCAGGCGCACCGGTGCTCCCGATTGAATCATTTGCCGGGCCAGGGTTTCGGCGGACGGCGGTGCCGATATTTTCCAAATGGCCACAAAACACAATAACAGCGCAATGCTGGCGGCGGCCATCAGTTTGGGGTTTTTCCAAACGGATAGTCCGGGCTTGCGATAAACACCCTGTTCTTCGAGTTGGCTGGCCCAGTTTTTTTTATTTTCTTCGTCAAAATGTTTTTGAAACAAAGCCCCGAGTAGTTGTTCTTTTTTCTCCTCCGGGAGGTCGTCATTAGAGAGTTGATCTACGTATTTTTTTTTCATTTTTGTTGTGAATAAGGTGACTTACGACAAGTTTTTGAATTCCTGGAGCAGTTGTTCCCGGCATCGTTCGCCCCGTTTACGGGCGTTGGCAGCATTGGTTTGCAGCAGTTCGGCGATGTGTGCCCAGGGCATTTTGTCGTAATAGTGCATTTTTAACAATTGTTTACATTCTTCTTTTATTTTTTCCAGGGCCAAAGATAAAATGTGTAGTGATTCGGGATCAATATCGTTTTGTTCCGTTGGTGTATTTTTCAGGAACTCATCAGAGACTAAGGTTGTTTCCTTTTTGGTCATTTTTAAGGCCCTAAACACGGCAATTCTGGTAAACAGATAGCGCAGGTTTCCGTAAGTTATTTTGTCGTCCAGAATCATTTGCCGGAATTCCAGCAAAGTATTCATGGTCGCGTCGTAAGCATTGGTATGGGAGCAATGTTTGAAATGCATCAAAAACTGCATACAGGGTTTAAAGTGGTGCAGGAAAATACGTTCAAAAAGTAGTTGGTCGCCGTTTTTTAATTGTTCCGCCATGTGCTCAAATTCGGTTTGGGACAAACCGAAGTTTCGGCTTTGGGGGCCAAAAATGGCATCCCAAAGGGCAAGCGCTTGTTTTTTAGGGTCTTTTTCGGCGCCGGTATCCAATAGTTGGATGACCTTTTGGGCTTCCTCCCGGCTACACTTTCGCTCCCGAAAAAGTATTTCGGCAATTTGTTCTTCCTGCATATATAGTTTTTCGTTTCAAAAACGTGACAAAGTAGGTGTGATTTATTGGTAGAAAAAAATTTTTTTAAAAAAAATGTCACAAGTCAGGCCGGTGCCGGAATGTATAGATAAGACCAGTTCAAATTACATTTTTCACATTAAACCTATAATTTTATGATTAAATCAAAGTTTCTGCTATTCATTTTGTTTTTTTTAACAAGTTTTGAACAACAAGCATTTGCTAATCAAACACCAATCACCGACATTAGTGACAACCGGGTAATTTCAGCGGCTCCGGTCATCAATAACTTTCCCAACGATGATTATTGGGCTATATTATTCAGACCCGACAACACCAAGAGTGATTCTGTATTGGTGCGAGTGTTCAGAAAACAGGACAAACTCACTGATCTTATTGAGCCTTTGGTTGAAGATAGTTTGCGTTTTTTTGTCATACTGCCCGATGGTAATTATATTTATCTGAACTACGATGCCAATAACCCGGAGGGAAACTACACCAGAAAAATAAAATTGCAGTACAGAAGTGGTACTCCTTTGCACGAAACCAATAACATGCAGTCGTGGTTGGTGAAAAAAAATGATCCTACTCTGCCACCAGCCTCGGGTCGAATTGCACCCGGTAAGTCCAATCAACAATCGGGTACTTTTGGCAGTTTTTCCGGTGATAATTCAGCGTTTTACCCGGTTATGGAGCATTACAACGCCGATTCTTACTTGTCCCTGACGGAGCAAATTAAAATGGGTACGTCATGGTCACCGTGGCCCGCCGTGGGGGCCTATTATTATCTGATTGTTTCCTTTACGAATCGAAGTGTAGATAGTATAAATAATACATTATCCGGGGTAGTTGTCATTAATAGTTGCAGGCCGGATAATACCGGGTATCAGATTGATTCATATCAATATTTAAACCACATCAATCAGGTATGGACGAATATCGTTGTTCCGCAAAACAACCAGACACAGCCGGTTTTTCCAATTGTTGTAGAATATGATGGATTAAAAAAAGGGGAGGTTCGGCATGTTTACATTAAACTGAAAAGAGTAGGCAACGAGACGCTGACCAGTAATGCGTTTTATTCGGCTACATTATATAATACGAAGGAGTATCAGGATAAGCCCTCTATTGCATTTTCCAGTTGTTTGGAAATTCCATTAACGACCAACCCACATGACCCGAACGATAAAATAGCCGATCAAAAAGAGTGTTTGGCCAACGGTAACGGCCTCGTTACGTATACCATCAATTTCCAAAACGAAGGCCGCGGATTTGCGCGCGATGTCGAAATTACGGATCAGTTACCTCCGGCTTTTGGGCCTAATTATAACATCAATTTTATCGGGTCCAGCCACGGATGTTCGTACACGCTTAGTCCGAGTGGGGAACTCGTGTTTTCTTTAAATAATATTGGACTACCGGGAACGGAACAAACCGCGCCACAGGTGTTTGATCACAGCCAAACCAAAGGTTGGGTTCGGTTTTCCGCCCAAGGCACTTGTCCGGCGGTGGGAGACACGATTAAAAACAAGGCCGCAATCGTATTCGTTGGAAATAACGGAGTGGCTCAGCCGCCAGTAATAACCGAATATTCCAACATCCTTTCGGTGAAGCAAGGGCCAACGGGTTGGAACTTACCCGCCTGTCCGTGTTTGCCCAAAAAACGATGCTGTATTGGTTGGGGACGTTGTCGTTGGTGTTGGTATAAAACCTGTAAACCTAAGCCAGTAAAATAGAATTCGTTTGATTATCTGCTAACCGTTTATTGAAAAATAGACCCGCGACGGTTAAACCTTTTAAAGAGTAGTACCAAAAAAACGAAAACACACAGGGCGGCAATGAATTGGCTTTTGCCGGTTGCATTGTCGCCCTTTATCGTTTCCATACTCCCCGAAACCATAAACCCGGCCCAAAACACGGGTGCTTGTAAAGCAGCAAAAGAAGGGTCATCCAAAACATCCAGTTTTGCCTGCCGAAGTGCTTCATCTTTGCCTTTTCCCTGGTTAAGATACCGTAAAAAAGCGGGTACAATAACCGAAGATGTATTGTCTTCGGCACTCCATTGGTTCATCAGTACACTTTTTGCTCCCGCCATTTGAAAACCCCAACCTAAACTTTCAACCCCTTCTCCCGGCATTAAGGCACCATCGGCAGTGCTGCACGCGCTCAAAATGGCCAGTTGCGGCTGAATATTCAGGCGATGAATTTCGGAGAGAGGCAATGTCTCGTATTCAAAACTATCTTTGGTTATATCGGGGGCAAATACCAGGTATCCTTCTTCTCGGGTGTTCGCCACCGCGTGCATAACGAGGTGAACAATCCCTGCCTTGGGCACGTGTTCTAAAAAGGAGGTTTTGTTGGCTTTTTCATTAATAAAAACCCGACCCGACATCAGACTGGCCGAAGCAATAATCTCATCGTAGGCTTTGGGCAGATAGCTGTAATTAAATCCGCCCGAATGTCCACCCCGCACGGCCATGGCCTGGTTTTCGGGACTATATTGAAGCGCCCAACCTATATATTGATTATTGGGGACAGTGTTTTTTGAGAAAAACTGCACCACCGAAAAAGCGTATCCGGTGGTGTATTTGCGCAGTACCCAAGGCAACTGCCCATCGGTGGGATCATCTGTCAGCAAAGCGTCAAAAGGAATAAAATGCAGCGCACCATCGGGTACAATCCAAAGTCGTTCGGTCCGTAAGGTAGCCAAGGGTTGTTCCAAAAGAGCCTTGTAGCAAAAACGGGCGTTGGGGATGTACAACTGTTGGTGGTGATCTTCCCAATTCACCACCACGTGACGCCTGAGTTGATCAATATGTTCAAATAATACACTATCGGCGGGAACCGTAAAAACCTGTTGCCCTTGTTTGCTTATGGAAAATATGATAATTTGATCATCGCCGTTAAAATATTCCAAAATGGCCGTATTCTCGGGAAGTTGAGCGATAATTGAGTCAAGGGGCATAATCTTTGGCGCGTGCATCAACTGGTTGAAATTGGGTGAAAATCGCCGAATTTGTTCCTCTAAAAAATGCAATTTGATTTGGGCGTTGACCACCGAACCTCGGTCGACGCGGCTGGTATCGGGTAACAAAAGAAAATTGCGTAAAGATTGCCATTCGGTGACTATAGAATCGGGTAAATGATTGATCGTGGGTGTTTGAGCGATTTTTTCCCGTAAAAAAGCGGCTTTTGCCCGTTGGGTGAGCAGGTAAGCGGCGGCAGTATTACCCAACATAAGCGCTTGTTCAATTCCGCATTGGTACAAACTGCGGTTATCTACCACCGATTGCCGTTTGATGGATACGTCTTTAAATGTTTCAAAAAGTTGCTCTTGCAAATCAATGGCCAATTCCACGCTGTTCAGTGCCGCCGACAATAGTTCCCGGTGGCCATTTTTCCGAAATTCGCCTTCCAAAAGGCGTGATTTGCGATACAAAAGTTCCACCAGCCAATAGTCAGCCTTCAAGGTTCCGGGAGCCGGATTTTCGGTGTCATTAATCGTTTCATCGTAGAAGCGCAAGGTTTTTTGGCAGGCTTCTAACGCCAAATCCGGGCGTTGTTGTACCGTATAGATTTTGACCAGATATGCGTATATTTTTTGGCAATCGGGGTGCAATGCCGAGTAGGTTCTTTTGGCAAAAGGCAATTCCTCCAAAAACAGCGCTTTGGCCCGGTCGAGTTGGCCTTTTTGTAAGGCACAACGCGCCAAAATATGTTTGACATCAACGGGATATTCCTCAGGATTGAGCGTTAATTCAATGCCAAGACTCAAGTTGGCGTAATATTCGGCTTCGTCTGTTTTACGTTCAACGAGATAACAACGAGCGATAAACGCATAAATATCACTTCGGTAGGCGAGGTCTGCGCTATCCAAAGCGGCAAAAAAAATCTTCAGGGCCGCTTCGGTATTACCCAATTCCAAATAAGCCCAACCCCGGTTCCGGAGGTGTTTGGCGTGAACGAGTTTTACGCGGCCGGGATCCCGCTTTTCGGCGTAGCACCTGGGAAGTAAATCGGCGGTTTTGTCGGAGTAATTTAGGGCCATCCGATAGTCGCCGATGGTGATATAGTTTTGGGCAATATTATCACTGATCGTCAGCCAATTTATCAAATACGCTGACTGTGGCAACCGGCTTAATCCCATCCAGTAGGTTTGGTTGGCCTCATAACAGCGCCCTTGTTTTTGCTGAATATAACCTTGTAATAAGTTGATTTTACCCACAATGGAGTCCGACGGGGCGTTATTTAGAACGAGGTTTGCCGCTTGTTTTAGGGTGGTTTCCAATTGTTTGGTACTGTCTTCCGTGGTGGGGTATTGGGCCACCTGCCCTCGCAATTCGAGGTACGCGGCATTGTATAGTCGTACATCAACGAGGTATTGCGTAATTATTTGAGTAAAACGGCTGTGTTTTTCAAAATTAAGATCGGTATTTAAATAATAAGCGCAGGAATCCCTAAAGCGTTGTAAATCAATTGTATCGTACGGAAGTTGTACTCTTATACACGAACTCGGCCGCAATAACTTCCCCACCCACGAGTCACTGGGGTGGGGAAGTTCGTTTTTTTGACCGTTGGATTTGGTGAGATTAATAACTAAAAAGACGATTATTACACAAACTATTTTTGGGAAAACTTTCATAACGGGAAATTTTTGGAATATTTTTTGCAAATATAAGTATAGGTTAGATATTTGCAAAGCGACATCCCATATAAATTTTCCTGAACGCCTTTTAGCCGCGATCTACCACCAAAACCTGCTCCGGACGAAGCACATAGGGCGGCAAATAAGCCGGAATATTACTAAATGGCAATACCTCGGGTTTTAGTTCAATCCCGATAACATCGCGCATAAAGGCGCGGCGAGCCTGGATTCTGACCCAGGTTTCGGGGAATTGCTCCGCCAGTTCGCGGCGGGTCGCTTCATCTGCCAGGGCAATGCCATCTTCGATATTGGAGGTGTGGTAGGCCGTGCCGGTAGCCGGAATGACGTCCACCTGAATGGCCATACCGCTTTGTAAGGCAACTTTACTGCCTTTGTACACGGGCGAATGCACCCATTCGTCCAGGTGAATATAGTGACCTGGGTTGAGTTGCACCCCAAAAAACGGATCACCAATTTCGCCGTGAATAATATCGTATAGTTCGCCGCCAGTCACTCCAATCCCGATGTGTTCGTACCATTTGGTTACGGCGCGGAAATAAGGAATGGCCAGTTTTTCGAGGTAGTCCTGTACTCCTTCGGGCAGTTCGGTGGCGTCGTGGACCAGCCAGCCCGCGCGGGAATTGAGGGCACCCCAGAGGCACATACACATGGTAAATGGTTCCCCCATTTTTAGGGTATTCATCGAAGGGCTGGGTAGTCCGTAAGCGGCTCGGTGGCCATTGGAAAGCATGGTGTGCGCGCCGTGGGGGTACCCGTTGGCACCCATGAGCGCGGCGGCTTCGTATTCGGTCATGCCTGGTTTCAGGTTTTGGAATACGTTTTTCAGGCCGTTGGAGGTGATGCAGGCTGCAAATTCAAAAACGGCCAGTTGGGCGGCTTCGTTGAGGATACGCAGGCCGTCTGCCGGATTCATAAATAAAGCGTTGGCGTTGAAGACCTGCTCCGTTCCCACCAAATGGCGCAGCGCATCCACGAGGTACGACGGGGTTTCAAAACAATGTTCCGGGGCCGAAAATTCACCCTCTGAAAAGTATTTCCAACCGGCGATGCCCACTTTTTGGCCTTTTTGTACGCCTTCCGTGGTTAAAATATGGTCCAACGCCGGACTTTTGCTGCGGTCTTGGCCCAATAAACTCAACGGTTGGTACAATATCCGGCGAATGGGCGCAGGACAAAGTTCGGCGTAGCCCCAACCTTCGTTACCCACGAGCAAGGCGGGCGTATGGTGGTGGTCCACGAGCAACAGAGCCTCTTCAAAACGCGGGTCGTAACCGCAGGCCCATGTGAGGTTGGCGTTGTGTTCGCGGTCGGCGTAGATCACCAAAAAATCCAGTTCCTGCGCACGCATGGCCACCCGCAGGCGGGCGAGGCGCTGTTCGTACAACGGAGCGGTTAAGGTGGGTTCCGTGGTGGGTTTCCCAAAATCGGGGAGGGTCACTTTTCTGAGTTGAATGTGCATAGTTTGGCGCGTCTTTTATAAATGAAACCAGACGGGCGACAAATGTATTACAATTCACTATTTTCGGTGTTGACTGCCGCTTTTTCTTATTTCACTGGTTTTTTGGACGAATTGTGCAGCACCTGAATTAATTTTGGGGCATGTTATTAGCACAACGGCGTTTTTCCGAAAATTCGGGCTTTTTTTACAATATTATACTGCTGCTGCTGTCCCTGACTGTCGGGCGGTTTTTTCAAAGTTTTCAATTGTCCAACGGGTATTTCGATTTTCCGTTGTGGGTGCTTTTATTGCTGTTTTTGTTTTTTTTGCTGGAACCATTCGCGGTGAAGTATATATTAAGCCAGTCCATTAATGTCGGTAACAACCGCGAAAATGGGGTTTGGATAACGTTTCAAAAGGGTAAGTTTTTTGGTTTTTTGTTGTTGATGGCGCTGATCTGGCGGACGTATTTCCGATTGGTAGTAATTCTTTTTCCGTTGCTTCGGGCGATTGGTTGGGATGTGGATTACGCCGAATGGCCGCGATATTGGAAATTTTTGTGGTGGTTTTCGGGCGTTTGGGTGCTTTACCTCGAATTGCGGCTCCTGCTTTATTTGTACGAGCCGGAAGAAATCATCCTGCCAACTTGGGTTGGGCGGTTGCTTCGGGCATCGGTATTGATTTTAACGGTGTTGTTTATGGTGCAAATTGGGGTTTTGGTGCCCCGCGAATTAAAAGGAAATATGGTAACGCTGGCGCAAATTGCGCAAACTTTACCGTTTATGGGGCTGTTTTTTGTGTTGTTTTACATCCCGGTTCGGTGGATCGAAATTATTTCCGACCTCGTTCAAGTGCGCCATTGGTGGCAAATGGCCCTGTATTGGTTCACTGCCTTTTTGGTGATGTTATCCGGGGTAACGGCCGGTAAAATTTGGAATTTTTAACATTATAGTTGGGCAGTCCGGTGATGGATTCTACCACGCTTCTTTTTCGCCGGGTTCGTACATTTTTAACCTTTTTTCCAATCGTTCGATGGTAGTCACTATGCGATTAACCCGGGTTTCGGTTCGTTTGGCTTCGTAAATCCAGTCAATATAGTGTTTTTTACTGCTATCAGTCAGGGTTTTGAAAAACGCGTGTGCTTCGGGGGCATCCAACAAACAAACCAGGAGTTCATCGGGGATTTCGACGGGAGAATCATCCGGGACCAGATGAACATACACCTGATCGCCTTCCTCTTTTTTAATAACTTTCCGAATGGCGGCTTTTACGGGTAAAAACAATCGCCCATTGCCCATTGGCATCAGTTTGTACTGCCGAATGGCGTACCCGTCAATGGTGCCTTTTACCTGCACCCAACTAAACGGCGTTTTTTTATCCGGCGTTACCTTGGGAATTTCAACGTAAGTCCAACCACCTTTACCGGGGTATTTTTGTAAGGTAAATGTCGCGTCAACGAAAAAATTTGACATGGTTGTTGAATTTGTTTAATTTGTTGAATTTGTTGAATTTGTTGAATTTGTTGAATTTGTTGAATTTGTTGAATTTGTTGAATTTGTTGAATTTGTTGAATTTGTTTTGCCCGTCGTAGATTACTCGTTTTTTGTTGCTCGTTGCAGCGTAAACGTTATTCAAGTGTGCAAATCTGCCAAATCTATCAGATTTGGTAGATTTATGCCGCTACTTGAGCAGTGAACTCAATATTCCCAAGTGTTTCAGTCGTAAAAAACGCGTACGCAACGAGGCGGATTTGTGGAATAAATCTACCAAATCTGATAGATTTGGCAGATTAGCACACTTTAAAACGAGTGCGTTATGACACGCAACAAAAAAACGTGTACGCTACAACGAGCAACAAAAACGTGTACGCTACAACGAGCAACAAAAACGAGTACGCTACAACGAGCAACAAAAAACGTGTACGCTATAACGGGCAAAACAAATTCAACCCTCTAAAGCCCTTCAAAAACCCTAACTATCCCGCCGGAGGCACCGGAGCGGGCACCACGTTTTTGACGGGTGGGATTGATTTGAAATAAGCAAACATCGCGCTAATGTCTTCGTCCTTCATGCCCACGTAATTCACCCAAGGCATGGGAGGCAACAGCATACGACCATTGTCCATTCCTTTGGATTTACCTTGCGTAAGGGCTTTTTTAAATTGCTCTAAAGTCCAGTTACCAAGCCCCGATTCGTCGGGGGTGAGGTTAGCGGCAAAACTCGTACCCCAGGGGCCATACGCTGCGGTCAGGTCGGGCGTAAACATGGCAAAGCCCTGACTCGTCATTTTGGTGTCGAACGTAGGCACGGGTAAATCGCTGGGGTAACCCGAAAGTTTGCGTTCGGCAATAATTTCCGGTCCGTTTGGCCCCATTTTTTTGGGCGAATGGCAATCGTTACAACCGGAGATACTCACCAGGTATTCACCGCGTTTTACCTGATCGGCCTGGGTAACCGTTGGTGCAGATGGCGCAGGTGCAGGCGCCGAGGGCTGACAGTTGGCCAAAAGAAGAACGGCCACCATTGTGCTAAAATAAAGCGTGTTTTTCATTGTTTACCAAATTAATTAATGAATTTGGCCGCAAGGTAGGAATTTTATCGGAAGTGAAGAATTGGTAGAATTGGTTAATTTTGTTGGTTTTTTTTGCCCGTCGTGCTTGTAATTTGTGAAAATACAACACGACGGGCAAATTTTGTATTGATTAAGAATATGTCTGGAATTAGTTTTTCACCAAAGAACCAGCGTACACCACGCCATTAATGCGCAAGGTAACGCGGTAGGTGCCCACCGGCAAATGCGCTACGGCAAGGTTGTACTGCCAGTTTTCACTGTTTGTATTCACAGCGACGCTGCTAACCACCCGACCATCGTGGGCCGTAATATCCAATATGCCTTCACCGGTCGTTGTATGACGGATGGAGAGGGTCGTTTGGCTAACGGCCGGATTGGGTGCCAATTGCAAAGGCAAAGCCACAACCACCGGTTGGAAAACACCACTGGTGCCCAACTCATAACAGCCACTGTCGGGATCACCCACGCGGTCGTTACCGTCCAAATCCGTAGTGGGTGCACCCACTGCAACACCACCATCCAACGCCGGACCGGCCAATAAATGGTAGTCGCTGTTGTCGGCATCCACAAACTGATTCTCGGTGGAGTTTTTATCTTTTGCCGCTACCAATTCAGCCGCCGCCGAATCATCCGAACTTTGGTTACCTCCCAATGACACCAACGTTGGTGTATTGGCTTCAATGCTGTAGTTGGCTCCATCCAGGTTTTGCAACAGGCAGTTGTGTAGGGTCAACACCGCAGTACTGGTATCGCTGTCTTCCCACTGGGCGATACCGGCACCCAACGGCGCCAAATTATCCGCAATGGTGCAGTTAATTGCTTTTACCGAAGACGTACGGCCATCGCTGGCGTTGTTGCCAATGGCGCCACCGGCACCACTTGCGCTCACATTCAGGTTGCGCACCATGAGGCAATTGGTAAGGGTAACGTCACCGTTAATAATGTACAACGCTGCTGCTTGCTCAATACCAAGGTTATCGGAGAATTTTGTGGCCGTAATGTGCATGGCGCTGTCGCCCGTTGCGTAAATAGCACCCCCAATATTAGCAGAGTTAATGCTAAAATCCGAATTTTCGATGGTGGTAGCGATATTGACATTTTGGTAAATGCAACCGCCGCTTTCCTGGGCCGCATTATTGGTAAATGTACAACCGCTGATGGTCATACGGGTCGTGTCATTTTGCGAAAAAATCGCTCCGCCGATACGGCCGGTATTGCTGTCAAACGTGCAATCTTTGTAGGTAATATCGGCCCGGAAACCATTGCTCACCGCGCCGCCGCCGTTTACTGCGGTATTGGCCTTGAACGTACAGTTATCGTAAATACCGATGCACGCCTCGCCATAGTTGGCAATGGCCGCACCCCATTGGCCGGAATTGGCTTCAATGAGGGTGTTTTTGATTTCAAACGAAATGGAATCGCTGTTGTAAATCGCCGCGCCCGAACTTGGAGCGATGTGGTTTTTGAACGTACAGTTATCCATGCTGTAATTTTGGCGGTAGGCAAAAAGGCCGTTTCCACCGTAATCCGTGGCGATATTGGCATCGAAAGTACAGTTTTTCAACGTGGCAAATTTACCCAATTCGCGGTTGTCCAGATAAACGGCCGAACCCGAACCGCTGGAATTACCGATAAATTCAGTGTTGGTGATGTCAATGTTGTTCTGCCAACTAAAAATGGCGCCACCAAAACCGTCCGGTGCAATGTCAACGTTGTTTACAAATGAACAACTGTCCAGTACCACGTTAACGGAACTGCGCGGATAAAAGGCGCCACGGGTAGTGCTATTATCTTTAAATGCGCATTTGCGGATCGTAGCGCCGGTCAGACCAATAAAGTAAATACCGGCCGCACGGAAAGTAGCGCTGTTTTTTTCGAAGATACAGTTGTATACTTCCAATCCGCTGCCACCAACGCCGGGAACCATAATACTACCGCCGGATTCAGCGCGGTTATTATTGAAATTACAGTTTCTAACGGTTAATTTAGCCGCCGCGTAAATACCGCCACCGCGACGATTGATTTCCGGGTCGGCCGCAACAACCGATGTATTACCACCTTTAATGATAAAACCGTCAATAATGGCGCGATTGGCCGGAACGCCGCTCACGACGCGTACTACGTGTAGGCGGTTATCGGCGCGGCCCGTCGAAAAATCGTTGTCCAGGTCGTCTCCCAATACGTCACCACTCAAAATGGTGGGATTGGCGCCAATGTTCCGTTGCTCCAGTGCGGTTTCGGTGCCCGCAAAACCACCGTACAATTCTACCCCGGCCAATACACTGAACGAGTTGTCCAATGCGGCTCCCTGTGGCACGTAAGTGCCGGCGGCTACCCAAATTTTGGTGCCCGGCGCGGCGCCATCCAAGGCTGATTCCAATTCTTCGTACGCGTTCGCCCACGATGAACCGTTATTGGCTCCCGTCGCATTATGCTTTACAAAGACGATGTTTTGTGCCGATAATACCACCGACGCTAAAAGAAATAAAGAAAAAAAGGTTACTTTTTTCATGTTTATAATTGTTATTGTTTGTTCTTCGTTGGGGGCGACCGTTGGGGGCGCCCTTGCCACGATACCACGATAGGTGCGACTGTTGGGGGCGCCCTCGCCACGACCACCATATCGACCACGAGGGTCTGCCTCGGCTACCACAGATGCCACAGATACCACAGATGGGCGACCACGAGGGTCGCCCTTACCATAGTACTACTGCCACAGATGGGCGACCACGAGGGTCTGCCTCGGATACCACGGATGCCACAGATGGGCGACCACGAGGGTCTCTCGATACCACGGATGCCACAGATGGGCGACCACGAGGGTCTCTCGATACCACGGATGCCACAGATGGGCGACCACGAGGGTCGCCCTTACCGTATGTAGTGGTCGCTTATTTCTTGTAGGAGTCGTTGCATTTCGATTTTCCAGGGGCGGTTGCTGCCCACAAAGTTATTGTGCATAAAACTAAAAATCAGGGTTTTGCCACTGTCCGTAACGATGTAACCGCTCAAACAGTGCACTCCGCTCATGGAGCCGGTTTTGGCAAACACAAAAGGTTTTTCGCCGGGGGCGCCGTACCAATTTTGAATGGTACCGCGCATGCCTCCCGCCGGAAACAGGCTAAACAAGCGCGTTTTGTCGTGTTTTTGGTATAATTGCTGTAAAACCTGGCTAAGGTATCGCGGCGTTACCAAATTATACCGACTTAACCCGGAACCATCTACCCAACGCGGGGGCTGCGCACTTTTTGGGAAAATTTCCTTAATGGCCACCTGAATCATACTATCGGGTTTTAGGAGTCTGATTTTGCGTTCGGCGGCCATAATCAGCAGTTGTTCGGCGAACAAGTTGTCGCTTTCGTACATCATCCATTTGTACACGGTATCCACGGGGCAGGCGTATAAGGTTTTCCAAATCGGCT
Source organism: Chitinophagales bacterium (assembly GCA_013298845.1). Lineage (GTDB taxonomy): Bacteria > Bacteroidota > Bacteroidia > Chitinophagales > Saprospiraceae > M3007. The sequence goes on from JAAFJN010000021.1 coordinate 82,267, forward strand.
CTTCTTGTAACTTTTCAGTAATATCCACGGGCGCACCAAGAGCCACGGGGCGGCGAAGGGTATCCTGCAATAAATCCGCTACTAACTGTGGCCCAGTACGAAACGGAATGTATCTTTTTTCGGCCGGCTTATAGTACGAAATCGCCCATTCATTGTTGTTTTCGGCCCGTCCGTTTCCAAATAAACCGGTGTTGTACAGACGATTGAAATAAGCGGGTTGGGCTTCGTATTGGAATTTTTCGGGATTCAATTCCACCCAAAAACAATTGCCGTACAGCGGAAATCCGCTGCGCTCGGCCTGGTAATCGTATTGCGCATCGTCCCATGCCCATCCATCGCCGTATTTTTTAAAAAATGTCGGCTCCGAGGTGTAAATAATGAGACCTTCCGTCGGGTAATTTTTCAAAAAATGACGCGCCGGTTGCCACGCCTCAAACCGTTCGTGCAAAAAAGTGGGATCTCCGGCCCCCATAATGTAGAGGCCACCTTGTTTTTCCCAGTACCGGAGCGTTGGGATCGAATCGCCCAAAACGGCGAGACAAGTGGCCAACGTCAGGATTTTGATATTGGAAGCCGGGGTGAAATAATGGTCGCTGTTTCGGCTCAAAATCACTTCGCCCGTTTCGGCATCCTGGAGATGGAACCCCGTAAAACTTTGGCTAAATACCCGCGATGTGTCGTACGCCATAGCAATACGCCGGGCGGCCGCCGACGAGGTTCTGCCGGACAAATTCCGGCTGCAAGCCGCAACCGTGAAACAAAGAAGGGCGATGGCATAACAACGCAACATCATGGGGGATTTTTTAATGATGGCGGCAAATGTACTACGTTTTGCAGAATGTTTTGGCCCCGGGCACCAATTCTAGCCCTTTCAACTGTAGTCAAGGGGCAAAACCCGTCAAAAACCGACGCTTAGCGACATGGTTAAGGCTAAATTATCGCGT
>JAAFJN010000022.1:0-23563 GCA_013298845.1 Chitinophagales bacterium
TTGCAATTACTGACAAAAATGTAGTTTTTTATGTTTTTATCGAATTGTTTTCACAACTCAACGCCGACTATATTTTATAACTAAATATCGTACTTCACTATTCACTATTCACTATTCACTATTCACTATTCACTATTCACTATTCACTATTCACTATTCACTATTCACTCTTCACTCTTCATTCATCACTCAACAACCACTTGTTGCACGCCCAAGCCCTCGCTGGTTCTTACTTCGGCGGTGTAAATGCCTTTGGGCAGGGTGGAAGTGTCAAAAGTGAGTTTATTGGTGGCAAATTGGCTGGGGAAACGGGCGACCAATTGGCCCAAACTATTGACCAAACGCACCTCAAATTCCCGGGCCGATTGCTCCTGCAACTCAATGGTGAGTTGGCCTTTGGTGGGGTTAGGGTAAGCCTGAATACGCAAATTGGTGGTCGCTACGTCGTTAATACCCACAAAAGTGGCTTCGTCGAGCGGTACATCGCCGTTGGTGATCAGGTAAGACGATACAATCAGGTGCGGGTTAAAACCATCGTTACAATCGGGGCAAGTTACCCCGCTGACGCAGTTCGGATTGTTGGCGTGGCAAAGATCCGTGTAATCTTCGTCGAACACGTAATCCATATCCACGCTGCCTTGGCTCACAAAATTGGTCATGTTAAAATCGAACCATTGAGCAATGGCACCCGGGCACCAACCGGCGCGGTCGTAGAACCACGTGCCGTTTTGGGGGGAACAACCATCGGGGTTGGGGTTACAATCATCCCAGTTGTTTTGCTCAAAGGTCTCTTCGCCGTTGATCCAGATGTGGTGCGTATCGTTGTGGAATTCGGCGGCGTTGGCGGTATTGTTGTCGCCCCAGCCGTGACCGGTGGATACCAATTTGATTTTTGCATCTTTGGTGTTTGAAGGGAATTGCACGGTGCGTTCTTGCACGGGTTGCAAATTGGCCGGGTTACCAAAATCATAAGTGTCTTTCCAAATTTCAGTAACCGAACTATACGGGTGTGCCGGGGTTCCGGCGCGGTAGTTGAGGGTCAGCGAATACAAAAAGCCATTGCCTAAAGTGCCCAAATACACGCGAAAACGAATCTTTCCCTGCAACAAAGATGTAAAATCGGTGAGATCAATTGAACTGCCGTTGCAAGCCACCCCGTAAGGTGTGATATACCGGATAATTTCGTACCATTTGCCGTTGTGGCCTTTTACTTCGATGCCCGAAATGCGGTCCCAGGGATCGCAACCGCCAGAAGGGCAACCAATCACTAAATCACCTTCAATTTTGTCAAATGCTCCGAGGAAACTGGGTAATTCAGCCTCTACTTCCACAATGCCATTGTTGACATCGGCCCAAACCTGCTCCATCGCAACCGATAATAAATTGCCCGTTTGTTCCACTACAGAAATGGCGACGGTTTCGGTGGCAATGGCGCCAAAGTTATTGCTGGCAATGATTTTGAGGTCAAAATTACCGTACGCCGGTGGGGTCCACCAGCCGGTATAGTGTTGGTTGCCCCAGTCCGTTGCCGGAATTTCCTGACCATTGACCTCAAATTTGAGCGAAGTAACGCTAAATAAATCCGGGTAATTGATTTTGGCAATCGCCGCCAGTTGAATGGCTTTTAACGAAGGTACGTACACCTCACCGGCCAACGGGCTGCGGGCATCAATCAAGGGCACATTGACCTGCGGATCAATCACCTGAAACGTATTGGTCAAATCAACGGCGGGATCAAAAGTGCCGTTGCCGCCCTGACTGGCCTTAATCACCACTTCGCCGGGTGTACCGTTGATGGTCACGATATTGCCGTTGAGCGTGGCGGGACCGGATACAATTTCGTAGGTAACGGGCAATCCCGAACTCGCCGAAGCGCCCAGTTGAAACGCCGGATCACTCACTAGTTTATTGGGAATTTGGGGGAAAGTAATGGCTTGGAAACTTTGGTCGAGCACCCCGCCAAAATTGGAAGTGGTACTAGTGAGGCCAAAATTGAGCAAATTTCCGTTGCGGTCGCTGCCCGTTTCGCTATCCAGTTCCGAAATGGAGGTGTTGTCTCCATCGGGAACGCCCTGGTTGAATTTGTAATACAATTCGAGGCCGGTTTCGGTACCAGTTAGTTCATTGGCCATCATATCTTGGATTTCCGCCGGTGTTAATGCTTTGCTCCACAGCGAAACTTCGTCGGCGCGGCCCCCAAAAATAAAGTTAAACCCACCCAACAGACATTTGCCAATGGTAAAAGGTTTGTTGGTCGCTGTAATGGTGCCCGAAGCGGCTTTGCTGCCTTTCAGTACACCGTTGATGTATAATTTTACCGTGCTGCCGTCGTACACCCACGCCCAGTGTTGCCAGGTTTGTGGCACTACACTAAAATTGGGGGCCACTACTTCGTGGAAACCGGCGGTGGTAATCAAGCGGCATTCTACCATGCCGTTGTTGAGTTGAATCATGTACATTTCGCCCGTGCCGGTACCGCCGCCGCGAATACTCATCATGCCTTGCCCGTAGCCGAGGGCATCGTGGTAAAACCAACCGGCAAAACTGATTTGATTGGAATTGGCAACGTAACCGGAAGCGTTGGGCACTTCCACGTAATCATCCACTTGGTCGAAGTGCAGGTATTGGTTGCTTTGCGCATTTAGACCCAACGAGGAGATGAGGACAATAGTTAAAAAGGTATACAGTTTTTTCATGATAAAGTGTTGAAAATGTTGTAATTGTGTCGTTTTTTCTGTTTTGCAAACTGCGTTTAGGGCATCCACCAAACTTTTACGTTGGGGGCATCGGCACCCATTTTGGCCACTTGGGCGGCGTAGTTTTCCGGGTTGTTTTGGGCTTCGGATGGTGGGTAAGCGAAGCGATAATAGGCCGGAGCCGTGCCTTCGCGGGGTGTCATTTGGGTGCGGCGCCACAGGGCAAATGCCTCCCAAGGTTGGCGGAATTGATCCATCCAGGCTTGCGCGTAAATCAGTTCGCGTTTGTTGGGCAAACTAAAAATAAACAGCCGCGGGTGATTGGCCGCCGCAAACAATTGGCCGGTGCTCAAAATGGGTGGTTTATTCTCCCAAATCGCCGATCCCGTGGCCATACTTTGCCAAAATGTAAACGAAGCGACCACCGATTCAAAATACGTTTCTTCGGCTTTGCCCACGTCGGCCGCCACACCTAAGCCGCGCAAATACGCTTCGGCCTTGATAAAACCAACCTCGGCGGCTGTCAGCATCACTTCGGGGATGTAATGCGCATCGCGGACGAGGTAATAGTTAAACGGCGAATACAGGTTGGCCGCTCCTTTAATGTCGTAGTTGAAATCGCGGTGTTGGCCGTACGGAATTCCTCCTTCGGCGGGGGTGCCGGGAGCGGGATTTTGCGGAAATGGCGCCCATTTATTTTCGTTGTTGGTTTCAAAAAATATCCGCGCGCGCGGGTCAAAAATACCGCTGCCGTCGGCGTTGTTGTTGTCCGATAACCACGACCAAACGGTGGTGCCCATGCGCAGTTTATTGTGCTCCTGAAACGACCAGATCACACTTTCGTTGGTCCAGTTTTGTTGGTTGGGCCGCATGGCCACTTCTTCCCCTTGTTTAATGACGGGCAAATCATTTTCAATAATTTCTTTCAAAATGGGCGTGGCAAAAGCGGGGTCTTTTTCTACCATCCGCATCGCGTGGCGCAAACGCAGCGAATTGGCAAATTTCCGCCAAAGCACCATGTTGCCGTTGAATAAATTGTCAAATTCCCCGACGGAATAGTACGGTTTGCCACTCGCCGTGGTGGGATTGGGAAAGGTGTTGATATTGTCTTCTACCCATTTTAAATCGTCCAGCAAGGTTTTGTAAATGGATTCCTGACTGTCGAATTTCGGGCGGGCGTAGTCCAAACTTTCAAACCCGCGGCCCGCTTCACTAAACGGAATATCGCCAAAAAGATCGGTGACCCGGAAGGTTTTGTAGGCCAGCAGCACTTTTACCTGCGCCCGTACATTGTTGAGAGCCTCGGGTTCCAGTTCCAGCGCGTCTAATCGGCGTTCCATTTCCCGGATATGGGCCAGTGCTTTGTAATAGTTGCCCCAAACTTCTTCGGTACCGATGGTGATATTGTCGAAACCCACGGCGGTTTTGGCCGCTTGTTGGGTGATGCCGTATAAGGTTTCGTTGTGCAAATAAAATTGTTCATTCCAGCCCAACCGCAACGAACCGATTACGGTGTTAAATAAAGGGCCAATATCGGTTTGCGTGGGTGAAAAAGGATTTCGGTTAATGTCCTCAAATCCTTTGGTACACGCCGACATGAACAATAAAAGCGGTATCAGGTAAAGTATCTTTTTCATAAAATAAGTGTAAAATCGGGTGTTTTAGGGTTAAAATGCGGCGTTAATCCCCAATGTGAAACTGCGGGCACCGGGATACGAGGCCCATTCCAAACCTTGGGCGTTGCCCGCGCCGTTAGAACCTTCGGGGTTAATGCGATCGGGCAGGGTAGTGTAGAGGTAAAACAAATCGCGCCCGGTCAGGGAAAGTGTTAAGTCCTGAAATGCCTTCGATTTGCGGGTAATGGCCTCGGGGAATTTGTAAGTGAGGGCCACTTCGCGCAGTTTTACCCACGTATTTTCGATGACACCCGGCGTGGAAATAAATCGTCCCCAACCGCCGGTATTACCCACGTATTTGAAATAATGGTGCACTACTTTGTCGTTTTCTACGCCATTCGCGTACACACCGGGCAAAATAACGCCTACGTTGCGCACGTTTCCGCCGGGGTCGGTGTACGGCAGGCCATTACCCAAACGTTCGGGTAGGGTTTCGGGGCTTTGGCCGGTTTGCAGACCAATAACGTACGATCCGGCGTACATGTCGCCGCCCCATTTGGTATCCACTAACGTGCTGAGGGTGAGACCTTTGTAACCCAATCGCATGGTCCATCCGCCGATGAATTTGGGCGAAGAATTACCGATGGGCACGCGGCTGTCGGATATTTTGTACAAAGAGCCGTCTTCGCTCAAAATGGGTTGGCCACTTTCGGGGTGATAGACGTAATCGTAACCGATAATGGTGCCGTAGCGTTCTCCTTCGCGTACCGCAATGGCCGGGCCGTTTAATCCCCAGATATTAGCCAGTTCCAGCATGTCGGCACCTTCGCCGAGGCTCACCACAAAATTGCGGTTATTGCTAAAATTCAAACCCGTTTGCCAAAAAAACGCGGGGCGTTGCACCAAATTAACGTTCACCACGGCTTCAAAACCTTTGTTTTCCAAAACGCCCGTGTTGATTCGGATCTGGTTGGCACCCGCCGAGGCAGGAAGGGGTGAGTTCAAAATCTGGTTGTACGATTTGATGTAATAATACGTGAGGTCAACGTTGATTTTGTCTTTAAATAACCCAAAAGAAGTGCCAATTTCGTACGAATTGGCCTGCTGCGGTTTTAACCCAATGGGCGGAATGGTGGTCGGCAGAGAAGCCGTTTGGTTGCCACCAAAAGTCCCGGTGGTGTACACAAAATCCACTTGGTAGGGGTCGGTATCGGTGGCGGTTTGGGCGTAGGCACCGCGAATTTTCCAAAAATTCAACCAAGGCGTTTTCAGGTCAAATGCCTCCGTTGGGATAAAACTCAACGAGGCCGATGGGTAAAAATAGGCGTTGCTGCCCGGCGGCAGCGAGGAGGTCCAGTCGTTGCGACCCGTGACTTCCAAAAACGCAAAATCGTCGTAGTTGAGGTTTAAAAAGCCGTAGAGTGAATTGATTTTTTTCTCAAAACGGTATTCACCCACGGTGGGCGCGTTGAGCACATCGTCGTAGTTGTTAAAAGCAAATAACCACGGATTTACCCAGCGGCCACTTTTGCCGCGCAGGCCGTATTGTTCGCGGCCCCATTGGGTGCCCCCGAACGACACGCGGGTGCTGAATTTGGAGTGAAAAAGTTCTTCTTTGTGGGCGGTGACCAAAAACTCGTTGTTGCGCACCACGTCTTTGCTCAATTCGTTGGAATATGACCCGTTGAGCACACCCAAAATATCGGTGGGTTTGTTGCGGGTTTCAAATTGGTTGAGGGTAAAATCGGTGCCCATGCGGCCGGTTACGTTCAGCCAATTGGTCACGTCGTAGGTGAGTGACAACGCACCGATTAACTTGTTCCGGCCCAGGGTCGTGTTGTTATTGTAGGTATTCCACCACAAATGCGGCGGCGCAAACGTAAACGGATATTGTCCGCCGTAGTCGTTGCGGCTGCCGTCGGGCAGGATATTGATATCTTTTTCCAAACCCTTATAACTCCGGGGCCAACTGTACAAAATGCCTTTTCCGAACGAATTATCATTATCGTCGCCGAGGCTGGGGCTGTTGAGGCGGTTAAAATTGATGTAATTGACTGAAATATCGGCTTTTACCTTCGATGAAATGTCCAATCGGCTGCCGAGGTTAACGGTGGTTTGGTCGTAATTGCTGTTGGGTACAATGGCCTTGTGGTTGTCGCGGGTGAGCGAAACGCGCATGGTCCCCATTTCACCGCCGCCCGAAAACGACAGGTTGTGCGAAGTGGTGTGGCCGTTGCTAAAGTAGAGTTTCAGGTTATCGGGTTGCGGGTCAAACGACCGGATTTCGCCGTCCCACCACAATACTTGTTGGCCTTCCATGCGCGGCCCCCAGGAGGCACCGGTGGAGTAATAACCAAACGATTCGGTGGTGGCGCGGCCCAGCGGCCCGGAAATGGAATGCACTTCGCGGGGGTAAAGGTTTACGCCATCGGCATTTTGTTCAAAACGCGGCTCCAGTTCACTAATGGGGCCACCCGCTCCGAAGATATTTTGCACATCGCGGTAATAATAGGGCTGAATGACCTTGTGGGTCAGGTTGTAGTTAATCCCGATGCCGCGTTGTTTTCGGCCGCGTTTGGTGGTAATGAGCACCACGCCGTTGGCACCCCGCGATCCGTACAGCGCCGATGCCGTGGGGCCTTTGAGGATATTGACGTTATCAATGTCGTTGGGGTTAATATTGTTAATGGCCGATCCCCAGTCCACCCCGCGACCCACGTTGGTGAGGCCGGGTGCGTTTTCGAGTGGAACACCATCCACCACGATGAGCGGTTGGTTGTTGGCGTCAATATTGTTGTTACCGCGAATGACAAAACTGGTGGTGCCGCCATCCACGCCATTGGGCGAAATAACCTGCACTCCGGCGGATTTTCCGCTGAGTGCACTTACGATATTGGGCGCATTGGACAAGGTCAATTCTTTGCCGTCAAAAGTTTCGGTGGAGTAGCCCAGTTCCCTTTTTTGTCGTTTGATACCCAGGGCCGTGACCACAACTTCTTTGATTTGTTTGTCGTTTTCGGCCAAAACCACGTCGAGGCGGGTATTTTCGCCAACGGGTACTTCTTTGTCTTCGTAGCCGATATAACTAAACATCAGGAGGGTAGTTTGGTCGGTTACCTCGATCTGGTATTTGCCGTTGAGGTCGGTGACGGTACCACGGGCGTTGCTGTTTTTAATTTGAACGCGAACCCCAATCAGCGCTTCGCCAGTGGCGTCGGTAACCGTACCGTTAATGGAAATTTGGGCTTGGGTAGTACTTGAAAAGAGGAGTGCCAGCAGCGTAAAACAAACAATTGCGGCCCGTCCATTCATACGAAATAAGGTCATAAGTAGTAATTGCTAAGAATGTGCGGTAAAAGTAGAAATTTTTCCGAAAGTGCTCTTTTATCGGTGCAATAAAATGCAAAAAGAGAGATGAGAGTATAGTGAAAAGTGTATAGTGAAAAGTGAAGAGGAGAAAAAAACTTCTAATATCTGCTATCATATATCATCAATCATATATCAAAAAACACACTGGCAAAACACATAAAATACGCAAAAAGCCGCTACACGCTGGTTCGATTTGTGCGGCTACGCTTGCGGCATAGTACACATTTTGTAGAATGGGCGCGTATGTTTTTTGATCTAAGAATTCCGAGATAAGATTTTTGATATTAGAAGTTTTTCCCGTCGTAGCACGTCCTGCGGCGAGATGTGCATCCCGGAGGTACGGAGTGGATGACATCTCAAAGCGACTCGGATTTCAAACAAATGACATTTCCTAAAAAGTGCTCCCAACCTGAAGTCATGGAGTGTTGGTGAACAGTAAAGCCCGGAATAAACAAGTGGCTTTTACGCATGATTGTGGTCCCATAGATCCCTTCTGGATGACAAAGCCACTTATTTGTGCGGCTACGCTTGCGGCATAGCCGCGCAGATGGTTGCACACGAAATGCAATTTCGCGCGAGCAGTCATGGATTGTTAGTGAACTGGGTAAGGCCCGGAATAAACGAGTGGCTTTTTACGCATGATTGTGGTCCCATAGATCCCTTCTGGATGACAAAGCCACAGAGCATTTTTTGGAGTTCTTGAGTGGTTTGGCGCGCTTTTCTCTCTTAAACTCATCACTCATCACTCATCACTCATCACTTTTCACTTTTCACTTTTCACTTTTCACTCATTTCACCATTTTTACCCGGCGCAGTAAATCATCCCGGAATTTCATTTTACTGATGGGAATAATTTCTCCGTTAATCATGAGTTCGTTGTTGGTGAGGGAAATACTTTCAATTTCGGTGAGGCGGACGATGTAATTGCGGTGGACTTGAATAAAATCTTCGGGATTGAGCATGGCCTGCACTTGGTTCATCGACATTTTGAGCAGGAGTTTGCGGTGGCGCATCACCATGTGGCAATAGTTGCCTTCCGCGTGCACGAACATAATGTCTTCGGGTTTGACCTGAATGAGCAGGTTGTTACTTTTGACAAAAACCGGGTTATTGTATTCGGTACTTTCGAGGGTAATACGGCTAAATTCAATCGCGCTGCGCAGGCTGAACAGGTTATAAGGGCGCACTAAAAAAGCCGAAGGCTGCACCGAAGCGACCCGGCCAAATACTTCATTGTTGGCAGTGTCGGCCAATAAAATAACCGGCAGCGGCACGTCGCGCATGTTCTCTACGAGGCGGAGTCCGTCTTCTTTTTCTTGGAAAAATAATTCGCTGATCACCAGATTGAGTTGCAGGTGGTGCTTGTATTGATCGGCTTCATCCACACTGGCCGCTATGCCAATAATGTTATAACCAATGGCACTCAGGGCATCTTTTAAGATGTTTGCCTGGGCAATGTTATCATTAATAATTAGAATAAAACGCGATGAAGGCATGATAGTAAGGTCTATGTTGCCTCAAAATTAGGTGGCAATTCCTTGAAAATCAAACCTTTTTCGGGAAAAAAAATAAATACTTTCGTTTGTTAAACCTTATCCGAACCCCCGCTTTTTATTGTTCAACAAAACCTATCCTTTCGAAGCCAGCAAATACAAAACGGCCATGCGCACGGCAACGCCGTTCTCTACCTGTTGCAAAATAATGCTCTGTTTGCTGTCGGCCGCGTCCGAACTGATTTCCACCCCGCGGTTGATGGGGCCGGGGTGCATCACCACAATTTCTTTGTCCAGCGATTCGAGCATGGATTTGGTGACGCCGTAGTATTGGTGGTATTCGCGCAGGCTCGGGAAGTACTTGATGTCCTGGCGTTCCAACTGAATCCGCAGCACGTTGGCCACGTCGCACCAGCGCAGGGTATCCATAATGTCGTGGCTGACTTCAACGCCGAGGTCGCCGTAGTATTTGGGAATAAGGGTTGGGGGGCCGCAGACCCGAACTTTAGCACCTAATTTTAACAAACAAAATACATTGCTCAACGCCACGCGGCTGTGCAAAATATCGCCGATGATGGCAATTTTTTTGCCCGCCAAATCGCCTAATTGTTCCCGAATGGAAAACGCATCGAGCAGGGCTTGGGTGGGGTGTTCGTGGGTGCCGTCACCGGCGTTGACGACGTTGGCGGGAATACGATCGGCCAGGTACACGCAGGCTCCCGGGGCGGGGTGGCGCATTACAACCATGTCCACTTTCATGGCCAGGATATTATTCACCGTGTCCAGCAAGGTTTCCCCTTTGCTCACACTCGACGACGAAGCGGCGAAGTTTACCGTATCGGCGCTGAGGCGTTTTTCGGCCAATTCAAAAGAAACGCGGGTACGGGTGCTGCTTTCAAAAAAGATATTAGCAACGGTAATATCGCGCAACGAAGGCACTTTTTTAATCGGACGGTTAATCAGTTCTTTGAAATTATCAGCGGTTTCAAAGATCAACTGAATATCTGCTTCGGTAATATTTTTGATGCCGATTAAATGGCGTGTCGAGAGGCTGGACATGTATTAATTTTTCTTGTCAAAAAGCAATATCTCGTCGGTACCGTGAATTTCCTGCCAACGCACTTTCACGTAGGCTTCGTCCAGGGCATCAACGACCATGCCGGTATAGTCTGCTTGAATAGGTAAATGCCGGTTAAACCTGCGGTCTACCAGCGTAATGAGTTCAACTGTTTTGGGTCTTCCGTAGTGTTGCAGGGCCGAAAGCGCGGCCTGAATGGTGCGCCCGGTGTACAACACGTCGTCGATGAGTAATACATTGCGATCGGCGACCGTAAAATTCATTTCGTTGGGGTGGGGAGCCAATTGTTTGTTGTTCAACCGGAAATCGTCGCGGTAAAAGGTAATATCCAGTTTGCCGTACAAAATCTGTTCATTGCCCGTGAGTACTTTAAGGCGCTCCACAATGCGGTTGCCCAAGGGTACACCACCCATTTGAATCCCCACAAAACATACATCAGAAAAGTCGCCCCAGTCCTCGATGAGTTGGTGGCAAATGCGCTCAATGGTCAATTCGAAGCGCTGGGGCGACAATAGTACTTTTCCGTTTTGCATACGTTTACACGCTCATTGGATCCATTTTGTCCGATACAATACCGTACTTTTTAATAAAATCAGTAACGGCTTTATCTGCAATTTTACCTTGTTTTTGTAAAGAACGCACGGCGGCGAGGGCGACGTATTTGGCCGAAATTTCAAAATAGTCGCGCAAACTTTCGCGGCTTTCCGATAAACCAAAACCATCGGTACCGAGGGCGGTGTACGGTGCGGGCATCCAGGGCGCAAGTTGGCTTTGGGTCAGTTTAACCCAGTCACTCACGGCCACAAAACTGCCTTCTTCACCTTTCAACGCCTGTTGAATGTACGGTACTTCTTCTTTTTTACCCGGATTCAGCAGGTTTACGCGGTCGCAGGCAATGGCATCGCGGTAGAGTTCACTCCACGAAGTTACGCTCCAAATATCGGTGCTGATGCCTTCACTTTCCAGTAATTCTGCCGCTTTTAAAGCCTGGTCCATAATCACCCCAGACGCCAACAGGTGCGCTTTGAGGTTGTTTTTACCCGATTTTTCCGACTTTTTAAAACGATAAATCCCCTTGCGGATACCTTCTTCCACGCCTTGTGGCATTTCGGGCATCAGAAGGTTTTCGTTGTACACCGTGATATAGTACAGTTTATCCTCTTTGTTCACGTACATACGTTTTAAACCATCGTGTACAATCACCGCCAGTTCGTACGCAAAAGCGGGATCATAACTAATCACGCTGGGTACGGTTTGCGCAATGAGGTGCGAGTGGCCATCCTGGTGTTGCAAACCTTCGCCGTTCAACGTCGTACGACCGGCGGTTGCGCCCAACAAGAAACCTTTGCACAACATATCGGCGGCGGCCCACACCATATCACCCACGCGTTGGAAACCAAACATGGAATAATAGATGTAAAACGGCACCGTAGGAATACCGTGCAACGAATAAGCCGTACCGGCGGCGGTAAAGGAGGCCGTGGCACCATCTTCGTTGATACCTTCCTGCAATACCTGACCCGTTTTGGATTCTTTGTACTTGATCACCGAAATACCAATTTCCAGCGGCGTGTACAATTGGCCTTTTTGGTTCCAAATCTGCGCCGAGTTGAACAGCGGTTCCATCCCGAAGGTTTGGGCTTCATCGGGAACAATTGGCACGATATATTTGCCCACTTCGGGGTTTTTGATCAATTGGCCCATTACATCCACCACAGCGGCGGTCGTGGAGAAGGTTTTACCGGCGTTGGCGGCACTGCCTTTGAGTTGTTTGTCGAACAGCGTCAATTCGGGCAGTTTAAACTCGGCAAACTCGGCGGAGCGCTCAGGCAAATACCCGCCCAATGCCTGGCGGCGTTCGTGGAGGTATTTGGTAGCGGCATCATCGGGGCCGGGGAACCAGAATTTAGCGGCGCGCGCTTCTTCGTCGCTCAACGGAATACCGTAGCGGTTTTTGGTTTCCACGCGGCTGTCCAAACTCAAATCTTTGGTTTGGTGCGCTTTGTTTTTGCCTTCGGCGGCTTTACCCATCCCGTAACCTTTTACCGTTTTGACGATAATGGCCACGGGTTTGCCCACTTGCATGGCTTTGCTGTACGCAGCGTATATTTTTTGGGCGTCGTGACCACCGCGGCGGAGGGCTTTGAGTTGGTCATCGGTGTATTCGGATAATAAAGTAGCGATGCGCGGGTCGTCGTTGGTGAGCATTTTGCGCACCAATGCACCGTCGTTGGCCGAAGCCAATTCCTGGAAATCGCCATCTACCATTGTTTCGAGGCGGTTCAATAACGCGCCATCGGTATCTTTTTGCAGCAATTCGTCCCATTCTCCGGCCCAAATTACCTTAATGACTTCCCACGAAGCACCGAGGAAATTGCGCTCTACTTCCTGAATGACCTTGCCGTTGCCGCGTACCGGCCCGTCGAGGCGTTGCAGGTTACAGTGAATCACAAATACCACATTGTCGAGGTGTTCGCGGCTGGCCATCCCGATGGTGCCGTAAATTTCCGGTTCATCAATTTCTCCGTCACCAATAAAATGCCACACTTTACCGCCGTTTTCGGGTTTTAAACCGCGATTTTCGAGGTATTTCATGAAGCGAGCCTGGTACAAAGCCGTCATTGGGCCAAGACCCATACTCACCGTGGGAGCCTGCCAGAAATTGGGCATCCGGCGCGGGTGCGGGTAACTGCTCACGCCGCCGAGGGTTTCCTGACGAAAATCGGCGATGGTTTGCAGGGGTAAACGGCCTTCAAAAGCCGCACGGGAATAAATACCGGGAGAAGCGTGTCCCTGAATCATCAGCAGGTCACCGCCGTAATCGGCCGAACGTTTGCGGAGGAAATGGTTAAACAACACTTCGAGCATGGTGGCAGCGGCCGCAAAAGTAGCAATGTGCCCGCCCAAGGCCAGGTTTTTATCCTGCGCCTGAAGTACCATTGCCTGCGCATTCCAACGAATAATATTTTCGATGCGCTGCTCTATTTCAGGATTGCCGGGGTAAGCCGGTTCATCTTCGGGGGCGATTGTATTTAAATAAGGCGTATTAAGTGCAGGACCGCCGTTGGCAGCGCCTTTGCGCGCAAGTAAATAACGGAGTTTCTGGAATAGTTCTTCGGCCCGACCTTTACCTTCGGCTTCGAGCACTTCTTCTAATGCTTCCAGCCATTCTTCCTGTTCAAGTTTCCAGTCGTCTAATTGTATGGAATCGCCCATTTTAAATTGATGAATGATTTTTTCCAATCTCTTTGATGGAGTTGGAATGTGATAAATGATGTGCTTAGTTTAACATCGCCAAAAACTCTTCGAGCAGCGCCAGATGTGCATCGGCGGCGTCTTTTTCGGCGGTTATAAATGAAAATCCTTCAAAAGAAGTCAGGATTTCCTCCATTCGTTTTGAATATTTCTTTTTCTCGGTGGATGTTTGCGCCGTTTCAATGTGCGTGCGCATCATACCCAAGAGGTCTGTTTCGTAACGGGAAATGTTGTTGTTTTCTTTTTGGTTAATGGCCACGTACAATTTTTCGAGGCGACTCTGAAAATACTGCGTCGGGGTAACGGTGGGCGGGTTGCGCTCGGATACGTTTTGAGCCGTGAGCGTGGTGCCTACTGAAAGGGCAAAAAATGCGATAAGGGTGATAAGTCTGTACATTGGTGTGGTAGTTTTAATTCGGGGCAAAATTCCACTTTTTTCAGCAGAGCAAAAAACTTTTTCCGATTTTTTACTTTGGCTAATAACAGTAGAGGGGCTTGGCGGCGATAATCACTTGTTTTGGGCGATGTTTTCCCACCACGCCGAAAATGCTTGATTGGGGTCTTTTAGCCGCACTTCTTCGCCGATCATGGGGGTAATGACGTTCATTTTTGCCGTTTCGTTGTGCGCTTTTAGACCTACGACCGGGCCTGCTGCAAACGTTCTATTTTTTCGTTAATTTCGTTCAATAATTCCAACTGTTTGGCCTGGCTGTCAAAAAGGACTTTGATTTGTTCTTCCAGCAATAAATCTACTTTTTGGTGCAAACTGCGCACTTCGAGTTCGGCTTTCAGGTTAATTAAATAGTCGTTTTCACCCCTTTTGCGGTCTTTTTCTTCCTGGCGGTTTTGGCTCATCATAATAATCGGGGCTTGCAGGGCCGCAATGGCCGATAGCACAAGGTTCATCAGGATAAAGGGAAAGGGATCAAATTGATCCGGTTTTGGCAGCAGGGAATTGAGGATAATCCAACCGAACAACAGGACGGCAAACGAAATAATAAAGTTCCAACTACCCCCAAAGGCCGCCACTTTGTCGGAAATGGTTTGCCCTTTGGTCAATACTTCTTTGGGTTGGTGCAACAGGTTTTCAACGATGAGTTTTTCTTCTTCGATGGTTTGTTGAACGATTTTTTGCAATTTCTGCAATTGCTCATCTTCGGAGGTGAGCAGGTCTTTTATTTGATTATCCATAGTGGTTTGTTTTTTAGAAATTTTCAAAAAGACATTCGGCATTCAAGGCCACATCTACTGCCCCGAGGCTGTGTTCGTTGGGAATGACGGGAAACGTCGTAAACAAGGTAAAAAACACTTGTTTGTTGGTTTTGGTTGTGGATTTAAAAATGGCCGTTTTGAGCCGAAATTCGTCGGCTAAATTTTTATCCACCACAAAAGGAGATTGGTAAAATTTGATTTCAAAAAGGTTAATGGCCTGATCGTTCCGATCTAACAGCAAGTCCACCTGAATACCGCGGCCAAATTCGGTATTTTTTTGGTAGTACACCGACGCTTCGGTGTAAATGCCGGAAAGCCCCAACGCTTTTTTTATCGCCGGGACGTGTTTAAGGCAAATACTTTCAAAGGCGTATCCGCTCCAACTTTTCCAAGGTTGGGTTTGGGCAAGGCGTTCCCATGTCCCGGCTCCCTCGCCGCGTTTCTGCTCAATAAACTGTAAATAAAACAACGAAAATTCATCCGTCAGCCGGTAACGCAGTTCTTTTTTCTTTTTACCAAAGGCGTAATAACTGTCAATAAAACCGGAATTTACCAACTCTTCCAAGGTGTCGGAGGCACTCCCGCCATCGGCCAATCCGGATTCCTCCAGCACTTCCGTGCGCGATAACCCCTGCCAGGTATTGGCCAACGCCCGCACAATGCGCATGTGGTTTTCTGCCCGATCAAAAAGGGCGGGATAAAGTTGCATGAATTCGTCCCGTAGCAGTCCTTGGGGCGAAAAACAAATTTGGTCAATGTTCTGAATGGCCGTTTTGCCGGCTTCAACTTCTTTCAAATAGTGCGGAATACCACCCATTGCCATGTAGATTTGGATGATCTGGTAGTGGTCCAATCGCACACCGCGACTTTTTAAAAACTGCTCAGTTTCGTGCAGGTTAAACGGCATTAATTGAATGCGGCGTGTAATTCGGTTGTGTAAACCGCCTTTATCCCGCACAACATTTTTTATCATCCAGGAAGCAGCCGAGCCACAAATAACAATCACAACGTTGTTTTGAGAAGCCCAACTGTTCCAAAACAACCCAAAAGCCCTTAAAAAATCGGATTTTCGCCCCGCCATCCAGGGAAATTCGTCCAAAAATACCACCGCTTTTTCTTCCTTCAATTGGCTTTCCAAATAAATAATCAACATTTCAAATGCCTCCTGCCAGTTCCGGGGGGCACTAAATGGCAACATGGGGCGGGCATGGTAATTGAGCCGGGCCGTAAAATGCTGCAACTGTTCGCGGGTGCTTCCGTTTTGAAGGCCCGTCATTTCAAAAGCAATTTTATGGGCGTATGCCTCCCGAACTAAAAAGGTTTTGCCAACACGCCGCCGCCCAAATACGGCAACCAACTCGGCTTCGTTGGAGCGAAGGGCTTTTTCCAAAATGGCTAATTCAGGCTGCCGACCAACTAAAGGCTGTTGCATATATTTTTTGTTGCTTTTTCAAAAAAATCACGCAAATATACACATTCCGCCGAATTACCAATATGGTTACTCAGCGGAATCTCCCTTTTTTTGCCACATTCCGCCGGGTAACGACAATGCTAACTCAGCGGAATCTCCCTTTTTTTGCCACATTCCGCCGGGTAACGACAATGCTAACTCAGCGGAATCTCGGTTGCCGTGTACTTATTTGGGTGCTTTGGGTGCTTTTTCAGGAGTATAATAGTGAAATGTTGTACCGTCGTAACGGCAAACCCCACTTTCAAAGCCCAGCCACAAATGCCCGTTTTTGTCTTCATTAACGCTAAAAATCATGCTGCATTCGTCGAACACTTTGCGGGGTGCGGCAAATTCTTCGCTGGGGGCCTCCGGCGGGCGGAGCATGTACAGTGCCATTTGTCCATGACCCTTCTGCGATAAACCGGTCCAAATATTTCCCTTTTTGTCGGCGTACACGTAACCCGCAAAACCTTCCATGATCAGGGTGGCTTTTTGCCCGTTGTAGCGGTACAAACCATCTTGCCCGGCAATCCAGATGGCCCCGTCGCTGCCTTGGGTGATGCAGCGGACGTTGTTAAAGAATTCGCCATCGGGGCGTTTAATAACGGTTGCTTGGGGTGCATTTAAAGGGTTGTACACGGTAACACCTTCGTGCGAACCAATCCACATTTTGCCACTTTTATCCCGATAAAGGGAGTGGATTTCGTGCATGGGCACGCCGTCCTCGGCGGTGGTGAGGGTACGGAACGTACGCCCGTCGTAATAACTGATACCCTTGCTGGTGCCGATCCAAATATCGCCATTGGCGGCTTCGGTAATGGTTTCTACTAAGTCATCGGCCAGCCCGTCGGCAGTAGTAAACAGTTGGAATTTTTGCCCGTCGTAAAGGTATGCGCCTGCTCGAATGGTGCCAAACCACAGGTGGCCTTTGCGGTCTTTACTGGCCGAAAAAACGTGGAAGCGGCGCAGGCTGTCTTTGTTGGTGAAATTGGTAAATTGCTGCCCGTCGTACCGAATAATACCTTCCCACGAGGCCAGCCACATGTTTCCGTCTTGGTCCAGCACGGTGTTTCGGGTAATGTTGGAGGGGCCGTACGGCGACGTAATGGTGCTGGTTTCGGCAAAATACGGGTCATGTCCTCCCGGGGCCGGATTGGAGGTGGCCGGGGCTTTTTCTACGGCTGGCGTTGGCTGTTGTCCGGCGCAGGCTTGTTGGCCCAAAGCCAAAACAAGGCACAACCCCGCTTGAATACATTGTTTTTTCATAAACTGTTGAAATGCGTTTTTTTGAACGAACAAATGTATTGGTCGGTGGTCGTGCCTTGTCGGTTATACTTGTTAAAGATTGTAAATGTTGTTGAAAGGCCGGTTTATCCCCGGCGGCGTTGGCCGGAATATTCCATTGCTTCACCTTTTCCAAAGCCATAACTAAAGCCCAAAGCCACAAAACGGCCCCGGCGAGACCAATTGTACAAGTAAAAATCGGGTTGGTTGGTTTCGGTTTCCCGGAACCGTGAACGGAATACATCGCGCACACTGAGGCTAAAAATGCCGCGTCCTTTCATGATTTTTTTGCGCAAACCGAGGTCGGCAAACAAGTTGGCGGAAGTTGTGCCCTGCACGGTTTTTACTTTGGACAAATATTGGCCCGTTATTTCAAAGTCAAACTGCGCGGGTAATGCCAATTTGGCCGTGAGTTTTGATGCCCATTGGTGGCCGGTAAAATCAAAACTCACGCCTTCCAAGTCGCCGTTGCGGGTAAAATAATTGATGTTCAGGTCGCCGTTGAACGACAGTTTTTTGCCCGGCGTGTATTTGCCGTTGACTTCAAAACCCGTGGCGCGGCGCGTACCGATATTGTACGGCTGCGTAATACTCACCTGGTCCTGAAACGTGGACACCTGTTCAATTACCTCCGTGGTGTAGCGATAAAACAGGCCGTAGTTCAGGGTGGCTTTTTCAAAAATATTCACCGCCATCAGTTCGTACGAATCCGTGAACTCGGGCATTAAATTGGGATTGCCCGTGCGAATGCTAAAGTTATTGCGGATGTTGAAAAACGGATTGAGGTCCCACAAACGCGGCCGGAAAATACGGCGCGAGTACCCGGCCTGCACCGACACCCGGTCGGTAATTTTGTACGAAGTATGCAGGGTAGGGAAGAAGTTGGTGAAATTACGGTCGTTTCGCTGGTTAGTGTTGACCAATAAGGTATTTAAATCAGTGTTTTCGAGGCGCAAACCTAATTTCGCTCCCCATTTTTTGTCTTCAAACGAACCGGTGCCGTAAGCGCCCAAAACGTTTTGGGTAAACTTAAAATCGTTGGTCAATTGCGCATTTTCCAACCATTGCTCTTGAATGAGTTCATCGGTGGAAAAGTCGTTGCCCACGTCGTTAAGCACGTAGTGTACACCCGTTTCGAGGTGGTATTTTTTGCGAATGGGTTTGGTATAATCGAGTTGGAACGTGTGACGTGATTCCTGAAATTTGGTGTTGGTACGTTGGTTGGCTAAGGCTGAGGAACCGGAGAGATACGTGTTTTCAAACGTAGAAGATTGGTCTTTTCCAAAAAAACTGCCAATGGCGCTAAAAATCAAATCGTGTTCTTTGTGGTCGGTAAAATCGCGTTTATACTGCAATTCGTACTGGTATTTCGGATTCACCGCGTCGGTGACTTCGGTGCGGTACCATTCCGAAAGGGTAGTGCCGGCGGCATCTTCGAGGCGGAAATCGGTGCGCGAGGGTTGGTCTTCCATTTCCAGCGCCACGTTGCCCGACAGCGTAATCACGTTGTTTTTGTTGATGTAGTAATCGGCCCCGAGGATAAAGTTGTAAAAATACTCGTTGCGGTACTCCAGTCCTTCGCTGTACAATACGTTGCCGTTGGTCAGGTTGCGGTTGATATTGTTGCTTTCTTCGGGCAGTTGGCGGTAGCCCGCGCCCAATTGGGTGAACAGGTTCCAACGCTCCGAGCGGCGGTTCATGCTCAGGCCCACGCTGTGGTTATCGGGTACGCCCGTGTTCACCGAAATGGACCCGTTGAGGCCCGTGCGTTCTTCTTTTTTGAGGACAATGTTCAGGATACCCGCCGTGCCCTCCGCCTGGTATTTGGCCGAAGGATTGGTAATCACTTCGATGCGTTCGATCATGTCGGCGGTGATGGAACCCAGTCCTTTTCCTTCTTCGCTGGCGATGACCGAGGGTTTGCCGTTGATCAGGATTTGTACGCCGCTGGCTCCCCGCAGCATCACCCGCCCTTCGATGCTCACATTCACCGAGGGCACCTGGTTGAGTACTTCGAGGGCGCTGGCACCCGTACTGCTCAGGTCTTTGCCCACGTTAAATACCCGTTTGTCGAGGCGAAATTCAGTGGTGGATTTATCGCCCTGAATCACCACGTCGCCGAGCATGTGGCTATTTTCGGACAAGGTAATTTTGCCCAATGCCACGGTGTTGTCGTTTACCGTAAACGTTTCCAGTTTGAGGGTTTCAAAACCCACAAAAGTAATTTCTACCCAAAAATCGGGTGCATTGGCCTGGAGTTCAAAGGTGCCGTTTTCGCTGGTGGTTCCGCCCGTTATTGGCTGTTGGGTCTTTTTGTTTTTCAGCACCACCGTGGCAAATTCAATGGGTTGGTCGCTGTTTTTTTCAACCACGGTACCGGTAACCACGATACCCGTTTTTTGGGCAAAAACCCGAGGCGTCATAAAGCATCCTGCCAAAAGCAACAGCAGGGTAGTGATACGTAATGTTCTGTTCATGTGTTTATTTGTCGAAGAATACAATTGCGGCCGCAAAGTTCGCAAGGCTTTCATCAGCAATCAACGCGAAATCTTTAAACGGTAAAAACCTTCCCCCAAACGACATTTTTTCGTTCGTTTGACCGGTTTATTTGGTCGTTGATGGCAAAAATGACCTTGTGCGCCGCCTCGCTGTTTACCTTTGGCGCATGTTTTCGTTACCTCTTTCCAAAAATATCCGGGAAATTCTTTTTCAAGTGGTGCTGCACTTGATTGTGTTGGTTTCGTACGCCTCCGACAAGCGGCACCCGGCGATCAGCGTGCAGGAATTGGTGTATTTTTTGAACTACACGCTGATTGCTTTGGTGATCAATTACGGGCTGTTGCCGCGTTATTTCTACCCTAAAAAATACTCCGCTTTTTTTGCCGGATTATTGTTCATTATCGCTGTTCTGGTGCTGACCGAGGAGTTGGTGCTGGAGCGGATTTTTTTCCCCGACACCCGTGCCTTGCGGTTTCCGGGGGTGTTTTACACGCTGGTGCAGGTGTTGCCGGTGATTTGTATTTTATCGGGTTTTAAATTCGCCTGGGATGCTTTTCTCAAACAACAGGAAGTAGAAACCCTGCGCGCTTCGGTGCAGGAAAGTGAGATGCAGTTTTTAAAATCGCAGATCAACCCGCATTTTTTGTTTAATAACCTCAATAATTTGTACGCCTACGCGATGGAAAATTCGCCCAAAACCCCCGAGATTATCCTCGAATTATCGGGTGTGTTGCGGTACATGTTGTACGAATGCCGCGAGGATTTTGTGCCCCTCAAAAAAGAGGTGGAGCAATTGCATAATTTTATCAAAATCAGTGAATTACAGGTGGAAAGCCGGGGAAAAGTGCGGTTTACAACGGGGGCCATTCCGCCCAATTTTAAAGTCGCTCCCCTGATTTTAACCGTTTTTATCGAAAATGCTTTTAAACACAGCACGGCCAGCCAGGCCGACCAAATCGAAATTGACATCCATTTGGAGGTCTCGGAAGCGGGTGTGTTGCATTTTTCGTGCGTGAATAGTTTTGGTGAATTGTCCAATACCAATTACCTCACGGCGGGCATTGGTTTGGAAAACGTCCGAAAACGCCTGAAATGGCTGTACCCCAACCAACACACCTTAGATATTCAAAAAACAAAGCACCAATACATCGTGCGGCTCACCCTCGAACTTGCAGCATTTTAACCCGGCAACATGACGTGTATTATCATTGAAGATCAGCCACCGGCGCAGCGGATTTTGACCAAATACATCGGCGATACGGAGGGTTTGACGCTAAAAGCCACGTTCCCCGACGCGGTCTCGGCTCTGGCATTTTTAGAAACAACGGCGGTGGATTTGATTTTTTTGGACCTGCATTTGCCCCAAATGTCGGGTTTTGATTTTTTAAAAAATGTCGCGCAACCACCGGCGGTTGTGCTCACCACCGCTTTCCCCGATTATGCCCTGGAAAGTTACGAATTTAGCGTGGTGGATTATTTGCTCAAACCCTTTTCGTACGCACGGTTTGTAACGGCGGTTGAAAAAGCGCGGGCCAAACGGACACCGGTGTCTTACACCACCACCGAGGCGCCCCGCGAAGTGTTTGTAAAATCGGGTTATGAGTTGATTAAGGTGCAGATTCACGACATCTTTTTTATCAAATCGGACGCCGACTACACCGAAATTGTGCTCGAACGCCCTTTGTCGGAACGAGGGGATATTGTACCCACCAAAAAATTGCTGTCGGCCGAACCCTTGCGTTATTGGGAAGAAACCTTGTCGCCGGCGGGATTTGTCCGCACGCACAAGTCGTACATCGTGAATAAAACCCGAATTGAAAAAATAGTGGGCAATCAAATTTTTCTGCCGTGTGAATTGGTGGTACCCGTTGGGCGGGCATTCAGAGGGTTTTTGCGGGGAAACAACAACGCGACGTTTACCACGTAGAATTTTGGTTCCAAAACGGCGGAAAAAACTGCTGTTGTTCGCGGCGGAGGCGCTCCAATTCTTCCTGAACGCGGCGGGCTTCTTCTTCGGCCTCCTGCTGGCGTTGTAATTTGGTTTTGTCAAAAATACCTTCGGGCAAAAATCGCTGCGCCGGAATATGGCGTTCGTCGGCAAAAGGGTCGCGGTTGGTCATTTCCTCGTCTTCTAATTGTGATTTAAACCAAAATGCCGCCAAAATGCCCGAAAAACTGCCCAATAAATGGCTTTCCCACGAAACACCGGCTTCGTTCGGTAATATGCCCACAAACATACCGCTGTAAAAAAACAACACCACCAACGATAAAATAATGGAGCGAACGCTGCCCCGCGTAATGCCGTTCCAAAACAAAAACGCCACTAAGCCGTACACCACACCACTCGCGCCAATGTGCGATACGGGCCGTGCAAACAACCACACCAAAATACCGGTGCCAAAATAAATCAACGCAAAAGCGGGGATCGCCACCCGTTTGTAAAAATAAAAAGTAAGCGAACTCAACACCAGCAACGGAACGGAATTGGACGCAATGTGCGCCATGCTGCCGTGCACAAGTGGTGCCGTCAGGATACCCCTTAACCCGTACGTTGAACGCGGAATAATGCCGTAATCGGCGGGGTCAAAACCGTTGAATGTCCGGAAAATATGTGCCCCCCATACCAGCAGTAAGGCCGTAAATGAGAAAAGCAGACTATCCCGCAAATGGTTACTGGTGAGCAATAAACTGTCTTTGTCAGAATCGATAAATGGTTCCATAACAGACGGGGTTGGATGATCCGGTGATTGTATACATCGACACGGCACGTTTTGTGCGTAAAAATGGAGGACGACCCTCCAAAGTGGTGCACAAAACCCGGCGACGCTCAGTATAAACGCAGGAAACCGCCGCCTGTTCAGCGTTTCATCAGAATCCTACCTGAATCCCTACCCCAAATGTCAGGCCAAGACCCGGTGTAGCCTGGGTTTTCGGACAAAACTTCAGGCTAAGGTCGTCACTTACGTCAAAACTGTACAAATGCGCGTCCACAAAGGCATCGGTAATGGACAAAATGTACGCCAGCCCCAGCCACAACGAACTTCGCTCTAAGTTCTTGCGCGCAATTTCGCGGTTGGCCCGCATCGTGGTGCGGTCCTGCAACAACAAACGCGGGTTGGTGACCACCGTATTGGGGTCTCCATCCACCAAGGCTTTGTAACTGTCGCGGTATAAGCGGAAATCCTGGATATTTTGATACTCGACGTAACCCATACCTCCCAAAACCCCGTACACCAAAGGAATTTTCCACCATTTGCGGTTGTAGGCTTGTCCGGCACCCGGCACCACCAACGAAAACAACAGGGCTTTGCGTGGGTTGGGGTAATCTTTGCGGATAAAACGCACCACAAAATTGGATTTTTTTGTGGTCGAATCAACGGTGACCAACGTAGAATCCGGCCCGGCACCGGAAGTATCGGGTGCGGCCACCACCACGGGGGCAATCAGGGGCACGGTGTCTTTGCTGATTTTTACCGCGCCACCCCGGCGTTTATTATCGGGAATGGAGTCGGGCGTTTGGGCCGATAATACCGATGCGGCCAGCAAAAGCAGAATGGTAATGTATATTTTCATGTTGTTGTAAGCGCTAAAACGGATAACCAACGGCGATG